>NZ_JAVIXR010000010.1 GCF_031157525.1 Marinobacter sediminicola
GCCATGGATGGCGGAGCCAAGCGTACACGGACGTATTCACAGCGTGTTTTGGGAAGCCTCGCCCCACCCGTGCTAACCACCCAGAGTACAGTGCCCCAACAGCGGCAGGAGAATACAAATGAGAATTGGTGTACTAGGCGCCGGTCAACTGGGAAGAATGCTCGCCCTCGCCGGATACCCGCTGGCCAAAACCTTTGTTTTCTATGACATGTCCGGCAGCCCCAGCGCTGGCTTGGGTGAGGTCATCATTGATCGCGAAGGTAAATACCTGGATGACTTCCTCTCCCGGGTTGACCGCGTCACCTACGAATTTGAACATCTCCCGGTAGAGGTTGCAGAAAAACTGGCAAAAGAAAAGCCAGTCCACCCCTGCCCCCGCGCCCTGCAGGTGTGCCAGAACCGCGAGGCCGAAAAGACACTGTTCGGCGAACTTGGCATCCCGACACCCCAGTGGAAAATTGCCGACAGCGCCGAATCGTTGAAGGCCGCTGCGGAAAGCCTGGGCTGCCCGGTGGTCGCAAAATCCAATACAGAAGGCTACGACGGCAAAGGCCAGGCGGTACTGAAAACGCCTGAAGACGCAGAAGCCGCCTGGGAAAGCATTGGGCATCCGCGGCTGATGGTCGAGAAATTTGTCGAGTTCAGCCGCGAAGTATCTATCATCGCTGTACGTGGTGAGGATGGCCAACTGGCCTTTTATCCGATCTCAGAAAACGTACACCACGAAGGGATTTTACGCTA
Source organism: Marinobacter sediminicola (assembly GCF_031157525.1). Lineage (GTDB taxonomy): Bacteria > Pseudomonadota > Gammaproteobacteria > Pseudomonadales > Oleiphilaceae > Marinobacter > Marinobacter sediminicola. Next base: position 742 of record NZ_JAVIXR010000010.1, read on the forward strand.
CGCCATCGCCCCCGCACCAAAACTGGAAAAACACGTTCAGGAAGATGCCGAGCGGTATATAAAGGCGCTGCTGAACGAGCTGGGATACGTAGGTGTACTTACGCTAGAACTGTTTGAAACGGCCAACGGGCTGGTGGCCAATGAGATGGCCCCACGAGTTCATAACTCCGGGCACTGGACCATTGAAGGCGCGATGACCAGCCAGTTCGAGAACCACATTCGGGCCGTCAGCGGGCACCCTTTAGGCAGCGTGGAGCCCCGCGGTTTGAGCTGCATGATTAACATCATCGGAGAGCACGGGGATGTTGAACGCCTGCTGGAACTGCCTTACGCTCATGTACACCTTTACAACAAAGGCGAGCGGCCCGGGCGCAAACTAGGCCACATCAATGTTCTTGCAGACAGTTACGCAGAACTGGTTTGGCGGGTTAGAAACTGCGTACAGTTTCTTCCAGGCAGCCCCGAATTCAGTAGCTCGCTTAGCAGCAACCGTAAAGGATGATTCGCCTTGGGGGTTGATATCGCTCAAATCGACCCTATATTAGGTCAGTGACATTCACCATAACAGAGAGACTAGGGAGAACGACCTCATGGCTTTTGAACTTCCCGCACTACCTTACGAAAAGAACGCACTTGAACCACACATCTCTGCTGAAACCCTCGAATACCATTACGGCAAGCACCACAATACCTACGTAACCAACCTGAACGGTCTGGTTGAAGGTACTGACAACGCCAACAAGTCACTCGAAGACATTATCAAAACTGCCAGTGGCGGCCTGTTCAACAACGCAGCCCAGGTATGGAACCACACCTTCTACTGGAACTGCCTGAGCCCGAACGGCGGCGGCGAGCCCACAGGTGCAGCAAAAGACGCTATCGAAAAAGCGTTTGGTTCTTTCGATAACTTCAAGAAAGAATTTAACGAAAACGCAGCCAAAAACTTCGGTTCTGGCTGGACGTGGCTGGTCAAGAAAGCTGACGGCAGCGTTGCCATTGCCAACACCAGCAATGCAGAAACACCACTGACTGGCGCAGACAAGCCAGTGCTAACCGTGGATGTTTGGGAGCACGCGTACTACATCGATTACCGCAACTCCCGCCCAAACTACCTGGCCGCATTCTGGAACCTGGTTAACTGGGATTTCGTGAACGAAAATCTGGCTTGATTCATCTGGCTGGTTTTCCGATTACCGTCAGCCACGGCTGATCCAAAAACGCCCGCTTGCAGCGGGCGTTTTTTGTGGGAGAATCAACCACACTTACAAATTAAAACGTCAGGATTCTGAAGTATTTGAAATAATCGCCCATACTCTGTGTTGTATGGTTTAACCTGAGCCACAATCCGTATTGCCGGCAGAGGTATATCCCAAACCACCGACATTTATGGGCTTTTAGTTTACGGGCGCCTGACGCACAGGCTAAAGACGGGTCTTAATGCAGAAATCCTTTGAGGTTGAAAACCGCCTTGGCTATCGCATCCTTAGATGGATACTTGCCGTCGCGCTGATCAGCGGTGTCATCGTCAGTGCCATACAGGTGGTGCTGGACGCACAACACGTGTCTGCTAACCTGAACAACCAGGCCCGGCAAACCATCGCCATGGTAAAAGATTCGGCAACTCAAGCGGTGTTCAGTATTGACGAAGACTTGGCAAACCAGGTCGTCGATGGCCTATTTGCCAGAGAAGAAATACTTCTAGCCCAGATTCTTCACACCAATGGCGACCCTCTAAGCAGCCGCGAACGACCAAAGGCCGAGAGTGCCTTCAACTCATTAATTAACACCATCTTTGATGCCAGACGCCAATTCAACACAGAGCTGACTCGCAACGACAACTCAGGCACGGTGTACGGCCACTTTGTTGTTCACTACGATACGGTTCCCGCTGCCCACATGTGGCTGAGCCGGGCCAGCATAACCTTCACGTCCGTAGTCGCTACCGCCGTCATTCTTGGCATGGTGTTGTACTTCGTTTTTTATGTGCTTTTGACTCGCCCATTGCTGCGCATCGTGCATTCAGTCATGCAGGTAAACCCGGAACATCCCGACGACCGCCTGGTTACGACACCAACCGGCCATGAGAAAGACGAACTCGGGCTTTGGGTCAGCGCCACCAACACCTTGCTTATTGCCATTGGTGACAGCCAGAAGCGGCATCGGGAAGCCGAAGACAAGGTAAACCGACTCGCTCGATACGACCAGCTCACCGGGCTCCTGAGCCGGGACAGCTTTATGGAGCTGCTGAAGGCCGACCTCGAAGAATCGAAACGCAATAACACACTGCTGTCCGTCATTGTCTGCGGTATCGACGACTTCAAATCCATCAACGATCAATGTGGCTTTCGCACAGGGGATGTTACCCTGCAAACCGTCGCAGACAGATTAATAAGCATTCTCGGCGGATCACGGTTCACAATAGCGCGCCTCGGTGGCGATCAGTTCGTCATTGTCGAGAAGGGGTTAAAGGACGGCTTTCAGGCAGCAGATACAGCAGAAGCTATTCTCGCCGGGGTCAACGAAACCATTGGTCTGGACGGCCAAAGTGTTTCCATGACAGCCACCCTTGGCATTGCACTTTACCCCTCCGATGCCATCCAGCCAGACCGGCTGTTGCAGAGCGCAGAGCAAACCATGATGCTGGCCAAACAGAAGGGTCGGGATCACTTCCAGTTCTATGTGGCAAGCATCGACCAGGAAATTCGCGATCGCAAACAACTGGAGAAAGATCTATCCGAAGCCTTATCACTCAACCAGCTTCACCTTGTGTATCAACCCCAGGTGAATCTTGAAACCAAACGGATTATTGGCGCTGAAGCCCTCATCCGCTGGGATCACCCGATACGTGGGCTAGTGCCTCCGGATTACTTCATACCGGTGGCAGAGAACAACGGCTCTATTGTAGAGATTGGCCAATGGGTTCTGGAGCAGGCCTGCCTGCAAGCAAAGCAGTGGGCTGACAAAGAACTTCCTCTACGCATCGCTGTGAATCTGTCTGCGGTGCAACTGCGGCAGGATCGTATTGTCGAAGACATTCTGGATACACTGAAGCGCCATGATATTCCCGCCGGCCGCCTCGAGCTGGAAGTCACAGAAACCAGCTTTATGACCAACCTTGCAGATGCGGTAGCCAAACTGCATACGCTTAACCGCGCTGGCATCAGCATTGCCGTAGACGACTTCGGAACCGGTTATTCTTCCCTTACCTACCTCAAGAAGATGCCGGTACAGCACCTGAAGATTGATAAGCAGTTCATTCGTGACCTGCTGGTTAACGAGGAAGATACCCGCATAACCAACACCATCATTGACCTGGGAAGAAGCCTCAACCTGACGGTCGTTGCAGAGGGTGTTGAAACAGCAGAACAGGAATACTACCTCACCCAGCGCGGATGCAAGCTGGCACAGGGGTACTTCTTCAGCAGGCCATTGCGCCCTGCGGATTTTGAGGCGTTTGTTCAGGAATTTCATCAGAAAGCCGTAGAAAATAACGCCTGATTTTTTTACTTATGAGGAGTTGCCATGGGAACTACCATTATTGGCCTGATTGTTATTGCCGTTGCTGCAATCTATCTGGTTTTTATCTACAACCGCCTGGTTTCATTGCGCAACCAATTCAAAAATGCGTTCGCCCAGATTGACGTGCAACTCCAGCGCAGACACGATTTGATTCCCAATCTGGTTGAAGCTGCAAAGGCCTACCTGGTGCATGAGAAATCAACGCTTACCCAGGTGATGGAGGCAAGAAACAATGCTGTCAGCGCCCAGAAAGATGCGGCCAAAGATCCGGGAGATGGCACTAAAATTCAGCGTCTTGGCGGCGCCGAGAATCTACTCACCAAAGCCCTGGCAAACTTTTACGCCGTAGCCGAAAACTATCCGGACCTGAAAGCCAACGAAACCATACAGCAATTGATGGAAGAGCTTTCCAGCACAGAAAACCGGGTGTCCTTTGCCCGGCAGGCATACAACGATGGCGTAATGAACTACAACATCTTCCGCGAGCAATTCCCCAACAATGTGATTGCCGGCATGTTTGCCTTCAAGGAAACCTCCCAGCTGGAGCTTGAGTCTCCAGAGGCCCGCCAGGTTCCGAAAGTAGCCTTCTGAGGCTCTGAACCATGGCTCATCCCGGTTTTTTCCAGCGCCAGGCCAGTGCCCGGCGCAATACCAGCCTGCTGGTATTCCTGTTTCTCACAGCGGTGGTGCTGATTACACTCGCTGTATGCCTGGTTGGTTATTTTGTAACTCGCAGTGAAACCACAGGCCAACCTTTCCACCACTGGCTAGCCTCCAGCCACGGGTTGACCACGGCCTCTGCCGTTATCCTTCTCATTTTCATAGGCTCCATGATTCGCTGGGCGGATCTTGCCGGCGGCGGTAGCCGTGTTGCAAAAATGGTGGGCGCACGCCCCATTGACCCTGATACCCGCGACAGCGACGAACGGGTTCTGCGCAACATTGTGGAGGAAATGGCTATAGCGAGCGGTGTGCCTGTGCCGGAACTCTACATCATGGACAACGAAACAGGCATCAACGCCTTTGTGGCCGGCTACACTCCCGGTTCTGCCGTTATGGTCGTTACCCATGGTGCAATCACCCAACTCACCAGGGATGAGCTTCAGGGCGTCGTGGGGCACGAATTCAGCCACATCTTCAATGGCGACATGCGCCTGAACGTGCGCCTCATCGCTTTGCTTGCCGGTATCTTGATGATCGGGCAGATTGGCAGCTTCCTTCTTCGCACAGCGTTTTACAGCGGCGGGCGTACCTCTGGCCGCAATAAGGATGGACGGGCTCAAGCTGCCTTTGGCATTGTTGGCTTCGCACTTTTTATCATCGGTTATGTGGGCGTATTCTTTGGGCGCCTCATTCAGGCCGCTGTATCCCGCCAGCGGGAAACTCTTGCAGATGCATCGTCTGTGCAGTTCACACGCAACCCGGACGGGATTGGCGGTGCCCTTTTCAAGATTGGACTCAAAGGCAGTTACCTGGACACCACCGGCCATGCCAGCAACATGAATCACATGTGTTTTGGTGAAGCCACACATATGAAGCTCGCGTCTCTTCTTGCATCCCACCCGCCTATCGAGCAACGCATAAACGCGATCCAGCCAGGGCTGATGGCCCGGCTCAAGAGCCGCCTCCGCGATACAGAAACAGGCGATGATTTGCGTTCCGCAACCACCGGAGCCCAGCCATCCGGAGTCTCCGGTTTTGCGAGTGCGGCTACCGACATCTACGGCACCGTCTCCGGCAGGCGTACATCACTGTCAGGCTCCGCTATTGCCACACACGCGCCCACTCCCCCCGCCAGCATGCAAAAAATGTCTGAGCGAGTTGGCACCATCAGCCAGGAAGGCGAAGATTTTGCGGTCAAACTGCTACAGCGCTTGCCATCAACCTTTCGCGGTTTACTTTATACCCGAGCGGGCGCCATCCAACTCTGTTATGCGCTGCTTCTCAGCGACCTCAGCCAGAAAGAACAGGCAGAGCAGCTCGCATTACTGCCGGAGCACTCGTTATTCGGACCGCAACCCGAGTTGCTGGAAAAACTGATTCCAACGCTCCAGAAAATCGGTGAAGCCGTGCGCTTTCCTGCCCTGGAACTTGCCATGCCTGCGCTCAGAAAACTGGACCCGGAGGAACGCGCTGAATTAATTCGGTGTGTGAGAGCTCTGGTGAATGCGGACAATCGGGTGACCCTGTTCGAACTGACTCTCACCAGCTTCCTTTCCCGTCATCTCGGGGCGGATTCCGCACGAGTGATTCCAGTGCGCTACCGCAGCTACAAAGCGGTTATGCCCGCATTGCAAAGGCTTCTGAGCCTCATGGCTCGCGCAGGATCAGACAGCACACAGGAAGAAGTTAATACCTTGTACCGTGAGGCAATGGCCGGTTTTGCCAGCAGTGGCAACTCTGACCACCCGATACTACCGAAGGTAAGCATGCGCGAACTGCAAGAAGCACTGAAAGAGCTCAACGGCCTTTCAGCGCTCCTAAAGCCTGCGGTAATCGATGCCTGTGGCCACTGCATCACCCATGACGGGGTGATTGACCCGAGAGAGTACGAACTGATGAGGCTCGTGGCGGATCAGATGGATTGCCCGATGCCGCCAATGGTGGTGTGAAGAGAAGCCGGTTTATCGAACCGGCTCATCCAGATTGAACAGAATGTCCACGCGCGGGTTAGCGTCCATTTCTGGCAGGCCAAGCTTGTCACGGATATCCAGGTTTACCTTCCAGAGTTTGTTGAACTTCTCCGATGTCGCCTCAACAGCCTCAGTCTTGCCAAGCATAATTTTAGGCCGCAAGAACACCAGCAAATTGCGCTTTACCCGGCGCTCAGACTCGGATGAAAACAGCCTGCCAAGGTAAGGAATATCCCCAAGGAAAGGCACTTTGCTCCGGTTAACCTGATAGTCATCGCGGGTAAGACCGCCCAGCACGATGGTTTCGCCATCATCCGCCAGCACGGTTGTCTTTATTTCACGCTTGTTGGTGACAATGTCTGACGCGTCTTCAATGCTGTCGGCAACACTTTCAGTCGTCTGCTCAACCACCAGCCTGACAAGGCCATCTGCACTGATGGTGGGTGTTACCTTGAGGGTCAAGCCAATATCCCTACGCTCGATGGTCGTAAACGGGTTGGTGGTACCATCCCCCGTTACCGTAGACTGGCCGGTACGGAAAGGAACGTTTTGCCCCACAATAATTTCCGATTCCTGGTTATCCAGTGTGATAATACTGGGCGTGGAAAGCAGGTTCGCGGCTGCAGACGTAGAAAGCGCTTGTAACAAGATGCCCCAACTTACCCCGTCCTTGTTTCTCTGGCCTGCCCCGATCGTGCCGCCACCCGTGGCCGGTGTAAGCGCCGAGCCTGTCAGTATTGCACTCAGCACTTCGCCCAAACTGCGACCAACGTTTCCAAAGTTTGATCCCATAACTGGCGAAGAAGAACCCGACTCGTCGCCCACGGCTAACTGAACGCCAAGATCCTGACCCAGTTCATCGCTGATCTCGACAATGGCAGCTTCAATCATCACCTGAGCACGGCGCACATCCAGTGCGGCGACAATCTCTTCAGCCTCTTGCATCAATGAAGGCTCGCCTCGGACCACCAGTGCGTTTAGCCCCTCATCTGCAAACACTGCAAAATTGCCTGTCGGCTTGCTGCTGGCACCACCGCCAGACGCGCCTCCTGAGCCCTCTTTCGTGAGTTCGCCCATCACACCTTTAAGCAATTCCGTGAGGTTTTTCGCGTCTGCGTGCTTAAGGCGAATAACCTTGGTTGCTCCGCCACTGGCAGAGGGCTGATCCAGCTGCGTGATCAACCCACGCATTTTGCTACGGAACGATTCATCGCCTCTGAGGATCAATCGGTTACTGCGCTCATCAGCGGTAACACTGTATTTTCTTGCGGCGCTGTCATTACCGGCCCGGCCCAACTCGTCTGGGGCCAACTCCTGCAACAGAGTCACCATATCCCCAACCCAGGCTTCCTTGAGCTTGATCACCTCCACCTCGTACTTGGAGGGGCTGTCCAGTTCCCGAACAATCTGCTCCATGCGCTGAATGTTGGACGCGTGGTCACTGATAATCAGAGCATTGGCTGCCGCGACACCGGCCAGATGACCATACTTTGCCACCAGCGGCCGGAGAATAGGCACTAGCTCCAGTGCGCTGGCATTATCAATCTGGATAACACGGGTTATAAGCTGTTCTGATGGAATATTTGAGAAACGGCCGAGAACCTCAGCAGACTGTTTGGCATCCACCTGCTGTACAACCTTGATGACTTCCTCACCGGGAATGGCCGTAAATCCGTGCACGTTAAGCACGGCAAGGAACAAATCGTAGATCTGATCCTTGTTCATGGGGGCGCTGGAGAGAACCGTCACCTTGCCCTTGACCCGAGGATCCACCACAAAACTATAGCCGGTTATATCGGCCACCTGAGTAACAAAAGCGCGTATATCTGCGTCTTTAAGGTTCAACCGCCATGTTTCATCCTGGCCGTACGCCGCCGACATCAGGGGCAGTAAAATAAGCAGAGCCACAGCCCGCAAAAAATTGGTCTTGTAGTTATACATCTGGCGATCTCGTCCTGTATCGATAAACCCGGTCAGCGCCACTGCTCAGGTATGGCATAACTGATGTTGAGAATAGACCCGTCACGTTCGATTTCTATATCCAGGCTGGCTTGGCCGCGCCAGCTTTCGAGCAGCGATCGATCTTGCTGCACATCACCCAGGCGCTGCCCGTTGATGGCGGTAATCACATCACCCGCTTTGAGATTCACTGCGTTCAGCATGGCATTGGAGCCATCATACACGTAGCCCGAGCCGCCGGACTCATCCACTGGCGCAAGCCCGTATGGGGTCAATGCCGCCGCGCCTGCGCTATCGAGCTGCTGCCTTGCATTCTCAAGGAATGCTTCCGGTGATGATTCTGCAGGTACCTGTGCCACCTCTGCAACCATTGTGGAAGCATTGTCTTCCTCAAATGTCAGAGACTCATAGCGCCCACCACGGCGAATCAGGATTCGGCCCGCTTCCACCTCAGCCAATTCGGCATTGCCTGGCAGCATATCACCAACACGATACCACGCGGTTTCACCATTACTCCCGGCCACTATAGCACCCGAGTCTTCCGGGCGCTGTCCTACAAGAACACCTTCAAGCCTTAGCCGCAAACCGGTTTCCGGAGCCGCACGCTTAGCCGCTTCTGCTACCTCCCCAGGCGCTTCCGCTCGGCCAAAAAACTCATAACTGGCCAGTGGGTAGCTACCAGACCGCCCAAAAGCCTGGACCGCAGATGGGCCACCTGCAGGCGCAACCACAATCGGTTGATCCTGCCAGGCAAATAGCCATGTGGCGTTTGCAATCGCAACACTCAAATACACAACCAGCCATACCAGCAACAGGTTGGCCACCGTTTTGGCAATCCGGTGTTGGGTATCAGGAGCCGGCATTGCCACCATCAACGTGCCCCCGGTAACAGCGGTTGCCTTACACGAAACACAATATCATCGGGGCTGGCTGAATCCGGCCAGGGTTGGCCCGCAAGATCTATCATGCGTTTATATACCCGTAACTCCATCATCCCGTTCCAGAGAATACTGGCATCCGCCGCTGGGCCACTGCCTGCCTGCTCGGCAACTACCAAGGCCACGCCACCGCTGGTGGTATCCATGGTGGCCTGCATAGGCGGGAACTTAGCTTGCCCGGTTTGCTCGCCCATAGGCCAGCTTACGCTACCGCCAGCCCATCTTCCGAGACCATCCGCACGAATAACGCGGCCATCCGCCCACTCCAGAACCAGGCGATCAATGCTCACATCGCCCTCAATCATTGCGCCACCGCTGCGCCGAATCAATTCTTCAAACTCAGCGACAGCAATGGTGCCATGGGCATTCAGCCGGGCATTTTCTGGCCACCCTATAGCTATATCGCCCGAAACCTCGGATTGCAGCGAAGCCACAGAAATCCGTACCGGCTGTTCCAACTGGGTAATAGATGGCCAACCCAGCTGCCACTCAACACGCAACGGGAAACCGGCAACCACCACGCTGGCGGTACCATCCCAAACACGGCCCGCTATCTGCTGCACCTGTACCTGAGGTGGCAAAGAAACATAGGGAGAGGCTTTATGCCAGACCCAGCCGGCCGGAACGAAAACAATAAGGGCGCCCAAGTAAACAAACAGCCCCAGCAACACAAGCAAAAACAGTTTGCCGGGGCGAAGAAAAGGTTTGGATTCAGCGTCGCTCATTCGGTAGCACACAGACAGTTGACCGGTTGCCGAGTCTAGCAAACGCTCAGGTCAAGTTCATGACAAAAAAACAAAAACCCCGCATCAGTGTGAACCGACGCGGGGTTTTTGAGTGCAGATCAGGCCACGTCGCTATTTTTGCGACGCAGTCGGAATCAGCAAGCTATGAACGGCATCACATCATGCCACCCATGCCTCCCATTCCACCCATTCCGCCCATATCTGGCATTCCGCCGCCAGCGCCTTCTTCTGCTGGCTCGTCTGCAACCATCGCCTCAGTGGTGATGATCAAAGATGCGATAGACGCAGCAGCCTGCAGCGCAGAACGGGTTACCTTGGCTGGGTCCAGAATACCCATTTCCAGCATATCGCCGTACTCTTCGATAGCAGCGTTGTAACCAAAGGAGCCTTCGCCTTCGCGAACCTTGGCAACCACTACAGAAGGCTCGCCCCCTGCGTTGGATACGATCTGGCGCAGAGGCGCTTCCATCGCACGACGCAGGATGTTAACACCGGCTTTCTGCTCTTCGTTGATGGCATCTACCTTGTCCAGCGCAGCAATAGCGCGGATCAGGGTTACACCACCACCAGGCACAATGCCTTCTTCAACGGCAGCGCGAGTAGAGTGCAGCGCGTCTTCAACGCGTGCCTTCTTCTCTTTCATTTCTACTTCAGAACCAGCGCCTACCTTGATAACGGCAACACCGCCAGCCAGCTTGGCCACACGCTCCTGAAGCTTTTCTTTGTCGTAATCTGAGGAGCTGTCTTCAATCTGCTTACGCACCTGCTCAACACGGGCTTCGATATCAGCCTGTGCACCAGCACCGTCAATGATGGTGGTGTTTTCTTTGGTCAGGTTTACACGCTTGGCTGTGCCGAGATCATCTAGAGTGGTGTTCTCCAGGCTCAGGCCAACTTCTTCGGAAATCACAGTACCGCCGGTCAGAATGGCGATGTCCTGCAGCATTTCCTTGCGGCGATCACCAAAACCAGGCGCTTTAACAGCAGCGACTTTCACGATGCCACGCATGTTGTTCACAACCAGAGTAGCCAGCGCTTCGCCTTCGATGTCTTCAGCAATGATCATCAGCGGCTTGCCTGCTTTGGCAACAGCTTCCAGCACCGGCAGCAACTCGCGGATGTTGGAGATTTTCTTGTCGACCAACAGCATGTACGGGTCGTCAAGTTCAACCGACATGTTGTCCTGGTTGTTGATGAAGTACGGAGACAGGAAGCCACGATCGAACTGCATGCCTTCTACTACGTCCAGTTCATCATCCAGGCCACGGCCTTCTTCAACCGTAATAACGCCTTCTTTACCAACTTTCTCCATAGCATCAGCAATCAGCTTGCCGATAGTCTCGTCGCCGTTGGCAGAAATGGTGCCTACCTGCGCAATGCTACGGGTATCGTCGCAAGGACGGGCCATTTCACGGATAGCTTTAACGGCTTCCGTAGTGGCCTTGTCGATGCCGCGCTTCAGATCCATTGGGTTCATGCCGGCGGTAACGGACTTAACGCCTTCATTTACGATGGCCTGCGCCAGAACGGTTGCGGTAGTGGTACCGTCACCCGCCGTTTCATTCGCCTGGGAAGCAACTTCCTTCACCATTTGGGCGCCCATGTTCTCGAACTTGTCTTTCAGTTCGATTTCTTTGGCAACCGACACACCGTCTTTAGTGATTATCGGAGCGCCGAAAGACTTCTCCAGAACCACGTTACGGCCCTTAGGGCCCAGAGTTACGCGAACTGCGTCTGCAAGAACGTTGACGCCTGCAACCATGCGCTTACGGGCGTTATCACCGAATTTAACTTCTTTTGCTGACATGTGTTCTATTCCTGTTCGTTAAATCGAATTCGTTGAATCAATCGAGTTAATGACTGTTCGTGCGAATTGCTTCAGCGATCACTCAAGCACGCCGTAAATATCGCTTTCGCTCATGATGAGCAGCTCTTCACCGTCGATTTTTACAGTGTTGCCGGCGTATTGGCCAAAAACCACGGTATCACCCGCTTTGACTGCCAGCGCACGAGTCTCGCCATTTTCCAGAATGCGACCATTACCCACGGCAATGACTTCACCCTGGGACGGCTTCTCTTTGGCATTACCCGGCAGCACGATGCCGCCTGCAGTTTTCTCTTCTTCTTCCTTACGGCGTACAACGACACGATCGTGTAACGGACGAATCTTCATTGCTCGGTTTTCTCCAATTAGTCAGATTAATGTGGCAATGACATTTACTGTTAATGGCCGGACTACAGGTGCAATCCGACAAAATTGCCCGGCTTCTAACCTGCTGTTTTCCAGCAAGTATCAGCCTGCGGCGAACTTGTGATTCCTATGTGGGGCTGGTACAGGGGTTTTCAACACCTGCCCTGATAAATTTTTCACTTTTTATCGAGGCGATCATGGTTGGTTTCAGTTTCATCACGGTATTCCCCTTCGATAATGTCGCCGCTGCCGTCGCGGTCGAACGGGCGCTGTTGCCCGAAGGGGTTACCGGAATCTCCAAAGGGGCTTTGCCCGCCACCCGCTCGAAAATAAAACCCACCGCTTGTGTTGGTCGCAACCATACGCTTCAGTGCCTGAGCCGCCAGCCAGTGCCTGCTGAATGGCAAAAGGCACAAAAACCCGACGGCATCAGTAATAAAGCCCGGGGTAAGCAAAAGCACGCCGCCAACTGCAAGAATTAACCCCTCAGCCACCTCCTTGGCCGGGAGCTCACCGCTGCTCAGGCGCTGGTTGGCTTTCAACAGAGTTGCCAGCCCTTGTTGGCGAAGCAGCCAAGCCCCCGCCACCGCCGTCAGCAACACGAAACCGATGGTATTGAACACACCAATGACGCTGCCGACCTGAATCAGAACCGCCATTTCGGCAATCGGCATAACAATAAAAACAAACAAGAATATGGACATCAGGCTCTCGTGTTTCGGGTTTGGGCATTCCAAGGTCTGGTATACTCGCAGCCCTTTCGATTACATCTGATTTCTATTTAAGGGCAAAACATGAAACTTCAAGATTCCGTGATTGCAATTACCGGCGGCGGCCAGGGCCTCGGCCGCGCCATGGCAGAATACCTGGCGGCCAAAGGCGCCAAACTGGCGCTGATTGACCTTGCCCAGGACAGGCTGGAGGAAGCTGCAGCAGCCTGCAAAGCAGCGGGCTCTGAAGCAAAAATTTACCTGTGCAATGTGGCAAAAGAAGACGAAGTAGAAGCAACCTTTGCAGCCATTGCAAAAGACTTCGGCCAGCTTAACGGCCTGGTTAACAACGCCGGCATATTGCGAGATGGTCTGCTGTTGAAAACCAAAGATGGCGAGATCACCAAGCGCATGGAGCTGTCTCAGTGGCAGTCGGTTATCGATGTTAACCTCACCGGCGTTTTCCTGTGTGGCCGTGAAGCCGCCACCCAGATGATCCAGACTGGCAGCAAAGGCGCCATCATCAACATCGCCTCCATTTCCCGCGCCGGCAACATGGGGCAAAGCAACTACTCTGCAGCCAAAGCCGGCGTGTCTGCTCTGGTGCCAGTATGGGCAAAAGAACTCGCCCGCCACGGCATCCGCTGCATGGGTATTGCACCGGGCTTCATCGAAACTGAAATGACCGCCTCCATGAAGCCGGAAGCACTGGAGAAGATGACCGCAGGTATTCCATTGAAGCGCATGGGCACGCCTGAAGAGATTGCTTCAACAGCAGCGTTTATCTTTGAAAACGACTATTTGTCTGGTCGGATGATTGAAGTGGATGGTGCTCTGAGGCTTTAGAGTATATTAGTCAAAACCGGTTTTGGTGTGAGATCGGGCGCAAACCCTTATTGCCACCGAAACCGGCGCATAGCCACCCGGCTGTTGACCACTTCCACGCCTTCGGCTTCCAGCCGGCTAACCTGCTCCCGGTATATCTCTGAGCCTTCGGGAAAAGCAATCTGCCCATTGCTTCGGATAACACGGTACCAAGGCACGGCATGGCCCTCGGGTAGTTTGCCAAGAGCGCGGCCAATATAACGGGCTTGGCGGCCAAGACCGGCCATTTGAGCTACTTGTCCATAGCTTGCAACCTTCCCAGCCGGGATTGCCATAACCACCTGCCAGATTTTTTGATCTTTGTTTGGCTCCTCTAGATGCTCCATAGCGCCTATATACCCGTTGATTGAGGGGTATTCGGCTCACCGCCTCCCGAGTGATCGGGCGCCAGCGCATCCAGCCTCTCACCCTGCCGAATCAGGAACATAGCCAGAAGAATGGCGGGGATCCCCATCAAACCGGCCACGAGGAAGAACTCCGCATAACCATAGCCTGCCACAACCATCCCCGAGAAACCGCCCAGGAACTTACCCGGCAGCGTCATCAAGGAACTGAACAACGCATATTGAGTAGCAGTAAAAGACGCACTGGTCATGCTGGACAGCCAGGCAATCAGCGCCACATTGGCAATACCACCGCTGAGATTATCGGCGCTCACGACTACCGCCAGAGTGGCCAGGTTGGGCGGATACTGCGCCAAAAACACGAACAAAAGATTCGTACTGGCCGTCAGGATGGCCCCCGCCAGCAGAATCTTTCGGGTGCCGTATCGTACAACCAGAACACCACCTGCGAGGGAGCCGGCAATGGTCATGAAAAACCCGAAAATCTTGGTAACGTCTGCCACCTGGGTTTTGCTGAAACCCATAAAATTCAGATAGAAGGGATTGGCCATTACCCCCATGGCAATGTCGGAAATACGGTACACCGCCACCATCAACAGAATCGCGATGGATAGCTCTTTATAACGGCGAAAGAAATCCAGGAACGGCCCCGCAACTGCAGCGTAAAACCAACCTGCAAATCGGGCTACCCGAGGCCCCAGGTGGGTGCGTTTCGCAGCTTCCTGCTCGATTTTCTGTGCAATATCCTGAGCAGCCGAAAAATGGTTCACCGCAGGCTCTCGCACCACCAGCACGGTTAATACGCCCACGCCCACCAGTGCCGCCATAACCTCATAGGACACCTGCCAGGACCAGAACTCGGCAAGATACAAAGCGCCCGCGCCTGCAACCAGGAGCGCCAGCCGATACCCAAAAATATAGGTAGCTGCCAGTGCCGCCTGCAGCCGCTCTTCAGCGATCTCAATGCGATAAGCATCAATGGCCACGTCCTGAGTAGCAGAGGAAAACGCCACCAACAAGCCGCACAATGCCATGGTTTCCGGAACCGCAATGGCATCCACATGGGCCATGAGATACAACCCGGTGGCGATACCCACCTGCGCGAACAAAATCCAGCTGCGGCGTTTGCCCAAAAGCCTGTCCAGCACCGGCAGTTTCAGCCGATCCACAACTGGCGCCCAAAACACCTTGATGGAATAGGTAATCCCCAGCCAGCTGAAAAAACCGATGGTGGCGGTTTCCACGCCCACATCCGCAAGCCGAGCGTTCAACGTGGAGAACACCAGCAAAAACGGCAACCCGGCAGAAAAGCCGAGAAACAGCAGAGCAATCACCTGCCAGCGCGTGTAGGTGTGAAGCGTGTCCCGGATTAAATCCAGACGGGTGCCGGTTGAAATGGTGGAGCCTCCGAATCAGTCGCGGAAATTATTGAACTGCAGGGGTACGTCTAGCTCGGTCTCACGCAGCAAGGCAATCGCAGTTTGCAGATCGTCCCGCTTTTTGCCGGTTACGCGCACCTTGTCACCCTGAATGCTGGATTGCACTTTCAACTTGGCCTCTTTGATCAGCTTCACGATTTTTTTTGCCATATCGGTTTCAAGGCCCTGCTTAAGGACAAAGTGCTGCTTTATCAGCTTTCCGGACTTGCTTTCGCCACTCTCTGAAAGTGCACGACCATCAATATCCCGGCTCGCAAACGCCATGCGCAGAATGTCGATCAACTGCTCAAGCTGAAATTCCTGCTCCGCGCTGACCGTTACACCCTTATCATCCATTTCGATATCCGCATCGACATTTTTAAAATCCCAGCGATTACCCAGATCTTTCTTGGCTTTGTCCACCGCATTGGTCACTTCGTGCATATCAATTTCTGAAACAATGTCAAAAGAGGGCATGATCGTTATTCTCCAGGAGCTGTAGCGAGTATACTCGTTGCTTGAATTTAAGGGGCCAAGCATACCAAGCTCCGGAAATCCCCGCATCTGACAATGGACTGGTAAAAGTAGGTAACAATGCCGAATCTGGATCTCCCTATCCTCGTAGTAGACGACGCTAAATTCAGCAGTATGGTGGTTGGCCGAACTCTGCGAAATGCCGGGTATCGCGACGTACGCATCGCCAACAATGCCCCTGCGGCCCTTAAGCTGATGGAACAGCGTGCGGTAAGTGTGCTAATTGCAGATTGGTTGATGCCTGAAATGGACGGGTTGCAACTCACTGACAAGGTACGCCAACTGGATGAACAAACGAACCACTACACCTACGTATTCCTCCTGACAGCCCGGGAAAGCGTAGAAGCCTTGGCATTAGCGTTCGACCGGGGCGTAGACGACTTCATTTACAAATCCGACATGACCAAGCAGCTGATTCCCAGGATTTTTGCTGCAGACCGCATGGCAGATCGCCAGAACACGCTGCTGCGCGCCAATGCCTTGCTCATCGAGAACAACCGCGAACTCGAATCCAGCAATATCATTGATCTGGAAACCGGGCTGTGCAACAACCGGTACGGCCGCGACCGGCTCACCAAAATGCTTCGGCACGCAGAATCCCGGGGCGGTGCATCGGCCTATGTGCTGTGCGGCATTCGCAACTGGCAGGATTTGAAGCGCAAGCACCCGCCCACGGTAATGTCTGAGCTGGCGGTTGGTATTGCGCGCAGGCTCAGCACCCTGATTCGCCCCATCGACGTGCTTTGCCGTGTGGGCGACAACCAGTTCGCCATCATTGCGTACTTCCCGAATAGTGACCACTGCACTACCACGGCGTTTCGCCGGGTATTTGATGGCATTAACCACAAAGCCCTGAAAACAACAGCCGGGTACATTTCAGTAGAGGCCGGCATGGTGCTGTGCAAAGCCGATGCTCAAAACGGAACGCCCTCCATCCGGGATATGGAGCAAGCGGCTGTACACGGGCTTGTAGATGCTTACGAAACCAGGCGTTTTACCGAGACGGTACCGACGCTGGGTGCAAGCGCCTGAGCCTGGAACAATCTGTAACACTGTGACACACATCACGCACAGACACAGACCAGCGAACGCCCTATTCTGAGATTGTGGATTTAAGCAGTATCCCCCATGGCGGAGGAGCCGTGTTGTACCTCCGCCGTTAAATGGGAATCCACCGAATTAACGAATTTTTCAGGCACTTTCGTTTGTTCTCTCTCTTTAGGCCAGCTCTTTAGCTGGCCTTTTTGTTTTTTGCCCCGGGCAAACCATTCGTTTAAGTTGTTCAGCACAAGTTTCGTTATACTCCCCTGATAACACCTAAAAACAACCGTGCTGTAATCGTGACAAACCCATCATGACAAATCTTGGAACCGCCTCCGTTGCTGCCCTGCGCCAGTATGTGCGCGCCGCCGAATCCATTGGCGCCGATACCTCTGCGCTTTTTACAAAAGCCGGGCTAGACCCCGCCCTTCTGGATTCTGACGAAGGCCGAATAAACGGCGATCAGTTTCAGCAGTTCATTCTTCTACTCTGCGAACTCACCAACAACCCCATACTCGGGCTTGAAACCGGCGATTTTGTACAGCCGGGCTCCTACAGTGTGCTGGGCTACATCACCATGAGCTGTGTCACCCTCGGGGAAGCCGTTGCCCGCATTGCGCCGTTTGAAAAGCTGGTAGGCGATATGGGCACCACCGCACTCGCCATGGAACAGGGTTGCATCAAGCTAATCTGGAACTGCAACTACAACGACCCGGCTGTACGACCGCAGGTGATCGACAACGTGTTCGCTTCCTGGGTGAACTACGCTCGCTGGTTGGCGGACGATACAACTGCCTCCCCCACCGGCGTGCGCCTGATGCGGCAATCCCCCGGCAGTGAACTCGAACAAGCCTATCTGGAGCGCTGGAAATGCCCTGTGCAGTTTGGTGCTGACGAAGATTCCATCACCCTCAAAAAAGAACTGCTGGAAACCCGCCTGCGACAACCCGACCCCATGCTGCGCAAAACCCTTGAAGCCCACGCCCTCACCCAGCTTGCTTCATTGGATACAGACACAGACCTGACATCACAGGTGAAGCACAGCATCCAGAAACAGCTGATGCACGGCATAACCCGGCAAGACATGGTGGCGGAAGATTTAGGGATTACGAGCAGAACCCTGCAACGAAAGCTAAGCCATGAAGGGGTTTCTTATCAGAAGTTGCTGGATGAAGTGCGCCAGAAAATGGCGGAAGATTACCTGCTGAACAGCGATTTAAGCATTCCAGACATTGCACTGCGGCTAGGGTACAGCGAAACCACGTCGTTTCACCGCAAATTCAAAGCGGTGGCGGGGAAGACGCCCGGAGAGTTCCGGGCGCCTACTACTTAATTTTACGACTTGGGCCTTACCTTAAAGCTTACGGCCTTTACCCGCAGCAATCCGCAGGCGCAAAGCGTTCAGCTTGATGAACCCTTCTGCATCCTTCTGATCGTAAGCACCGTGATCTTCTTCGAAGGTCGCGATGGTTTCATCGAACAGAGAGTCGTCAGACTTACGGCCCACAACATCAACGTTGCCCTTATACAGCTTCAGGCGAACAACGCCGTTCACGTATTCCTGAGTCTGGTCGATCAATGCCTGCAGAGCTTCACGCTCTGGCGACCACCAGTAACCGTTATAGATAACCTCAGCGTAACGCGGCATCAAGCTATCTTTAAGGTGCGCCACTTCGCGGTCCAGAGTGATGGACTCGATAGCACGGTGCGCGCGCAGCATAATCGTGCCGCCCGGTGTTTCGTAACAGCCACGGGACTTCATGCCCACATAGCGGTTCTCAACAATATCCAAACGGCCAATACCGTTAGCGCCAGCCACCTTGTTCAGGTTTTCCAACACTTCGTGGGCCTTCATCTCCACACCGTCAACGGCAACAATGTCGCCCTTGCGGTAGGTCAGCTCGATGTACGTGGGCTTATCCGGTGCAGCTTCCGGAGACACACTCCAGCGCCACATATCATCCTCAGCTTCTGACCAAGGATCTTCCAGATTCATGCCTTCGTAAGAAATGTGCAGCAGGTTGGCATCCATGGAGTAAGGCGATTTGCCTTTCTTCATGTCTACCTGGATATTGCGCTCAGCGCAGTAAGCCAGCAGCTTCTCACGGGAGTTCAGATCCCACTCACGCCAAGGCGCGATAACCTTAACACCTGGCTTAAGCGCATAAGCACCCAGCTCGAAACGAACCTGGTCATTACCCTTACCCGTCGCGCCGTGGGAAATCGCATCTGCGCCAGTTTTATTGGCAATATCAATCAAACGCTTGGCAATCAAAGGGCGAGCGATAGACGTACCCAGCAGGTACTCACCTTCATAAACAGTGTTAGCACGGAACATCGGGAACACGTAATCGCGCACAAACTCTTCGCGCAGGTCCTCGATGTATATTTCCTTCACGCCCAAGGCTTCTGCCTTCGCACGCGCCGGCTCAACTTCCTCACCCTGGCCGATGTCGGCGGTGAAAGTCACCACCTCACAGTTATAGGTATCCTGCAACCACCGAACAATAACGGAGGTATCCAGGCCGCCAGAATAGGCCAGAACCACCTTTTTAATATCAGACATATTTTTGCTCCAGACTGAACAGAATGGATGTATTGAAAAGAAGGGGCGTATTGTACGGGAGTGCGGGGGAGTTGGCTATTAGGGGGCAGCACTAACAACACCCCTCTCCGGCACCGGCATGATGCGAGAGGCTTACGCTATCTACTCCCTCTCCCCTTGCGGGAGAGGGCCGGGGAGAGGGGGCCGGAAGGTAAAATCAACCAACCTGAGCCGACTTAGATACCGCCTCTTCACGAATCCCATCCCAACCATCTTTGATCGAGCGCAGCAGATCTGCGACTTCATCCAGCTTGGCCATATCGTTCTTGGCACTGGCTTCAAGAAGCGTACGCTCCATATAGTCGTACAAACCTTCAAGGCGCGCAGCTAGCTCACCACCTTTTTCGAAGTCCAAAAAGCCCCTCAGCCCACCGATGATTTCAATGGCCTTGCCAATCAGTTTTCCCTTGCCTTCGAAATCTTTGGCCTGCATGCGAGCCTTGGCCATATTGATCCGCTCCAGCGCGCCGTTATACAACAATTGGATCAGCTTGTGCGGATCGGCATCAGTGATGCTGGTCTGGGTATTTACCTGCTGGTACGCTTTTAAGCCTTTCATCGTAAACCTCGTTTCTCACCGGCTACGCCGGTATCACTTCTTGTTGAAGTTCTGCGGAGCCAGAGCGTCGAGCTGCTGGGTCACGTAATCTCGGGTGCTGTTCAGTTGGGAAATCAGCGAATCCGCCGCACTAAATTGTTTCACCAAGCGCTCCCGGTAAGATTCAATACGAATATCCAGCTTTACCTGACTTTCCTGAATCTTTTCCAGTTCGCGATTCAAACTGCTGGTACGGTTTTCAATCTTGCCATCCGCACCCACAAAACCGTTGACCAGATCAACCGTGCTCTTGCCAATGCCCTGCACAAAGTTGATTGAACCGCGAGAACCGGTTTGGTCGCCGAGGATACGCACTTGAATGCCGGATGCGGCGCCTGCATCACTACCCAGATACAACACTTGGCCATCACCCTTAGCAACCTGACCATTAATTGTTCCAGCTACGTCTGTGCCCGCCACCCCATCTTTAGAGTTCAAGCTCGGCGCATTCAGCGCGCCGGTCAATCTCACGTTAGACTCCGCACCATAGTTCCCGGAGGTAAACGTAAGGCCATCCGTCGCATCCCACGCAACCTGCACAGAGCGGTTTGCAGCTTTTAGCTCGTTGCTGTTATCCAAAGCTTGCTGTATAGCTGCGGCAAACTCTGCCCCAGTAAAATCATCCCCCGTGCCGGAAAGAGGGGAACCATCAGGCGCATTTTCCAAAAATACGCTCACCTGAGTTTCACCGTCTACCTCAAAGGTAAACCGGTTGCCCGCCATAACCGTTACGGTTCCTGTATCGGCAGCCGCGTAATTCAAACTTCCCCTGGTCGCAGCCTGGGTGACATTAATATCGTACTTACCCGCCTGTGTATTTGTACCACTTCGAACAAATTCAACCTGACTGTCGGTTGCTCTACCCTGCTCCGCAAAGAGTGCCGTTACGTCGTCCGGATTGTTCTTTAACTGGGTTTCAAATTTTTCTCGGTCAAAGTTTAAAGCACCGGTATTCGGGTCAGTTGAAACGCCCACATCAGCCAAGCTACGCACACTGGCATTTTCAAGCCCCGGCACAACACCTGTAAGCACTTGGCGCAGTTCGCCCTGAAGGGCTCGAACGGTGCTATCGCCTGTCAACAAACTACCCACGCCCGCATCACTATTAAAACCGGCCAGGCTACCTATGGTCGACTGTAAAGCGTTGAACTTGTCTACAAAACCCTGAACACGATCCGTTACCGCACCCACATCCTGGCTAACGGTTACGGTAGAGGTGCCTGTTTCTTTGATGTCGAAAGAAAGGCCATCAATCACATTCTCAAAGCTGTTGGAGGAGCGGGTAACTTCAATACCGTTGATCTCCATTACCGCATCAGTGGCGGCAATGGTTTGTTTCATATCCGGGTTGGCTGTGGGGTCTGCAACATCGAATGCAAAGCGCGCCAAGCCTTCTGCACCCACCTCTTCTGTGGCGGAAATGCTTACCGAATTGGCCACGCCGGTTTCATCCGCTGACATCACCAACTGATAACCGCTGCCGGTATCAATAATACCTGCAGACACACCAGCATTTGCTTCGTTAATGGCATTGGCCATACCCTGAAGCGTATTGTTGCTGCCATCGATGGTGATATTGGTAACCTTGTCACCCACCGATAACTGCAAAGTTCCCTGCCCCACACTGGCTGCATCTCTGTCTGCAAATACGGCCTGCGATGCCAGAGCCTGAGCCTGAGCCAGACCGGTCACATTCAGACTATAGCTGCCGCGGCTGGCTTTGGTGCTGTCTACAGAAACACCGATATTTTCATTAGAAGACGTAGCGGAGAAAGCTTTCAGATTATCTGCAGAGCTTAGCTGGCGCATAGGCAGGCGCAACTCAGTAATGGCGCTGCGCAACTTGCCATAGGCAGAGAGCATTGCTTCTGATTGCTGGGTTTTCTGGGTTAACCGGTTTTCAGTCGGTGCACGTTCTGCCGCAACCAACTGATCCACCAGATCAGACGTCAGAACGCCAGACCCGATTCCCAGTGATGAAATACCTGCCATACCAATGCCTCCTTAAAGGGGCTGATCACTTTGTGCTCAGTTTAACCTATATTCTGTTTAACGGCCGCAAGCGGCAAAACTTTGCCTCTTTCCACCATTATTTTGTAACACCGCGCAACACTGTTTTTATCCCCCTCTCCCCCAGCGGGAGAGGGGTTTCTAAAACCAAAAACACCGCCAGCCCCTTGCGGGAGCGGCGGTGCTGTACAACCATTGCTAACATCAATTCAAAAGCGACAATTCAAACCTTGATGTTAAACAACGTCAGCGGTTCATCCTGCTGCAATTTCTCTGCCAACCTCAAAGCCACTTCATCCGGCATCTGGCGAATCACTTCCTGGGTAGACTGATCGACCACCTTCACAATGGTCTGGCCCGATTCGTTATCTACCTCAAACTGAAGATCCCGCTGCACATTCTGAACAAAATCGTTCAGCTGGCTCACCGCCTGGCCCAGTTCTTCCCGCTGCGCTTCACTGCGCTCTTTCAGCTTTTCAGCTTTGGAGGCTTCGTTAGCAACCTGGGTATTCTGAACCTGACGAGCACCAGTAGATGAAGTAACAAGGTCAGGGGCTTTTCTGCCCTCGGCCTGAGATGACGACAGTGCCTTGGCCGGAGCCTGGGCGCCAGGGCGCACCAGCTTGAGATCCGGACCGTTCAGGTTAACGTCATTCATAGCTTTACCTCGCTATACTCAAACGGCGTAAAACCGGAACCCGAAGGTTCCGGCTATTACCGTTAATCCCTTACTGCAGGAGGGACAGTACCTGCTGCGGACGGGCGTTTGCCTGTGCCAGTACTGAGATGCCTGCCTGCTGCAGTACCTGAGACTTGGCCAGGTTGGCAGTTTCTGCTGCGAAGTCAGCGTCCAGGATACGGCTGTTGGAGGCGCTGAGGTTCTCTACAGAAGTGCCCAGGTTGGCGATGGTGGATTCAAAGCGGTTTTGGATAGCACCGAGTTCACCACGGAGGCTGTTTACGCTCGTCAATGCAGCATCTACACGACGAATTGCATCATTCGCCCCGTCAACGTCGCTGATGTCTACATCCTGCAAAGTCTCGTTGACCTGAACACCAATAGCATCGGCAGTGCCAGAGCTGATACTGGCAAGGTCACCCCCTGTAAATTTGATATTCTCTGAGGCGTAGAAAGTCAATTCGCCTTGCAAGTCCTGCGCTCCGATCCCTCCAGTTGCTGGACCGCCGCCCAAAGTTTCAGCAACGACAATGTTCCTTCCATCCTCAGCAGTCAAAACCACGTTTGTGCTATCAACCTTGGCGACCACTCCAGTCTCGGAGGATTGCGCATTTATCGCGGCAACAAAATCCGAAATATTTGGAGTAGAGGCATTCAAATCGTTGCTCGCACCTGCGCCACCAAAGATATCAACACCGTTAATGGTCATATCATAGGTGTCACCCGCAGCACTGGAAAAGCCTGTAAATGCCAAGGTTTCTTCAGTTTTAGCTTCAACTGACAAGCCTGCGATACCAGCACTATTAATGGCGGCGGCCACTGCAAAGGCGCTATCATCATCTTGACCCGATACGTTCGCATCTGCAAAATCTGCAGAAGCTGCGACACTGACAGCATCAGCCCCGCCAACTGCGATAGAAAGACCACCAGCAGTAATCGCGGCAGTTACATCTCTGGTTCCTTCCGCAATCGAACCAATTTGATTCTGGCGAGTACCCTGAGTTAGGTTAATTCCAATAGTCTCTCCAGCATTAGCGCCCACTTGGAAATTCTGCTGCCCAAATGACCCATCCAAAACTTTCAATCCGTTAAAAGCTGTTTGCGATGAAATTCGGTCGATCTCAGCAATCCGCTGCGTTACTTCGTCATTAAGAGCCTCGCGATCAGACGCGCTATTAGTAGCGTTAGCAGACTGAACCGACAGCTCACGAATGCGTTGAAGGTTGTTAGTGATTTCGTTCAAAGCACCTTCCGCCGTCTGAGCGAGCGAGATGCCATCGTTCGCATTTCGCTGCGCCACATTCAAACCGGAAATCTGAGATTGGAAACGGGTCGAAATGGCCAAACCCGCGGCATCGTCTTTAGCCGAGTTTATACGCAAACCTGAAGACAAACGCTGAAGCGCCTGGTCGTTCATGCTCTGAGACTTGCCCAACTGGTTCTGAGCGTTCAATGAAGCGACGTTAGTGTTAATTCCGAGAGCCATAATGCTTCCCCTTCGACAGTTTGTCGTTATTTCATGGATAAGGTCTGGCGTTCTCTTTTTGGGTTTGGAGCGCCGCCCTGTTACTTCACTTAACGGCACCTGATTCGGTTGCTTTAGGAAAAACACGAAGAACTTTGTAAAGGAATGTAAAAGCGGCAATCTAATTCCCACTCTCTCCGCTGGAAATTTGCCACTTACTCATCAGCCCCACCCACAGACAGATTAACTCTTTTTATTAATCAGTAAGTTGAAGCAGATTCAGAAGAACTGGCACGCACTTCGCTTAGCTTCCCTACAAACGGCCATTTAACGAATTTATTGCCGGTATGCTGCCTCAACCACCATATAAGCAGCGTGACCCGGCACCTCTGAGTAGGGAGATTAGATATGCCACAGGTCATTAATACCAACATTGCCTCGCTGAACGCTCAGCGGAACTTAAACGCCTCGCAGGGCCAGGCCAATACGGCTCTGGAAAGACTGTCTTCTGGTCTGCGCATCAACTCGGCCAAAGACGATGCCGCCGGGCTGGCGATTTCCGAGCGGTTTCAGTCTCAAATTTCTGGTCTTAACCAGGCTCAGAGGAATGCTAACGACGGCATATCTTTGGCGCAAACGGCTGAAGGCGCCATGGACGAAATCACCAACAACCTGCAGCGCATTCGTGAACTGTCGGTTCAGTCGGCTAACGCCACAAATAGCATTTCTGATAGGCAAGCTCTAAACGAAGAAGTGCAGCAGCGGATTGAAGAAATAAACCGCATTGCCAGCCAAACGTCCTTCAACGGCCTTAAAGTGCTGGATGGCACCTTCGGCACCCAAACCTTTCAGGTGGGGGCCAACGCTGGTGAAACCATTGGCATCAGCGGCCTGGATTCAAGGGGCAGCCGGCTGGGGGCCACCCTCGGTGCCACCACAAACTTTGCTGAGAAAATCGTTCCGTTCCCGCAGGAAACAGACGCCACCGGCCTGGATTTCGCCACCGCTATTTCCGGCTCTGTAAACATTGGGGGTACGGATTACCCCATTGCCGCAACAACGGGGGGGGATACCATTGTTGATCTGGCGGCCAGCATCACCACAGCCATCAGCGGCGATTACCCAAACATTACGGTTGAAGGCGATACAGCCACCGACACCCTTACCTTCAGCAACGAGTCCGGTGAAACCGTAGCCGTTAGCTTTGACCTGACCGATGCTGCGACCCCAACTGCCGCCACATTCACCCAATCCCTGAACGCAGACGGCGGCTCTACGGCGGATTACTTCAAATCCAACCGGGAAGCCTCTGTTGATTTTGTTGTGAACGGTGTGTCATTCAACTCGCCAGACGTCAGCTCGCTGAATGATTTAGTGGGCACCATCAATGCCCAATCCAACGAAACAGGCGTTGAAGCCAACCTCGACCGAACCAACAATGAAATTGTTTTTTCGTCAAAGTTCGGAACAGACATTGACGTTGAGATCACCTCAGACCTGAACAACGACGGCAACCCCGACATCAACATAAATGAAGCCTTTAGTGCCGCAAACGATACGGTTTCGCTGAACAACACCAATATATCCACACCCGACGGAGCCGATCGTGCGATGATCGCAATCGATTACGCCATCGACCAGATCAACGGTTTCCGCGCGGAATTGGGTGCGGTACAAAACCGTTTCGAATCCACCATACAAAACCTGGCCACAACTGCTGAAAACCTCTCAGCCTCAAACAGCCGCATTCGCGATGCCGACTTCGCCGCAGAATCAGCCGAACTGGCCCGCACCCAGGTGCTCCAGCAGGCTGGCCTTTCGGTACTGGCCCAGGCCAATGCCCGGCCACAGCAGGTGTTGCAGTTGCTGCAGGGTTAATAACCCAGCACGAAAAAGCCCGATTCGGATTTCCGAGTCGGGCTTTTTGCGTTCTGCCTGGCCTCAGCAATTTACTGATTCTGGTCTGATTCACCCTCCAATATTGATCCACGGTCCGAGGAAATCGAGCAGCAAGAAGCGTGGCACCGACGACAAAACTGGCACACCTTTCGCAACACCTCCCCTAAAGCACAGCAAACAACCAAAAACTGCAGGCCGTTGCCGCAATTTTTGAACCTAGCGGCAGGTAAATGAGGTATCCCATGCAAGCCAAACATCACATTCAGGAATCCCATTCCCAGCAGGCACAGGCGGCTCGGCTGCTTTTGCAGGCCAACCTTGCGTATGGCGAATCCAACAGCGGCGGGTTAAGCCACATCCAGCGCCTGCAGGCTCGGCAGGAATGCCGTGTGTACCTCGAAGAAGTGATTGCCCTTGAGCCAAATAGCGCCATCGCTTTAGGTCTACTGGGGCGTGTCGAGATGGACGACGGGCAACTTGAAAACGCCCACGACCTCTTCAATGCCAGCCTGCAAGTTCAACCCGGCCAGGCACAGCAATACGCCAACCTTGGCTATTGGGCCTTGAAAACCGAGCGCCCTGCTCTGGCAGAGCAGCACTTCCTGCAAGCTTTGGACTGCGACCGGCAATCCGCCGCCGCTTTCTGCGGTGTGGCCCATGCCAAGCGCTTGCAGGGGCAGTTTGATGTGGCGTACCTGCATTACCGTAAGCTGCTGGAAACCGGCGCTGAATGGGATTCGGTGTACAGTGGCATGCTCTCTTGCGCGCAGCACCTTGCGGTAAACAAGGCGGATAGCAACCTGGCGTTGGATGCGATTGCTCTGCTTAGCCAAGATGGTTTACCTCATCAGGAGATCGGGCGTTTTGTGGGGGCGATCATTCGCCAGCAATACGATCTGGATAACCCGCAGGCCGAGATTTTCCTGGATGCCGCCAGCACAGACGAACTGCTGATTCTGGCCCTGCAAAAAACGCTCATGCCAGACCCAGCCGTGGAAGAACTGGTTGTGATGCTGCGCCGCGCGATTCTGGCGGAAGTTGCCCAAACCGTGGAGCTGCGCGATGAGCTCCAACAGCTCGCCCTTGCCATAGCGCAATACGCAGACCGCACAGGCTACGCGCTAGCCGCGGAGGATGATGAAGAGCGGTTAATGGCTGCGGTTAATGACAGCCTTAAAGCCCAAATCGTAATGGGTGAATCGCAGGAAGCGTTGATTGGCTCGCTGATGATCAGCGCCATGTACGGTGCTTTGTTTCATCAGGATTTTGCCGTTCAGCTTGGGCAGTGGAATCTGGTGGATTGGCCGTTGGCACTTCAGCCGGTTCTAGCCGCCAGCTACTACCACCGCGCGGAAGAAGAAGGCATAAAGCAGTGTTTTGATGAGAAATCAGAAGAGCTGTGCCTGGATAAAACCGACGTGCCACAAGCTTGGCCCGCCTGGTCGAAACTGGCTTATCGCGCGGAAAGCAGCTTGAAGTCACTGATGGCCACAGAGCTGGGCTTGGCTACAGACAAGCTGCCAGACACCTTGCGCATAATGGTCTGTGGCGCTCAATCTGGTCAGCGTGCTATGGAACTGGCCAGATATCTTGCAGATGTAGAAGTGATCGCGGTAGATGAGTCTCTGGCCAACATCGCCAAAGCCACGCGCATGGCTGCCGAATCCGAGATCAGCAATATCGTATTCTGGCCCTGGTCCATCGCCCAGCGGTTTGTGGCCGATGGTCATCAAGTGCACTGGATTGAGGTGGGCCGCCTGCCCTCCCCGGCTATGACGGAACTCTCCCTGGCCGCTCTGGTAAACAGCGCAGCCGGTTCTGGTGCCGTTGTGCACTTGCACACGTCCATCGCCGAACAAACCATCGGCGACAAGCAGATGCGGAAACTGATTGCCGAGCACAGGTTACAGCGAACCCGCTCCACCCTGCGCCAGCTTCGCCGAATGGTTCTCACCAACCGGCAAGATGCCACTTGGCAAGAGCTGACTCAGGAAGAAGACTTCTACAGCCTGGGCGGCTGCCGCGACCGCTGGTTCCAACCACAGAATGAAGCTCAGCTGAAAGACCTGATGGCGATGGTGAGTAACGAGGTGGAATGGAAGCTAATCAAAGCCCGTGATGAGGATGGTCATAGTTTGGCAACCAAGCCTGTTCAAACACAGATTCAGGCAGAGGCTCTGGGGAGTGAGGTGCAGAGTGTGATGGGGCAGAATTTAAGTGTGTATTTTCAGAGGAGAAGGTAGGGGGCGCTATCCCCTCCCGAAGCGTCGGACCGCCCCTCTCCCCAACCCCTCTCCCACAAGGGGTGAGGGGCTTTTACTGCACTGCCCGCTAGCGTTGATGCAATCCCCGGGCATCGGCTATATGCCTCAGGCTTCCGGTGTGTAGCTCCCCTCTCCCTTCACGGGAGAGGGGCCGGGGGAGAGGGTGCATTGTAGCGGCGGTCCTCCGGGCCAACTTCCCTTTTCACTCTCCTGCAACCGCAATACCGTCCTGTTTCTCCAATTCGTCATAAATCACAGAAAGCACCACATCAACCTGCGTCAAAATCTCATGATTCCAAAATCTCAGCACCTTGAACCCCTGAGAGCGCAGCCAAGCATCCCTTTCCTTGTCACTCTCGGAATCATTATGCTGCCCACCGTCGGCCTCAACAATCACCCTTGAGCCAAAATGCACAAAATCGACGATGTAAGTCCCGAGCGGTTGCTGACGCCGGAAGCGCTTGCCATTGAGGCGATAAGCTCGCAGATGAAACCAGAGGAGCTTTTCCGCGTCGGTCATGTTTTGGCGGAGGTGTTTGGCGAATTGAGCTTGGTTCATTGGGCCGTCCTTGGCTTGGGTGGTGAAGAATACCCCCTCTCCCCAACCCCTCTCCCGCAGGGGGAGAGGGGCTTTTACTGCACTGCCTGCTAGCGTTGATGCAATCCCCGGGCATCGGCTATATACCTTAGGCTTCCGGTGTGTAGCTCCCCTCTCCCTTCAAGGGAGAGGGGCCGGGGGAGCGGGTGCATTACTGCGGCGGCCCGCAGGGCCAACATCCTTTAAATATAAGGAATCAAAGATTCCCCATACAAATGCAAATCCTCCAACACCTGCTGTTTCTGCGGCGTCAGTTCCGGGTCGCTGGCCAGCCGTTGTAATTCAAGCCCAAATGCCTCAAGCGACAGCCAACCTTTCTTCGGTGCCATCAAACGCTGGGTTCGAAATTGCTCCCATCGCTCAGCCTCTTCACTGGTGAGTGAATCCGGATAGTTCCGAGCGCGGTAGCGGAAGAGCAATTCCTGCAACCGTTCATCTTTAAAGTTGAAGCTTTCCTCCACCAACAACGCCGGCGGGGTTTGCAGTACCCGGTTCAACTCACTGCGGTCGGCCGGGGATATAAAGCCGCCTGCGTAGAGTTGTTCATCCGGGTCTGTCAGGTCGCTTTGATGTGGCTGGTCGAAGGCTTCCGCAACCCGCTGCGCCAACCCTGGGGCTTTTCTCAGCAAGGCAAGATTCGCTCGAAGGGTGTCTCCGTCCAGTTCGAGTTCTTGCAGGCGTTCCTGGGAAAGCGTGGTAAGCATATTCGCAGGCGCCAAAACCGGGCATTTGTTCAGTTGCACACCCTTTAAAGGGAAGCGTTTTTGCTCCCCCAATTCTGCTTGGGAAGTAAACACCCGCTCACGTATCTGCTCAGGCGTGGCGTTGATTAACTCGTTTGGGTCTTCCCGCAGATCGTACACAATCACCAGGTTTTTATTACTGGGGTGATCCGCAACCGGCGCTACCATGGCACAGCAACCCCGGGTGGCCGGGTATTTGGCGGAGATGTGGAGCACAGGCTTCATGGTTGCCGTATCCAGCATGGCGCGGGCGGAGTGTTTGTCTTTGTTGTTCAGAACATAATCAAACAGCTTCGGCTGCTTTTCCCGAATCAATCTGGCTACAGCCAAGGTTGCTTCCACATCCGACATGGCATCGTGGGCGGCTTCGTGGGCTATGCCGTTGGCGACGGTGAGCTCTTCCAGTTTGAAGCTGGGGCTGCCGTCTTCCTTGCGGGGCCAGTTGATGCCGTCCGGGCGGAGTGCGTAGGTTAGCCGCACCATATCGATAATGTCCCAACGGGAATTGCCGTTCTGCCATTCACGGGCATAGGGGTCTTGCAGGTTGCGGTACAGGGTGTGGCGGGTGACTTCATCATCAAACCGCAGGCTGTTATAGCCCACTACGCAGGTGCCTGGCTGGCTGAAGGCTTCATTTATCTGGCTGATAAACTCCGTTTCCGGGAAGCCTTCTTCCATCGCCTTTTGAGGCGTAATGCCTGTAATCAGGCAGGCTTGGGGTGATGGCAGGTAGTCGTCGGTGGGTTTGCAGTAAATAACCAACGGGTCTTCAATAATATTAAGATCCGCATCGGTTCGCACACCGGCAAACTGAGAGGGCCGGTCGTGCACCGGGTCTACACCAAAGGTTTCGTAATCGTGCCAGTAAAAAGAGCGGATCAAGGGAAGACTCCTGCCTTGTGAATCATTAAGGTCAGGAGTCTAACAAAATCAAAACAGGTTAGTCCCCATGTCTACCTGATGAGTGCGCAAGCGGTCAACGCCCGGCCCGGTAAGCTTTTGCAAATCGATGGTCATATTGGTAGGCAGGTTGATGAACACACCTTTGCCAACACTAATCGTGTTCGCACCATCAAGGCTTTGCCATTCCATGTTGTCATCCCGCTGAAAACCGATGAAAAAGCCATCGGTAAACCCAACTGTGCCGTCAGTCGCACCTGTATCTTCACCAACAATTATGGATCGCAGATTGGTTAACGGCGCGCAGTTGGCCAAGGCGCCATCAACATTACAGCCCGCTACCTGGCCCGGGCTGTTGGGTGCAAGGCCTATATGGGTGGCGCGATTGTTCGTTGCCGCACCACCTACGCCGCCAAACAACATTGCATCGTACACTTGGCCGGAATCGCTAATTTTCATACCTATATCACCACTAAAGCTGGTGGTATGGGATGAAACCGATCCGCGAGCTTGTTCAAAACCCATGCGAAAGCCAGCCAGGCCAGCGCCATCTTCGGCTAATTCTATATAAGGTTTTTGGGCCTCGAAGGGAATAGCATCACCTTCGTTGTAGGTAACGCCGTTAAATTGCTCGCCATCGGCACGGGCGATATGGCCCAAAGCTACATGCTGTGCAGAAAAATCCGTACCGCCGTTAATCTCCCCAATCTGCACGTCATCAATATTCACCCGCGTTTCCACATCCATATTCAGGCTCATGCGGGTATATTCATGGCTTGTGCCAGTTATATTCTCAACCTTCATAAACGCCTGCCCTGTTATATCGCCCATCGCGGATTCAGAAATGGGGTCCAGTTCAGCTTGGGCAACAGGCACAATACCTAGGCTTAAACTAAGGAGGGCGGCGCATCCATACGCGTGATAATCCATAAAAATGCCTCTCTTAATCTGGTTGTTCGCTGTCAGTCTTGATTTTTCAGTTGCAAGCAGACAGCCTATACTTGCACTCTGCATCTTTATTAAGTTGCCGAAATGCCACTATATCGGAGGCCCCAAGGCCAATGAGGTGTGCTCAGTCACAAACCTGAATAACAATTCATTACATTTCATCAATTTGCAGCAGGCAGAAGGTGTCGTTTTCGTGTACATACCCTGGCGTAATGCTATGATCAGCGAACAGCCATTCAATAGCCCCCGGGCACAATCATGACTACCCGCATTCTTATCTGCGATGATTCTGCACTCGCCAGAAAACAGATGGCCCGCGCCCTCCCAGCCGGGCTAGCCGACACCATCCTTTTTGCCAATAACGGCCTGGAAGCGCTAGATAAACTACGCGCTGGGGAAGCCGACCTTATGTTTCTCGATCTGAACATGCCGGAGATGGATGGCTACCAGGTTCTGGAGCATGCTCTGGCCGAAGACCTCCCCATCATGACCATCGTAGTGTCTGGCGACATCCAGCCCGAAGCGCGGGAGCGGGTACGCAAGCTTGGTGCGATCGATTTCATAAAGAAGCCCACAGATATGGGGGTTGTCCTTAGCCTGCTTGCCGAATACGGCTTTTACCGCCCTGGGGAGCTTGAAAGCACTGCACTGAGCGATGGCGCACTCAGCCCCGACGATGCTTCCCACACCCCGGAAATTTCAGTCTCGCTCAGCGATTACCTGCAGGAAATCGCCAACGTCGCCATGGGGCGCTCGTCGGACTTACTCGCCCGGCTGTTGCGAGTGTTTGTGAAACAACCCATTCCCAAAGTGGCCTTTATTGCCAACTCCGAACTCCACATGGCCATTTCTGCGGCCCACGACAGCGACACCTATTCCGCGGTATGCCAAGGTTTCACCGGGGCGGGGATTGCGGGCGAGGCTTTGCTGCTATTTGCGGATGCCAGCTTTCGGGAAATGGCTGAACTGCTTCACTACGAAAACTTTGAGGGTGCATCCGTAAACGTGGAAGTGCTGATGGATATGTCGAGCATTCTGTTCGGCGCTTTTCTCAAAGGCATGGGCGACCAACTGGATCTCGAACTCGGCCTTAGCCACCCCAGCGTGCTCGGCCAACACCGGCAAATCACAGATTTGCTTGAACACCAGAACTCCCGGGAGGAGCAGCTCCTGTGCATCGAGATCAGCTACACCCTGGAAGACAGAAATATTCAGTGCGACATGCTGGTGCTGCTCACGGAAGACTCAGTGCCCTTCCTTGAGCAACGCCTCCAATACCTGACGGACTAAACCATGGCCATAAACGAACTTGAAGCCCAATCCTTCCACTGGCTGGTGGATATGCTCGAATCCGTTGAGGTTGGCCTGGTGGTGCTGGATTTGGACTTCCGGGTGCAAGCCTGGAACGGTTTCATGGAAAACCACAGTGGTATTACCGCCAGTAAAACCCGTAACCAGGTGATTTTTGAGCTGTTCCCCAACATTCCGGAAGCCTGGCTGAGGCGCAAAGTGGATGCCGTCACATTGCTTAATACGCGAGCGTTCACGTCTTGGGAGCAACGGCCCTACCTGTTCCAGTTCCGCAATACGCGCCCCATTACTGGAACGGATGACTATATGTTCCAGAACCTCACCATCAGCCCGCTCTCAGGCAGTACCGGGCAGGTGGAGAAAATATGCATTATGGTGTACGACGTAACCGATATAGCCACCGCCAAACGGGCTCTGGAACAAGCCAATGAACTGCTCGCAAAACTCAGCATGACCGACCGCCTGACCGGCCTGTTGAACCGGGGAACCTGGGAGAACCTGGTAGATGCAGAGTTTGAACGCTTCCGCCGCTATGGCCACACAACCAGCCTTGTGATGTTTGATATCGACTTCTTTAAAAAAGTAAACGATGCCCATGGCCACTTGGCCGGAGATGAAGTAATCAAACACACCGCAACAACGGCTAAAGACAGCTTGCGATCATCCGACAGCATTGGCCGCTATGGTGGCGAAGAATTCGGAATTATATTACCGGAAACCGATGCCGAAGGGGCCCGTGTTATATGTGAGCGAATACGGGATAGCATCGAAAAAAGCATTGTGCAAACCAGTGTAGCCCCCATTCGATACACAGTAAGCGTGGGGATTTCACAATTAAGTGGCAAGCCTGAAAACCATATGTCCTGGATGCAGCAGGCCGATGAAGCTCTATATGCAGCAAAGAAGGCGGGCAGGAACCGCGTTATTGTTCACCAAAGCCCTGACTTGCCCGATTAGAACAAACCGTAAAACAAACATTGGTACAAAAAAAGGGCCGGATGAATAGATCATCCGGCCCTTTTTGCACATCTCTGGCTAATCAGTCTTGCTGCCAGCTCTGTACCGTTTCTTTGCCGTGGGCTTTGCGCCACTCGTTCAGCGTTTTGTGATTGCCACCGCGAGTCTTTACCACTTCACCCGTGTGCGGGTTGGTATAGGTTTTCATGGGGCGCTTGGCGCGAGTGCCAGTGGTGCCTTGTGCTTTTTCTGTCGCGATAGAAGGATCGATGGCGGCCAATATACGAAGCACGTGCTTCGGCGACTTGTCATACTCTTCCATCAATTCCCGAATGCTGCTTTCAAAGGCCAGTTCGCGCTTCAGGGACTGATCCTGTTCCAGCTGGTTAATCTCGTTTGCGAGCTGTTCCATTAGCTGCTTTTTCTGGTAATAATCGTTAATCTTTGCCATGGAAATAAAACCTTATAGTTTCTGTGGACTCTCGAAATCACACCTCGCTAAAGCAAACACAATGCGAGCGGCTTGCCAAAAGACACAAGAATAATAATTCATAAGGTTATATATGGCAAAGACTAATCATTTAAAAGCTTTTAATTATTCATAATACAGGTTTAATTCGCAATTAATCCGGTATCAAAATACCTGAATAACCCAAGCTCTCAAGGTGCTGTTTGAATGCCTGCTTAGCAGAAGCATCTCCGTGCACAATTCGAATCTCGGCCGGCTTTTCGGGAATGCCGTTAATAAAGCGAATTAAATCCGATTGGCCAGCGTGTGCAGAGTAGCCGCCCACTTGATGCACACTTGCCCGTATATCAAATCGCTCCCCATCGAACTCTACCCACCCACCACGGAGCCCATAAGCAAGAATATCCCGCCCCGGCGTACCCGCTGCCTGATAGCCCACAAACAACACATCGTTTCTGGCTTCCCCAAGCATGGCTTTGAGATAATTAACCACCCTGCCCCCGGCACACATGCCGGAACCGGCCAGCACCACACAGGGGCGATGGGAACGGGCCAGGTAATCCACCGCGTTCAGATGATTCTCATGGGAGTTAATCACCGTTAATTGCTCAAAAGAGAGCGGATGCCGCCCCTGCCGAACCAAATCAGCCGCCTCCCCATTCCAGAAGGGCTTTAACTGGCGGTAGATACTTGTGAACTCTGCCGCCAATGGCGAATCCACCACAATCTCCAAATCATCCCAGGCCAAGCCATCGGTTACACAGTCGTTTCCAAATTCGTGAATCAGGCCTTCAATCTCGTACAGCAATTCTTGGGTGCGGCCAATACTGAACGCCGGAATCAATACCGTGCCGCCATCTGCCAGCGCCCGCTCCAGAATAGCTTTCAAGCGATATCGTCGGGATTCGCGACTCTCGTGATCCTTATCACCGTAGGTGCTTTCAATCACCAAACGATCAGCGCGTTCCGGCGAGGCAGGCTCCTGCAGCAAAGGCGCATGGGGCGCACCCAAGTCGCCACTGAACACTATCCGCTCATGCTTGTCACCAGACACTGCATCGCATTCAACATAAGCCGAGCCCAGAATATGCCCCGCACGTTGCAACCTTATCGATAACGACCTCCCCGGTTCTGCAAACACTTCATGCCATTGCCCATAGGGCACAGGCACCAACCGGGAACGAATCAAACTGAGCACTCGCTCAATTAGCTGCTTGTCTCGGGTGAAACCAATCTTTAACGCATCTTCCAGAATTTCCGGAAGCATGATGGCCGACGGCTCGGAACAAATAATCGGCCCCTCAAACCCCGCCACCAGTAAATACGGAATGCGGCCTACGTGGTCTATGTGCACATGGGTGACAACCAACGCGCGGATGTGATCAATGGGGAAATCAACGGAGAGATTGGAGGCTGAAGCGCCGTCGCCCTTCTCAGCACCCTGAAACAGGCCGCAGTCGATCAAAATACCGGCGGGAGGGGGTTGTTCAGAGTGCAGTGTAAGTTCGTGGCAGGAGCCAGTGACGCCAGAGGTGGCGCCGTGGTGGGATATTTTAATCATGGTCAACAGTCCTTGTTGTATCTCCCCTCCCTAATTAAACCGGGAGGCGGTGAATCTTTCTTTCGGTATCCTCATCAAACTTTGCATGCTCGCTGCCATTACACCAAACCAGGTCCGCTACATCCCCATTAGGCGTATAACCCGTGGGCGCATTCTTGAGCGTCTCAACTATCAAGCAGCAATCGAAATCCTGGCTGGCACGGGCCAACTGTTTGAGTACCCCATCCAGCTCCTCCCAGAGCATAGACACCTCACGGGCCATCATAATGCGCGGGTGGGAGGTGCCCTGAGGGTCGTCGCCAATAAGGAGTTCCTCGAACAGCTTTTCACCAGGCCGCAGCCCCGTAAACACAACCTCAATATCACCCTCAGGCTGCTCCGGCGTTTTCTCCACCAGCCCCATCAGGTTAATCATCTTGCGAGCCAAGTCGGCAATCTTCACCGGCTCGCCCATATCCAGAACAAACACCTCACCGCCACGGCCCATACTGCCCGCCTGTAGCACCAACTGGCTGGCCTCCGGGATGGTCATGAAATAGCGGATAATATCCTTGTGGGTAACCGTAATCGGCCCGCCGTCGCGAATCTGGTCGCGGAACAGGGGCACCACAGAGCCAGATGACCCCAACACATTGCCAAACCGAACCATGGAGAAAATCGTTTTGCTCTGGCGCTGCGCCAAACCTTGCAACACCAACTCCGCCATGCGCTTGCTTGCGCCCATTACATTCGTCGGGCGAACGGCCTTGTCGGTGGAAATCAGAACAAACCGCTCAACCCCTGCAGTAATGGCGGCTTCTGCAGCGTGCAATGTGCCGAACACGTTGTTCTGCACACCTTCAATCACATTATGCTCAACCAAGGGCACATGCTTGTAGGCGGCTGCGTGGTAAACGGTTTGAATACCAAAACTGCGCATCACCGTTTCACAACGGCGGCGGTGGACGACACTGCCCAACAGAGGATGAATCTCCACATTCAACCCATCAATCCGGTTGATGGCCTGCAGTTCCCGCTCAATGGCGTATAAGGAGAACTCGGATTGCTCGAACAACACCAGAACCCGGGGCCGATGATGAATAATCTGACGGCACAGCTCGGAACCAATGGAACCGCCAGCCCCGGTTACCATCACCGCTTTACCATACAAACTTGCTGCCACCTGGGCATTGTCCGGGCGCACGGGGTCTCGGCCTAGCAGGTCTTCGAGTTCAAGATCGCGGATATCGTTAATTCGAGCCTGGCCGGCTACCAGCTCACTCATGGAGGGCACGGTTTGAACCGGAAGCTTCAACGTCTCCAGCTGATTAAGGAGCTTGCGGCGGTCAATTTTCTCATCCGCATCCAGTGCCAGTAGCAGACGTTTTACGCCATGCCCTCGCACCGCCTGTTCCAGATGGCTTAGAGCAAACACGGGTAATCCTGCAATCAGAGCCTTGTGATTGGCTGGTATCAAGCCTATGAACGCCACCGGGTGATACTCGGTGCCCTGTTGGAGTGCTTTAGCAAGCTGAGCGCCGGTTTCCCCTGCGCCCACAATGGCTACACACTCCTTGCCACGGTTGGTGGTGTGATGCACCAGCATGCGCACACTCATGCGGCTGCCACCTACAAAGATAAAGGCCAGGGCCGCGTAAATCACGGGAACGGAGCGAGGGATCGGAACTTGCAGGCTGTAACCAAGGATAATCAACAAAAGCGCCGAAATCCCGACACCGGTAATGATGGTGAGGAAAGCTCGATCACTCATATAACGGACAACGGCGCGGTACAGGCCGAGGCGAACGAATACGCCCAAGGTAAAGACCACCGTAAGCGCAGTGATCAGAAGCTGCCCCTTGGTGGGCAACCAAAGCGTCTCTTCCAGCCGCAATGCAAAGGATGCCCAAAGGGCAAACGAGAGCGCCAAGGTATCTACCGAAAGGGAAACAAGACGCTTTTGTAAACGGGGCAATCCCAGGAACTGCGTAAACATATTAGGTGTAATCCCTCATCTATCGAACTCCTTCCATAATCCCTACAGCCTCATTAAACACCTGCTGAGGAAGTAAAGAGGCAGCTTCGCAATCCAATACTATCGTCACATTAGAGTGTTGCTTCAACGCCGATGCCGGCAAAGCCTCGTCCACAGTACTGTGGAACAAATCCGCCATAATGGCTGCTTTTTTCATGCCCGTCGCTAACAAAACAATCTCCTTGGCCTCCAGAATATCCTGAATACCCATAGTGATTGCGCGGGTAGGCACTTCCTTCTTATTGACAAAAAACCGGCCGTTGTCCAGTCGAGTTTGCTCGGACAACTCTATTACATGGGTTCGGCTGGAGAAACAGGTATGGGGTTCATTGAAACCAATATGGCCATTGGAGCCAATGCCCAACAGTTGCAAATCCAATCCGCCTGCTCCCCGGATTGCCTCAGAATAGGCTTGGCAAGCCCCCTCAACATCCATCGCCATGCCGTCTGGAAGATTTATTTTATCTTCCGGGATGCTTAGCTTGTTAAATAAATGCTGATGCATGTAATAGCGGTAGCTCTGAGCATGCTCCGCATCCAGACCAATATACTCGTCCAGATTAAAGGTGGTGAGCTGGGACAAATCTACAGGCTCGCGCTGCAAACACTCTAACAACCGGTGATAAACGGGCTCCATGGTGCTGCCGGTTGCCAAGCCCAAGTTGGCATGGGGGTTGGCTTGAATCCGGGTTAGGAGGCGCTGGGCAGTGTAGTGGGATGCTTCTTGGGTGGTGTTGAAGATTTTGTACATGATTGGCGGCTCAATCCTTGCCTGGCACCCGGTCGCCTGATCCTTTGCCTGAAACGGTCATGAGGATGTATTTAAAGTAGGCAGCCAAATTCAAATTAGCCAGCATTTTGGCATCCGTTTCTGCCAACAGTTTTGGCGTAGACATATCAATATCGTTTACCTGCGCCAAACCGGTAATACCCGGGCGAGCGTTCAGCACTCCGCGCTCTTCACGCTCTGAAATTAACTCTTCCTGACTAAACAGACAGGGGCGCGGGCCTACTAAGCTCATTTCACCTTTTAGCACATTCCATAGCTGGGGCAGTTCATCCAACTTGGTTTTGCGTAGAAAATGACCAAATTTAGTAATGGACGAACTGCTAGCCAGGTGACTGGCTACAGAAGCAGTGTCTACGGACATGGTACGGAACTTAACCAGCGTGAATGGCTTTTTATTCCGCCCAACTCGTTGTTGCTTGAACACCGGAGAGCCTGTGTCGAACAAACCAATTACGTAGAGCACAAGCAGAACCGGGAAGCCAAACAACAAACCAAACAATGAGAACAAAAAATCCAATGTACGAATCACAACTCTATTCCTGATCGCTTGGGGAACACCGCTACACGCCTATAGTGATTCGATTTGAAGTCCATACTCAGTCGTTGCCAAACAGGTCTCGGGTATACACCTTACACTCAACATCCAGCAGATCATCACTGCGCCGGTTTGCAAGTACAACATCGGACATTGACTTGAACTCCTCGAGGTCGCGAATAACCCTTGAGTGAAAAAACTCACTCTCATGGAGTTCGGGTTCGAAAACAACAACCTCAATACCTTTGGCCTTTATCCTTTTCATTATTCCCTGAATTGCGGAGGCGCGGAAATTATCTGACCCAGTCTTCATCACCAACCGATAGATACCGACAACCTGCGGGCTTCTCTTGAGAATATCATCCGCAATAAAATCCTTCCTAGTTCGGTTGGCATCTACAATTGCCTTGATCAAATTATTTGGAACGTTATCGTAATTGGCCAGCAACTGCTTTGTATCTTTAGGGAGACAATACCCCCCATAGCCAAACGACGGGTTGTTATATTGTCGACCTATACGCGGGTCCAAACCTACGCCATCAATAATCTGGCGAGTGTCCAGTTCATGTGTGGCTGCGTAAGTATCCAGCTCGTTAAAGAATGCTACACGCATCGCTAGATACGTATTTGCGAACAGCTTGATCGCTTCTGCTTCTGTTGAGCCTGTAAACAAAGTCTCAATGTCTTTCTTTAAAGCGCCATCACCCAGCAGCTTCGCGAATACTCTGGCCCGCTCGGACTGCTCGCCAACTACGATCCGGGATGGGTAAAGATTGTCATGTAGCGCCCGTCCCTCACGCAAGAATTCTGGCGAAAATATAATATTTTCCGTTCCGAATTTTTGCCTGGCCAGGCGTGTGAATCCCACAGGAATTGTCGACTTAATTACCATCACTGCACTCGGGTTAATAGTAGCTACATCCGCAATTACAGACTCAACAGTTGTCGTATTGAAATAATTGGTTTCCGGATCATAATCCGTTGGCGTCGCGATAATGACAAACTCTGCGTCCTTGTAAGCCTTATATTTATTAGTAGTAGCCTCAAGACCTAGTTGTCTGGTTGCTAAAAAGCCCTCTATTTCTATATCTTCAATCGGTGAGCGACGAGCATTCACCAAGTTCACCCGACTTTCGTCTACATCTAGTGCACAAACTTTATTGCGCTGAGAAAGTAGAACAGCGTTTGATAATCCCACATACCCTGTGCCCACAACAGCTATTTTCATAATCACTTACAACCCTGATTTAATACGATTATCAGTCCCGCTACCCGGCAGCCTTGAGCGCCAAACTCACAAAGAACTAACTCAAATGTGTGAATCAGCATAGAGCTTACCGATTATCTCGAGCTCGCCTGCAGTGTCTTCGCAAGGCACCCAGTCAAGTACCGTACGGGCTTTCCGGTTATCGATCTCTAAGTCACAAAATAGCTGAGTGAACATATCGCGCTTACCCAACCCTCCCAACACACTCGCCATCAATACTCGCGGAACAGCTACTAGCCGTCCTGCTCGCCCCATTCCGGCCCGTAACGACGCCACGATTTCTCTGGTCGAAACAACCGAGGAATCGGCAACAACAAAACATTGGCCACCTGCAGCCGGATGACATGCACAAGCAATCAGAAAATCAACCAATCGCGTTATGGAGACCAAACTCCGGCGATTATCACACACACCAAAAGGCAACGGAAAAGAGGAGTCCGCCAACTTAATCAGGCTTCCAAAGTTACCGGGCGCATCCACACCATAAACGAGCGGCGGACGTACAATTGTAAGCTCCGAATCCGGTGCTGACTTAAACAGCTTGATTAGTTCAAGTTCCGCTTCCATCTTCGAAAGGGTGTAGGGGGAACTCGGTTCAAAAGGTGCATTCTCGGTGATTGCTTTTCCGTTGGTGACTGTACCGTGAACTCCTATAGAACTCACAAATACAAATCGACGAACACCCGCTTCAATAGCTAAGCTC
The DNA here is from genome assembly GCF_031157525.1 of Marinobacter sediminicola. Lineage (GTDB taxonomy): Bacteria > Pseudomonadota > Gammaproteobacteria > Pseudomonadales > Oleiphilaceae > Marinobacter > Marinobacter sediminicola. The sequence goes on from NZ_JAVIXR010000010.1 coordinate 41,976, forward strand.
GCCAGCTTTAACGAGACGTCCACGTTCATCCGCCGAAAGCTGTCTAACCCTTGCCCATCCCTCCCTCCTTTACCATGAGCTTGGCCTGCCAGATGTATAATGCAGCCGACATCCGAAGTATCGAATTCATTCAGCTCAGCGGCTTCCAGATCCAGGCGATGGTAGGTCACTCCCGATGGGACTATGTTCCCGCCTGAACGCCGCCCCACTCCGATCACACCCTTACCCCGTGAAACGAGTTCTGCACATAACTTACGACCAACGAATCCCGTCGCACCGGTCACCAGTACCTTGTTGCCCATTTGATCAATCAGCCCTGATCTTTCGTTGCGAGCAGTTCATCAAAATAGGTAATGGTTTTCTTCAAGCCATCATCGAGTTTTATGGTTGGCTCCCAGCCAAGTTCCGCTTTTGCCAGTTTAATGTCCGGCTGGCGCTGTTTCGGATCATCCTGAGGAAGGGGCTGATAAATCAGCTTAGAAGGCGACCCGGTCAGGTCGATTACACGTTCCGCAAGCTCCTTGATCGTGAACTCGCCCGGATTACCGAGGTTTATCGGACCGGTAACTTCCTCTGGAGAATTCATCAAACGTACGAAGCCTTCAATAAGGTCATCAACATAACAAAAGCTACGGGTCTGCTGCCCTTCACCATAAATAGTTATGTTTTCCCCTTTCAAAGCCTGAACTACGAAGTTGCTTACAACTCGACCATCATTGGGGTGCATCCTCGGCCCGTAAGTATTGAAGATACGCGCAACTTTGATAGACAGGTTGTGCTGCCGATGGTAATCAAAAAACAAGGTCTCAGCGCACCTTTTACCTTCGTCGTAACAAGAGCGAATACCAATAGGATTCACCTTCCCCCAATAGCTTTCAGGCTGAGGATGAACCTCAGGATCACCATAAACTTCGCTGGTTGATGCCTGGAAAATTCTCGCGTTCAGACGTTTCGCAAGACCCAGCATATTGATCGCACCGTGTACGCTAGTCTTGGTTGTTTGAACAGGATCATGCTGATAGTGAACAGGCGAGGCTGGACAGGCTAGGTTATAAATCTGGTCTACTTCGACATACAGTGGAAAGGTTACATCGTGCCTTAGAACCTCAAAATAAGGATTATTCATGAGGTGCGCAATGTTTCTCTTCCTACCCGTGAAGAAATTGTCAACACAGAGCACGTCGTGGCCTTCACTTAACAGCCGCTCACATAGATGAGAACCCAAGAATCCCGCGCCACCTGTTACCAATACTCTCATATCACATTTCCTTTTTTAAAAACCTAGAATAAAATCCACCTGACACATGACATAGCGTGAGAAAAATCGCGTCTACAAAAGAACGATTCGGGTACTTTCGGTGTACCATAAAAACTTTTCGCATCATGTAGAGCTTGGATCCTGAAATCTGACCTTCTATTATCCGATAGTAAACCAGCGGCAAGAGAACTTTAACGCAGTTTGGTGTTGTCTCGAGCACTCGCAACCAACAGTGGTAGTCCTCAACGGCCTTGTAGGCAATGTCTTCTTCAAAAGGGTTGTTTATGAGTAGTTCTCGACGAACAACCACACTCGATGTTGGAATACGGGCGCGTATACTTTGCTGTCGAAAGGAGACAAGCTCTTTTTGATAATCCCCAAAACGTTTAAAATCGATATGATCTGCAGAAATAAAATCTCTCATTTGAGAACAAACAAAATTGGCTGAGCCATTCTCAAGGATTTTCAGCTGTAATTCGAGTTTCTGGGGGTGCCAAATATCGTCCGCATCCAAAAAGGCAATGTAATCACCACTGGCAATTCCCACACCCACATTACGCGGGCCTGCAGGTCCACCGAAGTTTTTGCCAAGTACTGTCACCTTTATTCGTTCATCTTTTTTAGCCCAAGCCTCCAGGATCAAGCGCGTGCCATCACTGGAGCAGTCGTCTACGATAATCATTTCCCAGTCTGAGAAGGTTTGATCTATCACCGACTCGATAGTTCTGCTTATAAGCGCTTCCGCGTTATAAGCAGGAGTGATCACTGAAACTTTAGGGCTGCGGGTGTCAGTCATCATCTGTCCCCCCTTTTGAACTTGGACCTGGCGCTATCGATCCATCTAAGCCCTCTCCTTCGAGAAACATCGTATGGTACCCCTCTCGGTTCAAAAATCTCATAATCCGCCAACCCCGCCCAATTCGCATCGTTAAGTGCTACGAGCACATCGTTTTCAAACTGCTCATCTGCACCATAGCTTGGATCGTCTGGTTGAATTCTCCCCGTTTTCAAAATATCAATAATTCTATCTGCCGACCCACCAATGAAATATTCGTATTTAGTGGTCTCAACCGCCTTTACATAATCGACAAATTGCGGGAACCGATGAGAACTCACATAGAGGAAGCGTAAAGTTTTCCGCTGAATAGTCGCTGTATCAATATCAACAAGCACTCGCTTCTCCATCTCTGCCCGCGAACGGAAAACCTGAACGAATCCAGCGTTTTCATAAGGAGCTGGACCAAGGCAAACTACCTGTTTACCGCAGGCTCCTGCTTCAACTGCAGAACTACCTCCATTCAGAACAACGATATCCGATTGCTGGATCAAATCGTAAGTGCTGGCTTTTTCCTCGCTACTTACCAGATAAATACCGCGCTGTTCCGCCCAGTTCCGGTATAGATTAAGGGATCTCTCCCCCGTGACCCTACCTATATTTTCAGACCAATTCGGATGACATCTTACGACTACCTGCTCCGGGAGAATGCCGTTTATTTCAAGAAAATCATCCAGAGCTTGAGTATTATCTTCCCAACCCGTTTCCCAATCCTCATGACCTGCAAATTCGTTTTTGCTACTGGGAACTATGAGCACACGCTTACGCAACGAGGAGGTCGGCCAGGGAGCGGGTTCTGGGTTTCTATTGTAAAGGCGCCATTCGAGTGAATTACGCTGCAAGAACCTTTCACCGACGAGTTTACCCGCAAACCGTGCCTGGGCTTCAGTTAAAGGCCTATCATCAAATTCCGAAACCAACTCCCCCAACGCTTTGAGCCCCAAACAATTTCCATTCGGTACCAAGCGAATACCATCGCCAAACCATGTGCGCTCATGACAAATAAAGGGTAAGCCCAACGATTCGCAAGCATGTGTAACTGCCCTTGTTAAATCCATGCGACCGTTAAAGCAGATTACCGCATCCAGCTTATTGTCCTTTATCCACTGCTTGGTGCTCTCATAAACTGAACCGACAGGCGCATGCAAGCTTTTCCTGGTGCTGACAACCTCGGGATCATCCCATTCCTTATCCGACTCCGTGCGTAACAACGTACATGAGCTAGATAAGGTAAGGCGTTCCAACTCGCTTTCGGTTAAACCACTTTTTTGGTTAGTAATAGGTGTGACATTCTGACTGGTATAAGAGCGCACTCCCCCAAGAATACATTTACTGCACTCCTTAACTTTACCTGTGCCTTTAATCGCTCGTGCGTAGCAGTTAGAGACCGAAGCATCACAGGTCAAGAAAAACACTGCATGCCCTGATTCTGATAAGACCTTCGATAGGTAGTACAAATGTTCAACGTGAGGCCGAAAAGAAAAAACATTAACAAACCCTATGCGCACAAAACTCTCCAACTAAAAAGATAAATATTTAAATTATAAAACTTCTTGTACCAAAAACAAACAAAGGAAAAAAACCGCAAGATGAAACGCAAACCCTAGAAATAAATTTCTGCTTAACTCTTAAATCTATATCTTTTGCCAATAGAACATATACAACCATCAAGCCAAACATTGAAACACGCTCTGAAGAAGTGGAACTCAGAAAAAACCAAGAGAAAAGAGCAACAACAAGTATATAAACACATACGACGAAGTTAATTCCTTTAGACGCATTGACGCACCTTCTATTTATAAGAAACATAAAAATAGAAAAAACAAGAATACTAAAAACATAAAGCAAGGACAGATCCAATCCAGTATTAGCTGAGGACTTAGTACCCTCAAAAAAAACTAATGCTACCGGTAGCGCAAGCAAAATAACAAGTGACAAAACCTTAAACATTTGACTTCGCTTTAACAAAACAATTAGCGAAAAAAATACTGCTGAGACATTGTGTGAAGCAACAGCAATAGGAAAGTATATAAAAATAACTGGCGCCAACCTATAATGTTTTTGGTAAACCGTCCCAAATGCGAAAAGAAAAATACACATAGACAACCACTGCCTATACACATTTTGAAACCCCATCACAAAAGGAAAAAATAACAAAATAGAAAAATACAAATACTGTGGTACGTTTATCCTTGTCAACGCCGCAAAAACAAAAAAACCACCTACCGCATCAAATACTAAAAAAACAACAAACTTGGAACCAAGCATGTCATACAGAAAACGCTGCCCTATCCAGACAACAGGCTCTTTTAAATAATAAAAAGAATAGCTATCAAAATCCATCGCACCCATATAGGTTTGAATATCTGAATCATAACCAGAAAGCCTCACGACAACTGACAAAGAAAGATAGACAATCATAAAAATTAAAAAAAATACTAAACTATCATCAACCAACCTTCTCTTTAACGAAAAGACAAAAGACACCAAAAGAACTAATATATATGCTGCCAACTCCAAAATCTATAACCCTTCACCAGGAAACAAGGAAGTATAACTAGCCGACAAATATAAGCGACAACACTTGGCGGCCTCCAACTCCAAGTGCGACACTCGGTTTAATGAACGCCTGATTGCACCTCCTGGATACGGTTGATCAGATCCATAAACACTTCCAAGGGTGGTTTGAAGCCTAACCGTTTTCTAGGTCGAGTGTTGAGCTGGAAGGCAAAAGCGTCCAATTCATCCTGGCTGAACACTGACAGGTCTGTTCCCTTCGGCATTTACTGTCGCAACAAGCCATTTGTGTTCTTGTTAATGGCTCGTTGCCAGGGGCTGTGCGGGTCAGCGAAGTAGATCGCCGTGCCGGTCTTTTGGGTGATTTCAGCATGGCGCACCAGCCCGCGGCCCTGGTCGTAAGTGAAGGCCTGGCGCATCTCAAGCGGCACTCGATTCAGAGCAGAACTAAAGCCCTGAACGGCCGCTGTGGCGGTGGCACCATCCATCTTGGCCAGGAACACCAGACCACTGACTTGCTCCACTAGGGTGTCAACGGCTGAGCGATTGAATGCTCTCTTGATCAAGTCGCCTTCCCAATGCCCAGGCAGAAGTCGCTCTTCGACTTCCGGCGGTCGCAGATGGATGCTGACCAGAACCGGGATTTGTTGGCAACGATCAACCCCGCCAGACGGCGGACGGCGCTTGGTGTGACCCTGACGCAGGCAGGTAATAAGCTCCTTGCGCAGCTCACCGTGAGGCTGGGCATAAATGGCTTTGTACACGCTCTCATGTGAGACTTGAAACTCAGGATGATGAGGAAACACGGACTTCAGTGTGCCGCTGATTTGCTGAGGAGACCACTTGTTTCGAAGCATGTCGACGGCCACCTCATGGACGTCTGTGTCTTCAACCAACTTGCGCCGGGGCCGGCATAGCAAACGTGCTGAAGGCGCTGCGAGCCCAGCTGCTTCGTCATCATAGGATCAGCCTTCAACCGTACGCGGCTGTAATTCCCGGCTCAGGGTACTGGGTGAACGGTTCAGCTCACCGGCAATGGCACCAAGACTTAGGCCCTGGCGCTTCAGGAACATGAGCGTAACGCGGTCGGCGGTACTAAGGTGATGATAATGCTTTTCCATGGCAATACGGTACTCGATTCGAGGGTGTTGCACTTTGTTATTGAGCGCGTGCCTTTAGAGCCTGAGCAACAGAAAACTGTGATTTAATCAACACAACTCTACTAAGGACAGATCTATCTTATAAAATGCGCACAAAAACCCCGAATAATTATTAGCACTTACTTAATAAAAAACTATCGGCGACCCATGCGACAGAGCGCGCAACCTAAACATGAAAACTAAGCATTAAATTAAACGAAAGGACCATATTAATTCGATGCAACACCCAAACAGCTGAATATAATCTTATAACATCACACCGATACAAATAACAGCTTATTGCTCTATAAAAATCTTTACCAAACGAAAATAACCTAACCGAATCACTGCAGACTGCATTAGTCCCGCCGAACGGTCAACACAACAATCAACTATACACTATCGAATGCGATCACCTACCACTTTAGCGGGCACACCAGCAACTATGCTATTGGCAGCAACATCTTTAACTACAACGGAGTTCGCACCGATAACGCTTCCCTCGCCAATACTCACTCCAGGGCAAACAACAACATTCACACCGAGCCAGCAGTCATCACCAATGGTAATAGGGCGATCCAGGGAGGACAAGCTGCCTTTCGTTTCAATAATGATTCGCTCTTGTTCCCGTATCGGTTTATCGGGATACACTCTGAAGGGATGTGTACCCGAAGAGATAAAAACATTCGGAGCAATAATGCACCCTTCACCTATGGTCACACTGCCGTTGATTGTAGTTCGCCGCTGAACAGTTGAGCCCGGACCAATAGAAACCAGTTTTGACGTCTCCATTTCTATGTCATGAGACAACCAGACTCTCTCTCCCAACACAATGCGTCCTTGCCCAGAAACAAACATGCGAACCCTACCGCCAATTTTGACGCTTCGGCTAAATTGAAACTGCTTAAAGTGTCCGTTCATTATTGACGAGGGATGCACTCTAACTCCCTTGAGCATAAACCGTAGAACCGTTGACCAGCGCCACAGTAATAAAGCGCGCAAATGGTAGACTTTGATCATCTCTAGTTCCTGAATCGAATTGCCGTACAACTAACGCAAATATAATTTGAAATAGTCAGAGCTAGCGCCAGCCATGCTAGCTTTAACGCAGAACCATTACCTCCTAGATCTAGCCAGAAAGCGTTGAGCCAAACAATAAAAACAATTACTCCGGCAGCAACATTCACTACTAACAACAAACGCTCTTTTCCGACAATAATCAAGTAACTAGTCCAAAAGTCAGATAGTCGCACAACTGCAATAACAAGAAATATCGGTATTAACAACAATGCGGAGCTATACTCTGCGAACCACACTGAAATAATGTAACTAAAAATATAGCAGGCAGGCCACATCAATATAAAACCAATACTCAAAAATAAAAAACTTACCTTTGCGGCCAAACGGAAGCTCGATCGCCGACTATCACTTGCGAGGCGCCTCGCCAATGATGGGTATACAGAAGAGTTGACAATTGACTGGAACGACTGAGAAGCAGTCAATAGAATCCACGCAAATACGTATTGCGCGAACTCGTCTACGGTCAGCCAACTCGCAGCAAACCACCGGTCGATACTCGTTAATCCAAACCCGATCAACATAACCGCCATCAACGCAAGAGCATCTCGCCAGCGGATTCTTGGCAACCTCCGAAACGCCAACTGAAATAGTTTTGTGGGGATCACCTGGCGCCCAGAAAGCACTATTGCCAAAATCCGCCAACTGACCAGTAGCGATAAACTCGCCTCGACGAACAATGCAGCTGCAGGTGAGCGGGTATAAAGGCCTACGACACCTGCGAAGAAGACCACTACAACGGCTCTTATCAAGTTTTGGAAACTGAAGCGCAGCGGCTCGCCCCGACTTCGGCTTTCTACCGTTGCCAATATAAAAACTTGCTGAGACAGGCCATGCAGCAAACTAATTAAGAAGCTTTTTGGAGTCAAACCCGCAATTTGGAAATCCATAAGCCCAACACTGCTAACCACAAAAGCACAAAAAACCGCAACGATGATGCCTTGAAGTAAAAGAACTAAGCTCGCGATTTCCTTGCCATTGAAAAAGTCTGCAGGCATCTTTCGCTGCAACATTGGCTGCAACCCTAAGCAGCCGAACATGCAGAAAGTACTGGAAACCAATAAGCCTGCGCCGTATATCGCAAAGCCGGCGGTGTCGAATATGCGAGCCATCATTAGCGGCCTGAGCATCATAAGACCCATGGCAAGCGCTAAAATTGGAATATACCATGCATCAGCACGCCATTTTTTGGATATCGACAACCGATACGGTCCCTTCAAGCGGTGTATCACATCAGTTCTTTAAGTGATTTTTCGTCACGCTGGTCATGCATCGCTCCATAATCGAACAGCGCAAATTGCAGCTGAAGTAGGAGCCGAGGCCTGTTTACAGGAGTCTTCCCCTTGTGAATGCACCATGTATCTTCTGCAAACCCATCACCGGCTTTACCACATATATCTGTAACTTTCCCAGAGTCATATTGTTGATTAACCTCATCATCAGAATAGCGACGGATATTCCAGCGATCGAGTAGGTGCTTCGTTGGCGGTTTACCTTGCGACCCCAAGACACAAACGTGTGCACCATCGCCTGCCTCTACATCTGTTAAATAGAAGAAAAATTTAAAAAACCTAAAATCGTCTACGTCTCTATGGAACAGATGAGCATGTCTGTTCCTATCCTCTTGCGTCGCATCAACCGGGAAGGTCCACCAAAGGTTTGCTCCTACAAATTTGGGGGTTGAGCCAAGATAGCCTCGGGCTACTTGGTTTAATACCGGATCACGAATTAAACGAACAACCTCAGAACACTCAGATACCGTATTGAAATACTGTGCAACAAGAATTTTCTTACCTAAGAGTTTCTCTGCTCGCTCTCTGTCGTTCAAACTAAACCCTGAAGCAGGATCTCTATCTGCAAAACACATATTGTTATCTGCGAAAGATCTTAATGAGGCTACAATCTCATTCGGGAGTTTTAACCCGAATGCCACTCCGTGCTGTTTTAGATCAGCAACCATACTAGCGGCGTCGATATCAGGAAAAAGTGTTGGCTCGTAGTCAGCACCCTCGATGTTTACTTTACTTCCTACCCCGTACCTGAGCACGAAATTCCGCACTTTTGGAACCAAGTACCTCAACAAGGTAAAGCGTGCGAAAAATCTCATTAGCGTATAGCTAGGCTTAGACGACAAACTAGAAAAAACCCGCTTCATGCGCTGCGATGCTGAGACATTCATCTATCAACCTCCTTGAGGAGTAGTGCGGATAATCATTCCAGTAGGTCCCACGTTACGGCTGTCCCAAAACTCACGTTTTTTTTCACGACTCGGTTTACCACCTCGTCAAAAAATTTTGGAGCTAACCCAAAGCCTGGTCGAACGCTGCGAATTGAACTAGGCGTAACAACATCGCCAGCACATAAATTCTCTACAAAATATAATGAACGCCGAAACTTGACATTTCCTTGCTCACTCGACTTTCGACCATAATTAATTTCACCCACCGCTGACCAAGCTGTTTTGCTGTCACGACATAAAGCCGTTAACTCTGCGGGCTCGAGCGAAAAACTATCATCCGGACCACCACCATTACGATCTAAGGTAAAGTGCTTTTCAATGATCGATGCACCAAGAACCACGCTGGCAATAGCTGTCGTATTATCCAAGGTGTGATCAGACAAACCTGTCACCAGCCCATATCGATTTATCATGTCTGGGATAGTTCGCAGATTATAGTCCTCGGCTGGTGCTGGATAACCACTTACACAATGCAGAATAGCAAGTTCATTACAGCCACCATCTCTTGCAGCTTCTATAGCGTCTTGAATCTCCTCTGCATCAGCCATGCCTGTTGAAATAATCATAGGTTTGCCGGTACTGGCGACATATTTTATTAGGGGTAAATCAACTGCCTCGAAAGAGGCTATCTTATAGGCTGGTGCATTTAGGTTTTCCAATAGATCAACTGCAGTTCTATCAAAGGGGGAACTAAAAATCGGGATCCCCAATTTTCTGGCGTGATCGAATAGGGGCTTATGCCATTCCCACGGCATGTGAGCTTCTTCATACAGCTCATAGAGTGTGCGGCCATCCCATAGACCACCCTTGATTTTGAAGTCTTCTTTGTCTGAATCTAGGGTAATAGTGTCGGGAAGATAGGTCTGAAGTTTTACTGCATCCGCCCCAGCCCTGGCGGCCTTTTCAATTATTTTCAATGCCGTTTCCAGTTGGCCGTTATGGTTCGCGGAGAGTTCGGCAATGATATAAGGCGACTGATTGCGGGAAATTTCCCGGCCGGCGATTACAATTTTCGGTTCATTCATTACTCAATCCTTTAACCTTTGTTTGCCACTCATGTATCAGCAGACCAAAACACACAACATCATGAAATTCGTTTCCGTCAAAGTGCTGGTCTCGCAGGTGCCCTTCTTTCAAAAACCCAAGCGCCTTATGAAAAGCTATCGAGCGTTCGTTGAAGCCAAGTGCCTGTCCGCACACCTTGTGTAGACCTAGTTTCCCAAAGGCATATGCCAAGGCCTGATTGCCCAGTAATCGACCCGTACCTTTCGGGGCATCTGGAGCCAGGTAGAATCCCCAGTCTGCCACTTCCGGGCATCGCGTGCGGGTGATATTCACAAACCCCATCCCTTGGTCCTCGCGCTCATAAATCAGAAGATCTATCGCTGGGTTGGTGCTGGCTCCTGCAAACCACTTACGGTGCTCACCGAGCTTGATCTCGTGAGTGGTGTACATATAGCGGCGAACCTCCGGGTGATTGCGCCAGTGCAAAACCCGCTCAAGATCCGCTTCGTTCATGGGCCGAAGCCTGTCGGCTGTCATTGCGCTCTCCCGGTGAATGACACCATGGATTGCACAACGCCCGCGGCCCCCTTCCCATCCGTTATCCCTGCCGCGGCATTGCTCATGCGCTGTAGGCAGTCCAATTCACCAGCCTTGGCCAACTCCGAAGGCAAAGCCGCCTGAACCGTTTTGGGGTCGGTGATCGTTAACGCAGCACCGGATGCTTCCAGAGCCCTGGCCCCTGCGAACTGGTTTTCCGCCTGAACCACCAGCACTGCAGGGAGCCCCAGACAACAACGCTCCCAGGAAGTGCCTCCAGCTGCTCCAATGGACAGATCTGCTAGAGACATTCGCTCTGCCATATCACTTACGTTCACGCTCACCGTTGTCTTGAAAGGTAGCCGAGCAGCCTGTTGTCTAACTTCTTCCAGATAGGGGGCAGCTGCACCCATGACGATATCCAAGTGAGTATCCTTTGGCAGTTCCGTGGCCGCTAGAGCCTCCAGAACTTGTCCGGTCACGTTCGTTCGATCCACGCCTCCCAAGGAGATCAGGATGCGTTTCAGTTCAGGCTGCGCCCGGCGCTTCAGGCTGCACTCCCGTTGTGCGGCGAATTCTGGGCGTAACAGAGCGTATTCCGACCCAATCAATCGTTGACAGTCTTCAGGCACCCGCCCGTCGTAATCCGATGGTTTGCGCCCCAGGTTCTGATCCAACAGCACTGCACATTCATGGTTCCGATCCGCTAGATCATCAATCACCATAATTTGGCCAACCACCTTGGCCAGCTGCTGCTCCCAGCGGGCATTCAGAGCGTAGTGATCGACCACCAACCAGTCGGCTTTCAAGGGCGCTAGAGCTTCAACGGTCTGTGCCGCATCCTCCTGCCAAGGTGCGCCCAGCCAGTCGGCGTAGGTATTGGTATCCTTTACTGATAATTCCCGCACAGCGCTGCTAGCAACTGGCAGCAGGGTGAGCTCGTACCCTTTGCTTGCAATCAACTCACCTAAGTGACCTCGATGCTCACGGCAAATAAACTGGCATTCGTGCCCTTGCCTAGTCAGTTCATCCGCCAGTGTCAGGCATCGCATAAGGTGGCCGGTGCCAATCTGGACGGAGGCATCGGCGCGGAAGGCTACCAGCACGTCCAGCCTCCATCCACGACGAGATTTGCTCCGTTCATGAAGCTAGATGCATCCGAAATCAAAAAAGACAAAGGGCCTTGAAGCTCTTCAGCCTGCCCAACTCTACTCATGGGCACCTTGGCAGCCAGAGTCCGCACAAACTCCGGACTTGACGCCTGTACATCCTTCGAGGGAAACGGGCCGGGAGAAATGGCGTTGACCCGGATACCTTCGCAACCAAACTCACAGGCGGCATAGCGCGTCCACTGCAATAACGCCGCCTTAGCGGCACCATAGAACGGAGGGTTAGATACGCTTTTATTCGCGTAAACTCTCTGATCTGGACTCACGATGCCATACATAGACCCAACATTTACCACTGATGCATGGCCGCACGATTGAACCGCTGCCCGCAAGCCTGAGAGCGATTCTTGAAGTAACCGATGGGCAGACACCAACGAGATTTCGTAGCTGTCCCGATAATCGTTTTCGGTCGCTGTCTCAATAGAGCCAGCCCCGCCTGCGTAGGCATTGTTAACCAAGCCGTGTAAAGGTGATTCACCATATCCCGCAAACCACTTACGGACGGCCGCACTATCGTTGAGGTCAAAAACGGCAGGCATAGCAGCAAGCCCTGCACTTTTTAACTCTTCTACTAGTTGTTCCACTCTCTCAGCATTCCGGCCATTAACCAGAACGGTGGCACCTAGCTGCGCCAGGCCAAGAACCATGGTACGCCCTAAATACCCCGTCGCACCTGTGACCAGTACATGTTTGTTCACAAGCGAAAATTGCTGCGGCAGCTTAGTCATCGGCCTGACTCCACGTTGCGGGGTTAAGTGTCTCTTCCGAAACTCGAGGCCGGTCTTCAATCACACTATTTAACTGACTTTCAGTCCAACAATCGGCAACAACATTCAGGAGATTGGCATTCAGTTGCTCCACTGTATCCACTCCAATCACAACCCCGTCTATCCATTGCTGCGAAAGTGCAAACTGCAGACACAAAGCGGCCAAGTCACCATTCGTATACTGTCTAGCAAGCTCTCTAAGCCAGCCGATCACTTGGAGCGCGTTTGAACACTTTGCCCTCCGCCACAATCCTTCCTGATCGGTGGTTAATAACCCCTGCAATAATGCACTACGGGCATGAATGACTACAGGCCGCTCCTTACGCACCAAAGCAACTTTATCGATTACGGCATCCCAGCGATAATCAAGAATATTGAAGGGCAATTGGATGAACGACACACCCTCGAAATCAAGAGCCTCTAACACCTCCTCTGGCGACTGCACAGAAACACCAAGTTTGCAAATCACGCCACGCTGTTTGAGTTTACCTAGCGAATCCCAAACAACTCCTCTCCACGCTGTCAGATGATCAGCGCGATGAAGCATTAACACATCCAGCTTGGATACATTCAGGGCATGGCAGGACTGAAAAACACTGCGTTCTGCAAACACTCTTGCTACGTCCGGGCTAGCATCAGCGGGACAGTCATCCAACGGCGAAAGTTTTGTGATCACGGTAGCTCTGGAAGACCACCCTCCGGCCAGTGCTTTGCCCAGAACCTGCTCACTATCACCGTACGCTCGCGCTGTGTCGAGATACTGGACACCGTTTGTAATGGCCATGCGAACCAGATGATTAGCCAGTGCCTGTTCAGGGCGCCCCGCTGTATTGGCAATCCCATAGGGCAGCCCGAGCTGAGCTGTACCCAGCACCAGCCGCGTTGCTGGCACATTCGTCACCACATTCCCTTTTGATATTTCTTCCAGTTGCGCTATAAGCGACATGAGCGGAAGATCTTTCGGGCTCTTCGAGCCAACAAATAACCCGGCGACCAATAAATAATCATCCAGTGTATCGACAGTACAGCGATAGTGCGCCATACCTATGTTCCGGTACTTTTCGAAATAATTACGTCCGTATTTGGCTATAATCCAAGGCGTTACATGCTCGCGATCAAAAAATGATTTCGTCTCACGATGAGCCTCTCGAAGGTAACCCACTCGAGTAACTTCAGCGCTGACACCGTATGGCAGGCCAGAAGTCTCTCCGCCGCAGCAAAGGTATGCCACATTGCGAGTTTCAAAGTCCTTTATCATCGAATCAATGAAACCACCATCGGGAAAAACGTTATCCCCTGTTAATCGCACAACAACCTGTTGGTCAGCTTCTCCCTCTAGAGCATCCACACAACGCTTAAGTGTGTTCTCCAGGTCTCCGCGATAACAACCTACCCTCCAACGCTCCAACTCATTGCACAACAGATCATCTGAAGACTCGCGAGAGGTCACTACGACAACCTGGTGGCCGGTATTTCCTGCGCGAAGTGCGGCCAGAACCACCATGGGGACGCCCGCTATAGGCAACAACACTTTACCTGGAAGTCGGGAGGAGTTGGTTCTTGCTTGGAGTAATACAGCGGCCTTCATGCCAGAGCTGTCTCCAGTGCCCGTACCACCTCAACCTGCTGTTCATTCGTCAACCCCTGAAACATCGGCAAACTGAACGCCTCACGATAATAGGCCATGGCTTCCGGAAAATCGTCCGCCACAAAACCCATCGCCTGATAATACGGCTGAGTATGCACGGGGATGTAGTGCAGATTGACACCAATACCCTGCTCACGAAGGGACTCGAACACTTGGCGGTGTGACTTGCTAATTTTATCGAGTTGTAGGCGAATCACATACAGATGCAAGCCGGAGTAGCTGTCAGAGTTCTGCAAGGGCGTTATAACCGGCAGATTCGCCAGCAACTGATCATAACGCTGAGCTAGTTCATGGCGGCGAGCGACAAAGGCATCCAACCGTTCCATCTGGCTCACGCCAAGAGCGGCTTGTAGCTCAGTCATTCGGTAGTTGTACCCTAAATCCACCTGCTGGTAATACCAGGGACCATCCGGCTCATGGGTCATCAGACTCTGGTCGCGAGTGACCCCGTGACTGCGCAGCAGATCCATGCGGGCAGCCAAGTCGGCATCGTTGGTCAGCGCCATGCCACCCTCTGCCGTGGTTACGATTTTGACCGGGTGGAAGCTGAACACCGTAATATCGCTGTAACGTCCGTTACCGATAAACTCACCCTTGTACTTACCCCCTATGGCGTGGGCGGCGTCCTCGATGATGCGAAAACCATAGCTCCGGCCAAGCTCATGGATAGCTTCCATGTCACAGGGCTGGCCACACAGATGAACAGCTACCAGCACCTTTGGCAACGTGCCTTTCTGTTGGGCTCGCTCCAGCTTGGCCGCTAAAGCCTTTGGACACAGGTTGTAGGTATGTGGATCAATGTCCACAAAATCCACTTTGGCCCCGCAGTACAGTCCGCAGTTTGCAGAGGCTACGAAAGTAACCGGTGTGGTCCACAGCAAGTCGCCCTCACCCAACCCCAAGGCCAGGCAAGCAATGTGCAGCGCCGAGGTGGCGCTGTTCACCGCCAGGGCATGCTTTGCACCCACATGGGTGGCCACCGTCTTTTCAAACTTGGGAACCATCGGCCCCTGGGTCAAATAATTGGACTGGAGCACACTAACGACGGCATCAATATCCGCCTGGCTGATGTCCTGTTTGCCGTAGGGAATCATGATTAAATCTTTCCAATGTCGCTGTAGTTGCGCTCAATCCAGCTTTGTAACTCTGTGTCTACCATCCACTCAGCGTTGTTGTCGCTGGCGTACACGAAGCCCTCCTCCACCTTTTTACCGTCTTTAATACGGCTGGGGCATTTCCCCCAGTCATTGATGTTTGGGAGTATTTTAAAGTGCTCAGGGTATTCGTAAGTAAAGTAGGAGTCTTCTGCACCGATCATTTGTTCGTGCAATTTTTCACCGGGACGAATCCCGATCACTTCTTGTCTGGCTTCCGGAGCGACTACCCGGGCCAGGTCGGTCATTTTCATGGAAGGAATTTTCTTTACGTAAATTTCCCCGCCTACCATGTCTTCAAAGGCGTGCCATACCAGCTCAACGCCCTCTTCCAACGAGATCATGAAACGGGTCATGCGCTCATCAGTGATGGGCAAAACACCTTTATCTTTAATGGACATAAAGAAAGGTATCACGGAACCTCGGGAGCCCATGACGTTGCCATAGCGCACCACAGAGAACCTCGTGTTATGGCCACCGGCGTAGGAGTTACCAGCAACAAACAGCTTGTCCGATGCCAGCTTAGTCGCACCGTACAGATTAATGGGGCTGCTGGCTTTATCAGTTGAAAGGGCAACAACACCCTTGATGCCCTTATCAATGCAGGCATCGATCAAATTCATTGCGCCATGAATGTTAGTCTTGACACATTCAAAAGGGTTGTACTCGGCGGTAGGAACGATTTTTGTGGCCGCAGCATGTACCACGTAATCCACACCGTCCAAGGCCCGGTACAAGCGGTCTTTATCGCGTACGTCACCGATGAAGAAGCGGAGGCGATCATCGCCTTGAAACAACTTGGCCATTTCCCACTGTTTCATCTCATCCCGGGAGAAGATGATGATTTTTTTGGGGTTGTATTTTTCCAGAGTCATGGGGATGAATTTGTGGCCGAAGGATCCGGTGCCGCCAGTGATTAAGATAGTTGAGTTTCTGAGCACTTTAAATTCCCTTAGATTGATTCGATTTAATAAACGCCCGCACAAACACTACAAAAGTTCCCAACATCCCCCCCAACATCGCCGCAAGCACCATGATCAGCGCACGCTTGGGCTCGCTCTTTTCCTGAGGCACCACCGCAGGGTCTATCGTTTTGAATACATATTCGCTTTGGGCGTTCGCCAGCATCACGGTTCGGGTTTCACTTTCAATCAACTGATAGAACACCTGCTGCATCCCAGCAACGTTGGTTTCGCGCAGTTTGTTCTCAAGGTACGCAATACGAGTCTCTGCTTCAGCTACGTCTTGCTCGCGCATGTGCTCGTTGATGTCGCGGACTAACTTTGCAGCCCAGTCTTTGGCGGCGGGTGGGGCCAGGTTTTTCACGCTTAAGGTGATCATACCGCTGTCTTTGTTTTCAGAGAGACTCAGGTGCTCTTCTTTAAACTTTTTCACCATGTCCCAGTCTGTGGGCTTCTGACTTTCACCGTTCTTGTCTTTAAGCCATTGGCTGGTTTCGGGGTTATAAATTTCCCGGTCAACAATCCACTCCTCACTCTGCTCATCCCAGCCTTTTGCTGCGATAAGCGGCACTGCGAGGTTGTGACGGTGAATGAAACCTGCGATGAAAGCGCGGGACTGCAATACTTCTTTGGCGACGATGGTAGGGTTGGCCCCGCCTCCACCGCCCAGGCTGATGCCCGCGAGGCTGGCCAAGCCGCCAAGCTGGCCACGCAGGCCGCTAGCGCCACCCTCATCCTGTGCCGGGGCTAGCAAAACGTTGGCCTGGTAGATATTGGGCTTGGACAGAGCATAGGCTGCGCCCGCTGCCGCGAAGACAATAGTGAACAAAAGGATAACCCACTTGCCACGCCACAGGGTCGCAAAGAGTTCGCGCAGGTCAATCTCGTCATCCGGGTAGTGGGGCTGCTCAGCCATTTGGTTAGTCGTGGGCTGATTCATCAAAGATTCCCCACCGCTGCCGCACCAAGCGCCATCTGGTAAACGATCTGGCTTACGTTGGTCCAGAGTTCCAGCTGGTTCAGCCGGTCCACATCGATGGGCATTATGATGGTGTCGCCGGGGTGTAGTTGCTGGCTCCGACCACCGAACCAAGCACTTTTTTCAGGCAACATCACTGATCCATCGGCTTTAACCACGTAAACACGGCTATCATCAGCTTGGCGGGTTGGGCCGCCAGAGCGTTCGAGGTAGTCATCGACGGTGAGGCTAGGTTCATGCAGGTGGCTTGTAGGAAATTGCACTTCGCCGAAGACTGATACCGCTTGCGGGATGGTTGGTACGGTAAGCGCATCGCCGTCTTGCAGGCGGATAGACTGATACTTATCATCGCTAAGCACAGAAGCCAAGTCGATGACCATGCGGCCAACCGGTCGGCTGTTTTGAACGTCCTCCAATAGCCCTTCAACCTGCTTCACACGATCGGCATTTTGCCCGCCGAAATTATCGCCTTTGAGCTGAACTCCCAGTAGGTCCCCCTGCAGCCGCTCTTCAGCTTCCCTCAGGCGCCGGGCTTCCAGCTGCCGGAGCTTCTCGCGGGTGAATACCGCGCCTCTCGGGAAGGCGTTGTCAGTGAGACCGCCCGCTCGTATAAGGACATCCTTCAGGGTTTCTCCATCGCGGTAGGTGTACTGGCCGGGATACCGCACTTCCCCGCTGAGGGTGACAGTTCTGGTTTGAGCAAACTGGGGGATAGACTTAATCAAAATGGTATCGCGGCTGTGCAGCTTGAGAATACTCTTGCCAGCCATGGCTTCAGCCAGATCCAGGTTGATGATTTGAGTTTGGCCAATGCCGTTTTCATCGGTGGTATAACGGGCCACTTCTGCCTGCTGCAGGGAGGCCGCGTCTTTCAAGCCGCCGGCTACAAAGATGGCATCTGCCACGCTGCGGGTAGCGGGTAATGGGTATTCACCCGGGTAACGTACCGGGCCACTGATGCGAATGGTTTGCTGGGGCGCGCCGGGTTTAGCTTGGGCTTTCAGGCGCTGAAGTACAGGTGCGAACAGGCTTTCACGAGTGTAATTTTCATCGTCCTCTCTGCTTTCTCCACCATTAACCTTGCCAGCATCGGAGAACACGAGGATTGTGTCTTTTTCTTCCAGCTGCAGGTCGTATTCACTGCCAGGCTGAGTGATGGCTTCGCGGAGGCGCAGATTCAGTACCGATACCGCGTCGGTGTTTGGATTAGTGCGTACGATGGCAGCGTAGCGCTTGTCGGCTGCTGGCACTAGGTCGGCGTCCAGATCCTTAATGATGGAGCTCACTCGCATGCCCGGAACCCAAGCGAATTTTCCTGCTCTGGTGGCGGCACCGCGGATTTCCACGTATTGGCCGGTGATGTCGGAAATCGAAGGGATAGTGATGGTGTCCCCCGCCTGCACTTGGGCATTGCGGCCCTGAGGCTGGGTGTAATCGGCTTCGGCAATCACCCGCAGGAAGTCGCTATTGGTACGTATGATGTTGACACGCTGAGGGTAAGCCTGCGGGGTAAGGCCGCCCGCAATCTGCACCAGTTCTGCCAGCCGGCTTTCATTTTTTAGCTCATATAACGCGGGGCGGTACACTTCGCCACCTATACCCACGCGCTTGCCGACTGGTGGAATAAAGATCACGTCGCCAGGCTGTATGCGCTTATCGGCGCTGCTGTCGCCTTTGAGCAGGAGGTCGTATAGGTCTAGCGTGCCCACCAATTTGCCATTGCGCTTGTGCTGTATGTTACGCAATGAACCGGTGGTTCGAATACCACCAGACACGAACAAGGCGTTGGTAAGGGTAGAGAGGGAGCTAACCGTGTAGGAACCAGGATTACGAGCTTCACCAAGCACAAACACCCGCACGCTGCGCAGTTCGCCCAAGGAGACACTGGCCTGCACACCTATGTACTGCTCCGTTACCTTGTTGCGGATTTGTTCCCGGGCTTCGTTGAAGCTGAGGCCCGCCACGCTCAGAGGCCCTGAATCCGGGAAGCTGATGCTGCCATCGCGACTCACCGGCAGTTCCAGGTTGCGGTTTTCTTTACCCCAGAGCTGAACCCGCAGTACATCACCGGGGCCCAGGGTGTATTCAGAGGGCACAGGAATTTCAGTCACCGGTGCGAAGGTGGTGGGACTGCCTGCGAAGAGATCGTAGCCGTAGGGTTTCAGGCCGCCATTTTTTTTGCTCTCTTCAGTTTCAGCCTGCTTTTCTGGTTTGCTTTCGGTTTCATCCGCTTGCTGGTTGCGAATAGGTTCAATTACCTGCACCGGCTGGGGCCGCTGGTTCGTGCTTTGCCCGCCACTACCCAGTGCAGACAAATCGACCCCATATTGGCTGGCCAAGGCTTCTTGCTCGGCCTTGGGTAGAGATTTGAATTGCTCGATCTGTGCCGGCGTTATGGATTGCGCCAGAGCTGGTATGGGGAGCAGGAAAGTTAAAGAAAGCAGTAGATTCTTTAGATTCACGGTTTAAGGATCCAGTTTATTACTTAAATTAGTTAGTTCTGGGGCGGCTTCGGCCAGGAACTAGAAGCGATAACGCCAACTGGCCCCTACAGACCATTGGCCAGACTCGTTTTCTGCAGGATTAACCAGTGCAAGTTTTCTATCGGCGTACTGGGCACTCACATCCAGCCAGCCACTTAATGCCTGGGTACCGTAACCGATTTTGGCGATGACTTGTTCCGCGTTCTCAGCAGGCACCATTAATTTGATTCGCTCATCGACAACGGGCGTTCTGCTTACACCGTCTTTATTGAATTCTACAACGCTCACGCTGGCTGTAAGGTTTCGGCCGTCATCGAAAAAGTGGAAGCCACCCAGGGTAATGGCCTCTGCATCGCCACTGAAGCTAGCCCCCATGGTGCGACCGTAGTAGCGGTAACCGCTGTGATAACGGGAATGGTCGTAGGTAATGTTGGGCATGGCATCACCGAGGAAGTCGTCAGCTAGAGTGTTAGCGTACTCAACAAACCACTGTTGCTCGCCGTTGAGCAGCTGGCTTGTCCAGTCGGTACCGAATAGCCAGGATTTCCGCGCCGGGAATGCGCCAGCTTCATCTTCTCCCATCATTTGGGCGTACAGGCCCATTGACTGCTTACCAATTGCGAACCCATAACGCGCATCTACGCTAGCAAGCTGATTGCCTGGGTCGTCTTCTTCCAGCTGGCCGTTATCTCTGCCGATCAACGCATTCCATAGAGTGGAGCCGTTTTCAGGCCTGCCTTGCCCGCCAAGCATAATCGCCCGAGAGAACCCAAGCTCTAACCCATCCAGCGGGCGCAGATTCAAGCGCATACCGATCAACTTCGCCTCGGGAATTGCGCGTTCGTGCTCGTACTGCCCTGCAAGCAATGTGAACTGCCAAGGGCCAATCCAACTCAACCATTTACTTTCAGGTGCAGAGGCATCTTTGCGATTCAACCATACGGAGGGCATGGGCCGAGCGTTGCTGGATAGGATAAGGCTGGATTGCCAGCCTGGACCCCACCAACGATCAATCGCGCCCGCACCAAATACCCAGTTACCTGCAGTTGCCGCAAGGTAGGAGCCGTCAAGGCGGGCCTCTTCATTATCGTCAGGATTGTGAGCATAGGCCGGGCTCAGGCCAAATGCCCAATTCTGCCCCTGCCACTGCAGGGTCAGTTTGGCCTCAGCCTCTGCCATTGGCCCGCGTTCGAACCCTTGAACAATAGCGACTTCATTGGTGCCAGACACTTCAAACTCAGCCCGAAATCCTGGTTTAGCTTGCTGAACACGCTCAAATTCAAGATAGCTGCGAGCCAACCCGGTTTCAGAAGCAGGCTGTTTGCCGGCTTCATCCAACCCATTGCTTATGGACCCCCACATGATGGGCCAACTGGTAACCGGCCTGTCGAGCTGCCCCCTGTCCGCCAGTTTTTGCACGGCATAACGCGCTCGCACATCTCCGGCCTCTAGCCATGGCGCTGCTGTCGCTATATTGCTGCTCAAGCACGCTACCGCCCCACCGACCAGGGCCCAGTGTTTTAAGGTCATAGATATAAATTGCCAGCAATGACGGAGAGACAACCAAGAGGGGAAGATACGCTCCCAACTGCATCCCTGTCAGTGTGTGAATGTTCCATGTCTGAAGCGTGGCGATTTTACGCCATCACATGAGACAAACAAGTGCCAAAAGGTCTGACACCGAAACTAACTGTGCTCCCCACCCTCATTCGCCAGCTGCTTTTTAACTGAAGCGGCGAACTCACTCATAAAGGCAGAGAAGATACCCAGCATGCCACCTAGCAATATCGCCAAAACGATAACCAGGCTTTGTTTTGGGGCAGTGCTTTCAGCACTTTGTCGGCTGATAACAAGCGCCTCAACGCCTTGGAGACTTTTAAGCTTACCTTCAAGCGTTGACTGCCGCTCTATTGCGCCAGCAATCGCTTCACCCGCTCCCGCCTGCCCCATCAAGGCTTCAACGGCGCTCTCCAAAGACGACATTTGGCGCTCCAGGCTCAACTGCTCCCTCTTAACCAGCTTCGCCTGATGCGCGCGTACGCCGTTAATCAGTGAATTGTGCACTGAGCTAACCGCTTTGCCCTCAGATTCTGAGGCGGCTGTGGTGAGCCGAACGAGGCCGGTATTCTCGGGATTGCTGAATGACACCTGAAAAGGCAGCTCTTTATCATGCTCTGCACGGTAAGTTGCTTGCACCTCCGGTAACCAACGACTTTCAAGTGTTGCGATGGTAGCTTCTGGTGACTGGAAAAACGCTTCGCCGTCTTTTTGAGCAACTTGAATAAGACTGATATGCTCGTATTTATTCGGTGCCAGTAGCGCGTACGCAAGGCCTGCGAGCACAGTAGAAACAAAGACAACGTAAAACACCCGGCGTCGGCGGATGAGGGTTGCAACAAGATCAACCAGGCTTATTTCGTCAGAGTATTCTGGCTGCTGATCGCCGGGAACGCGGTGTTGTGTATCGCTCATTCAGTTTCGGTCCGGAATATGTTGCCTGAGATGGGCGCAGAACACTGTACTAAGCCCAATTACTCTTGTTAGTGCGCCACACTCTACAGATTGCGGCGAGTATTTTCCGTTACCGGGCGTTAAGACTTCGGGGTTTAGGGCCTTATCACAGAAACCGGCACCTTCACCCTCTGCTGCTTCTGCATAAAGCTGATCAGCACAATAGCCCGCTCTGCCCCATCATACGCCTGAAAAACCGCATTAATACCTTCAAACGGCCCTTCGCCCAACTGAACCGCCTCTCCACACTTTAGCCCACCCTGCTGAACTACGGAGCCCAGGCTGTCTTTGATGTGCTGTATCACGCCGTCCGCGATAGCGGCAGGTTTGTTAGCAAAACTCACAATTCGCAGCACCCCACGGGTGGATCGCAGTTTTGCCCAGGCAGGGTCTGTTTGTTCCAGATTTATAAACAGGTAGCCGGGAAACAACGGCTCCAGCTTTTGGGTACGCTTTCCGGCTTTGATTTTCTCAACCTGTACTTTCGGGTAGAAGCAGGCAATATCCTGATTTTGCAGGTGCGCCAGTGCCCGATCGCCCTGTGCAGGCTTGTGTTGAAGTGCGTACCAAGTCATGGGCGCGGAATATACCAGCTTCCCGCCGCAATGAAATACGGGTTAAGCACATCCTCCTTGCCATACCGCACAGGCTTGCCGTCTATGGTGTTCACACTGCCTCCTGCGGCAATCAGTACGGCATGGGCTGCCGCCGTGTCCCACTCGCTGGTGAGCCCCATACGTGGGTAGAGATCGGCGTGGCCTTCGGCGATTCGGCAAAACTTGAGGGAGCTGCCCGCCTGAAGTGTTTTGTGGGGGCCAAGCGCTCTTATGAAATCACGGGTCTCATCATTCATGTGGTTTTTGCTGGCGACGACCCGAATGATGTCGGGCAACTCGGCCACTCTGATGCGATGCTCCCGGCCTGTTCGGTCTCGCTTATAAGCGCCCTCACCCTTTATTCCCCAAAACGCCTCTTTTAACGCGGGAGCGGTGACAACGCCCAACACCGGCTCACCATCCTCAATCAGCGCAATGTTCACCGTAAACTCGCCCGTACGCTGGGTGAATTCTTTGGTGCCGTCAATGGGGTCTACCAACCAGAACCGGCGCCATTGCTTTCGCTCCTCCCAAGGAGCTTGGGCACCCTCTTCCGAGAGAACAGGAATATCCTGTCTGATGTTACGCAGGCCTTTTACGATGATTTCATGGCTGGCGACATCCGCGGCGGTGATGGGCGATTCGTCTTCCTTATAGCTCACTTTGAAATCAGATTGATAAATGTGGAGCACTCTCGTGCTGGCCTCATCGGCCACCCTGATCACTTCCGGGAGTATTGAGCTGTATTCCATAGCCGGCATCCTGCTTCGCTAATAATCATGCGGTATAGGCGAATAGTAGCAAATATTGGCCGCCGGCCGTATGCGGGCTTTTCTGTAGGCGCGCTTTCAGGCAGTCTTGAGGGATCTGTTTCAGGCGCACTTCAGCCTGGCTACCCAGAAGGAGTTCTATTGTGAAACTTCGCTTCCTCGGCGGTACCGGTACGGTAACGGGTTCGCGCTATCTGTTATCCGACGATAAACATCGCGTTTTGATTGATTGCGGCATGTACCAGGGGGTTAAAACCCTTCGCAGGAGGAATTGGGCGAAGTTTCCGGTGGAACCAAGCACTATCGATGCCGTAGTGCTCACCCACGCTCACATCGACCACTCAGGCTACCTGCCCGCGCTGGTTAAACATGGCTTTAAGGGCAAGGTTTACTGCACTCAGGGCACCCACGACTTGTGCAAAGTGCTGCTTCCAGATGCGGGTTACCTGCAAGAAGAAGATGCCAAGTACGCCTTTCGAAAAAAATTCTCGAGGCACGAAAACCCTGAACCACTTTTTACAGTGAAGGATGCCCGGGAAGCGCTGAAGCACTTCGAGCCCTTCCACTACCACGAGACGTTTGAGCCTGTGAAGGGCTTCGAAGTAACCTTCACACCTGCTGGGCACATTCTAGGCTCAGCCTGTGTGCACGTTCATCACAAGGCCCATGACCGCACCGTAGTATTTAGCGGTGATGTGGGCCGGCAGAATGACCCGATCATGCGCCCACCGGAGCCCATCAAGAAAGCCAACGTGCTTGTGGTTGAATCAACCTATGGCGACAGACTGCACGAGGACACAGACCCGGAGACCGAGCTGGCTGAGATTATCACTCGCACCGCAGGCCGTGGCGGCATCGTACTGATTCCGTCGTTTGCCGTTGGCCGGGCGCAGTTGCTGCTCTATGTGATTCACAAAATAATGAGATACGGGCGCATTCCCAAGCTGCCGGTATTTCTCAACAGCCCTATGGCCATCAAAGCCACAGAGATTTTTTGCAAACATCACAAAGAGCACAAGCTGAGCGCCAGCCAATGCGAGATGATTGATAGTCACACCGAGTTCGTTCGCACGGTTGATGAATCCATCAAGCTGGATTCTGTGCGCTACCCCTGCATTATTGTGTCTGCCAGCGGCATGGCCAGCGGTGGCCGGGTGCTTCATCACCTGAAAACCCTGCTGCCAAATTACAGGAATAGCGTTGTATTTGCGGGCTTTCAGGCAGCCGGAACCCGAGGTGACAGGCTGGTTGCCGGCGTGGAATCAGTAAAAATTCACGGTGAGTACTGGCCAATAAAGGCCGAGATCCACAACATGGGCTCCCTCTCAGCCCATGGCGACTACAATGAACTCCTGCAGTGGCTTGAGCAGGGCGCGCTTGAACCTGAGAAAGTGTATGTTACCCACGGTCAGATGTTAGCCAGCGACATTATGCGCAAGCGCATCAGTGAAAAGTTCGGCTGGGATGCCGAGGTACCCGATTTGTTTGAAGAGGTAGAGATTTGAGGTTAACCGCGTTCTTTTTTGGTTTTATCTTGCTGTTTACTGCTGTGGGCGCGACCCAGGCGCAACCCTTCACGCTCCCCGGCATTCCCGGGTTCTCGGGGCAGCCAGATAAAGAAGAAGCCTCAGCTGAAGAACTTGAAGCCTCTATTGAGGTAGCCATTCAGGCTCTGGAAGACGACGAGAGCAGAAAGGCACTGGTGGAACAACTCAAAGTCATCCAGCAGGGATTGCAGGCAGAATCTTCGCAAGCGGGGAATAGAACCTCTGGCGGGGAGGGTTTGTTAGGCGCTCTTGCTGTGTTTTTTGATGATGCAACCAACGCTGACAGCACAGCAGAAACTCCGCTCACAATCTGGAAAACACATTTCCGTAATGCCTACAGCGCAGCAAAAAAACTACTGACCGGTGCTTCTTACCGAGTTCTAGCAGAAATCACTGCCGGCCTCATCGCATGGATGGCCGCGCTATGGGGCCTGTCGCGCCTGCTTAGCATGTTTTTCTCATGGCGCGCATGGCCTCTCCAAATGCCAAGGCACCCCCGGCCCTGGATGCTGATCGCCCATTTTTCAAGGCGCATTTTACCCTGGCTACTCACCTTTACCGCGCTACTGGCGGGGCTGCCCACATTCGGCATGTCGGATGACGCCCAAACCACCATACTTATTCTGGCCTATGCAGGCTTGAGTGCCCGCGGGCTGACCTCACTTTTCGATGTGATGATTTCCATTTTTTCCAGTGGCCACCGCCTTGCCGCCGTTATGATTCTGCGCCGGCGAATGCTCTTACCGCTGTTTATCATCGGCGTGCTATTTGCCCTAGAGGATGCGTTAAGTACAACCGAGCTGACCGACCAACTCGGGACAGAGCTCGCCAGTGCACTTGCGCTGGTATTCAGCGTTATTGCCGCCCTGCTCAGCTTCTTCCTGATTGTTCGAAACCGCAGGCCGGTCACCCATCTGATTCGAAACCGACCTTACAAACAACGTAAAGACCAAGGCGTAGGGCGTGAAGTCACCGCTCTGCTCGCCAGGCTTTGGCACATACCTATGCTGGTTGCCATCAGCGCCTCAGTAGTCGCGGTGTTTGTGAATGGCGGGGAAGCGGATGCTGCCTTGGGCAAAGCCATGATCTGCGCCTTGCTACTGGCACTAACGCTTGCTCTGCAAGGACTGATCGGCATTCAAGAAAACCGACCCAAGCACCAAGCCCTCAGCACCTTCAGCCGCAGGCTGGTGCGTTTTGGCTACAACCTGATTCAGGCGGCTGCCTGGCTGTTATTCTTCGAGCTAATCCTGCAAATCTGGGGGCTGTCCTTGTTCAGTCTTGGAGGAAAGCCGTCGGTGAGCACGGGCGTGGCTGGGAGCTTGCTTGGCGTGACCTTTATTTTGCTTGCGGCAAAGCTGACCTGGATTTTTGTAGACGAGCTACTCGAAAGAGCCATGCGCGGAGGCGACCGCAACAAGCGCATCAACCCGGCCAGAGCCCAGACCATCCTCCCTATTGCCCGGAACACCCTGCTGATCACAATTCTGGTCATCACTACCTTAGTGAGTCTTTCCACTCTCGGAGTTGATGTAACCCCCTTGCTCGCCGGTGCCGGCATCATCGGCCTGGCCGTCGGCTTTGGTGCGCAAACACTGGTTCAGGATTTGATCACCGGCTTGTTTATTGTGGTTGAGGATTCCATGTCGGTTGGGGATTTTGTGCAGATCAACGGCTTCATGGGAACGGTAGAGGGTTTCAACTTGCGCACGGTGCGCCTGCGAGACCTTGAAGGGGTTGTACACCACATTACCTTCAGCAAAATCAGCTCCATTCACAACATGTCGCGACAGTTTGGGATCGCGCTGCTCAAAATCCGCATTCCCCGGGAACTGCCTATTGATGATGCAATTCTACTGATGACAGAAACCGCTGAGGAACTTCGCACACTGCCGGATATGCGCTGGCTGATTTGGTCGCCTCTTGAGATGCAGGGGATTCATGCTTTTGAGGAAGGTTGCCCGGTGCTAAGGATGCGAATGCGGACTAAGCCAGAGTATCAGTGGGATGTTTCGAGGGCATTTAATCTGCTACTGAAGCGGAAGATGGAAGAGCGGTATATTGATGTTGCGGCGCCGCGGATTAGTGTGAGTATGGAAGGGGAAGGTGGGAGTAGGTCGGCGTATGTGGAGAAGCACAGCCCGGTAGACGTGTGATTGGGTTTGACTGCCTGCGATTCGCTGCCAGCCAACTTGAACACGCAATCATCGATCAAATTTACTTCACCATTGAACCCGTTCCCGAGACTATAAATTAGGAGCACCGCTCAACGATCGACTAAACTCTAAAAAAAAGCCGGAGCCTCGTGAATTTCGACAAGCTTTGTGGCGGTTCCCAAGGATCTTAGATGAACTTACAGCCTGCACCCAGACGGCAAATAAGATGACTTCCAAGTAGCTGCCGCACTCTTGTCGAATACACACTCCCAGACTCCAGACGAACTGCGCTCGAATCTAACGATCAAACCTGCCAAGTTTGGGTGCGCTTTGCCACCCATAATCACTTGCAGCCAACCAGAACCATCACTGTTAAGTGCTGCAATATCGGAAACTTGGCTGCCTGTGGTGAGATTGGAAGGCGTGTACCCGATGTCGCGATTTGTCACCCCCCCATTTGAACCTGCACGCTCTTCAAACGGAGTTTTGTAAGCTGACAGCTCACCAACTGCACGATCTATCTGAGTTTTCACAATGTAGCCTTGGTATATGGGAATAGTGGTTGCAGTAAGAATCCCAATAACCACAACAACAATCATCAACTCTACAAGGGTAAAACCGGTGCTATTTCTCATTACAGATGCCAACATATAGTGTTTTGCTAAAACCATTTAATGTAAACATTTCCAACTCAAAAACACGATCAACTTATAAGCTCAATGCCGGCGCTCCCAGCCAACTCCCAACCCCTAAAAATATACACTTATAATAAACGTCCGAATCCAAACTAGTTTGGTCAGAATAATAATCAAGCTCCTTCTGTAGAGGCTCTATTGTAATTGGATACAACTTAATCATATGAGTTATAGCTAAACACGCCTCTTCATACTGGCCGGTTGCTGCCAGAAGAGAGGACTTCCTCAGCACAAACAATGGCTCAGGCCTCCAATCAGCCAACTTTCGCATTTGTGCAAGAGCATTGCTCATGCCGGAAATTGGTGGTTGAAACTTAAGAATCAACACAGAAGCTGCTTTATCTCCAATAATAGAGCTTCTTCTGACATCATCCAGCGCAAACCGATCATTTGAATCAGGGTTTTGCTTGTACATGATACCGATCACCGTTAAAGCGTCCCGACCTACATACCCTCCCAGCGGCAGGAAAACGATCAAACACAAAACAACAATTCCTCTCTTCACCTTAAAATCAGAGAATTTAATTAGAAAACTTTTATCTAGTAAAGAAACTGAAATTACAAACACAGAAAGAAATGGAAGGGACCAAAGCGAGAACTCTACTAGACTGTGAAGACCAAGCACCCCAATAATCGACACAAGAAAACTATTAGTCACGGACATCTCAGCTCTAAAAACCATTCTTGCAATATAGAGGCAACACGCAAGAATGAACAACATCCCCACAACTCCAAACTCAATAAAGAAATTAATAAATATATTATGAGCATTATTCCAGATAGCACCATTACCCTGCAGATGCTTCTTCACCGCCACTTCATTGCTAAATACACCATAACGGCCAGCGCCATAGCCGACCCAAAACTCATTGGAAGTGACGTTAATGCTCTGAACCTTACGCCATTCGGCCACCCGCCCTGATGAGCCAACCATCTCTCTCTGCTTATACATCGTTTCGGCGCTGACACGATTGACGTACCCAGTATCGATTAAATGCTTGGAAACCAAATTATCGAACACCGGCGCCCCCCATATCGCCCCCAGAAATAGACAGAACGATATTAACAAAGAGGGCCAAAACCGTTGCTGCAACCGAGCATTGCCATTATTGGAGTCGGAGCAAAACTTAAAGCAGTGCGCACCCCACACCAGAAAAACCGCAAACATAACAACAAACCAAGTTCTGCTGCCCGTCAGCGTGCCGCAGTAGATTAAAAATAATAAAGCGCCGTAATACCAACTCCCTTTAATTAAAGATGTCTGATATTTTAAGAATACCAAAGCACTAAAACCTATCGCTAACAAAACAGCTGTGAGATTTGGCTGGCCAAGCGAGCCCAACAACCTATCCCCATCTTCAGCGATAAGCGGAATTACATGCCTTAGGACACCATAATATCGAAGAAGGCCAACTAGGCCGCACAACATTGAAGCCAGCAGCAAAAATGAAGCGAATCGTCCTACAACGAACTCTTTTCCATAAATCGACCTTAACTCCGCTGCTGATAATGAAATCCAGCCGCAGGCCAGCAAAACAACCAAGTAGCTATTGTAAGAAATAGAAATAGAGGGGCTCGTAAAATGATAGCTTCCCAAAAGGCCAAGAAGCCCCAACGGAAGAAATACGAAAATTCTAGGACAGTAAACCACCTCACTTCTTTTCGAAAACAAATAAGAAAAAAGCAATAACGCGGCACCAACCGTCACGCCCCCTCTAGCAAAATCCTGGAAAGGATAAAGCCCAATAGGAAAAACAAATGCCAAAAGCCAAAGTAGGAGTGCACTATAGATCATCATCGGCTTCCGCCTCATACGGTTTATGACCATGCTCCGACAAACAGAGTCATTTCATGCACCAAAAAAAAGAGGGGGTTTCCCCCCTCTTTTTTAGAGTTTGCTTTTAACTATTACGGGGTACCTGATGTGCAACCTGCGGGGATGAAACTTGTATCCCAAGCCGCGCCTTTACCATCAATCAAGCAAGTCCACTCACCTGTTGCGGTGCGCTTCAAAGCTATTCCTGTCGTCGCAATACCTGTAGCGGCGTTACCACCTAGCACAACCGAGATGTTGCCAGCGCCACCCGTGAAGTTTGCCGAAGTGCTCGAGTTAGCGGTGGTCAAATTAGAGCCCACATAGCCGAGTTCGCCTAGCGTATTCGTTGTTACGCCACGGGCCAATCTCTCTTCAACAGCGGTCTTGAGTGCGGAAATTTCGCCAACTACGCGAGTAACCTGGGTACGCGCAATATAGTCTTGGTACTGAGGAATAGCGATCGCCGCCAAAATACCAATGATCGCTACAACGATCATCAGTTCAATCAGGGTAAAACCTTTCTGAGCGTGGTTAATTTGAATATTTTTCATATTCGACCTCTGTGTTGTCGTTTTGTTACGTCATTTTGGCCCGGGGCCGGTGGAGCTTTGCCCCGCAACCGGTTTTGGTGAGCCTGCTCAGCAACAAGCACCTTCCATGCCAACAAATAGACCAAAGCCACTACCTCAATCGAATCAGCGGGTTGAATTCGGTGAGCAACCATACGCTACACACTCCCACAACAACACCAAGGCCGCCCGCCGTCACCCACTGACAATATTTGTCACCCTCAATGAGCACTTCCTATCACCCCAACTGGGAAGACGTCACCGATTCAGTTACACCCACACCTTTCCAAACCCACACCAGCCATCTAAACTCTCCGCAATCATGAAATATCTTTTTCAATCACTTAGGCAGCACTCTCTAATTCGTTTATGGCTACTAACAAAAGCAACATCACCCTAACAGGACTGGCCCGGCGCTTTGTGGAAGACGGCCTTCTTGATGAAGCAACCGCCAAAGATGCCTTTGTACAGGCCTCACAAAACCGTATCCCATTAATCACCTACCTCACCCAAAACAAACTGGCGGATAGCGCCAAGCTAGCGTTCTCAGCCGCCATGGAATTTGGAGTGTCAGTTCTTGACCTCTCATCGTTTCACCCGGAGATGATGCCCGAAGGCGTGGTTGATGAGAAACTGGTGCGCAAACACAACGCCCTGCCTCTTTATAAGCGCGGAAATCGTCTTTTTATTGCGGTATCAGACCCCACCAATATCCAGGCACTGGACGAAATAAAGTTCAATACCGGCCTGAGCACGGATGCAATCTTGGTAGATGACGCAAAGCTGCGCGATGCTATCGATAAGTATCTGGACTCCCAAGACACATCCATGGGAAATCTGGACGACGCAGATCTTGAGGGCGTGGAAACCGAAGGCGGCGAGCAGGAAGATGATGGGGCTGTATCTGCCAGCGATGTGGATGACGCCCCCATCGTTAAATATGTGAACAAGATGTTGCTGGACGCCATCCGTGGAGGCGCATCCGATGTTCACTTTGAGCCTTACGAAAAAACCTACCGCGTGCGCTATAGAACAGACGGCATTTTGAAAGAGGTGTCTCGCCCATCTATTAAGTTGGCACCCAAGATTTCTGCTCGTGTAAAAATCATGGCGCAGCTGGACATATCCGAGCGCCGAGTTCCTCAGGATGGCCGAATCAAGATGAAGCTGTCCAAAACCAAAGCGATCGATTTTCGGGTAAATACCCTGCCGACGCTTTGGGGCGAAAAAATTGTTTTGCGAATCCTGGACCCCAGCCAGGCGAAGCTTGGCATTGATGTACTTGGGTACGAGGAAGATCAGAAACAGCTGTTTATGGATGCATTGTCTCAGCCGCAAGGGATGATTCTGGTTACGGGACCAACCGGCTCTGGTAAAACTGTATCGCTTTACACTGGCCTGAATATCCTCAACACGCCCGATATCAATATTTCCACGGCCGAGGATCCCGCCGAAATCAACTTGGAAGGGATCAACCAGGTAAACGTAAACACTCGTGTCGGGCTGGGCTTTGCTGAGGCACTGCGTGCATTTCTGCGGCAGGACCCGGATGTAATCATGGTGGGAGAGATCCGAGATCTTGAGACCGCCAATATTGCGATCAAAGCCGCGCAAACCGGGCACTTGGTCCTATCTACTCTGCACACCAATAGTGCAGCAGAAACCCTCACCCGTATGATGAACATGGGTGTACCCGCATTTAACATTGCAACGTCTGTCAGCTTGATAATTGCCCAACGACTCGGCCGGCGACTTTGTAGCGCCTGTAAACAGCCTGGCGAGGTTCCTAAAGACCTACTTTTGGCCGAAGGGTTCACAGAGGAACAAATTGATACAGGCTTCACGTTGTACCACCCCAAGGGCTGTGATAAATGCAGTAGTGGCTATAAAGGCCGCGTCGGTATTTATGAGGTGGTTAAGGTTACAGAGAAGTTGGCCAGCATGATTATGGAAGAGGCCAGCTCCATTAAAATTGCAAAGCAGGCAGAGGCTGAGGGCTTCCGGAACTTACGCCAGTCCGCACTTAGAAAAGTGATCGAGGGCGTAACGAGCCTTGAGGAAGCCAACCGCGTGACGAAGGATTAAGCATGTCAGAAAAATCGCAAAAACTGGAATCGTATGTTTGGGAAGGCAAGGACCGAAAGGGCGCCAAGTCCAAGGGAGAGATTGCCGGCTCCAGCTTGGCCTTGGTAAAGGCCCAGCTTCGCAAACAAGGTATCATTCCGGATAAAGTAAAGAAGAAACCAAAGCCTTTGTTTGGTGGCAGCAAAAAGATTACGCCATTCGACATTGCCATGCTTACTCGGCAGCTTGCGACCATGATGAAGGCAGGTGTCCCCCTGGTGCAGAGCTTTGACATAGTTGCTGACGGCCTTGAAAACAAAGGTCTTCAGAAGCTCGTAATGTCTATCCGGAATGACATTTCTTCTGGAACGAGTTTTGCTGCATCTCTTCGCAAGCATCCCAAGCACTTTGATAATTTGTATTGCAACTTAGTGGACTCAGGCGAAAAAGCCGGCGCACTGGAACAAATGCTGGATCGCATAGCTCTCTATCTTGAAAAAACAGAGCTCCTGAAGAAAAAAGTTAAAAAGGCGATGACATACCCTATCGCGGTTGTTGTTGTAGCAATTGTTGTTACAGCCATTCTTCTGGTGAAAGTCGTTCCTCAATTTGAAAGTCTGTTCCAGGGTTTTGGAGCTGAACTCCCAGTATTTACACAGATGGTAGTAAGGTTATCGGACTGGATGCAGTCCTGGTGGTTTGTGGTACTTTTGGGCATAGCGGGCACGATCTTCCTATTCAAGGAAGCCAAGACCCGGTCGCAGAAATTCTCGGATATTGTAGACAAGTACGTTCTCAAGCTGCCGGTTGTTGGTGAGATCCTCGACAAATCAGCAGTAGCCAAATTTGGCAGGGTTCTGTCTACCACCTTTGCCGCAGGCGTACCACTTGTGGATGCGCTGGATTCGGTAGCGGGCGCTACGGGTAATGCGATATACCGGGATGCTATTCAGCGCATTAAGGCTGATGTTTCTAGTGGTACTCAATTGCAGGCTTCGATGAGGCAGCAGGATGTATTTCCTGTTATGGCTGTCCAGCTCACGGCTATTGGCGAAGAATCCGGTAACCTTGATGAAATGCTCGAGAAGGTTGCCGTGCATTATGAGGCCGTAGTTGATGACATGGTCGATAACCTGACTGCACTGATGGAGCCGATGATTATGGCTGTGTTGGGTGTATTGGTGGGTGGTTTGATTATTGCCATGTACCTGCCGATATTTCAGATGGGGAACGTTGTGGGTTAAAGGTGCGCAGCCCCCTCACCCCCAGCCCCTCTCCCGCAAGGGGAGAGGGGAGTAAAACAGTCCTCTCCTGTTGGGGAGAGGAGAGTTAAAGCTACAACAACTGAGTTTTGAATGGCTACCTTGGATATTTTTCTCTCAACCCCTTGGCTCCTTTACCTAACCGTCACCTTCATCTCCCTCTGCATCGGCAGCTTCCTGAACGTGGTCATCCTCCGCCTGCCGAAAATGATGCACCAGGAATGGCGCTGTCAGTGCGAGGCATTTCTTGAGGTTCCAGAAGGCGAGCGCAAACAGGAAGAGCCAGTAACACTCTCCCGCCCAGCCTCCACCTGCCCTTCCTGCGGGCACAAGATTCGTGCCTGGGAGAACATCCCTGTTATCAGCTACCTGCTTCTTGGCGGCAAATGCAGCGGTTGTAAAACGCACATTTCGGCCCGTTACCCGATCATAGAAGCGGTTACGGCGTTGTTTTCGGTGATCACTGTGGTGATCGGTGGCCCTTCGGAATCAACCTTGTTGGCGCTCCTGCTGGTTTGGGCGCTGATTGCTCTTACCGTGATCGATTTCGACACCCAGTTATTACCAGACAGCATCACCCTGCCCTTACTGTGGCTCGGGCTGATGTTGAGTTATTTCGGGTATCTGGGCGATTTTAACAGCGCGTTTCTTGGGGCGGTTGTTGGTTATCTTTCTTTGTGGTCCGTGTACTGGTTGTTCAAGTTGGCAACCGGCAAGGAAGGCATGGGCCACGGGGATTTCAAGCTGCTTGCGGCTCTGGGTGCCTGGCTGGGCTGGGAATTGCTTCCGGTGGTGATTCTGTTGTCATCGGCTGTGGGTGCGGTTGTTGGTATCAGTTTAATGGTCTTTAAAAAGCATGGCCGGGAAGTGCCGATTCCGTTCGGGCCCTACCTTGCAGCGGCGGGATTACTGTGTTTGTGGTTTGGCATTGAGATTCAGGAAATCTGGTATCGGTTGCTGGGAGTTTAACGGGGTTGGCAGATCGCATGGTCGTTTTAGGTTTAACGGGCGGTATCGGCTCCGGTAAATCCACTGTTGCACGGCAGTTTGGAAACCTGGGCGTTCACTGGGTGGACGCGGATGACGTAGCCCGTGAAGTCGTTGAGCCGGGCGCCCCCGCGCTGGCCGCAATCGCCGATCACTTTGGTGCAGATATCCTTTTGGGTGACGGGGCTCTGGACCGAGCCAAGCTGCGGCAAATAGTGTTTGAACAACCGGAGCAGCGCATCTGGCTCGAAAGCCTGCTGCACCCGATTATTCGTGATGAGCTGACTCGTCAGCTGCATCCGCAAAATTATGCGTTACCCTATGTTCTTCTGGTCTCGCCTTTGCTTCTGGAAACTGACCAACACCAGCTGGTAAAGCAGATACTGGTGGTGGATGTACCGGTGGAGGTTCAAATAGAACGCACTATGGGTCGCGACACGAACTCCCGGGAGCAGGTAGAGCGAATTATTGCCGCTCAAATGCCACGTGAACAGCGGCTTGCTCGTGCAGATGCAGTGATTGATAATAACCAGTCTTTAAACGCGGTTGCAGCTGAGGTTCGGGCATTACATGAATCGTTCATGGTGGACTTTGGTTGAATGCCGCGGCCGCGCATTTGCTTGGCTAATTGCCGCCCATACCCTTGTGATCAGCACAAACTCCAGCGGTATGGAGCCAGAGCTTAAAGCTCAAGAGCTGCCCATCCCAGACACACTATCGCTAGAAGCTCTCCCCCTGTCTTTTTACACCTTCAGCTCAGATGAGCATTGGGCTGAGCCACGGGACTCTTACTGGCTGAATTTCAGCAACTTCATTTTGCGCCAGGAACGTATTCAGAGCCCTAAAGTTCACGCTTTCGGGCAGTGGGCAGATCGCACTCTTTCTGGCGAAACCCATAGGCTGCCAATGAACGATAGCTACTTGCGCATCGGCATCGCCACAGAATCTGAATACGGCAATGTGTTTCAGTTCGAACCAGAAGCCCGGTTTCGTCTGGACATACCCACCACAAAACGCAAGCTGCGCCTGGTCATTGAAAGTGAAAGCGACGAGCTGGTTCCCTTGGGGGAGCGTCAGCGCGACCGGCAACTCACTGAAACGAGCCGCACGAAAGGTACAGGCACAGGTGCCTTGCGATATTTGTCGCAGATAGGCGACTCGATCAACCTGTCTAACGATGTGGGTGTGCGCCTTCACCTGCCACCGGATGCTTTCTGGCGCGCAACGGCTGACAAGCAGTGGGTCGCGGGCGACCACTGGGGGTTAAGGGCTCAGCAACAATTTTACTACTATCACCAGGATGGCTGGGGCGCCCGCTCCTCGCTTGGTGCCAGCAGAGATCTGGCGAGAGGCTGGCAGCTATGGTCATCTTCCGAGCTTGAATGGGTTCACAACGACCGCAAGTTTGTAATGGGCCAGATCTTCAGCATAAGTAAACGGCTCAATAGTCGCTCATTGCTAACTCCGAGGATAGGCGTGCTTGGCGAGAGCCAGCCGAACTGGCGCACCACCTCAGCCTTTACAGACCTCACTTGGCGTTACCGGCTTCACAGCGACTGGTTGTTTGCAGATCTCATACCAGCGCTAACCTTCCCCCGGGAGAAGAACTTCAAAGACCAAGGCTCCATTCTTTTTCGGGTAGAAATGTACTTTTCCGGTGCCATCAATCCAAACTTCATGAACTAGGCCCTATGCCCAGACACCACGCTATACCCGCCCAAGATGCACTGGCGCTCACACCTATTGCGGTCACTCGCTCCTGCTTCAAAGACAAGTTCGGCGTGCCGCGCCAACCGGGGCTTACCCGGTACGCCCGCGCCGATCTGATTATACAGGCACCCTATGATCGCGAAGATGCTTTTCGGGGCCTCGAAACCGCCAGCCATCTGTGGCTGATATTTCAGTTTCACGAAGCCGTGCGCGCGGAGTGGCGTCCCGTGGTTCGGCCGCCTCGCTTGGGCGGCAACCGAAAGATGGGTGTATTCGCAAGCCGCTCCCCGTTTCGGCCCAATAGTTTGGGGCTTTCGGTAGTACGCAACGAGGGGCTGGTGCGCAAGGATGGTCAGTTGGCGCTACAGATAAGCGACCACGATCTTATTGAAGGCACACCCATTCTGGATATCAAACCTTACCTGCCCTTTGCAGATGCGATTCCCGAAGCCGCCCTCGGCTGGGCTGAAACCGCCCCCACCGAGCGACTGGAGGTTGTATTTCTGCCAGAAGCTGAAGCGCACCTGGCTGAGCTGTCGCCAGAGCAGTACCCGGATCTGAAGCTTCTGATTACCGATGTGGTTAGCTACGATCCGCGCCCGTCGTTTCGTCGGGGCCGTGATGAAGCCCGTATTTACGGCGCGCACCTCTATGATCTCAACGTTCGGTTCCGGTTTGTGAATGCGGATTCATGGAAACGTGTCGAAGTGCTAACGGTCTGTTAAACTTCGGCAGTTAATTTTGTAGTCGACACAGGGAATTTGTGCCTTGCCTTCAAAACGGTTTTTCACGCGCATGGGTATTCGGCCGCTTGCAATGCGGCTGCTTGTGTATGTGTTGCTGTTCAGCCTTGTCATTTCTCTGGTTGCTACCGGCGTACAAATGATCGGTGAGTTTGAGCGCCGCAAATCAGATCTCCAAGAAACCCAGCAGCGAGTAGCGGGCCTGGTGTCGGGAGGCATGAGCAACAATATCTGGCTGATGAACTTCAGCGAAGTAGCCAATAGCCTCGATGACATGCGGGCTGTAGAGGCGATTCATTACGCCAGGGTTGTCACCTCTACCGGCGAACAGTTCACCACCGGCAGCTACCCTGAAGGCCGGGTTATTTCACAAACCTTCCCTTTGGTGTTTAATCGTTCCACCTACCGGGGCCCGGAGGATATGGGCACCTTGACCATTACTTCGTCGATCGAGCAGGTCTACACGGAGCTTCGGAACAGCGCTCTGATCAATCTGCTGTTCCAGTCTATCGTGGTGATGCTGGGCACCCTCGGGCTGCTGGTCATCGTTCGCCTTACGCTGTCCCGCCATCTGGAGTCTATGGCGGATTACGCCGCACGGCTTAATCTTGATGCACTGGTAGATCCCTTGCACCTGAAGCGCAAAGCCCGCAAAAATCCGGATGAGTTATCAGAGTTGGAGTACGCACTTAATAAGATGCGCCTGCAAATTCTGGAAGATACTCGCTCACTCCGGCAAACAACCATTCAATCGCAGGGTGAACGCGATGAGGCGATTCGGGCCAATCGTGCGAAAAACCAGTTTCTCGCCAATGTAAGCCACGAACTGCGCACGCCTCTGCAGTCGGTGCTTGGCTACGCCAACCTGCTTACCGACACACCATTGGATCAGGAGCAGCGGGAATACGTGCAAACGCTGCTCAGCGCTTCAGAAGGCCTCTCATCCATCATCAATGACCTTCTGGATATCTCCAGCATGGAGGCTCAGAAGCTGGAGCTTGAAGACATTCCCTTTGATCTGCGGGAAACCCTGAATGACCTCGTACACATGCTGGGCGAACGTGCCCGGGAGAAAGGGTTGGCACTGGAATTACGCATTGATGAAGAGCTGCCCTGGGCACTGCGGGGCGATCCTGCGCGCATTCGCCAGGTGCTGCTGAACCTGGTGTCCAACGCCATCAAGTTTACAGATTCAGGGCATGTGCTGATTAGCATTGAGGTGCTGGGGCGTCGAGATGACAAGGTTCGCCTGCGCCTGGCGGTGGAAGATACCGGCATTGGTATCAACCCGAAAGACCTCCCACTGGTCTATGAGCCCTATGTTCAGCTTGGCCAGAGATTCCAGCGCCAGCTGCCCGGTGCCGGGCTGGGCCTGACGATTTGCCGCCAGCTTGTCACCTTGATGCAAGGCTCACTGGATGTAGAAAGCCGGCCTGGTGAAGGCTCCACCTTCTGGGTTGAGCTTTCCCTCCCTACCGCGCCTGAAAGCACTTCCAGAGTGCGCCCCGATGCACGGATGGTGAAGGGCAAGCGGGTTCTGGTCGCAGACTCCTATGAGCTGTCCCGGAAGATCACCTTGGAAATGCTGTCACGCCACGACGTTCACATCGAGGCGGTAAAGTCTGCAGGAGAAGCCCTGACCTCATTGCGCTTGGCGTTCGACAGTCAGGAACCCTTCGACGCCATCATTCTGGATGGTTTTTTACCCGATATGGACAGTGATTTGCTGTGTCGGCAAGTTCGTGGCAACGCGCTTTGGTCTGAGATGCGCCTTCTCATTCTCTCTTCAAATCCCCAGCGCGGCGACGCCGAGCATTTCCGGCAGGCCGGAGCGGATGCGTTTCTCAGCAAATCCCTGAGAGAATCCTGCCTTACACCTATCCTCAACCAGATTTTTGAGGATTCCGCAAAGGATGAGCGGCGCTTCCTTACCCGTTTTTCCCTGCAGGCGAGCAGCGACACTGAAAAGCGTCGTGAGCGTTGGTCCCGCACCATGAAGGTTCTGCTGGTGGAGGATAACCCGGTCAATCGAACTCTGACTCGCAGGCTTCTGGAGAAACTCGGGTGCGACGTGATGACGGCCAATGACGGCGAGGCGGCATCCAGCCTTTGGCAGTGGCACCCGTTTGATCTCATCTTCATGGACTGCATAATGCCTAATGTAGACGGCTTTGAAGCTACCCGGCGCCTGCGGGTATGGGAAGCAACCCACAAGCGCAGCCGCGTTCCTGTGGTGGCGCTCACTGCCAGTGCCATGGAAGAAGATGAGGAACGCTGCCGCCGTGCCGGCATGGATTCTTTCGTTGCCAAGCCTGTCAATATTGAAATGTTGCGGGCCGTACTGGAACAATACGCCCATGGAGGTCCAAAAACATGAACGTAAACTGCCCTACTTGTAAAAAATCTGTTGAATGGATTGAGGCCAACGCCTGGCGCCCATTCTGCTCAGAACGCTGCAAATTGATCGATTTTGGAGCCTGGGCCAACGAGGAATATCGGGTACCGGCGGAAACAGCGTCTCCCGACGATCTTGATCAGGGTGGCGAAACAACACGCCATTGATTGTTTCGCGTAAACAATCGCGATTCTATCTCCCCGCTTACATGCTTGTAAGTTGTGGTGTGGCAGGTAGCCCGTTACCATTCGCACCCATTACTCGCACCGCAATCTAGAAGGTAAAAGAATGAAAGTATCCCGCGTTTCCGTATTGGCCCTGTCTCTGATCGCCGCTCCCGTTATGGCAGCCGATATGGATTTGAGCCTGACCAATGACTCCGTAAAGGGGCAGGTAAACTTTTTCGGAAACAACAACGATCTTCAGCTGGGCGCTGGCTACACCTACCATGAAGGCAGCCGGCATATTGCTAACGTGGATTTTCACGCCCAGGGCCGCACCGCTCTTGGCAACCTGCCAACAACCGCCGGCATCGGCATGCGTGGCATCTTCTGGGATCAAAACCGTGCTGACGGTGGTGCTGTGGGCCTGGGCGGCTTTGCCACAGTGAACATTCCCCGTGCACCGGGCCTGTCCTTCACCGGCGGTCTTTACTATGCACCCAGCATTCTTTCATTTGGTGATTCTGACGACATGACCAGCTTTGAGCTGCGCGCCAACTACAGAGTTATCCGAAATGCAGAGCTGTTTGTGGGCTACCGCTACCTGAACACCGAACTGGACTATCCTTCAGAGCCCGACGTAAACCTGGATGAAGGTGTTCTTGCAGGCATGAAAATCTTCTTCTGATGCTTGCCGCTATCTAAACTTGCTGTATAAAACAGGCGCCCTGTATTGGGCGCCTGTTTCGTGCCCTCTCTCACGCTTTCCCATCCCCTGCACTGCTACACTGATTATCGGCGTTTGGGATCTCACCGACATCGCCAACATCTACAATACCGTTTTAGCATGGACAGCCAGATATGCGACTGACACTGGGGCTATTTCTCGTCTCTGCGATTACACTGATTACCGCCTGCAGTGGTGAGTATGCAATTGAGGGCGCCCGAAACAAGCCCAATTCCTTTGCGGGTGTAAAAAACCCGGCAAATGATTTCAGCCCCGGCAGTACCGGTGACTCCAACAACAGCAGTGGGCTCAGCTACGGTGAAGTTCGCATCACCATGGAGCTTCCCGTAAGTCTCGCGCCAGACGGCGAGCCAACACGGCGCAACCTGCGGATTGTTCAGCCGGATAGCGTTCGCGCGTACCAGATCGACAAAAACCTCAAGGATATTGGCTCCACGGCGTATAGCACCCGCAAGGATGATGAAGGCTATACCATTATCAAATTCGAGAATGGGCAGCCACTCTCGCCAGACGTCGTCATTGAAGCACAGTATGGCAACACCAAACTGCGATCACTGGCCGCTGATGACGATCGTGATATCAAGATTAATCCCTTCTCCGAATACCTGTTGCTCAACACGCTTCCAAATTATTCTTCCGGGGAGTTTCAGCGCCTTCTGGACTGTGCCGATGACGCCAGCGACACTCTGTGCCTCAACAAACTCGTATGGCCCGCTCTGGCCGACCAGGTTCACGATTTCGAAATAAATATTCCCACTGGGGCCAGCATCGCAAGCGCCTTGGATCTTCTCTCCCAACGGGCAGACTTCGTAAGTTATATTGCCTCGGCGGCGAACTACCCGCTTCTGGATGATCAATCCGTAGGTGACATTTCAGCAAGTTCAGCGGATTACAACTCGGTTTTCATGGGTATGGAGCTGGGGCAAACATTTCTGGAAAGCAGCTTGGCTGGATCTGGCCAGTGGGGCATTCGCATGGGAAGGGAAGAGCCTACCAGCCCCACAACCTATAGCTACCCGGGATCAACCCTCGCAAGCCTCGATTTCATTGGCATCAAAATCACCTCTCTTGCAGCGCAAATTCCCTATGACAGGAAAACGCTGATCCATCAGCAAGGCAATACGTTTTTTGAGCGGGGCTCTGAGACCTGGGACTTGAACACTCATTCGTCCTCCCCCGGTGGCGCCACATTGGACAGCGATACTCGATTGCTGGCCATTCGCGCGCTTTACCAGAGCATCACCGGCCGCAACAGCTCCAGAATCATTGGCTGGACTCGCAACCCCTACTATTTGGATGCCTATGTCGGCGCCGCTAGCAGCACCAACACTGGCCCTGATCGGGCGCTGGCTGGCTACTTCAGCGCTGGCAAAGCCATTAAGCTTGAGTCTGAGCAAGGCAAGCTTGCGCGAAAAGATGAGCTGGAAGCCCATTTTGTTTCAGCTCTTGAGCTGAACCTCCTGAGGAAAGAAGGTTTCGATGTAAGCGTTCTGAACAATCGTGGTTACAACATGCTCTATTTGGCAACCCGGTTTTCGGCAGGCTCTGCGTCACCGTTGCAGGTCGAGTTGGGAACTGGCTCCTGGCAAGTTAGTGCGGGCTCGAATGTCAGCACCATTACCCAGTCTCAGAACTATACCACCCTGAACCGTGACAGCTCCGGCGCGGTAGTGGCGGGCAGCACCGGCACCCGCTCTGACAACTGGGTACTCAGCTCCCGCACCGCGCGATTAAGCACCGGTGACAAGAACATTGGCCGGCTTAATCTTGATGTTAACAATCCCGCCGGCGCCTTTGGCGAACCAGATCTGGGTGTCGGTGCCAGCGTGCCCGATGGTTCTTTACTGGCGTTTAACCTGGCTAACGCCGCGTCGTCCGGTGGCGCTGTCATTGGCGATGGTCTGCTCATTGCGGCAGAGAAAGCCCCTTCCGCGGCACCAGCTTCAGGGCGCTACAGGGTTCAAGGCTTTATGTTGGGCATGGAGGATGGCTTCAACAGGCTGATTCATCTGGACAATGGCACTCTGGAACTTTCTGGCAGCACCGCAAGCCTGAGCAGCAATACCTTTGAGGTACTGCATTCCGTGGACAACGCAACCGTTTCCACACCGGCGGCAGTCCAACTGACCACGCCCCTGCTGACCTATACCGATGGCGGTGACGGGCAGGTAAGCTTCAGCGCCGGCGGTCTGTCTCTTACCGGCTTTGTAACCGCCGATCAGAACCAATTCTTTTTGCTGTACAAAAATAATCTCAACGGAGAAGAACGTCGCGGCATTCTGCTCGCAACCAAGGTGCCGTGAACCGACAGATAACCCTTCCCGTACAACCTGTTATAATTGGGCACACATGGCTCGTTGCATATAAGCTTAACGGGCGTACAAACAGGTTGTGACGAGAGGTTTTATGTTTCCCGCAATGCGCTCGCTAATGCTGGTAATTCCCTTGGTGGCTTTTGCGCTTGCGGGAGCTCTATACTCACCCCCGGACTACACAGATAGCAGCGACAATTCGGGTTCAGAGCCTGCCCTCAGTTCTCTCCCACCTCTGCCTGCATGGGCTCGCGCAGAGTTACCGGACTTTACCGGTTATAGCGATACCACTGAAAAGAAAGTGGCTTTTTTCTCCTTTCTCTATCCTCGCATTGTTCTGGCCAATTCCCGTATTCTCATTGAGAGGGATTATCTTGATAGCCTTACCCACAAGG
Organism: Marinobacter sediminicola; assembly: GCF_031157525.1. Classification (GTDB taxonomy): domain Bacteria; phylum Pseudomonadota; class Gammaproteobacteria; order Pseudomonadales; family Oleiphilaceae; genus Marinobacter; species Marinobacter sediminicola. The sequence goes on from NZ_JAVIXR010000010.1 coordinate 85,182, forward strand.
AAACCCTGTCGAAGAACGAACATGATTGGCTCGCAGCGCAATCCAAGCGTTTGCGCGTAGATGAAGAACCCGGCAGCCCTGAACAATTTGCGCTACTGAGAAAACGTCTGGATGTTATCCCACCTTCCCTGATTCTGGCCCAGGCTGCCAATGAATCCGCTTGGGGCACCTCGCGCTTTGCTTTGCGCGGTAATAATCTATTTGGCCAATGGTGTTTCTCGAAAGGGTGCGGTCTGGTGCCGCTAAGCCGTGCAGATGGCGCTAATCATGAAGTGGCGGCCTTCCCCTCACCCTACCATTCCGTTCGTGCCTATATCCAGAACCTGAACCGGCATGGGAGTTACAAGGGACTGCGTGACACCCGCCTTGATGACAGAGAAGCGGGCGATCCACTCTCCGGGCTCGCCCTTGCCCGAGGGTTGATCAGTTATTCCGAACGTGGCGAGGATTATGTTGATGAAATACGCTCGATGATCCGCTATAACAACCTTGAGTTCTACGACAGCGAATTCCGTAAAATTTTGAGTGACCGAAGCCCATCGCACCTGAAGGTTCTTGCATCCGCAAGTGCCGAGCACCAGTTGCTTCCCGGCCAAGGCGCTGGCTTGTCGGCCGAGGGCTAAACACCCCAACGAACCTTCTGACAAACAGACAGAGACGCTTCCGAATGTTTTATTTTTTGCCTGCGCCGCTAAAGGGAACCCTGGCGGCTCTTCTTGTAGTGCTTAGCACACTGACACTTTTCCCATTCCTCATGCTGTTTGCACTGTTGAAACTGGTGCTTCCCGTTACCTTCATTCGTAAAGGTTGCACGGTGGTTCTGAACACCATCGCCCACGTTTGGATAGGGTTTAACAACTTGGTGATGGATAGCTTGCACAAGATCGAGTGGGATGTGCGGGGCGCGCAGCATCTCAGCCAGGAACACTGGTACTTTGTTACCTGCAACCACCAGAGCTGGGCCGACATTCCGGCAATACAGTACGTACTCAACAGCAGGATCCCACTGCTCAAGTTCTTCCTGAAAAAAGAGCTTATGTGGGTGCCGCTACTGGGCATTGCCTGGTGGGCACTGGATTTCCCCTTTATGCACCGCCACACGAAAGAGCAGATCGCCAAAAACCCGGAACTGAAGGGCAAAGATATTGCGGCTACCGAAGCTGCGTGCGAGAAGTTCCGTTATACACCGGTAACCATTTTCAACTTTATGGAGGGCACGCGCTTCACGCCCGCCAAACATCAGCGCCAGAAATCGCCCTATAAAAACTTGCTCAAACCCCGGGCCGGAGGCACCGCCTTCGTTTTAGGTGCCATGGGGGAGATGTTACATACCATGCTGGATGTCACCATTGTTTACCCCGGTGCCGGGGAGCAGCGCATCGGTATTTGGGACTACCTTTCCGGGCGTATCGAAAGGATTATTATTGATATCAGAATTCGGGAGATTCCACCGCAATTTCTGGGAATGGACTATGAAAGCAATCGCGAAACCCGGGTGGAGTTTCAGCGCTGGGTAAGTGAGCTATGGGCCGAAAAGGATGCCCTTATCGAAACTCTGAAGAACGAAGATCTTCAGCGCCCGTAAGCTGTGCTCTCTACAACAAGCCCAGCTCTCGGGCGCGAACCGTTGCCTGGGTGCGGGAGCGTACTTCCAGCTTGGCGTTTATACGGCGGGCGTGGGTTTTGACTGTGTGCAGAGAAATATGCAGTTTGTCTGCAATCTCCTGGTTCGATAACCCTTTGGCAATCAACTCCAGCACAACCTGTTCCCGCTCGCTGATAGGCTCAGCAAGCGAAGCAGGCAGCTCAGCCCCGGATATGGCAAATAAGCGGCCCAATGCGTCCCGAAAGGGCGTGCTTGGTAGCTGGCCGTAAGCCCGTGCCATCAGCTCATTCAGCTCCAGCTTTAGCTCTGCAAACGGGCTGATAAAGTGCTCTTTTTCCGCTTCGGACACCACACTCACGAGTATTTTTTGTGCGGCAGCCGGGCCCTTATCCTCACTGATCAATATGGCTTCCAGCAACCGCATGTGGAGATCCACTCCCCAAGGGATGGCCTCTTCATAACGCTTGCGGGTATTTGCCAGGGTTTCACGGGCCCTTACCGTTTCGCCCCGGGCAAGATCCAGGCGCACCTGCAAACAATCGAGTAGCCCAGGCATCATGGGAAAGAGTTCCGGCACGCAACCGGCATCCCGGTATGGCTGCAATCTCGCGAGCGCCTGAGCGACACTGTCCAACTGGTTCTGGGCCAGCCAGCAGCTGGCCTTGAGTGCTTCGAGCACCGGCACATAAAGAGACTCATCTACCTGCCAGGTGTGCATGGTCCGCTCAGCCCTTCCTATCCATACAAAGGCATCTTCCAAACGATCTTGTGACCGGCACATCAACACTCGAATGGCCATTGCCAGTAGCAATCCCAAGTCGCGGGCCTGCTCGGCGTGGCGACCACAGGTTACCAACAAGCGATCCGCTTCCGCATCGCGCCCCTGGTGCCAAAGCACAAGCACCAGGTTGAGTTGGAGCCTCGTTTCACCGATCCTTGCGGGGCGAGCCTGCTCCTGAACGGCCGTATCGAGACCGGTTCGAAGCAGCTGTTCAGCATGCTTAAGCGCCCCCTTTCCAAGCTCAATACGGGCATGAGCATAGACTGCCAGAGCCTCTGACCCTGGGTCGCCCGCTTCCCTTGCCAAGCGGGATGCTGCCCGATTTGCCTCCCGCGCTTCCACAAATCGCCCAGACGCACACAGGGCGCTAGCCCGGACCATTTGGGTTACCAACTGGCCCTGAGGTGACAACTCACCCCCCGAGAGGGCTCGATCAGCCATATCCAGAGCGGGAGCTACTTGCCCCTCTCCCCGCAAAATAAATGCCCTGAGCGCAAAAACCCGTGCCTCGTATTCCTGATAATTCTGCCCTTCCATGCCGTCAAGCAGTGACCTGGCCTGCCGAAACTGGCCGCCTATGGCATGCACCCAGCTATACACAATTCTCAGCCTCGCACTGCGTTCCAGCAGTGGAGCCGGAAGGCTTTTACGTAAACGCAACAAGGAGGCCGTATCCTGCCCCAGCAAAAGTGCTTCAGAACCCTCAGAAGCGATGTGGATGATTTCTTCTGCATCTCCCGCAAGCAATGAATATTTCAGTGCCTCCGGGAACTGATTGCGATTGCTGAACCACAGGCTGGCAGCAAGCATTCTGTCGGTATAGCCTGCCATCACTGGCGCTTTAAGCCATTCCATTAATAATGGATTGATTCTGTACCAGCGCCCCCAGCCCGGCATAACTTTTACCGGCAAGCCTCGCTCACACGCTTCAGATGGAAGCAGAACGCCGCCGGGAATTGGCGGCTCCAGCGCTAAAAGCAGCTCATCAGAGCAAAGCCCAAGTTCCGACATGGCCCTGAGCGATCCCACCTGCCCCTGCGACAAACTGCCCAGCACAGACTCCTTCAGAAAACGCCCTACTCCTGGCGTCTCAGAAACCGCGTGCCTCTCGGAGCTTTGCAAGATATCCCGACGATAGAGAGCCAAGGGCGTAGGCCAGCCCTCGGTTAAATCATACAGATGGTCAATAGCCACACTGGTTAGCTGTTGGTTGTTCAGTACTTCCTGGAAAAAACCGAAGGTTTCACTTCTGCTGAACTCAAGTTTTTCGGTGCCTATGCGGGTGAAACGGTTTTCAAGCTCCAATGAATGCGTTTCATAGGGCAGGGCCTGCCGTGAAAGCATAGCAACCGAAAAGTTGGACGGGATATCTGCTACCAGCTGCTGAAGCAGTGCAACGACGGCAGGGTTCGATATGTGGTGCAGGCCATCAAGAACAAGAACATGGCGTTTCTGTTCTGGGGCCTTTTTCAGCGCCAAAAGCATTATGGCGAGAACATCGGGGAAGGTCGTACTCCCCTGCAGGCCACTTTCGCAGGATTCAGGTATATCCAGCGCCACAGACAACAACCCTAAAAAACGGGTTGGTGCGTTGTCCTGGCTATTCAGCTGCAACCACCGAACAGAGTCATCAGGGATACCTGACGCTTGAATACCCAAAGCAACCGCATGGGATTTCCCATAGCCACAAGGGGCATCAACAAACAACACACCGCGAGGTGTTAATGCATCGGAAACCAGCGCCGCGAGATGAGGACGCGCCAAGGCATCTGCTGGCACAACCGGTGCCTGCAGCCTTTGCCTGAGCAAATCTCTTACTAACTCACCTCGTTGAAGCCCGCTATTTGCAGACTGAAACTCGTCATTGGCTGCATAGCCGTCTTTAAATGATTTCAAACGATGCCCCGAATACGCCTTTGGTATTATAGGAGGTTAAACCAAGTGAGGTGCTGGCTGCAAAGTTTTGACGTTAAAGGTGCATGTCTGGCGGCAATTTTTTATCACAGAAACAGAAACGGCGGGCCAAGGCCCGCCGTTTCTGAAAGATCCAGGTTTACACTTAGGTACCTGCACGGCGAAGAGCCGCGGGCGTGTAATCTCTGGACTGGCGCTGAACGCCAAATTGGTACGGATTCGTTTCCTCGTTGGTCAGACCGTTGACCAGGTAACGGCCGGACAAAAGGTCATAGAGGGTTTCAATCGCATACCAAGGCACATCCCGGTCGTAAAACTGCATGGAGTGAGCTTCAGCAACTCGCCAGAGCTCTCCACGACCATCGTAATGATCAACAACCGCAGCCTGCCAGGTATCTTCGTCAATATAGAGATCACGCTGGGCATAGATATGGCGCTCGCCCTCTTTCAGAGTAGCCTTCACGTGCCAAACCCGATGCAGCTCATATCGCGTAAGATTCTGGTTGATATGGCCAGGCTTTATGATCTGGTCATAGGTCAAGTCGCGATCGACCAGCTTGTAGGAGTTGTACGGAATATACATTTCCTTTTTGCCGACCAGCTCCCAGTTGTACCGATCTGGCGCGCCGTTGAACATATCGAAGTTATCCGATGTGCGCATGCCATCAGCCGCTGTACCTGGTCCATCGTAAGCAACCTGTGGTGCACGGCGAACGCGGCGTTGCCCAGCGTTATATACCCAGGCACGACGTGGCTCAGCTACCTGATCAAGGGTCTCGTGTACCAGCAGTACGTTACCGGCCAATCGTGCTGGCCCGGTAATTGCCTGCTTGAAGTAGAACAATACGTTGGGATCTTTGTCCGGGGCGTAATCTGTCAAATAGGTACGCCATGTAAGCTCATCCTGGAACTTAACAATGGAATAGGATCCGTTGGTTGTTGGCGTTGCCTGCCCGACGTTACGCTGAACAGAACCACCACGATAGCGGGTGATGTGGTTCCAGTAGGCTTCGAGACCGTTCTGAGGAATCGGAAACGGCGTTGCGTTCTGATAGTTGTCCAAGCCGTTACCACCTTTGATCATTTCTGCTTTGGTGGCGTTCTTGACGGTCTCATCCATGATGTCTTGGGGATAGGCTGCTGTGCGATGGGTTTCATAAACCGGAAGCACGTAGTCCTTGTATTGCTTGATCATTGCAACCTGCCCAGGGGACAGCTTGTCGGCATATTCCGCCACGTTGCTCTGATCAATCGTGAACTGGGGCTTCTCGTTAGGGAACGGGTTTACATAAATGCCGTCGCCTTTGTAGCCCGCAGGCGGTGTTGTCAGGCCGCCATCCCATGCAGGGATCGCTCCACCATTACCTGCTTTTTCTGCACCGATAGGTGTCAGTGAGTCACCCAGTTTGGCTGCCTCCCCTGCAGAAACTGCACCCCAAGCCTGGCCCGCAACGAGACTCGCCGCCAAAATGCCTGTGGCCAGTAATTTCTTGTTTAGTTTCATTTAAATTACCTCGTTAAACGAATTTTTGACGGTTCAGAATGAGTAGGAAACGCTGGCACTCACGAAATCCCGATCAGTCAACTCGTTATACGGCTTGCCACCGAAAAAGTTTGTGTAACCGATTTCACCGGTAATCTTGTTCTGGTACACAGCCTCAACAGACAGGCCAAGAGCCTTGTTGCCTTCGTTGAAGTTACCGCCAGGAGAAGGAGCATAGCCCTTCACGTCATGGCTCCACGCAATCTGCGGTGACAGGTTGATGCCTGCAAAGACGTTCGGGTAGTTCCATACCAAACGGGAGCGATAGCCCCAGGAGAAGTCAGTTGTAAACCCGTCGTTATTACAGTAGTTGGTGTTAATGTTTTCTGCAGCTCCGCCTTCGCCTTTACAGATATCACCTGTGGCCAACGGCAGCGTACCAATACCAAAGGTGCCTGAACGGCCGTACCTTGCCTCATCATAGCTTGGGAGGTCGTGCACATAGGTAGCACCGAACTCAGCAATCAACGACATACGGCTGGCACCCATGATCTGATCAAAGAACTTGATCAGTGTGAACTGTGCCTGAGATACGCCAAAGCGATCGTTACCGGACACCTTCATTCCCGGGGTAAGCGTTCCAAGTTCTTCGCGACGCTGGTCTTCCAGCTTGCCCAGAACCTCTCCGTTCGGGCCACGCTTCTGCAAGCCTGCGTAGATCAGCTCAAACGCGTTCCATTGCAGCGGCATATTATCGCGGTAGGAGTATTCAGCTCCAAGCGACCAGCCACCCGGGGTGTTGGTGTTGATACTGATACCGTACAGGTTAATGTTTTCCGGGTACTCAACATAGTACGACGGGAAAGGACTATTGCCATCGTTTACTGTTCCGCTCACGTACGGCAGGCGGCTGTTGTACTTGATGTAATAAAAACCAAGCTCAGAATCGTTCAACGCCGGCACATACCAACGCATAGCAACACCGAACTGATCCTTTGAATCTGCTTCTTCATCACCTAAGCGCGGCGCGATAAAGCCCTGAGCGTATGCCTGGGAATCGGGCAGCTGGCCTGCGAGTAGCACGGGGCCACAACCATCAGATGTAAAATCGTTGGTGGAGAAGAATGTTCCACAGTCATCCGCACGAACGGGTGCCCAATCTGTCTGCACGAATGCCTCAAGAGTGATGTTCTCCGTGACACCGGCCGACATGTAAAGCATTTCAACCGGCAGAAGAGCGTCTTTCAGCTCGGAGCCAGGCGCACGAAATGCGGGCACGTCAATGGGGTTAATGGCGTTTATGCCACCCTGGATAAAGGTGCTCTCACCCCAGCTCACTACCTGCTTGCCGTAGCGCACACTCAGGGGCACGTCGCCCAGGTACCAGTTGGTAAACACGTAAGCGTCGAGAAGTTCTCCGCCCGATGCATTGCCTTTCGCTGAATCATTGAGCTCACGTCGCTGACCAACATAGTCCGTCGCACGCCCCTCATCTTTCAATTCGAAGTCATACCAGTAGCGAACACGGGCCAAACCACCGACACGGGTCAGGTATTGGCTATCAACCGCGTAATCAAGGAACAGTTCAGTGTTGCCTTTGACGATCTTGGAGTAGGTGTCACCCTTTTCAAAGTTGAGGTTGCCATCATCGTAGTTGTTCGTTGATGCACCAATATTTGCGTTAGTGCCACCGGGGGCGTAACTCGGGCCAAGGTTACCCTGGGCGATCAAGCGCGCGTCCCGATCCTGGGTACGCCAACCGACACCCGCTGATAGCGTGGTGTTAATCTGGGCTTCCACATCCCCAACATAGAAAGAATAAGCAGATGCCTGGCCCGAAAGGCCCGCTGCAACTGCCACGGCAAGCGGTAATTTTGTCCAACGCTGCCATTGGTGTGTTTTTCTTGTCATTGGAAGGCTACTCCATTGTTGTTCTGAGTCGCTGCTCTGATTATTGGTATTCACGATGTATTGGAGGCTTCATGCACAGTGCTCGTGATGTAAGCACTATAGCTAACGCTGTCCACTGCTTTGATCAGTCAAAAGTATGATTTTGCTCTCACTACCTGCTCACCGCCCCGATCGGCGCCGGGTTTACTCGCACGCCTTCACTATAGACAACATTTGCAGATGCAACCACTTTGCTTTTGATGGATTTTTGCTGATTTAGGGCTTATGGGGTGCTTCGAGATATTCCTGCGACTGCATTTCCAGAAGACGGGATTCCGTCCGCTCAAACTCGAAGCTCAACCGGCCGCCGGAATAAAGCTCGGTAATGGGGGCCGCCGCAGAAATGATGACCTTCACGTTGCGGTCGTAAAACTCGTCGATCATGTTCACGAAGCGTCGGGATTGGTCGTCTTTCTCACCCCCGAGCACGGGCACATTGCTGACGATGATGGCGTGAAACTGGCGCGCCATTTCAATGTAATCATTCTGGCTGCGCGGGCCGTCGCACACATCTTTAAAATCAAACCAGACCACATCGTCGGCATGGGCCTGCGCGGGAATCTTGCGGCCGTTGATCTCCATGGACTTGCTGTGCTTGCCCGCTTCCACCGCCAGCGCGTCAAAGCTTCTACGCAAACTCGCATCCGCCTCTTCACCCAGCGGGGAGTAGAAGAGTTCAGCTTGTTCCAGAGTTCGCAGCCGGTAATCGATGCCGCCGTCGACGTTCACCACATCGGTGTATTTATTTACCAATGCGATAGCGGGCAGAAAACGAGCCCGCTGCAAACCATCCTTATAGAGCCCGTCAGGGACAATGTTGGACGTGCACACCAAGGTAACGCCTCGCTTGAACAAGCCTTCCATTAAGGTTGCCAGGATCATTGCATCGCCAATATCAGAAACAAAAAACTCATCGAAGCAGATCACCCGAGTTTCATTGGCGAATTTTTTTGCCACCAGATCCAAGGGGTTCTTTTCGCCTTTAACGTTTTTCAGCTCCTGGTGTACCCGCTGCATAAATCGGTGAAAATGCACGCGCATTTTACGCTTGAACGGTAGCGACTCGAAAAAGGTGTCCATGAGATAGGTTTTGCCACGACCAACACCGCCCCAGAAGTACAGCCCCTTAACGGGTTCTTCCCGGCCTTTTTTCAACTTGCGCCGCAATTTGGTGACCGCTTTACCGCGTTCGCTTTCCGCGTCCACCAGTTTATCGTAGAGTGTCTGTAGGCGCTGAACGGCATCAGCCTGTGCCGCGTCCTTATGAAACTCCGGGCGCTCAAGATCCGCTTGGTAACGCTGCCAGGGTGTCTGGTTTGCGGTGGCGATAGAAGGCGAAGAAGCTGTCATCAGGAAATCCCGGGGTCAGATCGTTGATTTTGGGCGGCGTATTATCGCGTATATACGTTTTTTTCGCCATGCTGAAGACCCACCGGGCAATACGACGATCGGCGCAGTATTCAGGCATGGGCTGATGACGCTACGAGCGTTATACTGACCGATATGGATTTGCTCATTTTTAAGGCAACAGGACGAGATAGCATATGACAAACCTGATTCTGGCAGCGATTGCCGCATTGATTGTTGGCATTGTCATCGGAGCGATTTTTGGCCGCTCAGGACAAGGTTCCACGCTGCGGCAGCGCCGTGCCGAGCAGCAGGCCGAGGAGGTGCGTAATGAGTACACTCGCTACCAGGCCCAGGTAAATGAGCATTTTATGGAGTCAGCCCACTTGCTACGCCGTTTTAACGATGCATACCGAGACGTAAACCAGCACATGGCTCGTGGTGCGAATCGGTTGTGTAACGACGAGGAGTGGATGGCTGAACTGGCAGAGGAAACGTCTCGCAAGCGCCTGGAAGAGGTCTCCGAAGATGGTGCTGAGCCACCCAGGGACTATGCGCCAAAAACTTCTGGCACCTTGTCTGAAGATTTCGGGCTCAAGAAGGGTGACAAGTCGGCGGAGGCTTGATTTCGCCTGCCGCTGGCCTCTGTTCCGCTTCGTTAAACTGGATTGTCGCAGTCAATGAAGCGATGCTTGATCCCGAACTCTTTTTCTAGTGCTGCTCCAAGCGCCTTTACACCATACCTCTCTGTTGCGTGGTGGCCGGCAGCGTAATAGTGAATTCCACATTCCCGGGCTGTATGTGTAGTCGGCTCGGAGATTTCACCACTGATATAGGCATCCAGGCCCGCATCAATTGCGGTGTTGATGAATCCTTGCGCTGCGCCTGTACACCACCCTACCCTTTTGATTTCTGCTTTGCCGTCGCCGACTCTTAAGGGTTCTCTATGGAGTGCTCTTGCGATGTGCAACCCGAATTTTTCGGGACTGATCGCTTCCTTAAGCTCACCTTCCCAAACCAGACCGTTTAGCGGCCTTGGATTTTCGATGCCCAGGATATCTGCTAACTGGCGGTTGTTGCCGTATTCCGAGTGATCATCCAACGGCAGGTGGTAAGCTACAAGGTTGATGTCGTTATCCAATAGGCGTTTTATGCGCTCGCGTTTCATGCCTCGGATGGCTTGGTCTTCACCTTTCCAGAAGTAGCCGTGGTGAACGATCAGCATGTCGGCATTTGCTGCTATGGCGGCTTCTATGAGATCTCTGGAGGCGGTTACGCCGGTGACGATGGTGCTGATCTCACTTTTGCCTTCGACCTGCAGGCCGTTTGGGCAGTAGTCCTGGAATTCGCCCGGCTTTAGCCACTCATTGAGTTTAGCGAGAATACTGTCACGGGTTGCCATGCTTTATCCTCTTTTGCCTTAGACTTGGGAGTTATCGGCTTTGGTGGTTTACAGAGATTTAAGGCCGGCAATTAGGGCGTCATTTTGCTCTGGGGTACCGATAGTAATCCGCAAAAACTCGCTGATTCTCGGCTTATTGAAATGACGCACGATGATGCCCTGCTCTCTCAAATCTTGCGCAAGGCCTTCACCAGACTTCTCCCTATGACGAGCAAAAACGAAGTTGGCCTTGGACGGCAAGACTTCAAAGTTCAAACCTTCCAGGGCCTTAGTGACTCGCTCCCGCTCAGAGATCACGCCCTTGCACGACTTTTGGAACCAAGCCTCATCTTCGTACGCAGCTTTTGCACCTGCCTGTGCAAGCCTGTCTAACGGGTAGCTGTTGAAGCTGTCTTTAACGCGGTTTAGCGCTTCAATCAGATCCGGGTGACCGATGGCGAAGCCGACCCGCAAGCCAGCCAAAGAACGGGCTTTGGAAAGGGTTTGGCAAACCAGCAGGTTGGGATACTGACCCACTAGTTTGACGGCAGATTCGCCGCCAAAGTCTACATAAGCTTCGTCGACTACAACAACACGCTCGGTGTTGGCCTGAAGGATTGTCTCTACATGCTCCAGCCCAAGATAACGGCCGGTGGGCGCGTTTGGGTTGGGGAAGATGACTCCACCGTTTGGCTGCTTGTAGTCTTCAGGGTTGATTTCGAAGCTGTCGGTGAGGGGTACTGCTTTGCCGTCGATGTTGTAAAGGCCGCAGTACACCGGGTAAAAACTGTAGGTTACATCCGGAAACAGCACGGGTTGGCCGTGCTGGAACAGGGCGCAGAATATGTGAGCCAGAACTTCGTCGGAGCCATTGCCCAAAAACACTTGTTCGGGTTTTACACTGTGGTAGGTGGCAATGGTCTGGCGCAGGCTTGAGCCTTCCGGATCCGGGTAGAGGCGCAGGCTGTCGTTAAGTTCTGCCTGGATAGCCTCGATTACCTTTGGCGAGGGGCCGAAAGGGTTTTCGTTGGTGTTCAGTTTTACCAGGTTGGCCATTTTTGGTTGCTCGCCTGGCACATAGGGGACCAGGCTTTTGACCAGAGGACTCCAGAATTTACTCATCGCTTTTAATCCTGTACTCAGCTGAACGTGCGTGGGCAGTTAGCCCCTCTCCCCTTGCCAACACCGAAGCAACCCGCCCCATACGATCGGCACCTTTGGCACTAAAACCAATGATGGAGGAGCGCTTCTGGAAATCGTAAACGCCCAACGGGGATGAGAACCGGGCAGTGCCGCTGGTAGGCAGCACGTGGTTAGGTCCAGCACAGTAATCGCCCAATGCTTCGGCGGTGTATCGGCCCATAAAGATGGCACCAGCGTGGCGGATTTCTTCGAGCAAGGCTTCGGGGCTTTCGACAGAGAGTTCCAGGTGTTCGGGCGCTATGCGATTGGATACTTTTGCGGCTTCGTTCAGGTCTGCAACGTGAATCAGCGCTGCGCGATCCGTCATGGAGGTGCGGATGATGTCGGCGCGTTCCATGGTGGGGAGCAGTTTGTTGATGCTGGCTTCTACAGCATCGAGGAATTCCGCATCGGGGCTGATCAGTATGGATTGGGCTTGTTCGTCGTGCTCCGCCTGGGAGAACAAATCCATGGCGATCCAGTCGGGATTGGTTTTGCCATCGCAGATTACGAGGATTTCCGAAGGGCCGGCGATCATATCTATACCAACCGTGCCGAAGACTTCCCGCTTGGCAGTGGCTACGTAGATGTTGCCTGGGCCAACGATTTTGTCTACTGCCGGAATGGTTTCTGTGCCGTAAGCAAGAGCACCAACTGCTTGCGCACCGCCTACCGTAAATACACGATCAACACCTGCGATGGCCGCAGCGGCCAGTACCAAGTCGTTCACTAGGCCATCCGGAGTAGGGACAACCATAATGACTTCGCCCACACCAGCCACTTTTGCTGGAATGGCGTTCATCAATACAGACGATGGATAAGCCGCCTTGCCACCCGGCACGTAAAGGCCCGCGCGATCCAGAGGCGTTACTTTCTGGCCCAGCACAGTGCCGTCTTCGTCCTGATACTGCCAGGATTTCTGCTCCTGACGTTCGTGGTAATCCCGCACCCGGTCTGCGGCTTGCTGCAGTGCCACGCGCTGATTCTGTGGAATAGCTTCCAAAGCCTGCTGTAAGCGACTCTGGCTCATTTCCAGCTCTGCAACACTGCTGGCTGTCAAACGATCAAACTTCTCCGTGAACTCCAGAACCGCTTGGTCACCACGAGTTTTTACTTGATGCAGGATATGCCGTACTGACTCGTTCACCTGATGATCAACACTGTCATCCCAAGCCAACAGCGTGGCCAGCTGGCTATTAAAGTCAGCTTGGGAGGCGTTCAATCGTTTGATGCTAACGGTCATGTCTCAAATCCTGCGTTGGATTGTTTCTAGCGACGCTTATCTACAGCCACCGCCATCTTCTCGATAATGGGATTAATATGATCGTGTTTCATCTTCATGGAAGCACGATTAACCACCAGCCTGGTGCTGATATGGTCAATCAGCTCGCGAGCTTCAAGGCCATTGGCCTTCAAGGTATTGCCGGTATCTACGATATCGACAATCTCGTCCGCTAACCCAAGAATCGGCGCCAGTTCCATTGCACCATATAGCTTGATGAAGTCGGCCTGCCGGCCCTGCGCTGCATAGTACCGGCGAGCCATGTTGACGAACTTGGTGGCTACACGAATACGCCCAACGGGGGGTGCTTCACCTACGGGGCCTGCGGTCATCAGCCGGCAACGAGCAATATTTAAATCCAGAGGCTCGTATAGCCCTTCCCCGCCGTGCTCCATCAACACATCCTTACCCGTTACACCCAAATCCGCACCGCCGTACTGCACGTAAGTAGGTACGTCGGTGGCGCGGAGAATGAGCACGCGCACATTCGGGTCCGAGGTGGGGAACACCAGCTTACGGGATTTCTTGATATCGTCGATCAGCTCAATTCCGGCTTCCGCCAGCAGTGGCAGGGTTTCTTCCAGGATTCGCCCCTTCGACAAGGCGATGGTGATGGAATCTGTCATGCGTCCTTCCGGTTTCCCGTATGTGTCTGTCACGCTGGCAAGCGGCGGATACTTCCACCAAGCAGCTGCAGCTTCTCTTCAATGCATTCGTACCCGCGATCAATATGGTAGATACGATCAATAATCGTATCTCCATCTGCCATCAAGCCTGCAATAACCAAGCTGGCAGACGCTCGCAAGTCAGTTGCCATGACCGGAGCACCCGTCAGGTGGTCAACACCTTTGATAATCGCGGCATTGCCTTCCAGCGTGATGTCCGCACCCATGCGGGTCAGTTCTTGCAGGTGCATGAAGCGATTCTCGAACACCGTCTCGATGATGGTACCGGTGCCTTCTGCTACCGCGTTCATGGCCGCAAACTGTGCCTGCATATCCGTGGGAAACGCCGGGTAAGGTGCTGTGCGGATGTTAACCGCCTTCGGGCGCTTACCTTTCATGTCCAGCTCGATCCAGTCAGGGCCGGAGGTGATATGGGCCCCTGCCTCTTCCAGTTTGAGCAGCACTGCATCCAGCAAATCTGCGCGGGTATCTTTCAGTTTTACCCGGCCGCCAGTCGCTGCTGCTGCCACCAGATAGGTTCCGGTTTCGATACGGTCTGGCAGTACGTTGTAGTGACAACCATGCAGGCGCTCAACACCTTCAATTTCGATGGTTGAAGTACCGTGCCCGGTGATCTTCGCGCCCATGGCAATGAGGCACTCGGCAAGGTCTACAACTTCGGGCTCACGAGCCGCGTTTTCGAGGATAGTTTTACCATCCGCAAGGGTTGCAGCCATCAACAGGTTTTCGGTGCCGGTTACAGTCACCACGTCCATGAAAATGTGCGCGCCTTTCAAGCGGCCATTGGTTTTCGCTTTGATATAACCGTTTTCCACGGTGATATCCGCGCCCATTTGCTCAAGGCCCTGAATATGCAGGTTTACCGGGCGGCTACCAATGGCACACCCACCTGGCAGAGAGACCTCCGCCTCACCAAAGTGTGTGACCAGCGGCCCCAGCACCAAAATGGAGGCGCGCATGGTTTTAACGAGCTCGTAAGGGGCATGGAAATGCTTGATGGTGTTGGCGTGAATTTCCACGCTCATTTTCTCATCAATCATCAAATCCACACCCATGCGGCCCAAGAGCTCGATCATGGTGGTCACGTCGTGCAGATGTGGCAGATTACCAACGGTAACCGGCTCGTCTGCCAGCAGAGTTGCCGCAAGAATAGGAAGCGCTGCGTTTTTGGCGCCGGAAATCCGGATCTCGCCGTCCAGAGGCTTACGGCCTCGGATTAGAAGTTTGTCCACAATAGTAATCCTGTTGTGTGCGAGAGGCTCAGCCCTGACGCGCAGCCCATTCAGCCGGGGTAAAAGGTTTCGGGTGAAGGGCGTGAATAGTGCCATCCATAATTTGCTGGAATAGCGCTTTGTTGATCAGCTGCTGTCGTTTGATGCTCGACAGGCCTTCAAAAACGTCACCTATAACGACCACCATATAATGGTTACCGTCGATCTGTACCTGCACCTCACAACCGGGCAGTGCTTCCTCGACCAACTGGGTGACTTCGGTGGCGTCCATAGTAAATCCTCAGATATTTATGAAATCAGGGGCGGGATTGTAACCAATCTGCGAGGCTGCTCAAAGCGGCAAGAGAAACGAGACGATCAGGGGCACCGGCAAAAGACAATACAACCCCCTGCTTTTCCGCCAGCCGACTCCAACATAGCAACATGGAGAGAATAACGCTGTGAGTGGTAGATAAGCCCGAAAGATCTACTACCACGCTATTTCCGGCAGCGGTGATAAGCCGCTCACCTTCAGCCCGCAGGGGAGCAACATTGTGGGCATCGATCGCGCCGGAGACAAACAGCGCACCTGCCTCCAGCCGAACTGCCGGTGCTTCCGTGCTCATGATTTATTCACTTCATCTTCCAGGTTGAGGGATTTCACCGCATCGCTCCAACCATCAATCACTGTCTCAACCTGACCGCGATTGGCTTCCATTTCCTGGGTAAAGCGGTCCCGGAAGGAAAGACCAATGTTAACCCCTTCAACGATGACATTTTCCATCATCCAGTTGCTGCCTTCATCCTTGCGATACATGGAATAGGTAACTGAATGACGGTTTCCAGACGCAGTAATGACTTCCATGGCTACCGACGCCCGGTTGTCGTCACCGGGGTTAATTGTAGCGCCCCGCACCTTGATTTCGAAATTGTCTGCGCTCATCAGCGCCTGCGCGTAGCTATCAAAAAGACTGCGTTTGAACTTGACCACAAACTCGTTCCGCTGCTCAGGCGTTGCCTGGCGCGCATAGCGCCCCATTACACGGGCAGCAATCCGGCGAAAATCCACGAAACCTTCCAGCTCATCGTCCATGTTCTGGTAAAAAGCTTCCGGGTCACTTTCATAGAGGCCACGTTCTTCATTGAGCTTGTTCACCAATCGCTGCGTGTTTTCATCGACATACTGTTGCAAATCGTCTTCCGGGCCGGCCTGTACCGATGCCACGCAAAACGCCATCAGTGTGACGGCGAGAAAAAATCGCTGTGTAACGTGCTGTATTAAAACAGTCATCTCGCTTCTCCTGTTCTGTCGCTCGACTGGCTTATTTACCAGACGCAAAATTGCTGATCAGCCGCTCGATATTCATCGCCGACTGGGTGGAATAAAAGGTATCACCAGGCTGGAGCGAGTCCATTTCACCACCTATGGATATATCAATATACTGCTCACCCAGCAGTCCGGATGTGCGTATTACTGCTGCGCTGTCCGCCGGAATATTGTCTACATCCCCATGAATGGACATAGCCACCCGCGCCTGGAAGGTTTCCTTGTTCAGGGTAATCGAATCGATACTACCCACCGTTACACCCGCCATGGACACCCTGCCCCGGGGGGTAATCCCGCCGGTGTCATTAAAGTCCGCGTAAATGGTGTAGGTGCTTTTGGCCGATTTTGGGGACAGCCCGCTTACCTGAAGTGCCAAAAACAGCAGCGCTGCCAAGCCAGCCAGCATAAACAGGCCAACTGTGATGTCCGTTGTTCTTTGTGTCATTACCGGCTCCCGGTGTTATCTCGTCAATCGTTGATCAGAAGTTGCCGAACATTACGGCAGTCAGCACAAAATCCAGCCCCAAGACAGCCAGCGAGGAATACACCACAGTTTTGGTGGTAGCCGAGCTGATGCCTGCCGATGTGGGCACACAATCATAACCTTGGTAAACCGCAATCCAGGCACACACAAAACCGAACACGACGCTTTTGATAATGCCATTCACGACGTCGTCCCAAAAGTCCACCGAAGCCTGCATGTTGCCCCAGTAGGAACCTTCAAAAACGCCAAGCCACTCTACGCCCACGAGCATGCCGCCCCAGATACCCACCATGGAGAAGATGATGGCCAGAATCGGCATAGCAATAAACCCAGCCCAAAGCCTGGGGGCAATAACCCGGCGCAAGGGATCTACGCCCATCATTTCCATACTGGAAAGCTGCTCGGTTGCTTTCATCAGGCCGATTTCAGCGGTCAGCGCCGACCCGGCACGCCCGGCGAACAGCAAGGCAGTTACCACAGGCCCGAGCTCACGCACCAGGGTAAGCGCAATCATCTGCCCAATAGCCGCTTCGGAGCCAAAATCGCTGAGTATGGTGTAGCCCTGCAGGCCCAGCACCATACCGATAAACAGTCCCGAAACCACTATGATCGCAAGCGACAGGACGCCAACGGAGTACAGTTGTTTCATCAACAGGGGGAAGCCGGTTTTCGGGCGGGGAACGCCTGACAGCACGCCCGCCAGAAAGCGACCGGCACGGCCTATGGAGATAACGAGATCTGCCCCGCTACGCCCAAAGGAAGCAATTTTGTCGATCAAGAGACACCTCCTGCAAGCCCGAAATCCTCGGCAGCCGCGGAAGACGGGTAATGGAATGGCACGGGGCCATCCGGGTGCCCGTTCAAAAACTGCTGTACCTGCTCAGATGGGTGATTCTGCAATTCGGCGGGGCTGCCCGCTCCAATCACTTTGCCGTCTGCAATAATACAGGCGTAATGGCAGATGCTCAGGGACTCTTGCACATCATGGGACACCAGAACACTGGTGAGCCCCATGGAGCTGTTCAGATCGCGAATCAGCTTCACCAGTACGCCCATGCCAATAGGGTCCTGCCCCGCAAAGGGCTCATCGTACATGATAAGCTCCGGGTCGAGCGCAATACTGCGCGCCAGGGCCACGCGCCGGTTCATGCCACCGGAAAGCTCAGAAGGCATGAGATTGCGAGCACCTCGCAGGCCAACCGCTTCCAACTTCATCAACACTATGTCGTTAATCATGTCTTCCGGCAGTTTGGTGTGCACGCGCATGGGAAAGGCCACGTTCTCGTATACGCTCAAATCCGTAAACAACGCACCACTCTGGAATAGCATGCCCATCTTTTCCCGGAACTTGTAAAGCTCCTTACGGCGAAGCTCGCCGATCGACTGGCCATCTACCACAATACTGCCTGAATCCGGCCGAAGCTGACCGCCGACCAAACGAAGCAAGGTGGTTTTACCACTGCCGCTGGGGCCCATAATGGCGGTGATTTTCCCTCGGGGAATCTCCACAGACACACCATTAAAAACACGGCGCTCAGAACGTGAAAACACAACGTCCTTTAATGTAATGTACGAGTCCAACCCCATATTCCTTACCTTTCAGCCCATCGCTTTTAGCCTTCACCCCGCAGCCTTAAGCTCTCAACACATAAAGGTTATGGCTGCAGGGAGCGGCTACATTATGCCAAGGAGCCCTCAAGCTCAATCAATGCTTCCCAAAATGAATTGATAGCAATGATCAGTTTTACTGATCACCCGGTTTAACTTGCGGTAACCAGACTGCTCAGCTCGCGGGAAATGTTATACTCCGCTAATCTAATCGCACCCTTCTATTTTCACATAGATAGCACCAGGTTATTTCATACATACGGTGCTAACGAAAAAGCAGGTTTTTCGCCCGATGACTGAAAAGAGAACATACGATTTCCGTACTCCTGCACTCCAGGCCATACGCATTGAGCGGGATGCCATCAGTGCCCTTGAACACCGCATTGATGATCATTTTAAACGTGCCTGCGAAGTCATCATGGCCTGCAAAGGCCGGGTTGTAGTGACCGGCATGGGTAAATCGGGCCACATAGGTCATAAGATAGCAGCCACACTGGCAAGCACCGGAACACCTTCGTTCTTTGTCCACCCCGGGGAGGCCAGCCACGGTGACATGGGGATGATTACCAGTCAGGACGTGGTTATTGCTATTTCGAACAGCGGCAATACCAGCGAAGTGGTTACCATTTTGCCACTGATCAAACGCATGGGCGCTCCATTAATCAGCATGACTGGCAACCCAACGTCCACTTTGGCAAAAGAAGCCGTGGCAAATCTGGATGTCAGTGTTGAAACAGAGGCTTGCCCACTTGGTCTGGCGCCTACCTCCAGCACCACCGCCACGTTAGTCATGGGCGATGCGCTGGCTGTTGCCTTGCTGGAAGCCCGGGGCTTCAGTGCAGAGGACTTTGCTTTCTCCCATCCCGGTGGCAGCCTGGGCCGCAAGCTCCTGCTACGGGTATCGGACATCATGCACACTGGTGACCGCATCCCTATCGTGAATGAAGACACCACATTGAGCGGGGCCCTGCTGGAGATATCCCGGAAGGGGCTGGGCATGACTACGGTGGTAAACGCTAGCGGCACCATGACCGGCATATTCACAGACGGGGACCTCCGCCGCACCCTCGACAAGCCCATTGATGTACACACAACCCCGATACGGGACGTGATGACACGCAACGGCAGAACCATTCAGCCGGACCAGCTTGCTGCAGAAGCGCTGAACGTGATGGAAGGCCTCAAGATCAGTGCGCTGCCAGTGACTGATGTTGACGGCGCCCTGGTCGGAGCCATCAATATGCACGACCTGTTACGCGCCGGTGTTATTTAAAGCCAGCTCAGAAACAAATTTAAGAGCAAGCACACAAGGCATCATGATGAAAGAACTGCAAAGCCCACTGCAAAAGCTCTGGCCGGAATCCCTTCTGGTGAAGGCTGCGGGCATCAAGCTTGTTGCACTGGATGTTGATGGCATCATGAGTGATGGCAAAATCTACTTCAGTGCCAACGGCGATGAGCTCAAAGGATTCAATATTCTGGATGGACTGGGGCTGAAGCAGCTCATGGCTGCCGGGATCACTGTCGCCGTCATTACCGGGCGCTCTTCGCCACTGACTGAAAAGCGCATGCACGACCTGAAAATCCCGCACCTGATGCAAGGTCGTGAGGACAAAAAGATCGCACTTCAAGAGTTAGTCAGCACGCTGAACATAGAACCAAAAGCTATCGCCTACATGGGCGACGACCTGCCCGATTTACCCGCCATCCGTTTTTCGGGTTTGGGTGTAACGGTGCCCAACGGGTACTGGCTGGTAAAAGAGCATGCTGATTACTGCACCCAGGCTGCAGGAGGCCACGGCGCCGTACGGGAACTGTGCGATCTTCTACTGACCGCCAGGGGGCACTTGAACGCCACACTGACCCCTTACCTGGAGTCCTAACAATGGAGGAGAGCGCAAAAAGCAGTTTGCTCTCAAAACTGGCCTTGGCAAACAGGCCCCGGCTGCGCATGCTGGGGCTGGCAATAACCATTGCAGCCACTGCTTTTTTGCTATGGCAAAGTGACGAGCCCCCGCTAAGTAGCTACAGTGATGCTAGGCAGCTCCGCGGCGAATCAGAGCCTGACGGATTCGTGATTAACGGCAGTTACACCTCTTACGGTGAGGACGGGCAACGCAAAATCGTATTCACCAGCCCGCGGATCGAGCAGTTCGAAGAAGGCAACCTTGCCGCTATGGAATCGCCCAGCGCCGAACTGTTTGGCGCAACCGGAGAAGGCCCTTGGCTCCTGAATGCCGAGAATGGCACCCTGCGCCAGAACGATGATCTGCTTTATCTCTCCGGAAACGTTCGTGTTGTGCGAACGATAGGAGAACGGCAGGCAACGCTGAATACCGAAAGCCTCACCCTGGATAACAAACAGGGCATGGTTTATACCGATGACCCGGTTAAAATCACCGACACCCTTGGCACCACACAGGCCAAAGGCATGAAAGCGTGGATCGACGAGCGCATTCTGGAACTGAACTCCCAGGTAGAAGGACGCTATGAAACCGTTAAATAACACCCTGCGCAGGCTTCTGATCACCGCCGTGGCAGCAGGCCTTATGAACTCAGCGATGGCCTTTGATCTTGATTCTGATCAGCCCATCACCGTGAGCGCTGACAGCGCTCGCCTGGACGACGGCAAAGGCATTGCCACCTACACAGGTGCCGTTGAGCTGACTCAGGGGAAAACCCGGCTGTCCGCAGAGCGTGTAGTTCTCTATCGCAGTGCCGAAGGACTTAACCGCATCGAGGCCAGCGGCTCCCCTGCCCGCTATCAGCAGCCAGTAACCAGCGGTGAAGGTAAAACGGATGCTCAAGCCAAAAACATAACCTGGTCTGCCACGGACAAACAGCTCACCTTTGAACGGGAAGCCGTCATTGAGCAGAATGGCAACGTGTTTCGTGGCGACATTATTCATTACGATACTGAGCAACGAGTGGTCACGGCAGAAGGCGGCGAGGATACCGGAGCCGGCCCTGGGCGGGTCGAGATGGTTATCCAGCCCCGTGGCAACAGCACAGACTCCACCCAATAACAGCCGATTACAGTAGACAGGAATCCGATGGCAGTTCTCAGAGCGAGTAACCTGGCAAAAAGCTATAAGCAGAAAAAAGTAGTCATCGATGTGTCGCTGGAAATTCGCAGCGGCGAGATTGTTGGCCTGCTCGGGCCCAACGGAGCTGGCAAAACTACCTGTTTCTACATGATTGTCGGGCTGGTTAACGCGGATAATGGCCGTATCACCATCGACAGCCAGGACATCACCCCCCTGCCCATGCATGGCCGGGCGCGCAAAGGCATTGGGTACCTGCCCCAGGAGGCGTCTGTATTCCGCAAGCTGTCAGTGCGCGACAACATCATGGCGATTCTTGAAACCCGCAAGGGTCTGAGCCGAGCCGAGCGCCTGAGCAAGGTTGAACAGTTACTGGAAGAGTTCCACATTACCCACATTCGTGACAGCCTGGGGATGGCCCTTTCCGGCGGCGAACGGCGTCGGGTAGAAATTGCACGCGCTCTGGCCATGGAGCCCGCCTTCATCCTGCTGGATGAACCCTTTGCCGGGGTAGACCCCATTTCCGTCAGCGATATCAAACAGATTATTCGCCACCTAAGGGACAAGGGCATCGGCGTGCTGATCACCGATCACAACGTGCGCGAAACTCTGGATATCTGCGAGAACGCTTACATCGTTTCCGGCGGGCACATAATAGCTTCCGGTAATGCCGAAACCATCCTTGCCAATCAGCAGGTAAAAGAAGTTTATCTTGGCAATGAGTTCCGGCTGTAAGCTTTGTTTTCAGCATGGCGGCGCGCCCGCTCGATTGTGTTGCCGACCCGGAGCAAGTAAACTCGGCAGAGAACTTGCTAGGATAATCTTTTTTGGCGGCAAGTAGCCGTGACACAAAGAATTTTTAGCCGAAGCAAGAAATTTAGATCGGGTATAAGTGACGGATCCTGAGCGATGGTTATGAAAGCCTCATTACAATTAAAGCTGGGTCAGAGCCTGACAATGACGCCCCAGCTGCAACAGGCGATCAGGCTTTTACAGTTATCAACCCTCGACCTCCAGCAGGAAATCCAGCAAGCACTGGAATCCAATCCCTTGCTGGAATCCCAGGATGACGACGACCAGATTGATGCGCCTGCTGCGGATACCGAGCAGAGCCACGACGACACTTCGAACATTACCAGTTCAGAGACAGCCTCCGATTCGTCCAATTCTGATTGGGATGAAAGCGAGAACGGGCCAGACTGGCAAACTGAAAACGAAATCCCTGACGCAATCCCGGACGACCTTCCCGTCGATACCGCGTGGGACGATATCTATCAGTCCGCCCCTGCTCCTGCAGCGCGCAACGAAGACGAAAGCGACCACGATTTCGAGACCCGTAACTCCCCAAGTGAAACCCTTAGGGACCATCTTGAGTGGCAGTTGAACCTTACGCCCATGACGGAACGGGACCAGGCTATTGCTCACGCGCTTATGGACGCAGTAGACGAGCAAGGCTACCTCACAAGCCCTTTGGAAGAGATCTACAGCGGCCTGACGAACGATTCCGATGACGACCCTCTGGAGATGGACGAAGTAGAGGCCGTGCTACGCCGACTGCAGTTCTTCGATCCGCCTGGCGTTTTTGCCCGAGATCTCCAGGACTGCCTGCTGATCCAGCTAAATCAGTTGCCACCGGAAACACCCTGGCTTGCTCAGGCACGGTTGGTGATCACACATTATATAAACCTGCTGGGCAACCGTGACTACGCCCAGCTACTTCGCCGCAGTCGCCTTAAAGAGGACCAACTGCGCGATGTGTTGGCACTGATTACCAGCCTCAACCCGCGCCCGGGAGACATCATTGATCGCACCGAGCCGGACTATGTTATTCCCGACGTGATCGTGCGCAAACACAATGACCGCTGGCGCGTTGAACTGAATCCTGAAATTGCGCCGCGCATACGCGTGAATGCGAGCTATGCTTCATTAATAAAGCGGGCGGATAGTAGCGCAGATAACACCTACCTGCGCGACCAGCTTCAGGAGGCAAAGTGGTTCATCAAGAGTCTGCAAAGCCGAAACGAAACGCTGCTAAAGGTTGCAACCCGGATTGTTGAATACCAACAGGGTTTCCTGGACCATGGCGAAGAAGCGATGAAGCCGCTGATTCTTTCGGATATCGCCCAGCTTGTGGAAATGCACGAATCCACCATTTCCCGTGTGACCACGCAAAAATACATGCACACACCCCGGGGCGTTTTTGAACTGAAATATTTTTTCTCCAGCCATGTCAGCACCGACGAAGGCGGAGAGTGCTCATCAACGGCTATTCGAGCAATGATCAAAAAACTGATTGCTGCAGAAACACCGAAAAAGCCGTTGAGTGATAACAAGATTGCAGCCATGCTGGGAGAAGAAGGGATCAAAGTGGCGCGACGCACGGTTGCAAAATACCGCGAGGCCATGAACATTCCCCCCTCAAACGAACGCAAGCGGCTGGTGTAAATCTGGCGCGTCGAACAGTTTCAAGTGGTTTTCGCTGGTGCAGCCATGCGCCAGCACTCAGACCGGCTCCCAGAGCCGGAAAGAATGACAACAGGAGACGTCTATGCAACTCAACATTTCAGGCCGTCACGTAGAGCTGACTCCCGCTTTGAAAGACTATGTAGCCGAAAAGTTTGAACGACTCGAGCGGCACTTCGACCACATCAGCAACTGCCAGGTAACATTGGAAGTAGATAAGGTTCGGCAGATTGCAGATGCGACGCTCCACGTGGTTGGTGGTGAGATTCACGCAAAGGCGGAAAACGAGGACATGTACGCAGCCATCGACGGGCTCGTCGACAAGCTGGATCGACAGATCCTCAAGCACAAAGAAAAGACTGTAGACAGGATGCAGGGACACACCGCCCGCTAGGCGAGTGTTTTCAGGCATGTCATCTAATCAAGCTGCGGCGCGGTCTACGCGTCGCAGCTTTTTTCACGGAAGCGCGGTCGATTCATGAGCGACACATCCCTGACAATAGACAACATCCTTGTGCCGGAGCTGACCCTGTGCAATGTGCCCGCATCAAGCAAAAAGCGGGTGCTGGAGACCATTGCCGAGCAGATTCGCGAGCACAATGATTCGGTCAACGAAAGTCAGATCTTCAACAATCTGATTGCCCGAGAGCGGCTTGGGAGCACCGGAATAGGCCAGGGGATAGCCATCCCCCATTGCCGTCTCGAAGGCCTTGAACAGGTTATCGGTGTGCTGATGACCCTGGAAGAAGCCGTCGAATTTGACGCAATAGACAACCAGCCGGTGGACCTTCTGTTTGCACTGATCGTGCCCAAAGAAGCTACCAGCGAGCATCTTGAGCTGCTTAGCCAACTCGCCGAGAAATTTAACGAACGCTCATTCTGCGACGCTCTCAGGCAGTGCGAAGATGCGCACACACTTTTCCAACGCATGACAGCCACCAGTGGCTGATATCCACCCGGGCAACAGGTTATTTCACTATGAAGCTGATCATCGTCAGTGGCCGGTCAGGTTCCGGCAAGAGTACCGCTCTGCACGTATTGGAAGACCTGGGATACTACTGCATTGATAACCTGCCTATCGGGCTTTTGTTCCCCCTGACACGAGAAGCGGCAAACCAGACGGCGCCGGGCAGGCTCGACAAAATGGCAGTCAGTATTGATGCCCGCAACCTTTCGGGTGAGCTGGCCAATTTCGAGGAGATCCATCGCAAGCTCCGCAGAGATGAGATCCAGGTTGAAGTGATCTACCTGGATGCGGATGAACAGTCTCTCCTGCAACGGTTTCATGCCACCCGGCGCAAGCATCCCCTGAGCGACGACAAGACGTCTCTGAGAGAAGCCATCAGCAACGAAAAAGAACTGCTTGAACCTCTCTCAAAGCTTGCAGATTTGCACATCAACACCAAAGGGCTGTCGATGTATGAGTTGCGGGATATGGTGAAGCAGCGGATTGCCGGGCGCAAAGATCAGGAGCTTGCACTGCTGTTCCAGTCTTTCGGATTCAAGCACGGTGTGCCATTGGACTCTGACTATGTATTCGATGTGCGCTGCCTGCCCAACCCCTACTGGGATCACAGCCTGCGCAAGTTTACCGGCCTAGATCAGCCTGTTATCGAGTTTCTTGAGGCCGAGCCTGCCAGCACGAAAATGGTTAACGATTTGATCGGGTTTCTGGAGAGCTGGATCCCGTCCTTTGCTGACAGCAACCGTAGCTACATGACCATTTCCATTGGCTGTACCGGCGGCCAACACCGCTCAGTGTATATCTGCGAACAGCTGGGACGGCACTTCCGCGAAACTTGCAGCAACGTGCAAGTACGCCACGCCGAGCTGCCGCATCTGCAGGCCCGGAAAGAGGTCTGACCTGCTGTGATACGCCATCCCATTGTTATCATTAACAAGCTTGGCCTGCACGCCCGGGCCACGGCAAAGCTGGTGGCCACGGCCTCGCAGTTCGACAGCTCCGTGAGAATCTGTGGCAAAGGACGCGAAGTGGACGCAAAAAACATCATGCATGTGATGATGCTCGCCGCCAGTAAAGGCACAGAAGTTGAACTGGTGGCCGATGGCCCGGATGAAGATAAGGCCATTGAAGCCCTTTCAGAATTGATCAATGACTATTTTGGCGAAGGCGAATAACCCACTCTTTCTCACGTGTTTCGGCTAACTTCGTTATAATGCAGGCGTTTTCTGACTGCAGGTGATTCATGTCCGATATTCTGGAAAAAAGCCAGGCCCGCCAACGCTTACGCTCCCTGAGTGAAGCGCTGGACAGTGGTGCGCTGAAACAGGTTGCCCGCATTCTCAACGGCGGCCTGAGCCCCAGCGATATCGCGCACCTGCTTGAATCATCGCCGCCCCGCCAGCGTGCCCTGCTCTGGAATCTGGTAGACAAACAGCTCGAAGGCGATGTTCTCCAGTACCTTAACGAAGACATCCGTGCCGAATACCTGAGCCGACTCAACGCCCAGGAACTGGCGGATATCATCGAGGACTTCGAGTCCGACGATCTCGCCGACCTTCTGCAGCAATTACCGGATAAGGTGATCCAGGAAGTTCTGGACACCATGGACGAACAGGATCGGCAACGGGTTGAGGAAGTCCTTTCCTACCCGGAAGACACCGCCGGCGGCCTGATGAACACGGACACCATTACTGTCCGCCCTGATATCAGTATTGATGTGGTATTGCGGTATCTGCGGCGGCACCGTGCACTTCCGCCGATGACCGACAGCCTGATTGTTGTGAGCCGGCGCGATGAATTTATCGGAATGCTGCCCATTACCAAGATGCTTGTTTCCAACCAGGCAGCAACGGTTCGGGAGGTGATGGATACGGATATAGAACCCATCCCCGTCATGCTCTCGGATACCAAAGTTGCCACCTTGTTTGAGCGCTACGACCTGATTTCTGCACCGGTTGTGAACCAGGAGGGTCATCTTCTGGGCCGAATCACCATCGATGACGTGGTGGATGTTATCCGCGAAGATGCGGATCATTCACTGATGAGCATGGCCGGCCTGGATGATGATGAAGATACCTTTGCCCCAGTCTGGAAAACCACACGGCGCAGGGCGATCTGGCTGGGTGTTAACCTGATCACGGCCTTCATCGCTTCTGGCGTTATTGGTCTGTTTGAAGACACCATCGAAAAGGTGGTCGCATTGGCGGTGCTCATGCCCATTGTAGCGAGCATGGGCGGAATTGCTGGCAGCCAGACCCTCACTCTTGTGATCCGGGGTATGGCGGTTGGGCAAATCAGCGGCACCAATGTGGGCTGGTTGCTGAACCGGGAGTTTCTTTCCGGTATTCTCAACGGCATACTCTGGGCCGGCGTAGTAGCTGCCGCCGCAACTGCCTGGTTTCAGGATTTGTTAATAGGCGCCATCATTGCCGCCGCATTGATTATCAACCTGGTGGCCGCAGCGCTGGTAGGTACCGTATTACCGCTGTTCCTGAAATCCCGAAATATCGACCCGGCGCTGGCTGGCAGCGTTATACTGACAACCGTCACGGATGTGGTCGGTTTCATGTCATTTCTTGGCCTGGCGACTATTTTTTACGCGTGAACTGACAAATCTGGATGAAAACATGATCGACGACCACGACGACGAAGCGCCGCAATACTCGGGGCCGAGTAAATCCCAACTCAAACGGGAAATGCACGCGCTTCAGGGCATTGGAAAACGCATGCTCGACCTGAGCAACGAACAGCTTGATACCCTGACGATTAGCGATACCCTGAGACACGCCATTGAAGAATCGCGCAGGATCAAGCAGAACGAAGCCAAGCGCCGTCACCTGCAGTACATTGGCAAAATTATCCGGCAGGAAGATGACCCCGAGGCGGTTGAGCGAGCGATTGATGCCTTCGACTCGGGAAGTGAAGAGCATACACGCCGCCACCACCTGGCTGAGCGCTGGCGTGACCGGATGATTGCTGAGGGCGACTCGGTTGCAGGCGAATTCTTCAACTACTGTCCAGGTGCAGACATACAGCATTTGCGCAATCTTGTTCGCAATGCCCGTAAAGATCTGGAAAAACAGAAAAATACCGGGCAATCCCGCAAGCTGTTCCGTTACTTACGGGAATGCGTTGACGAAGCTGAAGCCTGATATTCGCAGCAGTTCAGGTTATTTACCTGTGTCAAATACGCTGCGCAAATCGATTTTAGGTTCATCCCAGGGGCCGGTCACATTGTAGGTGGCGCTGGTGAGCCTGCTGAGCGGGTCTCCCAGCACCTTATCCAGTACAAACAGAGCACCTCCAATAGGTGCGCCGGCACCCATCAGCAGGGCAGCCAGTGGCAGGTTCTGGGTGAGTGGCAGAACAACAACCAGGCGCATATCGAACACCTCTTCCTCCAGATTGGTGCTTCCACTGAGCTTGAACGCGCCAGATGGGCCAACCACCTGCATTTCCGGGTCCATTGTGAGCAAACCATCCTCCAGGCGAGCCTTGCCGGATACTGCATCAAAGGCTACACCACGCTTATACAGATCCGAAAAATCCAGCTTAAGCCTGCGCCACAGCGTATCGGAGTTGAGCAGATTGAATATCCTGAACACCTGCGCGCTGTTGTTGCTCTCCAAAATCACGCCATCATCGAGGCGAAGACTGACATTACCGCTGAGGCTTGCCAGATCAAACTCATCAGGACGCCCTGGCCAGTCCAGGTTCAGCTCAATGTTGGTCTGCTTGTTCGACAAAGGTACTTCAGTATCGAAAAGCTCACCCAGGTCCGCCAGCGCCCCACCGGTTACAGAACCAGTAAACTGACTGACTTCCCTATCATCAACCACGCTCCAGGTCATATCACCCGCTAGCGTGATGGATTTGAGGTGACCTTCGATACTGCGAATATTGAGTTTCTGGCGCTCAGGCCGCAACTGGAAAGACCAGCGCCCCAAGCTATCATTGTTGAGGCGCAGTTCAGATACTGCAATATCCACATCTGGCCACGCCTCCATGTCCATTGCCCGGAAGGCTTCAAGTTGCTGCTCTATAGTCAACAACTCCGGCGCTTCCCTGGCGGCAGTTTCGTCCCGAACCAGGTGCACCACGGCAAAATCTGCTGTGACCAGACTGTTATCATTCGGGATTTCAATTCGGCCAACGGCCCGTTCGGAATGGGTGCTCAAGACCCAGCGGTCTCCCAGATCAAATGCCTCCAACTCTATATTCTTCAGTATCTGATCCCCGAGGTAGAGCTCATCAAAGGTCAGTTCAATTCCGGAGTTTTTCCATAAAAGGTCAAAGGTCGCGCGATTCTCCCAGGTTCCAGAAATACCCAGACCTCGTTCATCCCCTGTATGTATCTCGGCTAGCAAAGGTGCTATCTGCCCTGCCTTTTTGGAAAAAGGGCCAGGCCAATCGATAGTGAGCCCCTCGAGGCTGGAGCGAACCGTTACCCGTGGCGAGCTGCCCTCTGTGACATCCAACCGTGCAGAGTAACCAAAAGCACCTTTGAGCCCGTATCGGCTGCTACCGGCATCGCTACCACTCGGTTTTTGAGGATCTACAAGCTCGAACTGTCGAAACACGCTGAGTACAGGCAAGGTGCCCGTTTGCTCAATCCGCAGTGCCTGCGCTGCTCCCGGCTGACTGAATACAATCTTGGCCGGCTCATCCAGAAAGTGGGCCATCAGAGGCGTTTTCGAAAAGCCCTTTTCAGAATGGTAAGTCAGCCTACCGTTGATTCTGTCCCAGCGCAGATCGGTACCTGGATAGGCTACCGTGCCATTCTCCGTGCCAACCCTGGCCTCAACCACAGGTGCCACATTGTCTTTGAGAGGCAAGTCTATCGACAGATCAAGCTTGTAATCCCCACCATAGCTCAGCTTTGCTGCCTCGGGCCCGGCCATGGCGCCAAACGGGCTGTTGGTCATCCAGTAGCTGATGGCATCTGCCGGCACAGGTGCTGATACATCCACCCGCACCAGTGCACCTTCGGCCTCTGGAATCACGAAAACAGTGCTCGGATCAATTGCCAGGCCACCGGTGTTTCCCGCCTCAAGCATCACAAATGTATCGCCGTTCTGAATGTCGACCCGCCCGCGCGCGCCCGTTACCTCTGGCCACTGCTTATCGTAGCGAACGCTGGCGTTTTCAAACTCATACCACATGGAAGAAACAAACGAGCCGGAGGGGGCGTCACTACCGATCTGGCCGTGACCATAGTAGACGCCAGACAGTATATCCGCTTCAGTGATGGCCGTGGTTAACCACTCATAAAGCCCGGCATCCACGATCTTCTCAGGAACAAATGCAGCCAGCATAGAGGCGTCGCCATTCTCGACACTAACCCGGAGGCCGAGGTTGTCCTCACCTTTCTGGTCAAGCTTGAGATCGAAAGCTCCGCTCAGATGAGTATTGTCACCATAGGTCATGCGTATATCGTCTGAATAAACGCGGGTGACAGGCCCATCCAAACGCCAGGCTACGGTGGCGGAAAGCTCAGGCAAGGACCACTCACTGCTGAACAGTTCCGGAAAAGAGAGGGTCACCGGGCGTGCGCCCTCTCGAGCCCGAACATAGCCGGCATTCTGATCAACGTAAATAAACCCATTCACACCGCGCACATCTGGTGCGCCACCATAGGCGGCAGCACCAACGTCCCGAAGCCGAGCAGAGAATTCAAAGCTGTTGTCACCGCTCCCCGGAACTCTGATTGTCACACCATCCAAAAAGCCTACGGGGCGGTAGTCCTCCAATGCGTCGCTGGCGACCGGAGGCAACAGTGGCAGAGTGCTTGTCAGGCGTCGAAGCGGGCGCAGGGGCATGGCGTCTGCAGTGATGGTTATCCCTTGCGGCTCCGGAACCAACTTCAAACTGAATGGTGGTACCTGGTCGCCATTCCAGGTCCAGGCGAGCTGTTTGAGGTGCCACTCACCAATGGTCTCTGAACGGAGCCCACCCTCTTCAGGTGTAGCCATCACATCATGGTGCCGACGCCAGCCAAACCGTGCACTGATATCTTCCAGTGGGGCCAGCGATTCGCCGGCAACGCCGAGCTGCAGATAGGGTGTTCTCACGGTACCGCTGACCTGCTGAAGGACACCTTTGCGGAAGGTAAGCCAGGCTTCTCCTCCCAGGTCAAAGCCTTCAACACGGATGTCCCGCCACTGATACTCATCAATCAGCCCATCAAACAGGCGCCCGGAATCTACGTTGAGATAGAGTTGGCCACTGAAGTCGCCGCGGAAAAACTGTTTACCCACCAGGGTAAAGCTGGCCAACTGTTCAGTGGTTGCGGACCGCAAAGCGCGGCCAGATGCCCGAAACAATCCTTGCTGATACAGCAGATCAAGCTGGGGAATATCCAGAAACCGGAGCTGGCCCTGATTGTCGCGAATACCCAGGTTCACTCGGGTCACTTTAATGTAGGGGTCCGAAAGCCATTTCCCGGCAATTCTGAGCCAATCCCGGTAACGATTGTTCAGGGGCTCCGGAATATCAGCGCCCCGCACACCCACTTCACCGCTACGTTTTTGATTCAGCGTTAACTCGAGCCCGTCCGCTTCAAAGTCCTCGAAAACAATTCTGAAGCGCATCAATGAAGCAAGCGCATCAAAACGGATGGTCAAATGCTGCAAGCTCACAACCCGGTCCCCGGAATCCGGATTGGTGACTTCTATGTCTTGTGCGGTAAAAGAGGGATCGAGCCAAAACCAGCGCGATGACAGGCTACCAATACTCACATCGTGGCCAAGGCGGGCAGACAGCTCGTCGGAAAGCTCATCCCGGAAAGAATCCACGTTCTGGGTAAGCTGCCTCCCGATGCCGGCGTAGAGAGCCAACAGCACCAGAACAACCAGCAACAACCACCAAATTGCATTGGTAAGCAGTGCCATCAATCGGACAGGCTGGCTATCGGAGGAGGGCTTCCGGAGCTTCATCGCCTGCTACCCTCTATGCCGGTGTATCGCCCCGAAATCAGAGCAAAACGACATCGTACTGTTCCTGGCTATAAAACGGCTCTACCTGGAAACGGACAGTCTTGGCAATAAAGGTTTCGAGATCAGCCACGTTGTCAGATTCTTCATCAACAAGGCGATCAACCACACTCTGGGACGCCATCACCAAATAGCTTTCTGCATCGTAGGCCCGATTGATTCTCAGTATTTCCCTAAAAATCTCGAAACACACTGTTTCGCTGGTTTTCAGGAAGCCTCTACCATCGCAGATAGGACAAGGCTCGCAAAGAACCTGGCCGAGGCTCTCTGTGGTCCGTTTTCGGGTCATTTCCACCAGACCCAGCTCAGACACACCTGTGATCTTGGTTTTAGCGTGATCCCGCTCGAGCATTTTTTCCAACATCCGGTGAACCTGGCGCTGATGCTCAACATCTTCCATGTCGATAAAATCGATAATAATGATGCCGCCAAGGTTACGCAGACGCAGCTGGCGACTGATTGCCCGTGCTGCTTCCAGATTGGTCTTGAAAATGGTTTCTTCAAGATTACGGTGCCCCACGAAGGCACCGGTGTTGATGTCAATGGTGGTCATTGCCTCAGTCTGGTCAATGATCACATAGCCACCTGATTTGAGCTGCACTTTGCGGCTCAGTGCCTTCTGAATCTCATCCTCTACGGAGTAAAGATCAAAAATAGGCCGTTCTCCGGGGTAATACTCCACTTTATCGGCAAATTCGGTGACAAACTCATCAACAAACTCCATTACCCGCTGATGGCTCTCGCGACTGTCGATGCGGACTTTTTCAGTCTGAGGTCGAATCAGATCTCGGATGGTGCGGATGAACAGAGGCAGGTCCTTATAAACGGCCGCCGGCGCCTGCACTTTCTCAATCCGTTCATGGATAGACTGGCTAAGGTGGTGCAGATAATTCATATCTGCCAGCAGCTCGTCTTCGGATGCGGCTTCAGCTGCCGTGCGAATGATGTAGCCACCCTGAACATCCGGATGCATTTCAGCACCCTGCTCAACGATGGCCTTCAATCGGCTACGCTCCGTTTCATCCTCTATTCTCTGGGAAATACCCACATGGATGACCTCTGGCATGAACACCAGATACCGCGATGGTATGGAAAGCTGAGTGGTAAGCCGGGCACCTTTTGTGCCGATGGGGTCCTTGGTGACCTGAACAACCAGTGACTGGCCTTCGCGTAACAAGGTGCGAATATCAGGAACGGTTTTCGGCCCGTCGCCGGGCGCTGTTGTGTTGGCATGACTGGAGACCACATCAGAGGCATGGATAAAGGCAGCCCGCTCCAATCCTATGTCGACAAACGCCGCTTCCATCCCCGGAAGCACGCGCACAACCTTGCCTTTGTATATGTTACCGACAATACCTTTGCGGCTGGCACGCTCAATGTAGGCTTCCTGCAACATTCCGTTTTCAACCAGCGCGACCCGGGTTTCAACCGGTGTTACGTTGATCAGGATTTCTTCGCTCATGATTGGCTCTCCTGACTACTCATCCAGTGTTTCCAGACAGGGCCACCGGCATCCGCCAGCAAGGCAGCTGTTTCCTGCAGAGGCAAGCCAACAACCGCACTGTAACTCCCTTTGAGTTCCTTCACAAAAATACCACCCAGGCCCTGAATTCCATAACTTCCGGCCTTATCCATGGGCTCGCCTGAAGCTGCATAGGCTACAATTTCAGTCCTCGAGAGCACCCGGAAGCTAACCTCAGTGGTCACTAACCTGGAGTCACAACCATCATCCTTGGCCAACGCAATGCCTGTCATTACCTGATGAGTTTTGCCTGACAGCATAGCCAGCATGGCTTCAGCCTCGGCTTCATCTGCCGGTTTACCTAAAATGGCGCCATCCAGAACAACCGTTGTATCTGAGCCAAGAACCCACTTACCGGGAAAATGAGCAGAAACTGCGAGTGCTTTCTCCCGCGCAAGCCGCTCAACGTAATCGCCAGGGGCCTCAGACGTTCGTGGTGATTCGTCAATATGGGCTGGATGCACAGAAAATGGTACGCCAATCTGTGTGAGCAACTCCGAGCGGCGTGGCGATGCCGAGGCGAGAATAATCGACGTCATGGCTAACCCAGCTTCCTGTTAATGTTGTCCAGAAATATGCAGAACACTGGCCAGATCACGGCGCTGGTGAGTGCGGGCCAAAGATAACTGAAGCCGGCATCTTCGCCACCAAACATCTGCTTGAGAAAATGCACCAGCATCTGGTTGATCCCCAGCAGGAGAAAAACCATCACACACTGCTGTAGCACAGGGTACATCCGCAGCCGCTGGTGAATTGTCAGCACCAGAAACGCAGTCAACCCCATCCCCAGCGCGTTAACGCCCAATGGCGTCGCTTCCAGCACATCCAGCAGCAGCCCAAGGCACCATGCGAGCAAGACGCCAAATTGAGCCGGAGCACGGAAAGTCCAGTAAAACACAACCAGTCCCAACCACTCAGGGCGAAATTCAAACCAGCCCGTGGGGAAGAGAGAAATACTCAATACCAGTGATACGATCACGGACAACACAAATACCGGATAACTGATGACAGATAACATCAGCCTTGCCCCCCCTGACCCGCGTCAGCCGACGGTATGTCGGAAGGCATGTCGTCACCTGCTTCTGCCGGGTGTTCGCTTTTGGGCGGGAATACAACAAGCACCAGACGGCTCTGATTGAGTTGCGCCTTCGGGCGGGCCTGAATGGTAACAAACGGCTCCCCAGGCTCTTTTTTGATCAGGCTTACCTCCGCAACCGGATACCCTCTGGGGAAGCGCCCACCGAGTCCAGAGCTCACCAGAAGATCGCCTTCTCGAATGTCTGCTGTGTCTGGCACGTGAACCAGATCCAGGGTGCCTGAATCGCCAGTCCCCAGAAGAATAGCTCGAAGCCCATTGCGCACAACTTCAACAGGTACCGCATGACTACTGTCTGAGACAAGAAGCACGCGGGAGGCAATTTGGCTGGTCTGCACAACTTGCCCCATCAAGCCATGGGCATCCAATATGGCCTGCCCCACCTGCAAATCGTCACTTCGACCTTTATTGATAATAATTTCGTGGGAATAGGGATCTGGTGACACCCCGACTACTTCGCTGACGATCACCCGGTCATCGAGCAGTTCAGAAGAGTTCATCAAGCGGCGAAGTTCATTGTTTTCAGATGCCAGAGCGGCGTATTTGAGGGCCCTGCGCTCCAGGATAAGCAGACGGGCTTTCAGGTCTTCGTTTTCCTGTTTCACATCTTCTCGGGTGGTGAACAGGCCAGCCACCCAGTCACTGAACTGATAAGGAGCATTGCCCAGCCAATACACCGGCGTGAGCGCGGTTGCCAAGGTACTGCGAACGGGGGTAACACGGTCAAACTGCTGATCGGCGACGATCAACGCCGCCGATACAATAATAACGAGCAGGAGCCGAAGGCCTGGCACAGGCCCCTGAACAAAAATGGTTTTAATGGTGATCCCTCCCCAAAGGATTATCCCTCCTGGGAGAACATTCCAATGCCACCCCGATCAATAACTTCCAGCGCCTTGCCGCCACCACGGGCAACACAGGTCAGCGGATCTTCTGCAATGATTACCGGAAGCCCGGTTTCTTCACTGATCAGCTTGTCCAGCCCGCGCAGCAAGGCTCCACCACCGGTCAGCACAATGCCGCGCTCGGCAATATCAGAAGCCAGTTCCGGCGGGGACTGTTCCAGCGCGCTTTTAACTGTCTGTACAATCTGCGCCAGAGATTCCTGGAGGGCATCCAGAATTTCTTCACTGTTAAGGGTGAACGCACGGGGCACACCTTCGGCCAGATTGCGTCCGCGCACATCAATTTCGAGAATCTCGAGGCCTTCGTAGGCACACCCGATTTCGTGTTTGATGCGTTCTGCGGTGGTGTCACCAATCAGGCTGCCGTAATTACGGCGCACGTAGGTAACGATGGCTTCATCAAACTTGTCACCACCTACCCTGACAGAATCAGCATATACAATGCCATTCAAGGAGATAATGGCGATTTCTGAAGTACCCCCACCGATATCCACAATCATTGAGCCGCTGGCTTCTTCAACCGGCAGCCCTGCGCCTATGGCCGCTGCCATGGGCTCTTCAATCAGGAACACTTCCCGGGCACCTGCACCCAGAGCAGACTCACGGATGGCTTTACGTTCCACCTGAGTCGATTTACTGGGCACACACACCAAAACCCGCGGGCTTGGAGTGATAAAGCTGTTCTCATGCACCTTATGGATGAAGTGCTGGAGCATCTTTTCAGTCACCACGAAATCGGCAATGACGCCGTCTTTCATGGGGCGAATGGCGGTAATGTTGCCGGGTGTACGCCCCAGCATGCGCTTCGCTTCGGCACCAACAGCGGC
This sequence comes from Marinobacter sediminicola, assembly GCF_031157525.1. Classification (GTDB taxonomy): domain Bacteria; phylum Pseudomonadota; class Gammaproteobacteria; order Pseudomonadales; family Oleiphilaceae; genus Marinobacter; species Marinobacter sediminicola. The sequence continues at coordinate 121,237 of NZ_JAVIXR010000010.1, forward strand.
AACCGTTTTCTGGGAGTTGGTGGTACGAATGGCTACTACGGACGGCTCGTTCAGCACAATCCCGCGGTCACGCACGAAAATAAGGGTGTTGGCGGTGCCCAGATCAATGGACAGGTCGCTGGAGAATAAGCCTCGGAGTCTTTTAATCAACATTCGTGTAGTTTCAACCTGAGAGTTGCGGTTGCAGAAAGATGCGGCAACTTTATCAGTGCCCCCCCGCGCAGGCAAGGCGCAGCCGGCCGCAAAGGCAAATGATATTGCTCCGGGCATGAAAAATTGGTCATGTGCGTGGAGAGTCAGCCAAGGGCTTTGCGCGGATTTCTGGTTGACGCAGGCGGTGCGCTGAACTTTGCTTTACATTAAAGATGGCCCGAAAGTCCATCCATGATAATCGGATTTTACTGCCACCGGAGAGGCCTCTATTGAGAATACCAAAGATTAACCTGCCAAAGTATCTCGGCACAGCTTGGCTTGGCAGGCGCTTGCTTTTGGTTGTAGCGCTAACGGTTTTTGCCCCCTCACTGGTTCTGGCTCAGCAACAAGAGGCAGAGCCAGCTGGCGCAATTACCCTTGAGCCGGCAGCAGACAGCGACGCATTGATAACGCAGCGCATTTCCGGGATTTTTTCCCAGATTCCGCAGTTTGACTCTTTGCAGGTTAACGTGACCAGCGGCGTAGTGGCGCTTTCAGGCGAGACTGCGAACGAGGCTCAGGCCCAACGGGCATTGAAACTCGCCAGCCGGGTAGAGGGTGCCATCGCAGTTGATGACAGCATTGTCCGCACTCTGGATTTGCAGGACAACCTCGACCCCCTGTGGGATTCGTTACAGAACACTCTGCGCGGCTGGATACGGGCCCTGCCACTATTTCTGGTGGCATTCAGTATTTTTGCACTGGTGGCGTTCGCTGGGCACCGGCTGGCAAGTCACGCACCGCTCTGGTCACGGGTAACCAAAAATCCCTTTCTGGCGGAACTGGCTGGGCACGCGGTAAGGCTGATCACCATTCTCCTGGGGCTGCTGCTGGCACTGAACATACTCGGCGCTACAGCGCTGATGGGCACTCTTCTAGGTGGCGCGGGCGTGTTGGGGCTGGCGATCAGCTTCGCGGTAAAAGACTCCATGGAAAATTACATTTCCAGCATCATGCTGAGTATCCGCCAGCCGTTCCGGGCTCAGGAACACGTAATCATCAACGATTATGAAGGTGTTGTGGTGAGGCTGACCTCGCGTTCCACCGTGCTAATGACGCTTGACGGTAACCATCTGCGCATCCCCAACGCTACGGTTTTCAAAGCCGTCATCCTGAATTACTCTCGCAATCCTCAGCGCCGCTTTGATTTTGTTCTGGGGGTCGACGCAGAGGACGACCCGGCCCTGGCTATACAAACCGGCCTTACGGCGATGCAGCAGCTGGTCTGGGTGCTGGACGACCCGGAACCTAGCGGCATTATTGAATCCGTGGGCGACTCCAACATTCTTATCAAGTTCACAGCCTGGATTGACCAGCGCGAATCTGATTTCGGAAAAGCTCGCAGCCTCTCGATTCGTGCCGCCAAGAATGCACTGGAGAGCCAGGGTTTCACCCTACCCGAGCCCATATACAGACTGCGCTTCGATCAAACGCCCGGCACACAGGCTGCCGAAGATACGTCAAAGCGGCCAGAGCGGACACAGGAGCCGAACACGGGTTCAGCCAAGCCTTCGCCCACGTCAGAGTTACCGGCTGATGAAGTGCTGAACGTGCGGCCGGACACCCACATTACGCGGCAAGTGCGGGAAGAGCGGAACGACGCCGCAGCCGAAGACTTGCTGGATGATACCCGGCCAATTGAGTAGATTTTCGGCGTCGCAGCGCCCCTCCCGCCCAGCCGCGAATCTGTTACCATATCCACCTTCTAGAAAACGCTGTTTCATACATTGGAGTCAACGTGACCATTTCCCGCGAAGACATTGAAAAAGTCGCCGTGCTGGCCCGCATTCGCCTCGACGAAGAGCAGATACCCGCACTGGAAGACGACTTGGGCAATATCCTGAGCCTGGTTGACCAGCTCAGAGCCGCAGACACCGACAACGTAGAACCGCTGTCCCACCCGCTGGATGCCGTGCAGCGTTTACGGGCTGACAACGTAACCGAGACCAATCAACGGGAGGCCTTCCAGGCCATTGCGCCGGCTACTGAAGACGGCCTTTATCTCGTACCTCGGGTTATTGAGTGATCTGACGAGCCCACCATCGGCCCACAATCAGGATTGAACATGCATAACAAATCCGTAGCAGAGCTTACCCGCGAGCTGGAAAGCGGCAAGATTTCAAGCGTGGAACTGACCCGAGAGTTCCTCGATCGTATTAAAACCGAAGACCAGCAGTACAACAGCTTCATTACCGTAACCGAAGACCAGGCCATGGCGGATGCCAAATCCGCAGATGAGCAACGTGCAGCAGGCAAAGCCAGCGTTTGGACCGGCGTGCCCTTTGCCCACAAAGACATCTTCTGCACCAACGGTGTGGCAACCACGGCCGGCTCTAAAATGCTGGCCAACTTTGTGCCGCCTTACGACTCCACGGTAACCGCCAACTTCCGCGCGGCCGGCGCTGTGTGCTTGGGCAAAACCAATATGGATGAGTTCGCCATGGGCTCTTCCAACGAATCCAGCTTTTTCGGCCCGGTAACCAACCCCTGGGGATTGAGCGCCGGCGAGAAGCGTGTGCCTGGTGGATCCTCCGGTGGTTCCGCAGCCGCCATTGCTGCTCGCCTTGTACCTGCCGCCACCGCAACTGATACTGGTGGTTCCATTCGTCAGCCGGCTGCCCTGTGCGGCATTACGGGCCTGAAGCCTACCTACGGGCGGGTGTCCCGCTACGGTATTATTGCCTTTGCCTCCAGCCTTGATCAGGGCGGCACCATGGCGCGTACCGCTGAAGACAACGCGCTGATGCTGAATGTGATGGCGGGGTTTGATCCAAAAGACTCCACATCTGCTAATCAGGCCGTACCGGATTATACCGCCACCCTGAACGAGCCGCTGAAAGGCCTTCGCGTCGGCCTTCCCAAAGAGTACTTCTCCGACCAACTGAGCCCCGCGATGGAGCAACAGATTCGGAATGCGGTTAAGGAATACGAAAAGCTCGGTGCCACCGTAAAAGAAGTATCACTGCCCCACGCCAAGCTGGCCATTGCTGCCTACTACGTCATTGCGCCAGCAGAGGCCTCTGCCAACCTGTCGCGTTTTGATGGCGTGCGTTACGGCTATCGCTGTGAGAGCCCGCAAGACCTGAACGACCTGTACACCCGCACCCGGGCCGAAGGTTTCGGAGATGAGGTGAAACGCCGGATTCTGGTTGGCACCTATGCGCTTTCAGCCGGCTATTTTGATGCCTATTATTTGAAAGCCCAGAAGGTTCGACGCCTGATCCAGCAGGATTTCATTAATGCATTCAAAGAGGTGGATGTGCTGATGAGCCCGGTTTCGCCCTCACCTGCTTTTGTGCAAGGCGCGAACACCAATGATCCGGTGACCATGTACCTGGAAGATATTTTCACCATTGCCGTGAACCTTGCGGGTGTTCCAGCCATGTCGGTACCAGCAGGTTTTGTCGACGGCCTGCCTGTTGGCTTGCAGATTATCGGGAACTATTTCGAAGAGGCTCGCCTGCTGAATGCGGCCCATCAGTTCCAGCAAGTTACCGACTGGCACCAAAAGCTTCCCCAGTAAGCCCGAATCAGGAGAACGACTATGCAGTGGGATATTGTGATCGGGCTGGAAATTCATGTTCAGCTTGCCACCAAAACCAAGATTTTTTCCGGCTCCAGCACGGCATTTGGTGCCGAGCCCAACACCCAGGCCAGCGCTGTCGATTTAGCTATGCCCGGCACCTTGCCTGTTCCGAACGAGCAGGCCTTTCGCTATGCGGTGATGTTCGGCTTAGCAGTAAACGCTGAAATCGGCCGGCGCTCGGTGTTTGATCGTAAAAACTACTTCTACCCGGATTTGCCCAAGGGTTATCAAACCACGCAGCTGGACCACCCCATTGTGGGTCCGGGCTTTGTGGATATTGATTTGGCCAATGGCAGCAGCAAGCGTGTGCGGATTCATCATGCTCACCTGGAAGAAGATGCCGGCAAATCGCTCCACGAAGACTTTCATGGCATGACGGGCATCGACCTGAACCGCGCCGGTACACCGCTGATTGAAATTGTCACCGAACCGGACATGAACAGCGCAGAAGAAGCTGTGGCCTTTGCCAAAAAACTGCACAGCCTGGTGTCTTCAATTGGCATCTGCGATGGCGATATGAGCCAGGGTTCCCTGCGCTTTGATGTAAACATTTCGCTCAAGCCGAAAGGCTCGGACGAACTGGGCACGCGCACGGAAACCAAGAACCTGAACTCCTTCCGTTTTATGGAGCAGGCCATTGCCCATGAAGTGGAGCGGCAGATGGACATTCTGGAAGACGGCGGCCGCATTATTCAGGAAACTCGTCTGTACAACGGTGAGCGCGATGAATCACGCTCAATGCGCAGCAAGGAAGAAGCCAACGATTACCGCTACTTCCCCTGCCCGGATCTGCTGCCCGTAGTGATTGACGATGCGTTTATTGAGAGCGCCCGGGATTTGTTGCCGGAATTGCCGGATGAGCGCAAAGCACGATTCATGGAGCAGTACAGCCTCAACGATTACGACGCCCGTTTGCTGAGCGATGATGCCAAGCTGTCGGCTTTCTTCGAAGCGGTCGCAGAACACGGAAAAGATGCCAAGCTGGCGGCCAACTGGGTGCTGGGCGAATTCTCGGCACGCCTGAACGCGGAGGATAAATCCGTGGCACAGGCGCCCATCAGCGGCGAGCAGCTCGGCCAGTTGGTGGCGCGTATTGCCGACAATACTGTGTCGTCCTCCGGCGCCAAGAAGGTGCTTGAGGCCCTTTGGAACGGTGACGGAGACAATGCGGATGCCATCATTGATGCTCAGGGTCTGAAGCAGGTGTCGGATACCGGGGCGCTGGAGGCAATGGTTGATGAGGTTCTGGCCGGGATGCCGGATCAGGTTGCCCAGTATCAGCAAGAGGCTGATCCCAAGAAGCAAAAGAAGATGCTGGGCGGCTTTATGGGTCCTTTGATGAAGGCCTCCAAGGGCCAAGGGAATCCTAAGCTGTTCAATGAGATTCTTGTTCGGAAACTTGGGGGTTGATTGGTTTGGGTTTGGGCCTCTAAATTGGCCCTAGCCATTTAGTTATGGGGAGGGGTGGGTTTAAAGCCCACCCGACATGAATATGAGATAACTCTCGAGCGCCACTGCATCCACTTTCTGATCCGAACCTCTCTTAATTGGCAGCTAACCCTTTAAACAACCGCTCGAACCGCGCAATATTTTGCTGAACATAGTTAACGAACGCCTTCATAGCTGGTGTTGGGTGTCGTCCTTGTGGATAGACCACGCACCAACTGCGGCGCAGTGGGAAGCCGGCAATGTCCAGGGCTCTCAAAGAGCCCAGAGCTAATTCCGATAACACGCTTAACTTGGGCACGACCGCGACGCCTAACCTCGCCAACACCGCATGTTTAACCGCGTCGTTAGAGCCCAACTCCATGATTGGGTCGATTCTCAGTTGGTGTTGCTGGAAGTAGACTTCCAGCGCCAGCCGACTGCCGGAGCCGGGTTCTCTGGTGAGGAGTCGGCTGTGCAGAAATGCTTCTGCGCTGACTGACTCTTGTTCAAGCAACGGGTGGCCAGCCGCGGCTACGGGGATCAGTTCGTTGTCCAGAAACGGCAGCGAGGTTAGTGGTCGGCCCTGGGGGACCATACCCATGATGATAAGGTCGTCGCTGTTTTCTTTCAGGCGCTCCAATGCGGTTGCGCGGTTGACTACAGATACCGATATGTTGACCTGCGGGTTCTGTTCGAGGAATGCGCCCAACAGGTAGGGCACCACGTATTGGGCGGTACTTACTGCCACCAGCCGCAAGTCGCCCGCCACTCTGCCTTCCAGCGCCGCCAAGCGGTTCTGCATGTCGGCAAGCTCGCCGAATACTGAACGCACGCACGCGGCCATTTCTTCCCCTGCCGCGGTGCAATAGAGTTTTCGGCCTATGTATTCGAACATCGGCATGTTCAGAGCCTGCTCCAGGTGTCGCACCTGACTGCTGACGGCTGGCTGGGTCAATCCCAGCAAATCTCCTGCCTTGCTGTAGCTTTTCATGTCATAGACGGCTTTGAACACCTGCAACTGCCGAAACGTCAGTCTGTTCGCCAGCTTCTGGATGCTGAGCGGCATAAGCTCTCCTTTTAACAACCCATTCATAACGTTTAACTTATATATAAACGAAATAATATCAATTTTTACTGATCAGCAATCCTCGTTATTCTTTTCCTACCTTCATTCGGGACGAAGCAATGAGGAACTTCCCATGCTGAAGAAAGTGTTGATCGCCAATCGTGGCGAGATTGCCGTGCGCATTGTGCGGGCTTGTGCAGAGATGGGGATACGTTCGGTGGCAATTTATACCGAACCGGATCGCTACGGGCTGCATGTTAAGCGGGCTGATGAATCCTACTCTCTGGGCGAAGACCCTCTAGCGGGCTATCTAGACCCGGCTCGCATCGTAAACCTGGCAGTCGAAACCGGCTGCGATGCTATTCATCCCGGCTATGGTTTTCTGTCGGAAAACGCCAACTTTGCCCGCCTGTGCGAACAGAAGGGTGTGGCGTTCATTGGCCCGAAATCCAGCGTCATCCACGGCATGGGCGACAAAACCCAGGCCCGCGATAGCATGCGTGCCGCCGGCATACCCATTACTCCGGGCTCTGAAGGCAATCTGGATAGCCTTGATGAGGCTCTGGAACTGGCTAACGACATAGGCTACCCGGTAATGCTGAAAGCCACGTCGGGTGGCGGCGGTCGTGGCATTCGTCGGTGCGACACACCGCAAGAGCTGACTACCCAGTACCCACGCGTGATTTCCGAAGCCACGAAGGCCTTTGGCTCGGCAGAAGTATTTATGGAAAAGTGCATAGTGAATCCGCGCCACATTGAGGTGCAGATACTGGCAGACAGCCAGGGCGATGCCATCCATCTGTTTGAACGCGACTGCTCCATTCAGCGTCGCAATCAGAAACTGATCGAGATTGCCCCGAGCCCGCAGCTGACGCCGGAACAGCGCCAGTACATCGGTGATCTGGCGGTGCGTGCAGCAAAAGCCGTGAGCTATGAGAACGCAGGCACGGTGGAGTTCCTGCTCACGGGCAACGAAGTCTACTTCATGGAAATGAATACCCGGGTGCAGGTGGAGCACACCATTACCGAGGCCATTACCGGCGTAGATATTGTGCGAGAACAACTGCGCATCGCCTCTGGCCTACCCCTGAGCTATCGGCAGGAGGATATTCAGTTTCGGGGCTATGCACTGCAATTTCGTATTAACGCCGAAGATCCAAAGAACGACTTCTTGCCCAGCTTTGGCCGCATCACTCATTACTACGCCCCCGGCGGCCCGGGTGTGCGGGTGGATACCGCCATCTATACCGGTTACGAAATCCCTCCTTACTACGATTCCATGTGTCTGAAGCTGGTTGTGTGGGCACTGACCTGGGAAGAGGTAATCGCACGGGGCAAGCGGGCTCTGGACGACATGCGCCTGCATGGCATCAAAACCACCGCCAATTACTATCAGCAGATTCTGGATCATCCAGACTTCCGCAATGGTCATTTTGACACCAGCTTCGTACCCAGCCATCCGGAACTGCTGAACTATTCGAAGAAACGTGACCCCAGTGCCGTGGCACTGGCGATTGCCGCCACTATTGCAGCCCATGCTGGCTGGTAATCCACAGGAGACTGAACATGAGCAACGCAAAAAAGATTGAAGTTACCGACGTAATTCTTCGTGATGCGCACCAATCCCTGATCGCCACCCGCATGCGCACGGAGGACATGCTGCCGATCTGCGACAAACTGGACAAAGTGGGCTATTGGTCCCTGGAAGTCTGGGGCGGCGCTACGTTTGATGCCTGCGTACGTTTCCTGAAAGAAGACCCATGGGAGCGCCTGCGCCAACTGCGCGAAGCTTTGCCCAACACCCGTTTGCAAATGCTGCTACGCGGCCAGAACCTTTTGGGATACCGCCATTATGCCGATGATGTGGTTGAGGCTTTCGTACAGAAGGCGGCCGACAATGGCATCGATGTGTTCCGGGTATTCGATGCACTAAACGACCTTCGCAATCTGGAAACCGCCATGAAAGCGGTAAAGAAGGCTGGCAAGCACGCTCAGGGTACAATTTGCTACACCACCAGCCCCGTGCATACGCCTGCGTTGTTCGTGAAACAGGCTGAACAGCTCAAAACCATGGGCGCCGATTCCATTGCCATAAAAGACATGGCGGGGTTGCTGACACCCTACGCCACGTTTGAACTGGTTAAGGCAATCAAGTCTTCTGTAGACCTGCCATTGGTGGTGCATAGCCACTCAACCGCCGGGCTTGCACCCATGTGCCAACTCAAAGCCATCGAAGCCGGTGCCGACCGGATTGATACGGCCATTTCGGCCTTTGCCAGCGGCACCAGTCACCCGGCTACAGAATCCCAGGTAGCCGCGCTTAAGGGCACGGAGTACGACACCGGGCTGGATCTGGAGCAGCTCAGCGAAATCGCGGACTACTTTCGCGAGGTCCGTAAAAAGTATCATCAATTCGAAAGCGAGTTCACCCGGGAAGACGTTTCAGTGCAGATCAACCAGGTTCCTGGCGGCATGATGTCAAACCTGGCCAATCAGCTGAAGGAACAGAATGCCCTCGACAAGATCAACGACGTATTCGACGAAATCCCAAGGGTTCGACAGGATCTTGGCTACCCACCGCTGGTAACGCCCACATCCCAGATTGTTGGTACTCAAGCGGTTTATAACGTTTTGGCCGGGCAACGCTACAAAACCATCACCAACGAAGTTAAGCGTTACCTGCAGGGCGGCTATGGCCACCCCCCTGCTGAAGTAAATGCCGACATCCGCAAAAAAGCCATCGGCAATGAGGCGGTCAATGATGGACGTCCGGCCGATTTGATCAACCCTGAGCTGGACAAATTGCGAGAAGACATTGGTAGTCTGGCAAGTTGTGAAGAAGATGTGCTCACATACGCCATGTTCCCCGATCTGGGCCGGGAGTTCTTGCAGCAACGCAAGGATGGCACGCTCAAACCGGAAGAGCTGCTGCCAGTAGAGCAATCCGGGCAAAGCCGCTTGGGCACCGGGGTTGCCACTGAATTCCGTATTGATGTGCACGGTGAAACCTACGAAGTGGCAGTAACCGGTGTTGGCACCACAGGGCCTGGTAAGCGCAAACTGTATCTGTCGCTGGATGGCATGCCCGAAGAAGTGGTATTCGAATCCCTGAACGAATATGTGGCAGAGGGTGGCGGCAAAGGTCGCAAGCGCGCAACCGATCCAGGTCATGTCAGCACAGCCATGCCCGGAAATGTTGTGGATGTACTGGTAAAGGAAGGGGATTCGGTCACCGCCGGCCAGGCAGTTCTGATTACCGAGGCCATGAAAATGGAAACCGAAATCCACTCCAGTGTTGATGGCACCGTGCAGGCGGTTCACGTCACCAAGGGCGACCGGGTTACTCCGGGTGAAGTACTAATCGAAATTGCCTGATCGGCAGAAGGAGGCAACATGGATCACATTGTTCGCGGCGTACTGAATTTTCACAAAAACGTTTACCCGGAGCACAAAGACCTGTTTGGTGCACTGGCTACGAGCCAGAACCCGGATGTACTGTTTGTTACCTGCTCGGATTCCCGCATCGACCCGAATATGCTCACGGGCTCTCACCCGGGCGACCTGTTCATTTGTCGAAATGCCGGTAACGTCATCCCACCCCACAGCAATGAAACCGGAAGCATGACGGCTTCTATTGAATACGCCGTTGCGGTTCTGGGTGTACGCCACATTATTGTCTGTGGCCACACAGATTGCGGCGCTATTACCGGTGCTCTGGACATACCGGCACTGAAAGGACTGCCACACGTAAAGGAGTGGCTGGGGCACTGCCGATCAGCCATAGAAATCGTCCGTGAACGGCACGACATTCCGACCGACGCTTGCCTGGACAGCAAGTACCTCAATGAGGCCATAGAGGAAAACGTGCAGCAACAGGTACAGCATCTGCGCACGCACCCAGTGGTCGCCGCGAAGCTGGCCACAGGTAAAATTCAGGTGCACGGCTGGGTATATGACATCAAGTCAGGAGACATCCGCTGCTGCGGTCGAGACAGCCTGGAATTCAAGACTTTCGATCAGTATTACGCGGATTACATAGCCAAAATCAACGGATAGCCGTATGCCATAATCAAAAAGGCCTCGAACATATCGAGGCCTTTTTGGTTTCATTCAACTCACGCCAGAACGGCCCATAGATCATGCTCATCGGCATGCTCAACAAGCACCTTAACTATCTGCCCGGGCTTCAGATCGGTAACATCGTTCAGATACACCATGCCATCAATCTCCGGCGCATCCGCCTTGGAACGACCAATTGCGCCCTCCTCGTCCACCTCATCAATCAGCACATCAATCGTGGCGCCTATCTTTGCCTGCAAACGGGCCGCTGAAATTTCTGCCTGCTTGGTCATAAAGCGCGCCAGGCGCTCCTCTTTCACGTCTTCAGGTACCGCGCCTTCAATCTCATTGGCCTTGGCACCCTCAACCGCACTGTAGGTAAAGGCACCCACGCGATCCAATTGCGCTTCATCCAGCCAATCCAGCAGGTACTGGAAATCTTCTTCTGTTTCACCCGGAAAGCCAACGATAAAGGTGGAGCGGATGGTCAGTTCCGGGCAGATTTCCCGCCATTTACGGATACGGTCCAGGGTTTTGCTGTCGTGAGCGGGGCGTTTCATAGCCTTCAGCACTTTCGGGCTGGCGTGCTGGAACGGAATGTCCAGATACGGCAGGATCTTGCCTTCGGCCATCAGCGGAATGATGTCATCTACGTGCGGGTAAGGGTAAACATAATGCAGGCGCACCCACACACCCAACTCGCCCAAAGCCTCACACAAGGACTGCATTTTGGTTTTCAGCGGACGCCCCTGCCAGAAGCCGGTTCGGTACTTGGTGTCTACACCGTAGGCCGACGTATCCTGGGAGATCACCAGTAATTCTTTAACGCCTGCGTCAACCAAACGCTGAGCTTCGTCCATCACATCGCCAATGGGCCGGCTCACCAGGTCGCCCCGCATGGACGGAATAATGCAGAAGGTGCAGCGATGGTTACAGCCTTCGGAAATCTTGAGGTATGCGTAATGCCGTGGCGTAAGCTTTATGCCCTGAGGCGGAACCAGATCGGTAAACGGATCATGCTCGCGGGCCGGCGGAACAAACTGATGCACTGCGCCCACCACTTCCTCATAAGCGTGCGGGCCCGAAACCGCCAGCACACCCGGGTGGGTTTCACGGATTTTTTCCGCTTCAACGCCCATGCAACCGGTGACAATCACTTTGCCGTTTTCCTTGATGGCTTCACCTATGGCATCCAGAGATTCCTGTTTGGCCGCATCAATAAAACCGCAGGTGTTCACTACAACAATGTCCGCATCGTTGTATGTAGGCACCACGTCGTAGCCATCCAACCGAAGCTGGGTGAGTATGCGCTCGGAATCCACCAGAGCTTTGGGGCAACCCAAACTGATGAAGCCCACCTTGCCGTTGCCGGCAACTTTATTCTCGGTTATTTCTGTCATATAACGTTTCAGGATTCCTGGCGCTCAGCGGGCGCACAGGAATGAGCGCCGGGAGCATGCGAATGAATAAATAGAATCGGGGATTTTACACCACTAAGGGGGCGTTCTGCAGCAAAAGCGGAGCCATCTGAAATGCAAAAGAATTCTGATCTCGATCAAATATGTGAACCCTTGTTCAGAAATATACTGGAAATCTGCCACAATGTACGACACTCAAGTTGCTGATCAGAAAATAAACAACTACACTTTTTGCAAGTTACACGTTGTTCTGAAACATTATTTGAACCCGAGCATGCCTAACAGTGTCAATACGAGCGCCCATGAAAGCCGTCACAGTTAAACCAAACCTGCGCAACCAACAACGTGTGGATGTTGTAAGTGACATCGTTATCGAAAAGCTTGATGGTTGTCAGATCAACTGCAAAATCTCCAACATGTCCCGCACAGGCGTTATGATTTTCTGTAATCAGGAAGCCGCAGGACAGCTCATACCACGTCTAAGAGCCCCCACCCCAGGAAACTGGATTGACGTTAAAGCTCGATTTTCTGTGCCTGTTGTTGCAACTCAACCCGTATCCATATTAGCCAAAGGACACATTGTCCACCTGCGCAGGATGGCCCGGGACGAATTTCAGCTGGGCATTCAGTTTGCCGATTTCGAAGGAAACGGGTTTGACTATATCGACCGGTATGTACGAAAACTTCTGGCCGACACACTTAAACCAGTCTGACCCGTACAGCGTTCCCGCTATATCCTTGATCGAGCCCACACGACTGGTCACCGGCGGGTTCATTGAAGCGCTATATTCCTATAACTTAAAACTCTAACCGCGACCCTTCTTATAGCCATATCGCCTCTGATATAGTTGCTACTCTATTTGCAAGCCTTCAAGGCCCGCTGCGGCAACGGATACTCATGACCACATACAACCTTACGCATCTGAAACAACTGGAAGCGGAAAGCATCCACATCATTCGCGAAGTGGCAGCCGAGTTTGACAACCCGGTGATGCTCTACTCTATCGGTAAAGACTCTGCGGTAATGCTACACCTCGCCCGCAAAGCCTTTTACCCGGGTAAAATGCCCTTCCCCTTGATGCATGTAGATACCACCTGGAAATTTCGGGACATGATCGATTTCCGGGAGCGCAAGGTAAAGGAGTATGGACTAGACCTGATTGTTCACACGAATCAGGACGGCGTAGACCAAGGTATTGGGCCGTTTACCCATGGCAGTGCCAAACATACCGACGTGATGAAAACCCAAGCCCTCAAGCAGGCGCTAGACAAGCATGGTTTCGATGCGGCTTTCGGCGGCGCCCGCCGGGATGAAGAAAAATCCCGGGCCAAGGAACGGGTCTACTCATTCCGTGACGAATACCACCGGTGGGACCCAAAAAACCAACGCCCGGAACTGTGGAATACATATAACGGTAAGGTGAACAAAGGCGAAAGCATCCGCGTGTTCCCACTGTCCAACTGGACTGAACTGGATATCTGGCAGTATATCTATCTGGAAAACATTGAAATTGTCCCGCTCTACTACTCAGCCGTGCGCCCGGTTGTAGAGCGCGATGGTTCGCTGATCATGGTGGACGACGACCGCATGCCACTAAAGGAAGGGGAAAAGCCGATGATGAAATCCATCCGCTTCCGCACCCTTGGCTGCTACCCGCTGACCGGCGCCATTGAATCCGAGGCAGATACGTTGCCGGAAATCATTCAGGAAATGCTGCTGGCCACCAGCTCGGAACGACAGGGCCGCGTGATTGATCACGACTCGGCTGGCTCCATGGAACAGAAAAAACGCGAAGGGTACTTCTGATATGTCACATCAATCTGATCTTATTGCTGACGATATCCAGGCTTACCTGAAGCAGCACGAGAACAAGGAACTGCTGCGCCTACTCACTTGCGGCAGTGTAGACGACGGCAAGAGCACCCTGATCGGCCGTCTGCTGCACGACACCAAGATGATCTATGAAGATCACATGGCCAGCCTTAAAACCGACAGTGCCAAAATGGGCACCACCGGCGAAAAGCTGGACCTTGCTCTGCTGGTGGATGGCTTGCAGGCAGAACGTGAGCAAGGCATAACCATTGATGTTGCCTATCGCTATTTCTCTACCGATAAGCGCAAGTTCATCATTGCAGACACCCCAGGGCATGAGCAGTACACCCGCAACATGGCTACCGGAGCCTCAACTGCGCAGGTCGCCATTCTGATGATCGACGCCCGCCGTGGTGTACTGACCCAGACCCGCAGGCACTCCTATATAGCGTCCCTACTTGGCATCCGTCACATCGTCGTGGCCGTGAATAAAATGGATCTGGTGGATTTCAGCGAAGACCGCTTCAACGAAATCAGAGAGGAATACCTGGCGTTCGCCGCGAAACTCGGGCTGAAAGACATCCGTTTTGTGCCTATCTCTGCGCTGGAAGGCGATAACGTCGTCAACCGCAGCGAGAACACGCCCTGGTTTAACGGCCAGGCACTGATGGATATTCTGGAAACGGTAGAAGTAAACCGCGACAAGAACCTGGAGCACTTCCGGTTCCCCGTGCAATACGTCACACGCCCCAACCTCAACTTCCGTGGCTTCTGCGGCACCATCGCATCCGGCGTGATCCGCCCCGGCGACACGGTTATGGCCCTGCCCTCGCGACGCACCAGTACCGTCAAGGAAGTCGTGACCTTCGATGGCAATCTCGAAGAGGCCTACATTGACCAAGCGGTCACGTTGACGCTGGAAGATGAGATAGATATCAGCCGTGGCGACATGCTGGTGAAACCGGAAGACGAGCCGGAAGTGGGCAACCGTTTTAAGGCCAACATTGTGTGGATGGCAGATGCGCCTTTGCATACTGGCCGCCTGTACGACATCAAACTGGGGCCTACGTTCACTTCCGGCACGGTTCGGAAAATCCATTACCAGACTGATGTGAACACGCTGGAACAGCACGCTAACCCTGCCCTGTTGCAGGTGAACGAAATTGGATTATGCGATCTAACACTGAGCCAGCCAATCGCCTTTGACGCGTACCAGCGTAACCATGCCACGGGCAGTTTTATTGTGATCGACAGGCTCACCAACGTAACTGTTGGTGCCGGCATGATTGATGGCCTGGCTGATACTGCTGGAACTCTGGAGCCCGTGAGTCCGGATGAGCGCGAACGCCGCCTGGCACAGAAGCCGATGATTATTGGCTGCTCCGGCAAGCAGGCACATGCCCTTGCCTTGGCTGTTGAGCGCGCATTGTTTGATCAAGGCAAAACCTCGGTGATCCTGAGCGAGGATAATGCTGGCAATGCCGACGACCGTCGCCGCACTGCGCAACTGCTGACTGCCTATGGGCTGATTGCGATTGCTGTGAATCTTGGCACTGATATCGCCAATGTGTCGGTGACAGCTGAGAGCACTGAGGAAGTTTCTGGTGCTGCTGCGGCGTTAGTGCAGGAGTTGGTTCGCGGGAAGCGGGTTTAATCGGGACCTTATTGGCAGGACTGACCAGGTGGGTGTTTGCCGCGGGGCGGGGTGTCTTTTCTTCTGGAAA
>NZ_JAVIXR010000011.1 GCF_031157525.1 Marinobacter sediminicola
CACGCCGTGAATACGTCCTTGTAGGCTCCGCTCCGCCATCCATGGCTCCGCAGGGTTTTGGAAAGCTCAACCCCGCGGTGCGCTACAATTCAGGAGGCCTCAGCGCTAAGCTACTATTCCCGTGAATTTGTTGTCGTCTACACCAAGTGTGACCTTGGTTACCGGCTCTTTTGCAGCGAGTTTCTCCAGCAACGCCAACGAGATTGGCGGCAACAGCTCACCTTCAATGATCGACTCCAACATGCGCGCACCGTTTTCGCTTCTGGTTGCTCTGCTGCGGATGGCTTCTACCAGGCCTTCTTCCATCACCACTTCTGTGTGGTAACGGTCGCGGATTTGCTGGGCCAGGCGTTCCAGTTTGTCGCCGACGATGCGGTTGAGGGTGTCTTCGCCCAGCGGCAGGTAAGGTACGACTTCCATTCTTGCCAGCAACGCGGGTTTGAAGAAGTCGGCCAGTTCCGGGTACAGGGCTTCTTCGATTTTCTCTGGCTCCTCGGCGTGGTTGACGATGGTCTGGTAGCCGAGGTTGGAGGTGAGGAAGAAGACGATGTTTTTGCAGTCGATCAACCGGCCTTCGCCGTCTGCCAGTTCGCCTTTGTCGAAGGCCTGGTAGAAGAGGTTGAGGACTTCCGGGTGGGCTTTTTCGACTTCGTCCAACAGCACCACGGAATAGGGTTTCTGGCGGATGGCTTCGGTGAGGATGCCGCCTTCGCCATAGCCGACGTAGCCTGGGGGTGAGCCGATGAGGCGGGAGACGGTGTGTTTCTCCTGGTACTCGGACATGTTGATGGTGGTGAGGAACTGGCGGCCGCCGTAGAGGAGTTCGGCCAGTTGTACCACGGTTTCGGTTTTGCCCACGCCGCTGGGGCCCACCAACAGGAAGGCACCCATGGGGCGGCCGGGGCGGCGGAGATCGGCGCGGGCGGTGAGCAGGTGCTGGTGCAGGCAATCAATGGCGGTGTCCTGGCCTTTGATGTGGGCTTGCAGGTACGTCGGCAAGTGGGTGATTTTTTCCAGTTCGTCGGTGGTCATGCTGTTGACGGGGATGCCGGTCCAGTCGGCGATGACTTCGGCAATCTGGCGGGCGTCTACCCGGGCGTGCACCAGCGGTTCGTCGGCTTGCAGTTCTGCCAGTTCCTGTTCTAGGGCAGCGGCTTCGTTTTGCAGGCTGGGGTGTTCTTCCAGGCCAGTCTGTTCGGGCCTGACTGCGGTCTCCGCTTCGTCTTCTGCAATGGCTTCCTGAACGTCCGCCGGGTTGAGCAGTTGTTCGCGGATGTCTACCAGGCGGGCGACCATGTCGCGCTGGGTGTTCCAGCTTTCTTCCAGTTCAGCGGACTGCTCGTTCAGTTCGGCAATGCGTTGCTCCAGCTCGGCTTCCCGGTCTGTGTCGACGCTCTGGCCGAGGGTGTGCTCACGGTTCAGCAATTCCAGTTCCATGGAGAGCTGGTGCAATTCGCTGCGCACGTGGCTGAGTTTGCGCGGTGGCGTACTCAGGTTGAGACTAACCCGGGCGCAGGCAGTGTCCAATACGTCGATGGCTTTGTCCGGGAGCTGTCGGCCTGCCAGGTAGCGGGCGGACATTTCAGAGGCGGCTTTCAGGGCGCTGTCGGCGATGAGTACCTGGTGGGCTTTTTCATACACGGTGCGCAGGCCACGGAGAATGTGTACAGCCTGCGCCGGACTGGGTTCGTCCAATGCTACCGGCTGGAAGCGGCGGCTGAGGGCCGGGTCTTTTTCGAAGTACTTTTTGTATTCGCGCCAAGTGGTTGCGGCGATGGTGCGCAGTTCACCACGAGCCAGTGCAGGCTTGAGCAGGTTGGCGGCGTCAGAGCCGCCTTCGCTGTTGCCAGCACCAATCAAGGTATGGGCTTCGTCGATGAACAGAATGATGGGGGTGGTTGAGGCTTTTACCGCTTCAATCACGCCTTTCAGGCGCTTTTCAAACTCGCCTTTTACCGAGGCTCCTGCCTGCAGGGCGCCCATGTCGAGAGTCCACAGCTCTACCTTTTGCAGGCGCTCAGGTACTTCGGCATTGACGATGCGCAAGGCGAGGCCTTCCACGATGGCACTTTTACCAACTCCCGCATCCCCTACTACGATGGGGTTGTTCTTGCGTCGGCGACAGAGGATGTCGATCATCTGATCGATTTCGGCGTCGCGGCACACCACCGGGTCCAGCTTTCCGGCACGGGCCAGTGCAGTAAAATCGGTGGCGTAGCGCTTGAGCGGGTCCATATCCGCCTCAACCTGAGCCCCGCCTGCTTCGCCTTGCGCTATTTCCGGGCGCTCGGCGGAGCCTGTTGTCATGGTGTCGAACTGGCGGCGCAGCTGTTCGCGGTTAATGTCCCGGAGGTGCTGGCTAACCTGTGGCATGAGGTAGCGGTCGGCGTTCATCAGCAAGGCCAGAAAGATGGCGCCGGAGCGCAAATCCCGATGACCCAGCTCGGTGGAGGCCAGTAGCCAGGCGTCCTGCAGCAAGTCGATCAACAATGGCGAAAACGACGGATAAGGCTCTGCGGTTTGCAGCTCGCCGTTCAGGCTTTCTCCCACAATGGGCTGGAATTCCTGATGGTTAATGCCGGCTTGCTCCAGAATCTGGCGCACGTCAGAAAACGGCGTTTCAAGCAGTTTGAACAGCAAATGGGCCGGGGTTATTTCGGCGCCCTGGCGGCTGATGCAAAGGGCCGCTGAGGCTTCCAGGCCATTGCGGCAAATGTCGTTGAGGCGCCCGATGAGCGCTGGCAGTTCTACCCGAATCACAGTGATATCCTTATTTCGGTAGTTGTTCCAATACGCTGAGCACATCCCTGATGCGTTCTTCCAGCGCTATGTTGTATAAG
Organism: Marinobacter sediminicola; assembly: GCF_031157525.1. Taxonomy (GTDB): domain Bacteria; phylum Pseudomonadota; class Gammaproteobacteria; order Pseudomonadales; family Oleiphilaceae; genus Marinobacter; species Marinobacter sediminicola. The sequence continues at coordinate 2,841 of NZ_JAVIXR010000011.1, forward strand.
CTATATATTCCCGCCATGGCTGCTGCGAACAGCCCGGCAATTACCCAGATCGGCAGGCCACTGCGTAACCGGTTGCGCGCCGGTGTTACGTTGATCTGCGCGTCTGCCAGAGGCTCGGGGTCAGAGTTTTCGCGGAGCGATTGCAGCTGCTCATGAAGCCCTCTCAAGATCTGTTCGTATTCGTCGCGGCCGTTTTCCATCACTTTGTAGCGGCCTTCAAAACCCAGGCACAAACACAGGTAGATAAACCCGAGCATGTCCTTGTAGCGCGCCGGCTCCTGCTCCATGCGCGCAAGGATGGCGAATACCTTCTCGCCACCCCAGGTTTCGTTGTGAAAGCGCGACAGCAACGAATGTTGCGACCAGACACTGTGGGCACCCCAGTCCGTACCCAGCACCGCTTCATCAATGAAGGCGCAAAGTACGTAGCGATAGGCCACCACGGTAGGGCGTTCATAGCCCTGCTCGATCAGCTCGCGGTCTATGGCGGCCACTTCATCCACTACCTGCTGGTAGAGGCTTTCAACGGCGCGATAATCCGCCAGCCGGCGAATCCGGATAACCAGCCCGAGTAAGGGGGTGGCGGCATCCGTCAAACGGTTATCTTCCAGCCCTCTGAGCTGGAACTGGTCATTGCCAAAATCGCTGCCGGAAGCGCCGTTTTGTGGCTGCTCGTCGGCAAACAACAGATCACTGAATGCACTGCCGCCGGACTGCCTGCTGCCATTGGGTAAATCCATTACCTGTGCATTGGTCATAATTTAGCTCCTGATTGCCCAGAACTGCATTTCCAGGCCCGGGAAGCTGCCCGCCACGTGGAAGGCAAAACCACTGGCGTTGTCGAGCATCTGCCAGGCCTGGCTTTGATCGTCCAGCCGGAAGTACACAAACCCTGCGTGATAGGGCAACTGACGCGGCGCCACCGGCAAGGCGGATAGCGGAATGCCCGGTAGTTGCAGACTGATGAGATCGCGAATTTTCTCCACGGAGGCCACCTTGCACTGCTGGGTGAATTGCTTGCGCAAATCGTCCAGTGGGATGTCGGCTTTCACCGCCAGAATAAATTCGGCACCATTAATCAGCTGGCCGTCCTGAACCGGCGCGACCGTCAGGCCGTACTGGCGCTGTTGCAGCTGAATAGCCAGAGCCCGTGGCTCCAACACCGTACTCAGGGATTGTCGCAACACCTGCATCAGTGGCGTAAAGCTGTCTTCCGGAAGGTCGTGGTCGTAGGGGGGATATTCCCGTGGCAGCCGGCTTTCGTCGGTGAATGTCACCAACTCGCCGCAGAGTTCCAGAAGAACTTCGTACAGACGCTCCGGGTGCAGCTGGCGCAATCGAGCCAGATGCATGAACCTCGGGTGGGCCCGATTGAGCATCTGGAGCAGCATGAAATCCGCCACATCGGCAACACCGCCCTGCCCTGGCGCACCAACACGTTCCGCAATGTTACGCGCACGTTCGCGCATCAAGCCTGCCATTTCGCCGACAAACCGCTGCAATTTGGGCGCTGACCGAACGCTTAGCATGGTGGGTATAAAATTCGGATCCATCACCAGGCTGCCATCCGGACGTTTTTCCAGAATCCGGCCAATGGCCACAGCCGCATATGCGCTGCGGTCGTCCCGCTCAAGCATCAGGCGCGGCGCGACCCGAGCCACGTCGATGATGTGGGCGTCGCCGTCGATCGAATGCAAGTCGCGGATCTCGGTGCTCTGGGCCCGGAATCGCCCGGCGGCAGGCGCATCTGGCCACTCTACTTCGGCCAGACTGTCGTTGCCCAAAGGCAAAGCCAGGTACACAACCTGATTCGCCACTGATGCATCGGTGATTTCCAGAGGCTCTGGCATCACATCGTCCTGGGGCAGGTTGAAGCGGGTGCCATCAGGGAACAGGCCGCTGGCCCGCACCAGACCTACACGCCCGAAACTGAGGTATTCCGCGTTCAGCTCCAGATCGCTAAATCCGTACAGGTAGTCAGAAACCGCCAGAGACCGCTCGTTGATCTGGTGTTCCAGATACCGTTGCTGCTGCTGAAAGTGCTGGGGTTTGATAAACAGCCCATCACTCCAGACCACTCGATTTGTAACTGCCATCAGGTTTCTTCCGACCGCTTGAGTTTGACTTCCCTGTCACGCAGATTCACCAGCAGGTGGTAACGGCCACCGACAGGATCCACCCTGACTACCTTCTTCCACTGGGACAGGTTCGGGTAGGCGTAAAAGGCAATCACACCGATAAACCGGGTGTCTTTGCTGATTTCAAACGGCTCAACAAACTTGAACTGACCGGGCAGCAGTGTGTAGTCACTGTGCTCGATGTAGTTCCGACCAAGGGAGTCTTTCAGGTTGTTCAGAAGCTGGTCGAAATCACCGGCCATCAACAAGGAGCTGTCGCGCATTTCAATGATCTGAAAGGCAATCGGTGTCGGTGCCAGAGACTCGTTCGGGTTCACACCCGGCTCAGCCACCATGGTCAGATCCACCCGGCTGGGCAGATCTTCCGGATAGCCCACAGGAATGCTGGGGTCCCAGAGTACTTTCGCGGTTTTGGTGACGGCGTTATAGGGTGTGCTGCATCCTGCAAGCACAAATACTACTGCCATCGTCAGCAACTTCCATTTGCAGGTTTTCACACCAGGTTCTCCCTTTGTAGTTGACGCAAATGCTGGTCGTAAGCCTGATCGAACACTTCCTGAAACAGGCGCTCAAAACCCTGCTGACGACTCGATTTCAATTCTTTGTAGTAGTGCTGGTACATATCCCATGCCCAGCGACCTTCATCCTCGTTCTTCTGCAAGCCGCGGCGGTAGCCATGGAAGCGGCGCAGCAGAGCTTCTGGTGAAAACGCATGAAGAATGGCGTCCAGCGCTTCGCTGATGGCCGCGCCAGTGGCCTGCTGATGGTGATTAAGGCTTTGCAGGCTTTCCTGTACAGCGGCCGGCGCCGACAAGTGCACCGGGCTGCGCTGGCTGGCAAACAGGGTTTGTACGGTTTCTTCGTAATCCCCGCCAAGGCGCAAGGGGTTGTCTTCAATGGGCTGCAGCCGCGTGCGCAGAGCCTGATGCCGGCTGTCTTCGCCCTGGTGCAGAGCCAGCAAGCCATCAATGGTCGCTTTCAGGGTCTGCCCGGCTTCTTCGAGGAACAACTGCATCCCATCACTATCAGCAAAGTCGAGCCCCGTTTCCATGCCATGCATCAGCGGGGCGGCACTGATATGTTTGCGGCTCTGATCACTTTGGCGGTCATTTTTCTCACCAGTATTCTGGCTTGATGCGCCGTTATGGGTTTCTGACATCCTGTCTCTCTCTCCATTTCTTACCGGAAGACCCATCGCCACGTCGCGATTCTCCCGGTATTCATCCGTTACGTCGGTTTCAGTTGCAAACCAGGCGCGCTCGCTTGCCATCAAGGTGCGCTCTTCCTGATTCACATGAGCTGGCTCGTTCTGCCAGTGCTGCAGGGGGTCAGCGCTCGGGGTTTCAGCAGCTGTTGGCGCCAGCCCCTCCATCGGCTCAACTACCTGTATATCATTATCGCGCCCAGCTCCACGTACCAACTCTCCTTCTGCTATATCCACCAATTTTCTGTCTTCCGCCGCCTCGTGGAGTACCAGTTCCTGTTCGGTGGACGAACCTGATGACACTGCTACTAACTCTGCCCGTATGCGGTAGCGACCAATACTCACCGTGTCGCCCTGATTCAACCGCGCCCGGCGGCCACGCCCAACAGGCTGGGTTGCACTGTTAATATAGGTGCGGCCACTGCGATCAATAAGACAGTAACCACCGTCAAAGAGACGAATCTCCGCATGGCCAGCAACCGCGCCGGTGCGGTGCGCCGACAGTTGCCAGGTATCACTTTCGGCGGTGCCAATAGAGCCACCTTTGGGGCCAAAGCTGTGCTCAACGCCTGCCCCACTTCGTGTTGTACCGGGGTTGGTGACCGTCAGCTTCAGTCTGGTTATCTGCCGCTCTTCCATGATTGCGTTCCTTTTCATATTAACGGCGTATCTGAATCCGCACGGCGGGCCGGATTTCGGATTTCTCAGGTGTCACAAACGAGTTCCAGCCCAGCCGTATGTCCTCTCCCATCTGCATGGGTCGGATATCCTGACCACGCATCTGCAGCTCCAGGTCGTAGGCCAGTTGCTCGCGGGTGGCAAACTCAACCAGCTTCACCAGGCGCTGGTGATCCTGTCCATTGGGCAAAAAGTCGGCAAAACGCTGACGACTGAGATTGCGAATCCGCAGAATGAACTTGCCACTGCGATCACGAACCTGAGAGCCCACCAGGGTGTCATTCCCCAAGGTGGCGTTGCTTCTGCCAAGCTGCGTTTGCTGATCCTCGCCAATGGCCACCTTGCGCAACACCCACTGTTCGATGCTCACATCGTCCAGATCAAAACAGTGCCCAATGATGCCGCTGACCACCTCGGGAGACCGGCTTCGACCTGCCATCAGGCCAGAATAGGCCAGCATTTTTGACCAGTTAACCGGTGTGGCTTCCCGCAGGCGGCTGTCGCCAAGCCCGGTCAGGGAATAAATCAGTTTGGAAAATCCATCCGACGCGCCGGGGCGAAAGCGCACGTAATAACGGTATTTGCGCCATGACCGATGAAACAGGGTAACCAGCCGGTGATTGAAAAAATCCAGAAAATGCCGGCGAATACCCAAATCCTGACCCGCTTCCCAGGCCAGATCCTCAAGGTAGTAACCCGGCAGCGGCGACTGGGAGCCGTGCAGCCCCAGAAAGCTCACTTCCATGTGGTAGGGACCGTGTTCATGCTCTGGCGACAGGGCGGAAACCACATCGCTACCGGGAAATCCGAGGCCTGCCGAAGCGGAAAACCGGATACGCTCCTGCCGTGGCTGCTCGTCGCGACCGCCTTCCAGATCGTCACCGTGGTGCCGGTGAATGAGATCCACCAGCTGAAAAAAGCTGTAGCGCCGCGCATTGCCCAGAACGGGTTGCAGGCCGGCTACATCAGCGGCTGCTGACCTTGCTGTAACGTCCATGTATACCGTTCCTGATTGTCTGTATTCACCACTTCCAGTTGGTGAAATGCGTTGATACTGGCATAAAGTGCAAAGAACTGGCTGAGTACGGTGCCGAACAGGTACAAATCGCCTTCTGAAGCAAAAGCCTGCTGATCCAGCTTCATTACCGAACGAATCCCGCGCACCGGCAGCCCCCGGATCATCTTGTCCACCGGGTTGGTTTCAATGGCGCTGATACCCGCCAACCGCTTCTGGGACACCCGCTCCGCCTGGCGATCCACCAGTGCGCGGAAATCATACACACGCAATACGGTGCGCAGGGCATCCACATCCAGCATGGAAAGATAGTTCAGCGACAGATTGGAAATCAGCGTCCACAGAAGACTGCCATCCAGAGTCGGCCTCAAGGTAGCGGTGGGACGGGTGATATTGCTGAAGGACGCAAACGCCGGCGTGGTTTCGGTAGCCATGCAAACTTCCCCAACCGCCAGCTGTTGCGGCAGTTGCCGGTTGGTGCAGGTCAGCGTCAGGGAAATCGCTTCCTGCCGATCCATACACTCGGATTCATCACCGCGGACGAACGACATATAGTGATCAAAGCCATCACCACGCACGCTGTCCTTCGCCCGAACCCGGTAATACAGGGCTGTGCGACCGCGATCCCGCTCAACTTCGTGCTGAAAGCTCTCGAAAGCCGTATACAGGCGACGCTCGCCCCGCCCCGAACGACCCTCCAGCCAGCCTTCCACCTGCTGAATACTGAACACTTCAAAATGATCCGGCGACCGGCTCGATGCCAGAATCCGGTATTCCGTCTGACGCCCGTTAAGATCCACCGGCTCCCCCTCATGGGTAAACAGATTCACCGCCGGCGTGCAGTAAAGCTGCATATTCTCTGCCCGAATCCGCGCATCCGGCGGCAGAATCCGGCTGAAATGAAAGCGCAGACTGATCTCGTCTGCCTGGACTACAGGCAAACGGTTCTTCAAGCCAGTGATATCCACGAACCGGAAGGCTTCGGGAAAACTCAGGTATTCCTGAAGAATCCGATAGCCGGAATAAGCGTTCTTCGGATAAGGCAAAAGCGCCTCATCACTGGCAAAGCCAACCGGTTTCAACAAAGACGTTGGCAGACTGAAAACGGAGTCGCCAACGACCAACTCCATTCGGCTGAGGTAGTGGTTCAGCCACAAATACAGTGTTTCAGCCGTGTGGTTATCACCGCCCAGATAGAAGCGCAGGCTATCAAGATCCAAGGCGCTCAATGGCTGATCTGTATGCAACGCCAGATCCACGGTCATCGACGAGACTTCCCGGGAATGTTCGGCATGAGCATCGGCAACACTTATGGGAAACACATCGACCGCCCGACAAGTACGAAACCGGCACTGAGTCTGGCGCGTGGAATCCCCCAAAGGCCGACTCTTTATTTCCGTGTGCCGCTCAACCCTTTGTCGCTCACTGATGGAATGCAACTGCGGATCAAACCGCATAATGGTGCAGCTTGGGACTGGCCGCAGGTAATTCGGCCAAAGCATGTTCAACAACGAATGCGTTAACTCCGGAAACTCGTCCTCGACTTTCTCCCGTAGCTTTCCAGTCAAAAACGCAAAGCCTTCAAGCAACCGTTCCACATCGGGATCAGTGCTTTGTTCTGACAAGAATCGGGTAAGCTGCGGGTGAGCCTCAGCAAACTCCCGCCCCTGCAGCCTTAGAAAGCTCAACTCATCCCTGTAAAACCGATTCAACTTCATCCAACTACACCTGAACAACTGCAACAATGTTCGAAAGAGTGGGTGGGGATGCTTTTCTGGCGGGAAAAAGATGTCTGAGCGAAGCGAGTTGTTTTTCCCAGAAGAAAAGCATCCCCACCCGCTCACTCCACCAAAGTCCCAGCCTGGTTACATCACCCGATAATACCGCTTGTCATCCAGCAACAAATCGATGGTGGTTTTATCGTCTTTAGAGCCAACATTAAGATAAACCGTTACCTGAAACCGCAACTGCAAAGGATCCGGTCCCTGGGGCAAAGCAACCACATCAACCCGCTTTACTCTGGGCTCGTACTTCTCAATACACTGCCGGATTGCGCTGCGGATTTGGATACTCAGATCGTGGGTACCCAGAGTCGCATCGTTGAAGTCCAGCAGTCCCAGCTCTGGCGCACAGGCGCTATTGCCGGGATGTGCATTGAGCAGTCGAACCAGGTGGCGTTTGATGGAAGCCACCACATGGGTGACCTCCCCTATGCTTTGCCCTTCCGGAGAGCCAGCCTGCTCCAATCGTTCGAACAGGCTGCCTCCCATGGGTTGTGCATCACCACTGAACACGGATTAATCCTTGTCCAGACGGCCTACCAGCGACAGCTCAAAGTTGGCCCCCATATACTTGAAGTGCGGACGCACGGCCAAAGACACCTGGTACCAGCCCGGATCGCCCTCTACATCGGAAACCGTTACCTGAGCTGCGCGCAATGGGCGGCGGCTGCGTACTTCGGCCGGCGGGTTTTCCTGATCGGCTACATACTGGCGAATCCAGGTGTTCAGCTCGCGCTCAAGATCCTGACGCTCTTTCCAGGAACCGATCTGCTCACGCTGCAGCACCTTGATGTAATGAGCAAGGCGGTTAACGATCATCATATAAGGCAGCTGGGTGCCCAACTTGTAGTTGGTTTCCGCTTCTTTGCCTTCCTTGGTGTTCGGGAACTGCTTGGGCTTTTGTACGGAGTTGGCTGAGAAAAATGCGGCGTTATCGCTACCCTTACGCATGGTGAGGGAGATAAACCCTTCGTCGGCCATTTCGTATTCACGGCGGTCGGTGATCAGTACTTCGGTCGGGATCTTCGCTTCCAGCTGGCCGAAGGATTCGAACAGGTGAACCGGCAGGTCTTCCACAGCACCGCCGCTTTGTGGGCCGATGATGTTCGGGCACCAACGGTACTTGGCAAAGCTCTCAGTCAATCGCGTAGCCAGCAGGTAGGCGGTATTGCCCCACAGGTAATGCTCGTGATCGCCGGAGACATCTTCCTTGTAGTTGAAGCTGCGTACCGGGTTTTCGCTTGGGTCATAAGGCACCCGTAGCAGGAAACGTGGCGAAGCCAGGCCAAGGTAGCGGGCGTCTTCGGATTCACGCAGGGAACGCCACTTGGCGTATTTCGGGCCTTCAAAAACGGCTTTCAGCTCTTTGATCGCCGGCAATTCCTGGTAGCTGTCTACGCCAAAGAATGATGGCGCAACCGAGGACAGGAAAGGCGCATGGGCCATAGCACCAACAGACGATACATACTGCAGCAGCTTCATATCCGGGGTAGACGGTGTGAACGCATAATTACCAACAACCGCACCGACAGGCTCGCCGCCGAACTGGCCGTATTCTGTGGAATATATATGCTTGTAGAAGCCGGTCTGAGTCACATCGGGAGCAAACTCGAAGTCTTCGAGAAGTTCGGTTTTCGTGGCGTGCAAAATATCCACTTTGATGTTTTCGCGGAAGTCAGTGCGATCAACCATCAGCTTGAGGCCGCGCCAGGAGGACTCCAGTTCCTGCAACTTGGGCGCGTGCAGAATTTCATCCATCTGGGCGCTGATCTTGCGATCCAGCTCTACCACCATCTGGTCAACCAGTGCCTTGTTGACCGGCTGGCCTTTCTCTTCGCTTTTCAGCAGGTTGGCAATAAACGTTGCGACGCCTTTGCGGGCTACATCATAGCCCTCGTCAGCCGGCGCCATACGGCTATTGGCCATTACCTGGTCGAGCAACGAGCCTTCCATTACAGATTCGGAGGCAGCGGATTGCTGCGCAGCAGTATCAGACATACCACATCCCTTCAGTACGTGATTGATATTTGATGTTGTGTACCGCGTACAAGCGGCAGCATCGATTACTCGCCGTCTGTCGCCAGTTCCAGCTCAGACAACAGGGTTTCACGAGCTTCGTCGTTATCCAGCAATTCCTGCAGCTTGGAACGGAACGAAGGCACATTACCCAACGGGCCTTTCAAGGCAACCAGCGCTTCCCGCAGCTCGATGAGTTTCTTCATCTCGGGAACCTGGCGGGCAATGCTATCGGGCGAGAAGTCATCCAGGGACTGGAATTCGAGGTTGACCGGCAGTTCGTCGGCTTGATCTTCCAGCTGGTTGGATACAGTAGTGGATAACGTAAGGCCGGCTTCCTTCATGACAGAACGGAAGTTGTTCTTGTCGACGGAAATGGCTTTGCGTTCTTCGATGGGGGTTTCTTCGGCGTGTCCTTTAAAATCACCAACGACGAACATCTTCAGCGGCAGTTCGGTTTCAGCCTGCTGATCTCCGGTGGCGGGGACATACTTGATATTGATGCGCTCTTTAGGCGCGACAGAACCGTCTTTAGACGACATGGCTTGCTCCCTGTGCAAATCATTTGCAGTTGTTCAGTCCTTCGTGCGCACCATCCTGGTACGCAACGGCAAAACTGTACACACGTGGATCAGGTTTCTCAAGCAAAAATTGGCCAGCAATGACGCAAACTGTGCGCGCGGGCAAACTTTTGCCAAAGTGTTTGTCCCCATGTGTGTACTTATGACCTACTGGCCATAGCCTTGGTAAATTTGGTCAATGACGGCACCTGGCGTCGTAGCTATACTCCTGAAACCCATAGTTAAAGCTTCAAAGTACTTTCACAATAACCAAGGAAGAGATTGATATGAGCGACGTGAAAACCCGTTTCGAAGAAGCCGTAAACTACATTCAAAATGCCGAAGGCGATTTCAAACCATCCAACGAGATGAAGCTGGAGTTCTACGCACTGTACAAGCAGGGCACCGAAGGCGATGTGTCCGGCAAGCGCCCGGGCATGATGGATTTTGTTGGCCGCGCCAAGTACGACGCTTGGGAAAAGTGCAAAGGCATGTCGAAAGATGACGCAATGCAGAAGTACATCGACAAACTCGAAGCCCTGAAGTAAGCCGTCGCTGCTTTTCGATCCCGGCAGAAACTCTGCCGGGATCACAACACCTTTTATTCAACGCATCCCTATATTTTCCGGACCTGTCAGCGGCCGTTCATATTCACATTAAGGGCTTCGTAGGTGCGATTTTCTGGCGGACGAATCACATAGTTATTGCTGTGTGTCTGCCCGGGAAGAGATTTTGGATTGCTGAAGCGAAACTCTACCGGTATCTGAGAACGCCCGAGATCCGTACGGCCATCCCCAGGCTGTATCGCCAAGGGGTCGAGATAGAAGTCATCAGCACCCGCTTGTTGCACAGGGACACCCTCAGCTGGCGCAGCCAAACCGCCCTCTATCACCGTGTCCGACAGCGCATCTTCAGCAATGGAGCGAAAAGGGATAGTTTCCAGCGTTGACCGTTGTTCAACCTCAAACAGCTGGCTCTCGCCAGGACTGGTCTGCGCACTGGCCAATCCTGTTACCATGAGCAGGAAAACGGCAGAAACCAAACCGGAACGCATCAATTCCGGCGCTCTGATAAAACGATGCAAGAGACTCATGAGATTCACCCTCGAAGACACGCTTTTTATTAATGTGTCAATTTTCGATCAGTCTATCGCCAAACCGGGCGTGTTTCTCAGTTAATTGACCGTTTTGTGACAACTTTCACTGGCCCTGTTAAATAGGACCGCCCGTTACGCACCCTCTTTGAACAACAGGAGCAGCCTTGAAGACGCCACTTATCACCCGGCAGGGCTACGATGATCTGCAAAAAGAACACGACGAACTCTGGAGATTTGAGCGCCCGGAGGTCACCAAAAAAGTTACCTGGGCGGCCAGCCTTGGCGATCGCAGTGAGAACGCAGACTATCAGTACAACAAGAAACGACTCAGAGAGATTGATCGCCGAGTACGCTACCTGAGACGCTGCCTGGACAATCTGAAAGTAGTGGAGTACCACCCGGATCAGGAAGGAAAAGTATTTTTCGGGGCCTGGGTAGAAGTTGAAAACGACGATAGCAAAACCCTGAAGTTCCGAATCGTTGGCTACGATGAGATATTCAACCGCAATGACTACATTTCCATCGACTCACCGATGGCCAGGGCCCTGCTGAAAAAAGAAGTGGGCGACGAGGCCGAGGTGCGAACCGATGCCGGCACAATCACCTGGCATATCAACTCTATTGCATACGATAAGTAGCGCGCCCGGGTAGATATTCTCGCCTGACGCTAATCGCCAGACATAAAAAAACCCCGTAAAAACGGGGTAAGGCTAGCGCTGTACTGGAGGGAGAAGCAAGCGGCTATTAATGCTTGCTTCTATCTACAATGCCCATTCTCCACACCCGGTATTACCTGGCCCTTGCCGATGAATTACCTTTTGGTCAGGGTAGGCTCGGCAATTCTGCGCAGAAAATTAGGTTGTACACTCTAGGGGACAGGGATAGCGTTATGGCATCAAACCTTAGATCCGCTTCCAGTTATGGAGATAGCACAAATGAACACACAGAAGCTGCTGAACATGGCTCTTGAAGGCGTAGATGCACTGGGCTTTCGCCTCGACCAAATGGGCATTACCGGAAAAATTAACCGTCACAATATTGCGGCGTTTCTGATGACAGAGCAGAAACACTTGGAAGGTGAGTGGGACAGCATTCAGGTGCGCCTAAACCTTCGCCGTTCTCAGTTTGAGCGCATCACCCAGCAATTCGAGACCCGCACCGATGCGCTGATCGCACCGGTTATGTCGCAAGTGAACCGGTTCCGCCCAAGCCACTGATGCTCAGGCGCGGTCGGCCTCTTTGGCGCCCGTTGCGTCATCGGTGGTCGACGCGAGTGCCTGCTCCGCTTGAGTAGCCCGTATGCGTTTGCGCACACGGGTAAGCGCGGGCATGTACACAGAAACTGTCAGCCCTGGCGGTTGCTGAGTTTCATCGGTATCGCTAAGTATGATCCGCCCCTTATGGATTTCCGCCACGGCACTTACCAAGCTTAGCCCCAAGCCATTGCCGGGTAGCGAACGGCTTTTACCAACCCGATAAAATCGCTGGAATACCTGATCTTTCTCATCGTCCGGAATACCAATACCACTATCGCTGACTTCGAAAACAGCATCATCGCCCTCTCTCCGCACAGCCACACCAATGGCACCGTGCTCAGGCGTGTATTTTATTGCGTTGTCGATCAGGTTACTGATCATCTGAAATAACAGGTCCCGGTCGCCTTCAAGTACCACACCTGGCTCAAGAGACTGCTCAAATGCCTGATCTTTATCCTCTGCCACCGCCTCATAGAGCTCACAGGCATCAGACACCAATTCGTCCAAAGCCACCCGCTTCATATCAGACGAGTTACCTTTCGTCTCCAGACGCGCGATGCGCAGCAGTGCATTAAACGTTGCCAGAAGCTGATCTGCCTCTGCAACAGCGCGGCCTGCCTGCTCACGGGCCTCATCGTTGTCGACGGACATCAGGGTGTTTTCAAGCTGGTTCCGCAATCGCGTGAGAGGCGTACGAAGGTCGTGGGCAATGCTGTCAGACACATGGCGGATACCTTCCATCAGATAAACAATCCTGTCCAACATCTGATTCAGGTTTTCTGCAAGCTGATCGAAATCGTCCTCAGTGCCACGGGTAGGTATACGCAGGGAGAGGTGTCCGTTCATTATTCGCCGGGAGGTATTGTTGATGACCTCTATGCGGCGAATGGTATTTCGGCTCATCAAATAGCCACCGAGTAGTGCCAGCGCAAGGGTGATCCCCATGCCCCAGTTAATGGCCGTCTCAATTACTCTTTTGAGGCTGGTGAGTTCGTCAACATCCCGACCCACCAATAGCCGCAAGCCGCCCTGAACTTCAAATATTCGGGCCCGGGCCAGGCGCTCTGGCCCTTTCCAGCCCACAGCTGAGCTGAGCGTAAAGTTAACCCAACCACCTTCTGAGGGACTGCCCTCTGGCCAGGTTTCCAGATTGCCGGCCAGCTTGAGGAAGTCTTCGGTGGTCAGCAAGTAGATGGTTTTTGCATTGGGATCGCGGGCAACCCGCTCACGAATAATCGTGATCAGGCCGTTTACACCGCGCCCTCTGTATTGCTCCGCCAGTCCGGCGATTTCCGCTTCAATGGTTTCGTCGGTCTGAGCGGTCATAAAACCCGCTGTACGCCAGTAAATAAAGGCCAGTAATAAAAATACCGAGGTGGCAAACACCACCATATACAGCAGGGCAAGCTGGAAGGACGATGTCCTGAGCTGGCTAAGCAGTTTCACGTAACATGTACCCTGCACCCCTGACGGTTTGCAGCAAGGGTGTTTCGAATTCCTTATCAATCTTTGCCCGGAGACGGCTTATATGCACGTCGATCACGTTGGTCTGGGGATCAAAGTGATAATCCCAGACTTTTTCCAGCAGCATGGTCCGGGTGACTACTTGGCCGGCGTTGCGCATCAAATACTCCAGCAACCGGAATTCCCGGGGCTGCACATCAATATTCTGACCGGAGCGCTTCACTGTGCGGGCCAGCAGATCCATTTCCAGATCGGCTACGCGCAGCACGGTTTCAGTTTCCGCCGACTGGCGGTTCCGGCGAACCAGCGACTCAATCCGGGCAAGAAGCTCAGTAAAAGAGAAAGGCTTGGTAAGGTAATCATCACCGCCACCCCGCAGACCTTCAACACGATCGTCTACATCGCCCAGCGCGCTGAGGATAAGAACCGGCACCTGGTTTCCAGTTGCACGAACCGTTTTGATAATAGAGAGCCCGTCCATGCCTGGAAGCATGCGATCGACAATCATGATGTCGTACTCTTCACTGGCGGCCATCATCATGCCGTCTTTGCCATCGGCAGCATGATCAACCACGAAGTCTGATTCTTTCAGCCCTTTAACAAGATAATTTGCTACGTCCTGATCGTCTTCGATTACCAGCGCTTTCACCGGATCCCCTCCTGATAGCGGATTACATTAACAACAGAGTACGAATAACTTGGAGCACCGGCCAGTTACGATCTTGTAAGAGGGTGTCGCCAATGGCGACGGTCGGTACTATGACCGCAACCAGTGCAAGCTATCTGCCGTAGCCCCGGAGGGCAGGTACTCCGCACTTACCCAGCCGTCATAATCCATTTTATCAATGGCGGAAAAAACATTCGAAAAGTTAATTTCACCGGTTCCCGGCTCATGTCGCCCTGGATTATCGGCAAACTGGATGTGCCCGATCCACGGCAGCAAACACTCCATGGATCGCACCAGGTCACCCTGCATGATTTGCATGTGGTAGATGTCATATTGCAGGCGCAGGTTATCGCCATCCACTTCCTCAATCAGCGCCATGGCTCTGGCGGACGTATCAAGAAAGAAACGGGGCATATCGACCCGTGAATTTATGGCCTCAACGCACAGCGTAATACCCTCGCCCTCCAGCTTATCCGCTGCCCAGGCCACATTCGCCACCAGCGTTTGCCAGGCCGTACCGTCATCCAGCTCCACCGGCTTCAACCCAGCCAGACAGTTCAGCTGCTTACACCCCAGCGCCAGGGCATACTCGATGGCCTGGTCCACCCCGGCGCGGAACTCATCGACCCTGTCTGGCAAGCAAGCAATACCGCGCTCGCCTGCAGCCCAGTCGCCCGGGGGTAGATTGAACAAAACCTGAGTCAAACCATTATCTTGCAGCGCTTTACGCAGCTCCTCTTTCGGCCACTCATAGGGGAAGAGATACTCCACACCCGCAAACCCGGCCTCCGCCGCTTTGGCAAAACGCTCGGTAAACGGCACTTCTGTAAACAACATCGAAAGGTTTGCAGCAAAACGCGGCATGGCAGTTACTCCTTCGAACCTGAGCCGGCAGCACCAAGACGGGTGCGGTTAATATGCTCCAACTCCAGCAGCAGGCCGCTGTGGTCTGCATCACTGTGGCCATTAGCGACCAACGAGAGGTATCCGTTGTGCACTTGTTGTGCCAGCGGTAGCGTTAATCCTTCTGCCCGGGCCTCATCCAGAATCATCCGCATGTCCTTCAGTTGTATCCGCGCTGGCGCGCCGGGCGCAAAATCCCGATCGATCATACGCTGGCCATGCAACTCCAGAATCCGACTGCCGGCAAAACCGCCCATAAGCGCCTCCCGCACTGCCGCCGGATCAGCCCCGCCCTTGGCAGCCAGCAACAAAGCTTCAGACACCGCGCCAATAGTAATTCCAACAATCGCCTGATTAGCCAATTTGGCAAGCTGCCCGGCTCCAACCGGCCCGATTCTCGTGCACTTACCCAGCACCTCAAACACGGGCAAAGCTCTGGAAACATCTTCCTCTGAGCCGCCCGCCATAATACTTAACCGCGCTTCCTGAGCACCCAGCGTGCCACCAGAAACCGGCGCATCCACATAGCCAGCGCTCTGCTCCATCGCAAGCGCAGCATGCCGACGAGCGACCGATGGCTGAATGGAACTCATATCAATCACCAGGGCACCCGGCTTTAAAGCTGCCATAGCGCCACTTGCAACCAACACTTGGTCCACCACATCACTGTTTTCCAGCATGGTGATTACCACATCGGCGGTTCGCACTGCATCAACGGAGCTCTCAGCTACCCTTGCCTCACTGGCAAACGGCTCGCACTTGCTGGTAGTGCGATTCCATAAAGTCATGGGGAAACCTGCATCCAGCAGATTACGGGCCATGGGAGTGCCCATGAGACCAATACCGAGAAAAGCGATATGGGGTAGTTGCCGTTTCATTTTTGCGAGCCTCTATCAAGTACCGGGAAGAAGTAATTGGGCAGGCCTCTCCAAAACCGTGCGGAGCCATGGATGGCGGAGCCGAGCGTACAGGGATGTATTCACAGCGTGTTTTGGAAGGGCCTGCCCAATTACTTCGTGCACCAAACTATAAGTCACAAAGGACACAAACAAAAACGCCACCAACCGGAACCGGTGGTGGCGTTTTCAAAGTACGTTCAGATAGACAGCCTGATCAGGCAGCTTCTTCAGTCATCTGCGTACGGATTTTCTTCATGGCATTCTTCTCTAACTGGCGAATACGCTCAGCAGAAATACCGTACTTGTCGGCCAACTGATGTAGCGTTGCCTTGCTCTCGGACAACCAGCGCTCCCGCAGAATATCCTGACTGCGCTCATCAAGCATTTCCAGAGCTTCCATCAGACGACCGTTGGAATCCTCCGTCCAATCCGCTTTTTCGAGCTGAACGGCAGGATCGCTACGATGGTCTTCCAGATAATACGCCGGCGCCTTGTATGCACTGTCGTCATCATCGTCCATCGGGCCATCAAAAGCTGTGTCGTGGGAGGCCAGTCGACCTTCCATTTCCCGCACAACCCTTGGCTCAACACCCAAGTCGTCTGCCACCGCGTGCAGCTCGTCGTGGCTTAGCCAAGCCAGCTTCTTCTTCTGGCTGCGCAAGTTGAAAAACAACTTACGCTGGGACTTGGTCGTCGCCACTTTCACAATACGCCAGTTGCGCAGAATGAACTCGTGAATTTCAGCCTTGATCCAGTGCACGGCAAAGGACACAAGCCGAACGCCGTACTCCGGGTTGAAACGTTTGACGGCCTTCATAAGGCCGACGTTGCCTTCCTGAATCAGATCAGCCTGCGCCAAACCATAACCGGAATAGCTGCGGGCAATGTGAATAACGAAGCGCAGGTGCGACAGAACCATCTGGCGGGCTGCATCTACGTCTTCATCGTAGTGAAGGCGCTCGGCCAGCTCTCGCTCTTCATCCACGGTCAGCACCGGAATGCGGCTCGCGGCCTGAATGTATGCCTCGAGATTGGCGCCCGGAACCAGTCTTTCAATAAGCTGTAAACTCGTACCCATGCTTTAACCTCCGAACCTGACGGTCGCATAATATAGCGAATAAAGATTGGACCGCCAAGAACCTTAAAAGTTCCCGAATCTCTCCAGTAAAACGTTTTAAATCAACAAAATGGAGAATTCGCCCTGACTTTCGCTAACTTAGAAACTACCCCGGAACCGATCCGTATTCAATACGCTTTTACCGCAATCCGGATCACTAACCGCCAGCAATTTCACCTGGCTCAATATCGTCCAGATGGCGCTTTACCGCTATCCAGGCGCCCAGCCAGCCTAGCAGCATCGCTGCAATAATCAATGCAAACGCACCGTCAAAACTCAGGCCGCTCAGCGAGAAGTCGCTACTGTATAAACCAGCAAGGCGCTCAATGGGGCCACTAAGCCACCAAAGAGAGAGTTGCAGCAGTATCCAGGCAACAACACCACCGCCCAGACCAAACCATGCACCCGTGTAGAGGAAGGGTCTGCGCACAAAGCCATCCGTTCCCCCGACCAGCTTGGCCACCAGGATCTCATCGCGGCGGCTTTCAATGGACAGCCTTACCGTATTGCCGATCACCAGCACCACCGCTGCCGCCAGCAGTATTGCCAGCGCCCACACGGCCCGCGCCAGCAGGTCTGTCATGGCATTGAGCCGCTGCAACCAGCCCAGATCGACCTGAACCCGCTCAACACCTTCCATGCTTTCAATAAACAACAGCAGGCTTGCTACGCCATCTGCCGTCCTCGCACTCTCCTCAGGCGTGATCAACAGCGTATGAGGCAAGGGGTTTTCTTCCAGATAATCCAGCGCATCATCAAGCCCCGACGATGCACGAAATTCTGCCAGTGCGCGATCACGGTCAATCAATTCAATCTCATCTACACGACCGTCTGCGCCAATTTCTTTGGCCAGTTTGCGGGTCTGCTCAAGACTGGCGTCCAGGCTCATATAAGCGGTCACCCGGGCACCACTTTCCCAACCCGCGCTCACACCCTGAAGGCTGGTCAACAAAAGCAGGAGCGCAACGGGTAACGCCAAGGCAACGCCCATGACCGTCCAGGTCATCAAGCTGGCCACCGGGGTTTGCCAGAGGCGTGAAGCACTGTCACGGGCCACTTTTCGATGATGAATGAAGTACGATTCCGCCTGCTCGCGCCAGGGTGAGCGGGAGGTTTTGGCGCCCCTGGCAACATCCGGTTTACGGGGTTTGGTTGAAGGATCAACGGCCACGGAAACCTCCTTGTAGCGGGGTACCGCCCGCAATCAGGTTGCCGTGATCGAGAGTCAGAGTGCGCCTATCCATTTCATTTATCAGGGCAAGATCGTGACTGGCGATCAGCACCGTTACACCTACCTGACTGAATTGGGCAAACAGATTCATGATGTCTGCAGACAGCTCAGGGTCCAGGTTACCTGTAGGCTCATCTGCCAGCAGGAGCGGTGGCTTATTCACCACAGCCCGGGCGATACCCACGCGCTGCTGCTCACCACCCGATAACTGCAGGGGGTTCATTTTTTCCTTGCTGAGCAATCCCACTTTATCCAGCGCTGCACGTACACGCCGGCCCACATCGCGGGGAGAGGCGCCCATAACTTCCAGGGGCATAGCCACGTTATCAAACACTGTGCGGTCAAAAAGTAACTGGTGATTCTGAAAGACCACACCGATGTGCCGGCGTATGTAGGGAATCTGCCTTCTCGGGAGGCGGTTAAGCACTTGGCCACCAACCACCACTTCACCGGCAGTGGGGCGCTCCATAACCATAAGCAGTTTCAGCAGGGTGCTTTTGCCCGCACCTGAATGTCCGGTCAGAAACGCCAACTCACCGCGATCCAGGTGAAAATTCACCTGCCGCAACGCCGTATGGTCACTGTCATACCGCTTGGTAACCTGGCGGAATTCAATCATAACGGGCTACTGCTCCAAAAATCCGGGTTGTTTAGCAAACTAGTCTGCAAACAGTGCGTCCACAAAGGTTTCAGCATCGAAGCTGCGCAGGTCATCAACCTGCTCACCAACCCCGATAAAACGGATAGGGAGCTGCAACTGGCGGGCAATGGCGAACACGATACCGCCTTTGGCGGTGCCGTCCAGTTTCGTTAGGGTAATGCCACTCACGCCAACCGCTTTCTGGAACACTTGCGCCTGACTCAAGGCGTTCTGCCCCGTACCAGCGTCCAACACCAGCATGACTTCGTGGGGTGCTGTGTCATCCAGCTTTTTCATAACCCGGACAACCTTTTCCAACTCACCCATCAGGTTGTCTTTGTTCTGCAATCGACCTGCAGTATCGGCGATCACCACATCCACTCCCCGTGATTGGCCCGACTGGATCGCGTCAAAAATAACAGATGCACTGTCGGCACCCGTGTGCTGAGCAACCACTGGAACGTTGTTGCGCTCACCCCAAACCTGCAACTGCTCAACGGCGGCCGCACGGAAGGTATCACCAGCCGCCAGCATCACTGACTTGCCTTCGCTCTGGAGCTTTTTAGTGAGTTTGCCAATGGTGGTGGTCTTGCCTACGCCATTCACGCCGACCATCAGGATCACATAGGGCTTGGTTCCTGCATCAATCGTCAACGGTTTGGTGACGTCTTTTAGCAGGCCATGCAACTCATCACGCAACGCCTTGCGCAACGCTTCGCCATCTTTAAGCTGGTTACGCTGGAGCTTGTCCGTAAGGGATTCAATAATTTCAGAGGTGGCCGTCACGCCCACATCCGCCATCAGCAGTGTGGTTTCGATTTCTTCCAGCAGGTCTTCATCAATCTTCTTGCCAACCGAAAACAGGTCGGCCATGCCGCCAGTCAGGCTTGCACGGGTTTTACCCAAGCCTTGCTTGATGCGCTCAAAAACACTGAGTTGTGGTGCAGCCTCCGGCTCAGGAACCTTCTCTGGGATGGGCTCTGGCACCAATTCAGGCTCAACAGCCGCAGGTACCACTGCGGTTTCTTCTGACAGGGGTTCAGGGGCAGCATCAGGAGCCTTCTTCTCAACCGGCTTTTCCGGCTCAGGGCCTTTGACCGCCTCGGGCTTGCGCTGGGGCACGGGTTTCGGCCGCGGCACACGGCGACGATTGCTGGCGATGTCCAGAAAAAATACACATACAAGAAGGGCCAGTAGGCCGACCGAAATCCACTCTGCCATCATAAAGTCATACCATCAGTCTGATTGGGCGGGACAAATAAAGCGCATATT
Organism: Marinobacter sediminicola; assembly: GCF_031157525.1. Lineage (GTDB taxonomy): Bacteria > Pseudomonadota > Gammaproteobacteria > Pseudomonadales > Oleiphilaceae > Marinobacter > Marinobacter sediminicola. Next base: position 22,778 of record NZ_JAVIXR010000011.1, read on the forward strand.
CTAGCAGACTGTCCCAGCGAAGTGAGACCGCTGTGGATTATCATGAAAGGCACGATTTCCGCTAATATACGCCAGCCACAAATATTGCAGCCCGCTTCCGGAGCCAACCATATGACCCGCAGAAATTCCTCAGGCCCGAGCTTTTCAAACAAGCCCTCCAAAGGAGCCACCAAGAGCAAGGGTGCCGGGGGCGAGCTGCGCATTATCGGGGGCGACTGGCGCAGCCGAAAATTACGCTTCCCGGATGCCGGAGGGGTTCGCCCAACACCCGCGCGCACCCGGGAAACCCTATTTAACTGGCTATCATTTCACATCGCGGGAAGTGATTGTCTGGATTTGTTTGCCGGCTCCGGCGCCTTGGGACTCGAAGCACTTTCCAGGGGTGCAGCCCAGGCCACGCTGATTGATAACAACGCCGCTTTAGCAACCGCGCTGCGAGGCAATCTGAGGCTGCTGGGCTCCGAATCCGGGACTGCAGTATGTGACGATGTGAGCACCTACCTGGGCGAGCGCAATCGGCAGCCGTTCGACATTGTGTTCATGGACCCGCCGTTCCACCAAGGCTGGCTGACGACGCTGATTCCGCTACTGGATTCTCGGGGCTGGGTGAAACCTGGGGGCTGGGTGTACGTTGAACATGAAAGTGACCTGCCTTCACCGGCTGCACCCGCCAACTGGCAACTGCACCGGCAAAAAACCGCAGGTCAGGTCACTTACTGCTTATATCGGGTGGCTCAAGCCGCCGGGCGCAGCGAATAAGCCCGCAAATGGGCGGCAAACTCTTCCAGATAGCGGATGCCGCTGGCCTCAGCATCTTTGCACCATTCCATCAGCGCCTGCAGTTTATCCTGCGGCTTAAGACCGCGCTGGCGCCAGAGTGCCTGTAACTCGTTGCTCATTTCATAAATCTGACGCAACACGGCGTTGCTTTCGAGAACCGACTCCAGCGTCTCTTTATCACGCGGTTTTATCAGCGTTACCTCCCGCGACAGAAGCTGCTTGAGCTTACGATACCTGGGCCGGATTTCATCATCCATCAGGCTCTTTTGCTGACGTAAAACTGGCTCTGTCACACGTTTACGGTACTGGCGCATGATGTCAAAACGATTGTTGGCAATGGCCTGCACGGTTTCTACATCCACATCCTGCTTGCCCGGAACGTAATGGGCAATTGGCCGGTAGCCTTTGGGCTTAGCAAGACCAAACGCCTGGAACAGGCGAATGTAACCCCAACCAATATCCACTTCGTACCAGCGGCGTGAGAGCTTGGAAGAATTCGGGTAAGTGTGATGATTATTGTGCAACTCTTCACCACCGATCAGAATTCCCAGAGGAGAAATGTTGCGCGCGTTATCAGCGCACTCAAAATTCCGGTAGCCCATCCAGTGACCGATTCCGTTCACCACGCCCGCGGCCCAGAAGGGTATCCAGACCATTTGCACAGCCCAAATCCAGATGCCGTTAACACCGAAAAGCGCCAGGTTAATGACCGCCATCAGAATAATGCCCAGCGCCCTGTGGCGACTGTATATATTGCGCTCTACCCAATCATCCGGCGTTCGCTGACCATAGCGCTCAAGATTCTCTGCGGTCGCTGCTGAGGCGTACAGCTCTGCGCCTTCAAACAACACCTTCTTTATACCAAGTACCACCGGACTATGTGGATCTTCAGCGGTTTCACACTTGGCGTGATGCTTACGATGGATCGCAGTCCATTCTTTGGTATTCTGCGCTGTGGTCAACCACAACCAGAAGCGGAAAAAATGCTTCAGTGCAGGATGCAGATCAAGCGAGTTGTGGGCCGAATGGCGATGCAAATAAAGCGTTACACTGATAATCGTGACGTGGGTCATGCCCAGAACAACCAGAATCAACTGCATCACCGACAGGTCAAGGAGACCGTTAAACCACATAATTAATCCTCAAATCAAAACCAGAAGCGACCTTACAGGCGCCTGTCAGGAGCAGTTTAGCGTACAGGTGTTAGCTAAAACAACAAGCTTTAAAGGCAAGTTTGCTACCGTTCACATTTGCACCACATTGCACCTCAAAATTTGACCGGAGACTGGTTGAATGCCCGAATTACCCGAAGTTGAAACCACAAGGCGCGGCATCGCACCCCACTGTGAAGGTCAAACCATTGACCAGATCAAAGTACGGAATGGCCGTCTGCGCTGGCCCGTGCCCGGCGATATTGCCGCGCAAATGGACGGCCAGGTTATCCGCACTGTGGAGCGGCGAGCGAAATACCTGTTTCTGAACCTCGACCATGGCACAGCGATCGTTCATCTCGGAATGTCTGGCAGTCTTCGCATCATCACCGATGGCGCACCGGCAGAGAAACACGATCACATTGACCTTGTGCTGCGTTCCGGCGTTATTCTGCGATTTAATGACCCCCGTCGCTTTGGCTGCTGGTTGTGGGCCGACACGGCAGTGGCGCACCCGCTGATAGCCAACCTTGGGCCAGAACCATTGTCGCCAGAGTTTAATGGCCGAATGCTGTTCCAGTTATCCCGCGCTAGAAACACCCCGGTGAAATCCTTCATCATGGACAGCCATGTGGTGGTCGGCGTCGGCAACATATACGCCAATGAAGCACTGTTCCACGCGGGCATTCACCCCAAACGCAAGGCTGGGCGCATCAGTCTCGATCGCTACGAGCGCCTTGTTGAAGCTATCCGGGAAATCCTCAGCGCCGCGATCCTGATGGGCGGTACCACTCTGCGAGATTTCGTGAACAGCGATGGCAAGCCAGGCTATTTCGCTCAGTCATTACTGGTTTATGGCCGCGCCGGAGAGCCCTGCCCGAACTGCGAAACAGCGCTGAAGGAAATCCGCATGAACGGGCGATCTACCGTGTACTGCACAGGATGCCAGCGGTAGCTCTGGGCCGCAGGCCTGTGCCCAACATCCGTAATATCCCGGCTTGCCTCAAACCGGGATCTGCGGCAGCCTGAGGAAAACATTTAAGGCTGGCTTTGCATATGATCAACTGGACGTCCCTCGAAACCGTATTCCTGGATATGGACGGAACACTGCTTGATCTGCACTTCGACAATCATTTCTGGCTGGAACACCTGCCCCGGCGTTACGCTGAGACTAACGGCATGCACCCCGAGAAAGCCAGAGACAAAATCATCAGCATGATCATGGCCCAAAAAGGCACGCTCAACTTCTATTGCACCGATTACTGGAGCGAGCAGCTTGCCCTTGACATCACCGGGCTCAAATCCGAGCTCGGTGATCGCATCGGCTACCGCCCACATGTGGCGGATTTTCTTCAATCTCTCAAGAAGGCTGGCCTGCAATCCGTCATCGTAACCAACTGCCACCCCGATCCTTTGGAGTTGAAACTGCAACGCACAGGCCTCGACCGCTATGTAGATGGCATTGTTTCCAGCCATCAGTTAGGCAAGCCCAAGGAAGACACCGCTTTTTGGCGAGATTTGCAACAACTCGCGCCCTATCGGGCTGCCTCCACACTGATGGTGGATGACAGCTTCCCGGTACTCGAAAGCGCCCGGTCCGCCGGAATTGCCCAATGCCTGGGAATTCTGGCCCCGGACAGCAAACGGGCAGCCAGTGAAAGCCATCCCGAAATACCTTGCGTGCACCACTTTGATGAAGTTCTGACTGCCATCCATCAACAACGACCCCCTCATCAGAAAAGCGCTCTGCCATCTGGTGACTGAGGGCGCTATAATCCAGACATACGCCCATTAGGTGAGGAGATATGGCGGCATCCGCTTCGGACGATCAACGGGTAAGACTCGACAAATGGCTCTGGGCTGCGCGCTTTTACAAAACACGCGCTCTCGCAAAAGAAGCAGTAGAAGGCGGCAAAGTCCACTACAACAGCCAACGCTGCAAGCCCGGCCGACTGGTTGAACCCGGCGCCACGCTTACCCTGCGCCTTGGCTATCTGGAAAAAGTGGTCATTGTCGACGAAGTAAGCGAGCGCCGGCGCGGTGCACCCGAAGCCCAAAAGCTTTACCACGAAACCGAAGACAGCGTGAAAAAGCGGGAAGACCTCTCGTGGCAACGCAAAACCATGCAGGCAGCACAGTTGCCGCCGGCCAGGCGCCCTTCCAAGAAAGATCGCCGCGACATTCAACGATTCCGTGACCAGAACAGCATCTGAGCCAGTCAGTTCTGTTGTCACCTACCGATTCAAGCATCCAGCTTCCAGGAGAACCAGCATGGCATCCCGCGACCAGTTCCAGCGTTTTATATTTGAACACAGCCAGGTGCGCGGAGCCTGGGTGCAGCTTGACGAGAGCTTCCGTGAAATCACCGGCCAGGCACCCTACCCCGAATCCGTTCGAGGCCTTCTGGGCGAAGCACTTGTAGCCAGCATTGTTATGAGTAGCAGCCTGAAATTTGAGGGCACCTTGTCGATTCAAGCACAGGGCGAAGGCCCGCTGCGAACGTTAATGGCTGAGTGCAGTCATGACCGTAAAATTCGCGGTCTCGCGCGATTTGATGAGCATGCGGTAAGCGAGGACAGTTTCCACAACCTCCTGGGTGATGGCCGCATGGCCATAACCATCACTCCGCAGCAGGGTAACCGCTACCAGGGGGTTGTACCCCGTGAACGTGACAGCCTTGCAGGATGTCTGGAAGAGTACTTTGAACGCTCGGAACAAATACCCACCAGTTTGTTCCTGTTTTCCAGCGACCGTGGGGCCGCGGGCTTGATGCTTCAACGCATGCCTGGCGCTACGCAAGAGGACGACGAACTCTGGGAGCGGGTCAACCACCTTGCGCGCACGGTTAAAGCTGACGAATTATTGGAGCTGGACAGCGAAGCCCTGCTCCACCGCCTCTTTAACGAAGAAACAGTGCGGCTCTTTGACGCCGAAGCCGTGGCATTCCAGTGCAGCTGCTCCAAAGACAGAACCCTTGTAGCCCTTGAAGCCATTGGCAAAGACGAGTGTTACAGCATACTGGACGAACAGGGAACCATAGATATGGACTGCCAGTTCTGCCATGCGCACTACCGCTTCGACAGGAATGATATTGATCAGCTTTTTTCCGGCCATACGCTACACTAGGCGTGGTTGCGAAATCACCCGGAAGCCAGCAATAACGCGACTTCCGGCGTAGTCGTTTTTTATCGGCGCCTCTGGCATAATAGCGCGCCTGAATTGATCCGATTGTTCAGAATTCCGTCAATTTCCGGGCAGACGGCCTGAGCAGTCACTAAGACATCCCGAGGGCGAGGTCGAAGTGAGCAACACTTATAATGATCTGAGTACAGCACGACTGGTAGAACAGGCACTGGCGCGTAATGAAGGCCAGCTGGCATCCAACGGTTCGCTGGTCGTAGAAACTGGTCATCGCACCGGTCGATCCCCCATGGATCGTTACATCGTCGAAGAGCCAAGTACCTCTGACGACATCCACTGGGGCCCGATCAACCGCCCGTTCGACGCCGATAAATTCGACGCCCTGTGGGAACGCGTAGAGGCCTACATTGCTGAAAAAGACAGCTTTGTTTCCCTGGTGCACGTAGGTTCCGACCCTGAGCACTACCTTCCGGTGAAAATGACCACCGAGACCGCCTGGCAAAACCTGTTCGGCCGCAACCTGTTCATTCGCCCGGAAAACTACAACCAGGCAGACAAGCAGGAATGGCAGATTCTCAACGCTGCCAATTTTGAATGCGTACCTGAGCGCGATGGCACCAACAGCGATGGCTGCGTCATCATCAACTTTGCCCGCCGCAGAGTGCTTCTGGCAGGCATGCACTACGCCGGTGAGATGAAAAAGGCGATGTTCTCCGTGCAGAACTTCTTGCTGCCGGAAAAAGACGTGCTACCAATGCACTGCTCCGCCAACGTTGGCGAAGATGGCGAAACCTGCTTGTTTTTCGGCCTATCCGGCACTGGTAAAACCACCCTTTCTGCCGACCCGCACCGCTTCCTGATTGGTGACGACGAGCACGGCTGGGGCCCAGGCACTGTCTTCAATATTGAAGGCGGCTGCTATGCCAAGTGCATCGATCTGAGCAAGAAGAACGAGCCTATTATCTGGGACGCGATCCGCTTCGGCGCTATTGTTGAAAACGTAACAATTGATCCGGAAACCCGCGAGCCAGACTACACCGACGTTTCCCTGACTGAAAACTCCCGGTGTGCCTACCCGCTCGAGCACATTGAAAAGCGCGTACTCGAAAACCGTGCCGGTGAGCCGACTCACATCGTGTTCCTGACCTGCGACATGACTGGCGTACTGCCACCTGTGTCCATTCTGAGCCGTGAAGGTGCTGCTTATCACTTCCTGAGTGGCTATACAGCACTGGTTGGCTCTACCGAAATGGGCTCATCGTCCGCACTGAAATCCACCTTCTCTACCTGCTTTGGCGCTCCGTTCTTCCCGCGTCCGGCAGGCGTGTACGCTGAGCTTCTGATGAAGCGTATGGATGAGTACGGCAGCAAGGTTTTCCTGGTGAATACTGGCTGGACTGGCGGTGCCTATGGCGAAGGAACACGCTTCAGCATACCGACCACCCGCGCGATCATCAGCGGTATTCAGAACGGCGAACTGGACAATGTCGAAACTGAACACCTGCCAACTCTCAACCTGAGCGTACCCAAGCAGGTACCCGGCGTTGACTCTGCATTGCTGAACCCGCGCAACACTTGGGCCAGTACAGATGCCTACGACAAGAAGGCAGCGGAACTGATTGGTCAGTTCGTCGAAAACTTCAAGAAATTTGATGTTTCCGATTCCATTGTGGAGGCAGGGCCGAAGCTCTAAGCCTGCCCCTCCCAAAAAAAAGCGCCCTACTGAGAAGCAGGGCGCTTTTTTCGTTTCAAGGCTGGAGCATTTTGCATCCTGCGTTGTTCAGGTTTAGATTCAGGCGTAGAACATCAAAGGTACAAAGGCCACCAGCACCAGCGAAATCCCCATAGCAATCAAGGGCATAATGATGCGCTCATGGCGCTGGTAGAAGGTGCCATCTTCCTGCTGGGCAGCCAGCACTTCGGCTTCTCCCACCACTTGCCGTGTTAACAGATGGTTCAGTGCCACCGGCGGGCTCAAGTAACCCAGTTCAAAAGCCACCAGGGTCACCATCCAGAAGTGAATGGGGTGAATGCCGCTGGAATAGGCAATGGACGCTACGGTGGCAGTCACCAGAATGACCGCACCAAAGGCATCCATAATCATTCCAAGAATGACCAGGATCACAACCATTAACAACATAGCAGACCAGGCACTATCGAACGCCTGAGGGAACGCCTCCATAATCTGAGAACGCTCGATCACGCCACCAATACTGACCGACAGGCCCAACAACAGCAGCAACGCGCCAATTTCCGCCGTTGTATCATTCGTGGCCCCGCGCACACTGCGCTCCAGCCCCTGGTGGTTGATCTCACCCGTCGCACTGCCCTTCTTGTTTTTGAAGCTTACGTGCTCGTATACCAGAATGGACAGCATAATGACCGGCAACAACCGTGGCGCCGAAAACTCATCCATACGCACATCCAGTGCAAAACGGTAGAGCAGAACAACACCCACGATGACCAGTGCGTAAGGAATCAAGGAGCGAAGCGCTTTAAGCGTGGCTGGCAAGGCTTCGGAAACAGGTGCCAGGTTAAATTTACTCTGCCGGTTTACGGTGAGCGCAACCGCGCTGAACATCGCAGCGGTCAGCACAAACACCCAGATACCCCAGCCGAACAGGTCGTCTGTGGTCACTTCCCGGTTCAGGTAAGCAATCACAACAACCAACAGGCAGGGGCGCAACACAACCCCCAGAGAGCCCGACATGGCTGTAGCTGCCAGAGCCAGTTGCCTACGGGCACCGGCCGCTCGCAACTCACTGTATATAACCGCGCCCGCAGCAATAACAAAAATCCCCGATGCACCGGTATAAGCAGTAGGAACAGCGGCGACAAGAACAGCAACCACCGCCAGCATTTCCGGAGGCATACGCCAGGGCCGAAACAAGTTGAATACCAGCGTAGCCAGGCGCGTTTGTTTGAGCATCATGCCAACCCAAACATACAACCCCACATTAAGGAACATGTCCGCTAGCTCGACCATCTTGCCGAGATAGATACCGATGCCTGAGGTGTGACCAATCAGCGCAAAGTAGCTTCCCGAAATCAGACACATCACCGTATAAAGCGGCACCGCCAGGAATGCTTTGTTCGGTTGCCCGCCGGGAGCCAGACCTGTCGGCACGCGAACCAGTCGGTAAAGGCTGGCCAAGGTAAGGCACGCAAATCCTGCGACCCAAAAGTTATGGAGCAGCAGATCGTCGGATGAAACCGCCGTTTCTGTACCCAAACTGGACTGGCGGAAAATCAGGCTGGACCCCAGCAACATAGCGTTAGCAATCGTTTGGAGCGTCAGAGAAACCGTATAGTCCAAACGGGTTTCCATAGCCCGCATGGCTATGTGGTGGCGCGTAAGTGTGGCTGTGGCAGCACACATCATCACCAGCAAAACCAGAATGTAGCGTTGCGACTCAAGGCCAAAGGCAATCAAATCAGCAACAAACAGCTCCACTGCCCGGTAGGCCTTCACGCCAGGGGTAAGCTTATCCTGCAGGCTGTCATAGCTTTGGTAGGCAGCTTTGCAATCGGCAACGGAGCGCTCAATCGCAAGCCGGACGTCCGCAGGGTTTTTCTCCTGGGCGTCCAGCAACATTGCCATGGGGTCGTCGTCGGCTGGCTTTTGAGCAAGCTCTTGCGCCACTGCCGCATCAATATCCCGATCCGCGTTACAGGTTGGCGCAACCGGGTCCATCCGCAGTTTGTAATAGCCACTCCAGAGCTGCTCACCACCGCGCAGCATCTGGTTATGGATATCGCTGCTTGTGGAAAAAAGCACCACAGACAACAAAAGCAGACAGGCAGGTAGTGATGAAAACCACTCCAGACCACTCCGACGAAAACTACCCTTGGTCATAACTCTACACTCTGGAACATTAACAGGTTACAGCAGGCCATCCAGGCTCATGGTTTCAACTTCTTTCTGCTGGTCATCCCAGAAGGTGCCAAGCTGGCCCAAGGGGGTGCGGTGGCCGGTGTTCTCTACCCAAAGGCGGTCGGAGATTGAGACGATGATATTGGTCGCCATGGCATCCACGAAGGCCCACTCTTCATTTGCAGGCTGCTCTTTGAGGGACTCAGCGTGCCGACCTACCACGGACTTCACCATTGCCTCGTCACCCTTGTTGGTGGCAGAAATTGCGTGGAAAACGTGGCTGAGGCGTACACCCGCCTCTTCACCCTTGCGGTCTGCTATGGCAAGCCGCTCGAAGGCATCTTCACCTTCCGGCTGTGCGCCCGGTATCATGGCCCATACCGTTGCTTTCAGCGCCATTGGCGCACCCCACCACTTATCATTCTCAAGACAGCTGGACGCTCTGGCTACAATTGATCCAATGTTCTTGGGAACACCAATAGAAGACGTTGACTGGATCTCAGCATTAAGTGCCTGCAAACCGGACAACAGCCCGGCAAGGTAAATAAACTCATCAAGATCGTCGTCAAAGTCCGGGCACTCACCGGTCCCGGGTTCTCCGTAATAGGTGTTGTGATGCTGCCACGCCTTGAAGTAGCGTTTGGATGCCAGAGTGTAGGCCCGTTTCTGGCGAATCATAGCGTCTTCCGCGGCATTGCCTTTCCTTTCGTACATGGCTGCCAGTGCGGCCAGTTCATGCTCACGGCCTTGATCTTCTGCGCAGCCACCCGCTGAGAGATAAAGCATTACCGCCAGTTGGTCGGGCTCATCGGTCACTCGGCCGAAGGACATCAGTAGAGGAGCAGTGGCCTCACTCATGGCGCAACCCATGGCTAGATCGCCGCTTTCCATCAAGTAGGGAATCGTGTGCTGCCTGGAAAAGCCCTGCATTACATCGCCAGTGGTTTTGTACATCATGTTGTTAATCACGCCACAGCCTGACAGCAGTGTACCGAGGCTCAATGCAACAACAATGCCCTTGCAGCGGGCGAACGAATGCCGAATTGACTGCCCGACAGATAGCGAGCGGGAATGATTCGGGTTGGAGGGTGCTGCTAATGGAATCCCGGTTTGCTTCATGGTTTTTAAACCTTCTTAACGTTTTAAATTATTATTCTGAACGCGCCGTTAGCCGGGCATTATGGCCCACAGCGCCCACTCATTTTGAGACCGGCACCGCAAATGACGCCTATGTACACAGATTTTATGGCCCCTCGGGTTTGCACAAAATGCCGCAAGCCGCTATAGATTCAGACAGCCGCACTCTCGTTGAGTTGTGACTCCGTTAGATAAAAACAAAAAGGAATTCCCGATGCGCAAACCTGAACTTGCTGCAGCTATCGCCGAACGCACTGGCCTCACTCGAGAAAAAGCCGGCGAAGTGGTTACCACTATTACAGACCAGATCTCGGCGGCGGCTGCTCGCGGAGAAGACACAACCCTTACGGGATTTGGCACCTTTAATATCCGCACCCGTGAGGCACGGGATGGCAGAAACCCTCAAACTGGAGCAACAATCCGTATTTCTGCCAGCAAAACCGTTGGTTTCAAGGCAGGCAAAGCATTCAAAGATGCGCTTCGCTCAAACTGAGAACCATATCGACTGCCAAAGCTGAAACGACCCGCCAGCATTTCATCATGCGGGTCTGTTTCAGGTTGCACGTTAAATCAGGAAGCACACTCGGAACGTGTGGCGTCCACACGACACCGAATAGCTTTCATCAGCTTGATTGCACGCTCGTCGTACACACCATCGTCGACCAGTGACAAACGTACTTTTCGCAGCATTTTGTCGTACTCAGCTGTCACCTCCCTTGGCAAGGTCATCCATACACTTTCCGGCATTTCGGCTTCTGCCTGGGAAATGATGTCATAGGCCTCACCCATGCGCTTGACGGCCTCGTCACGCACCATCTGGCCCGCGCTATCAGGGAAGCGATCGCGGTGGAGGATAATCTGGAAGTTCATATAGGCTAGTGCGTACTTAAGCACGCCGCCGTTTGGCTCAACGCCCTTGTACAATTCCAGTGGCTGATATGCCACAGCAGGGGCGTAGGCAATATCAACACTGCCATTATTGAACTTGCCGGCAAAGTTGGCGGAGTTGGAGCCAACAACAGACGCACCCACATGACGAACCATGCGAACCGACGCCTGATCGAAATCCAGCGTTGCAACACGCTTGCCCTGAAGTTTCTCTACGGAATCAATGCTGCGATCACGGGTGTGGAGGTAAATCGCACCAGCCGGGAACACTCCCGCCACTTCATAGGGGCCATCTATCAGCAATGGGCGCGCGTTGGGCTGACTGAGCGTGTTGTACAACAAGCGCATTTCTTCTTGGCCCGGCACAGCACCCATGGCCTCCAGGCTGCCGGTGAATTTGTTGAACTCACGTGCGCGGGTTCCGGTAAGGAACACTGCATCACACTGACCAGCCTTGAAATCTTCTGCAGCAACTTTCTCGTCGGTGTAGGCACTCAGGTTCAGCTTGATACCGTTCTGAAGAGCAATAGGCTGAAAGGTTTTGGTAATGGTGAAAAGTGGGCCGTTGGCGCCAACCGGATCAAATACACAAAAGCTTCGCTCAATGATTTCATCGGCTACTTTCGGGCTGGCTTGGGCATTACCCACTGAGGGGAGCAAAAAGCTGGCACACAGGGCAGCCGCCAAGGCCACCTTTTGCGGGAAGAGTACTGACGTCACGGGATGACTCCTGAATCATTATTGTCCGGCAGCAGTGCTTGCTATCTGAACTGACACGCTGCGCATTTTATTGAAGTCGACATTATGCCGAAAGGCATAAGAATACGTTGGCACAGGCGCCCCGTCTCAAGGGTTTTTAAGCAACATTTTGGATTATGTGATGGCGTCGACAAAGATTGGCGCAAACCCGGGCACTCTTTTCATACCCATCCAGAGACTTCAGGCGCTACGCCAGGCCTCTCGCCCTTCTACCAGCGTAAACCGAACAACGCCCGGCAACGGCCGATCGAGCACGGGCGCGTGGTGACCGGCCGAAATCAGGGTCTGCTTGCTCGGAGTCCAGTGCGCATCAGGATCAAATACACACAGATCCGCTACATCATCCTGGCCAATCGTAGCATTGAGCCCAGCCACCGAGGCCGGACCCGAGGTAAGCCCACGAATCAGCTCGGTAAGGGTTAACTCACCTCGCTGCACCAGTTCAAGCCCGAGGGAGAGCAGACTTTCTATGCTGGAAAGACCAGGCTCAGTGTCTGGCAGCGGCGCCTGCTTGGCAGCGCTTTCATGGGGCAGATGCTGACTGACGATGGCATCAATTACGCCTTCGCGAACGCCGGCAACCAGCGCTTTTCGGTCCGCCTCTGAACGCAGCGGCGGGCGCAAATGGAAACGGCTATCAAAGCTCGACAGCGCCTCTTCCGTAAACACAAGCTGATGCATGGCTACATCAGCGGTGACGGCAATACCCCGGCGGCGGGCATCGGCAACCATTTCAACGCTGCGGCCGCATGAGAGCTGGCTCAAGTGCAGCCTTACGCCGGTTTCTTCAGCCAATAAAAGCATTTCCATTACGGATGCGGTTTCAGCCACTTCCGGAATACCCAGCAAGCCCAAACGAGCTGACACCAGACCATCATGGGCGTAGCCATCTGCGGCCAGGGACTGATTCTCCGGGCGCAACATCACAATCAAACCAAAAGTCTGGGCATAGGCCATGCAGCGGCGCAGCACCCGGGCATTGCGCACACCGCGGGAACCGTTACCCACCGCAATACAGCCAGCGGCGGTCAGGCCCGACATATCGCTGAGCATTTCCCCATCAAGCCCACGAGTCAGAGCGCCCACAGGCAACACCCGAATCGGCGAGCTGACATAAGCGCCATCCCGAATCAGGTGAGTCACGGCCCGGGAGTCGTTAACCGGGGACGTTTCGGGAGACACGCATACGGTGGTGAAGCCGCCCCGTGCCGCGGCACGGGTCTCGGACACCATGTTGCCTTTCTGGCCATTGCCCGGCTCACGCAGGTTGCAGTACAGATCAACAAAGCCCGGTGAAATCACGCAGCCTTTGGCATCAAATAATTGGTCTGCGTCGGCTTTTTCGGCCGCTTCGCCAATGGCCGCAATGCGCCCGTTCCGGATCAACAGGGAAGAATTTGGTGTTTCACCGCCATGGCCATCCAGCAGTCGGCCGCCAGTAATTTTCAGGCTGGCACCGGAGAGTTGGTCGTTTCCGCTCATGCCAGGCCTCTCTCATTCATTTCGTTCAGTTTCTGCTGTCGTTCAGCCATCTGCCCACCCATAGCCATGGACATAACAGCCATGCGGATGGCGATTCCATTGGTAACCTGGTTAAGAATGACCGACTGCGGGCCATCCGCCACCGAGGATTCAATTTCGACGCCACGATTAATCGGGCCTGGGTGCATGACAATGCACTCGGGATGCGCCAGCGCCAGCTTCTCCTGACTTAAGCCGTAGAGCCGGTAAAACTCACGCTCGCTGGGCAGCAAAGCGCCTTCCATACGCTCTTTCTGCAGGCGCAACATGATCACCACGTCCAGATCCTTCATGCCCTTGGCCATATCGTATTCCACAGTGCACCCGAGACTTTCCACATCTTTTGGCAGCAGGGTTCCGGGGGCAATAACCCGTATCTGCTCGGCGCCCAGCTCGTTCAGCGCACGGATTTGGGAGCGCGCTACCCGCGAGTGCAGAATGTCACCCACTATGGCCACTTTAAGACCCTCAAAACGGCCTTTGTGCTGGCGAATGGTCAGCATATCGAGCATGGCTTGCGTGGGGTGTGCGTGGCGACCGTCGCCAGCGTTGATGATGGCGACGCCGGGAGTCACGCTTTCTGCAATAAAGTGTGGTGCGCCGCTCTGGGCATGACGCACAACAAACATATCGCTGGCCATGGCCTCAAGGTTGAGAAGCGTGTCTGAAAGCGACTCGCCCTTGGACGTTGCGGAGGTGTTTATGTCGAGGTTGAGTACGTCGGCAGACAGCCGTTTTGCGGCAAGCTCAAAGGTACTACGAGTGCGGGTGCTGGCCTCAAAGAACAGGTTGACCACAGTTCGGCCTCGCAGAAGAGGCACTTTTTTGATGCTTCGCTCACCCACTTCGATAAAAGAATCTGCCGTATCCAGAATATCGGTCAGCAGCTCCCTGTTCAGCCCGTCCAGAGTCAGAAAATGCCGCAACTGGCCATCCCGGGTGAGCTGCAAGTGGTTGGGGGAAGCTGCGTTTGCGGTCATGGAGTGCCTGCTATCGGGTTCGGGGGTTTACTGTTCGGCTGCTTGAATTTCTATCCGGAGTGGATCCGGGCCTCGAAGTTTTATGCGCTGGGTCGCATCCAGCGTCAGCGATTGCCCGGCCACATCGGGCTGGATGGGCAGTTCACGGGCACCGAGATCAATCAGCGTGGCGAGTATGATACTGGCTGGGCGGCCATAATCGAACAGTTCATTCATCGCCGCACGTATTGTACGGCCACTCATAATAACGTCGTCGATCAATATGATATCCCGATCTTCGGTATCAAACGGCAGGCTTGAGGGTGTGACCTTGGGATTCAGCCCAATCCGGCTGAAGTCATCCCGGTAGAATGAAATATCCAGCTCACCGAACGGCTCTTCGATTCCCAGGCGCTTGCCAATGATATCGGCCACCCATACGCCGCCGGTACGGATGCCAATGAGTACTGGCGACTTGATACCTCGCTCTTCAAGCAGATTACGCAGCCCCGCCTCCAACTTGTCCAGAAGCTGGTCTACATCAAGCAATGCGCTCATTAAATCCTCACTTTATTATTCTGTTTGCAGCCGACACCAGGTTTCCAGTATCAGCACCGCTGCGCGATCGTCTACACCGTGACGACCATAATCCCGACTACCACCGGCAGCCATTACCTGACCTTTCGCTTCGTAACTGGTCAGGCGTTCATCGACCATTTCTATCGGAACATGGAAGCGCCCGTGCAGGCGTTTACCAAACTTTCGGGCGCGGCCACACATGTCATTTTCGCTGCCATCCATGTTCAGGGGCAGGCCCACCAGCACCAGATCCGGCTGCCACTCCACCAACAGCTTTTCGAGCTGAGCCCAATCCGGGGTTCCGTTGTCGGCAGGGATCATGGTCAGGGGCTGGCCTGTACCGATCATCTCCTGCCCCATAGCCACGCCAATACGGCGGAGACCAAAATCGAATGCCATCACACTGCGCTGTCCGCGTTCAGGCATGCCCCACCGTCTCACTGAGCTGATTAATATCTATCCCTATCAGGGCAAGAACAGCCTTATAGCGGTCAGCCCACGGTGTCCTGAACAGAATGTCGGTGGTGGCAGGGCAGGTTAGCCAGGAATTGCTGCCCAACTCCTCCTCCAGTTGTCCTTCGCCCCATCCTGAGTAACCGAGAGCCATCAAAAACTCTTCCGGACCTTCGTTGAGTCCAATGCCGGCCAGTATATCGCGGGAGGTTGTCAGCATCACGTCGTCGGCGACCTTGGCGGTACTCTGCCAGTCTGCTCCGGGGGAGTGCAGCACGAATCCTCGCTCTTGCTCCACCGGCCCCCCGCTGAACACAGGCAAATCAAGCTCGCCACCCTGAAGATCAAGCTGTTCGAGAATCTCCCCCAAATGAATATCCAGAGGCTGGTTGACCATCAACCCCAAGGCGCCGTCACTGGAGTGCTCGCAAAGGTAGATAACAGCGCCGTGAAAGCGAGGATCCGCAAGATAGGGCGATGCCACCAGAAAGTGATGTCGCAAGCTGTGAGGAGAATGCTTAGATGCCGTCATCCAGATGTCAGCCCCCTTTGCTGGAAAGACCAGGTGCGTATGATTTCCAGTTCATCCACGTCTTTTCGCATATCGTCAGGAAAAGGCGCGAAGGGCGCGGCCATCCTGACGATACGAATGGCTGCATCATCCAACAGTGTACTGCCCGACGATTGCAGAATAGCCACTTCCTTGATTGTGCCATCTTTCTGCATGGATACCAGCATTCGCAGGGTGCCATAAACGCCGGCGCGCCGGGCTTCGGTGGGATAGTTGATATTGCCAACCCGCGTAACCTTGCTTACCCAGTTCTGCACGTACCATGCGTTGCTGGACTTCAGAGTAGAAGCTGCGGTCACCCGCATCACTCTGGGTTTGCGGGCATAGGCCTGCTGCTGGGCATCAAAGCGGGCTTCCAGACTGGCAATCTCCAGACTACGCTCCATCAGGCTTTTCTTTTCTTTAACCGGCAAGGGCTCGTCTTCTGGCTCAGCGCGCTGCTCAGGCTGCTGAACCTGCTGAGTCGATCGCCCCTCCGTTTGCACAACCGCGCGCTCCTGTCGGCGAACAGGCTCCACCTGGGCCAGGGGTTCCGGCTGCACCTGAGCCACTTCCGGCTGGCTGATTTCCGCAGGTTGCGGCGAGGTCATCTCCCGGGGCTCATCTTCAGTGCCACTGCCCTGCTGGTTGGTCTGCGCCAAAAAATCTGCCTTTTCCGGCGCCTGCTCATCATCAAACTGCGACAGGGTGATTTCCATTGTCTGGGCAGAAGAGCGCGGAGACTCCGGGGCAAAGGTAATTCCCAACACCACAACTGCATGCACCACCAGCGCCATAAACAGCGTGAAGGAAAACCTGTCAAAATCGCTTACCTGCACCGCCATGACTAAACCCGTTCCCGTAGTTGACCCATAATACTCACGTCAGCCCCGGTTAAGACGCTTCGCAATGGCATCAATCAACATTCCGCCAATATCTGTCCCGAAGGTGTCATCCAGCTCCCGGATGCAGGTGGGGCTGGTGACGTTGATTTCGGTAAGGTAATCACCGATCACATCCAGGCCTACAAACATCAAACCTTTTTCTTTGATTACCGGCGCCACCCGCGCACAGATCTCACGGTCACGGTCCGTTAGCTCACGACCCTCGCCCCGACCACCGGCCGCAAGATTTCCGCGATTTTCACCTTGCGATGGAATTCGCGCAAGGGAATATGGCACTGCCTCACCTTCAATCATCAGAATGCGCTTATCGCCGTTGCTGATTTCAGGAATGAACTTCTGGGCCATAGCCTGGCGCGCACCATAATTGGTCAGGGTTTCAATAATCACACCCAGGTTAAAGTCGTTTTCCTTAATGCGGAAAATGGAATGGCCACCCATACCGTTCACCGGCTTCATAATAATGTCGCCGTGCTGCGCATAAAATTCCCGGAAACGCTTCGACGACCGGCTGACCAGCAGAGGCGGCGTAAGATCTTCAAACTGTGTAGCAAACAGCTTCTCATTGCAGTCCCGCAAGGTGGCAGCCGGATTAACCACCAGCGCGCCTTGTTGCTCGGCGGACCCAAGAATAT
This sequence comes from Marinobacter sediminicola, assembly GCF_031157525.1. GTDB lineage: Bacteria > Pseudomonadota > Gammaproteobacteria > Pseudomonadales > Oleiphilaceae > Marinobacter > Marinobacter sediminicola. Next base: position 40,107 of record NZ_JAVIXR010000011.1, read on the forward strand.
AGGTAGCCATCAGGAACTCATCATCGACCGGCGGATCTTTGCGCATCAGGATCACATCAAGATCACCCAAGGGCAGATCCCGCGCAGGGCCATAGCTGAACCAGTCTTCGGGATCCTTGCGCACCGTCAGGCTGCGCATGTGGGCCATGGCCTTGCCACCGTCCAGATAAAGGTCAGGTAGCTCCATGTATTCGATTTCCCAGCCGCGGTTTTGCGCAGCCAGCAACATCGCCAATGAACTGTCTTTTTTGAAATGGATATCCTCGATGGGATCCATCACAATTCCAAGTCGAACGGTCATAGTGTCTCTGGCGCTCCTGAGGGGTGAAAAACACGAACCGGTATGCAGAGTAAACCGGGTAATAAGTGCTATGCTGAGAAATCAGATGGTATTGTACCCGAGCCTTGAATGCATCCGGAGAAATCCTGGGTAAATTACGTGATGTTGCAGGCAAAAGTACATTTGGACACAAAGTAATACTTTTTATCAGGCCACTGATAATCTATAAATGAACAGGGTTTATAGAAGAACCTTAAGGTTTATGCTAAAAAGCCCCCGTTTAAAACAATGACAGTCGCTGAGCGCAAGGCACCTGGACAATGGATGACAACTTCGAGAACTTGAAGATCATGGTGATCGACGATAGCAAAACCATCCGTCGCACCGCAGAAACCCTCCTGAAGAAGGTAGGCTGTGAGGTTATCACCGCGACAGACGGTTTTGACGCTTTGGCTAAAATTGCCGACTCACAACCCGATATCATCTTTGTGGATATCATGATGCCCCGCCTGGACGGCTACCAGACCTGCGCGCTCATCAAAAATAATTCCTCATTCAAGAAGACGCCGGTCATCATGCTATCAAGCAAAGACGGGCTTTTTGACAAGGCCAAGGGTCGCATCGTCGGCTCTGACCAGTACCTGACCAAACCGTTCAGCAAGGATGAGCTGCTCAATACCATTCGCCACTATGTACCTGTGGCACCACAGTAAACCCTGCTGACATATAAAGAACCATCGAGGAACCAATGGCTCGCATTCTGATTGTTGACGATTCTCCTACCGAGGTTAAAAAAATCTCCACCATTCTGGAAAAGCACAAGCACGAAGTGCTTACTGCCGATAACGGCGCAGATGGTGTTGCCAAGGCCCGTGCCGAAACCCCGGATCTGGTACTCATGGATGTGGTTATGCCTGGCCTCAATGGCTTTCAGGCAACCCGCCAGCTTACCCGGGCTCCCGAAACGGCTTCCATTCCGGTGATTATTGTCACCACGAAGGATCAGGAAACTGACCGTGTTTGGGGTACCCGTCAGGGCGCCAAAGGCTACCTGGTCAAGCCGGTAAACGAAGACGACCTGATCAACACAATCAACAGTTTGATTGGCTGATCCCAACTTCGGAGAAAGCATGTCCGCACAGGCCGCCCCCTTTGCCGTACTGACGGATATCGCCCGACGCAGCCGATCCATGGCCGCCGGTCTGCCCGAACAGCAAGAAGCCGTTGAACTTTGGAACGGCATCGGCTTTGTTCTTGCAGGCGAGCGCTATGTGGCTCCCATGGGTGAGGTCACTGAAATACTGCACGTTCCCCGGTTTACACATATCCCGGGCGTACGGCCGTTTCTGATGGGCGCTGCCAACGTGCGCGGTCGCCTCCTCCCCCTGGTTGATCTAGCCGGCTTCTTTGACATTCCCCGCTCATCCCGCAGTCAGCGAGAACGGCGGGTGCTTGTGATTGAGCAAGGCGACATCTTCAGTGGCCTGGTGGTCGATTCCGTGTTGGGCATGCAGTACTTTGCAACCGATAGTTTCAAGGCAGCACCCGCGGGTGTGCCTGAAAGCGTTCAGCCGTTTGTCGCAGGCGGCTATGAACGAAACGAAGAAGTCTGGAAAGTGTTTTCCGCAGTCGACCTGCTCGAAGACGAACGCTTTCTTGACGTCGCGCAGTGGTAAGGGTGATGACAGTGGCAGGAAAAACACCCTGACTGCCTGAAACCTCATTAAAACAACTTGCCAAATTCCAGAAGAGGCCGGGAGCCAGAAAATGAAAAACAGAGCCGGAAGAATCGGTACGGGTCAGGGGGGCAACAAACTTGTTGCCGGCCTGATTACCTCGCTGATCGCACTCACTGTCCTGCTCGTTGTGGTCCTGTTTATAATCAACAGGGACAGCCAGAACGACCAGGAATACATTGCCAACGCAGCTGAACTCAGGGTGTTGTCGCAGGAGATCGCGAAAAACGCGACTGAAGCCGCCGGCGGTACCGCCGAGGCGTTCAACCAGTTGCGCCGTTCCCGCGATGAATTCCAGCAGCTCTGGTCTAACGTGACCGAAGGCAACCCCGAAACCGGCCTGCCTCCCAGTGAATTGGCCCGCGAAAGTGGTGTTCAGCAGCATTGGAACTCGGTACGCGAGAACGCAGACAGCATTCTATCCACCCGGGACGCCGTTCTTGGTCTGCACGAAGTGGCACGCACCCTGAACGAAACCATCCCCCAGCTTCAGGTGGAGTACGACGATATCGTACAAATCCTGCTGGATAGCGGTGCACCAGCCGAACAGATTGCACTGGCTCAGCGCCAGTCATTGCTTGCAGAGCGTATTGTGCGCTCGGTAAACAACGTACTCTCCGGTGACGAAGACGCCGTCATTGCCGCTGACCGCTTTGGTCGCGACGCGAGCCTGTTTGGCCGCGTACTCGACGGGCAGCTAAACGGCAACCCGGCGATGGGCACTACCAAGGTTGATGATGAAGACGCAATCTACGGCCTTGAGGCAGTTGATGAGCTGTTCGAATTCGTCGCCCAGAACGTAGACGCTATCCTTGAAGCCTCTCCCGACCTCTTCAAGGTACGTAACTCTGCCAGCGACATCTTCCAGAACTCCGAGATTCTGCTGTCTGAACTGTCTGTTCTTGCCGAAAGCTTCCGCGCCCAGAGTGGCTCACGGCTGGTAAGCCCGACTCTGGCCTTTATTATCCTGGCCGCCATGGTCGCCATGGTTGTGTTTATCGGCCTTGCCCTGTACCGGGAAGCCCAAACGCGGCTATCCACTACCCAGGAGCAGAACGAGCAAAACCAGAATGCGATCCTGCGACTGCTGGACGAACTGGCCGATCTGGCTGATGGTGACTTGACCACGGAGGCCACGGTAACCGAGGACTTCACCGGTGCCATCGCTGACTCCATCAACTACGCGATCGACCAGATGCGCGGACTGGTACAAGCAATTCGTGGTACTGCGGTGCGAGTGGCCTCAGCGGCCCAGGAAACCCAGTCTACCGCCATGCACCTGGCCGATGCTTCCGAGCACCAGGCCCAGGAAATTGCCGGTGCATCTGCTGCTGTTAACGAAATGGCTGTCTCTATCGACCAGGTATCTTCCAACGCGGCGGAATCTTCTGCGGTTGCGGAGCGCTCGGTTGCCATCGCCAAGAAAGGCGCAGAAGTGGTACAGAACACCATTCGCGGCATGGACAATATCCGTGAGCAGATCCAGGAAACCTCCAAGCGGATCAAGCGTCTGGGTGAGTCTTCCCAGGAAATCGGTGACATCGTATCCCTGATCAACGACATTGCCGACCAAACCAACATCCTGTCTCTGAACGCTGCTATCCAGGCCTCTATGGCCGGTGACGCGGGTCGAGGCTTTGCGGTAGTTGCGGACGAAGTTCAGCGCCTTGCGGAACGTTCCTCTGCTGCAACCAAGCAGATTGAAGCGCTGGTTAAGACAATCCAGTCTGACACCAACGAAGCCGTTATTTCCATGGAACACACCACCGCCGAAGTGGTACGTGGTGCACGCCTGGCACAGGACGCGGGTATTGCTCTCGAAGAAATCGAGAACGTATCCATGAGCCTTGCAGAACTGATCCAGAACATCTCCAACGCGGCACGCCAGCAGTCGTCTTCTGCGGCACACATTTCCAACACGATGAACGTTATCCAGGAAATCACCTCCCAGACCTCGTCCGGTACCAACGCGACCGCGAAGTCTATCGGGAACCTGGCGGAAATGGCTTCCGAGCTGCGGTCCTCCGTTGCCGGCTTTACGCTGCCCGAGGAAGATATGGCAGGCCACGACGAAGAGGAAGACAGCAACGTTCCGGTGGTGGGCTGATTTACAGCCCGAGGCTAATGGCGGTTTATGTCTGAATTTCATAACAATCCGTCAACTGCCGAAAGTTCCTGGTGTCTGCGCCGTCTTCCGGAAATGGATGAGGCGCAGTTCAGCCAGTGGCAGACCCTACTGGAACACCGTACTGGCATGACACTGCCTGCAGAGCGCCGCTCGTTTCTGGAAACCAATCTGGCCATCCGGATGCGGGAAATAGGCTGCAGTAGCTATCAGGCCTACTACGAAACGATTATCTCGGGGCCGGATGCCATTCGGGAGTGGTCAACGCTGGTGGACCGGCTTACGGTGCAGGAAACCCGTTTTTTCAGGGACCCTGATGCCTTTCGACTGGTCGCCGATTACGTTCTCACACGACCTAGGGAACAGTTCCGAAAACGGCCAATTGAGGCATGGAGCGTCGGTTGCTCGTCCGGTGAAGAGCCTTACACCTTAGCCATGGTGCTGAACGAGTGTATGACTCAGCTGGGACTGCAGCCGCTCTATGGCGTTACCGGTTCGGACATCAGCACACCGGTTATCGAGAAGGCCCGGACAGGCCAGTTCAACGCCCGCAAATTGCTGGGCATGGACGAAGACATGAAAACCCGGTATTTCCGCCCGGCCGAGCGGAACACCGTTGAAATTGTCGAAAGCATCCGGGAGCGGGTCTGCTTTACCAGACTGAATGTGTTGGATCTGGATAAAGCGCCCATGCACGGAATGAATATTATCTTCTGCCAGAATTTGCTGATTTATTTCCGTCGCTGGCGCAGACGGGACATTGTCAGGCGTCTTGCAGAGCGGCTGGCGCCCGGGGGACTACTGGTTCTGGGCCAGGGAGAGCTGACCGACTGGCAGCCCCCAGGCCTACAAAAAGTACCCTCGGAACATGTACTGGCGTGGATCAAGCGCCAGACTGACGAAGAATAACCGGAGAGGTTATGGGCAACCACCATGACAACATCGCCCTCGACTGGGTTCGGGGCGAGATACAGGACACGCTGACCCAAGGTCAGCATGCGCTGGAGGCGTACGTTGAAAATCGTGACGATACAGCACGCCTGCGTTTCTGCCTGAATTATCTCCATCAGGTGCATGGCACCCTGCAGATGGTTGAACTATACGGCGCAGCCCTGCTGACCGAGGAAATGGAAAAGCTCACCCAGGCGGTGCTGGATAACAGCGTCGTCAGTGTGGACGAAGCCGTGAATGTTCTGATGGAAGCCATACTTCAGCTTCCCCAGTATCTGGAACACTTGGCCAGCAGCCAGGATGATTTCCCCATGGTACTGCTGCCTCTGCTGAACGACCTGCGGGCTGCGCGGGGCGACTCGCTGCTGTCTGACACCTCTCTGTTCAAGCCAGATCTCGCTCCATCGCGAATGCAGGTTGCAGACAATGTGTCGCAGCGCCTGCAAGATCCCAAAGTACTCGGCCACATCCGCAAACTGCGACAGATGTACCAGTTTGCCCTTGCCGGGATCATTCGCGAAGAAGACCTTGATGCCCAGTTCGTCTACCTGCAGAAGGTTATTCACCGGCTCACCCGTCTTTGCCAGAAAACGCCCCGTGGCGAACTCTGGAAAGCTGCGGCTGCCTTTGTAGAAACACTTCAGGCAAAGGCGAACCCGGTCAACGCAGCGGTCAAGTCCCTGCTTCGGGAGCTCGATAGCGAAATCCGTCGCCTCACCGACGAGCATGGAGATATCCTCGCTCAACCAGCACCCGATGCACTGCTCAAACACCTGCTTTATTACGTAGCACGGGCGCGGGATCTGGATTCCGAAAATGTAAGGGATCTGCGTAACCGCTACCAGCTCACAGAGGCACTGCCTTCAGAAGACGATGTGGATGCAGCCCGAAATCGCGTCTCCGGCCCCGGCCGTGAAGCCATCCACTCCGTTGTCAGTGCACTGAATGAAGAACTGGCCAAGCTAAAAGACCAACTGGACCTTTTTGTACGTTCAGAGCTGCGAAAAAACAGCGAGCTTGAAGATCTTCTTCCGGGCCTGGTGCAGGTGGGTAATACGCTAGCGGTGCTTGGTCTGGGTATTCCTCGGAAGGTTATTACCGAACAAATTGAGCTGATTGAAAAGCTGGGAGCCCAAAGCGAACTGGTTGACGACGGCACTCTGATGGATATAGCCGGAGCTCTGCTTTACGTGGAAGCCAGCCTTGCAGGCCTGGACAGCGAACGGCAGCCTGAGCCTTCCTCGAGAAACGTCGACAGCCTTCCTGCCAATCAGGGTTCCCGCGAACTTGGAGAAGCCAGCAGTGCCCTTCTGAGAGAGTCCCGCAATACGCTGGAGCAAGTAAAGTCAGCGGTTATCAACTTTATTGCGTCCCAGTGGGACACCCGTGAAATCGAACACGTCCCCGGTCTGCTCCACAGCATCCGTGGCGGCCTGAGCCTGGTACCGCTGGAGCGTGTAGCCAGCATGCTGGCGTCTGCCGAGCGTTATATTTCTGATGTTCTCCTCAGCGACAAGCATGTTCCCGATTGGAGGCAGTTGGATACCCTCGCAGATGCCATTACCAGTATTGAGTATTACCTTGAGCGACTGGCTGAAGGCATAAGCGACAATGCAGACATTCTTCGGATTGCTGAAGAAAGCCTTGCAGGCCTCGGGTTCCCGGTAGGCGAAGAGCCCACTTGGGGCACTGAATTGGCACAGGATGATGTGCCCGTTGTAGAGCCCATGGCGTCAGAAGATGCTGCGGCGCATAGCGGCAGTACCGCCTCCAAAGCTTCGGATGAGGAGCTTCTGGACGACGAGATCCTCGGCATCTTTGTGGAAGAAGCGGAAGAGGTTCTGGAAACTATCCACGAATTCTACCCGCGCTTGCACCAGAACCACGACGACCGCCCGGCACTGACCGAAGTCCGCCGCGCTTACCACACACTTAAAGGTAGCGGCCGACTGGTTGGTGCCAGAAGCCTTGGCGACCTGGCTTGGTCAGTGGAAAATCTACTGAACCGGGTAATTGATCAGAGCATCAAACCGACCGACGAACTGTTCTCGTTTATTGATGAAGCGAATGCCCGCATTCCCGCCCTGATTCATGCATTCCGTGACGGCCAAGCCGCCGACGATGTCGCAGATTTGGTTGCGCGCGGGGAAGCCATGGCAACAACCCGTCGCAGCGACAATGAACAAGTGGCCGCCGCGGAAACAGCCGAAGTCACTGAGCCGGAAGCAGTGGTTGAAAGTGCTCCTACACCGGAATTGACTGGCGATAGCGAGCAGCAAGACGACCTGATAGACGACGAAATCCTCGAAATCTTTGTCGAGGAAGCCGGTGAGGTTCTGGAAACCATCCGGGAATACCTCCCCATGCTGTTGCGTCAACACGATGACCGCAGCGCGCTTTCCGAAGTGCGCCGTGCATTCCACACGCTCAAGGGCAGTGGTCGCATGGTTGGTGCAATGGTGGTAGGTGAGCTGGCCTGGTCTATAGAAAACATGCTGAACCGCGTAATCGACGGCAGCACCTTCATGAATGACGACATTGCCAGCCTGCTGGATGAGGCTACGGGCGTTCTTCCATCTCTGGTCAGTGATTTTGAGAACAAACAACCGCCGTCAATGGACCCTTCCAACCTGGAAGCCCGCGCCAAGGCTCTTGCGAATGGGGATATCCCTGACGCAAGCACGATGCCCTCAGCTGATGATGACAGCGCCTTCGCCAGTACCGCTATAGAGCTGACGGAATCCGATTACGATACGGATGATGATCGCGACGTTGATCCAGTGTTACTGGATATCTTCGAGAGTGAAACAGAAACCCATCTGCAAACCCTCAGAGAATTTTTGGCTGCTGCAGGCGACAAGGTAAACGTCTCCTATACAGACGACCTGTCACGCGCTCTGCACACCCTCAAAGGAAGTGCCCACACTGCGGGTATAGCGCCGATTGCGGCAATCATTGCCCCGCTTGAACGCTTCATAAAAGAATCCCGCGCCCAGAACCTGCGCGCAGACCGCGACGTGCTGTCACTGATTGAGGCGGCCTGCGACTTCCTGACACAAGGGCTGGCTCAGATACGCAATGAGCCTCAGGCCTCGTTGCCAAGCACTGAAGCGTTCCTGGAAAAGCTGGAACGCATATCCAATGACCGGCTTCGCACCTACAGCGAAGATATCAGCCACGACGGCACACAACCAGCGCCCTCCCAGCTGGTGCAACTGTTCCTCAGTGAAGGGCTAGATGTCGTTCTGGATGCCGACCTTATCCTTGCCCAGTGGGCGGAAACCCCTGAAGACCGAGGCCCGCTCCAACGCCTGACTGCAGAATTGGCACAGCTTACCGATGCAGCATCCGACGCCGGGCTGGCCGATGTCGCCGCTTTGTCAGAGGCTCTCCACGAAGTTTATGCAGCCGCCGCAAACCAGAGTGAGGCACCAGAGGATTGGTTCTTCTCATCCGTTCGCAATGCCCACGAGCACCTGATCAACATGATGGATCAGATTGCTGCAGGGTTGGCCACTGAGTCCGGTGACGAGCTGGTGGCTGAGCTTGAAGCGCTCACCCAGTCCCTGCTCGGTGCCGAAACCGAGACCACAAGTGCATTCGACCAGGAATTCACCGAAGACCTGGAGGAAATAGACCTCAGCTTCGATATGGAAGAGCTGGAAGCCACTACAACCAGCGACCTGCCGCTGCCTGAAACTGATGAAGGCGTTGAAGCATCCGACAGTGACATGGACGACGAACTTGCGGAGATCTTCCTTGAAGAAGCTCGCGAGCTCATCGACAGCACCGCAGAGGCTCTGCAAAACTGGAGCGAAGACACCGGCAACCTCGACATTTTGCGCCTGCTGCAAAGGGATCTTCACACCCTTAAAGGGGGTGCACGCCTTGCCGAAATTGTGGCCGTAGGTGATCTGGCCCATGAGCTAGAAACCCTGTTCGAGGGCCTGACAGATAAGAAACTCTCCGTAAACGACGAGCTGTCTGACCTTTTGTTCCGCTGCCATGACCGTCTCGCCGGCATGGTGGACAACCTGGAAGCCAAGGAATCACCTCGCCCGGCACCTGATCTGATCAGCGAAATCCATGCCTACATGGACAACACGACCCGTTCACGACCGGTTACAGATGTGGCAGCACCGGCTGAGCCGGAAAGCCCTGATTCCGCAGATGATCTGCCGCCGTTGCCTGAGCTTGAGGGTGTTGATGAGCCGGAAGCTGCCGACGTCGGCACCGATCTCTCGCACATGGACCCGGAACTCACCGGCATTTTCCTTGAGGAAGCTTACGACCTGATCAACTCCACAGGCAGTGCCCTGCATGCCTGGAGTGAAGACCCGTCGAACCGGTCCGTGGCAGCAGAACTGCAACGCGACGTTCATACGCTGAAAGGCGGCGCCCGCATGGCAGGGGTTGACGCCATTGGCGATCTGACCCACGTGCTCGAAGACCTGTTTGAAAAGGTAGCCGAAGGCCAGCTTGCTTCCAGCAGTGCAATGAACGACCTGCTGTTTGCATGCCACGACCGACTGGCGCAGATGGTTGAACAGGTTGCTACCCAGAAGCCTTGCCCGCCCGCCAACGATCTGGTGGATCAGGTTGAAGCGATTCTCCGTGGCGAATCGTCGCCCATAGAGACAGTTGTTGAGACTGAGATTGAGCCAGCAGACATTGATACTCCGGCACCACTTCCGGAAATCACGCAAGCTGACACAAGCCATGACGACGACATAGCCAATATTTTCCTGGATGAAGGCCATGAGATCCACGACGCCATCAGCGAGTGCCTCGACCAATGGCGTGAAGACCCCCAGGCAATGCATGGCGTTCCACAGCTTCAGCAAGAGCTGCACACACTCAAAGGTGGTGCTCGACTATCCGATGTCGACCCCATCGCTGAACTGGCGGAAGTTTGGGCTGGCGCCCTCGAAGCGGTGACATCGATCCCAGGGAACCAGCGGCTGCTATTAGCCCTGAGCACCCGTGGACTTGATAACCTGAAGTCCATGCTCGGTGAGCTGGCGTTTGGTACAGAGCCAGCGGCAGACCCGGATCTTCTGATGTCCTTCAGCAGTGCCCAAACTCTGGAGTCAGGCAATTTTGAAGCGTCACCAGAAGAAACGGCCACCGCTGATCAGGAAGCGATTGATCCAGAGATTCTGGAGATCTTCCTGGAAGAGGCTGGCGAGATCATGGACCAGCTGGAGCACCTTCTTGCAGATTGGCGCAAAGATCCTGCCAGCAAACACTTCAATCAGGAAGCTCAGCGCGCACTGCATACCTTGAAGGGCGGTGCCCGTTTATCCCAGCTCACGCTGCTGGGTGATAAGGCCCACAATTTTGAAACACGCTTGATTGACCTGGCAGGCAAGTCACCTGATGACACCCAGTGGCAAGCCATTACCGAAGATCACGACGGTATCATTGCCCTGGTTGCTGACATACGCGAACGCTACGAGTCTGGCGCAGTGGCGGCCGCACCTGTGGCCGAAGCCGCACCGGAAGTACAAGTACCCGAAGCGCCAGAGGCACCAGCAGAGCCCACACCAAAGCCTGCGCCTGCCAGGGCCAAGAACTCCAAGCGCGTTGTTGATGCACAGCGTGCAGCACAGGAAACCATTCGGGTATCTGCTCCCTTGCTGGATGATCTGGTTAACCTGGCCGGTGAAACCAGTATTACCCGTGGTCGACTGGAACAGCAAAGCAGCGACTTCAGCCATACGCTGGATGAAATGGCTGCCACCATCGAGCGTCTGCGGGAACAGTTGCGCCGGATGGAAATCGAAACCGAAGCACAGATTCTGTTCAGTGCCGAGAAAGAGCATGGTCCAGATTACGGGGACGATTTCGATCCGTTGGAAATGGACAGGTATTCCTCCATTCAGCAGTTGTCGCGGGCTCTGACGGAATCGTCTTCAGACCTCGCAGATCTTCGCGAAACTCTAGCCGACCGGGTGCGGGATACAGAAACCCTGCTGGTTCAGCAGTCCCGTATTAACACAGAACTTCAGGAAGGTCTGATGAAGACCCGAATGATTCCGTTCTCTTCCATGGTGCCGCGCCTGCGCCGGATTGTTCGCCAGATCAGCGGTGAGCTGGGCAAGAAAGTTGAGTTTGATGTACGCAACGCCGAAGGCGAAATGGACCGCACCATACTCGAGCGAATGATTGCGCCGCTCGAACACATGCTGCGTAACGCCATTGATCACGGCATTGAAATGCCGGCTGACCGGAAGAAGAGCGGCAAAGCGGAGGCAGGTGCAGTCACCCTGTCGCTGGCTCGCGAAGGTGGCGACGTGGTTCTGCGCATGGTAGACGACGGTGCTGGTATCCCTTCAAATGTCATCCGGGAAAAGGCCATTCGCCAAGGGTTGTTGCGGGAGGATGAAGAACTCTCCGAACGCGAGATTCTGCAGTTTATCGTGCAGCCCGGGTTCTCAACCGCACAGAACATTACCCAGATTTCCGGTCGTGGCGTTGGTATGGACGTGGTCGCCAGTGAGATCAAACAGCTGGGCGGCAGCCTGGACATTGAATCGCAGGTCGGTCGCGGCACCGTGTTTACCGTCAGGTTACCCTTTACCGTTTCGGTAAACCGGGCCCTGATGGTATCCACGGGCGAAGATTTCTACGCCATCCCGCTCAACACCATTGAGGGTATCGTGCGGGTCAGCACTTACGAGCTTGAGGAATACTACAAGCCGGATGCGCCCATGTACGAATACGCTGGCCAGGAATACCGCCTGCAGTATCTTGGCAGCCTGCTGAACAGTGATCACCATCCGAAACTTCAGGGCCAGGCCCTGCCGCTTCCGGTAATTCTGGTACGCGGTGCCGAGCAACCTATGGCTCTGCAGGTAGATAACCTGATGGGCAGCCGTGAAATCGTGGTTAAGTCGCTGGGGCCGCAGTTCGGCACCGTTCGCGGTGTGTCCGGTGCCACCATTCTTGGTGATGGCAACGTGGTGGTGATTCTCGACCTGCCCGCCATGATTCGTTCCGACATATTGTCTGAACGCCAGCGTCTGGCCGACTTGGACAAGACAAGAGAGTCTACCCGCTACGAAGAGCGCGCCACGGTTGTCATGGTGGTGGACGACTCGGTTACCGTGCGCAAGGTTACCTCGCGCCTGCTCGAGCGTAATGGCATGGAGGTCATCACTGCAAAAGATGGCCTAGATGCGGTGGCGCAGCTGCAGGATCATAAGCCGGACATCATGCTGCTGGATATTGAAATGCCACGCATGGATGGCTTTGAGGTAGCCAGCTTCGTAAGGCACGATGACAACCTGCGTGATATGCCGATCTGCATGATCACATCCCGAACCGGCGAAAAGCACCGTGAGCGGGCATTGGCCATCGGCGTAAACGAGTACCTGGGCAAGCCGTTCCAGGAAACGGAACTGCTGAAGACCATTGCACGGCTAACCGGTAAGCAGTGATGACCGGCCAAACCGGTCGGGCTCAGGTCGGCATTGTTTCGGACGTTGTCCTGCAGCGACACAGACTGCAGGCGGCGGCCGCCAAATTCGGCCTTGAGGTGTGCTTCTCAGGTGATCCGGAGCGCCTGCAGAGCCATCGTGAGTTCCCGGAAGCCGGGCTCTGGCTGGTGACACTGGAAGACGAGGCAGATCATCCTGCCTTGTTTGATTACCTTCTGGATAACACTGAGGCTCCGGTTCTGTTCGGGTTGGATCAGGCACCCGGGGCTGGGAGCACAGAATATTTTCGCTGGGAACGGCGATTGCTGGGCAAGCTGGAACAAGAGCTGGGAGACCTGTCACAGCTGGATTCCAAAGACAGTATCGAAGAGCTTGAAGCAGAAGCCCCACTAAGCCTGGAATCGTCGGAGCTTCCGCAGTGGCTAACCCCTGCGGCACCGGGTTCCGTAGCAGAAGAGATTTGGGTGTTGTGCGCATCGCTGGGTGGTCCGGCGGCCGTGAAAGCGTTTCTGGACTGCCTTCCACCGGGTCTGCCAGTGGGCTTCGTTTATGCCCAGCATATTGACGGGAATTTCGCCGAAGTGCTCACACGGGTGCTTGGCCGCCATGCGCATTACAAGCTGCAGCATGCCGAAGAGAATTACCGGGTTAAAAACGGCGATGTGGTACTGATGCCGGTTGAGCATGAGTGGAGATTCTCTGCCACTGGCGCTCTGACTGAGCTGGATACACCTTGGCCCGGGCCTTATAGCCCGTCGATTGACCAGGTGTTGCTCAATACTGCAGACCACTACGGCTCCCATTGCCATGCCGTTCTGTTTTCCGGTATGGGCAATGACGGCGCAATTGCAGCACCTCTGCTCAAAGCCTATGGTAGCCGAATCTGGGTTCAGGAGAGCTCCAGCTGCGGCAATAGCTCAATGCCGGATTCCGTGGCTGCCACCGGCTGCTCCAGCTTTACCGGCACACCAGAGCAACTGGCCCGGGAACTGGTCAAAACCATCGAAAAATCCTGCCTGCTGAAAGGCCGGCAGAAACGGGGCTCCGCCTGAGGACACAAGCAATGAATGACAACAGCCAAACCCTCTCCTGCGTCATGATTCCCGTGAGCGGGCGGCAACTTTTACTGCCCAACGTATCCATTGCCGAAGTGGTGGACTACGCCAGCAGTGAGGCCGGTGTCGGGGCACCTGACTGGCTTGCTGGCCGCCTGGAATGGCGAGGCCTTAACCTGCCTGTTATTTCCTACGATGCAGCCAATGGCGGAACCTTGTCAGTGCCTGGTGAAAATCGGGGCCGAATCGTGGTGCTCAATAGCATCACCGACAACAACAAAAAGCTGCGTTTCTTGGCACTGATTACTCAGGGCATTCCAAGCCAGGTTCGCATTACAGAAGAGCAGATCAAGAAAATGGAGGCAGAAAACGGGCCTGCTGATCTTATGCTCGTTGACGTTGACGGCGAAACGGCCTGGATTCCTAACCTGGATTACCTTGAATCTCTCGCCAGCGATTCCCTGGTATAAGCCGTCTCGATTCTTACCCTTGGCAGTCGGGCTCCTGCGGATGTTATAATGTTACAAATTCTGCAGGATTCCGATCATGTCCGCTCGCGCGCTACCTTACCGCCCTCACAACCACGATGACTGTGTCAGCCAGGCTTTGGCTGAAGCCAGAGCCATCTGCCAAGAGCAGCATGCTCGCCTGACGCCCACCCGTGAGCGAGTTCTTGAGCTTATCTGGGAATCCCACAAACCACTCGGCGCCTACGATGTACTGGCGAAACTGGCATCAGAAGGCCACAGTGCTGCGCCTCCGACGGTCTACCGGGCACTCGACTTCCTGCAACAGTACGGGTTGGTGCACCGTATAGCCTCCCTGAATGCCTTTATCGGCTGTGCCCATGCTGGCGAGCATCACACAGGGATGTTTCTCATCTGTCGCTCTTGCGGCAATGCTCTGGAGCTAACAGACACAACCGTCTCCAAAGCCATACACGAAGCGGCCGGCGCCGAAGCATTCGTTACCGAAGCCATAACTCTTGAAATAGCAGGCCTGTGCCCCAGCTGTCAGGGAGAGCAACCCAATGGATGAACCGCTGGTTGCCATCGAAAACCTTACCGTCCGGTTTGATGATCGCCCAGTTGTTGATCGGGTCAGCCTGGCGCTGCACCGGGGCGATATCATTACCATCATTGGCCCAAACGGCGCCGGCAAAACCACCCTGATCAAGGCGGTTCTGGGCATACAGGCCGCCACAAGCGGCCGTATCCTGCGCGCAAAGGGCTTGGTGATCGGGTATGTGCCCCAACATCTAAGCCTTGAATCAACGCTTCCCCTGAGCGTAGAGCGCTTCATGTTGCTCAGCGGCCAACCTCTTGCAGCCTGCGTCGCTGCGCTGGAGCGAACCGGTGTCAGCCATCTGCTGAAGGCATCTGTCCACCATTTGTCAGGTGGAGAGCAGCAACGCCTTTTACTGGCCAGGGCACTGGTCCGGAAACCGGATCTCCTGGTGCTTGATGAACCGGCACAAGGTGTCGATATCAATGGCCAGGCGGCGCTTTATGATCTGATTCGTCAGCTTAGAGATGAACTCAACTGCGGCGTCATCATGATTTCTCACGATTTGCATTTGGTTATGGCCGCAACCGACAAGGTGATCTGCCTGAACCAGCACGTGTGCTGCAGCGGGCATCCTGCCGATATCTCACACGACCCTGCGTTTATTGAAACCTTCGGCCGGCCGGTCGCGGAGTCTCTGGCGGTGTATCACCACAACCATAACCACAGCCACGACCTGAGCGGCAACGTGGTTGGCACAGGTCATTCGGGTTCAGCGAACGAACATGGGGAGTGCAACCATGAGCATCATTGATACAGTGCTGAACGACTTCTTCTGGCGCGCCCTCATTGGTGGTTTGGGCGTTGCCTTGATTGCCGGGCCGCTGGGCTGTTTTGTGGTATGGCGGAGGATGGCCTATTTCGGCGACACGCTCGCGCATTCGGCGCTGCTGGGCATAGCGCTGAGCTTTCTGTTCAGTCTTCCACTGAACCTTGGCGTCCTCATCACCAGCGTTGTTCTCGCCATGGCGCTGTTGCTGTTTTCCCGCAACAAAACCTTGGCGACAGACACTTTGCTGGGAATTCTTGCCCACAGCGCCCTGGCCATTGGCCTGGTCGCGCTAAGCTTTATGCCGGATGTACGGATTGACCTGACCGGCCTGTTGTTCGGCGATCTGCTAGCCATGAACCGACACGACCTGCTGTGGATTTATGGCGGCGCTGTTGTGATCCTGACACTCTTAGCCGTGCTTTGGCGCGGCTTGCTGATGAGCACCATTCACGAAGAGCTGGCGAGGGTGGAAGGGGTGCCGGTTGAGCGCCTGCGCCTGCTGCTGATGTTAATGTTTGCGCTGGTGATTGCCGTTGCCATGAAGATGGTGGGCGTATTGCTTATTACTGCTATGTTGATCATTCCCGCCGCCACCGCGCGCAGGCTGGCCAGCACCCCGGAACAGATGGCAGCGCTGGCGGTTGGATTCGGGTTTGTTGCGGTAGCGGGCGGCCTGAGTATGTCGTGGCACCTGGACACGCCCGCAGGCCCATCCGTGGTGGTAACGGCTTTTGCAACATTTCTGGTTGTTTACGGCGGCGCTGGCCGGTTCTCCGCAAGCCGTCCTGCCTGAGCAAGCAGGTCGCCATGCATCACAAAGGCTGGATAACGTCCATCAAACGGCCGGTTTCAAGTAGCTCAAGAAACTCGTCTCCCAGGCGCTCGCTTTCGGCAACTGCTTTCTGCCATGAGCGCTCACGGCCTTTGTCATTGCCCAGATAGGTTTCGAAATCCTTACGGTCTGGCAGCTTGCGATCCGGTAAGTGCTCCAGATAATCCTTCGAGGGCGCCACCAGGAGCACATCCTGCAGACGAGTTCCGTCGCCGCGACGCCATGGCAGGGTCTTGTCAAACCAGCCAGGCACAATTCGATCGGTGAAGTGCGGATACAAAACCACACCCGGCTGTTCATAGGGCAGATCGAGGTGGTAATCCAAAAGCCCACCATCTCTGTAGATACCCTCCGGGGCGCCGGGAATATTCCGGACACCGGACATCACCATAGGTATGGATGCAGAGGCTAACAATGCAGAGTGCAAGTTGTCGCGGCTCAAAGGCACTTCATGGCTTGAAAAATCCGCCAACGGCGACAATGGCGCCTTCAATCTGGCATCGTGAAGAATACCCCGCTCCATGAAACGCCCAAGGTGTCGTCGGCCAACGGCATTAGCACTTATGGCGCTCATCAACCCGAGGCTCAGGCGCGCTTTGGTGTCTGGTTCGAGCATGCCCAAGCTGCGAACCACCATCACATTCAGGCGATACCAAGGGTGTTCAAGAATATAGTCCTCACGTCCGCCAATCAGTTCTTCGAGGAATTTAACACTTTGGCGCGTAACCTCAGCCGCACTGACCCCTTTTTCGAAGCGCTGGGCAGTGTATAGCTCCGCCAGCCGGGTAAGCTGTGCCCGTGGGTTGTCCGAGGAAGCAATTGCAGCAAACCGCCAGCTGCCGATGGAGGAGCCAATCAGGGAGCGCTCTTGTTCAACCCGGAGCAGCCAGTCCCCAAAAATGGCTTTATCCAGACCGCTGAGCCCAAGGGCTTTGGGGCCGCCGGCAGCACCGGGAATAACGTGCACATCATCCGGCGTCAGGGGTTTTTCCTGCAACCGCTGCAGGGTTCGACGGCCTGCCCGGATAGTCAGTGCCGGGGCACGGGTATGGATGGCGATCATGGCGGCGTTCCTGTCAGCGTTCAGTATGAATAATAATAGGTTCAGACGAGGCGTGGATTTTAACGAAGTGGTCACTATGGGCCAACATAACAAAACTAATACTATCGATACTCAGATACTTCAGCTCCACTGGAGAACACCCATGCTAGACTTGAACACACGCCCGTTTTCAGCAGCTGGGCGATATCACAAAAACAGCCGGAGCTTGCTGTGAGCGCGTTTATCTCGACGGATTCCACCTCAACCAACCCGACCCTCGCGGTGCTTGGTTTCAAGCGGCAACTGGTCTATCACCTGCATTTTTGGGCTTTCATTGCAGTCGCGCCGCTTGTTGTCGTGCAGTGGCAGCATCACCACTTTCTGCTCTCCGGAATGCTGATTCTATTCTGTATCAATGCTCTTGCTGTCATGGCCCTGTTGCGGTTTCGTTCCACCTATTTCCTGAAAGGCCGGTTGTTTCCTTTGCTTGCAGTGGTGTGCGCGGCCTATTCAACGGCCATTAACGGGCATGCAGGGTTGTACTGGGCATACCCTGCTGCTTCAGCGCTGTTTTTCCTGCTTCCAATCCGGGAAGCCATTGCCAGCAACACCATTTTTGTGACCGTCATGGCAGTGGTTTCTTTCATGAAGTTTCCCGAAGCAGATTTCTGGCGCATTACCTTCTCGCTGGGGCTTACCTGTCTGTTCTCCATGATTTTCGCCTGGCTGGTGGGCAAGCTACAAATGGAACTCACCCGGCTGGCAACCACCGACCCCCTTACCGGCTGCCTCAACCGATCACAGCTGGCTGACATCCTGAACGGCCAAATCCAGATGCGTGAGCGCTACGGGCGAGTATCCAGCATGGTTCTTCTGGATCTGGATTACTTCAAACTGATCAACGATCAGTGGGGCCACTTGGCGGGGGACAGAGTGCTAAAAGAAATGGCGTTGCGACTGCGTAAGCGCCTCAGGGAAAGCGACCAGATTTTCCGGATCGGTGGTGAAGAGTTCATGATCGTTCTGCCCGAAACCAATCAGCATGAGGGCAATCTTCTTGCCCATCAATTGCTCACGAGCATCAGCGCTCGGCCGTTTCTTGAAGATATCAAGGTAACAGCAAGCGCCAGCATTGCCGAGGTCAGCAAGGGTGAAACCTGGTCTGTCTGGCTGAACCGTGCCGACCAGGCGCTCTACGATGCCAAATCAAGAGGGCGCAACCAGGTCGTGAGTGCAACCAGCCTGGCAGCTGGCGACCAGAATACGGACGCCCCTCCAACACCCGTTTCCGGCTAGCGGCTATTTTCAACCCGGTCACCGTCGCTTGCGAAACTCTCTGTAAGCGCCAAATACTTCCCACGGGCTCTCGAAGTGGGGGTAATGTCCCACATTCTTGAGCTGCACCACATCGGCCTCCGGAATCATCTCCTGATAACGCTGCGCCGTGGCCGCGCCCGATACAGGATCCGCAACACCTGAGATAAGACGCATGGGTTGTCTGGCGTTTTGCAGGGCAGAGACCCAGCGATGCCGATGGCACCGGCGTTCTTCCATGAAATGGATCAACTGGTGCAGAATCCCGCGGCCGTTGTTGTAGGTGATCAGATGCCAGAAATCATCCAGATCCTGCTGATCCGGGAGGCATTTACTGCCAAACAACTTCATGAAGCTGCGCTCAAAACTACGTCGGGTCAGTGCCCGACTGATCAACCCTCCCAGAGGGCTACGCAACAAGTTCTGAATCAACAACGGGCTGTGCACTTCGGGGAATAATGCGCCGTTCAGGAAACACACGCTGGGAATCTCGAAAGGTAGCGCGCCTTCCTGCTCTCGGGCCAGAAGCTCCTGAGCAACACTGCAGCCATAATCATGGGCCAGAAGATGAACCGATGTGAGACCAAGGCCCTCCAGCATGCCCTGGATGAGGTCTGATTGATCTTCGATGCTATAGGAATAATGTCGGGGTTTGTCGGAGAAGCCGAATCCCAGCAGGTCCGGTGCAAGCAAATGATTACCCTGAATCAGCATGGGCCATAGGCGATGCCAGTCCCAGCTTGCGGTAGGAAATCCGTGAATCAGTAACAACGGCTCCCCCTGCCCCGCCATGCGGCTGAATATCGCATGACCTTCATAGGTAAACCACTTGCCGCTCTGTTGCCACGCCTCTTGCGCAGCCACCTCACTACCAACGGGCATTCCCTTCCATGTACCCGATGTATGCTGATCCATGCGATGTCCCCGATGTATTCTTCACAGCCTGCGACTTTAGAATAAACCCGACCCTTCGGCCAGAACCACACCACTGCCGCCCGTAAACTACTATCAGCGTTTGGTCTTTTCCGTGCCCGGCGTCGTAAATCGTAGAGATACAGGGCAAATTCACTTAAGCTTTGTCCCTTGTATCTACCTCAGCATTTTCAAGAGAACCGGAAAAGACTATGACCAAACTCCTTGACGACCTCGCGGGCCACTACCGCGCCATCATCAACGGGCTGGGTGAAGACACCAACCGTGAAGGTCTGCAGGACACCCCCATGCGTGCGGCCAAAGCCATGCAATTCCTTACTCGCGGCTACGAGCAGGACCTCGGCGATCTCGTCAACAACGCTGTTTTCGAATCTGCAATGGATGAGATGGTCGTGATCCAGGACATCGAACTCTACAGCATGTGTGAACATCATGTGCTGCCCTTTATTGGCAAGTGTCACATCGCCTATCTGCCACAGGGTCGTGTTCTGGGACTGTCCAAGTTTGCACGCATTGTGGATATGTATGCGCGTCGCCTGCAAATCCAGGAAAACCTGACCCGGCAAATTGCAGAAGCGGTAGAAAGTGTAACCAATGCCAAAGGCGTTGCTGTGGTTATCGAAGCGCAGCACATGTGCATGATGATGCGTGGCGTGGAAAAACAGAACTCGAAGATGAAAACATCCATGATGCTGGGCCAGTTCCGCAAATCCCAGGCAACACGCACAGAATTTTTTAATCTGATCAGTGGCAATCGCTGATCACAAAGGTCGGATGGAGGCGGTATGACAGAGGTTTCCTGCAACCACCAGGCAAGAATACAGATCAAGAACCTACTGCTGCGAGCCTATATCGGCATCAAGGAAGAGGAAATCAACAACCAGCAGGATGTGATCATCAATGTATGCCTGACCTACGATGCGACGGAAGCAATCAGTCGCAACGAAATTGCAGCGGCACTCAATTACCGCACCATCACCAAGCAGATTATCGGCCACGTGAATGGCAATCGCTTCGCTTTGTTGGAGCGTCTGACTCACGAAGTGCTCAACATCGTTATGGAGCACTCTGCCGTACAGTGGGCGCAGGTAGAAATCGATAAGCCCCACGCGCTACGCTATACCGAATCTGTGTCTGTCTGCCTTGAAGCGCACCGTTGATTCCTTTCCGTTAATGCCACACAGGGGCTTGTTACCATGCCAAACAATCAGCCTGATCAGATGCGCGCGATCCTTGAAAGGGTCCGCACTATAGCCCTCGTTGGCGCCAGTGAGAAAACACATCGGCCTTCCCACGAAGTCATGGCGTTCATGCAACAACAGGGCTACCGGATGATTCCGGTTAACCCACGCCTTGCCGGCCAGAAAGTACTGGGCGAGACGGTTTACGCTGATATAGCGTCACTGCCTGAGCCGGTGGATATGGTGGAGCTGTTCCTGGCTCCGGAGCGCACAGATGCGGTAATTGACCAGGCTATTGCATTGAAGATCCCGGTAATCTGGCTGCAGATTGGGGTGATTAACGAGGCAGGTGCCGCCAGAGCCGAAGCCGCAGGGCTGACATTTGTGATGGACAAGTGCCCAAAGCAGGAAATCCCACGGCTGGGTATCCCGACAGTCAGCTCCTGAATCCGAGCCTGTCGCAGCCGTGCAAAAGCGGCTAATGATTTTCGACCATCAGCCGTTAACCTTTCTGGCCGGTTTTCTGATCAACGGAGTAGCTATTGGAACATTCACCTGTAAAAGGCAGGCTTTTTTTAAAGCGCATATTACACCCTGCCTTTCCAGTGGTTATCTTCCTTGTTTTTCTCATTACTGCCTCAG
Organism: Marinobacter sediminicola; assembly: GCF_031157525.1. GTDB lineage: Bacteria > Pseudomonadota > Gammaproteobacteria > Pseudomonadales > Oleiphilaceae > Marinobacter > Marinobacter sediminicola. The sequence continues at coordinate 61,477 of NZ_JAVIXR010000011.1, forward strand.
GGCTTCGTTACGGCCTGACCCACCAGTACACCGGGCAAATCCAGGCAAACCTCGAGAATGAAGCCCAAAGCATGGCTCACAACCTCGAATGGGAGTTCAAGGCCCATGCCAGCGCTATCCAGAGAATGGCCATGCGCTTGGCCGCAGACCCAAACACGCCAGAACGCAAATGGCGCCAGGATGCCCGTAGTTACCTCGATGACTTTCGCATCTATACCGTCATTGAATGGATAGACCAAGACTATGTTATTCGCTGGCTGGAACCATATTCATTAAATGAGTCTGCTCTCGGCTTCAACGTAGCCTTTAATGAGCAACGACAACAGGCTCTGGAGGCAGCCCGGACTTCGGGCCACTATGACATTTCTGATGTATTGGAACTTCGCCAGGGCGGCAAAGGCATTGTTATTTACGCACCCGTAGGGACAGGTCCCGATAACAACGGATTTATCGCCGGGGTTTTCAGAATGGAAATACTGGCCCGTGAATTGTTGGCCACACGGGAACAAGCTGCGTTCCGCATCGTGCTAAGCAGCAATGGTGGCCCTGTCTACACACAGGACTCGCATCAGAATGCTGACAATTCCATGTCTTATACCCTACCAATCAACTTGCCAACACTAGACTGGCAACTAACCCTGGAGCCGTCTCAGGCCTGGATTGATAAACAGCGCAGCCCCTGGCCCCGGTGGACCTTTGTCGCGCTTCTTTTCATGGGGTTGGTGACCAGTATCGCTACGCTTCTGCTGCAGCTAATGCTAAAACGCAATCAGGATTTTCTGGCAACACGCAGGGAGCTGGATGTGGAAATTGCACAACGCAAAACCATACAGCAGGACCTGATGCGGTTGGAGTCTACCGATGTTCTCACCGGCTTGGCGAACCGCCGCTTCTTTATGGAAGATCTGGCTCATGCGCTAACACTTGCCGATCGCCAAATGCGACAAGTAGCGCTTGTTATGCTGGATCTCGACCGTTTTCAGATGCTGAATGACTCTCTGGGCCACCAGTTTGGCGATGAGCTATTGGCTCAGGTTGCCAAGCGTCTGAACCAACTCAGTGATGAGCGTGTTTCTGCGGCCTACTCTGGTGGTGACGAATTCATGATCTGCCAACAGTATGTGGAAGACATTGACGACGTTATTCACCTGCTGGGGCTTATCAAGCAGTGTTTTGAAGCGCCTTTCGACGTTCAGGGCGAAGTTCACAGCATTACCGCAACCCTGGGTGTGGCCGTGTACCCGCAGAGTGGCACGGATGCAGATACTCTGTTGCGCAATGCTGATATCGCTCTATACCGAGCCAAGGACCAGGGGCGTAATACCTATCAGTTTTACACAGAGGGTATGCAGGAGCGCGAGGTGATGCGTCTGGAGCTGGAAAAGGATCTCAGTCAGGCTCTGGCCAATAATGAATTTGTGCTGCACTACCAACCACAGTTAAATCTGAACAACGGCGAGATCACCAGCGTTGAGGCACTGATTCGCTGGCAGCATCCCCGTCGTGGCCTTCTGGCCCCGGGTGAATTTATTCCTCTGGCGGAGGAGAGTGGCCGAATTACGGATATCGGCCACTGGGTCGTGATGGCGGCTTGCCGGCAGTTGGCGGCCTGGAAAGGCACCCGCTTTGAGCACATCAGGGTTGCCGTGAATCTGTCCGGGCGTGAGCTGGATAACGAGCATCTGGTAGATCATATACGTGATGCCTTGAACGCAGAGGGTATTCCACCTGAGCGGCTTGAGGTGGAACTTACGGAAGAAATTTTCATTCAGAATATTGAACGCAACAGGGATCAGCTGTCCCGCCTGCACGATCTTGGCGTACATCTGGCGATTGATGATTTCGGCGTGGGTTATTCTTCTTTGGCATATTTGAGGGATTTCCCGGTTGATCTTCTGAAAATCGATCGTTCGTTCATTACGGAGGTGACCGAACGCCATGATGATGCTGTAATCACCCGGGCTGTGATCAATCTTGCCCATAACCTTGGGTTACGGGTAGTTGCCGAGGGCGTGGAGACCCAGGCACAGTTGGATCTTCTCAAGGGCCAGGGTTGTAATATGGCTCAGGGGTATTTAATCAGTCGCCCGGTTCCAGCTGCTGAACTGGAGCAGGCTTTAGTCGGTGGCACGCTAGACAAGTTTGCGGCGACTGAGCGGGGGCTTGAAATTTGAATTGTCCAGGTAGGGTTTTATGACCACGGGGTATCTGACACCGGAACAGGATGCGAAACTTCGGCGCTGGGAGCGCTGGAATCGGAATTATTTCATTTTCGCGTTTTTGGCGTTGGTGATTGTGCTGGTGTTCAGCAGTCAGCTTGGGCTTTCCAGTGGTGATGAGTGGGGGCCTTTGGGGCTTTTGCTTGTGGCTTTGGTTACTCCCATTATTATTTTGCAGTTGCGCCTGGCTTGCCCGGCTTGTGGCGTAAAGATTGGCTGGCAGGCCAAGTTAATGGCGCCTGATCAGTGCAAAAGCTGCGGTACCTTCCTTCGGGCGAAAAGCCCCTCTTCCTGAAAACCATTGACCTGTGAGTAGGTCATAGGTTTTAGGCTATCCTTAAGCTTCCAACACTCTCGGCTTTACTATCAAGCATCTCAGTAGGCCGCATGAGTGTGGAAGGTGTGTCCGAAAACCGCTGTGAATACGTCCCTGTACGCTTGCTCTGCGCCATCCATGGCTCCGAGCATTTTCGGACACACCTTCCACACCCACGCTCTTAATCATTTGGTGGGGCTGCTGCCTATGAAAGTTAAAGAACTTGCTAACGCTGCGGGAGTTAATCCGGACACGGTTCGTTTTTACACCCGCGAGGGGCTGCTTAAACCCACCCGGAACCCGGATAACAATTATCAGCATTACGATGCCGAGGACCTTCGGCGGCTGCGTTTTGCCCGCAAGGCGCGGCAGCTGGGGTTTTCGCTGGTCGAGGTTCGGCAGATTCTCGATCAAGCGGATGACCATCACTCGCCCTGCCCTATGGTTCGGGATGTGTTTCAGCAGAGGTTGGCAGATGTTGAGCGTGAGATTAAGGAGTTGCAGCAGCTACGCAAACGGATGAAAACAGCGCTGGGCGCCTGGCAGGATATGCCGGACGGCACACCGGATGGTCAAACTATCTGCCGCTTGATTGAACATTGGGATGACAACGCTCCCGCAAAGCATGTTGAGGAGTAGATCGTTATGAGTGAAGCACCTGAGCTAAAGACCACTCTGAGCATTTCTGGCGCCACCTGTCAGGGCTGCGTGAAGAAGATTCGCAATGCCCTGGAGCCGTTGATCGGTGATGCGAGCCTGGTTGAGGTTAATCTGGAAGATCAAACGGTCGCCTTGCCGGAAGGCATTGATTCCACCGAAGCTGCCAGTATTGTGTCGGAAGCGGGTTTCCCGGCAGAGCTCGTGGGCGCAGCTGAAAAACCCGCCATCTGTTGCGCGTCCAAAGCAAAAAAGCAGGACCCAGAGCCTGATCCAAACGCCGGAAAGCAGGCCAAAGCGCCAGAGAGCAAGCCTGAAAAACCGGCAGCGCCTGCGCAAGGTGACGATCAAGTGCTGCTGGCGGTAACCGGCGCCACCTGTGCTTCCTGTGTGAATACCATTGAGAAGGCGCTGAAGTCGGTGCCCGGCGTTACCCATGCCCATATGAACCTGGCGGACAATACCGCTACCGCAACCGGTGTGTCTGACTCGCAGGCTCTGATCAAGGCGGTGGAAAGCTCCGGTTACGGCGCCAGCGTGATTGAAGATGCCGATGCTGCAGACGATCAAAAGCAGGAAGAGGACAAGAAGCAGTACAAAACCCTGCTGATAAAAATGGCGGTCAGTCTGGGCCTGGGTGTTGCCATGATGGTGTATGGCATGACCTTTGGCTCGATGAATATAACCGACGCAAACCAGGGCGTTTGGTTTGGCCTGGGTGTTTTAACTTTATTGGTTATGGCTGGTACTGGCGGGCACTTTTTTACCGGGGCCTGGAAGGCGTTTCGGCACCATAATGCCAATATGGATACGCTGATTGCGCTGGGCACAGGTACCGCATGGCTGTATTCCATCACGGTTGTCAGTATTCCCGAAGCTTTACCGGAAATGGCGCGGCATGTGTATTTTGAAGCCTCCGCCATGATTATTGGTTTGATCAATCTGGGCCAGGCGCTTGAGTTGCGGGCCAAGGGCAAGACCTCCGAGGCGGTTCGCCGGTTGCTGGATTTACGAGCAAAGACGGCGCGGGTTATCCGGGATGGGCAGGAGCAAGATATCCCGGTAGAGGATGTGCAAAAGGGCGACCATATTCGTGTTCGCCCCGGTGAGAACCTGCCGGTGGACGGCCGTGTTAGTGAAGGCAGCACCCGCATTGACGAAAGCATGCTCACCGGCGAGCCCATGCCGGTGACTAAAGCGGAGGGTGACGAGGTATCCGCCGGTACGCTGAACACCCATGGCGCCATCGTTTATGAAGCCACCCATGTGGGTAGCGAAACCGCTTTGGCCCAGATTATTCATCTGGTGAAGAAGGCCCAGGGCTCGAAGCCCGCCATTGGGCGGCTGGCAGACAAGATATCGTCGGTGTTTGTGCCCAGTGTGATGCTCATTGCCGTGGCTGCAGCGCTGGTTTGGTACAACGTCGGGCCTGAGCCCGCGGTAGTGCACATGATCATCGCGGCTACGACCGTTCTGATCATTGCCTGCCCCTGTGCGCTTGGCTTGGCCACGCCAATGTCGGTAATGGTAGGCGTTGGTAAAGCAGCAGAATACGGCGCCCTGATTCGCCAGGGCGATGCCCTTCAAACTGCGGGGAAAATCGACCTGGTGATTCTTGATAAAACCGGCACCATTACCGAAGGCCACCCTGCTGTGACCAGCGTACACGCGGTGAACGGTGATGAAGCCCAACTGTTGGCCTTGGCCTCAGGCCTGGAGATGCATTCCGAGCACCCACTCGCAGAAGCTATTGTGAATAAAGCAAAAGAACAGAACGCGCAGCCTCTGAACGTCACCGGGTTTGAAGCGCTGAACGGCAAGGGCGTCGTCGGCGACTTTGAGGGTGATGCGATTCGTCTGGGCAACCGTCGTTGGCTGGAATCCGAGGGCATTGCGCTTGACGGGCTGGCCGATGCCGAGAAAGCCATCACCGAACAGGCTGGCACGCCGCTGTTCCTCGCAAGGGGCACCGAATTAGTGGGCGTGATGGGCGTTGCCGATGCTATCAAGGCCGATTCGGAGGCTGCCATCCAGCGCATGCATGATGCAGGAATCAAAGTCATGATGGTTACCGGCGATATCGATGCCACTGCCAAGGCCATTTCCGCAAAAACCGGCATTGATGAATACCGCGCGGAAGTTCTGCCGGAAGACAAAGCTGATGTGGTGAACGAAATGCGCGCCAAGGGCTATACCGTGGCCATGGTGGGCGATGGCATCAACGATGCGCCAGCACTGGCCGCTTCCGATGTGGGCTTCGCCATAGGCACAGGCACAGATGTGGCCATTGAAAGCGCCGCCATTACCCTCATGCGGGGTTCACTGCATGGGGTTCCGGATGCCATTGAGGTCTCCCGGGCCACCGTAAGCAACATCCACCAGAACCTTTTCGGTGCCTTTATTTATAACGTATTGGGCATTCCCGTAGCGGCAGGACTGCTGTACCCGGTCTGGGGCATTTTAATGAGCCCGATTCTGGCGGGAGCTGCCATGTCGCTGTCGTCGGTAACCGTTGTCACCAACGCCAACCGGCTGCGCCTGTTCAAAACCAGTCACACGCCAGCTCAAACGCGAGAACAGAGCCAGCAACAGAAAGAGGAGCGGAACTGATGGAAACTATATTGGTCAATGCCGGAGGGCTTGTTCTGATAGCCGCCATCGTTTGGTGGTTCTGGCTTTCGTCATCCAGTACCGACGCACCCGCAGAAGATCACAGCCATCACTGAACACCACATTAAAGAGAGAGACACCATGAAAAAGCAGATTCTCGGAATGGCCCTGACCGCCACACTTGGCTTCAGCACACCTGTATTAGCCGCCGGCGCCGCGCAGAGCATCCATGTTTACAAATCACCCACCTGCGGCTGCTGCACCGCCTGGGTTGACCACATGAAAAACAATGGCTTTGACGTGGAAACCACAGATACCCACGACATGAACCGCATCAAATTCGAAGCCGGAATCAGCCGCAATCTGGCCAGTTGCCACACGGCTTTTGTGGGTGACTATGTAATCGAAGGCCACGTGCCCGCCGCCGATGTTCACCAGCTGATCGCCGACGCTCCGAAAGCCAGAGGCTTGGCCGTTCCCGGCATGCCAGCCGGTTCACCGGGTATGGAAATGGGCGACCGCAAAGATCACTATCAGGTGCTGATGTTTAACGATAAGGGCCAGACCAAAGTGTTTGCCGAGCACAACTAGCCTTCTGCCGGGCGCTGAAGCAACGCAACGCCCCCTAAGCGCCAGGTAAACCGTATCGGTGTCGTACAGGCACCGATACGGGCCTGCTGCCAGTTCCCGTGACTTCCTTACGCCTAACCTCGTAATATTTCCTACAATCTTGCCAGCCAGTGCACTATGATTATTTCCGATCCCCCCTTCAACGGAGACGGAATTGCTTGCGCCTTAAAACCCGGTTCCTCAGCATCGCTGCCGGCCTGATCATTATTGCTGCATGCGCTTCCTGGTTAGCCTACCGGGAACTCTCCGCTGATCTCATTGAGCGCTGGGGGCGACAGGTGGCCGAAATACAGGTGCGCTATGACAGCGCCCGTCTGTTGCAGTCGCTGGAGCGCGAAATTGGCCTGGCCCGGCAGATGGCCAACTCCACCGCACTGATAAACTGGGCAGCGGAGCCGGAGAACAAGGCCCTGAAAGCGAATGCCATCCACGAAATGGAGAGTTTTCGTAGTAACTTCCGGGACAACAGCTATTTTGTTGCACTCAGACAAAGTGGCCACTACTACTTCAATAACGAAAAAAATGAGTATGCCGGCAAGCAGTTCCGCTATGTCCTTAGCCCCGAAGAGCCCAATGACGCCTGGTTTTACCAGCTGATAGACGAAGGGAGAGACTTCCATCTAAACGTTAATCCCGATACCGAGCTGGGCGTTACCAAGCTCTGGATTGACGTACTGATGCGCGACACTGACAAGCAGATCGTCGGCATGGTTGGCACAGGTATGAATCTCGACACGTTTCTGCAGGATATCGTCGATATCAATCAGGAAGGCATCACCACCCTGTTTGTCGACTACAACGGCGCCATACAGCTGTATCGGGATCGTAACTACATTGATTTTGCCAGCGTCATAAAACCCGAAGGCCAGAAAAATACCGTCGACCTGCTGTTTGAAGCCCCCGAGGACAAACAGAAAATTCTTGGCATGCTGCAGTTACTCAAGAAGAACTCGGGCAAGGCGGGTCACGTCGAAAGTGGATTTGTCACCGTAGAGGGTCGCCAACACCTTGCCGGAGTGGCCTTTTTACCTGCAATTGGCTGGTTCGAAATCACCCTGCTGGATCTGAATACACTATTACCCAAAAGCTATCTGTGGCCTCTGGTGGCCGTATTTATCGCCAGCCTTCTGATTACGCTGATTGTCTTCCACCTCATTATCCAGTCCCGCATCGTAAAGCCCATCGTGGGGCTCGAAAAGGCGGTGGAAAAAGTTCGCGGCGGCAGTTTTATACTGCCCCGCCTGGACAAGCCGGATAACGAGATTGGCCGTCTCGTGGACCACTTCGAAAAAATGACCGAAAGCTTGCGTGACTCCACGAGGGAACTGGAGAACAAGGTTGCCCAGCGTACCGACGAGTTGAATCAACTCGCCCGGATTGACCCTCTTACGGGCCTGAAAAACCGCCGCGGAATAGACGAAGTCATGGATGATGAAATTCAACGCTCGGCCCGTTCGGGCAACGGCTTTGGCTTGATCTGGCTCGACATAGATCACTTCAAAGCCATAAATGATCAGCTTGGCCATCAGGCGGGTGACGAAATCCTATGCCGCGTGGCGCTGTGGCTGAAAGCCAGCCTTCGCCCCTACGACCACCCGGGGCGCTGGGGCGGTGACGAGTTCGTCATCCTGCTTTCTCCCTGCGATCCGCCAACTCTGGAACACATTGCTAAACGCATTCGTGAACGTGTCGAGGTTGAGAGCCGTAAGACCGGCACACCCGTCACTATCAGCGCGGGCGGGTATTTCTCCAAACCCGGGGACAACATCAACAAGATTCTGCGAAATGCAGACCAGGCTCTGTACCGCGCCAAGAAAGAAGGACGCAACCGCATTTGCATCAATACTCGGGAAAATACTGAAATTAACCCAGCGTAACGGGTCTGACTCGCATCGCCATAACCGTTATACTCCGCCCCATCATTCATTTTTTAAGCCAGGTTAACCCATGCTCAACGCCGACGCTCTCAGCCAGTTGCGCCAGCTAAAGTCTGACATTGAGGAAAGCAAAGTTGTTTTCCCCGGAACTGTTAAAGCCACCAACGGCCGCTTCGGATTCGTCGCACTGGATGAAGGGCGGGATGTATTCCTGCCACCGGAAGAAATGCAAAAAGTGCTCCCGGGTGACCGGGTTAGTGTTACCGAACAGGAAGTGGAAAAGGGCAAGACCCAGGGTGTTGTGGACGAGCTTATTGAAAGCCGGCTCAGCACGTTTGTTGGGCGTTATCTGGTAAAGGGCAAAGGGCATTTTGTGGTTCCGGAAACCCCGGGCATCAACCGCTGGATTTTTATTCCGCCCAAAGAGCGCATGAACGCGCAGCCTGATGATTACCTGTACTGCTGCATGCACAAGCACCCAATCAAAGATGGCAAGGGTCAGGCAAAGGTTCTGCGAGTCATTGGCAAAGCCGGCGAGCCGGGCATAGAACGCGCCCTGACTCTGGCAACCTTCGATCTTTCAGACACCTGGCCAGCCCCGGTTGTTGAACAGGCAGAAAACCTGAACGAGGCCACCATCGAAGCCCTCTGCGACGATCGGGAAGACCGCACAGACCGGGCCTATGTAACCATCGATAGTCCCGCCACTCAAGACATGGACGACGCTCTGCTGGCCGAGCCCAATGTGACTGGATGGGCCTTGTCCATTGCCATTGCCGACCCGGCTGCGGTTATTGACCACAAGAGCGCCGCCGAGCTTGAAGCCTTCAAGCGCGCCACCGCCATTTATTTCCCCGGCGACCCCCTGCCCATGCTTCCAGACACCATCAGCACTCGTTTATGCTCGTTGATGCCTGATGTGAAGCGATTGGCCCTGGTGTGTGATCTGCAGGTCAATAACGATGGCAGTCTGGGTGATTACAGCTTTCACCAGGCGGTCATCAGCTCCAAGGGCAAACTCAGTTACGATCTGGTCTCCAACCTGATTGAAGGCCGCGAAGACGAAGACATCAAGGCGCTGCCGGATTCTGTGTGCAACAGCCTGGACCAGCTCCACCAGGCCGCCACCGCATTACGCAAATGGCGCAGTGAGCACGCTTTGCTAAGCGGCGACCGCCCGGAATTCCGGCTAAGGCTGGATGAAAACCGGCGTATTCGAAGCATCGAACCGTCGGTCCAGAATGAAGCGCACCGCTTGGTTGAAGAGTGCATGGTTGCGGCTAACCGCTGCGCTGCGGATTTTCTGTCCAAGCAGGCATCTGGCCTGTTTATCCAGCATCCGGGGCTCAGGGATGACCGCGCCGACAACGTTCGAGCATTGCTTGAAGGTTATGCGCCGCACCTGGCGGATATAGATGCCACCACACCGGAAGGCTTCAAAGCACTGATGAAGGAAACATCCACTCTGGAGGCAGAAGTGCCAGTGAAATCCATCCTCTCGCGCCAGTTGGCCCGGGCAGAGATGACGTTTACTGTAGCACCCCACCAGGGCATGGGGCTAAACGCCTACACTACGTTTACCTCTCCACTGCGCAAGTATTCTGACCTGTATGTTCACCGGATGATTAAAGCGGCGCTTTGGGGCACCCCAATGAAAGCCTTGGGCAGCGACGAACTCCTGACACTCCAGACCACTCAGTTCAAAGCAAGACAAGCCGCCAACAATCTGGAAACCTGGCTCAAGAGCGATTTTGCCAAAACGCTGGGCGAAGACCCTCTGGACGGCGTGATCAGCCGAACCATTCCTGCAGGCTTTTTTGTGCGCCTGGAATCCAACGGGCTGGAAGGCTTTGTAAGCTGCAAGGATCTTAACGGAAAATATAGCTTTGATCCGGTAACACTGCGCCTGATTCACAACAAGAACGGGCGCATATTCCAGCTGGATCAAGCTGTGAAAGTGACTTTTTCCGGAGTGGAAGAGGAGCGGCGGCAGATCAACTTCAAATTGGTAGAAGCGGTTGAAGTGACAAAGGCCAATGCAAAGGAAAGTGAGCAGGATACCGTGAAGGCGAGCGACGACAGCAAAAGCTGACGTCGCTCGTAAGTGCTAGCGGGTGAGCATTTCCTCAAGGCGGGCATCCTTGGCCTGCCACTGCTCGCCCAGCCAGTTCTTCACGTTGCGCCGGTGTTCTGCATCGGTCGCATAATCCCGACCTTTCAGGTGTTCGGGAATCGTCACCGTATGAATCTCCATTTTCACTTCCTTCACCCGGCCACAAATAAAGTCCCAGAACGACGGGGCACCGCCGGGATAGGCAATGGTGACATCAACCAGCGTCTGTATTGAATCGCCCATAGTGTCCAGCACGAAGGCAGCACCGCCCGCTTTTGGAGTAAGCAGGTGCTTGTAGCGTGATTTTTGCTTCGCGTGCTTTGCCGGCGTAAACCGGGTGCCTTCCACAAAGTTCATCACGCTCACTGGCGTATAACGAAACTTCTCACAGGCACGGCGAGTGGCCTTAAGATCTTCCCCACGCTTCTCTGGATGTTTGATCAGATATTCCCGGGTGTATCGCTTCATGAACGGGAAATCCAAGCCCCACCAGGCAAGCCCGATAACCGGCACCCAAATCAGCTGTTGCTTCAAAAAGAACTTCAAAAAGGGTGCGCGGCGGTTGAACACCCGCTGCATGGCAAAAATATCCACCCAGCTTTGGTGGTTGCTGAGTACCAGGTACCAGCTTTCGCGCCGCAGGTTTTCCGCACCAGTGACGTGCCACTTCGTGCTGTGGGTAAGCTTCATCCAGCCTGTGTTACAGGCCACCCAGGACTCTGAAATCCAGATTATGATCTTGGTACAAAAAACCCGGAAACCCTTATGTGGGATAATGAGTTTCAGCAGGGCTGGGATATAGAGCAACACACACCAGAACAGTGTGTTGATTGCCAGCAAAATGGAGTTGAGCACGCCGATAACGGGAGCAGGTAGGAAACTGAGCATACGGTTCCTGTTGTGATTGTTTAGCCAGTGGTTAGCAATCATACCAATCAGCACCGGCTATGGGCAGTGGCTGATTGTGACCTCTCTGCCAACCAAAAGTGACAGTATTGCCATGGCGCTGCCAAGGGTTTGGCATTAGCCTCACATCTTTTATCACGGATCTTCCCGATGCCCAATATTATCAACGCCGCAACCAAAAAAGCTGCCGGGCTGGCACGGCAAACATCACGTTATGCCGGCAATGCCTTTGACCGTGTATTCCGTGCGGCCAGTCTGGTGCAAGCGGGGCAAACGCCTTTTGAAACTCTTCATACCGATGGTTTGGTCAGCTTGCGCTATTACGCGCCACTGGAAGAAGACTTCATCGACCTGGATGGAATAGCCATTCCCGTTGAGCCAAACCGGCATAAAACACCGGTGGTGATTGTTCCACCGCTGGCCGTAAACATGCTGATCTACGACCTTTTCCCCCAACGCAGCCTTGTGAGATTTTTGCGGGCGAAAGGCTTTGAAGTGTATCTCATAGACTGGGGCATACCGACGCGGGCACACAGTCATTACAACCTGCATACCTATGTGGCTGAACTCCTGCCCGCCTCTCTTGAACGGGTTCGCCAGCACAGTGGCCAGCAGGAATTATCGCTCCACGGTTGGAGCATGGGCGGCATGTTTACCCTGTTTTATTCGGCCTTGAGCAAGGACCAACACATCCGCAATGCCATTATTCTGGGCTCACCCATCGACAGCCACGCGTCTGGCATTCTGGGTTTGTTGAACCAGCGCATGGCTGACGTTGCCGGAGCCATTTACAGGCGCACCGGGCTTCAGATTCACGATCTCCGACCACACTGGTTTCACAGCCCGGGCTGGGCCAACACCATTGGCTTCAAGCTGACCAATCCAGTTGGCAGTTTCATGGGTTACTGGGAGCTACTTATCCGCTTGGGCGACCGGGAGTTTGTGAGCAGCCATGCCACAACCTCTGCCTTTCTTGACCGCATGGTTGCTTACCCCGGCGGTGTTGTTCAGGACACGGTGGTTCGCATCTGGATAGACAACCAACTGTCCCGAGGCACAGTGCAAATTGGTGACGATGAAGCCCAGTTGGCCAACATTAACGCCAACCTTTTTGCTGTAGCAGGCAGCGAAGACACCATGGTAACGCCGGATGCGGCCAAGACCCTGATGGATCATGTCAGCTCTGCGGACAAAACATTCCGAATTGCCCCGGGTGGGCACATGGGCATTCTGGCCGGCAGCAAAGCGCCCCGGGAAAGCTGGCTGGAAATCGCACAGTGGCTGGCCCAGCGTTCAGATTGATGGCCTGCCCGGTTCCGGGATCGGCAGTTGTGGATTACACTGCTACCCATGAACCTTATTGATACATTCAACCTTGATATCCGCGCTCTCCACACCTTTGTTGCTGTCCTTGACGAAGGCAGTGTTTCCCGCGCAGCCATCAAGCTTGGCGTCAGCCAATCCGCCGTAAGCCACACGCTCGACCGCCTGCGTAAAGCCCTCGGCGACCCCCTGTTCGTCAAATCCGGGCGCGGCATCACACCCACGCGCTACGCAGTGCAGGCCGGCTCCCACATTCGCCAGATCCTGGATGACCTGCATTCTCTGGCCTCCGGCCCACCCTTCACGCCAGAAACCACCGAAATCTCGTTCACCATTGCAGCCAACGATTACGAGCGGGATTTGCTTCTTCCGCAACTGATGCGGCGCCTGCGCGTACAAGCACCTGGCGTTACGCTGCAGGTCATTGCCTCCGGCATTCCCACCGCAGACATACTGCGCAAGAACATCTGCGACCTGATCGTCTCCCCCCACGCCCCGGAAGCCACCGACATTATGCAAAGAGGGCTGATGGGCGACCGCATGGTGGTTTTTTACGATCCAAGCCAGCGCGAAGCACCAGAGACGGTTACCGATTACCTGAAAGCCGACCACATCGCTTTGGTGTTCGGCACTGGCGAAAAACCCGCCCTGGAAGCCGGGTTATCTGCGCGCGGCCTAACCCGCCGTAACGTCATTACCGTCTCCAACTTCTCCGGCCTACCAGAATTCCTCCGGGGCACAGACATGCTGGTTACCGCACCTGAGCGCACGAGCAAACACTTACTCCGGGATTTTTCCTGGGTGCCTTTACCCTTCAATTTCAAGCCATTTACCCTGCTGATGGTCTGGCACCGCCGCAACCAGAACGACCCGGCGCACCGCTGGTTGAGAAACCAGGTGAACGCTGTCGCCGCCACCATGAATGGCCTCAACGAGTAACCCATCTGTTTTGCTCATATATTCTATGAGCAGCGCCCCTGTTATTTTTTCGCAAGGCACCCCCTAGAATCCCCTCCAAAGTTGACAGCGATTGAGGGGCGAGGCTTCCAAAACTGTGCGGAGCCATGGATGGCGTAGCCAAGCGTACACGGACGTATTCACAGCGTGTTTTGGAAGCCTCGCCCCTCAATCGCCCCCCCTTAAAGTATGGATAGTAGATGCTAGCACTCACCAGTATATGGACAACCATACTGCTCGCCGCCGCCGTAGCTCTCGGGCCGCTTGCCACCGACATGTATTTGCCGGCATTGCCGCAAATCGGCAGCGACTTTGGCACAGGCACCAGCCAGGTACAGCTAACCCTGAGCCTCTACATGGTTGGCTTTGCCATAGCACAACTGGTGTGTGGCCCACTGGCTGACCGATTCGGCCGCAAGCCCATCATGATTGGCGGTTTTGTAGTGTTCGCCCTCGCCAGCATTGGCTGTGCGCTGGCCAGCAACATCGAAACCCTGATTCTTTGCCGCTTTTTACAGGCGCTGGGCGGATCAGCCGGGCCCGTTCTTGGGCGTGCAGCCATTCGGGATATTTACACCCCCCGCGAAGCCGCAAAAATTATGGCACTGCTGGCCAGCATCATGGCTCTCGCACCAGCTGTCGCACCGACACTGGGCGGCATCATGGTCGCCGGATTCGGCTGGCACTCTATTTTCGTCGTATTAGGCGGCTATGCCCTGATCATGGCCGCGGTCGTGGCCTTCGGCATCCCCGAGCCCATGCGACCAGAGTACCGCCAGCCCCTGAAGCTCTGCAGCCTGCTGCGGAATTATCGTGCCATAGGCACAGACATCAGCTTCTTAGGCTATACCCTGACTAACGCACTGCTATTCTCTGGCCTGTTCGCGTTTCTTTCCGGCTCCTCATTCGTACTGATCGATTTTCTTAAAGTGCCGCCCCAGCAATTCGGCCTGTATTTCGCCGGTATTGTCGTCGGCTATGTCACCGGCAACATCACCGCAATCCGCCTCGGCAGCCGCTTGGCACCGGATCAGATTCTGGTTCGCGGGCTGATTATTGCCGTTGCCGGTGGTAGTTTAATGGTGGCTTTGGCGCTGACCGGCGTGTTTAGCGTGTGGGCGGTCATCCTGCCCCAGGCCGTATTTATGGCGGGCACCGGAATGGTTATGCCGCAAACCATGGCAGGTGCCATGGCCAACTTCCCCCGCATGGCAGGCTCGGCTTCCGCGCTGTTCGGGTTTGCACAAATGGGTATCGCGGCCTTTGCGGGCATGCTCGTAGGCATTCTGCACGATGGCACCTCACTGGTTATGGCAACCGCCATCGCCATCAGTGCCATTGCCGCACTGGCAAGCTACCTGCTACTGGTTCAACGCCACCCCGCTCCCGGCTTCGAACCCCAGACGGCATCCAGTCAGTAGTCAGCTTCAAACGGACCAAAGGGATGCAATCTCATCCAAAATGGACTAAACAGGGTAAGTTGTTCCAGACTATTACTGTTTCGCTATTTCCGTATCACCTTCTGTATCACCCAAGGAGCACTCCATGAGCACAGTCACTTTTGACGGCAACCCCATCGAACTGAGCGGTGAATTTCCAAAGAACGGCGACACAGCACCCGCCTTCACACTCACCAGCAGCGGCCTCGAAGAAGTAACCCTCGACAACTGGGCAGGCAAACGCAAAATCCTGAACATCATCCCCAGTATCGACACAGGCGTGTGCGCCACATCTACCCGTAAATTCAACGAAAAAGCAGGCTCCCTGGACAACACCGTGGTTCTGGTTGTCTCAGCCGACCTGCCCTTCGCTGCTTCACGCTTTTGCGGTGCTGAAGGCCTGAAAAACGTAGAAACCCTCTCCACCTTCCGGAACTACAGCTTCCAGCAGGATTACGGCGTAGCCCTACAGGGCGGCCCACTGGCCGGACTCTGCGCGCGGGCGGTGGTCGTTCTGGATGAAGACAACAAGGTTATCCACAGCCAGCTTGTGAGCGAAATCCACGACGAGCCAGATTACGACGCGGCACTAAAAGCGCTTTAATTCAGACTGTGCATTGCCATGGATGGCAATGCCAAACACCAAAGCACCCCTCAACCCTGTGAGCAACACCATCCATACCGCAAGCCTACCCCGACAGCTTTACACCATGACCTGGCCCATGCTGTTTGGCGCGCTCTCACTGATGACTTTCCAGCTTGCCGACAGTGCCTTCATCGGCCAGCTTGGCCGGGATCCGCTGGCGGCCCTGGGCTTCACGCTGCCCATGCACCAGCTCATCATCGGGTTACAGGTAGGGTTGGGTATTGCTACTACCGCCATCATTTCCAGAACACTCGGTCTGGGCGACGAACTCCGGGCGTTTCGTTTGGGTGGGTTGGTGATAACGGTTGGCAGCGCACTGGTATTCGTACTTTGTGTTGTCTTGTGGCTTCTTCAAACCCCGATCATGACCGCCCTCGGCGCAGACAACACTCTGCTCCCCATGGTGCGTACTTACTGGGTGCCCTGGCTATTCTCCGCCTGGATCGGCGCCTTTTTATACTTTGGCTACAGCATTTGCCGCTCCCATGGCGACACCAAACTGCCTGGCTACATGATGGTAGCTACCAGCCTCGCCAACATAGCTCTCGACCCACTCTATATCTTCGTATTCGGCTGGGGACTGCCCGGTGCCGCCTGGGCCACCGTAACCTCCTTCGGAATCGGCTGCCTGTTCATCTATCCAAAACTGCTGAAGCGCGGCTGGGCCAGATTTGATCTTCGTGAACTCGCCTTGGGGCGCGCCCTCAGACAACTCAACAGCATCATGGCGCCCGCCATGGTCAGCCAGTTAATGCCGCCCGTTTCAGCCATGCTGGCAACGGCCATGGTTGCGGGTTTTGGTTCGGCCGCGGTTGCCGCCTGGGGCCTGGGCACGCGCCTGGAATTCTTCTCCATTGTGGTGGTACTCGCACTCACCATGTCCATGCCCCCCATGATCGGCCGACTGCTGGGTGCCGGGGATATTGAACAAATTCGCAAACTGGTGCGAATTGCCGTGCGCTTTGTGGTGGGCTGGCAACTGGCCATTGGCCTGCTCTGGCTCATTGCCTCTGGCTTGGTATCGGAACTGTTCAGCAGCGACCAACAGGTGCAGGAGATTCTTGGTGCTTATCTTGTGCGGGTGCCACTCAGTTACAGCGGCCTGGGGGTGTGCATGTTGATGGTGTCCATCTGCAACGCCCTTGGCCTTGCCGTGCGGGCGCTGCTGGTTTCAATGCTGCGGCTGTTTTTATGCTTCCTGCCCCTGCTTTGGCTGGGCAGCCAGCTCAACGGCATTTACGGTTTGATGAGCGGTGCCCTGGTGGGCAACCTGCTGGCCGGCATTATGGCTTACAGCTTCTATCGCGCGGGTATGAAGCAGCTTCGCGAAAGTGCGTCAGGCAAAGCGTGAGCGGAAGCTTTCTGGCACAGGGGTTACTTTCTTCTGGAGGTAATCAAAAAACACAAATCCATACTTTGCCAAAGCAACAGCCTGCCCCGTCTCGGCCTTGGTTACCCTGAACACGAAATCCCCACCGTATTTATTAAAATCCATCACCCCCACTTCAAAACGCAGCATTTCCGGGAAAAAGGATTCCGACTGATACATGGTCGCCAGGTCCGTCACAATAATGCCCTGACCGCTGTTGTTACCTTCTGAAATACCGTAGCTGATCAAAAACTGGGCTCGCGCTTCCGAGAGCATCGAAACCAGCGCATCGTTACCCAGGTGATTAGCACCGTTTATGTCCGTTGTTCGAACCTGCAACAGAGTTTCAAAACAGAACGCATCGTCGGGGAAGGAAAGCTTGATTCGGGCCACTTCAGGTACCTGTATAGCAAAGGGTCGTGTGCGGCACTGAATGATACTCTCTTGTGCAGCGACGTTCATCTCAATGATCTTATTGCACAAATCGGTTATCGTCAGTACTGATCTTTCAGCGCTGAATTCAGCTTTTTCGCGCTGGATGCAAAGGCAAGCGGAGGTTACGGCTTTGAACAATGGAAACTCTATGGATATTCGCCCTGCGGCCACTCTGGCACTCGTAAGAGATACCCGCGAAGGCATCGAAGTGTTGCTGCTACAACGCACCTGGAGCGCCGTTTTTCTGCCCGGCTTTTATGTGTTCCCAGGCGGCGCGGTAGATGAGCAGGAATCCCAAGGGCGCCTGCACGCAGCGGGCGTGAAAGACACGGAAATCAGCCACACCATGAGCCTGAGTGAAGGCGGCGCGGATTATATGCTGGCGGCTGTTCGCGAATGCTTTGAGGAAGCCGGCGTACTGGTGGCAATGGATGCCGACCGGCAGCTCATCGGCGGAGACCACCCGGCCCACGATGACCGCAAAGCCGTATTCAAAGGCGAGTTACCCCTGGCTGAACTGTGCCAGCGTCACCAGCTTACAATCCCGCTGGATAGACTGGCTTACCTGAGCCACTGGATTACCCCTCCCGGCCCTCCCCGGCGTTTTGATACCCGGTTCTTCGTAACCGAAGCCCCCGAAAACCAGTACGTGAGCCATGATGGCGAGGAAACCATCGATCACGTATGGATACGCCCGGAACTAGCACTGCAAGAACAGCGTGCCGGCACGCGCCTGATGACGCTACCCACCCTGGGAACACTCAGGGTTCTACGGGACTTTGATTCTGTAGACAGCCTCATGCGCTACGCCTGGGCCAACCCGCCCGAACCCTCCCCAAGCCAGCCCTGGCCGGCGATTCGCCGTGGCAAGCCGGTGCTTCTGGAGCCGGATTCGCCGGCTTACGCGGAGGCCGTCAAGCTGGACCCGGAAGGGGAAGGCAGTACCAAAGCAGAAATTATTCCCGGTGAGGCGGTTGAAGTCGCCGCAGGCGTGATTCGCCTTACAGCACCTAACCCCGGCGTGATGACCGGCCCAGGCACCAACACCTACATTCTGGGCCACGACCGCTTTACCGTGCTCGACCCGGGCCCAAACCATGCAGGGCACATAGAACGTATTCTTGAGGTCACTGGAGGCAAAATTGATTCGGTGGTGGTCACCCATACCCATCTGGACCACTCCCCGGGCACCCGGGCGCTGAAGGAGAAAACTGGCTGTCGGGTTTACGGCCGATCTGCACCAGATGGCCCGGGCCAGGACCATAAATTTGCACCCGACCAACAACCCGAGCACGGGGATTTGATCGAAACCGATGCGGGCATTCTCAAGGTTCTGCACACACCAGGGCACGCCTCCAACCACCTGTGCTTCTTGTTGGAGGAACAGCAGCTTCTGTTTTCAGGGGATCACATCATGCAGGGCTCAACGGTGGTTATAAACCCTCCGGACGGCGACATGAAGGCCTATCTGGAATCGCTCTACGACCTGTTTGCCGAAAAAATCCGCTTCATTGCCCCTGCCCACGGATTCGTGATGGGGCAACCGCAAGCGATCATCGACTACCTGATCACTCACCGGCTGGCCAGGGAGCATAAGATTGCGCGCGCACTCGACCAGCTGTCACCGGTGAACCTGAAAGACCTCACCAGCAAAGCCTATGGCGATGTGCCAACGGCCATTCATGGCATTGCAGCCCGCTCAGCGCTGGCGCACTTGTTGAAGCTGGAAGCAGATGGCCGCGCTGTGCAGGAAGACGGGCTCTGGCAAGCCACAAAGACTACCTGAGCCCAGCCCACTGGCAGGCGCGCAAAGTGCCTGCCAGTTTCTATTTTTTAGCGATAATGTACACCGCGTGCACGATACCCGGGATATAGCCAAGAATCGTCAGCAGTATGTTGATCCAGAAGTGTTTTCCGATACCCACCTGCAAAAACACACCCAGTGGCGGTAACAGAATGGCAATAATAATTCGCAAAAAGTCCATATAGTTAACTCCCTCGGTCGGATATAACTGGATAGATCAGGTTCGCATGTACCCTGCGTACCATAACTATTATTGGCAACAATGTTCATGTCTGCACCATGAAGATGGCATTAAACCTGTGTTATTGCCATTTCATGACCCTCGGCCAACCTTTATCCTTGGGCCTTCGTGAACGACCCGTGAGGAATCATGCTGTTTTACAGGCTGAAAATGCTGACCGCTCTGACAACGCCTTTTTGCGTGCTCATCTTGGCCATGCCTTCTGTTTCACTGGCAGACCCACCGAAAAGCAGCAGCCAGAAGCCGGCAATCCAGGAGATTCTGCTGGCAGAATTGGCGGACGATGAAAACGTTGAGGATGTAGAGCGCTCAGAGCCACGACGGGAAGTGCCCGATATGCCCTCAGCGGAAGCGCTCTCTAAAGCTGAAGAAGCTGCACAGGCACCCAAACCAAAGCGCTCACCAAAGCCGAAGAAAGTAGCGCCCAATATTGATCTGAAGGAAGTTGCGCCTGCACCTACTCCTGAACCGCCGAAAGACCCTGCCATCCAGGAAAGCCCAAGCACCGAAGAGCCAGTAGCCGTCGCTGACGCCGACGCTCCAGAAGACACTGCACCCGAACCGGAAATTAAAGGTCCACAGCCCGCAAAAAATCTGGCTCTGCTTGGCAGCGAAGTGTTACCGGGTACATCAACGCGCCTGGCCTGGTCGTCGGGCATTCAGATTGCCGGCCTGTCGCAGCCCACACCGGTATTGGTGGTTAACGGTGTCAACACCGGCCCAACCCTGTGCCTGACAGGCACCATCCATGGCGACGAGCTGAACGGCATCGAAATTATCCGCCAAACGATGTACGACCTTGATCCGGAAAAGCTCAGTGGCAGCGTGGTGGGCATCCCTATTGTGAACCTGCCCGGATTTCAGCAGGGTAGCCGCTATCTGCCGGATCGCCGCGACCTGAACCGGCACTTCCCCGGCCGGCCGAATGGCAGTCTGGCAGACCGGATTGCCTACTCGCTTTTCGAAAATATTATCCGGCACTGCGACATGCTGGTGGATATACATACCGGTTCACTGAAGCGAACCAATCTGCCGCAGCTTCGTGCTGATATGAACAACCCCACGGTGGCAGAATTTACCCGCGGGTTTGACCGCATGGCGGTGGTGCACAGCAGTGGATCGCCCGGAATGCTTCGCACTGCTGCGGTTGATGTGGGCATTCGTTCAGTAACCCTGGAAGCTGGCGAATCCCATCGTATCCAGGAGCATCAGATCAAGGCAGGTGTGAACAGCCTCACCAGCCTGATGGAAAAGCAGGGCATGATCTCGCGGATGTTCGTATGGGGCGACCCACAACCCGTGTATTACAACTCTGCGTGGGTGCGGGCAAACGACGGCGGCATTCTGTTCAGCAAGGTTAAATTGGGCGCGAAAGTGTCCAAGGGTCAGATTCTTGGCTATGTCGCCGACCCGATCACCAATGCCCAGTACCCCATTCATTCCAACAGTGATGGCCGAATAATTGGCATGGCGGTAGATCAGGTGGTCATGGCCGGCTTTGCCGCCTACCACATAGGTACAGAAGCCAAGGTGCCAGGAGAGTAATAATCAGGGCTAAAGCTGGCCGCCTTCTAAAGCCGACTCAATGCGCTGCAACACGTCGGCCAGCACAGCCCTGGGACAGCCAATATTGAGCCGCATGTAACCGCTGCCCTGTTCACCAAATGAGACGCCAGGGTTCATCCCCACTCCGGCTTCCTGCACGAAAAACCGCTTCAATGCCGCATCGTCCAACCCCATTCCTCTGCAATCCAGCCACACCAGATAGGTTCCTTCTGGCGCACGAGTTGTTATACCGGGCAAGCGTGCATTCACCGTGTCGACCACAAAATCCCGGTTCTTCTGCAAATATGACATCAGATCGTTCAGCCAAGGCCCACCAGAACGGTAACCCGCTTCAAATCCTGCAATGCTGAATGGATTGCACTGGGGCAGGTGCAGGGAATCGAACACCGCCTGCATGGCACTGCGCTTTTCTCTGTCCGGAATGATAAGCGCAGACAGCCCAAGCCCTGGTATGTTGAAGCTTTTGCTGGGCGCGATAGCCGTAATCAGCCTATCGTTCGGTTGCGCAAGTGTGGCCAGCATCCGGTGCCTGGGCATATCGGCAAAGGTAAGGTCGCAGTGGATTTCATCTGAAATGACCACCAGATCATGGCGCCGGGCTATATCCAGAACAGCTTCCAGTTCTTGCTCCGACCAAATGCGGCCAACAGGATTATGGGGTGAGCACAGCATCAGCAGGCGGGCATCCGGGCGCGCAGCGCAAGCTTCCAGATGCTCCAGATCCATCCGGTAGTAACCGGTTTCATCGCAAACCAACGGATTTTCAATAATCTCGCGCCCGCTCAAACGAACTGAGCTGAAAAACGGCGGGTACACTGGCGGCTGAACAATCACGCCTCCCCCCGGTCCGGCATACGCCATACAGGCTGCATGCAAGGACGGCACAACCCCCGGGGCCATTAATATCCAGTGGCGTTTGATTTCCCAACCGTGCCGTTCACGAAACCAGTCCATCACTGACTGGTACAGACTATCGGGGAAAAGCGTATAACCATAAACCGGATGCGCAGCGCGCTCTGAAAGCGCGCGAGTGACGGCCTCTGGCGCGGCGAAATCCATGTCTGCCACCCACACTGGAATCACATCCTCACGACCAAATACCGCCTTGCGATCATCGAGTTTTACCGAGCAAGTATCTTGGCGATTAAGAGGCTGATCAAAAGGGCTTGTCACTGGTAAACTCCATAACCGATTAGCAATCCAGGTATCCGGGCTATTGTGGTCGGGTAACACTACCACCGCAACCAACCTGCGGCGCCTATTGGAGCTTTTGATGATTGGCCAGATTCTTTCAACCCTGCTGCCGGTATTCCTTATTGCTGGCTGCGGTGCCCTTTACGGCCGGTTTCGCACCCCGGATATTCGTGGATTAAACGTCCTGAACATGGAACTGTTTGTGCCCATGCTGGTGTTTGCGGTACTAGCCGACCAGCAAGCGCCTCTGCAGGATTATGCCGGGCTGGCCCTCGCCGCAACGGTTGTGGTGCTCGGTTCCGGCATTGTTCTGTATCCGCTGGCCCGGGTGCTCAACCTGAATCTGAAAACCTTTTTACCCCCCATGATGTTCAACAACTCCGGCAACATGGGCATTCCGCTGCTGGTTCTGGCCTTTGGTGAAGCGGCGCTGCCCGCAGCCATCGTGCTATTCATTGTGGAGATGCTGCTGCATTTTTCTGTGGGGCTGTACATGCTCGACCCGCACACCTCCATTTTGCAGCGCCTGAGACTGCCCATTGTATTTGCCAGTATCGCCGGGCTGGCGGTTAACCTTGGCGGCGTTACTCTGCCAGGTTGGCTATTGCACTCTATGAACATGCTCGGGGAAATCTGTATTCCGCTGATGTTGTTTACCCTCGGGGTGCGCATGCTGGATATCGACTTCAGCGATTGGAAACTGGGCATGCTGGGCGCCATCGCCTGCCCGGTCAGTGGGCTATTGCTGGCCTGGCCGATGATTGCACTGCTGGATCTCCCCGGCCTTCAAATCGCCTCACTATGGGTATTCGCCGCGCTGCCACCTGCAGTGCTCAACTACATGGTGGCTGAGCAGTATCAGCAAGAACCCCATAAAGTGGCCTCTCTCGTATTGTTAAGTAACCTTGGTAGTCTGGTTGTTATGCCCATTGTGCTAGGGCTGGTCTTTGCCGCGGGGTACATCTGAGGACATAGTGAATGCCTGAAACCATTACCGTCTATACTGTGATTAGCAACGGTGCCCTTGCATGTGGGGAAACTTTGACCGAAGGTTAAACTGAAATTCGCCGAATTTGATCCACGATATGGAGGTCTGCCCGTGAGTGTACTTTTTCTGCTCATCAGTGCCCTGATTCTGATCTATGTGGGAGTTGGCGGCACTACAGCCGCTGTGGTGATGTCTATCGCAACCCTGATTGGCCTGTTCCAGGACGAGTGGCACATTGCCAGCATTCTATTTGGCGGTCTTTTTCTTGCGCTTGCCCTGATTCTGGTTATCCCCAGCAAAATGCGCCTCGACAAATTCAGCCGCCCACTGCTGGGCTGGGTTCGCAGCCGCCTTCCCAAACTATCTTCAACGGAAGAGGAAGCTCTCAAATCCGGCTCTGTGGATTGGGATGGCGAACTGTTTTCCGGCAAGCCGCAATGGTCAAAACTGCTGGATGCAAAGCCCGCACACCTATCCAGCGAAGAACAGGCGTTTCTTGATGGCCCGGTAGAAAAACTCTGCGGCATGCTCGATGACTGGAAGATAACCCACGAAGAGTACGACCTGCCGGACAAGGTCTGGAAGTTTATCCGTGAGAACGGCTTTTTCGGCCTGGTGATTCCGAAAGAAGACGGCGGCATGGGCTTCTCCAACACGGCCCACTCTGAAATCGTCATGAAGATTTCTACCCGCAGCGTATCCGCTGCGGTCACCGTGATGGTTCCCAACTCCCTCGGCCCGGGTGAGTTGCTTATGCATTACGGCACCGACGAACAGAAAAAGCACTACCTGCCAAGGCTCTCCGGTGGCGAAGAGATTCCCTGCTTTGCACTCACATCGCCCATTGCAGGTTCAGACGCAGGCGCCATTCCCGACAAAGGCATTGTTTGCAAAGGCCAATGGAACGGCGAAGAAGTTCTGGGCCTGAAAGTTACCTGGAACAAACGCTATATCACTCTGGCACCGGTGGCGACGCTGATTGGCCTGGCCATCAAGGTGTACGACCCGGAAAATCTGCTGGGCGATAACGAAGACATAGGCGTGACCTGTGTTCTGGTGCCGCGGGAAACCGAAGGCGTGCACGCAGGCGCTCGACACCTGCCAATGAATACCGTCTTCATGAATGGGCCGACGTGGGGCACCGAGGTGTTTATTCCCATGGATCAGGTAATCGGCGGCCAGGATATGCTCGGCAAAGGCTGGACCATGCTGCTGGAATGCCTGTCCATTGGCCGCTCCATTTCCCTGCCCGCGCTGGGCACCGGTGCCGGCAAGGTTGCCAGCTTGGCAACCGGTTCCTACGCTTATACCCGCGAACAGTTTGGTCGCTCCATCAGCCAGTTTGAAGGTGTTCAGGAGGCTCTGGAACCCATTGCCGGCTACACCTACATGATGGATGCAGCACGCTTGCTGACCTCCGGCATGCTGGACAGAGGCGTGCGGCCAGCGGTGCCGTCTGCCCTGCTGAAATACCGCAACACAGACCTGATGCGGATAGTGATCAACCACGCCATGGACGTAGTCGCCGGGCGCGGCGTAATAACTGGCCCTCGCAACTTCATGGCCCGCGCCTATAACGCTGTACCCATTGGCATTACTGTGGAAGGCGCAAACATTCTGACCCGCAGCCTGATGGTGTTTGGCCAGGGTGCGATTCGCTGCCACCCGTTTATTGTTGATGAAATTGCAGCGGCTGACATGGAAGACGAAGATCAGGCGGCGAAGAAGTTCGACGGCATCTTCTACAAACATCTGGCTCACACCACGCGGAACGCTTTGAGGGCTTTTGTTCTTGCCCTCTCCGGCGGGTTGTTTGAAACCGTGCCACGGCAAGGAAACATCCGCTCATATTACCGCCAGCTTGCCCGCTTCTCGGCGGCGTTTGCACTGATGACAGATGTAACCCTGCTCTCCGTGGGCGGTGGTCTGAAAGCCCGACAGCGCCTCTCCGGGCGCATGGCAGACTGCCTGGTGCAGCTGTATTACGCGACGGCCGTAATCAAGCAGTGGCACGAGGAAGGCTACCCTGCCGACCAGCGCCCGCTGGTGGAATGGTGCCTGCAAACCTGCCTGCAGGACTTGCAGCACTCCATGCGTGAAGCCATCACCAAGTTCCCGGTACCTGCTCTACGTTGGCCAATGCGCCTGCTGGTGTTCCCGCTGGGTGCGACCGGTCTGAACGGGCCGGATGACAAGCTTGGCGCCCAAGTGGCTGCCAGCATCGTTAAAGACACACCGCTGCGCCAGCGCATCAGCCGCGGCGCTTACACCACAATGGATCCGAAGGACCCACTTGGTCGGGTTCTGAATGCCTACAAGCTGGCAAACGAAACCGCCGATGTACGCGGGCGCCTTCACGAAGCCATTCGCAATCGTGATAAAGATGATCTGGACGAAATTACGCTACTGATGGGCCATGAGCGCAAAAAACTGGTGGACTGGGCCTGTTCCGAAGGCTCGGTGAAGGCAGAGGAGTGTGAAAAGCTTGAGGAAGCTCTGACCGCCCTGTACGACGTTATACGGGTAGATGCCTTCGATGAAGAAGGTCTAAAGGCACTGTCTCGGTGCGCCAAGGGCAAGCGAAAAGTGGTTGAGCGCCCTGGAGTCAAGTAATCTCAAGGGCCGTGGCCAGCATTTGAAAACGCTGACCACTGCCCTTATGTCTTAGCGACTATGCCCGGGAACCGTCCTGGTATACCGGCCAGTGATCAACAATCTTTCCATTGCGCACCGCCAGTATGTCGCCAAACTGCAGCAATACCGCCTCACTCTGTTGCGGGCGCAAAAATACCTGGTCGTTCACTTCTAGCCCCACTCCCGGCGAGGCCGTCACCAACTCCTGGTTCGAGCTCCTGCCATACAGGCTATTGCTCTGAAGGCCCTCTGGCGCAACAAAGTCCGCTAGCCAGTTGCCGCCATACATAAAGTAGCTGGCGCGCTGGTTAACATCCCACCATGAGAAGATTCTGGATTTCCCATCAAGCGCTGGAATATTCACCAGCCCTGTGGATTTCAGCACCGGGCTGGCAATAAACGCCGCGGGAATATGATCGCTCAATGAATGCAAATCAAAGTGGGTGGGCATTACCATGGCAGAGCCCACCGCCAGTTCTGTACTCAGGGTTTCAGTTTCATGCAGCCGATAGCTGGGGCTGCCAGCCGTATTGAGCGCTAGCCCATCCTTCCATAATGCCGGGTAGTGGTTCTTGGTAAAATCAACAAAGCCCTGATAGCGGGTCATCACCTTGCCTAGCAGCATATCCGGAGAACCAAGAACCGAGGGCAACTCCATGCCCACAAACGGGTCATAACCCATAAACCCCGAGAACTCGAGATGCTCCGGGTTATCGGCAATCAAACCGAGTAACGCATTCAAGGCATCCATATCGGCCACACCGCCGCGGTGCAGGCCTACGTCCAGCTCAATGTTGATCCGGAACTTGCTGTTCCGTGCTTGTGCTATTTGCAGGTACTCCTGCAAGCGCTCAGGCGCATCAATCAGCCACTGGATTCGCGCTGTAGGATCAGTCTGCCCCTGATGCTGCTGGTAGAACACCTCAACGGATCGGGCTGGCAGCGGCTTACCCAGCAATATATCTGCTTGTGGAAAGTAGTCGGCGGTCTGGTTCAGGAAGGGTTGGTGAAACGACATCAGCTTGTCTGTGCCAGTACGGTTGGCAATGTACTCCAACAAACCACGCGCCGGCAGCGACTTTTCAACCAGGCGCAACGACTTGCCGCTGCGCTGCAGGGAGGCTTTAACCACATCAATGTTGTGATCCAGGCGGTCCAGATCCACTACCAATACAGGCCGCATGGGCCCGGCGCGCTTCAGCTCCGCGTTCAAAGCTTCAAAGTAAGCTGTGTAAGGTTTGCCCTTGTCAGCAGGACGCAGCAAGGCAGCACCAGTCAGTATGGCCGCACTTCCCAGCAGGCCTGTGAACAGAAAACCACGACGATTCACAATACTGTCTCCTTTAAGCACTCAGTATTGAGCGCAAGTGGGCATTCAGGAACCTGCCCTGAGGGTCGAGGCTCTCGCGCACCCCCGTAAACTCACGCCACTGAGAATATAGCTTCTCAAGATGGCGGGCATTCAGCGTATGCAGTTTGCCCCAGTGGGGTCTGCCGTCGTACTTCCAGAAGATCGGCTCTATGGCCGCAAACAGGTTGTGATAATCCATGCTGTAATGCTGGTGCACAGATATGGCACAGCTATCGCGCCCCTGGAACATGCTCAATGGCACGTCATCGGCCTGCACATAGCGGTATTCCAGAGGAAACCAGGTGGGCAAATCATTGCGCTCTATAAGCTGCAGAATCTCGCGCAGGCAGGCCGGGCCATGCTCCGCAGGCACTGAGTATTCCATTTCGTTAAAGCGCACCGAGCGCACGTTGGAATAGATCTCGTAGGACTCTCCAATACGCTCATCAAAGGTGGCAAAGTGCCGCAGGTTATTCAGCAGGAACCTGCGGGCTGATGGAAAGTCACTGCCGTATTTATCCAGCTTTTCCAGCAGTGTGACAAATTCATTGCCGCCGCTTTCTGCCTTGTTAACCGCTGGTGTAGCCGGCTCTTCGGTTTCATTCAGGGCAATCGCCAGGGCATAGGCTGAATGGGTAATCACCAGCATTTCCCAATGCTGGTTTTCGGAAACATGCTTATCGATATCCGCCAGCAAGTCTTCTGTTTTGGCCACCCACATGGTTTCCCGCAGACGATAGCTTGGCCGGTTCTGCATGGTGAGTTTAGTGATTACCCCCAGCGCGCCCATAGACACGCGCGCGGCGTAGAACACTTCCGGGTTACGGGTGGCATCGCAATCCAATACCTCTCCGCTCGCAGTGACCAACTGCAACCCTTTGATGTAGCTGGAGTAAGAGCCGTATTTGATGCCGGTACCATGGGTAGATGTCGCAACGGCACCACCCAGGGTTTGGTGATCTATATCAGCCATATTGATGAAGCCCTGGCCCACCTCATTCAGCGCCATGCCCATGAGTGCCATGGAGGTACCCGCACCAAACTCCGCCTGGTGGGTTGCCGAATCGTGGCTTAACATGCCGCCAAAATAGCCGAGGGACAGCAAGGTATCGTCCGTGGGCACCAGCGGGCTGAAGGAGTGCCCTGCCCCAACCGGGCGGATGGTTCCGGTGCTGCGGGTAATAACATCAACCAGCTCATCCAACGTTTTTGGGGATACCTGGCTTGCTGGCAAGCAGGTCTGCACACCCGACCAGTTGCGCCAGGGTTGCATGCGTTGAGGGTTGAGAACTTGTGCAAGTGCGGCTTGGCTGCCAAGCGCACCCAAAGCTCCGAGGGCGCCAGCGTATTGGAGAAACTGGCGACGATTTAATGACATGTTGGGTTCCTGTTTACAACGGCTGCGTGAAGCGCAGTTTTATTTCTGTTGAGGCAAGGATACCCGCTGCAAGATCATTCTCCGATAGCACTAGCGCCGGAAAGGCCAACACAAAGGGTCAATTTCATATCATTGTGACCTGAGTCCCCCTCTGATGGCCTCATCCACCAGCCAACCTCTCAGCAACTGTATGCTTCGCTCTCTTCTTCGGCTGGTTTTCCAGGCAAAATAGAACCGGTCGCCGGTCGCCAACGGGTGGCACGGCAAGCGCACAAATTCTTCGGAATCCTTGCGGGTACTCAACATGTAATCGTTGGTCAGAGCGATACCCTGATGGTGGCGCGCCGCCTCCAACGCCAGCAGCATGTGACTGAAGTGCTGAACGCGCGTGCCGGAAGGTATGGACTCATCCACTGTTTGATACCAGGCTTCCCAGTCTCCAGCGGCCTTGTCGTAAATGCTGTGAGTGGATAGCAGCGGAAAGCGGGCCACTTCCGCCGTGGTCATGGCCGGCTCATCGCGCCCTGCCGCATTCGCTTCCCGACCCAACTCCCTACAAATGCGCTGCCAATAATCCTGGCTGCATACGGGAAAGAGCTGCTCAACGTACAAAAGCTCGTAGCTGTAGGCCGGAGAGCCCCGATTAATCGTGATAAAACAGTCTGCCACCCGATCAGACAGCACTGGGTTTTGGCTGGTCATCTCCAACGCCAGCTCTACTTGCGGATGTTGTCGCTGTAAATTTGGCAGCCGCGGCACCAGCCAACGAACGGCAAAGGAACTGAAGAGCGCAAGCCGCAACCTGGATTCTTCATGCCCCAGCAGTTTTTCACTGGCCCGTTCGATTTGCAGCAAGGCTGTACTGACGGCATCGAGATACTGCCGCCCCTCGTCGGTTAACGAGAGCGTGCGCCCACCTCGCCAGAACAGCTGCTCGCCAAGATAGGTTTCAAGCTGTTTGATTTGATGGCTTACGGCGCTCTGGCTTACCGACAACTCTTCAGCGGCCAGTGAAAAACTATTGAGGCGGGCTACAGCCTCAAATACGGGCAGCGCTCTTAATGGTGGCAGCTTCATTATCTATTTATCTAATACCTCGTCAATAAACA
This sequence comes from Marinobacter sediminicola, assembly GCF_031157525.1. Taxonomy (GTDB): domain Bacteria; phylum Pseudomonadota; class Gammaproteobacteria; order Pseudomonadales; family Oleiphilaceae; genus Marinobacter; species Marinobacter sediminicola. Next base: position 91,239 of record NZ_JAVIXR010000011.1, read on the forward strand.
TCATTTTATCGGATATTAAAACGCAAGTAGACTGTAACTGCCACTTTCCATGTGCGCGCTTTATCCATCACCCGTGTATCAGGTAATAAAACGATGTCAGGTAAAACTGTAAACAGCGCAATTCTTCTGCTTGTGCTTGGCAACGCCATGGCGCTGATATCTGATGTGTTTATCAAACTCATGGAGCCAGGCGCACCAATTCTGCAGTTCGCTTTTCTACGCTGCCTCATCACCCTTGTATTCTTGCTTCCGCTGGCCCGCAAGATCGACCGGAACAACCTGTTTTCCGGCATCAAAGTACACGCCATCAGGGCGCACGTTCACCTGGTGGGTCTGCTGTGCATGATCGTTGCCTTAAGCAACCTGCCACTGGCCACGGCCAACGCCGTGTTTTACGCGGCACCAATTCTGGTGATGGTGTTTTCGGTTGTTATTTTCCGGGAATCACTGTCGCCGTTGAGTGTGCTTGCGGTATTCAGTGGCTTTGCCGGCATCATCGTCATCTTGCGCCCCGTGGAGTTCAATTGGGCGGCGGTAGCCGCGCTGGGGTCTGCACTGACACTGGCCATCAACGCGGTGATGGTGCGCAAGTTGCCCAAGGGCCAGAGCACGGTACACAAGTTGTTTCTCAACTACCTGTTGGTTATCCCGGTGTCTGGGCTACTTGCACTATGGGAGTGGCAACAAGGTGCCACCTGGCACCCGGAGATTCTGCTAACCGCGGTCGGTTCGGCTTTTTTTATTCTGGGTTACAACATCACCGTTTTGCTGGCCTACCGGCAAGTGGATGCCAATCAGGTGACCAGCGCGGAATACACAGGACTGATCTGGGCTGTAGCGATCGGCTGGATCTGGTTTAACGAGGTACCGGACTGGTGGTTCCTGGTGGGCAGCTTGATGGTTGTTGTACCGCTGGTGATGATCGGCCTGAGCCAGCGCCGTAAATCACCTCCCAGAGGCTTTAATCCTGCTACCCGGGACGAGTCCCGAGTCGCTTCGGTGGAGGCCTGACGCAGTAGGGGGAGAAACACCTCCCGAAACACGCTGTAAATACGTCCGTGTACGCTTGGCTCCGCCATCCCTGGCTCCGCACAGTTTCGGGAGGTGTTTCTCCCCCTACTGCTTGTTTGGAGCTTCGTACCCGGTTTAAGAGTTTGTTTTCAGGCAAGCTTCAATCGAGAATGTATGGGTGCACTCATCACCCAGTGCGCGCAACGATTCAGCGAGCCTAAGCAGGTATTCGGAGTTTGGACCACTCGGACCAACAGCTGAAGCAATCTGACGAGCTATATCCGCGTCCGGCGCCTCGCCAAGGAAAGCTTCGTTATCCTCAGTGGCAATGTAAACCAGCCCCTCACCATGACTGCCGTTATCGAACGTCAAGGTTGTGGTGAAACGCAGGTAGCCATTCTTTTCCCGCACATCCAAATGCTCGAACACTTTCGGTGATACCCGGAACGCCATGCCTTTGCAGGTAGCTCCGGGCGTCTCAATCAGTGTCACCACCCTGCCCGGTGCTTCCGGCGTACCTCGATGATCGTGAGAACCCTGCCAGAACCGGCGGGCCCAGCCCTGAATAGAGGCGGGGCGTTTTTCCAGGTACGGGAAATCCACTTTGTAAATCAACGAGCCATAACCAAACAACCAGATCGAGTCGATACCGGAGAAATCCTGTCGGTTGCGGTTGTGTTCTATGGTATCAGCGGACATTGAGCCCCCTTATGCTCCCATTAAACCCGAACTGGCGATAAAGCCTGTGATGCCTGTCAGTACAATTTCAGCAGCCATGGCTGAGAGTACCAGACCGCTGATTTTGGAGAGAATGTTTAGGCCGGTTTTACCCAAGGCTTTTTCCAGATACCCGGACAGGTGCAGCAATATGCCCAGAATCAGCAAACCAGAAAGCAATCCCAGCAGGCCTCCGGCAACTTCCGGCGCATGCTTGAGCTCTGCACCATAAACCAGAATGGCACCAATGGTGGCTGGCCCAATCATAATCGGCACCGCCAGGGGCACCACGGCTACATCATCACGCTCTTCTTCGGGCAGGCCGGTGGCATGGTTGCGGGTGCCGCTGGTGACCAGGCTAATGGCCGTGAGGAACAGCAGTGTGCCGGCACCAATACGGAAGGAGTTCAGAGTAATGCCAATGGCGCTGAACAGAACCGGGCCGCCGAAGAACAACAAGACACCCATGATAGATGCTGCAATGCACGCCCGGCGGATAATCGAGGCTTTTTCAGCAGCTGGGAGCCCACGGGTCAAGGCGATAAACATGGACACCGCAAAGAAAGGCGCCAGCAGAAACAGAAAGCGAATGGTGCTGCTGATATAGGTGCTGAAAAACATCTCAATCATCGAAAAAATTCCGGTATGTGCAAAAGCGCAAAGCATAGCGCCTTATCCGGATTTCTGCCGTACGCAACAGAACGTATGGCAGGCAAAGTCCTGAGCTTGCACTAGGATGAAGGTAGTTCTCCTTCCGTTCATCGGTTCAAACAAAGGGCGTTTGCATCATGAAGATCGGCATTCCAAAAGAGATATTCACAGACGAGCGGCGAGTTGCCGCTACACCACCTTCGGTACACAAACTCATCAGCCTGGGCTATGAGGTTACGGTTGAATCCGGTGCAGGCGAAGCCGCCCACTATCGCGATGAAGCCTATCAGACTGTTGGCGCTTCCATTGCGGCGGACGCTCAATCCCTTTGGCGCGAGGCAGATATCATTCTGAAAGTTCGCGCACCCATGCTGAACCCGACGCTTGGCAAGCACGAGGCCGACCTGATGAAGGAAGGCGGCTTTCTCATCAGCTACATCTGGCCCGCTCAGAACGCCGAGCTTCTGAACCAATTGGCTGGCCGGAACATCACCAGCTTTGCCATCGACAGCCTGCCCCGCATAAGCCGTGCCCAGAAAATGGACGCCCTGAGCGCCATGGCGAACATCGCCGGGTATCGTGCGGTGGTGGAAGCCGCCAATCACTTCGGGCGTTTTTTCACAGGCCAGATAACGGCAGCAGGCAAAGTGCCACCAGCCAAGGTTATGGTGATCGGGGCCGGCGTGGCCGGGCTTGCAGCAGTGGGGGCCGCCAATAGCCTGGGCGCTATTGTTCGGGCCTTTGATACCCGGTTGGAAGTGAAGGAACAGATTGAAAGCATGGGCGCCGAATTTCTGCAGCTGGATTTTGGCGAGGAAGAAGGCAGTGGCGCAGGCGGTTACGCCAAGCAGATGAGCGACGAGTTTATCAAGGCGGAAATGGCGCTGTTCGCAGAACAAGCCAAAGAGGTAGATATCATCATTACCACCGCCCTGATTCCCGGTAAGCCGGCGCCGAAACTGATCACGGCGGAGATGGTGAAATCCATGAAGCCCGGCAGCGTGATTGTGGATCTGGCATCGGAACGAGGCGGTAATTGCGAGCTTACCGAGCCCGGAAAAATTGTCGAGCACCACGACGTCACGCTGATCGGCTACACAGATCTTCCCAGCCGCATGGCCAAGGTGGCCAGCGATCTCTATGCCACCAACCTGTTTCATCTGGTAACTGAACTGACACCAGAGAAAGACGGCCAACCAAAAGTGAACATGGAGGACGACGTGATTCGCGGCCTCACCGTGGTGCTGGGCAAGGACGTAACCTGGCCGCCACCGCAGCCGCAAACACCCACCAGCCCCAAGCCTGCGCCGGGCACAGAAGAGCCTTCAGCAGAACAGAAGGCAGCTGCGCACAAGGAATCCCAGCGCCGCAGCATGATTAGCAAAGGCGCAGTGCTGGTAGTCACCCTTGCAGCACTTTATGGCGTTGGCGCCTATGCTCCGGAGAGCTTCCTGCGCCACTTCACCGTGTTCGTGCTGGCGTGTTTTATCGGCTGGCAGGTGGTGTGGAACGTCACCGCTTCCCTGCACACACCTCTGATGAGTGTCACCAACGCCATCAGTGGCATTATCGTGATTGGTGCCATGTTGCACCTGGCTCAGGCAGAGAATGCCGTGGTCGGAGTTCTGGCGTTTGTGGCGGTGCTGATTGCCAGCATCAACGTTGGGGGTGGCTTCCGGGTTACCCATCGCATGCTCAAAATGTTCCGCAAATAGGAGACGACCACCATGAGTACAGGACTCGTTAGTGTGGCCTATGTGGTCGCCAGCGTATTGTTTATTCTCAGCCTGGGTGGCCTGAGCAATCAGGAATCGGCACGCCGGGGTAACCTTTATGGCGTAGCCGGTATTCTCATTGCACTGGTCGCCACCATGGCCAGCGTCAGTGACAGTGGGCTTGTGGCCATTGTGATCGCGGTGTTAGTGGGTGCCAGCATTGGCATTGTCATTGCCAACAAGGTGGAAATGACCCAAATGCCACAACTCGTGGCGCTACTGCACAGCTTTGTGGGCCTTGCGGCGGTATTGGTGGGTTTTACCGGCTATATCGATCCGCTGATTCACAGCACAGGAGCGGAGCACACCATCAAACTGGTGGAAGTGTTTGTGGGTATCTTTATTGGTGCCGTTACCTTCACCGGCTCGCTGGTAGCCTGCGGCAAACTGGACGGTCGCATCGACAGCAAAGCCCTCACCCTGCCCGGCCGGCACTTGATGAATCTGGCGGCTATCGCCGTATCCGTGGTGCTGGGCTGCTGGTTCCTGAGCACCGATAGCATGGCGCTGGGCATACTGGCCCTGATACTGATGACCGTGATTGCGTCTGTTCTGGGCATTCACCTGATCATGGCCATTGGCGGTGCCGATATGCCGGTGGTGGTGTCGATGCTCAACAGTTATTCGGGCTGGGCTGCAGCCTCCATCGGTTTCATGCTGGGCAACGACCTGTTGATCGTGACCGGTGCATTGGTGGGCAGCAGCGGTGCAATACTCAGTTACATCATGTGCAAAGCCATGAACCGGTCGTTTATCAGCGTGATCCTCGGTGGTTTTGGCCAAACCAGCGGCAACTCAGCAGCAGCTGGCTCTGGCGACCAAGTGGCTATAGAGACCAGTGCAGATGAAGTATGCGAGGAATTACGCAATGCTGACTCTGTCATAATCGTCCCGGGTTATGGCATGGCGGTGGCGCAGGCTCAGAGTGGGGTCAGCGACATGACCAAGCTGCTGCGGGAGCGTGGCGTAAATGTACGCTTTGGTATCCACCCCGTCGCTGGTCGACTCCCCGGCCACATGAACGTACTGCTGGCGGAAGCCCATGTGCCCTACGACATAGTGCTGGAGATGGACGAGATCAACGGGGATTTTCCGACAACAGATGTGGTGCTGGTTATCGGCGCAAACGACACGGTAAACCCTGCCGCAGCAGAAGACCCTGGCAGCCCGATTGCCGGCATGCCAGTGCTGGAGGTGTGGAAGGCACGGCAAGTGGTGATTTTAAAACGGGGTATGGCAACGGGTTATTCCGGGGTGGAAAACCCGCTGTTCTTCAAGGACAACGCCCGCATGCTGTTTGGTGATGCCAAAGACAGCATCGACAAACTGGTCATCGGGCTGAGGGAATAAACCCGCTTACTCAGTGGTGTTGTAAACGTAGGAAGAAACCGTGCCGTCGGGATTGAAACGTACGACCAGATCGGTGGTTTCCGCATCGCCAAAGGCTGACCAACGATATTTACCGTAGGTCCAGGTGCGCTTTCCGTCTTCAACACCCGTGCGCCAAGGTTCACCAAACATTTCCTGAATCTCGGCCCGGGTGGTTTCACCCTGGGTGATCTGGTCAACATTGTGTGTAGAAAAATCCTTCCCCACCGTCGCACAACCCGCAAACGCCAGCAGGCTCGCAAGCATCAACACTGACAGACTATTCTTTAAAAACATTGCCGCCTCTCCTGTGAAATTCTTCCCATAAAAAAACACCCCCATCATACGCTCAGGCAATGGGGGTGTGCTGTTACAGAGAGGAAATATTCAGTCCAGTCTCAGTACAGTCTGGTGAGTGATTTACGGGCGAAATCGTCCACTTCGCCAAGCCGCCCTTCCTGCACTTTGGTCAGCCATTCAGGGTCTTGCAGAAGTGCGCGGCCCACAGCAATCAGTTCAAATTCGTGGTTGTTCATGCGCTCTACCAGTTCATCGATACCCGACTGCTCTACCGACTCTTGCTTGCTGGCCATGGTGCCGCTGATGAAATCTTCCGTCAGGCCAACGCTGCCAACCGACATGGTGGGCTTGCCAGACAGCTTCTGCGTCCAGCCTGCCAGGTTAAGGTTGGAACCTTCAAACTCCGGCTCCCAGAAACGACGGGTTGATGCGTGGAAAATATCCACACCGGCTTCAACCAGCGGCTTCAGGAACTGTTCCAACTCTTCCGGGCTGTTAACCAGTTTTGCTTCGTAATCCTGCTGTTTCTACTGCGAGAAACGCAGCATGATGGGGAACTCCGGGCCTACACGGTGGCGAACCGCTTCTACTATTTCTACAACGAAGCGCAGGCGATTTTCCATGCTGCCGCCGTATTCATCATCCCGCTGGTTGGTGCCTTCCCACAGGAACTGGTCAAGCAGATATCCATGAGCACCGTGAATCTCTACACCATCAAAGCCCAGTGCTTTGGCGTCATGTGCTGCATCAGCAAAGGCTGTGACGACATCTTCGATATCGCCCTTGCTCATGGTCTTGCCATTGGGCTTGCCTGGCGCAAACAAGCCCGAAGGGCTATAACCAGGAACCGAAGGATCTGGAGCTGTACCTTCCTTGCGCACGGCACCCACGTGCCAAAGTTGCGGGAATATAACGCCACCGGCCTCATGCACCGCATCTACCACATTTTTCCAGCCTGCCAGTGCTTCATCACCATGAAACTGGGGCACGTTAGGGTAGCCATTGGCGCCGGCATGATTCACCGTCGTGCCTTCAGTGATGATCAAGCCAACACCCGCCTCCGCACGGCGCTGGTAATAGGCCACCACGTTCTCACCGGGCACGCCTTTGGGCGAAAAGTTGCGGGTCATCGGTGCCATGGCGACTCGATTGCGCAGCGTGAGGTTGTGGATATCAAAGGGTTGAAACATGGGGCCCAGGTTCGTAGTCATCAGTGGCTACTCCGTAAAATTCGATGTTGGCGATAACAAGTAATTAGCGTGGTATGGCTGCTTGGTAGCTACCTTACTAATTTGGTCTCTTAACGCAACTTTATTTAATCTGGTTTTAAGATGCAACCTTATTATGTACACTTCCTCACATGGCCAGAAAACGTTTTGATGACTCCAACTGCTCCGTCGCCCGCGCCCTGAACCAGGTGGGTGACTGGTGGTCCCTGCTTATCGTACTGCACGCTATGTACGGTACCCGCCGCTTTGTGGATTTTCAGCAAGAGCTGGGCATTGCCAAAAACATCTTGTGCGACCGCCTGGCCCGATTGGTGGATAACGGCGTTCTGAAAAAAGTGGATGTGGGTGAGCACGGCTCCCGTTTTGAGTACCGGTTGACCGAGAAAGGCCGGGATCTGTTCCCTGTTGTTATTGCTCTGCGTCAGTGGGGAGACAAGTGGAATCCGGCACCCGACGAAACACCCCTGGATCTGCGTGACAAAGCCACAGGGCAGCCGATACAACCCGTTCAGGTGCAAAACGCAGAAGGTGATCCAATAACCGTGCGAGATGTATTTGTTTCCGGTGACGGCATACCTGCCAGCAAAAAAGATTCCGCCTGACAATCCGCAAAACTACACTCCTGAACCTTTTCTTGAGTTGCGTCAATCTGGCACTGCAACGCCGATCACTCGCCCGCAATTATTGCGCTATATCAAGTTCCCTATCTCCATGATCTTTAATCTGAACGCATCAACGATTCAGGTTATCAGGAGATGTTTATGTCCCGTACGTTCAAACTCAGTGTTATGGCTGCTGCCATTATGGCCGTTGCACCCGCTGCTCAGGCTTTTGAAGCTGGTGATTTCATTCTGCGTGCCGGTGTTGTGCATGTGGCGCCAGATGATTCCAGTGATGTCATTAAAGTGGGTGGCGCACCGATTTTCGGATCTGACGCTCGTGTTTCCGTAGATTCCGACTCGCAACTCGGAATTCGCGCAACCTACATGTTTACGAGCAATCTGGGTCTGGGCGTACTGGGTGCCACTCCGTTCAAGCACGATATCAATGGTGCCGGAGACTTGGCAGGTGCAGGAAAGTTGGCCGAAACCAAACATCTGCCACCAACAATCACACTTCAGTACTATCCAATGAGCAGCAGCTCCGCATTACAGCCTTTTGTTGGCGTGGGCATCAACTACACGACGTTCTTTGAAGAAAAGACCACTGACACTCTCAACAGTGCCGTTGCGGGCACAGTCAGCCTGCCCGGTGCCACCACCAAACTAAACCTGGATGACAGCGTCGGCATCGCTTTTGAAGCAGGCATTGACTACATGCTGAGCGAGAACTTCGGATTGAACGCTGCCGTCTGGTGGGCAGATATCAACACAGACGCCACCATTAAGGTCTACGATGCCAGCGGCAACTATGCCGCCCAGACCGACAAGTTCGAAGTCGAAATCGACCCCATGGTTTACATGGTAGGTTTCACCTACAAGTTCTGATGTTGGATTCTGTAATCTGAAACCAAAAACGGAGCCATCGAGGCTCCGTTTCTGGTTTAGCGTATGGCTATAGAGCACCCGCTTAAGTTTTCGGCTTAGCTCTGGCTTTGGCGTTGCCCGGAACGTCCGCGCTGGCCTTGACCACCTTGGCTGCGACCACCACTGCGCCCACCGGGCTGGTCACCAAAGCTGCGGGGCTTACCACCGGGCCGGCCATTTCCTGCGCCATTTCCACCACTGCGGTTGCGTGCGCGGCTTGGGTCTGCCTTTGCCTTGGGCTTCATAGCTACGTGGTTTTTTGGCTCAAAACCTTCCACTTCCTTGCGCGGCAACTGCTTCTTGATCAACTTCTCGATGCCAACCAGCATCTTGAGCTCATCCGCACTTACCAATGACAGTGCATGCCCACTTTCACCCGCACGACCTGTCCGGCCGATACGGTGAACATAATCTTCTGGCACGTTGGGCAGCTCAAAGTTCACTACTTGCGGCAGCTGCTTGATATCCAGACCTCGGGCTGCGATGTCGGTTGCTACCAACACACGCACTTCCCCTGCTTTAAAATCAGCCAACGCACGGGTACGAGCACCCTGAGACTTGTTGCCATGGATAGCGGCTGCCGTAATACCGTCATTTTCCAGTTTCTGGGTCAAACGGTTTGCACCGTGCTTGGTGCGGGTAAACACCAGCACCTGCTCCCAGCTGTTATCACGCACCAGCTTGCTCAGCAGCGCGGTTTTCTGGCTCTGGTCAACGGTGTAAACCGACTGTTTTACTGACTCAGCGGTAGTGTTTCTGACCGCCACATCAATCTGAACCGGGTTGTTCAGAAGGCCTTGAGCCAGAGCGCGAATTTCACCAGAGAAGGTCGCTGAAAACAGCAGGTTCTGACGCTTGGCTGGCAACAGCGCAAGGATCCTTTTGATGTCGCGAATAAAGCCCATATCCAACATACGGTCGGCTTCATCCAGCACCAGGATTTCCACTTCGTTGAATTTCACAGCGTTCTGCTGATACAAATCCATCAAGCGGCCAGGTGTGGCAACCAGTACATCCAGACCTTTACGCAGCTTCATCATCTGCGGGTTGATTTTTACACCACCGAAAACCACTGCGGCTTTGGTAGGAACATATTTGCTGTAAAGGTTTACGCTATCGTGAACCTGTGCGGCCAGTTCCCGTGTGGGGGCCAAAATAAGTACACGGGGACCTTTGCCCGTGCGAGGCTTCTCAGCCAGGCGCTGCAGCAATGGCAGTGTGAAACCGGCGGTTTTCCCAGTGCCCGTTTGAGCTGCAGCCATAACATCCTTACCTGAAAGTACGGCAGGAATGGCCTGAAGCTGAATGGGTGAAGGGGTATCGTAACCTTGATCGGCGGTTGCACGGACAAGCTGCTCGGACAAACCGAGTGAAGAAAAACTCATATATGATTAACTCTTGATTGTTCTGCCTCCACGAACACCGTTCTCGGCGAATGCGGGCAGATGCCATGAAGATTCATGGAATAAAAGACGACTACAGTCACGCGCCGGTAATCGGGGTGACGTCCTCTGACAGGTCGTATGGAGGTTCGCAACGCGGCTTAAAGCCGGAAACTGCAGAATCCTTAGAGGCAGGATGCGTGCACAGTAACAGAGGCAACAAGAATTAGCCATAAGGAATTGGAACCGGTGAACGGGGTATTACCGTCGATTTTAATCAGGCCCCAAACAGCGCAGAGCGCAAAGGCTGCAAAAAACCACGGAGATTTCGTTCACTGGCATGGGTTTTCTTGCCATCGAACTCTATGTAGCCATCCTCGATGGGGTCAAACCGCAGCACTTTTACATCCGCCTGATAATCCTGTGAGGCTCGCCATGGGCCATGCGTGCCTTGCCGCGGGAGGCGGTCCGCAGCACGCTTGACGTAACCGGAATCCAGGGCGCCCATTACGGTATCCTCGCCCAGACTGTTTTCATTATCTCTGGCGACCGCCACGCGCAACCTCCGTTGATCCATGTGATTGATCAGGCGGCACAGATATTCACTGGCAATATCGGCCTTCAGGGTCCAGGAGATATTGGTGTAACCAAAGATCATGCCCGCATTGGGTACGCCTTCAACCATCACATTCTTGTAAACCACCTTGTTTTTCAGAGCGACTTCCTGGCCGTCTACCTTCGGCTTGATACCCCCAAGCATCTGAATATCCAGGCCAGTGGCGGGAACAATAATGTCTGCATCCAGATGTTCACCGGATTTCAGGCGAATACCGGTTTCTGTGAAGCGCTCAATATGATCGGTTGCCATGGATGCCTTGCCCGTCTTCAAGGCGCGGAAAAGGTCACCGTCTTTCACCACACACAGGCGCTGATCCCAGGGGTTGTAGCTCGGGGTAAAGTGGCGCATGTCGGTTTGGTCGCCCACCTGATGCTTGATAATGCCCAGAAACAGGCGGCGCATGAGCTTGGGGTTCTTGCGGGAACGCTGGTACAGAAACCGGGACACCGTAATATTGCGCGCCCGGGTCAGCCGGTATGCGGCCTTGGCAGGTAGCACTTTCTGAATGCCTATAGTCACCTTATCCGTCGACGGCAGGGGCATCAGGTACGTGGGCGAGCGCTGCAGCATGGTTACATGCCCGGCTTTCTCCGCCAGCGTGGGAACCAGTGTGACCGCCGTGGCACCACTGCCGATCACCACAATTTTCTTGCCGGTGTAATCAAGGCCTTCTGGCCAGTGCTGCGGATGGACAACCTGGCCTTTGAAATCCGCTTCGCCGGGGAAATCAGGCTTATAGCCCTGATCGTAGTTGTAGTAGCCAGTGCAACCAATCAGAAAACTGGCCGTATAGGTTTCGCTTTTACCCGTAGCCTCATTCGCCGCAGTCAGCTTCCAGCATTTTTCTGCACTGGACCAATCTGCGGTTTTTACAGCAAGACCGTAGCGAATATGCGGCTCAACGTTGTGTTCTTTTGCGGTTTCGCTGACATAGTTCTTGATGGAAGCGCCGTCTGCCAGCACTTTTCCGCCAGTCCAGGGGCGGAAATTATAGCCAAAGGTAAACATGTCAGAATCGGAACGAATGCCCGGGTAGCGGAACAGATCCCAGGTGCCACCGATTGACTGACGCCGCTCCAGAATAGCGAACGACTTGCCCGGACACTCACGCTGGAGATGGCAGGCCATACCGATCCCCGACACCCCGGCACCGATGATCAACACATCAAAATGCTGCTCGCTCATATCCGACCTCTCAAAGTCATTGTCGTTCTTCCGGTATCTATGAGAGTTACGATAGCGCAGCCGGGTATACGGGGTGGTTAGCCAGCGGGGTCTAAAACTACTGATTTTGGGCCAGTTTGCGAATACTGGCCGCGGAATGCTGAGCCCAAACCCTGTATGCATCCAGGCCGGGATGAAAGCCATCCGAGGCCATATAGCCATGCTCCAGAGGAAAGGACACACACAGATATTCAAGGTGCCCTTTCTCGAAAGAGCCGGTATCGCACAGGCTTTTCATCAATGTGTTCAACTGTTTGGCCCGCAGGCCCAGGTACCAGCGCAAAGGCTGTGGCAAGGCGGGAAAGAGATGCATGGGCGGGATGGCGGTGAACAGTACGAGTGCTGCCCCCGTGTCGTTGATCAACCGGTCCGACAACTCATTCAATGCCGACACCCACTGCCCGTTGCGGGTGCGACCCGTCACATCGTTTACGCCAACAGACACGAGGACAACATCGTACTGGGCTTTCGGTGCTGCTTTGAGTACCTCAAAAACACCGGCTGCCGTGCGTCCGGTTTCTGCCAATAAATTCCAACTCACACAATGATCCCTTGCGAGTTCCCTGACCAACTGGCCTGCCAGTGCATCCTGCTGATGGCTCACACCAACGCCCGCCGCGGCAGAGTCACCAAGAATCAGCAGTCGCAGCTCCGGCCCGGAGCCCAAGGTACCGCAACGCTCACCCTCGGGTTCCGGCAAGCGCGGGGTAACCTTGCGCACATAGCTTCCCTGCCCGATAAGAACCGGAGCCAGTGCAAGCGTAGATAAGGGGTACAACATAAGTGCTTACGCCCGGTCAGTCATGGTGGCCAATCGGGCCTTCCGTAAACAGAAATTCCCGCAGGTGCTTGTCCATCACCGGATCTTTCCTGCGAATCCACTCAAGCACCATGGCTGCGTGCTCCTTTTCCTCGTCGCGGTTATGCTCAAGAATCGCTTTCAGCTCAGGGTCCTTGCAGGCATCCACTCGCTGGTTGTACCAATCTACCGCTTCAAACTCCTCCATCAAGGAGCTGACTGCGCGATGCATTTCGCGGGTTTCATCGGTCAGTTCGCCAACCGGTTCATGATAACTGTCGTTCGCCATATAGAAAGTCCTTTATCTGATTGTCAGTGAGGTGCTTTTTTACATGTTGGCACGCTTTGACAATAGACTAAAATATGCAATCCAAACACTCGGGGTTCGTTTGAGCCACCGCAACGCCTGTGGCACAGTCGAGTGATAAACCAATCTGGGTAGTGCGCCATGAAGACTGTTTTCTCACCCCTGCACAGCCTCCGCTCTGTCAAAACCGAGTTGGACGGTGGCATTCTGATTACGCCCCACGAAAAGCCATCACGGGCAGAGACCATTCTGGCCAGAGTGAAATCACAAACCCTGGGCGAGGTGATCGAGCCTGAGGATTTCGGCCTCGAACCCGTAAAGCGCGTGCACACAGCAGATTACGTGGCTTTTCTTGAGCGCTGCTGGGCCGACTGGGTGGCTGAGGGCAAACCAGGGGAAGCCATTCCTGCTGTGTGGTGTGGCCGCGGTATGCGCCCCCGCATGCCCAAAGACATAGACGGGCGCCTGGGTTACTTCAGCTTTGCCGCCGAGACCTCCATTTCGAACGGCACCTGGCAAGCAGCCTGCGCCTCTGCCAATGTCGCATTAACAGCCCAGAAGCTGGTAGCAAACGGCGAACGTGCCGCCTTTGCCCTGTGCCGCCCCCCTGGCCACCATGCCCACGCAGATCTATTCGGTGGCTACTGCTTTTTCAATAACGCCGCCATTGCAGCACAGGCATTTCGCGATCAAGGCTACGAGCGTGTTGCCATTCTCGATGTTGATTTTCACCACGGCAACGGCACCCAGGCCATTTTTTATGACCGCAGCGACGTACTGACCGTCAGCCTGCATGGCGATCCAGACTTGGTGTTCCCACACTTTCTGGGCTTTGAGGATGAAACCGGAGAGGCTGAAGGAGAAGGCTATAACCTCAACATTATTTATCCTCCCGGAACGCCCTACAGCGAGTGGGGCAAGGGGCTGGAAACCGCCTGCAAGCGCATTGCAGATTTCCAGCCAAGCACTCTGATTATTGCGTTGGGTGTGGATACCTTCGAGGAAGATCCGATTTCGTTCTTTAAATTGAAATCAAATGACTACTTTTCTCTTGGCCAACGTATAGAACAACTCAAACTGCCCACCGTGTTCACTATGGAAGGTGGTTACGACGTGGATGCCATTGGCGTGAACGTGGTGAACGTGATGCAGGGCTTCGAAGGGCGGGCCATTTAACACAAGCCCACCGAGCTTTTTTTAAAATTTACAGATACAACATTAAGGATTCCATGTGAATAACTTCAACTTTTACAACCCAACCCGTATCGCCTTTGGCGAAGGTAAAATTGCCGAGCTCGACAAACTGGTACCCAAAGACGCCAAGGTACTCGTTCTGTTTGGTGGCGAAAGTGCACGCCGCACAGGTACGCTGGATGAAGTTACCAAGGCACTCGGCGACCGGACGGTGACAGAGTTTGGCGGCATTGAGCCAAACCCGAGCTTCGAAACCTTGATGAACGCGGTTGTACAGGTACGCGAACAGAACATAGATTTTCTGCTCGCCGTAGGCGGTGGGTCGGTCATCGATGGCACCAAGTTTGTCGCGGCAGCCGCTGTTTTCGAAGGTGACGAGTGGGATATCCTGCTCAAAGGTGGCCGCAATATTAAGCGCGCCCTGCCCTTTGGTTCGGTACTGACTCTTCCTGCCACTGGCTCCGAGATGAACAAGGGCGGCGTTGTCACCCGCCGCTCCCTGAAAGCAAAACTACCGTTCCAGAGCGACCTTGTTTTCCCGCAGTTCTCAATTCTTGATCCCACAAAAACCTACACCCTGCCCCTGCGCCAGGTGGGCAATGGCGTGGTGGATGCCTTCGTTCATGTGATCGAGCAATACCTGACCTACCCGGCCCAGGCGCCGGTGCAGGACCGTTTTGCTGAAGGCCTGCTGCTGACACTGACTGAGATTGGCGAGCAGGCTCTGGCTGAGCCCGACAACTATCAGGTGAGAGCCAGCCTGATGTGGACAGCGACTTTGGCCCTGAATGGCCTGATTGGCAGTGGCGTACCCCAGGATTGGGCCACACACATGTTGGGCCATGAACTGACTGCGCTGCACAACCTTGATCACGCCCAGACCCTGGCCATTGTATTGCCGTCCATGCTGCGTGAGCGCAAGGCATCCAAGCTCGACAAGCTGGTTCAATACGGCGAACGGGTTTGGGGTATTCGTGAGGGAAGCGCTGAAGAGAAAGCCGAAGCTGCGATTGCCAAAACCCAGGACTTCTTCGAATCACTGGGCGTTAAAACCCGCCTTGGCGACTACGACCTTGGCGAAGAGCACATTGAGCCACTGATCAAGAGCCTGGAAAGCCACGGCATGACAGCGCTTGGTGAGCATGGTGATGTCACGCCGGATGTGTGCCGCCGGGTGCTTCACGCAAGCCTGTAAGCTAACACTGTTTCCTTTTTGCGGGGCCCTGAAACGTCAGGTGCCCCCTTTTTTTGCCCAATAGACCGGCAGACTCAGCCCTTGAAACCCTTGCCCACAACGTACACTTCCCGGGAACGGGCGCGGGAAGAATCCGGCTTGCGCACCACCACCTTGTCAAAGACCTCTCGGGTCGCTTTCAGATACTCATCGTAGCCTTCGCCCTGAAACACCTTGGCCACAAAGCTGCCTTTGGGTTTCAACACCTGGCTGGCCATATCCAGTGCCAGCTCCACCAGGTACATGGAAGAGGCCTGATCAGACACAGTCACGCCACTGATGTTCGGAGCCATATCGGAAATCACCACATCGACCCGGCTGTCGCCGAGCGCTTCCATAATGGCCTCAAAGACCGAATCTTCGGTGAAATCTCCCTGAACAAACTCCACACCGGCAATGTTATCCATCGGCAGAATATCCGAGGCCAAAACTCTGCCCTTGTGGCCCACCAGATTGGCCGCCACTTGTGACCAGCCGCCCGGTGCAGAGCCCAGATCCATCACCACCATGTTAGGGTGAATCAGCCTGTCCTTCTTGTTGATTTCAAGAAGCTTGTAGCTGGCCCGTGAGCGATAGCCGTCTACCTGCGCCTGCTTCACGAAGGGATCGTTTACGTGCTCATCAAGCCAGCGGCCACTGCTTTTGGAACGTGCCATAAGAACTCATCAAAAAAGGAAGTCGACCGCCCATTCTACGTGGCTGGCCCGCTGGCGGCAAAACCCTGACATCCGGGCCCGGCGCACGTACAATTACCGCAACACGTTCCGATCCCTTTATACCCGGCAAATGATCCGCCAACCGCGGCCTACCCGGGCAGGACAGACTATGATCCGCCTTACCGAACTGGCACTGCCATTGGACCATCCCGAAAGTGCCTTGCGGGCCGCCATCCTTGAACGGCTGGGCATCGGCGACGCCGATTTGGTGGACTTCACCGTATTCAAGCGCAGCTACGACGCACGCAAGAAGAATACCGAGATCAAATTCGTTTACATTATTGATTTGAGCGCGCGTAACGAAGACGCCATTCTGGCCCGCTTCGACAAAGACCAGCACGTGCGGCAAGCACCCGACACCGCCTATTATCCAGTCGCTCAGGCGCCCTCTGACCTGACCGAGCGCCCAATCGTGATAGGCCTGGGGCCATGCGGCCTGTTTGCCGCCCTGATTCTGGCGCAGATGGGCTTCCGCCCCATTGTGCTAGAGCGCGGGCCAGACGTTCGCCGCCGCACCAAGGACACCTGGGCCCTCTGGCGGAATAAAACCCTGTCGCCAGAATCCAACGTGCAGTTTGGCGAAGGCGGCGCAGGGTTGTTCTCAGATGGCAAACTCTACAGCCAGATCAAGGACCCGAAATTCTACGGCCGCAAGGTAATGCATGAGTTTATCCGGGCTGGTGCACCGGAAGAAATACTCTATGTGAGCAAGCCCCATATTGGCACTTTCCGGCTGACCGGCGTAGTGGCCAAAATGCGTGAGGAAATCATCCGCCTTGGCGGCGAGATCCGCTTTGAAAGCAAAGTCACCGACCTGCTCATACAGAATGGCCGCGTTGAAGGTGTGGAACTGGCCAGCGGTGAACGGCTCGACAGCCGGTACGTGATCCTGGCCCTCGGCCACAGCGCGCGGGATACCTTCCGCATGCTCCAGCAGAAAGATGTATTTCTTGAAGCCAAACCCTTTGCCATTGGCTTTCGCATCGAACATCCGCAATCGCTGATTGATAATGCCCGCCTGGGCAAATACGCTGGGCACCCCGCCCTGGGGGCCGCAGACTACAAACTGGTGTACCACGCCAGCAACGGGCGCGCGGTCTACAGCTTCTGCATGTGCCCCGGGGGCACAGTGGTGGCAGCAACCTCGGAACCCGGGCGAGTCGTCACAAACGGCATGAGCCAGTATTCCCGAAATGAGCGGAACGCCAATGCCGGCATAGTAGTGGCCGTGCACCCGGAAGAAGACTTCCCGGGCGGCCCGCTGGCCGGTGTGGAGTTTCAGGAAGCGCTGGAATCCCGGGCCTATACACTTGGCGGCAGTGATTACTGCGCCCCCGCCCAGCTGGTGGGAGATTTCATCAAACGCACACCGTCCACCGAGCTGGGCGAGGTTGAGCCTTCCTACAAGCCCGGCATCAAACTGGGCGATCTGGCGCCTTCCCTGCCTCCCTATGCCATCGAAGCCATCCGCGAGGCCCTGCCGAATTTTGGCAGGCAGATCCGGGGCTTTGACCGAAAAGATGCCGTTCTCACTGGCATAGAAACCCGCACTTCCTCACCGGTACGCATCACCCGGGATCGCACCAGCCTGCAGAGCCTGAACACCCGTGGCCTGTACCCTGCTGGCGAAGGCGCAGGCTATGCTGGTGGCATTCTTTCAGCCGGCGTGGACGGCATCAAGGTTGCCGAAGCACTGGCACTGGCCATGCTGGACGATCTGGAAAGCAACGGCGGAGCCATATCGGGAACCCCATCGTGAAGCTGGACGACATTAAAAAACTGCACCAAAAAAAGTACCGTCAGGCGCTGGGTCATTATCTGGTGGAAGGCGAACATCTGGTACTTGAACTGCAAAAGGCTGCCGCCAGTCAGCCCGCGCTGAGGGCATCAGAGCTGTATGTGACCGACGCGTATGAGCATTGGTCTGGCCCGTTTAGAACCCATCTCATTAACGACCGCCAGATGGCACAGCTTGCCGACACCCGCACGCCCCAGGGGATTTTGGCGGTCGTGCCCATGCCGGCTAACGAAGATAAGCCCGTTACCGAGGCCAGCGAGCAAGCCATTTACCTGCATGAAGTTCAGGACCCAGGCAACCTCGGCACTATTTTACGCACCTTGGCCTGGTTTGGCGGGTTTCGCTGCCTGCTCAGCCCCGGCAGTGTCGACCCCTACAACCCGAAAGTGGTGCGCGCCAGCATGGGTGCGATCTTCCACACAGCTCTGGAAACCGAGGTACCGCTGGCAAGCCTGTCCAGCCGCTATAGCTCTATCGCCTGCCTCGACCTGAACGGTGACGGGCTCACGGCAGAGTCATTCCGCCAGCACGACTGCTATCTGTTCGGCAACGAAGCCCGGGGGGTACCGCAGGAAGCCCTGGCACAGATGGCCGCAAAACCCTACACCATTGCGGGCAATGGCGAGATCGAATCCCTGAACCTGGCCTCTGCGGTCAACATGTGTGCGTATGAGCTCAGGCGAGGCCAATAAGCCAGGAAACGAGTGCATCATCGAAGGCTCACGAATGATCCATTTGGGCACTCAGGGTGATGGTTATCGTTATTGCGTGTAGCAAGCTAATCAGCGATGATCGGAGGCCTGTTCCCCTAAATGGATAGACAACAACAATGGAACGCTACCTCCAGCCCACAGAGTATTTCGATTACAACCAGCCCGAACTGAAGGCCTGGATTGCCACCCAATTGGAAGGCGTACCTGACGACAAGGTAGAGCAAGCGAAAGCCCTGTATCTCGCCGTTCGGGACAGCGTAAGCTACAACCCTTACGTTTTTCGCCCGGAACCCGAAACCTTCAGTGCCAGCCATGCTTTGAAAACAGCTGAAAGCTACTGCATTCCCAAAGCAGTATTGCTCGGAGCCGCTGCGCGATCCGCTGGCATTCCCAGCCGCCTGGGCCTTGCCGATGTGCGCAATCACCTATCAAGCCCAAAACTCATTGAATGGCTGCGCTCGGATATTTTTCGCATGCACGGTTTTATTGAGCTGTACCTCAACGGCAAATGGGTAAAGGCCACCCCGGCTTTCGATAAACGCCTGTGCGAGCTGATGAAGGTTGAGCCTCTGGAATTTGATGGTGTTAACGACTCGATTTTCCAGGAATACACTGAAGCCGGCGAAGCCCACATGGAATACGTGAACGATCATGGCGTTTTCGACGATGTTCCCCACGAGTTCGTTCTGTCTGGAATAAAAGCCGCTTACGGGCACCTGTTTCCCGATGGAAAAGCGCCAGACGCCATCGAAGGCAGCCTGGTGCAGGATATTTCCGGCAACTGAAACGCAAAACGGCACTCGCCCACCAAGGCGAATGCCGTTTTCCAAGCTGTTCAGCCTATAGCCAGGGCATAGACCCCGGCTATAGCTCCCCTCTTATTCCACAGAGTTGCGGATCAGGAAATCAAAAGCACTCAGTGCTGCTTTTGAGCCTTCGCCCATGGATATCACAATCTGCTTGTAGGGCACTGTGGTGGCATCACCTGCCGCAAACACACCCGGAATTGAGGTTTCGTTGCGGTCGTTGATGATGATCTCACCGTGCTGGCTCAGCTCAATGTCGCCCTTCAACCATTCGGTGTTGGGTACCAAGCCGATCTGAACGAACACACCTTCAAGTGCTACATGGTGATTTTCACCTGTTTTGCGGTCTGTGTAGTTCAAGCCGCTTACCCTGCCATTATCACCAACCACTTCAGTAGTCTGGCCAGAGGTAATGATGTCCACGTTCTTCAGGCTGCGCAGCTTCTTCTGCAACACTTCGTCTGCGCGCATTTCATCGCCAAACTCGATCAGTGTTACATGGCCAACCAGGCCAGCCAGGTCGATAGCGGCTTCCACGCCGGAGTTACCGCCACCAATCACCGCCACATGCTTGCCTTTAAACAGTGGGCCATCACAGTGCGGGCAGTAGGCGACACCCTTGTTGCGGTACTCGTCTTCACCGGGAACACCCAACTGACGCCAGCGCGCACCGGTAGAGAGCACCACTGTGCGGGCCTTGAGTGATGCGCCATTGGCCAGACGAACCTCGTGGGGCTCGCCACGCTTGGCCGCCGGAATCAACTTCTCGGCCATCTGCATGTTCATGATATCCACGTCGTAGTCATTAACGTGCTGCTCCATCGCTGCAACCAGCTTGGGGCCTTCGGTGTAAGGCACAGAAATCAGGTTTTCGATACTCATGGTGTCTGCTACCTGGCCACCAAAGCGCTCCGCCGCGATGCCAGTCGCAATACCTTTCCGAGCCGCGTAAATGGCTGCCGCCGAACCCGCTGGGCCACCACCGATCACCAATACTTCAAAGGTGTCTTTCTGGTTGATCTTCTCGGCCTCTTTTTCATCGGACTTGGTATCCAGTTTCGCGGCAATCTCTTCCAGAGTCATACGTCCCTGACCCCAGGGCTCACCATTCAGGTAAACACTGGGCACCGACATAACTTCACGCTTCTCTACTTCGTCCTGAAACAAGGCACCGTCAATAGACGTGTGGCGAATGTTCGGGTTGAGAACGCTCATCAGGTTCAGCGCCTGAACTACATCAGGGCAATTCTGGCACGACAGCGAGAAGTAGGTTTCAAACTCAAACTCGCCATCCAACTGCTGCACCTGCTCAATCACATCCTGAGAAGCCTTGGATGGGTGGCCACCAACCTGTAACAGAGCCAGAACCAGAGAGGTAAACTCATGGCCCATGGGAATGCCCGCAAAGCGAACTCCCACGTCGGTGCCCACCCGGTTGATGGCAAAAGACGGACGTCGCACGTCGTTCGACTCTTCTGTGCGCAGGCTGATTTTCTCAGACATGGACGTGATTTCTTCCAGAAGTTCCCGCAATTCCTGGGATTTGGGGCCATCATCGTAAGCGGCCACCAGCTCAATCGGCTGCTGCAGCTTTTCCAGGTAGGCATTCAGTTGCTGCTTGATGTTTGCATCCAACATAATAGGAGTTCTCCTTTTGAAATCTTTAAGCTGATCCTTTGAATGCGGCATTCAAAGTGATCTTTGTTTGGGGTATGTATAAACAATACGGCTTGGCAATCGAATGCTCAAATCAATAGATCCAAACTGATTGATAGCCGAATACTATTAATGGGCACCTGCCAGGGCATAAAAGGCGCCTGAAAACCTTTCTGCCAAAGCGAATGGACAAATAGCGCATACCCATGAACGCCGTACCTCGGTACCATGGTCAGATAGATTTGGCGTTACCCATTGCACTCAGGACAAACAGCACATGTTTCCAGACCGTTTTCATTCAATTCAGGACGGACGTGTACATATTTCCGCATCTCAGGCCAGCCAGTTTGCTAAAGAGATAGCCGGAGATTTCAACCCGATCCATGATCCCGATGCTCGCCGGTTCTGTGTCCCCGGAGATCTGCTTTTTGCCGTCGTGGTTTCACGCTTCGGGCTTTCCCGGCATATGACGTTCCATTTCCGCGCCCTGCTGGGCGACGGTATACCACTGGAATTTCGGGAGGATGGAGATGACACCATCCTGGTATGCGATCAGGCCGGTAAGGTGTACATAGAGATAACTCGCAGTGGCGAGATTACCCATGATGAACAATTTGTTGAGGAGTTCATCCGTGGCTACGTGTCAGCCTCAGGTAAAAACTTCCCGCATACGCTCAAACCTTTGATGGAATCAGAGGGTGTGATGTTCAACCCCGACCGCCCCATGGTCATGTATGAGAGCATGAGCCTGACCCTGGAAAGCCTCGACGCTTCATCACCCGATCTCGAACTACACAATGCCGACCTGGTGGCGAATGGCAAGCGCGGGAATGTCACCCTGGAATACCGGCTGAACTCCAATGGCAAACCTGTGGGTGAAGTGTCCAAGCGCCTTTTATTGGGCGGGCTCAGGCCCTACTGCCCGGACGCCATGGCGGGTGTTATTGAAGAATTCTATCGGCTGAAAGCCCGCGGATCGCAATACGGCGTTGATGCAGTAGAAAGCTAAATCAAATTCGTCAGCCGCAGATAAAGAAAACCCCGGTAGATCCGGGGTTTTCTTTTAGTTACAGGCCCTTGACGGGCCTGAACTGTTCGCTTCCCGGTTAAAGGGTTGCTTAGATCTTACCAACCAGATCCAGTGAAGGAGACAGAGTAGCTTCGCCTTCCTTCCACTTGGCCGGGCAAACTTCGCCTGGGTTGTTGCGAACGTACTGAGCCGCTTTCACTTTGCGCATCAGGTCGTCTGCATCACGGCCAATACCTTCTGCAGTGATTTCCATCGCCTGAATGATTCCATCAGGATCGATCAGGAAGGTAGCGCGGTCTGCAAGGCCCTGACCTTCACGCATCACACCAAAGTTGTTGGTGATGCTGCCGTTCTGGTCGCCAACCATGAAGTAATTGATCTTGCCGATGGTCTCGGAGCTGTCGTGCCATGCTTTGTGGGTGAAGTGCGTGTCGGTAGACACGGAGAATACTTCAACGCCCATCTTTTGCAGTTCTTCGTAGTGGTCTGCCACGTCGCCCAGCTCAGTTGGGCAAACGAAGGTGAAGTCGGCGGGGTAGAAGAAAAAGATCGCCCACTTGCCTTTCACATCTGCTTCAGAAATTTCAACAAACTCGCCCTGTTTAAAGGCGGTTGCGTTAAACGGTTTAATTTCGCTGTTAATCACGCCCATGGAATTCTCTCCTTTGGTTCGTTTGTATGTTGATGAATCTACGGTATTAATACTAACCAACGTGGAAGCTTAAGTGAAATTGATTAAATTCAACCTATCGATAGCATTTACCTATATCTATCGATTTCTTGGTGTTGCTGCCTATTACCAAGGCCCCACGACATAGCCAAGCTGCTCAGGAAGCCAGAGTGCTATGCCTGGCATGAGCATAACCAGCAAAAGGCTAACGCTCATGGCGGCGATAAACACCAACGCCCACCCAATGGTATGTTCCAGGCGAATATTAGCAATACGTGTTGTAACCATCAGGTTAACCGCCACTGGCGGCGTAAACTGGCCGATGGCAATGTTCATGGCCAGCAGAATGCCAAACCAGACCGGGTTCCAGCCAAAGTGATTCATCAAAGGCAGTATGATGGGAATAAGAATCAGATAAATCGATATGGCATCCAGCAACATACCGGCAATTAGCACCAGCACCATAACCAGCCCCAACAATACCCAGCCATTTTCAGACAGCGACAAAAGCGCATCGGCCAGATGCTGGAAGGTACCCAGGGTTGTCCCTGCCCAGGCAAAAATACCCGCCAGCGCAATGATCAGCATAACCACACCGGATGTCACCGCAGCATCGGTCATTAAATCAAACAAGCTACGTAAGCTCAGGTTCCGGTAAATAAGGGTGCCTACCAGCACGCCATAGGTTACTGCCACCACAGCGGCTTCGGTGGGTGTGAACAAGCCTGAGCGCAAACCGCCCAGAATGATAACCGGGGCAAAAAGAGCCGGCAGTGCCGCTTTGAAGCTGGGCCAAAAAGGCGGGCGCTCAGATTCCTCCGGGTTCTCCCAACCGTATTTTCGGGCAAGGTAGAGTGCGGGTACCAGTAGCGACAAACCCGCCAGAATGCCCGGGAACAGCCCGGCTGCAAACAAGGCACGCAGATCCACGCCTGGCACTACAATGGAATACAGAATCAAGGCTATGGATGGCGGAATCAGTATCGCTGTAGATGACGAGGCAGCAATAAGCGCTGCTGAAAACGGCTGTGGATAACCTGCTTTGCGCATACTGGGCAACATAACCATGGCCACTGCCGCCGCATCTGCAGGCCCTGAACCGCTCATGCCACCCATAATCAGGCACACCAGCACCGCCACAACCGTAAGGCTGCCATGCCGCGGCCCTATAATCGCCTGGGCAAAACGCACCAGGCTGGCCGCCACACCCGCACGCTCAAAAATAAGACCGGTAAGAATAAACAAAGGGATCGCGATCAACGGATACTTGGCCACGCTGTTGTAGGTATTGGTACCGAAGGTCGCCAGCATATCCGGAGACAACCCCGATACTATGCCCACCAATCCACCCAAGCCCAGAGCGATAGCTACTGGGACACCCAGAAGCAGCGCCAACAAAAAGCTGCCGATCATCAAAATATCAGGACTCATGAATCACCTCCGGGTCCTTTTTTCCGCGAAGACGATCAATGAGGTTTTGAGTCATGCGAATAACGATTGCACCCGATAACACAGGCAACCAGATAACATAAATCCAGTTTGGCAGGCCCAGACCCGGCGACAAGGACTCCCAATCGTATTCCTGCATCGCAAAAATACTTCCGTACCAAGTGGTAACACCCATAACGGCAACACCGGCAAGCCACTGCAGAACAAAAAGCCCCTTCAATGCAGTAGTCGGCAAATAGTGTTCAACCAATTCAATACGAATGTGCTGATTGTCCCGGGCAGCAACGGCCGCTCCGCCAAACGTGAGCAACACCAACAGAAACACCGAAAACTCCTCGGTGAATGCAAAGGAAGCATCCGTGGTGTAACGGACAACCACGTTGCCAAGGCTGATCAGGCAAATAGTAATCAGGGCAACGGATGCCAGCCAGGCTTCCGGACGGAACTTGGGGGGTCGGGAGGGCATGAATACTCCGGGTTCTGGTATCAGCATCCGTCACACAGGAGCGAATGCTGATACCACGGGCAATTACTGGTTACGGTTGGCTACAGCTGCTTGAGCCTGTTTCACCAAGTCGTCACCAATACGTGGCGTCCACTTCTTGTATACAGACCGTGTGGCGTTCACGAACGCATCGTGCTGTTCCTGGGTCAGCTCGGTCACCGTCACACCACGATCCTTGATAGCTTGCAGTGTTTCCGCCAGCTCAGCGCGGGACTTTTCAATTTCCCATTTACCTGCGTCCACGGCAGCCTGCTTCAACAGAGCCTGGTCTTCTGCGTTGAACTGGGCCCAAACGCGGTTGCTAACTGCAAATACGAGCGGGTCGGCCATGTAGTGCCACAGAGTGAGGTGTTCCTGCCCTACCTGATCGATGCGCGCCACATCGAACACTGAAAGAGGGTTTTCCTGGCCATCTACAGCTCCCGTCGTGAGTGCTGGCTTGGCGTCTGCCCAGCTCATTTGGGTAGGGTTGGCGCCCAACGCTGTGAACGTATCCTGGAACAGCGGTGAGCCTACAACCCGAATCTTCAGGCCTTCCAGATCGGAGGGTTCACTAATGGCAAGCTTGGAATTGGACAACTCCCGAAAGCCATTCTCCCCCCAGGCCAATGGCGTTACACCGCGCTTTTCAATCGCCTTGAATACCGCTTTGCCCGCCTCACCCTGGGTGATGGCATCAATGGCAGCGTTATCCGGCATCAGGAACGGAAGGGAGAAGAGGTTCAGTTCAGGCACCTGAGGCGACCAGTTAATGGTTGAACCCACGGCCATATCAATCAGCCCCGAACGCATCGCTGAAAACTCTTTGGTCTGGTCTCCAGATACCAATTGGGAGTTGCTGTAAATCTTCATATTAATGCGCCCTTCCGAGCGCTCTTTTACCAGTTCCACCCACTTATCAGCAGCCTGTCCCCAGGGAAACGCCGACGGCAAAACAGTAGAAACTGTGTATTCATCTTTGTATTGAGCGTTCGCCACAGAGCCCAGCAGCAATGCCGCCGCTGCAACTGCAACCAAAGAGCAAGACTTCAACATTTTGTTTTCCTTTTTTATTGGCAAGAGAAAATTCAAAAATCAAGGTACCCAGCACATCGCAGTATTGGGGATTATAGGAGTGGGCGCTATCACGACGCAAAATAAAAGCGCCTGAGGAAAAGCCAGGCTTGCTTGTTTTTGCTCGCAAGTCGCCAGAGCAGTCTACAATTAATGACATACAGACCAGACACCCATTACTGTGGATACCATGGCAAGCAACGGACAGATTGAGCCCAGCCTCGACAATGAACAGGAAAGCCAACAGCCCGAGAAAGCGCTGATCAAAGCGGTCAGTATTCGCAGCGCGTCGCTCGTTATTCTCGCCAGCATAGCCACCGTGTATTTTATTAACTGGGCGCAAGCGGTGCTTTTGCCTCTCGTGGTCTCAGTGTTGATCAGCTACGCGCTTGATCCGCCGGTATCTGCGCTTGACCGCCTCAGGCTCCCCAGAGCCCTGAGTGCAGCCCTTGTAATGATCGCATTGCTTAGCGCTATTGCTGCTTCCAGCATCCCGCTGCAACGTGAAGCCATGGCCATGCTGGACAAGATTCCTGTGGCTATCAGCAAATTTCAACGTAAAGAAGCAAGCTCCCCCAACGACGAACAAGGGCTGATGGAAAAAGCTCAAACGGCGGCAAGAAAGATCGAGGAATCTACGGCACAGGATCAAAACGATGAGCACCCGCGATTCAGGGGCATAACTTCTGTTCGCATCGTGGATAAACCCCTGGACATTCAACAATACGTGCTGAGGGGATCACCCGCCGCACTGGTGCTGATCTCACAGTGTTTTTCCGTGTTGCTGTTGGTGTACTTCATACTCGCAGCAGGGTCGCTATACAAACGCAAAATCGTGAAACTCTCAGGCCCAACGTTCGGGAGAATGCGCAAAGCCGCCCGGATCATGGTCGACTTCCACCACCAGGTTCGGCGATTTCTTTTCGTGATGTTGCTCGGTGCGCTGTTTGTAGGCCTGGTCACTTGGGTGGCATTTCTGGCACTCGGCGTGGAGCAAGCCATGCTGTGGGGGGCAGTTGCCGGTATCGCTAGCGCTATACCCTACCTTGGGCCTTTCCTGGTCTTTATTGGTACCGGTTTTGCAGCGTTTATTCAGTTTGGTGAAATGGACATGGCCATTATCGTCGCCGGTACATCCTTGGCGATCACCAGTGTTCAGGGATACCTTTTGACACCTTGGTTGACCAGTCAGATTTCCAGCCTCAATGCTGTAGTGATCTTTATCGGCCTTCTGTTCTGGGGCTGGCTCTGGGGGCCTGTTGGCTTGATCATAGCGACGCCTATACTCATGATTATAAAGTCTTTATGTGACCACGTTGTGAACCTGCGCCCAGTCGGTGAGCTACTGGGAAAATAAACGGGAGGCACCCCATGTTCGATACAGAAATTCCAGTACTGGATATGTTCATTCGGCTCCTTGCCGCCGCCGGACTGGCCCTCCTTTTAGGATTGGAGCGAGAGTTCAGAGGCAAGGCCGCGGGGTTGCGCTCTCATATGCTTGTGTCGCTGGGGGCCTCTGCTTTTATCATCATGGGCATGCATATACTTTTTGCGACGGCAGAAGGGGACCCTTCCGCGAGAATTGACCCCACCCGGATAGTGGAAGGCGTTGTCGGCGGCATTGGATTTCTTGGGGCAGGTAGCATTATCCAAAGCCGGGGCAGCATTCAGGGCATTACCACCGGTGCTTCTATCTGGATTTCAGGTGCTATTGGCGTGGCTTGCGGCCTGGGAATCTTCGCGCTAGCAGGCATGGTGACCTTAATGGCATTAGTTATTCTGTCTGTGCTCGGCCGCTTTCAGCATGAAGTAATCAATGACGACTGAGACGACAAACTGAAAACTGGAGCGTGTCAGATAAAGCGTTGATCACTGAGGGCTTGGCTTCTATGTGCAGCCAACCAACGCTCATAGTCTGGCAACGTAAGCGGTTTGGCATATAGGTAGCCTTGCACGAGATCACAGCCATGAGCCCGGAGAAACTGCTCATCTCCGATAGTCTCAACACCTTCGGCCACCACCTGCATGCCCAACTCATGAGCCAGGTTAATTGTTGAGCGCACAATAGCTTGATTGCCGAGAGACTCCTGCAGATTGGACACGAAGGTGCGGTCAATCTTGAGAACAGAAGCCCGCAGGCTCTGGAGATACGCAAACGAAGAGTAGCCAGTACCGAAATCATCGATAGCGATCGTTACGCCACTATCCACCAAATCGTTGATCATTGCCTGGGCTCGATCTCTATCGCCCAGCAAAGCGGTCTCCGTTATCTCACATTCAATATTGAAATAGCCGCTGCTTGAGCTCAGCAAATCCTTGAGGCCGGCAATGAAGTTGCGATCCTGGAAAAGGCGCGCAGATAAATTCAGCGCCAAATTGCGCGGCCACTCCTTTTTCTCCCACTCAGCTTCCTGGGCAAGAAGGGCCTCTACCACCCAACGCGTTAATGGTGCAATTTGCCGGGAGGTTTCAGCGACTTCAATTAGCTTGGTCACAGGAACAACCTCACCGGCATTCTGCGGCCAGCGCAGGAGGGCCTCACAGCCAAAAGGGGCCAAGGTATTGAGATCCAGCTTGGGCTGATATACCAGATAGAAAGCATCGTTCTTAATATGGGTGCGAATAGCCGGTACCAGCTCAAGCCTGTGCAAAGCTGCCTGGCTGTCACTTTTGCTATAGCATCGAACAGCTACCCCTTCCCGCTTCCCGATACGCATGGCATCCGTCGCCTGAAGCAGCAAAGCTTCAGCCGGGTTAGCAGAATCATCATCAGCCGCTTGATAGCCTATGCCGTCACCGCTTCCAATCTCCGCGGCGCCGGCAGTTGCAGATACCTGCAGCGGTACGTCACCAGTAATGGCGAGCAGAAGTGGTTGCTCAACATGCTCCAGGAGCTGCTCACAGAACTGATTACCACCCGCCGAAAAACGCAGACCCGGCAACCACAGTGCAAAACCATCACCACCAATCCGCGCACAATGCCCAAGTTTCCCAACAAAGGTTTCAATATGCTGTGCCACCACTTTGAGCAGCTGGTCACCCGCCACGTGGCCGTAGGTGTCGTTTACTTCCCGAAAGTAATCAATATCAATACAGATCAGGCAACCAGGCTGGTTTCGATCCAGAGTTTCATTAACTCTCTCAAAAAATGACGACCGATTAAGCAGGCCGGTGAGGCTGTCGTACGCAGCGCGATATTCAAGGTCACGCTCCCGGGCGACGCGCTCACTCATGTCTCGAAGCACAACGGTAAAAATGGCATCGCTGGATGTCGCCACCCGGCTAACCGTCGCCTGTGCAGGAATGTGTTTGCCCGAGCGGGTAACCAGATAGGTATCAAACGGTGCATCGGGCAGCGTCAACAGCCCGTGCCGAGCATCAGGAAGAAAATCAATCAGAGAGGAATTCTGCATATCGCTTTCCGAGATATCGCAAAGCGTACGAATTGCCTGATTAGACTTGGTAATCAAGCCATTGCGGTCCACGCATAGAATATAGTCATTGGTAGTGGCAACAATGCGATCGAGTAATGCTTCGTTATCCCTAAGGCTGATTTGCAGCCAGAGCCGCTCCAGAGTAGCGCTGTCGAGCCGGGCGAGACTAATCGCCACATAAACGATGGCGCTCAGGAGCAAAGGCTTGAACACGTCAAGAAGTAAGTTGGCTTCTGCGTATATAAACGCAAAAGCACCAAGCCAAACAATGATGAGCAACCCAAGGACCTGTAGGCCCCGCTGCCATGTGCAACGGCTGAATACCACTGTCGCGCCGAGCCAGAAAAGCGCAAGAACTATAAATCCAACCAAAGGAGTGGCCGCATGCAGGCCACCATTTCTAAGGGTTTGAGCGCCCAGTGCTTGAATAACGGCACCAGGAAGCATCTTGTAGATTGGCGTGGCCAGATTATCGCCCAGTTCCACGGCTGTTGATCCAATAATCACATCCCGGTCAAGCAATGCGTGTTTTGGCACCCGACCCTCAAGAAGATCAATGAAACTAACGTAGCGAAAAGACTTTGGCGAAATGGTGTAATCAATCCAGGTGCCTTTATCGGCCTGCTCCGCCAGTGCATTCCATGCACCCTGGTAAAACATGTCCTGCCAGTTAAAGCCCACTGAAAGAAACCGCACCAAGCCATCAACTGCCGGATACATGTTTACAGAAACCAGCTCAACGCTATCAGCTAGGCCCTGAAGAGGGCGCCGTATCATAAGCTCTGAATC
This sequence comes from Marinobacter sediminicola, assembly GCF_031157525.1. GTDB lineage: Bacteria > Pseudomonadota > Gammaproteobacteria > Pseudomonadales > Oleiphilaceae > Marinobacter > Marinobacter sediminicola. The sequence goes on from NZ_JAVIXR010000011.1 coordinate 121,194, forward strand.
CACCTGACTGCGACGCTGAACAAAAACCGGAAGGTATGTGGGAGTTGTGGCGGAAATCGACCGGATAGCGCTTTCTATCTCTGCGTCCCCGCCCAGACTTGATGAGGCGCTGAAGTCCACATCAATCATCAACGAGCGAATGCCCGCATCATTGAGTGCGTTGATGGCATCGGCATACACGTTACGAGGCCAAGGCCACTGACCGATGGCTCCAATGCTGGAAGAATCAATCTCAAGAATCAGCAGGTTGCTGGCTTGCTCTTCTACCATTAAGCCAACAATGCGATCGCGAAGCCCCGCCTCCGCGCGCTCCAGCAAACCTGGCCACGAAAGCAAAGCGAAAACGACAGCGGCCAGCAAGGCGGAGAGAACAACCTTGCTGGCCGGGCGTAAATTGGATAAGAAACCTGTCTCAGCAGGCATGCTCATCAATCATCGTCGTCGTCATCGTCGTCGTCGTGATCATGCCCATTCCCGTGGCCATTCCCGTGGCCATTTCCGTGACCGTTTCCATGACCATTCCCGTGGCCATGACCATGACCATGACCGTTGCCGTTGCCGTTGCCGTTGCCGTTGCCGTTGCCGTGATCATCGCTACCTTGATCTCTGCCTGCTACCACGGCCGCCTGCTCAGAGGCCACTTCGGCGATTTCTTCCAGCTGGCTCTCAAAGCTGGATGGCTCACCCTCCATAGCTTGCTGAAAACTACCTGCCCCGGAACCGGCAGGGGTAGCCGACTTCGACGTTGTTTGATTGAGGGGCTGAACGCCAGCCTGCTCGGCGCTAATTCCGGCCACATCACCAGGCGCAAGCATCATGGTTTCGCCGCTGGCGATGTCTAGTACCTCCAAAGATCCCTCTGTCAACGTCACAGTGGAAGAGGTCTTGGTAGACACGATAACGAAGCGGGTACCTTTCACCGTTGAAACCATAAACGGCGTTTCCACACTGAACTGATCAGGCTGGCGCTCGATATGATAGAAAACCGTACCGAACCACTGCTTGATCCGGGAAACCAATCCGCCCGACGACACACCATCGGATTGCAAAGAAATGTGAGAACCCGCTTTGAGTTCGAACTCGGAACCGGATTGGCTCAGTAAACCGGAGCCACCAGCCAACGTCTGAAACTCCACAGGGGCAACCACAGACATTCCAGAGGAAGCGTCTTTCCAGGCTTCGCTTTCATTAGCACGAAACTGCACCTGTCCCGAGACCTCCTCAACGCGTATCTGCTCTGCAGATACAGACGCCGTTGCAAACAACAAAGCGCAACAGGCCAAGAAAATTCGAAGAACGCCGTGCTGGGCACCACTGCTATAGGCGCGCATTTTTTCACTCCCGCATGATCAATAATTGCACTGTAACGGATGACGCTGTTCTGGCTTAAACTTTTAAACAATGTTTTACAACATTTTATATCTTTAAACGCTAACCTCTATACATATTAGACGGACGAACGGCAAACGCTGTGCATGCAAGTGTAACGAGTTGTATCATCTTCCTACTGGCGCTCTGTCTGCCTGCCGTAAGCTCATCGGCGCAGGAGCGAACTACAGGCGCGGTCGTTTTCGACGGTGTGTCTGTGTTTGGTCCTGCGCAATTGCTCCCTCTGTATATGGAAAGCCTCGGCAAAACTCCAGACACACGCCTGAAAACTCGCCTGGCCACACGAACTCGCGACTACTACATCAGCCAGGGCTATCTCGCACCAGCCGTTAGCATTACGGACCACCCCGATAGCGAAAACATCCTCTTAGTGCTCGTTGAAGAGCCTCAGGTGGACGACGTTCAAGTCGCCGGAGGCTCTTCTGGTCAGCAATCTGCTGTTCGCGAACGTTTAACTCCGTTGTTAGAGCGGCCATCGGTTTCACGAAAGGATATCGACAGATTCGCCCGTGCCCTTGAGCAGGGCATCGGTGTGGGCCTGAATACACACATTGTCGAAACAGTTCCTGGGCGTCATAGGGTTACCCTCACCATTGCTCCCCAAGTCCGGGGAGAGCTTACTTACAGTGCCGAGGGCAGCCAAAGCCTGGGGCAGCATATGGTTGCCGGCAAGGTGAGTGTTATTGGCCCTGGAGCTGGCCTTAACGAGGTTTACCTATCTGGTCTTCATACAATCGAATCGGGGGGCTATCGCAATATGGGCGCGGGCTTATCTCTCCCCTCCTCCGAGCGCGATACTGTTTATGCCGATATCAGCGCGTCGCGTGCCGTACCCCAGGATAATAACGCCAGCCCGAGCAGGGTGTACCGGCGTATTTGGGCAAGGCTGATGTGGCAGCACGAACTCATTGAGTCCAACGACCTGTCTCTGGCTCTTGATGGCAGCCTCATTCTTCGTGACTACACGCGGGAAAGGGGCTCTGAAACCGAGGTGGATGAGCGGCTTCGCATGGCCAATGCGCGCGCTCTTGCGTATGTGAAGGGTGTAAACAGCACGTCCAGGTTTGGACTTGCAGGTCGGGTTGGCGTTGATGCCCTGGGCGCCGAGCGCAGCGGAACCGGGGCCAACGATGCGCTCGATCTCGACTTCCAGATTATCGATGCGCGCTACACGTTCTGGTACGGATTACCCGCTGACTTTTCGCTAAAACTGGATGTTGCTGGCCAATACTCTGACGATAATCTTCCTTATTCACAGCGCTTTTCAGTCGGTGGAAGTCAATTCGCCCGTGCCTACGAACCGGGAGAGTTCAGTGGCGACTCGGGCATCGGCTCAAAGCTTGAGCTAAGGCGAGGGTTTAACAGTGACCGCTGGATACAGGGCGCGCGCTGGGTGCCCTATATTTACTATGGCATCGCCACCGCGCACGAAAATGAAACCAGTGAAAACAGCTCCGGCGCGGCGTCTGGCATCGGGCTTAGAATGCTTACCCGTGAGGTTTCAGCCTATATAGAATTAGGCAAGCCACTGACTGCGGAGTCTGAGTACCTGAGCAAAGACCCCAGATTAACCGGTCGCCTGACGGTTTACTTCTAATAAATCTTGTCCGCGCCTTCAGGGCGTGATTTAAAGCGCTTGTGCAGCCACAGATACTGATCAGGCAGTTCGCGAATGGTGTCTTCAATGTATCGGTTCCACACCTCCGTGTCCTTTTGGCTATCGACCCCAAACCCTTCCTGTATTGGCGAGTACACCACGCGATAACGCCCATCAGGCATCCGCAGATGGCTGACGCAAATAACCGAAGCACCCGACACCTTGGCAATGTAACTCGGGGAGGTAATACACCCGGTTTCCACTCCAAAAAATGGCACAAACAGCTCGGTTTTGTGGCCGAAGTCTTGATCGCAGGCAAACCAGACTTCGCCCCCCTTTTTCAGAAAACCCACCATTGGCCGCAGCTCGCGCTTGGTAAATGGCCGAATACCGAAGTGACGGCGGCGGCCATTTTCAATCATGCGATCAATAACCGGATTATTATTAGGACGATAGACATATCCGGGCTTCTTCAAGTGCTGGGCCAGCAGAGGCAAGGCGAAATCAAAAATGCTGTAATGGCCTCCGATCAGCAAGACACCCTTGCCCTTCTCTTGGGCTTCCCTGAGATGCTCCAACCCCTGCACGTCGGTCATTTCATAATAGGGAGACATATCACGCCACCAGGCATGAGTGCTTTCCAGAAAACCACGGGTGCAGGCAATGAAGTTATCCTCCACCAACTGTTTGCGGGCAGCCTCATCCAAGTCAGGGAAGCAGACTTCGAGGTTCCGGTCAGCGACCCGAGCACGTGATTTGAGTTTTCGGCTCAAAAATCGGCCCAGGCGCGCACCAAAGCGCTGTTTGGAGACCATTGGTAACAAAGACAGCAAATAAAGCAGGAATACAATCGCCCACGAGAGCCAAAAGCGTGGATGCCAAAGGTTCGGGTTTTTCTTCTTAGTCATTCGGGCTATACGTCCTTGCCTGAAAAATTGGCCCGTGAGCCTGACACAATTTCAACTCACAGTGTAGATGAGACTGTGAATTAGTAGATGAATCCATTATCAAACCGCAAAGAACAACAATTACTTTCCGCTGCCCAGCATTGGGGCCATACTGATTGATGCTGCATGGCAGCTTGCACTGATGGCGGTGCATTGATTATTGAGGTAGGTATGATGAGTAAAGGGCAAGATAAGAAAAAGGATACGAAAAAGAAACCGCTTTTAACGGCAAAAGAGAAGAAGGCGGCCAAAAAATCCAAGAAAAGTGATACCAATGTTCTAGGGAACTAATCCAGCAGGCTTGGGGTCAACCCGAATGTGTGTTTACCCTCAAGCCGCCAACCTATGAGCTGATAAGGTTTACTGTGCTTTTGCCATTGAATAATGTTGTTTTGATAGGAATGCCCGGCTCGGGCAAAAGTACCCTCGGCGTTCTCCTGGCCAAGATGGCGGCCTTGGGGTTTGTGGATACAGATCTGCTGATTCAATCCCACTCTGGCAAAACGTTGCAGGCCATTGTTGATGGCGAAGGCTACAAGGCTTTGCGCAGTATAGAAGAGCACGTGTTGTGCAATCTGGATGTGAGTGGCCAGGTTATTGCGACCGGCGGCAGCGCCGTATACAGCGACCGAGCAATGCGGCACCTCAAGAAAAACAGCATTGTCGTATTCCTGGACATCTCACTCGCAGCGGTGCGCCAGCGCATCGGCGACTTCAGCCTGCGGGGCATTTCAAAGCGCCCGGACCAATCATTGGAAGACTTGTTTGCAGAGCGGTATGAGTTATATACCCGCTATGCCGATGTGGTTATCCAAGGTGAACATAAAAGTCAGAATCAGGTTTTGGAAGAATTACTCAAGGTCAGTGCCAAGCTTCAACCCGGGCTCAGCTGATCACCAACATACACGATCCCTACCTTGCCGCTTGGCTTTACACATAGCCTCGTCAGCGCGGGCCAATATACTTTCAACAGCTTCATCCTTCTCGAGCATGGCGAGCCCCCCGCTCACAGTCAGGGTAATAAGCTCTCCGTTGCCAATATCAATCGGCTCGGCCGCTAAACGTTCCCGCAGCCCGTTTCCAAGCGCCTCGCCCGCCTCCAGATTCGACCCAGGAAGTACAAAGACAAACTCCTCTCCTCCAACCCGGCCGCAGAAATCTGTTTTACGACCTATGCCTGAAGCCACTCGAGCAAAGCCGGCCAATGCTGCACGGCGGTTTGGCAAGCCAGTTAGCTCATCCACTCTGGCCAAAGCCTCCAATTTTTCCTCAGTCATCTTCGTATACAGTAGATAGCTAACGGTGTCGGAGAGCAGCTCCATAAGGATATAGTCATCCTTGCAAAAGGGCTCAACCGGGAAGGGACTTGAAAAATTGATGGTACCGTACAGCTCCCCTCTCAGTCTTATGGGGGTTCCTATATAGGATTCCAGTTTGAAATTTTGGTAGCAGGGATGATTCTGAATGTCACTTTTGCCGGCAAAATGAAAACCCACCGTCTTATTCTCACTCAATGTGTGAACACAATAAGTGCCTGATACATCAAACCTGGTTGATGGCTCCAGCTCGCCTTTCAGATCAACGCAGGCTTCAACCGTATAATCGTTTCCTGAAATGCGTGACAGTATGGCGATGTCCAAACCAAAATGGTCAAGACCCGCACGCAACAGCGATTCTATTTTCTGATCGTGAGACATCGCCACATCAGACGTAATGTTGTGAATCTTCTGGAGGGCATCCAACGATTGCTCCGCCGACCGAGCCGGGCGAACAATGCCCATAAACCCAACAACTTCACCTTCAGCGGAGCGCATGGTTGCGCCCGTAGTCACACCAAGAAAAGCCTCCCCATCCGACCGGCGATACACAACCCTGTAGTTCTCCGCCGCTAACCTGCTCGCTACGTTAAAGCGCTTTTGGCCCTGCTCCGAAAAATCACTGTCATCGGCGTAAAGTAATTTCGTTTCCTGGCCGTACAGCTCGTCTCTTGTATAGCCAAACAGTTGTTCTGTCGCAGCGTTCACATAAACCATGCGTCGGCCAGTGTCGGTAACGACAACAGCATCCTCAAAACTATGAAATATTTCGGTGAGCAGCACAGGTGAAATTGCACTGATACTGCTGAAAGCAGATAAGGCCGATTCTGTGTCGCCGGGCTTTGGTTCTTTCATAGCTTCATCCCATTCAAATCCAATACCATAATAACCTGCTTTGCCACGGGATAGAGTGAACGCCTCAAATGAAAAGCCATAACTGCGAAACGCTTGCGATCACGCACCAAAGAACCACCAAGAGCGGAGATACTCGCCACACAACAAGCAGAGCGAATGCGACCACCGCAACGGCCAAGTCTGCCGGGCTGGTTATTCCACTAGTGAAGATAGGGTTATAAAGGGCCGCGGCCAAGAGACCAACAACGGCTGCATTGACACCGGCAATGGCTCGGCCCGCGGTCGGATTACTTGAGACAGCACTCCAGAAGGGCAGAACTCCAGCCATCAAAAGAAACCCGGGAAGAAACATGAAGACCAACGCCGTAGCGGCCATAAGGTAGGTGTTCTCCTCAGGTGAAATAACTGCACCCAGGTAGGCCGAGAAGGAGAACATGGGCCCGGGAACCGCCTGGGCGGCACCGTAGCCGGCCAGAAATTGCTCAGATGCAACCCAGGCTGTGGAAACAACCGAATCCTGAAGCAGAGGCAGCACCACATGCCCACCGCCGAACACCAGTGCTCCCGCCCGATAGAACGCCTCTGCAACTGAAGCAAAATCCGGATCGCCCGTTGCAATAAATGGTAAGCCAAACAGCAGCCCTGCGAAATTCACCAGCAGAACCCCGCCGGTGCGAGGGCCGTAGGAAACCAAAAACCCACTCTCACTCTTTGGTGCGGATACTCCACGGAGAAAAAACACACCAACAACACCAGCGATCATGACCACGGCAAGCTGGGAAAAAGCCGAAGAGGCAACCAGTAACGCTGCCGCCGACAGCACGGCAATAACCCTTCTGGGCATATCGGGGCACAACTTCTTGGACATGCCTAAAACGGCATCGGCAACCACCGCACAGGCTACAAGCTTTAAACCGTGAATTGCGGCTTCCCCGACAGCACCGGAGAGCAAAGGCAACGCAGCTGCAAACGCCACAAGCAGAAGCGCCGACGGCAAGGTGAATCCAACAAAGGCCGCAAGCGCGCCCAACGAGCCGGCACGAAGCAAACCAAGCGCAAACCCTAGCTGGCTGCTGGCCGGGCCTGGCAGGAACTGGCTAATGGCAAGCAGTTGCCCGAATTGCTCATCACTCAGCCAGCGGCGACGCTCAACTATCTCCGTTCTGAAGTAACCCAAGTGTGCGATTGGCCCACCGAAAGACGTCAGGCCGAGCTTCAAGAACACCAGGAAAACTTCAGAAACTCGCATCAGTTCCTAGCCTTTCGACTTGTGATCACTGGAGGCCAGCGCGTAATCAATCCCCGCACACACAGCCGCTACCTGCGCGGCATTGCATTGCTCAGGCGTCACACTGGCACTGTCGGGATAAACTTCGGTGGTGGTTTTGTAGGGTGCACTGGTGATACTGGCGCACAAACCCAGCTGCGAAAGCGGGTACTGAATAACGCCTCGGGCAACCACTGGCGAACCGAATATCTCGCCTTTGGCATCAGCCGGAGCAATATGAGTAACCTGCTCCACCGCCTTGATCAACGCCTGCTGGAATTCTGGCTGCGGGTTCTCGCTGTCATCCACCAGATAGAAGCCATCGGGAATCTCACCCGGCTCGAACGGCTTGCCATCCCGGGCGGCCAATGCAGGGCGAAACTCGCTTTCGTCGGTATCGGTCGTCTCGTGCAGATCCATGTGCAGTACCACACGGTCGCGGATCGGCTCTATCAGCTGCATAAGTGCTGCCGACTCCCCCGCTGCGCTGTTTTGATGGAAGGAGCGGTTCGGGTCGATGGCATCTGCGTTCCAGCGATGAATGCGCTCGTATGCCCAGGGGCTAACACAAGGGGCGACCAGCAAGTTGATGCGGCCCGCGTAATCTTCCCCGTGCTGATCCACAAACTGCAGCGCGCCATGCACACCGCTGGTTTCATAGCCATGTACCCCGCCGGTAATCAGGACAACCGGCAAATTGTCACGCCAGTCGCGGCTTCGGATCGCCATCAGGGGATATGTCTCAGAGCCATAGTTCAGGCGGCCATACTCCTCCAAATCGAAGCGGGAGCCCAGGCCTTCGATTACACTCAACACCTCTGCTTCATAGCTGCGTTGATGGCTCTGCCGGGACAACCACTCGGCGCGTTCCTCATCGCCCCAAGGCGTGCCGGGGGTTCCGATGGGATAGGATTCTGGGGCTGTATTCATCTTACGCTTATCCTCCTTTGGGGGTGTCGCTTGGAAATATCACTAATTCATCGCCTTCCTGCCAGGGCTGAAACTTGACCATGGCCAGCTGGAATACCGGGTGTTCCAGCCAACTCTTCAGCCATCGCTGAAGATTCGGATAAGGCAGACTGTAAAAAACGTCCCGGTCTACATGGGCGAACTGGCGCACAAACGGCATGATGCCCACATCTGCGATGCTGATGCTATCCCCAAGCAAATAGCTATTTTGGGCCAGTAAATTCTCTAGCGCCTGCAAAAACACCTCGCCCTGCTGCCGGTATTCCAGCTGGCTCAATTCCGGGTGGCGGTCGGCGTATTTATAGCGGTCTAACCAATGTTTAAATTCGTTGTCGTTGCGATAGATCAGGGCGTTAGCACTGTCCAAATCAGCGCTTAGCAAGCCTTGCGGATCATTCTGCTGCAGAGCCCATTCGAGTATTTCCCGACTCTCCTCGATAACCGGCCGGGTTGAGCTGCCATCTGCTGCCATCTCCAGAACGGGAACCGTGCCTTTAGGGCTGATCGCCAACATCTGCGCTGGCTTGTTTTTCAGCACTATCTCGCGCAGCTCCACCTTCATCTGGGCAAACAGGATTCCAAGGCGGGCGCGCATGGCGTAAGGGCAACGACGGAAGGAGTACAAACGGTGCAATGAAACAGTGATAATGTTCCTCCAAGTTTTAATGGAAAAATAATTCAGTATTAAAAATTAGCCAGGGCATAAATAAACGCAGATAAAAACCATCAAACTCTAGACTAATATTAATCTATTTTTAAGTTATACCCACCCTCATCATCTTCAACAGCATATAAATTAGTTTTATATTCAAAAGTTGATGGATGTGCATCTAGAACTCTGTGCTCAGCCCAAAACACATGGTTGGCGTCTTTTGAAAAGCGGTCTGCAACAACAGTGAAGGTCTCTGGATCTGCACCAGGAATAGCTGTGCCGTAGTAAAAAACTTGTTTTCCTATGCGGGTAAATGCTTTTTCACTCTGATCCAGAACAACAACATCTTCAGGTTTAACGCCTGCCAGCTTTTCAGTCCTCGAATAGACGTCGTTGTTATAGGTATAGTAGTCGTTAGTAATGTCTTCAACATCATCACTCGGAACGAGAATTACCAATTTCTCGTCTAGATGGAGTGATCTCCACATCCATAGCTTTTGCAGTTCATCTGCGTCGGAGCGACTTATCTCCGATGGCTTTTTATTTTCAACGATATTCCCGTTGTAATATATATTATTTATATCTTTTGAAACGGCATCATTGAATACCTTAAAGGTCTTCGGATCGCTTCCCGGAATAGGGAAATTAAAGTAATAAGCTTGATGTTTATCTTTCCTGTAATATGGAGAAATAACCGTGAAGCCTTCAGGTACCATGCCTTCAACTACTTTCCCATGAGAATAAACACGAAAATCGTCCTTCGCATATTCGTCGTTGATAGGTTTGAAGCTGCCAGCTTCATCACTAATCACCTCACCATTATAAAGTACTTGTTCACCATGCCTGATGTATCTATCGTTAGCATCAGAAATTACCGCAGGTGTCACTTTACGTGGGATTTTTATGTCGATGTAATAATATATGTAATTATTATCCATGGCGTATGAGCCAATAAGGTAAGAGAAAGACGCTGGATCGGCTCCATCAATGACCTCTCCATAGCAGAAAACTTTACCATTACTAATAAGGTAGCCTGAATTAACACTGTTTTTTTCAAATTCTGATTCAACAAACTCTACTGAGCTTGGGTTAGCCCCTGCAACAGGTTTTCCGTCGTAATAGACATTATTTATGTCCTTTGCGTAGGACTGATCAACCACCTCAAAAGTGTCAGGATCCGCTCCCTCAATGTCTGCACCACCTATTTGAAAGAAGTTGCCATCCACAACATAAATTACTTTGTTGTCGCGCATGTAATATTGATTACTGACTTTACTGTCATAAGCGATAGCGTTATATGTACCTGGGTTACTGACATAAAATGAAAAAGCAGCAAATATAACAGCACAAACTATAAATATAACTAAAAATGCAATTCCAATCCAAACTAGGACTTTCATTCAATTATTCCAAAGGTTATAGATTATATTGGCACGCCAGACAATGCGAAGATTTCACGGGCGACCAGCAACTCAATCTGATGCTTCACGCGCATCAGATTTCCTTTTTACGCATAACGGTCGGCGTGAGCCCCAGATTATGCATCGATGAGTTTCCTGTATTGCTCCACGGGAAACTCGTGCTCAACCCACGTCTCTTTGTATTTACTTGGCCCAATGCGTTCATGGATTCTCGTGAGAACAGCGGTTACTTGCTCAACGATGCACTCCACCGTCGTCTCGCCTTTAAGCAGAACATCATAATCTGACGGGGAACTGATCCCCCAACTCTCCCAATCTTTGAACCAGCGTGCTTCAAATGCTATTTTTTTTCCATATCTGGCCAGCACCAACTGCAGCTCCCCAGGCTCATTCATGAACGTCGCTTTCGCAGCTCCAGCCCCGGAGCTTATATCTATTGCAAGCTCCGCCAGATCCCGAAGGCTGTCATGCAAGCAAGACACGTCGTACGCTATCTCTCCATCACCATCAGAAATAGCTATTTTGGCCCACCCCGCGTCTTCAACAATATAGGATATAGATAGACTCAATTTTTTTTCCTGGATAGCGCTTAGGTAGCCGGCACCGTAGCACCAGCGAAGGGAACCAAAAGCGGCGAGCTTGTTAAATTCTTACCCGACAACGGTAGGTGGCAGGTAGATGGTAAATTCATTTATTGGCTCTATTAAAACGCTATAAGGAGCGCTTTGCTCTTCTGCTTCAACGATGCCCAGATCAGACAAAAGCTTGAAGTTAGCCGACTTTAGTTTAGCTGGCTTAGCTTTAAGCTCTTTGTGCCACACCCGATATGTACCTAGCTTGTTGTCTCTTCGATAATAGAAACCAGCAAGCGGGTGTGTGAGATAAACCAATGCCGACTCAACATCAGGAAAACCAGGAAATTGAAACTCGTCGGATTCTGATTGAACCAATTCAACCGAAGCTTCGGCCCAACTGGATGATGTTTCCATGCGGTACTTTTCATACAACCCGGTTGAGTCATTAAAGCAACAATCGAAATGTACTCTTCCGGCATGCCACGGCAAATTCCATAGATATCTGGGGACCGCTAAAGCCCACGAATCAAGCGTTGTGCCAAGGAACCATACGCAACGTTCACTAGTCGCAGTATCAATAATATAAATACGATAGTTTGTCTGCCCCATAGTAAATTTCGGGAACGGGAACACAGCTGAAGTGAAATCGACATCAATAAAGGGGACTACTGATACTAACCCCATATCTTGACCGTCCACTTCTACTACATCTAGTTGAAATCGGTCAGGGAATATCCCTTTGAACCTCTCCGCTGGAACAGCATAAGTTATGATCGCGAAATGCTTCAGGCCACAGAGCACGTCTATGCCTCTCGGCTTCGGTCTCTCTATCAGATAATCTATCAGCTTTCGCGACTCTTGCACGATGCTTCCTTGAATTTGGACTTTGGACTTGGACTTCCCCCGATGCGTTTCTACTGAAGTGGGGGAAGTGCAGAACAACCTTCATGGCCTTGTTATGTTTTTAATCTGGAACACAGTCATGAGTCCAGAAAATATCGTCTATTTCGAGGGCTTCCAGATTGCCCTCAATTTTTTCATACAACTTCATCTTTGGGTGTGCCTCAATATATGCACGGAGGTGCTGCCTAAAGTAAGCCATTGCATTGACTAACACATCAAACTCAGACCATGCCTCAATGGT
>NZ_JAVIXR010000012.1 GCF_031157525.1 Marinobacter sediminicola
AATTACTTGGTCAATTTGTTAAAGAGCGTTTGAGCCGTTGCTCAATCAAGGTGGCGTATTCTACATCGTCTCGCCGCCTTGTCAACCGTTTAATTCGAGAGAAGTTAAAAATGAACCTTTTCGAATCAAACCGTCACTTCTTAAACCAGATGAGCCATTCTACAGCGTTTACTCATCTTGTCAACCACTTGCTCGAAGAAAGCATTTAAAAATCTTCAATTTATTCAAGTGGTTACTCTTTGCTCGGGAAGCCTCTCAACTGTGCTCTCCTCGAAAGAGATGCGCATTCTACAGAGCTTGGCGCGGGTGTCAACGGTGCAATGCAACTTTTTATGACTTTATCCCTGTCACGCCGATCTCAAGGTCCACTTTAGCACTTTCATAGATGAACCGGGGCCTTATCATCCCGCTTACAGACGAACCTCGACCGCCCTAACTGCAGCGATTGCTTTGGCCTTTGCCTCTTCTATAGTGGCCCCTTGTGCCAGAGCAACACCCATCCGCCGACGCCCCACGAGTTCAGGCTTACCAAAAAGCCTTAACTGCACATCCGGCTCTGCAAGCGCTACGCTCAACCCGCTGAAGGCTACAGGTGAGGAATTCCCTTCTGGCAAAATTACTGCTGACGCAGAAGGACCCTGCTGCCGAATAACCGGAACCGGCAATCCGAGTATGGCTCTTGCATGCAAAGCAAACTCCGACAAATCCTGAGATACCAGCGTAACAAGACCAGTATCATGGGGCCGGGGAGACACCTCTGAGAAATACACGTCGTCCCCGCGTATGAACAACTCCACTCCGTATACCCCATAGCCACCCAGATTCTCGGTGATTTTTAAAGCAACGTCACGCGAACGCTCCAGTGCTTTAGCCGACATGGGCTGCGGCTGCCAGGATTCACGGTAATCGCCCTCTTCCTGGCGGTGCCCTATAGGCTCGCAGAAGCTAACGCCGCCGGAGTGCCTGACGGTCAGCAGGGTTATTTCATAATCAAATGTCACAAAGCCTTCAACAATAACCCTACCCTTTCCCGCACGACCGCCTGTTTGCGCGTACTCCCAAGCGGCGTCAATCTCACTTTCATCGCTAACCGTACTCTGCCCTTTACCAGAGGAACTCATTACCGGCTTAACAACGAGGGGCATTCCTATCGCCTTGACCGCTTCCAGGAATGCCTCTTTTGTGTCAACAAACCGGTAAGGCGACGTTTTCACTCCCAGCTCTTCTGCAGCCAGGCGCCGAATCCCTTCCCTGTTCATAGTCAGGTGGGCTGCCCTTGCGGAAGGTATTACCCTATAACCTTCCTGCTCAAGCTTGATCAATTCAGCTGTCGCAATGGCTTCGATTTCGGGCACAATGAGGTCGGGTTTTTCAATCTCGACTATGTTCCTTAAAGCCTGTGCATCCAACATATCTATTACGTGGCTACGATGAGCCACCTGCATGGCGGGGGCATTCGGGTAACGGTCTGCTGCAATTACCTCAACCCCATACCTCTGCAACTCTATCGCCACTTCTTTGCCAAGCTCACCTGAGCCACACAGCAATACCTTAAAAGCGTTTGCTTTAAGTGGCGTGCCCAGCGTTACATTCCCTACTTCATTCAAACCAGATCCTCCTGCAAGTACCTGAAATCTCTCAGGCATCCTTTTTGCGTTCAGTTAAAGCGCCACTTCCCGCTCCCGCTCAGCGACTTTCACAAGCACAGCTTTACGCTCGCAGTTGGTCATTGATGTCCAGCTCAGGATCTCATCACTGGTGCGCTGACACCCTATACATACATCCCGCTCATCAAGAGCGCATATACTCACGCAGGGCGATCGAACTTTATCCTCAACAGCCATAACAAATTCATCTCAGTTTTTTACAGGCTTCAAGCTTTTCATATAACGGCTTGCATTGTGTACATAGTGCGCGGCACTGAGTTCGAGCATCTTCTTTTGTTGCTCGGCGAGTTCCCTTTTGATTTTTCCCGGCGACCCAACCACCAATGAGCCGTCCGGAACAACCATTCCTTCAGGGATAAGGGTGTTCGCACCAATAAGGCAGTACTTTCCGATCTTGGCACCATTCAAAACAACCGCATTGATACCGATCAGTGAATAGTCCCCAACCTCACAACCGTGAAGCATGGTTTTATGACCAACTGTAACACCCCGCCCTAGCGTCAGCGGGATACCCGGATCTGTGTGGAGAACAGAGCCGTCTTGAACGTTTGTCTCTGGTCCAATCGTAATAAGCTCGTTATCTCCACGGATCACCACGTTGAACCAGACACTGCTTTTATCGTGAAGCTCCACATTGCCAATCACCGTCGCATTCTCTGCGACAAACTGACTACTGCCTTTTAACTCCGGGACACGGCCATCCAACTCATAGAGCATTCTATTTTCCTTATCATGTTCGGGGTTTGAGCAAATCGATATCAGCATCGTACACAGCATTTAAAAAATCGACCAGAACCACAGCAGAGAGCCCCCAAATTTGATATCGCTCCCACCGGTAGCAAGGCACATGAATTGTCTGATCCTGAAAAGGGATTGCATCTGTTCGCTCGCGCTTGTCTTCGAGAAAGAAAGAAAGAGGTACACGAAAGACGCTATCAATTTCACCGGGGTTTGGTTCCAACGGATACTCCACCGGCACAACACCAACGTATGGAGAAACAAGTATCCCGTGAAGTGACATTACCTGGCTCAGCGGTGAAATAATTTCCACCTGATCTGGCGGCAGGCCAATTTCTTCATGGGTTTCCCGCAGCGCTGTCGCGGCCAACGACAAATCTCCGGGATCTCGCTTTCCGCCCGGGTATGCAACCTGCCCGCGATGGGTGCTCAAATTCGCCGAACGCAGCGTAAATATCATTTCCGGATTGCCAGTATCGTCAGTAACCGGCACAAGGATGCCTGCTTCGGTATAGTTCAGATCGAGCTTCCGAGGCGCATAGTCCGTTAAACGCTGTACAAGTAAATCACGCAAACCGGAACTCCTGGAAAAATCTGGTGTTGAATGAGACAGCAGTAGCTACGATCATTAAACTTAACATTCGTTGAATTCAAGTATACGGGGAAAAATATGAAGTACTGCAGCACATGCGGCCATCCGGTTAAACAGCGTATCCCCGAGGGCGACAACCGTCACCGCTATGTGTGCGTTAACTGCAGCACAATACACTATCAGAACCCACGCATCATTGCGGGCACTGTTCCGGTATGGGAAGGGAAGATCCTTCTTTGCCGTCGCGCGATTGAACCTCGTTACGGGTACTGGACGCTTCCTGCGGGATATATGGAAAATGGCGAAACTACGGTTGAAGCGGCCGAGCGCGAAACTCTGGAAGAGGCCCTGGCCGAAGTGAATGTTAAAGGCCTCTATTCGATTATCGATGTTCCGCATATTAACCAGGTGCACATGTTTTATAGGGCGACGCTCAAAAATGAGAAATTTGGCGCTGGCGAGGAGTCCCTTGAAACCCGCCTGTTTGCTCTGGATGAAATCCCCTGGGACGATATTTCTTTCCCTACTGTGCGCAAAACCCTGGAGTTGTTTCTGGAGGATCTGAAAAATGATTCCTTCGGTGTGCACATACGTGATATCCGGCGCCCTATCGCCACGACCCGAAGCAAAGACGATCTATAATACTTCCATGCGATAGATCTCGTAAGCAGGCTCTTCATAGGGGTGAGCCTGCTTGAGCGCCGCAACCGCTTTACGGATTAGTTCGTCGGTGCAGACAAGCTCAACCTTGAATTCTTCCACAACCTCCAGCCCCCCACGCTCTCCCAAAAAAGGGTTGCTACCCTCGAGGGGACGAAACTGTCCCTGCCCACTACATTGCCACGCACAGGAATCGTAATCACCTATGCGCCCCGCACCAATATCAAAGAGTGCTTGTTTGGTTTTTTCCAAATGTGTTCCGGGCACGAAATAGCATATTTTATACATAAAACCCCCTTTGGGCAGGACATTTTTTGTACAGATTAATGACTTAGGCACTTACCCACAGATTCTGTGGATAACTCTGGGGAAAGTTTTGGGGAACACCTCTATAAACCCCGTATTTACTGCACTCTCGTTAAATTGGTGACAAATTCACCTGATAAATTTAATCACTATATTTCAATGAGTTACAGGCCTTGCGCAAACATTGAACGCCAATGCACTACATTGTTCACAGAACGCACAAGACAGAACTCTTAATGTGCATAAACATACTGAGTCAAGGAGTATTTTTCCAATATAGCCGCTTTATTTGCTTGATAAATTCAAAAAACCCGAAAATCAGACACAAAAAAACCGACTCCAGTAAGCTCTCCTTTTGAGGCTCGCCGAAGCCGGTTTTTCCAGTCGTACAATCGTTCAGCTCATCAGCTAAACCAGCGTCTGGCATTACGGAACATGCGAATCCAGGAACCGTCCTCCTGCCAATCCGCGGGGCGCCATGAGTGTTGGACAGCGCGGAACACACGTTCAGGGTGAGGCATCATAATGGTAATACGACCATCCCGAGTAGTTGCCCCAGCTATGCCATCTTGCGAGCCATTTGGATTATAAGGATAACGCATCGTCGCTTGGCCCCGATTATCAACGAAGCGCAGAGCTACTCGCTCGCTTTCTGCGAGCTCTGAAGCAGACGCACTGCCTGAAAACTCTACCCGGCCCTCACCATGAGCGACAGCTATTGGCATGCGGGATCCTGCCATTTCTTCCAGGAATGCTGAAGGTGACGGCATTACCTCAACCATCGCCAACCGTGCCTCGAATTGTTCCGACTGGTTGCGAACAAAGCGTGGCCATCCCTCACTGCCCGGAATTAGCTCGTGCAGGTTGGACAGCATCTGACAGCCATTACATACGCCCAGTGCAAGAGTGTCCTGGCGGTTAAAGAAAGCGGCAAACTGGTCACGAACACGGTCATTGAACAGAATGGATTTCGCCCAACCTTCACCGGCACCCAGCACATCCCCGTATGAGAACCCGCCGCAAGCCACGAGACTGTTAAACGTCTCGAGATTCACTCGTCCGGATAGCAGATCGCTCATGTGCACGTCAACAGACTCGAAACCAGCCCGGTCGAACGCCGCGGCCATCTCAACCTGCCCGTTAACACCCTGCTCACGCAATACAGCAACTTTCGGGCGAATACCCTTGTTGATATAAGGTGCCGCAACATCCTCGTTCACATCGTAGGTAAGTTCAGCATGAAGCCCAGGGTCATCCGCATCAAGCAGGTTATCAAACTCTTCCTGCGCACAATCTGCGTTGTCCCTGAGGGACTGTATGCGATAACTGGTCTCAGACCACAGACGCTGTAGATCGGTTCGCGAATCATCTGCAACCATTTCGCCTTCAAAGGCCAGTCGCAGGCGATCCTGATCATTCAATGTGCCAATAACACTGATGTGGTCCCCCAAGCCAGCAGCTGAAAACTGCTGCAGAACGAAATCCGTGTCACCCCTGCGCACCTGAATAACTGCGCCCAATTCTTCATTGAACAACTCGCGCACTAACTGGCTAGCGTCGTCCGCCAATCCATCGAGTTTGATATCTATGCCGGTATGGCCAGCGAAGCACATCTCTGCAAGCGTCACGAACAGACCACCGTCCGAGCGGTCGTGATAAGCCAGAAGCTTTTCGTCGGCATTCAATCCCTGGATAACCGCAAAAAATGCTTTGATATCTTCCGGATCGTCGAGATCAGGCGCCACGGCACCAACCTGACGGTATACTTGAGCCAAAGCCGATCCACCCAACCGATTCTGCCCAGCGCCCAGATCAATAAGGATCAGATCCGTGTCTCCGGCATCCGTTATCAGCTGGGGCGTGAGGGTGCGTGAAACGTCGGTGACCGGTGCAAACCCACTGACAATCAAAGAAAGTGGCGCAGTAACGCTCCTCTGTTCGCCGTTATCCTCTTCCCAAACCGTCTTCATGGACATGGAGTCCTTGCCCACAGGAATGGTAATTCCCAGCTCCGGACACAACTCCATACCAACGGCGCGCACTGCTTCGTAGAGGTTTTCATCCTCTCCGGGATGGCCGGCTGCCGACATCCAGTTCGCTGACAGGCGAATATCAGATAGCTTGCAAATTGCAGCGGCTGCCAGGTTGGTAATGGCTTCCCCTACTGCCATCCGGCCAGACGCAGGCGCATCAATGGTTGCGATCGGCGTACGCTCGCCCATGGCCATGGCTTCACCAGCCAGGACATCAAAGGAGCTTGCCGTAACAGCAACATCACTGACTGGCACCTGCCATGGACCAACCATCTGATCTCGTGCAACAAGCCCGGTAATTGTGCGGTCACCTATGGTGATCAGGAAATTCTTGGAACCTACCGAGGGCAGCCTCAGAACTCTGCGAATGGCCTCATGGAGACCAATCTGGGTGGAGTCAAACAGCGGCTTGCTAAACGATGTTCTGTTAATACTCCGGTGCATTCGGGGCGGCTTGCCAAAAAGCACATCCATCGGCAGATCAACAGGCTTGTCGTTGAAATAAGAATCGCTCAACTCAAGATGATGGGCTTCAGTTGCCTCACCAATAACGGCATATGGGCAGCGTTCACGACGACACAGAGCATCGAAAAGCTCCAGGTTCTCGGGAGCCACTGCCATGACGTAACGCTCCTGAGATTCGTTGCACCAGATTTCCAGTGGTGACATGCCGGGCTCATCGCTGGGAATATCCCGCAACTCAAACTTTCCGCCACGACCGCCGTCCTTCACCAATTCGGGCATCGCGTTGGACAGACCGCCCGCACCAACGTCATGAATGAAGCACATAGGGTTCTGTTCACCCATCTGCCAGCAGCGGTCGATCACTTCCTGACAGCGACGCTCCATTTCCGGGTTGTCACGCTGCACGGACGCAAAATCGAGGCTCTCATTGCTGGAGCCGGAGTCCATAGAGGAAGCAGCGCTGCCCCCAAGACCGATAAGCATGGAAGGACCACCCAACACGATGAGTTTGGCGCCTACAGGTATCTCGCCTTTTTCAACGTGCTCTGCGCGGATGTTACCAAGACCGCCAGCGATCATGATGGGCTTGTGATAGCCACGAACTTCATCACCCGCGGGGCCGGCAACCTTCTCTTCAAATGTCCGGAAGTAGCCGGCGATATTGGGACGGCCAAACTCATTATTGAATGCGGCGCCGCCAATGGGGCCCTCAATCATAATATCCAGAGCAGAAGCGATCCGCTCAGGCTTGCCGTAATTGATTTCCCAGGGCTGGGGATCATCTGGCATGTTGAGGTTAGAGACAGTAAAGCCTGACAGCCCAGCCTTCGGCTTGGAGCCGCGACCGGTTGCGCCTTCATCACGAATTTCACCGCCGGAGCCAGTTGCAGAACCCGCTGCAGGTGCTATTGCCGTCGGGTGGTTATGGGTCTCCACCTTCATAAGAATGTGGATGTCTTCCTGGTTATAACCGTAAACGCCAGTTACCGGATCCGGGAAGAAGCGGCCGCCACGACTGCCCTGGATAACCGAAGCATTATCCTTATAGGCAGACAGTACGCCTTCGCTGTTCATTTCATAGGTGTTACGGATCATGGCAAACAGGGATTTCTCCTGGCCCTCACCATCAATATCCCAGGATGCATTAAATATTTTGTGGCGGCAGTGTTCGGAGTTTGCTTGGGCAAACATCATCAGCTCTACATCGGTAGGATCCCGCTCGAGACCTACAAACGACTTCACGAGGTAATCGATTTCATCATCCGCCAGAGCCAGCCCAAGGCGCCTGTTTGCCTCTACCAGCGCGGTTCGACCGCCGGCCAACACAGAGATTCGCTCCAGAGGACGCGGCTCATCACGATTGAACAGCAACTGGGCGCCGCCCATTTCATGAAAAACCTTCTGGGTCATGCGGTCGTGGAGCAGCGCGGCAACATTCTCGCGCTGGTCGAGACCTAGCTTTTTGCTTGATTTAATATAGAAGGCCGTACCGCGTTCAATGCGCTGAATCTGACGCAAACCACAATTACGGGCGATATCCGTTGCCTTGCTGGACCAGGGAGACAAAGTTCCCGGGCGCGGCACAACGAGGAAAAGCACGCCATCTGGCTCTTCAACCGGAACGCTGGGACCATAGGTCAGCAGCCGATCAAGGATGGCCTGCTCGGAATCGGAAAACGCGCCCTCCAGATCCACAAAGTGCATAAACTCGGCATAAACATGCTCAACCTCAGGCACAATGGCCTTGATTCTGGCAAACAGCTTATGGGAACGAAATGGTGAAAGCGCGGGAGCGCCGCGAAGTTCAAGCATGATATCAACCTGTATCGCGCGAAACGGGGAAGTCCGGGTGCATTCTGAGAAGGCGCATATCATACTCGAAAGCTCCGCCGGGATACAGCGCTGGAAAGCTTATTCCGATAGCTTACATTTGACATTATTTTGCGCAGCAATTGATCAACTTGATTGACCCCTTTCACTGCAACAGGGATCATTGGGTTGTGGACATGGAGTCCACACGCACCACGACACCGGATGCCGCCAGCCAGTTTGCGCGCATCCTGTTGATCCAGCGGTAACGGAGAACAGGGACTTGCCAAGAATTTTGACTGTATACAATGCAGCAACGGCTTACAGATCGTTCCTCGCCTGTACACTGGCCTTGCTTGCCCTCGCAGGTTGCAGCCAGCCGAGCACCCTTCAGGAAATTCGCAACGAGGGTGTTCTGCACGTGATTACCCGGGTCGCGCCTTCTATCTATTATGAGGGGCGCGAAGGCCCCACAGGCTATGATTACGAACTGGCCAAACTCTTCGCCGACGAACTGGGAGTCGAACTCCGCCTCCGGATTGCGGAAGACAACACCGAAGTTCTTTCCGTCCTTTCCCGTGATTTTGCGCACATAGGGCTGGCGGGTTTGTCTGCGCAACCACTTTTTGAAAACCAGTACAAAACACTTCCCACCGGCATTATGGCGCAGTCGGTCGTTGTTTATAATCGCGATGTTGAGCGGCCCGAAACCCTTGCAGACCTGACGGGGCAAATGCTTCATCTGGTTCCCGACAGCAACCACGAGTATCAGCTTCAAGCTCACACGGACGCAGCTTCAGGTGTTTCCTGGCAAGTTCATCCAGGGCTGGATGCTGCTGGCATTCTCGCACGCGTTGAAACCGGCGAGCTCTCCTACGCGGTCGTTTCGTCCAACGAACTAGAACTGAACCACGTCTTTTTCCCTCAGGTTAAGCAGGCGTTTGCGCTTGGAGACGCCAGCGAACTGGCATGGCTGCTCCCGGCAAGCCAGGACGACTCGTTGGCGGGTGCAGCCAAGGCATTTATTGAAAAAATGCAGATCAATGGCACCATCGCTCAGCTTTCAGAGCGCTTTTACGGGCACCTGGACCACCTGAACTATGTTGGCGCCCGTACCTTCATGCATCATGTGGAAAACCGACTACCAACATATGAGTCTCTTTTCCGGGATAACGCTGCCATATTCAATATGGACTGGCGCCTGCTCGCGGCTATTGGTTATCAAGAGTCGCACTGGCGCCCGAATGCGGTGTCCCCAACTGGGGTTCGTGGGCTGATGATGCTGACGCGCAACACAGCAAACTACATTGGTATCAACAATCGACTGGATGCGGAAGAGAGCATTCAGGGCGGCGCCAAGTATTTCCGCATGGTGCATCGGAGAATTCCCGAGCGCATTGCAGAGCCTGATCGCACCTGGTTTGCTCTGGCCTCTTATAACGTAGGCTACGGACACCTGGAGGATGCTCGAAGGCTCACAGAAAGTGCCGGAAAGAACCCGGACCGCTGGATGGACGTAAAAGAGTTTTTGCCACTACTCGCGCAAAAAGAGTGGTACAAACAGACCCGCTACGGGTACGCCCGTGGCCACGAACCAGTCCTCTACGTCCAGAATATTCGCCGATACTACGACGTACTCGCCCGAATGATGGAGCCAACGGATAATGTAACTGCTTCAACCTCACCGTTTGTCGGCCTGGAGCAGAGCACAGATGCACATTCCTCGGCAGAGCTTACGGGAGATGGCGCTGACATGAGGGCCGGACTGCCCCCCGAGCTTGGAATGATACCGCCAACGCTATAACGCCTAGAAGTCGAGATCAGATTCATCGCTGACGTCCAGAACCCGTTCTACCTGACTAGCGGTAAACCCCCTGCGAGTTAAAAACCGGGCCTGCCGCAGCTTTTCGTCCCAATCATCGTTAAGATCCGACAGCCCGAAGCGCTTTTCCCTCAGCAAAAGGGCATTTCGAATCCAGTCGGCATCACCAAGTTCGTCAACGCAGGCTGGCGCCTGATGAATACCACGTTGCTGCAATTCAGCGAGTACTTTCAACGGGCCATAACCCAGATCAATTCGTTGCCGGGAATAGACATCCGCAAACCGGTTGTCATCCAACCAGCCTTCACTCTCATAGTCGTCCAAAACCAGTGAAATGATTGAGCTATCAAGCTTCCGCTGGCGTAATTTCAGGGCCAACTCCTGTCGGCTGTGCTCTCGACGAGCAAGCAATCTCAGCGCGATCGAGCGCACTTTGTATTCCTGTTCGTCGCTATTTTCCTGTTTTACCATTCAGCCCTTCCCGCAAACGTTCACAAAACGCTAGACTAGCTCCGATTTTATAATGTCGACGCAGGTTTTGACCCTCACACCTGAACCTGCGACAAACGTTTCCGGCACTCTGAGCCTGAATATCCGAGTGCCGATGGCCGGTGCCGGTTTACTTTGCCCGACACCGCAGACTGGTTTCAATCCCTAAGGATAACGTCATGGCTGCATTCCTCCAGAAACTGTTTAAATCCCGCAAACCCGCTCCATCAGGTCGCAAAGCGCCAGATCGCCCTCAACCTCCGGCAGAACCAGTGGAGGACAAACGCGCAGAGTTAAGGGAAGAGCAGCTTCAGATGTTGCAGGGCACCCCAAGTCAGGAAATTGCGGCAAACCTTGCCATTGAGGGCTCAACAGCAGACATCCGGCTTAGAGCTGCTGACTTGGTGCAGGATGGCGATCTCCTGCAGCGCGTACAAAAGCAGGCCAAAAGCCGCGACAAGGGCGTGTATCAACTAGTACGGCAAAAGCTGCAGTCTATCAGGGAAGAACAGGCCATAAAGGATGCCATTTCGGACACTATCACGACACTGATCCGTAATGCCCACGATCAGGCTAAAAGCGACGACACCAGCCTGTTTGAAGCCCGCCTGGAAACACTTCTCAACCAGTGGGCGAAGGTAGAGGGCAGCGCGACACCCGATCAGACAAGCGATTTCCTTAAGTCCGCACACCGCTGCAGAGAGCGGCTAGCCGAGGTAAAAGCAGCTCAGGATGCAGAAAAACTCGAGATTGAGCAGCGACTTCAGCGCGACGAAACCCTCGAACTGATTGCGCAAACCCTGAATGATCTCCGGCAACAACCCACAGACAATCTCGCGTCACTTGCATCACTGGACGCACTCCAGAAAACGCAGGAAAACCGCTGGTTGGAGGCTACCCGTGAGACTCACGTAGACAAGCAGCAACAGAAATCCTATGAAATGTCGATGATGGCGCTCCGCAATTACACCAGCGCGGTCCGCCATATCACCCAGGCAAAAGAATCACTGATTGCCATCTCGGAGACCAATATTCAGGAGGCAACCCCTGAAGACCAGAAGCGCGCGTCAGATATCCTTTCTGAGATTAATTGGCCTCAAGGCTTCCCTGCCCCAGACATGCTGGAACCCGCACGCAAGCTGGCCGGCAAGCCCAAGGCTCCGGCAACGACCAGCAAGGATAACAAGCAGCAACAGGTGTCATCGGAAAACCTGAAAGCCACGCTGGATCAACTGGAAGAAGCCCTGGAAGCCAAACAACTCAAGAGCTCCCGTGAACTCCTGAAAACTGCCCAGCAACATTTGAAATCCCTCGACCATCGCAATAGCAAGGGATTTCAAGCCCGTATACAACTGCTGACCGGCCAGCTCAGGGAACTAACGGACTGGCAAGGGTTTGCCACTGAAC
This sequence comes from Marinobacter sediminicola, assembly GCF_031157525.1. Taxonomy (GTDB): domain Bacteria; phylum Pseudomonadota; class Gammaproteobacteria; order Pseudomonadales; family Oleiphilaceae; genus Marinobacter; species Marinobacter sediminicola. The sequence goes on from NZ_JAVIXR010000012.1 coordinate 11,989, forward strand.
CCAAACAAATCGCTCTTTGTGAGCAGATGGAATTTCTCGCCGAACAGTCCATGGAGCCAGAAGCTAAGTCCGAGCGCATAAAAGACCTGCAAAAGGAATGGCGGGAACTGGGTGGATCATCAGATCGCCTCTTGTGGGCACGCTTCAAACAGGCTTCCGACAAAGCGTATGAGCCCTGCAAAGCCTACTTCAAAGCCAAATCCGGCTTGAAACAGGCGAACCTGGATAAGCGCAAAACGATCTGCGCCGAGCTGGAGCTTTTTGTTGACGGCGCAGACTGGAGCAGCATCGACTGGAAAGCTGTCGAACATATTCTTCAAACAGCCCGCCAGGAATGGAAATCTGCCTGGCCGGTGGAATTCCGGGATAACCGGCAGGTGCAGAAGCAGTTCGATGGTTTACTGAAAAAGCTTGAAGAGCCCATTGAGCAAGAGCGTCAAAAGAATGAAGCTCTGAAGCTGGCAATTGTTGAACAAGCACAGGCTTTGACCACCCACGAACCTTTGCAGGAAGCCATGAACAAGGCAAAAGCACTGCAGTCGGACTGGAAGGCGGTTGGTATCACCCGTCACCGCGAAGATCGCAAATTGTGGCAGGCATTCCGCAAGGCCTGCGATGAAATCTTTGCTCGCCGGGAAGCTCAGCGTACGGAACAAGAGCACGCGGCAAAAGAAGCCGATTCGGCAGCAGAAACCTTGCTGCAGCAGGTTGCGAGTGTCGACTCCGATCAAGATGAGCAGTCGCTGGCCAAAGCCATTACTGACCTACGCGGCATTGATGTTGCTCAGACATCAGCAGCAGTAAGAGAGCAAGTTCAGCAAGAAAAACAGCGATTGAGCCAAGCGGTTGCAGCACAGAAACTCAAAGCGGGCATCGCCGAATGGCAGGCACTTGTACTCGCGCGCGCCGAAGGCGACCTAGCTCCGGATATTTTGCCAGATAAGTGGGCGGCCCTTGCTAGAAATGTGGGTGAATTGAACGACCAGGAAATCGTCATTCGCGCAGAGATTCTTGCCGGCATACCCTCTCCTGACGCAGAACAAACAAAGCGTATGGCAATACAGGTTCAACGGCTGGCTGCAGGCATGGGGTCCACGGAGAAAACGGACAATGCTTTGCAGGGCATCGAAGGCCTTGTAGCAGGGTGGTGCCTCAAGGCACCTGATGAAGGAGCCGACCTGTCGTTGGCAAACCGTTTGAACAGGGCACTGGATAGCCTGATTGCAGGCTAAATCTCGGGAGCCTCACTCCCGCTGATGTTCCCTTACAAACTCCCTGGCATTCTTGACTGCTGCCAGGGAGTTGTCTTTCATACCTCTAAGCTCTTCGTCCGCCAAATAAAACATCATATCGATGGTGTGCCGGTAGTATCGGGAAGGCAGCCGGTTCAAGGCCACACACATAACATCAGTTAAAAAATCTGCAGTGTCCCCGGGTTCTCTGGTCGCCTCTATAGCATCCATCACCAAACGTTCGTAAAAATTGTCGATAGCATTATTAAAAGACATGGCGCCGCACCTTTTAAGCCCATTTTTGGGCATCCGCAAAACCTCTCACCCAATCCTAAACATAGAAGTCGCAGGCTCGCCTGTCACTACCTCTGAGCAATTTTGCCAACGCGATTGGCAGGTGGCGTCATTACCCACATGGCCATCAAAGGGCTATGGTGACGTTTCTCGAAAATAAATCCCCAAGCAATAAACACCAGAGGACAAGCAATGACCACCGAGGCGTATATCTTCGATGCGGTCCGCACTCCCAGAGGGCGTGGCAAGAAAGACGGATCACTGCACAGTGTAAAACCCATTACGTTACTGACTACTGTGCTCAATGCGCTGCAGGAGCGGAACAACCTCGATACCTCTCAGGTAGACGATATTGTTCTCGGCTGTGTTACCGCCGTTGGTGATCAAGGTGCAGATATCGCCAAGACAGCCGCACTCGCAGCTGACTGGGACGAGAAAGTCGCCGGCGTTACCCTCAACCGGTTCTGCGCATCAGGCCTTGAGGCCGTTAATCTGGCAGCCATGAAAGTCCGCTCCGGCTGGGAAGACCTGGTTGTTGCTGGTGGCGTGGAGTCTATGTCCCGCATCCCTATGGGTTCTGATGGTGGTGCCTGGGCCATGGACCCGCACACCAACATGCATACCGGCTTCATGCCGCAGGGCATCGGTGCCGACCTTATTGCCACGCTGGATGGCTTCAGCCGTGAAGACGTCGATGGTTTCGCCGTCAAGTCGCAGCAAAAAGCAGCGAATGCCTGGAAGAACGGATACTTTGCCAAGTCCATTGTTCCTGTTACCGACCAAAATGGCGTCGTAATTCTTGATCGCGATGAGCACGTTCGCGGTGACACCACCATTGAGTCTCTTTCTGGCCTCAGACCTTCTTTCCAGATGATGGGAGAAATGGGCTTTAACAGCGTGGCTCGTGAAAAGTATCACTACGTGGAAACAATCAATCACGTGCACCACGCCGGCAATTCCTCTGGCATGGTAGATGGCGCAACCGGCCTTCTGATTGGCAGTGAAGCCAAGGGTAAGGAAATGGGGCTCAAGCCCCGTGCTCGCATCGTAGCCACTGCGGTCACCAGCACCGATCCGACCATCATGCTGACAGGCCCTGCCCCGGCTGCGCTCAAAGCGCTGGAAAAAGCCGGCATGACCGTGGATCAGATCGACCTGTTTGAAGTAAACGAAGCCTTTGCCTCTGTGGTAATGCGCTTCCAGAAGGAACTCTCGGTTCCGGATGAAAAAGTGAACGTCAACGGCGGTGCAATCGCCATGGGCCACCCTCTCGGCGCTACCGGCGCAATGATTGTGGGCACTCTGCTGGACGAGCTGGAGCGCCGTGAGTTGCGCTTTGGTCTGGCGACGCTATGCGTCGGCGGCGGCATGGGCATCGCCACTATCATTGAGCGGGTCTGAACCCCACACTTTTTCTGTAAGGAGAACCGATTATGAGTGCCATCCGTTATGAACTGGGTTCAGATCAGATTCTGACCCTCACCATCGATATGCCCGGCCAGTCTGCGAATACCATGAACATGGCATTCCGTGAAGCCCTCGACGAAACAGTCTCCAAGGTCCAAGGCGACCTGGAAAACATTCGTGGCATTATCATCGCCTCTGCCAAGAAGACTTTTTTCGCTGGTGGCGATCTGAACGAAATCCACAAAGTTACCCGTGACGACGCTCAGGCCTTTGAAGACATGGTCAACGGCATGAAGGCGCAGATGCGTGCGCTGGAAACCTGTGGTAAGCCTGTCGTTGCTGCAATCAACGGTGCTGCGCTGGGGGGTGGATTCGAAATTGCTCTGGCTTGCCATCACCGAATCGTGCTGAACAACAACAGCATTCAGCTGGGTCTTCCGGAAGTCACGCTTGGCCTGCTCCCAGGTGGCGGTGGTACTCAGCGCCTGCCCAGAATGATTGGCCTTGAAGCAGCATTCCCGCTGCTGATGGAAGGCAAGAAGCTACGCCCTGCTGCCGCCCTGAAAGCCGGCATTATTGACGAGTTGGCTGACTCCCCCGAAGACATGATGGCCAAGGCTCGTGCGTTTATCGAAGCCAACCCCAAGTGCCAACAGCCTTGGGACCAGAAAGGCTACAAAATGCCAGGTGGCGCGCCCCACCATCCTGCGATGGCTCAGAAGCTGCCAATCGTGCCGGCCATGCTAAAGCAGAAGACCAAAGGCTGTTACCCGGCGCCTGAGTGCATTCTGGCAGCAGCGGTTGAAGGTGCCCAGGTAGACTTCGATAGCGGCAGCCTGATTGAAACCCGCTATTTCGCTGAACTGGTGATTGGCCAGGTCGCCAAGAACATGACAGGCACCTTCTGGTTCCAGTTGAACGATATTAATGCCGGTGGTAGCCGTCCAGAAGGCGTAGAGAAAGAGACCTTTAAAAAGGTGGGTGTACTGGGCGCGGGAATGATGGGTGCTGGTATCGCATACTCCACCGCTATCCGCGGTATAGATGTAGTGCTAAAAGACGTCACTGTCGAAGGCGCTGAAAAAGGCAAAAGCTACTCCGAAAACCTGCTGTCCAAACAGGTTAGCCGCGGCCGCATGACCGAAGAGAAAAAAGCGGAAATTCTGGGCCGCATCAAGGCTACGGACTCTGCCGCCGACCTGGAAGGCTGCGACATGGTGATCGAAGCCGTGTTTGAAGACAGCGACCTGAAAGCCAAGGTTACTGCAGAGGCCGAGCCGAAGCTTGCAAACAACGGCATTTTTGCCTCTAACACCTCCACGATTCCCATCACCCAACTTGCAGAAGCTTCCGCCAAGCCGGAAAACTTCATCGGGCTGCACTTTTTCTCTCCTGTAGACAAAATGTTGCTAGTGGAAATCATTGTTGGCGAGAAGACTTCAGACGAAACATTGGCAAGAGCGTTCGACTACGTTCAGCAAATCGGCAAAACACCGGTGGTTGTGAACGACAGCCGTGGCTTTTTCACATCCCGCGTTTTCGGCACCTTTGTTAACGAAGGGATCTCCATGCTGGGCGAAGGTATTCACCCCTCAAGTATCGAGAATGCCGGTTTGCTCGCAGGCATGCCTGTCGGCCCACTGACCATTTCCGATGAAGTCAGCATGACTCTTATGCACCTCGTTCGTAGCCAGAGTAAAAAGGATCTGGAAGCAGCCGGCGGCACATGGAAGCCACACCCTGCAGAAGCGATCATCGACCAGATGGTTAACGATCATGGCCGTCCAGGCAAGGCTGCCGGTGCCGGTTTCTATGAATACCCCGCCAAAGGCAAAAAGTACCTGTGGCCAGAACTTGAAACTCTCTATGTGGACAGCGAAAAAGCCCGCAAGGTCGAGTTGCAGGAACTGAAAGACCGGATTCTGTTCATTCAGGCCATTGAAACCGTTCGCTGCCTGGAAGAAGGCGTACTGCGCACCGTGGAAGATGCCAACATTGGTAGTATCTTCGGTATCGGGTACGCACCCTGGACTGGCGGCGCCATACAGTTTATTAACCAGTATGGTGTGAGAGCGTTCACAGAAAGAGCCAAAGAACTGGCTGCAGCCTACGGCGAGCGCTTTACCCCACCCGCGTTGCTGCTTGAGCACGCAGAGCAGGAAAAGCCCTTCGTCTAAAGGTGCTGAGCGGCGGAGGACACTGTCCTCCGCCGCTCGTTATACCTGGAACAATCCATACAACTCTCTCGATGTGCCCATGATCAAGCGGCATCCTGTGCAGCACGCCATTGCTACAATTCTCGGTAAACCTCCTCTACCCTGTTGATTCCTTATCTTTTTATGACTGAAAAACACCGGGTCATGGACAGATTGTCACGAACCGATACGTCATACCTATAGCAACGGGTGTAGCCCTTGCCTACAATAAATCTATCAGCCCACGGGTTAACCGGTTCCAGAACTGTCTGGCAGGTACCCAGCATCGTCAGGTATCTATCTATGACCATCGCGGAAAAAGCATCTGTTCGTCGCGCCCCGCTCAAAGCCGGCCGGATGGGTGTGTGCAAAGCGCTTACCGTCGCCTTGCTGCTGTCAGCACCTTTTGGCGCACAGGCAAAAGCGGTCGAACCGGAAGTCTATACACCGGTTGCGCCAACGATTGACCAGGCGCGCGCCAACATTCTCATTGCCAGGCAACTGCAGTTCACCCATTTCCGCGACCTGGGTATCAGCGACAAGCTTTCCGGCGATGTGTTTGACGCCTACCTGAACTATCTGGATGGCCAGCGAGTCTATTTGACTGGTGGCGACATTCAGGCGATGAACAAAGTCAGAAACCGGTTGGGGTCTGCCCTCAAAACCGGCCAATTGCAGCCGGGGTTTGATATCTACAACCTGGTTCAACAGCGGATCATCGAGCGCCTCCAGTTCGCGCTGGAAACCCTCGACGAGGGCATCGAAAAGCTGGACTTCACCACAAATGAGACCATTCTGCTTGATCGTTCAGAAGCCGATTGGGAGCCGGATCAGCAGGCTCTCGATGCACTTTGGGTTAAGCGCATCAAAAACGCCGTATTGGCTCAGCGCCTTAACGGTGCCGACGACGCTGATATTATCGATACCCTCCAGCGGCGCTACGAAGGCCAGCTTAAGCGCGCCTACCAGGCCCGCAGCGAGGATGCGTTCCAGGCTTATATGAATGCTTTTGCCGGTATGTGGGATCCTCACACCTCTTATTTTTCGCCGCGCACCTCTGAAAACTTTAACATTAATATGAGCCTCTCCCTTGAAGGTATTGGTGCGGTTCTGCAAGCGGACAACGAGTACACGAAAGTTGTCAGGCTGGTCCCCGGTGGCCCTGCGTCCAAGCAAGGACAGCTCAAGCCCGCCGATAGAATTGTTTCGGTTGCTCAAGAAGATGAAAGGCCGGTTAACGTGATCGGATGGCGACTGGATGAAGTGGTCGATCTCATCCGCGGCCCACGCAATTCCTTGGTAACGCTGGAAGTCGTTCCTGCCAGTTCAACTGATGAAACCCTGACCAAGTCCATCTCCATCAACCGTGATGAAGTAAAACTGGAAGAGCAAAGCGCCAGCAAAGACACCATCGAGCTTGACCGCAATGGCGAGAAGTACACCGTTGGCGTGATTACCATTCCGACGTTTTATGCAGATTTCCGTGCTATGCAGGCCGGTGATCCCAACTACAAAAGCACGACACGTGACGTGCGGAAGCTAATTGCAGAGCTTCAACAGGATGGAGTAGACGGTCTTGTAATGGATCTGCGCAACAACGGCGGCGGCGCCTTGCATGAGGCCAATGACCTGGTCGGCCTGTTTATCGATACCGGTCCAACCGTGCAAATTCGTAACTCCAGCAACGAAGTTCAGGTTCTCAATGACGACGATGCATCCGTTGCCTACGACGGGCCTTTGGTCGTGCTTACCAACCGCATGAGCGCATCGGCTTCCGAGATTTTTGCGGGTGCTATTCAGGACTATGGCCGCGGTCTGGTGGTGGGTTCACAAACCTTTGGTAAAGGCACTGTGCAGGCCGTTCGTCCCCTCAACCACGGTCAGCTGAAAATCACCCAATCAAAATTCTATCGGGTATCGGGCGGCTCCACCCAGCACAAAGGTGTGATTCCGGATATTGAGATTCCTTCCCGTATCGACAAAACCCGTATCGGCGAAGATGCTTTGGACCATGCTCTGCCCTGGGATCAGATCGACGCCGTTCCCCATACCCGCTACTTTGATTTCAGCGGCATCATTGAAGAACTTCGCAAGCGTCATGACGATCGTTTTGCGACGAGCCCGGATTTCAGACTCCTACAGCAAGAAATCGACTTTCTGAATGAACAGCGCCAAAGGAAAACCGTAAGCCTTAACCTGGACGAGCGAACTATTCAGCAGGAGCAAATAGAACGTACCCGGTTGACCATTGCCAATGCACGCAGGGAACTGCGTGGTGAGGAGCCTTTTGAAAATCTGGAAGAGCTTGAAGACTGGCAGGATCAGCAAGCAGCAGACCTTGGATCTAGCGATGAGGAGCTCGACTTCGTGATTCGTGAAGGCGGTGACATCATGGCGGATATGCTGGAGCTGGATAAGCGCATGGCCTCCATCCTTACCCCGCAGCAGTTTGCAGCTCAGGCGGAAGCTCTGTAATGAGCCAAAAGGCTGACAAACCGGTAGCCAACGACCAGGAACGTCAGAACAAAGCGCGAGCCATGCAGGACATGCTTCTGGATGCGCTGCACGCCATGCGCTCCCAGGAAGAGGTGGATGTGCTGCGCAAACCGACACCGTCGGCTTCGGAAAAAGCGCCTGAAGGCATTATCGACCGTCTTGCCAGCCTCACCGGATCGGCCTTTCGCTTCGGTGCTCGTGCTACGGATACGTCCTTGCGCGTAGGTCGGGCATTGATCAACTCCCAGGACCAGCTCAGAGCTATGCTGGTAGCCGGGCAGTCTCTCAAGGATATTCGGGAAGTGGCCGGGCTGACGATTTCGGAAATGAGCGAAGCGCTCGATCTTCGTGATAAATCCGTTCTTGAAGCCATCGAGAACGGCACTGCCACCCTATCCTTTGAGCTCATACTCCGCTTTACCGCTCTCATTGCACGGAATGATCCCATCCCGTTTATTATGCGAACCACCCGGAACTACAACCCGGAAGTTTGGCAGATCCTGAATGACTGGGGTGTTGCGCGAGTACCCTTGCAGTTTGAGCGGGAGCGGGAATTTATCAATATCTTCCGCCGACACGATTCGGCCCGAACGCTCTCGGATGAAGGCTTTCGCAAGGTTCTGGATTTCACCCGGCAGAGTTTTGAGATGTCCCTGCACTTTGCTGAGGATCAGGAAAAGCAGGTGGCGGAACTACGGGAAAGCCTTGCAAAACAAAGCGACGAACTCCCCGCCAGCAAGTCCGCCACTGGCAAAAAGCCCTCAGCCAAATAGCCCGTGCATCCCCGAAACACCCGGATTCTGCACCACACCTTTTTCCGTTACGATCAGATCGATCAAGCTTGCTGGCGTTACGTCGAACACCGGGTTGAACACCGGCACGCCCTCCGGGGCTAGCGGAATGCCTCTTATCTCCCGAACCTCTGTGCCACCCCGCTCCTCGATCGGGATTTCTGCACCAGACTTCAGCGCCATATCCACGGTGCTGGAGGGTGCCACAACCATAAATCCAACCTTGTGATACCGCGCCAATACCGCAAGGCCGTAGGTGCCAATTTTGTTGGCAACATCGCCATTGGCTGTAATCCTGTCGGCACCCACGATGATCCACCGCACCTCACCCGCTGCAAGAATCGCTGCCGCTGCGCCATCGGCATTCAGGGTTACCGGGATACCATCCCGCATTAATTCCCAGGCAGTAAGACGGCTGCCCTGCAGCCAGGGCCGGGTTTCATCCGCGTATACTTGTTTCAGCAGGTTTTTCTCATGCAGCCGACGAATAACACCCAACGCGGTGCCGTAACCACCGGTCGCAAGCGCACCTGTGTTGCAGTGGGTAAGGACCGAGACAGGAGCTGGATAGCCGGAAGAAAGCTCCATCGCTTCAAGTGCGTAATCTGCCATTGCGAGGTTCGCGGCAAGATCCTCTTCATGAATGGCAATGGCTTCATCTTCCAGCCGCTGCCGGGCTTCATCCAGCGCTGCACAGCCCTCAAGCACTTGCTCCATTCGCTGTAAGGCCCAGAACAGGTTCACAGCCGTTGGCCTTGATGCAGCCAACTCCCGGACAGCCATTTTGATCTCAGCTTGCCAGTCATCACCTTCAGCTTTCCGGGCAGCCAGTGCGACACCGTATGCAGCACTGATACCAATCGCCGGGGCGCCGCGCACCACCATGTCGTGAATGCTCTGCGCCACGCCGGTAGCGGATTCCAGAGATAGCCAGTGCTCCTTTGCAGGCAGCAAGCGCTGATCCAGCAATTCCAGGCTGCCACCCTGCCACCGAAGGGCAACCGTACCTGCAGATCGCGGATCAGAAGAAGGGGTATGTAAAGGTCGGGATTCTCTGGGATTATTCATCGTCTGGCTCCGCTTTCATAACGCTGAAAACGGCCAGTATAACGGTTATACTTCCGGGCTACATTTTATCGTTCGGCGCGCTTGTGCATTCCTAAGCGCACAATCGCATTTGTCGCCGGCACTGCAAGGTAGGGTTAATGACGGCAGATACTATCACCGCAGCCGATATGCGCATCAACGCTCGATGGCTGATTCCAATAGAGCCTTCCGGAGTGGTGCTTGAGCATCAGGCCGTTATTATTCAGGGCTCGCGGATTGTGGCGGTATTGCCCGTGGCACAGGCAGATCGCGAGTTCCGTACCCGAGAGACCATCAACCTTCCCCACCATGTGGTTATGCCCGGGCTGATCAACATGCATGGGCACGCCGCAATGTCGCTGTTCCGGGGCATGGCAGACGATCTCCCATTGATGACCTGGCTTAATGACCACATCTGGCCTGCGGAAGGCCGCTTTGTCAGTGAACAGTTTATTATCGACGGCACGCAGTTGGCCATGGCAGAAATGCTGCGAACCGGCACAACCACATTTTCAGACATGTATTTTTTCCCGGAGATTGTGGCCCAGTTGGCTCACGATACCGGCATGCGCGCTCAAATCTGCTTTCCCTTGCTGGACTTCCCCACGGCGTGGGGCAGCGGGCCAGATGACTATCTGAACAAAGGCGAGGCGCTGATCAATGAGTGGAAAGACAACACTTACATCATGCCAGCCATTGGCCCCCATGCGCCCTACACTGTATCCGACGAGCCGCTGAGCCGCGCTGCTGCACTCTCCAAGAAAACCGGTGCCCGCATTCAGATTCATCTACATGAAACCGAATTTGAAGTGACAGAAGCTAAAGAAAAACACGGTGAACGCCCAATTGAACGGCTTGCGAAACTTGGTGTTCTAGGTGCTAAAACCCAGTGTGTCCACATGACCCAGGTCAGTGACTCAGACATTACCCTGCTAGCGGACTCTGGCGCGCACGTTATCCACTGCCCCGAATCCAACCTCAAGCTCGCCAGTGGTCTTTGTCCTGTTCATAAACTCCTGGAAAATGGCGTTAATCTGGCCATAGGCACAGACGGTGCCGCCAGCAACAATGACCTGGATCTGTTCGGCGAAATCCAAACAGCCGCTATGGTCGCCAAGGTCGTCGCCAACGAAGCCACCGCACTTTCTGCCCATCAGGCACTGCAGGTGGCAACGATTAATGGCGCGAAAGCGCTGGGGCGGGAGCATGAGCTGGGCTCATTGGTGGCTGGCAAGCTGGCAGACATTATCGCCATCGACCTCAGCGATCCTTTTATTCAGCCGGTTTACGACCCTGCATCCCATCTTGTGTACAGCAATCATGGCCGCGCGGTAAGCCATAGCTGGATTGGCGGCGTACCTCAGGTACAGGATGGCAAATTGACGCGTATAGACGTACCGGATCTCATGCTCCGCGTTAAAGACTGGGCCGAGAAAATCCGCGAACAGCAGGCGGTCTAAACGAATTTCGATAGATAGATCAGGTAGAAGATACGATGACAAACCAGAACGTTGACCGTAATGAGATCGCCAAGTTTGAAGCCTTGGCTAGCCGCTGGTGGGACCCCACCAGCGAGTTCAAGCCTCTGCACGACATTAATCCCCTGCGCCTCAACTACATCGATGAGCGCGTATCCCTGGCAGGCAAGAGGGTAGCGGACATTGGCTGTGGCGGCGGATTGCTGTCTGAAGGCATGGCTTTACGTGGCGCTCATGTAACAGGCATAGACATGGGCGAAGCGCCCTTGGCCGTAGCTCGGTTGCACGGTCTGGAAAGCGGAATCAGGGTGGACTACAAGCAAATCACCGTGGAAGAACTGGCCCGCGATCCGGAGCACGCTGGCCAGTACGATGCCGTTACCTGCCTGGAAATGCTGGAGCATGTGCCTGATCCAGCCTCTGTTATCAAAGCCTGTTCTGCCCTGTTAAAGCCCGGTGGACACCTGTTTGTATCAACCATCAACCGGAATCCAAAATCCTTCCTGTTTGCCATTGTGGGCGCCGAATACGTGCTGAACATGCTACCCAAGGGCACGCACGAGTGGAAGAAGTTCATCCGGCCGTCAGAAATGTCTGACCACCTGCGCCACGCCGGGCTGGATGTGCGCGAGCTCACCGGCATGACCTACAACCCCATTACCCGCTCCTATAAGCTGGGCCGGGGTGTCGATGTAAACTATTTGATGCACGCCCGGGATACCCGTGAAGACTGAACAACTCTCAACCGTTCTGTTTGATCTGGACGGCACTCTGATCGACACAGCGCCGGATTTTATACGCTGCCTGAACGAGCTGCGCCAAATCGACGGGCTCCCGGCGCTTCCAGCGGAGCACATACGCCGATCCGTTTCCAACGGAGCCCGGGCCATGGTGCGTGTGGGCTTTGGGCTGGAGCCTGAGCACCCGGGCTATCTTGCCAAACACACCGCCTTTCTGGATCTATACGAAGCGGGCGTTGCCGTTGAAACTCGCCTGTTTGAAGGCATGGACTCCTTGCTTCAATCACTGGAGCAGCGGGAAATACCCTGGGGAATCGTAACCAATAAGCCAGTACGTTTCGCCGCACCGCTGGTTCAGGCCCTAGGTCTAGCTGAGCGCTGCGCGTCGCTGGTGTGTCCGGACCACGTCACTGATCGCAAGCCTCATCCAGAATCCCTGTTGCTTGCGTGCCAGCAAATCGGCGCAGAACCCGAGCAGGCAATTTATGTGGGCGATCATGAACGGGACATAGTGGCCGGCCGCAACGCCCGCATGAAAACCATCGCCGTGCGCTATGGCTATATCGAAGAGCCGGAAACCGTTGACCTATGGCAAGCCGACATGATCGCTGACACCGTGAACGATCTCGCAAAGCTGTTACAATAGCGCGCTTCTGAAACGGGCCATTTTAAACACACTGATGAACTCCCAGTCTGCTACGGAGACAGGTTATGCAAGATTACCAGGCACCCGCTGATCTTCTGAAAGACCGCATCATACTGGTTACCGGTGCGGGCAGCGGAATCGGCCGTACCGCCGCAAAAACCTATGCCGCTCATGGCGCCACGGTCATCCTTGTGGGCCGAACCCTGAGCAAGCTGGAAACGGTCTACGACGAAATCGAAGCCGCCGGGCACCCCAAGCCGGCTCTTGTGCCTATGAACTTCGAAGGCGCAGCGGTAAAAGATTACGAAGAACTGGCCATGACCCTGGAAGATAACTTCGGCAAGCTCGACGGTATCCTCCACAACGCAGGGATTCTGGGTGACCGCAGCCCGGTGGAAATGTACGACCCGGAAACCTGGAACAAGGTTATGCACGTGAACGCAACAGCGCCGTTCCTGCTTAGCCGTGCGATGATTCCCTTGCTGCGTAAATCTGATGCGGCTTCGGTTATCTTCACCTCGTCTGGGGTCGGACGGCAGGCAAAAGCTTACTGGGGCGCTTATGCCGTTTCCAAGTTTGCCGTTGAAGGCCTTAGCCAGCTTCTGTCTGATGAGCTGGATGACAAACAACATAACGTGCGGGTAAACAGCCTAAACCCCGGCGCCACCAGAACCAATATGCGGGCACATGCCTACCCGGCAGAAAACCCGCAACAGAACCCGGCGCCGGAAGAACTGATGCCTATCTATTTGTATCTGATGGGCACCGACAGCGCCGGTGTAAACGGCCAAAAGCTGGATGCACAGCCGAAGTAATGGAACTGCTTTTTTACACTACGTCCCAATGCCACCTGTGTGATTTGGCCGAAGCTCTGCTGATAAGCACTCCGATGCCAGTACCAATACCGGTGGATGTGGTGGACATTGCGCAATCGGAAGAGTTGGTCGAGCGCTATGGCACGCGAATCCCGGTGCTCCGGCGCAAGGATACTGGGCACGAACTCAACTGGCCATTTACCCGGGAACAGTTACTCACGTTTCTGCAATGAGGAATTATCTGACATGTTGATGGTTATCTCACCCGCTAAAACCCTCGATTATGAGAGCCCGCCGGCAACTGAAACCTATACCCAGCCGGATTTCCTGGACGATGCCTGCGAGCTGATTGATCAGCTCAAAGAGCTGGAGCCCCACCAGGTCAGCAATCTGATGAGCGTCAGCGACAAGCTGGGCCAATTGAATGCTGAGCGCTTCCAGAATTGGCAAGTGCCCTTCTCTCCAAAGAACGCGCGCCAAGCCATATTGGCTTTCAAAGGTGACGTGTACACCGGGCTGGACGCACAAAGTTTCAGTGAGCAGGATTTCAGCTTTGCACAAAAGCATCTGCGCATGTTGTCCGGGCTTTACGGCATTCTTAAACCGCTTGATCTGATGCAGCCCTACCGGCTGGAAATGGGTACAAAGTTTGAGAACAAGCGTGGCAAGGATCTTTACGCATTCTGGGGGGACAGTCTTACCCAGGAAATGAATCGCCTGCTGAAAAGCGACGACGAAGTACTGGTAAACCTGGCCTCGAATGAATACTTCAAAAGCCTGAAGAAGAAAAACCTTGATGGCCGGCTGATTACCCCCCAATTCAAGGATTGGAAGAGCGGTCAGTACAAGATGATCAGCTTCTACGCCAAAAAGGCCCGCGGACTTATGTGCCGCTATGCCATCCTGAATCGCATTACCGATGCCAACGACCTCAAGGGCTTCGACCTTGACGGTTACTATTTCAGCGAAGACCAATCCGACAAAAATAACTGGGTTTTCCTGCGAGATGAACACTAATCCAGATTAAGCTCGGAGCAACTCATGAACGAAGCAGTTTTTTCCCAGATCGCCATGCTGGTGTTTCTGACAGGCCTTATTGGCTGGATGGGTTTCATCGTTTGGGACCTGGCCAAAAAATCCCAGGCCGGAAAGTTTGGCACCATCGCCCTTTTTACAGTACTGGGCGCAGGTGTTTTCGGCTTTATCGTCAAAACAGTACTCGTAGAAATCATCCAAATATGAACGACAAGGATCAAGCCTGATGTGGTTTCGCAATGCCCGCGTTTTCCGTTTTACCAAGCCGTTTGATATTTCTGCTGAAGAGCTGGAAGAAAAGCTCAGCGGCGATGCATTCAAACCGTGCGGTCCACAAGAAACCGCCCGCCAGGGCTGGGTTCCGCCACTGGGTAAACACGGTGAATTACTCGTTCACAGTGCCAATGGCTATCACCTGATCGCGCTGCGCAAAGAAGAGAAAATCCTGCCTGGCCCGGTAATAAAAGATGCGGTGGAAGAAAAAGCCGAAGCCATCGAGATCGAGCAAGGCCGCAAGGTTCGTCGCAAGGAAAAAGAAGAGATCAAAGAGCAGGTCATGCTGGAAATGCTGCCCCATGCATTTTCCAAGAACCGGCGCAGCTTTGCGTACCTTGCACCGAAAGACGGCTTTATGATTGTTGATGCAGGCTCCGCAAAACAGGCGGAAGATTTGGCCTCATCACTGCGCAAAAGCCTGGGATCTCTGCCTGTACGCCCGCCCGCTCTGGAGCAGGCCCCTATCTCTACCTTTACTGGCTGGTTGAACGAGTCCATCGACCTACCCGCCAGAGTGGTTTTAGGCGATGAGTGCGAACTGAAGGATCCTTCCGAAGATGGCGGCGTGGTTCGCTGCAAAGGACTGGATTTGAAGGCAGACGAAATCCGCAACCATCTGAATGCCGGGATGGAAGTGACCAAACTCGCCCTTACCTGGGACGACAATGTCTCTTTCGTTCTGGATGAGGAAATGGGGATTCGCCGGCTGAAGTTTGGCGAAACACTTCAGGACCAACTCGATGATGTCGATGTGGATGACGCTGTCGCGAAATTTGATGCTGCCTTTACACTGATGACTCTTGAGCTGTCCAAACTGATCCCTGGCTTACTGGAAGCCTTGGGCGGGGAAGATCGCTCCGCCCTCGTCGAAGGATAACCCTCCAGGCCCAAAAGTCCCACTGAAGCACTCAGCAAAAGCTTCAGTGGGTATACTTCCCCAACCTTTCTTTCTGCCATTCATTTTCCGGCTCATTCAGTACCAGCCGCAAATCCATCACTTCTTCTTCGACGTTGTACTTGATCTCAAAGCCCAGATGCTCCGCCAGTTGCAGCATCGGTCGGTTGTCTGCCAACACATCACCGACCATCTCTACGGTGCCACGGGCGCGACAGTAATCGATCATTTTCTGCATCAGCGCGATTCCCAGGCCTTCACCCTTCATTTTGTCGTGGACCATCACAGCAAACTCGCATCGCAGGTTATCTGCGTCAGTCCAGGTTCTTACGGTGCCCAGAGTTTCTTCGCCGTCACCATCCTCTTTCGGGGCATTTGCGATGAATACCATCTCCCGGTCGTAGTCGATCTGCACCATCTGAGCTACGTCTTCCCGTGAGAAGTGTTTACGGTACTGGAAAAAACGATAGCGAATGGACTCTGGGGATTGCAGCTCATGAAACTCCCGATGCGACGGTTCATCCTCAGCCAGAGCCGGGCGAATAATCACCCGGCGACCGGACTTGGGCAATACCAGCCATTCCTCGAGCTCTCTTGGATAGGGCTGAATAATCGGCTTTCCAGGTACCTCGGACAGATTGATTGCCACCTTTACCGCAACAGCGCCTTGGTCATTGAACAGGAGAGGCGAAATCTCCAACCCGCGGATCTCAGGTATATCGATCACAATCTGAGAAAGGGTCACCAGTGTTTCAGACACCGCTCGGATATCCGTTTCCGGTTTCAGGCTGTGCTCCCTCAGAAGCTTGTACATATAGGTGCGGCGCAACAACTCCCGTGCCAGAACCATGTTCAGCGGCGGAAGCGCGATTTGTCGATCCGTCATCACGTTCACATGGGCACCGGATGCACCACAGACCACCAGAGGCCCGAACTGGGCATCTCTGGTGATGCCCACGCTGAACTCAATACCGCCAACATGCTGGTAGGAGTGTTGCATTGCAAAACCGAGAAACCCGCTCTCGGGGAAGTATTCCTGATACTGCTCCATTAAAAAGCTACAGGCATCGATGATTGCAGCCTCGCTACTCAGCTTCTGCACCGTCGCCTTATGACGACGTTGCGCCACAGTCAGGTTGGCAAACGGATGGCAGGCCTGTTCGTGCACGACGGTAACGTCTACAGGGCGACGCTCAATAGAGAAGGCTTCTAGCACCTCCTCCACATCGTCACAGTAAATCGTCTCAATGGTATTGATACCGTAATCACGAACCACTTCCCGCGCTTCTTTGCTAGACAGATGCAAGCGTCCTGAACGCAACGCGTTCATGACCACTCGGCGGGTTTTCGTATGATCCGAGAAATGGTCGGTGAAGGATTCGGGGGTTTCTTTCAGCAAGCGCTGGAGCCTCTGGTGCCGCACATGCTGCATGAACGCCACAATGGCCTTTTCCGGGTTGAAGAAGGAAGGCAGACCCGCCCGATAAAACTCATCACGGGCCTCCATTACCGTGCTCTGCCCAAGCCAGCAGGTAAAGATATTCAACCGCGTACCCTTTGCGGCCTGCACGACCGCATCGGCAATTTGCAGACTGTCTTCCGTCAAACTGGGCGCGTAAAGCACAAGCACGTTGGCTACTTCAGGGTCCTTAGCCAGAATCTTGATCGCCTTACCATAAAGCTCGGGGGATGCGTCATAGTTCAGGTCTATAGGGTTTTTGCGTGTCCAGTACGTTGGCAAAAGTTCGGCCAGAGCGCCGACACTGGCTTCAGACAAGCGGGCAAGCTCTCCGCCCAGATCCGCCAGGCGATCCACAGCCAAAACCCCCGGTCCTACGCCATTGGCCATGATGGCGAGTGTCTCTCTACGCAGCGGGCGCATGCGGGTCAGCGTTTCCAGGGCATCAAACATTTGCCCCAACCCATCCACCCGAAGAACACCCGCACGCTGGAGCATGGCGTCGTATATAGGATCGCTGCGCCGGATACCTTCAGGCAGCTCATGGGTCATCCATTCAGACTCCGGCACTCGGCCAGATTTAACGCAAATTACGGGCTTGGTTCTGGAAGCCACCCGCACCGCAGACATAAAGCGCCGCGGATTTGGGATGTGTTCAATGTGCAAGAGAATGGCTTGGGTCTGGGTGTCCTGGGCAAGATAATCGATGAGATCGTCATGATCGATGTCCATACCATCGCCAAGGGTGAGGAAATAGGAAAAACCAACACCTCGGGCAAAGGCCCAATCGATGACTGAACTGGCGATGGTGCCCGACTGCCCTACAAATGCCACGCGGCCGGGCAATGCTCCCATGTGTGCATAGGTGGCATTCAGGCTTCTGGCGGGTACCATCAAGCCGATGGTATTAGGCCCCAGCACTCTGATCCCCGTGTCCTTTGCCGCATCTCGTACCGAATACATAAGTGGTTGGCCGGTTTTACTGTGAGTACGGGACATGCCACCTGTCATCACGATGGCGGTGCGCACGCCGGCTTCACCCAATCGCCTGATGGTTTTTGCTACGGTCTGGGGAGGTGTACAAACAATGGCCAGATCTGGCGAGAACTCCATTTTGGATACTTTTCTAACACAGGGCACGCCGTGAACGTTGTCATAGTCCTTCTGGTTGACAACCAACAGCTTACCCGGATAGCCGCTGCTCATCAGGTTTCGCAACACCATACCACCGAGATTTCCAGCACGCTCAGACGCCCCGATCACTGCGATGGAAGCAGGATTGAACAAACTTTCCAGGTACTGGGTGCTCACGCTCTCTCTCCTTGATAGGTTGTTAACGCTATATTATGCATTGATGAGCCCTTGTGAAATGCCTACTACCCTTATACGGCTAAAGAAACTCGGCGCTATCAGGTTATCCCTGATAAGATCAAAGAAAATACAAGTATAGCTGGGACGTTTCGAGAATTATGACCACCGCATTTTTTTCTCATGATGATTGCATGAAACACGACATGGGGCCGGAGCACCCCGAAAGCCCAGCCCGCCTGGCAGCCATCATCAGCTACATCGCCGACACCGGTATCGCGGAAAAACTAGACTGGGTACGCCCGGAAGAAATTACCCGCGACCAGCTCTTGAGCGTGCACCCGGAAAGCTACCTGCAGCAGCTAGATATGTTGCAGCCCTCACGGGGGCGGGTCTTCACCGATCCGGATACTGCCATGATGCCCGATACTCTGCGCGCCGCAAGGCTTGCGGCCGGTGCAAACATTCAAGCAGTCGACATGGTTATGAGTAGCCAGGTAACCAACGCATTTATCTGCGCACGCCCCCCCGGTCACCATGCTGAACGCACAAAGTCCATGGGCTTTTGTTTTTACAACAACATTGCCTTGGCTGCCATGCGCGCGCTCAATTTCCATCATCTTGACCGAGTTGCCATTGTCGATTTTGATGTGCATCAAGGTAACGGAACTGTGGACATTGTGAGTGGAGATGAGCGGATACTGATGTGCTCCAGTTTCCAGCACCCGCTTTACCCCCACTCCCACGTACATCGTCAAGCTGACAATATCGTGAACATTCCCATAGAGGCAGAGTGCTCTTCCGCGGATTACCGGAAACAGGTAGAAGCAGGCTGGATGAAGCGCCTGAATGCCTTCAAGCCTCAGGTGATTCTGATATCTGCTGGGTTTGATGCCCACCGGCTTGATCCGATGGCGGAACTTAATCTGGAAACCGAGGACTACCGCTGGTTGACCGAAATGCTGACAAGCGTTGCAAGCGAACATAGCAACGACCGTATTATTTCAACGCTGGAAGGTGGTTATCACCTGAAAGCTCTCGCAGAAAGCGTAAACGCCCATCTGGACGTATTGAGTTCGATTTAGCGGGTTTCCTTAGCCTGCGCTGGCGCCACCATAGCCATTAGCTTGTTGTAAGCCCGGGCGCTCGCCCTCCCGCTGCAAACGTATGGTTGTGCGACGGTTTTCGCCATAGTTTCTGGACACCGGATACTGATCACCATGAGCCCGCACGGTAATCAAGTCGGGGTCTATCCCGCGATCTTTCAAATAGTCTGCCACTACATTGGCGCGCTCCTCAGAAAGCGCACGATTGTCGATTCGACTGCCAACTCGGTCGGTATGCCCATCAATAAAGACCCGCTCTACTGTGGAATCCGCCATTAAATAGGCAACAATATCATCCAACAGATCCATGTCTGCACCCGAGAGCGTTGCGCTGCCGCTTGAAAACGCCACCCGTGAACGACCAATCTGATCAATGTTAACCGGCAACAGATTCGCGGCGCATGACCTATAGCGCTGATACTGCCCGTTGAAGTTAATATTCGAGACCTGCACCCGCACCGGGCTGCCGTCATACCAGGAATCCCGGGAAACGGTGGGGCGCATGCCGTCCAGCAGGCTTTGCGCAAGAATTACCGCATGACGGGTTTCAAGCGACACCTGCCGAAGCCCTTCAGACACATCAACCGTGCCTACCGAGCGTGGAGCGACCCCGGGGCGCCACGGTGGCGCCTCAACAAAAAGAGAGCCTCGCCCGGGGCGCATGAGATGGGATTCGGATTCCAGAAAAAATGACAGATCTTCCCCGGCACGGTGGCGAAAAACAGCCCGGCCATAACCTGGAACATCATGCACCAACGAACACTCGAAAACGGACTCGGCAAGATACCACTGGCTGTTCGATATTCCCGCACCATAGCTTGCGGCTTGGCCGGGCCCGGGCAGAAGAATGCCGAGCGCCAGCGTTGCCAACAGATTCTGTGTTCTTTTAGTGAATGCGCGTGCCATAACAGCCATACCGTTGTTTCACGGATGTTTCGTGGTTTCCCTGTTTAACGGCACCCGCCCCGTGTTCTTTAATCGACCAGAGGAAAAACAATCACTGGCACCTTCTGCTATAATCTGCCAACTTTTTTAAGGCATTGCGGAAACCAGACCATGACCGATCAGCTTACTCTTGTGCGCCCTGACGACTGGCACCTTCACGTTCGCGACGGCGACGCCCTGAAGAGCGTTGTGCCTGCAACCGCTGCCTGTTTCGGGCGAGCGATCATCATGCCGAATCTTGCGCCCCCGGTAACCAATGCCGCTGAAGCCTCGGCATACCGGAACCGCATTCTGGCAGCCGCCGAAGGAACCGCCTTCCAGCCGTTGATGACGCTTTATCTGACCGAGTCCACCAGTCGAGAGGACATCCTCGAAGCGAGCGCAGAGGGTATTGTTGCAGCCAAGCTTTACCCTGCGGGGGCCACCACCAACTCCGCGTCCGGCGTGCAGGACATCCGCAACATCTACCCGGTACTGGAAGCCATGTCAGAGTGCGGCATGCTGTTGCTTGTTCATGGTGAGGTTACCGATACAGACATTGATATTTTTGACCGGGAGAAAGTGTTTCTCGAGCGAGTACTAGCCCCCACACTGGAAGCTTTCCCCAGTCTCAAGGTTGTACTTGAGCATATAACCACTGCTGATTCCGCAGAGTTCGTTCGGCATCATCAAGGCAACAATCTGGCTGCAACACTTACGCCTCAGCACCTGATGTACAACCGCAATCACATGTTGGTGGGCGGGATACGCCCTCATCTTTATTGCCTTCCGATTCTCAAGCGCAATCGCCATCAGCAAGCCCTGAGGGATGCGATTGCCAGCGCTGACAAGCGATTCTTTCTGGGAACCGATTCTGCCCCCCATGCAAAAGACAAGAAAGAAGCCGCATGTGGCTGTGCAGGCTGCTATTCCGCGTACGGTGCGATCGGGTTGTATGCAGATATTTTTGAAGAGCTTGGCATTCTTGATCAACTGGAAGCCTTTGCGAGTTTTAACGGTGCGGATTTCTATGGTCTTCCACGAAATACCGATACCATTACGCTGGTGAGGGAACCTTGGACAATGCCCAACGAACTACCCTTGGCGGACGGCACCATCGTTCCGCTAAAAGCGGGCGAAACCATCAACTGGCGCCAGGTATAAACCTGCCCTTAATTTCTTGATAAACGGCCAAGACCGGAGTTTTAGTGACTGACGAAAACAGACAATCGCACCCAATGTCCCGCAGATTCCGTGGTTTCCTGCCCGTCGTTGTCGATGTGGAGACCGGTGGATTCAACCCGGATCGTGATGCTCTGCTGGAAATAGCTGCGGTGATGCTGACCATGGACGAAGACGGCCGCTTGCGCCGTGCTGAAACCCATTTGCAACAGATTGACCCTTTTGAGGGCGCCAACCTGGAGCAATCTGCATTGGATTTCACCGGAATAGACCCTTGGAATCCGGAGCGTGAGGCTGTACCCGAGCGCGAAGGATTGAGTGAAATATTCCGCCCCATCCGCAAAGCGGTAAAAGCACACGATTGCAAACGAGCCGTTTTGGTAGGTCACAACGCGACCTTCGATCATAACTTTGTATTTGCCGCAGCACAGCGGGCAGAAATCAATCGAAACCCGTTCCACCCCTTCTCCACATTCGACACTGCCACTCTGGCCGGTCTGGCCTATGGGCACACAGTGCTTGCGCAAGCCTGCAAATTGGCCGGTATTCCTTTTAGCAACAAGGAAGCCCATTCCGCAGCTTACGATGCAGAAAAAACAGCCGATTTGTTCTGCGGGATAGTCAATCGTTGGCTGGACCTGGGCGGGTTTCCGCCACCTTTTATGATGGACGAAAGCGAATAGAATACAGCAGGCACAAAAAAACCCGCATTGCGGGTTTTTTTGCTTCAGTGCTATGAACGATCTCGGCTTACCAGTGGATGCCCCGCATCACGGCTGCAAATGCCACCTGCTCTGTCGACACCTTGGGCTTCTCAGTCGACTTTCCACCTACTGCCTGAGTTGAGTCCGGGAACATGCGGTAGCCGGTATTCATCACGATCTCGCCCACCTTCGGAGCTAGTGCGTGCAATACCTGCGCAGTGATACCAAGGCGCGTAGCAACTCGCTTGGGGCGATCAATGATTGAATTGGTCACCAGATCAGCAGCCTCTTCCGGCGACAGGGTCGGCACGGAATCGTAGATCTTGGTGGGTGCAATCATTGGCGTTTTCACCAACGGCATATTGATAGTGGTAAAGGTTACGTTGCGATCAGACCATTCAGACGCCGCACAGCGACTGAAAGCGTCCAGTGCCGACTTCGATGCCACATAAGCAGAAAAGCGCGGAGCGTTGGTAAGAACGCCAATGGATGAAATATTCACCACATGCCCACGACGACGCTCAAGCATGGAAGGCGCAAACCCCATGATCAAACGTACTGAGCCGAAATAGTTCAGCTGCATGGTGCGCTCAAAGTCGTGGAAGCGATCGAACGACAGGGACAACGAACGACGGATCGAACGGCCCGCATTGTTCACCAACACATCGACGTGGCCATGGTTATCCAGTACGGTTTTCACAAATCGGTCGCAATCATCCATATCGGAGAAATCACACTGGTAGGCGTGTACGTTGCCGCCTTTGGCTTCCAGAGAAGCAGCCACTTCGTCCAACTTTTCTTTTGTACGGGCTCCAATCACCAGGATAGCGCCGGCTTCTGCCAGCTTTTCAGCCGTTGCCAAGCCAATGCCTGAGGTAGCACCGGTAATCACGCACACCTTGCCACTCACCGTACCTTTCAGCGTACGATCCTTGAACAGATCGGGATCAAGGTTGCGCTCCCAGAAATCCCAAAGCACCGGGGCGTAATCCTCAAGGCGAGGTACTTCGATGCCTGTTCCCTTCAGCGTTCTCTCGGTTTCGCGAGCATCAAAGCGCGTGGGGTAATTAATGAAAGACAGAACGGAGCGTGGGATGCCCAGATCATCAAGTATCGAACTGGTGATCTGCTTAACCGGCGGCAAGTTCTTCAAGCTCTGGCGAATAAAGGGCGGAATAAACCCGAACATGCGGGAATCAATACGCATGCCCATCTTGGGAGCGTGGCCAGCCTCGCAGAAAATATTGAGAATTTCGCCGACTTTATACGGGTCGGTATCCACAAGATGGAAGCATTTGCCGTCCTCGCCTTCCAGGTGCGCAATGTGATCCATTGCATCCACCACAAAGTCCACGGGAACAACGTTCAGCCTGCCACCTTCAACACCAATCGTCGGCACCCACTGAGGCAGTGTGCGGCGAATTTTCTGGATCATTTTGAAGAAATAATAGGGGCCATCGATCTTATCCATTTCGCCCGTTTTCGAATGGCCAACCACCATGCCCGGGCGGTAGATGCGGAATGGCACCTTGCACTCTTCACGCACAACCTTCTCAGATTCGTGCTTGGTCATCAGGTAGGGGTGATCCAGCTTTTCGGCTTCTTCAAACATGTCCTCGCGGAAAATGCCCTTGAACAGGCCCGCGGCAGCAATAGACGACACATGGTGGAAGTGCTTTGCTTTCATTGCGCCAGCAGCATTTACAGCCGCTCGCGTACCTTCAATATTCGTGGCCTGTTGGGCTTCTTCATCGGCCCCCATATCGTAAACGGCCGCGAGGTGGAAAAAGTGATCGACCTTTCCTGCCAGCGCTTTCAGGGTTTTGGCATCTATACCCAGGTTCTTGCTGGTGAGGTCCCCAATAACGGCCTTCACACGGGATTCATCGACACCCCATCCTTCCCTCAATGCATCAAGCTTACCCAGGGACTGCTCTCGCACCAGCAGGTGCACAGTGCCGCCGCGTGCCAATAATTTTTCCACAAGAAAACGGCCAATAAACCCGGTACCACCGGTCAGGAAATAATTCATTGATAATCCACCCTGCTTGTTGCTCTGTTGTTGTCTATCCATGCCAACCGTCTTAGACCAAAGTCTTATAACGAACTTTAACGGTCGGCATTGTACTTAATTGCAACCTTCATGTATCGGTCTATTTTAGAGCCTTTACTCTGTAACCCGTTGTTTTACCTAGAGCCATTACTCTAAAACCAACTTGAGACGAGTGTGCATTTTCCCGACACATTAAAATTTAGACTAGCACAGTAATCGGCGCCCGCCCTCCCCAGCGACGAATTACCGCAAAGCAATGAAACAGCCTGCCAGCAATGCGATAATCTGGAACTTATTGCCTCTTCAGGCGTCAGTCCTTTTCACAGACCAAGCGATATCCGGAAACCAGAGCATGCAGAACGATAACCCGAACACCGAACGTTACATCGCCATTGCCCGCGCCTGCTTGAAAGCCATTAATGATACGGCGAAGAATGCCGGGGACAGGGACCAAAAAATCCAAGCGGTATACCAAGCCATCGATACTGCTTTCCAGGCGGAGTTTGCAGACTACCGCCAGTCCGTCGCTATTATGGCATCGGTTCTGGAGCGTATTGCGTCTGGCGAACTCGACGGTGGGAAAGCAGCAGATCTCGCCCGCAAGACCCTCGATCAACAACCGGATAGCACTCGCAAAACAATGATGCACTGAGCACCATTTACCGGCTTCCGCTCGCATATATTCAGGCCCCCAAACGGATAACAGAGGCTTTATGCATATCAGCTTTCCAACGACTATTCGTATGCAGCTGCTGGCTGCACATGTACTTGCACTGCTTTTGCTATTCTTTGTCAGTTCGCCATCCTTCGCGGAAACATCCCCGGACAAAAGCCCGAACGACAACAACGAATACCGTTTCATTGAGCTGGATAACGGTTTGCGGGCCATCCTGATTTCCGATAAAGCGGCTGAAAAAGCGGCTGCTTCCATGAACGTGGCCGTCGGCAGCGGTGATGACACGAGAGAGCGAGAGGGCATTTCACACTTCCTGGAGCACATGCTGTTTCTGGGTACAGAGAAGTACCCAGAGCCCGGCGAGTATCAGCAGTTCATCAAGAGCCACGGCGGTAGCCATAACGCCTTTACCGCTTTCCGCAACACCAACTACTTTTTTGACATACAGGCCGATTACCTGGAATCAGCCCTTGATCGCTTCGCCCAGCAATTTGCCGCGCCCCTGTTTACTGCCGAGCTTGTCGACCGTGAACGCAATGCCGTGCATTCGGAGTTCAGTGCCAAACAAAAGGAAGATGGTCGGCGCTTCTATTCAGTCAAGAAAGCCGCCAGCAACCCTGAGCACGCATTTCACCAGTTTGCTGTCGGCAATCTGACCACCCTTGAAAATACCGATGCCAATCCTCTTCGGCCGGACCTGATCGAATTCTGGAAAAGCCATTACTCCGCCAACCTGATGACGCTCGCGGTTTACGGCCCGCAGTCTCTCGATACGCTTGAAGCCATGGTGCGAGTGCGTTTTGGCGCCATTGAGAACCGCAACCTCAAGCCTAAGATTCACTCTGCCAGCCTGCTGAATGCCGATGCTCTGCCCGCCAAGATATCTGCGGAAGCCATCAAGGATGTGCGCAGCCTGTCGCTGTCGTTCCCGATTCCATCGCAGCAGGAAAACTACCGAACCAAGCCCGCCAGCTACATTGCCAACCTCTTGGGCCATGAAGGACCGGGAAGCCTATTTGATGTGCTCAAGAAGAATGGCTTGGCAGATAGCTTGTCTGCCGGCATGGGAATGGATACGGGTACAGACGCCACTTTGGACATAAGCATTGCGCTTACCCCCGAAGGCCTTAACCGGCAGGAAGAGATCGTAGCTCTGGCATTCCGATACATCGACGTCATTCGTGATCAAGGCATCAGCCAGAAGCGCTTTGAAGAAATGCAGCAGCTTGCCCAGATAGACTTTCGCTTTCGCGAACAAAGCGAGCCCATGCACGAGGTTATGCGCCTTTCGAGCCAGCTCCAGGACTATCCGGCAGACGACATCCTCAGCGCACCCTGGTTGATGGAACGTTACGCACCCGACCAATATCAGGCCATTCTCTCCCGGCTAACCCCGGAGAACGTGATGGTCTACTTGCTGGCCCCGCAGCTTGAACTGAACAACCCGAACCTAACCCGGTGGTATGAAACACCCTGGCAACTCGAACCTCTGGATGTGCAAGCGCTTAAGTCCGAAGCGCCCAGAGCGCTGGCCAATGCGCTTCGGCTACCACTGCCCAACCCGTTTGTGCCTGAAAACCTGACCATGGTGCCAGGCAAGACCATGGACAAGCCCGAACTCTTGAATAGCCGCGACGGCATGGCTATATGGTTTGCCCGGGATACGCGCTTCAACACGCCCAAAGCCAACGTATTTTTCAGCCTGCGCACCCCTGCGGCCCGTGTGTCTGCCCGTAGCAGTGTGCTTACACACTTGCTGGTAGACAGCATTAACAGCAACTTGAATGCCTGGGCTTATTCCGCACGCCTTGCCGGGCTCGACTACAGCATTTACCCACATTTGCGCGGCGTCACCGTGCGCGTGGGTGGCTACAACGACAAGCTGCACACCTTGATGAATCGCATTCTTATGCAGATTTCAACACCCCATATAACGCAGCAGCGTTTTAATATCGCCAAGCAGAACCTGATAGACAGCTTGCAGAACAAAGCCAAGGACCGGCCGGTGGCCCAGACATCAGAGTTCATCCAGACAGCTCTGCTAGAGGGTGCCTGGAGCACGGAAGAAAAGCTACGCGCAGCTCGGGAAGTCACCCGCGATGAACTCATATCATTCACCGAGGCACTGCTCTCGGAAGTAGACCCGGTGCTACTGGCACACGGCAACATAACGGAAGCCTATGCGCTTAACCTGGCACAGCAGATTGACGCCATTGTGCTGGGAAAGAGTGAATTTGTAGCGGTTGAACGCAGCCGAGTTCGGAAGTTACCGACAACCGAAATGCTTGTTTCGCTGGATGTAGAGCACCCGGACACCGGATACACGCTATACGCACAAGGCAAGAACACCAGCTTTGAAGAACGCGCCCGCTTCCGCCTGCTCGCACAGATTATAAGTAGCCCGTTCTATGAGGAAATCCGCACCACGCGCCAACTCGGCTACATTGTGTATGCCACTCCGTTTGAAATGCTTGAGACACCCGCTCTGGGCTTTGTGGTTCAGTCCCCAAGCGCCAGCCAGAACGACATAGACAAAGCAGTTCACGAATTCGCCGCAGGCTTTGAGGAGACTCTCGGCAATTTGGATGAACAGCGCCTGAAACGCGAAAAACAGGCAGTCATCAGCAGTATTTTGGAACAGGATCGCCAACTGGGTGAGATTTCAGGTCGCTACTGGCGTGAGATTGACCGGGGCTCAGATGGCTTTGATTCCCGCGAACAACTCGCAAAGGCCGTTAATGCTGTCAGCCTTGAAGAGCTGGAGGCTACATTCCGCGACTCAGTACTGAACAGAGACAGCGCTCTGCGTGTCGTGACGGGTGGAGAGGGTTTGGGCGCCAACGAAGCCCGGGACCTTATCCTTCAGCGACCAGCGGTTATTGCAAAGTAAGCTGAAAACGCGCCCAATCCTCGGGCTCATCCACATCCCAACGGGGCTCCAGCAAGCCAACGCTGAGCCCCAGTTTTTTGAGCCGAGCACAGGTTTGCTCGAGCACACCAGCGGTGCCCCACTCAATGCCATCAAGCATGCCGGGAACAATCCGGCGAGCACCAATCAGCACGTAACCACCGTCATCGGACGGCCCCAGGACAACATCGTAGTGTTCAAGGCCAGTCACCGCCTGGTGCACATAGCCCGGTTCGACCGATGGGCAATCGCTGCCCACAATTAATGCGTGGGCGTGTGATTGAAGGCCGTTCTCCAGAGCATTCAACATGCGACTACCCAGGTTAGCGCCCTGCTGTATTCGCTGTCCCAGCCCCCGATGCTCGATAGCGCGAACAACCTTCACCGCATCAACAGGAACAGACTCTACCTCTCTATCCCACCAGAACTGCACTGTAAGGCCTGAGCTATACAGATTTTCGAGCACCGCAAGCGTAAGTGTTAAATGTGCTCTCAAAGCCCCATCAACGCCCAGCGCAGGTATAAGGCGCGTTTTTACCCGGCCCGCTTCCGGCCATTTAGCAAACTGCATCAACACTGCATTGGGGGAGTTAGTCTTTGCCATTACGAACATCCGAACGGTAGGAGTGAGCGAGGGCCTCCGGGGACTCCCCGCGCCAATATCGCCAGCGTAAGCGCCACATAAGAAAAATCGTTTGCCATACACCCCCCTGCTCCCAGCGCCGGCTATCCGTAATGACTGGGTTCTTTATGCAGTAAGGGCGGGAAACAAGCCGAAGCCGGCGGGAAATCTCAATATCTTCCATGATGGGCACAGGCTCGAATCCCCCGAGAGCTTCATAAACATCCCGGCGCACAAACAGCGCCTGATCGCCCGTGCAAAGACCCGTTAAGCGCGAGCGCTGGTTCATAAACCAGGCAATCACCCGGAACATCGCCCCGCGGCCGCTCAAGCGCACATTGAAACGACCCCAGGCTTTTTTGCTTTGAAAAAAACTTGTCAGGGACTCCAGGGCGTTTAGAGGAAGGCGGGTATCCGCATGGAGAAATAGAAGAACATTGCCTTTAGCAACAGAGGCGCCTGCGTTCATCTGCACAGCCCTGCCCCTTTCTGAGTGGATCACCCGGTCTGCAAGCGGGCTTGCCAGTGCGACGGTACCATCAACACTACCAGCATCCACTACAATCAACTCATGCCCTCTGGTACGTAACGGTTGAAGAACCTCAAGCGTCTCTACAATGCCTGCAGCCTCCATCCAGACAGGCACTACGATACTTAGCACGAAAGGGTCAGACACAGCACGCTCCCAAAGCAACAGAAATCACGGTAACACCTTGAGCCATAAGCCTCAGGCCGTTATCATACCGATCTTCTTAACGAAGCGCCTTCGTAGCTCATCTGGATAGAGCGTCCCCCTCCTAAGGGGAAGGTAGCAGGTTCGAGTCCTGCCGAGGGCACCATCCCAACTTCAGAACAACCTCGCAAAATCACACCTGAACTGCCAGTTTTATCGCAATAGAAGGCTGAAGTTATAGTGCTCGGGTCTAACCGTTTAGCAATCAGGCATCGATTTTCGGGACGAAAAATGAGGTATGCCGGCGGGTGCCGGCACGGGTGAAGCTGGATTTCAATGTGTGGTTGCTGCCTGCCACCACACTTTTGAAATAAAACACCTTATCTACTGCGGCACCGTCATTGTAAACGGCGGAGTTACCGCTGACTCCGCAAATGAAGCCGGGTTTGCTGACGTGGCATACTTCAGAGGGAAGCTCAAAAACGCATCCATAAAACTTGAGCCTGGTAGTGGATAATCCGCAATCACCGCATCTCCGAACCCGTCGAGCCAGCGATCATACTCACTGTTGTGATCCGCCTTGAAGATTTCCGTAAAGATATCGAAAGGAACATCACTGCCACCGGACGCTGCTTTTAACGCAACCTTCACATTTCCGGTAGCCGTGCTTAGCTCAGATCCAAAAGCTGCAGGGTCGACCGTATCTACATCCAGTCCCATCAGTGCAGTCTGGCCTGTGTGGTCCATCATAGCTCTATGGAAAGCCAAGGTAGTGAAAGGCGTCAGGTTAACTCTTCCGGGCTGGTTGGTGTAACTCAGCAAATTGCTGCTCTGCAAACCGACCGTGCAGGGAAATTGGGCACCATGTGCATCGAATGTTTCCTGCGGCAAGTAAAACTCTCCTTGTGCGCCGGCATCCACAATCATGGGAATATCGTTGGTTCCCTTGCAGATAATGTGGATGGTATCGCTGCCCGTGTAGGGCGCACCTGTCGCGGCCGTTCCCTCAATAACGCTGGGGCCATTACCACCGCCGCCATTGCCACCTCCGCCTCCGTCGCCACCACTGCTGCCTCCACAGCCAGCAATCAACGCGACAGCAAGACTCACCAATAAGCGCTTTTTCATATCAACACCTCGTTGTGTTGACGTCCGCACATCTGCAGATAGATTCGGCAAAAACAGCGAACGCCGGGCTATTCCTATGCTTCACAACAAGATTATCGGCTGAATTAACAATCTTCTATCCCTCGTTTGAGTGAGGAGTCGGGGTTGCGGATGTATTTTCGCCACAAGGGCGCATGACTGGAGGGTTTGATATTCGCTGCTTCTGATACCAATAAGCGCTGGCCTCTATCGCCGAAACTATATTCGGACGAAGTAGCCCCTGGCGCTCGAGAAACCGCTCCGTATTGGTCGTGTCGAAGCGTTTTGCCTGAATGAAGTGCAGAGCTTCCGGGTAGGTATTCACCAGCTTGGGCACCCCCGGAATAGACAGAATTGCGCGCAGCATAGGTAAGGGAATGAATCGGCGTGGTGCTTCAATACCAAGCGAACCACTGGCCATGGCAAGCACTTGCTGAAGTGTCGGGGTGTCCGGATCCAGACACAACAAACGCTCCGGCACATTTTGCCCAATTGCCGCCGCAGCGATCACAGCAGCCAGGTGATCTACTGTCGTCAGCGGTAGCCAGTGTTCAGGCGTTCCAGGTACCAGTGCAAGGCGCCCCCGGGACAGATTTTCCAGCAATTGATATAAAGGCTGCGCGGCATCCAGTTCGCCTGTTTGGCTTTGGCCCGCAACGGTTGCCGGCTGGACTTCCACCATATCCAGTGAGGTTTGTTCAGCGAACAACCTGACCTTGAGCGCAGCTTCCAATTTGCTGGCTTCGTAGGCGCCCGCTCGCCGATACACCTTTTGCCAGTTGGTTTGTTCTGGGCTAGCCGGGGCAATACCCAGTTGATTCAGGTGTTGCAGATTTTCAAGCATAAACCCACTGATGAACACCAACCGGCAATTCAGTCTTCGGGCCAGTTCTGCAACAGACAGACTGCCTTCGACGTTAGCCATGTAGACGTCTTTGCGCGTCAGCTGCCAGGCAAAACGGGCACCAAGGTGAATCACCGCATCCACATGAGGTAGCGGCTCGGAAATGCCCAATCCGGGTGCAGACAGATCGCCGGGTAGAGCTTGTATCAAATCGCCGTTCCCCCCCAACCTGTCTACCCTTGCACGTAGCTCCGGGAGATCTTCGGGCCGACGCATCAGAGCGACAACGGTGTAATTCCTGGCGGTTAAACAGGCACATAAATGGCGTCCAATAAAGCCAGTGGCACCGGTAATTAACAGGTTCATAGAAAGATCCTTTTGGTTGAGTTCGTGAGAACCCTAAGGTATAGAGTGAACTCTAAGGTCAATAGCCTGGAGGACTTATTATGAAAATTTCCGAGCTGGAACTGCATACCGGCGTAAGCCGCCATACTTTGCGTTACTACGAAAAACAGGGGTTGCTGCGGGAAGTGAGTCGGCGCGACAACAATTACAGGGACTACCCCGAACAGGCAGTTCAGCGCGTCCACATGGTGCGGCAGTTAAAAGACCTGGGATTTTCTCTCAAGGAAATCGGTGATGTTCTGGATGCACTTCGCAAGGACACACTGGACTGCGCGCAAGGCGCCTTGCTGATGGCACAGAAGCGCGCGGTTGTAGATGAAAAGATTGCGGAGCTGAAGTCGCTCAGGCAGATGCTGGAAAATGAACAGAAGCGGCTGGAACGCAGCGCCGCGCAACAGAATCAGATTGAAAATGCCCGGCCCCAAGCCCGCTCTATCGCCTCAAACAAGCTGTCAGTAGCCAATGCCAGCAGGCCGATCAGGATAGCGCCTTGTAAGACGTAAGCGGTATTACCATTCACCAGCCCCGCAATCACCGGGTCACCTAATGTGCGGGCGCCAATGGTAGAGCCAATCGCTGCGGTGGCAATGTTGATGGTAACGGATGTACGTATGCCCGCCAGTATCACTCGCCCAGCCAGCGGAAGCTCCACTTTGAACAGCACTTGTGCGGAAGACATTCCCATCCCTTTAGCAGATTCCAGCACCGTCGGGTTAATGCCGCCGAGCCCCGCCAGGGTATTTCTCAAGATTGGAAGCAAGCCATAAAGCACCAGCGCGAGGAGTGTGGGCTTCTCACCAAACCCCATAACCGGAACGGCCAGCGCCAGCACAGCGACAGGCGGCACGGTCTGGCCGATGGAGGCTATCTGGCTTACCAACGGCAAAAAGTCGCGGCCTGCAGGGCGGGTTACAAAGATGCCAGCTGAGACCGCTACCAGTGAACCAATGGTGGCAGACACCAGAACAAGCCAGATATGGCTCTGCAACAGAAACCAAAAGCTGTCTCTGGTGTAAACAAGATTGTCGTTGCCCGGCTCCACCCACGAAAACAGCGGCGCCATCGAGGGTAGCAATGCAGCCAGAGCACACAGCAAAGCAACCCAGGCAACCGGAGTAATCCACGGGCGCATTTGCATCAGGCCCCTCCCTGTAGAAGTTGTTCGCGTGTTACTGTGCCAACCGCTTCGCCAGCCTCACTGAACACCGGAAGTTCACCAGAGTTTTGCCAAACCATAATGGATAAAGCAATGCGCAGGCTGTCCGTTTCTTTCAGGACCTCGGCTAAAGGTTCTGGCTGACTGGGCAGGGCGTGGCGTGCCATCACGTCACCCACAGTTCGTAAACCCAGAAGCTTGAGGCCGCGATCACCCTTGCCTATCAGGTTTTCCACAAAGGCCGATGCAGGCCGCCGAAGAATCGCCTCTGGCGTATCGTGCTGGATAATCCGCCCCTGGTCCATCACAGCGATACGGGTGGCCAGTTTCAGGGCCTCGTCAATATCATGGGTCACGAACACCGTGGTTTTATTGAGTTGCCGCTGGATGCGCAGCATTTCCTGCTGCAGGTTTTCCCGAGTGATGGCGTCCAGTGCGCCGAACGGCTCATCCATCAGAAGAATATTGGGATCGCCTGCCAGCGCCCGCGCCACTCCTACTCTTTGCGCTTGGCCACCGGAGAGCTGATGAGGGTATTTGATGGCGTCGGCGGCCGGGTCCAGCCCCAGTAAGGTTAATAATTCACTGACCCGCTCATCACGTTTGCGGGCTGGCCATTTAAGCAAGTCGGGGACCACGCCAATATTGCGAGCGACGGTCCAGTGGGGAAACAACCCGGTGCTCTGTATGGCATAGCCCATATTCAGTCGCAGTGCCTCGGGGTCGGCGTTGTTGATGTCTTCGCCGTCCACAAGAATTTCGCCGCTGGTGCGAGGTAGCAAGCGATTAATCATCCGCAGAGTGGTGGATTTTCCGCAACCGGAACTGCCCACCAGTACGCAGACTTCACCCGTTTCTATGGTCAAATCGATATTATCCACCGCTACGGCGTCGCCGAACCGTCGAGTGACGCCTTTCAGCTCAATCATCTGGGTGCCCTCTGGAATTTTAATGCGGACAAAATGGCATCGGCCGCCAGGGCCAGAAACACTGTGGGCAAGGCCCCAAGCAATACCAAATCCATAGCCGCCTGGCCCAAGCCTTGAAAAATGAAGGTGCCAAAGCCACCAGCACCGATCAGCGCGGCAACCGCGGTCAGGCCAATGGCTTGTATTGTGGTTATTCGAACACCCTCAATAATGACCGGCAAAGCCAGTGGCAGCTTCACCTTGAAAAATATCTGCCGTTCATTCATTCCCATGCCACGCCCGGCATCGACCACAGGCTCGGGCACCTCCATCAAAGCGACGTAGGTATTGCGCACCATCGGCAACAGGCTGTAAGCAATGAGCGCCAGCATCGCAGGCGCCCAGCCAATGCCCCGTATGCCGAGTGTTTGAAGAAAGGGATATGCGGCTGATAAAGCGCCCAAAGGTGCGATTAACAGCCCAAACAGCGCGAGGCTAGGAATGGTTTGCATAAAACTGACCAGCCCCAGCAGAGGTCTGCGTAACCGCTCTCGCCTCACCATGGCCAAAGCCAGGCCAAACGCCAGCACCGCACTGATGGCAACGGCCCCGAGAGACAATGATAGATGCGTAGTCAGAGCCTGGGAAAACTGGTCAGCACGATTTGCGTATTCACGGATAAGCGATAGGCTGGACAACCCTTCGCGGCTGGCGCAGAACCACCAACTTACGACAACCAGAAGCACCACTGAAAACTGCAGTCGGCGGGAAGCTTTGAATCGTCCCAGTGTTTCCAGCAGCATCAGCGCCAGAAAAAATGCCAGGCACCAGAACCCTGCACCTAGGCCAATACGGGCATAGGCAGAATCCTCCGGAAGCTTGCGCAGCGCAAACACCTCAAGCAGCAGCGGCTGGGCCATCAGTGCAGTGGTGAGCAATAATATCAGCGCCCCGAAACGCTTCGGGGTAAGCTTTGTTGCGAGCACGATGACAACCGCCAGCAGGGACGACACAACCACCGCCCCAAACCAACCGGTGGCGGCATAAAGGCCGTAGCCGGTGCCAGACACAATGCGATTGGGCTGCACCACGCCAAGATCAAGCAGCCACGTACATGCAAAAGCAGCCAGTGCTAGCACGGGTATTACGCGGTTTGGTGGCTTTGTTGATACGGGCACGAATCAGTCCAGATCAAGGCTCTCGAGATAATCCCGGGCCACCGCCGCGGCAGGGGCACCTTCAACCGCCACTTTTGCATTCAGCGCTTGCAGGGTTTCCAGATCGAGGGATTCAAACACCGGCTTTAGCAGCGGGCGTATTTGCGGGTATTCCTTCAACACGCTCCCACGGATGATGGGCGACGGCTGATAGACCGGCTGCACGCCTTTGGTGTCTTCCATCACTTTCAAGCCCAACGCATTAAGCCCGCCATCTGTGCCATAGGCCATGGCCCCATTAACGTCGTTGGAATCAATCGCCGCTGCACGTAACGTTGCCGCCGTGTTTCCGCCAGACAGAATCAAAAGCTGATCAGACGTCAGGTTGAACCCGTAAGCTTCCTGAAACGCGGGCAATGCGCTGGCTGATTCGACAAACTCAGCACTGGCCGCAAATTTAAAGGGCTTGCCAGCGTTAATATAATCCGCCAAATCATCCAGGGTGTTCAGATTGTGCTTTTCTGCGAGGTCGCCGCGCACACTCATGGCCCAGGTGTTGTTGGCGTTCGCAGGCGTAAGCCAAACAATGTCTTCCGTTTCGAGATCAAGCTCCGCTGCCGTGCTGTAAGCCTTTGCTGCATCTTTCCACACCGGGCTATCCGCCTTGCCGTAAAAGAACGCGGCGTTGCCTGTGTACTCAGGGTACAGATCAATCTCTCCGGCCTTGATTGCACTACGCACAATACTGGTGCTGCCAAGTTGTAGACGATTCTCTACCGCAATGTTCGCACTCTCCAGGCGCTGCAGGATCATCTGGCCGAGAACGCTGCCTTCTGTGTCGATTTTCGATGACACCACCACCGGCTCTTGTGCAGAAACCGCGCCCGTCACAAACACCAAGGCAAGTGCAAGGCAACTCACTATGGATTGTGATATTCCACGGCACCTTCTGTTTGGAACCAGTGCACTACGCAGATGCTTTACTCGATATTTTCTGATAATTGGCAAAGACACAGGCATTCCCCTTGTTCACGGGGCCGCAGTAGGCAGCCCAAAGTTCATTGAGTTCTAAAACGTTTGCACACTCAGCCTTGAACGGCCGCCAAAGCCACTCTCAGGTTTTCTACTGATCGATCTACATTGTTCAGCTTTTCCAACCCAAACAAGCCCATACGGAAGGTACGGAAGCTCTCGGGTTCGCCACACATCATTGGCACACCCGCTGCTATCTGCAGGCCCTGTTCACGGAACAAGCTAGTGTTGTGAATATTGAGGTTGTCGGTATGCAGAACCACCACACTGGGCGATTCAAAGCCCGGGGCCGCAACGCTTTTGAAGCCAGCACTGTAAAACAGTTCGCGCACCTGCCTGCCAAGTTCTTCCTGTCGCTGGTAAAGCAACTCAGGGCCGGCTTTCAGTGTTTCGAGCATGGCATCGCGGAGAACAACCAGGGTGTCTGTCGGCATGGTGGCATGATATGCATGATTACCGGATTCATAGGCCTGCATAATCTGCGACCATTTGCGCAAATCCCCCGCAAAGCTACTGCTGGTGGTTTCTTCCATTCGGGCAATGGCGCGTTCACTCAACGTAATCAACGCGGCGCAGGGTGAAGCGCTCCAGCCTTTTTGAGGCGCAGTGATGAGCACATCCACGCCACAGGCCGTGGTATCAACCCATAGGGCACCAGAGGCTACGCAATCCAGTACAAACAGGCCGTTAACCTCTTTTACGGCTTCACCAATGATGGTCAGGTAGTCGTCGGGCAGCACAATACCGGCGGCAGTTTCCACGTGCGGTACAAACACAACGGCGGGTTTTTCTGCCCGGATACGCTGCGCAACTTCCTCCGCCGGCACTGGCGCGTAGGCGGCCTGAGGCGAATCGTCCAACGGTTGTGCTTGAAGTACGGTAACGCGATCAGTGATTCGGCCTGCTTCCAGTATTTGCGTCCATCGATAGCTGAACCAGCCATTGCGAATTACCAGGCAGCGCTCGTCATTGGCAAACTGGCGAGCCACGGCTTCCATACCAAAACTACCGCCACCAGGCACGATTACAGCGCCCCTGGCGTTATACACTTGCCGCAGAGTGGAGGAAATATCCCGCATTGCTTGCTGGAATGGCGCAGACATATGGTTCAGTGAACGATCATTGAATACCACGGAATATTCCAATAGCCCGTC
Organism: Marinobacter sediminicola; assembly: GCF_031157525.1. Lineage (GTDB taxonomy): Bacteria > Pseudomonadota > Gammaproteobacteria > Pseudomonadales > Oleiphilaceae > Marinobacter > Marinobacter sediminicola. Next base: position 48,792 of record NZ_JAVIXR010000012.1, read on the forward strand.
GGGGTCGATAGAAGGAAACAATTTGGACATGGGGCCTGGGTTCCTTGCCTGATGCAGTTTGTGAATGAATCGTCTATGGTATGAGTCTAACAAATCTGGCGTTATGCGCTTTATTTCTTACGTTTTCTGCAAGCCTACTTGTGGAACCCGACAAAAGCTTATAAATTGACCAAAGCGGCCAAGTTCCCGCTTTTTCTTTATTTATACAGACAACACACTTGGTGAGCCTGTGAGATCATTATTCTCAGAGATCATTCCTTCCTACCATTTAAGCGTCCGCCGTCAGGTTGGCACTGCTGGTGTGTTGCCCGCTTTTCTCTTTTCTCGCTGAATCCGCTTTAGAAACGCCGGGTTCGGCGCCTGAATCCTGAAATTTTGAATTACTAATTATATTTTTTGGAGATAACTATGGCTGATATGCCGGAAGTTCTGGTTGCTGAAGAAGATTTCAACCGCTTGACCACCTTGATCGAAAAACAGGGCGACTCGGATGTGGCAGATGGCCTGGATGATGAGCTGAGCCGCGCCACACTGGTGCCGCTGGCAGACATGCCCGCTCACGTGGTGACCATGAATTCAAGGGTGCGTTTTCAGAATGCAGATAGCGGGCAGGAGCAGGAGCTGACGCTGGTCTATCCTCACGAAGTAGGCACTGGAGAAGGCAAGATCTCTATACTGGCACCGGCTGGCTCAGCTTTGCTTGGACTTGCTGTGGGCGATTCCATCGAGTGGCCAATCCGGGGTCGCAACAACATTCATCTTAAGATCATTGAGGTTACCCGAGAGGGCTAATCGCCGGGTAACCGTTTGCGGGGGCGTCCTGAAAAGCTCGCCCCGTTAGCTGTCTTTCCTCACCAACCGGAACTGCTCAATGGTTTGTCTGAGCGCTTCTGCCATCACCAGCAAATCACCTGCAATACCTGCGGTTTCCTGAACATCGGTTGCTGCCTGCTCGGCTGAACGACTGATTTCAATCACGTTCTGGTTGATAATTTCTGACACATCACTCTGCTCGTTCGCCGCACTTTCCATTTCCTGATTAAGTGACGTAATTTCGCGAACCGCCGACGCAATGCTTTGCAGCTCAGATTCCACCTTCAGAATCGCATCCACCTGATGCCCTGCCATATCCGAGGCGTCGCTCATGGTCTCCACACATTCCGTCACTTCGCTTTGCAGGGAGTGAATCGTTTTGCGAATTTCCTCTGTGGAAACCTGGGTCCGTGAGGCAAGTGCCCGAACCTCATCTGCAACCACTGAGAAACCACGGCCCTGCTCACCCGCTCTGGCAGCTTCAATGGCGGCATTCAGCGCCAGCAGGTTGGTCTGCTCAGCTATGTTGGAGATTTCTTCCAGCATCTTCGCCATCTGGCTGGTACGTTGATTCAGGTCCCCGATTCGTTTTGCACCACTCTGGACTTCCGTATTCAACGCCTCAATGCCTTCTACCGCAGTGCGTGCGAGCTGCTCACCGCTGTTCGCAGACTCCGCCGTTTCTGCCGACTTTCGAGCTGTATGGTTGGCATTTTCCCGCACCTGAATTGCAGATGACGCCATCTCGGTGGTTGCGCTGGCAACCTGATCCGTATTGTCTTTTTGAGCTGTGACTTCACGGCCCGTAGTTTGTGCTTTTTCAGCAATGCTTCGCGCTGCCTGCTCAACCTGCTCGGCGTTATCCATAACCGTATTCATGCTTTCACGGATTTTTGCCATCATACGATTAAACGCAAGGGAGACCGTCCCGATTTCATCATTTCGTGATACATCAAGTGCAATGGTGAGATCGGAATTTCGGGAAATCTCATCCATACTCATCTGAAGTCGGCGCAAGCGCGAGAAGACCAGTCGATTCAATGCCAGCCCGGTCAGGAAAAACACGACAACAAAGATCACAACCTGCATGCCACCACTGGTTAGCAACTGCTGCCGCAAACTGTCGTCACTCTCAGCAAGAGAATAATCCACACGAATCGCACCCAGTACGTCGCCTTCTTGGGCCTGATGACAACCCAGGCAGTCCACACCCTGGTAGTCTGACTGCGCAATCACCGGATCAATTAGCGTGTAAACACGCCCGTTTTCATTGCTTGAGTAGAGCTCAATCCGTTGGCCAGCCAGCGCTTTTCTGTCATCGGGGTCACGCTTCTGCTCGGCCTGAGTACCCTTACCGAACATCCGATTGAGTTGGTCACTACGAATCACCCTCACGTCCAGCACATCCTCGGGCGCCATCACTTTGTCCCGAAGCACCTCGCGGTTGCTGATCGTGCCAGTCACCATCATGGTGTTCAGCCCGTCAAAATAGGACTTGGCAAGGCCATCCACATATTTGTGACTGAACTCTTCCATATGGTCGCGCTGGGCATTGGCGCTATAGAGCACAGTAAAAACGAGGATAAGTGAAAAAGCGACTGCCAGCGCAGCGAGCAGCAGAAATCGAATGGAATATTGGTTTTTCATAGTGACCCGATCGAAAGAACAATGAACACCAGGCTTTATCTGGCGCTTTCAAACATTCTATGTGGTTGACGGCTAAAGGACGGTTAACTTTATAGATATACGTCAAATAGTTACTGACTCAGATCAGAATCGCTCATATTTCATTGGCTGGCCCGAAATGTGCATCCGATATAAAACAGACGATAATTTTCTGGCGCGCTTGTGCGAGCCAGTGGAGGAATAGATGCCATGTCACTGCTGACATCACTTATCCAGGCAAGCACCCGCTTTCAGCAAACACTGGAAAACCGCCCTGCGGCAAACGGGGCCGCTGAACAGAACGCCAAGGGCGCAGCCAGCGCTGAGGCATTACAACCTTCCGGCCCTGGGGACGACCGTTTCACGCCTTCAGGAGACCTATTGGCTGATGCGGGCAAGCTTAAATCACAGAAGTTGCCACTGTCGGACTACAAGCAGACAGTAGGGCAGGATCTTGCCTTCGTCAGGGAAACCCTGCGGCACAAACTTGCCGAATACAACTTGAATCCGTCGTTGGCAATCAGCGTCAACAAAAACGATAGCGGTAAAATTGAGGTAGGCGGAAACCTGACAGAGGAAACCCGCAGCCAAATTGAGAAGGATTTGAACGTTAACAAAAACTTTGCGGATGCCTTCAGCCGGCTAAGCCAAAACGAGCCGACGCTGCACTTTATGGACAATGCTTTGAAGCTCAACCAGGCCTACGGCGTTAATAATTCACTGCTGGATACGCTGATCAGCGAAAACCAGCAGTTCAACGGCTTGCAGGATCTCGTACACCGTTACGACACCCTTCGGCGCTCCGCTCCCACTGACCAATTTAACGTTGCAGCCAACCGGGGCGCTTACGCCTTCAACCTGAACACCCGAGCCTGAGCCCTACTGTTCAAACGGCGCCGGATCGCCCTTGCCCACCCGGGTAACCTCCGGCACTTCACCGGTAAAGTTCACCACGGTGGTTGGCTCCATGCCACAGAAGCCGCCATCGATAATCAAATCAAGCTCGTGCTGCAGCGTATCCCGTATATCGTAGGGGTCTGTCATGGGGTCAGACTCACCCGGTAAAATCAGCGTGCTGCTCATAATAGGCTCGCCAAGCTCACCCAACAGATCCCGGACAATCGCATTATCAGGAACCCGCACACCAATCGTGCGACGCTTCGGGTTCAGCAGGCGCCTTGGCACCTCACTCGTTGCATCCAAAATAAAGGTATAAGGACCGGGCGTGAAGGTTTTCAGCAACCGGTACTGGGTGTTATCCACCTTGGCATACACACCGATATCCGACAGATCCCGGCACACCAATGTGAAGTTATGCTTATCGTCCAGCTTTCGAATGCGCTTTATCTTGTCTGCCGCCGGTTTCTCACCCAAATGGCACCCAAGGGCATACCCGGAGTCGGTAGGGTACACAATCACACCCCCACCACGAAGAATCTCAACCGCCTGCTTGATCAACCGCTTTTGAGGATTTTCCGGATGAATCTGAAAAAACTGGCTCATGAAAGCCCTCCATTGTGATATTTAGCGCCTGAAGCCGCCGATTAAGAATCCGCCTTGGAACCGCCCATACAATTTGGCGAACTGGGCGCAACCTGCCCGGATGCATCCCACTCTTCAGGAGAGTATAGATGCAACGCCAGCGCATGCACGCCACCGGCCATTTTCAGCTCTTCAGAAAGCAGCTGATAAATAGCCTGATGCCGCTTAACCTTCATCTGCCCTGCAAACGTTGGCGACACCATGGTCACCTTGAAGTGCGTCTCCGAATTAGGCGGCACGCTGTGCTTGTGACTCTCGTTCTCCACCTGAAGAATGCTGGCGCTAAACGCCTCATTCAGCTTGGCTTCAATTGCATTCTGCATTTTCATTACTTATTAACTCCACAGTTCGCTCTGTATGTAGTGGCGATATCTCTGAGCCTGAAGCCGACGCCCGCAGCCGCCACCTCCAAAGCAAACAGTCTACTACAGAAGACGAGGCGCCCGAACCTTGACACCCAACACCCAAACCGCCACATTCCCCACCACCCCAAATCCAGACAAAACCATACCCGAACATGCTTCTCTACATAGCTGAAAAACCCAGCCTCGGCAGAGCCATTGCCGCCGCCCTCCCCGGCCCCTACCAAAAAGGCCAGGGCTGGATTCGCTGTGGCAAAGGCAATGAGGCTGCGACCGTGAGCTGGTGCATCGGCCACCTGTTGGAACCCGCCGAGCCGGCAAGTTACAACCCGGCGTGGAAAACGTGGCGCCAGCACGACCTCCCCATGTTCCCGGACAAATGGCAGCTAACCCCAAAAGACAGCGTGCGCCAGCAACTCAACGTACTGGAGTCCCTGATTCGGCAAGCGAAATCGATCGTTCATGCCGGAGACCCTGACAGAGAAGGCCAACTGCTGGTTGATGAGGTCATACGCTATTTCGGAACCCAGGCCCCCGTAAAACGCATACTCATCAACGATCTGACACCTGCAGCAGTGGCCAAAGCCATACAGCACCCCAGAGACAACCTGGAATTTCGCAGGCTGTCCCACTCGGCCCTCGCCCGGCAGCGAGCCGACTGGCTCTACGGCATCAACCTTACCCGTTTTTACACCCTGAACTACCAGCAGCAGGGCCAAAAAGGCGTCTACTCCGTGGGCCGGGTACAAACTCCGGTGCTGGGTCTGGTGGTGGAGCGCGATAACACCATCGAGAACTTCGAACCCAAGCCCTACTTCCCCATTGAGGCACGATTCAAAGCCCAGGAAGAAGAGGCAGACCAACGGCCGTTCACCGCCAAATGGCTGCCGGACGAACAATTCCAGGATCATCTGGACGAAGAAAACCGCCTATTGGATCGCGCCACCGCCGAGCAGATTGCCGCCAGTATTCACAACCGGCCAGGCTCCATATTGGAATCCCGCTTCCGCGACCGTTCAGAAACACCGCCCCTGCCCTTATCTCTCTCGGCTCTGCAAATTGAGGCGGGGCGCCTGTTCCGCATGGGGGCCAAGGATGTGCTGGACACGGCGCAGAGTCTTTACGAGCGGCACCAGTTGATCACCTACCCCCGATCAGACTCCCGATACCTGCCAGAAGGCCACTTTGCCCAGCGCGAGCAAGTCACCGGTGCTATTGACCGAATCTCGCCTGATCTTGCAGATGCCTGTACCAAAGCCGACTTCAGCCGCAGAACAGCCGCGTGGAACGATAAAAAGGTTGATGCCCACCACGCCATTATTCCAACCAGTCGCACGGCACCCAACGGCAAACTTAGTGACGGCGAACAGAAGATCTATGGGCTTATCAGCCGCTACTATTTGATGCAGTTCTTTGCCGATACCATACACCGCGAAGGCCAACTTACTGTGCGAGTATCAGAACACCGATTCCGCGCATCAGAAACAGCCGTGCTTGAACCCGGCTGGAAAGTTCTGGAGCTAAAACTCCGGGAGAATAAAAAGGACCCCGCCAAAGCACCGCTGCCACGCCTGAGCAAAGGCGAACCCGTATTCTGCGAAGACAGCACCGTACTCCAGCGGAAGACCAAGCCCCCCCAGTATTTTACCGATGCCACGTTGCTCTCGGCGATGACGAACATTGCTCGATTTGTAACCGACCCCGAACTCCGCAAAACCCTGCGAGAAACTGACGGATTGGGCACTGAAGCAACTCGAGCGAACATAATCGACACTCTGTTCAAACGGGACTACCTGTGTCGGGATAGCCGACATATTCGCGCCACCGACAAAGGTAAAACGCTGATCAGCGCACTGCCACAATCGGTCAGCACACCGGACAGAACTGCTGTCTGGGAAGCAACACTGGAAAGTATCCGCAGGGGCGAGGACGACCCCCGAAAGTTCCTGGACACGCTGAAGGCCGAGATACGCCGCTTCATTGGCACCACGGTGGATGCGCCTGGTTCAGACTCCAAATCCAAAGCACCCAACTGCCCAAAATGTCGCACGCCAATGGCCGAGAGAGATGGAAAATTTGGTCGCTTCTTTGCCTGCACTCGGTACCCGGACTGCCGAGGTACGCGCCCGATTGAAGATGCGACTCCGCAAGACGGTACCGGGCAGAAACCCATACCCTGCCCGCACTGCTTTTCCCCCCTGGTCAGAAGGAAAGGGAAAAAAGGCTGGTTCTGGGGCTGCAGTAATTTTCCTGCCTGCCGACAAACGGTAGATGACAACAACGGAAAGCCTGCAATTCCTTTACGCAAGGCTACATAACGACACTGAATACATTGCTGCAATTTGTGATAATTGACTGATACAACACCACTTATCCCGGGAGAAGCGTAATGCGCATCGCTCTGCTTGAAGACCAACAAGAACAGGCGCAGCACATACAGTCCATTTTGTCTGAGCACGGGCACGACTGCGACAGCTTTCCTACAGGCCAAAGCTTTATCAGCGCAGCGCTGCACCGCAGCTATGACCTGATGATTCTGGACTGGCAGATTCCCGACATGACCGGCATCGACGTGCTCAAGAGCGTAAGAGCACAGATTAACTGGCCAATTCCCGTGGTGTTTCTCACCCAGCGCGACAGCGAAGCCGATATTGTTGAAGCTCTGGATGCTGGCGCAGACGATTTTATTGCAAAGCCCGCACGGGCTGCGGAATTAGTGGCTCGCATTAACGCCTTGGCACGCCGCGCCAATCCAGACAGTGAAAAGGAAGTGCTGGTATATGGGCCTTTTAACGTCAATACGCAGCACAGAACCATTGCCCTTCATGGTGAAGAGCTGACCCTGACCGACAAAGATTTCGACCTGACACTGTTCCTTTTTCAGAACCAGGGCCGCCTGCTCACCCGTGAAGTTCTTCTGGAGCGTGTTTGGGGCTTGGCGCGAGACATCAATACGCGAACGGTAGACACTCACATGAGCCGTCTAAGGCGCAGATTGGGTTTGAATCCGGAAAACGGGTTCCGCATCAAAACAATTTACCAACGCGGTTATCGCCTTGAAGCTATGAAAGCTGAGGCAACCACTGAAGAATGATTGAATACCCTGTGCCTTTTCTCACTAAAGCATTTCTGGTGCTGGCTTTACTGGCATTAGGCGCCCCTGTGAGCGCAGAACTTTCACTCACACGTGGCTCAGCAACAACCATCGCGAATTCCTCCAGCCAAACCGTACCTGAGTGGCTTTATACTCTGAAAGCAGGCGAGAGTTTTACAGAAGTAGCCAGCGATCTTCTGATTAAAAGCCACAGTGCAGGCCGACTGCTTCAATACAACGCTATCGAGAACGCCGCCATGCTTGGAGAGGGCGACCGCATACGCATTCCCTTATCCTGGCTGAAAAGACAACCTAATCCCGCTCGTGTCACCTCGGTTTCTGGCAGCGTTCAGCTGATATCCGGCATTGATGGCCGTAAAAAGCCGCTGACAAAAGACGCGCTTATACGGGTAGGCGATGAAGTTCTTTCCGCGGCTGGCGCCGCAACCATTGCACTGGCAGATGGCTCAGAAGTGCGCATCTCCCCGGATTCCAGGCTGATATTCAACCAGTTAACCCAGTACGGTAAATCCGGCATGGTTGATACACGGCTTAGATTAAACCATGGAGAAGTGCACACTCGGGTAAAGCCGGTCATTGAAGGTGGCGCTCGCTTCGAAATCGAAACGCCTTCTGCCGTAGCGGCCGTACGTGGTACCGCATTTTCGCTACAAACCGGACCGGAAGGCACCCGTTTGCAGGTAACCGAGGGCGTTGTTGAGTTTGGGGCCCCTAATCGGTCTCATCAAATTCCTGCAGGCTACAGCGCAACGGTTGCCAGCAATAGCAGCAGCAAACTGAACATACGGAGGATGCCAGCAGCCCCCGAAATTAACCCGCTTCCATCGGTACTCAAACAACTCCCGGCTGAAATGACTTGGAAATCAGGCCAAACTGCCAAGTATCGCCTGGATATATTCGAAACAGAAAGCGGACGCTGGGTCGAAAGCCGTGAAGTCGGCGGAAACCGTTTCGACATCAGCCGCCTGGATAACGGTCAGTATGTTGTGCATTTAGCGGCACTTGATCCGCAAGGCATGGCCGGCATGCCCGGAATCGTCCCCTTAGAGGTCGATTTGCAAGCTCGCACCGCCAGTCTGATCACGCCTGAAAACGGCGGCAGTGTGAACGATGACATGCCGGAGTTCCGCTGGGCACTAAACGGTGAGAACGAGGTGGCACGGGTTGAAATCGCTGAGGATGACGCGTTCCGCAACCTGGTCGCAAGCAGCGAATGGGCACCAGGAACCGCTGCGTTGCCCTCCCGCCCATTAAGCCCCGGCCAGTATTATTGGCGCGTAGTAACAGAGGCCGGCGGAAACTCAGTCGCAACCACCCAACCAAGAAAACTAATCGTAAACGGCACGCTCCCACCGGTGCGAATCATCAGCATAAATTACATCGACAGCCAGGTGCGCGTGTTCTGGGAAAAGGTCGATACGGCGGCCAATTACCGGTTACAGCTGGCAGAAGAGCCCGGTTTTAACGACATAATTAAAGAAGCTACACTACCAGACACTACAGCAGCCTTGCGTCTTATTCCCGGAAGGCGGTATTTTGTGCGCCTGAAAGCACTTTCTGATGGCCCACTACAGAGCCGCTGGGGACCAGGGAGGGAACTGTACCTGGAATAACTCCGAACACTTAACATGCAAAGCAGGACTCATGAACCGGGATTGGTTGCCAATTAAGACGACTCCATGGACGCTCGGCCTGTCACTCCTGCTCCTGTTTTTGCTCGCCGAAACAACGGAGTTGCCCCAACGTATTGATTACTGGCTCCTGGACTCTGCCCTGCTCGCCAGTCCTGCTTCTATTTCCCCAGACATAGCCATTGTCGCCATTGACGACCACAGCCTCGCCCAACAAGGCCGCTGGCCTTGGCCAAGACACACCCACGCCGATCTTATCAGGAAGCTTCACCAGGCCGGTGCAAGCACCATTGTGTTCGACGTACTGTTCATAGAACCCTCTCCAGACGATGGTGAGCTAAGCAGTGCCATGCAGGCCCACGGCAAGGTAATACTGCCCATTCATCTGGCTCCCTCAAGCTCCCGTCTTTTACTCAGTGAACAGCTTCCTCCTGGCAGCCTGATCTCTGCAGCGGCCAACCTTGGACATGCCCATGTAGAACTGGACCACGACGGAATTGCCAGAGGCCTATACCTGTTTAATGGCATGGGACGACAACTCTGGCCCAGCCTCGCACTCGCAGCATCAGGGGTCGCTCCCCGACAACCTCACACCCAAGGACTACCTGCATTTGTAAACGTGCGGGACGACTATCGAATCGTTCCCCTTGCGGGTGGAGCCGGCACCTTACCTACATACTCCTACAGCGACGTACTTGGTAATCCTCCCGCAACCGATGCATTTCGTGGCAAAACGGTTTTTGTCGGAGCCACAGCAGCAGGCCTGGGTGACATTCTACCGACCCCCTTCTCCGGTTTAAGCCAGCCGATGTCGGGCGTGGAGTTTCATGCAAACACATTTTCTGCCATCAATCAGCGTTTGCTGATTATCACAGCCCCGAAATGGGTTGGCCTTGCTCTGGCGATGATCACACTTATAACCCTGGCCTTGCTATTACCCCGAATACGCCCTGCGCGCACGCTGCCCACATGCCTCATGGCCAGCGGTGCAGTTATTGGCATCTATCTGGTCATGCTGAGCGTATTCCAGGTCAGGCTGTTAGTTGCTCAGGCGTTGATCATTCCTCTATTTGCGTTTCCGATAGCCAGCGGCTTGCGACTGGCCATGGCCAACCAGTTTCTGAACCGGCAACTTGATGAACTGGTGCGCAGCCCCAGGGTCGCCTTACCGGAGCCGTCGAAACGCCCGGCAACCCAGCTTCTTGAGCACTTCCAGGCGCTGTTCCAACCCCAGAGTTGGCTGCTAATGGAAGCCCACAATATTATCTCCCTGCGAACCCTGAATCCGGCCGACGTTCCAGAAAACCTGGAGCCAGGACTTTGGCACCACAATGGCAATCAAAGCTGGATACAGCTTTACCGTGGCAGCAATTACTACACATTAGGATTCACACTCCCCAACGACCTGAGTCGTGAGGCCATACAGCGCTATCTGCGCCGCCTAAAGCTCTCCGACATGGCCCCAGCCGTAATAAAGCCAAAACCCAGTGAAAACATATCTGCCCGCATTGAGCGCGTTAAAGTAGCGACCGACCGCCTGAACCACATTCAGGAATTCATCAGGCGCAGCTTCGAGCACATGCCCGATGGCATCATCGTAACCGACGAACTTGGCATAATCCGGTTTGCCAACGGTCACATTGAAAAGTGGTTCAGAGAGCCCATGCCAAGCTTAGGTGGACTGCCTCTGACACGGCTTCTTGAAGGCCACGATCCGCGTGAAACACCACCGTGGCATGAGACCGTCTCCGAAACGCTGACGCTACTTCAAAGCCGGACCGTGGAGCTCAAAATCCATGAGAAAAACTTTCTGATCCACTTCGCACCCTTTGCGCTTCCCGATAGCGTGCAATACGGAATCATTGCCAACATATCCGACATATCCGAACTGCGGGAACAGCAGCGCCAACACAGAGAAGCCATCGACTTTATATCCCACGATGTACGCTCGCCCCTTGTGTCGCAACTGGCTCTTATCGAGCAACTAAAGCGCGATCCGACTCATATTGATCAAAGCCAGCTAGAGCAATTAGGCCGCCTTGCAAGGCGAAGCTACCACCTGGCTGAAGAGTTCGTTCAACTGGCACGTGCCGAGCAACTTACCGAAACCCGATTTTATGAATGCGAGTTTCTGGCCATAGTAGAAAACGCCCGCGACAGTGTCAGCGAGCAGGCTGTAGAAAAACGAATTTCACTGCAACTGCAAGGAACAGAGGATCTATGGCTGAGAGGCAATGCAGAACTGCTTGAAAGGGCTGTTATTAACCTGCTAACCAACGCCGTGCAATACAGCCCGAATGGCTCAGTAGTCAGCCTTCAGGTGTTTAGAGCCGGGCATGAGGCCTGCCTGACCATTGCTGACGAAGGCGCTGGTATCGATCCGGAAGAGCTGCCTTTCTTGTTTGACCGCTACCGGCGCCAAAAAAGCAGCGAACTGGCAGGTATCCACGGAACCGGCCTGGGGCTTTCGTTTGTAAAAACCGTGGTAGAAAAACACCGTGGCGAGATATACGTTGTGTCCAAACCCGGGGAAGGCTCAGCTTTTACGCTAAAATTACCCATTGCCGATCCCTTGTCATAAGCCCTGTGAGCCAGGGCCTATGAGCAGCGATCCGATCTCACCTTTTCTTCAGGATTTGATTTCCTTGTTAACGAGTGCAGAAGGTGCACTCAACAACCCATTACTGTCCTGAACCAGAATCGTGAAGTACCAGACGCCTGTGTCCAGTCCACTCACCTTGTGCGTCATGTGCGCATCCACCTGGGCATCCGCAATAACAATTTCATGATCCAGAGCGTCTGCATTTTGGCCGTACTGAATAATGTACTTGTCTAGCTCGGCCATTTTGATGCCTTCCCCGTTCACGCGACTATCGGGGGCGCTCCAGCTCAACACTGCGGCCTTCTCGATTCCTGGAGAGACAGACTCATTGCCGGAACCTACGGATCCTACGGAACCTGACCCCGAAGAATCACCACCACCACACCCAACAAGCAAAACTCCTACAGAAAACGCGGCGATCCATGCCTTCGACATTTTAATGACGCGTTTCATATATATTTACCACCAATATATCGTCGTATTTGTTAAATTGTACAAAACGCGGACGATTATCGATGAGAGGCTTGTCACCCCCGTAGTTAAAAATTCGTCAATATCCCGTCACAAAATGGTAATGATACGATCAAATTGCCGAGCGCCCTTGATTGCTCAGGCAATTTTTTGCTCGATGCGTTGAGTAGAAGGTTTCGCAGGGTGGGAAAAAAATATTAGTTGATAATTGGGGGTTGTATTCGGGTATAAAAAAGGCTTGAAGGTAGGGGCGTGTATAGTTTGAGGATAGTGCCAGACAAGGGCCCCAACGGGACCCTTGTCAAAGGATTAGTAGCCGGTACCCCAACCTTGCGGAACCGAACCTTCGCGAATTCTCTGAGGGTGGTCACCAACATCCACGCGAGCAATTTCCTCAGCACGCTCGATGTTGATCACAGATATCTGATCGGTGCCACTCCAGGATACGAAGCAGTTTTCTCCGGATTTGTCCCGGGTGATCCAATAGGGCTTCTTCCCGAGGCCTTCCAGAATTTCGTACTCGAAACTCTCACGATCAACAATGGCCACGTAATCGCTCATGGTGCCAGCAACACAAAGCTTTTCATCGTTGCCGCCCATGGAAATACCGTGGTGGGCAGAATCGTTTACGTAGCGTTCCACGGGAAGGTTGGGCACCAAATTAGGCAAATCGGCCACGCGAGTAATCCGGTCGTTCTCCATGTCGTATTCCACGAAACCATGGAAGAACGAAAGCTGGAAATAGAAGAACTTTTCATCTTCGGTGTGTGCCATCGGGCGAATCGCCGGGCTCATGCCCGGGTAACCGGCCTCTGCCAGTTTGTCGCTGATATCAAAGCTTTTGATTTCCTCAAGCGTGTCGGCGTTAACCACCTTGAAGATGCGGTTTCCCTTGATATCCCTGAGTGCCCCCCTATCGGCCAATGTGAATACGTGGCCAATGCTGGCGTGATAGATTTTCTTTCCATCTTTGGAGTAAACATTTTCGTGGGGTGAATCTCCTGTTGGAAATCTTCCCCGCTCCTTGCCCGTGCGCACATCCAATAAGTGTACAACTTTGCCAGTGGATGCAGACACTGCAACTTCGGTTCCATCTGGCGACAAGGCCATGTGATCCGAACGATACCCTTCAACCTCAAAGCGCCAGACAATCCTGTTGGTTGCAATATCTATGGCAACCACATCCGCAAAGCTGGGGCGGGATACGATCAGTAATTTACCGTCCCGGGTGCTGTACATGTCATCCACATATTGGTCGTTACCTTCACCGATCAGATGACGCACAACCTGAAAGAAAAACAGCTTGTCCGGGCGCCAGATTATTTCCCGCAGGCGCTTTCTCCTGTCAGGAATGCCATTGATGCGGCCAATTCTTTCATAGGTTTCGGCATCAATAACATCAATCATGCCATCCCAGTTGTTGCCGACAAATACTGCCTGACGGGCATTATCTTCAACCCCGGCAAACACGTTAAATGACAACGTAATGAGTAGTAAGAGAGAAACTCTGATTAGTCTCACGATCCAGTCCCTTTTTGTAGTTGTTGGTTCAATCCAGCCCAACCACTGCGAGACAATTCATCTATCCCGGTCGGCGCCAAACTGTAGCAACGCCAAAAAGCATCGTGCATGGCAGAAATGACACAGGCCCGGGCTTCTGGGCCAGCGTCGTTTTTATGGACACTTAAAGGAGTCGGCCGTCAGGCCAACGGCAGCGCTGAAAGCAGTATATTCCGCCGCACCATGTGCTCCTGCATCACCGCCAGCTCTTCGCTCGCCATGTGTTCGGCAATGGCGAGAAGCTCCCCGTCAGCTCGGCCTTTCAGCCTTGTCAGGGCGACGGACTGGTTACGGTGCACTTTGGGTTGGTTAAATGGCGTGTGCTTGCCAAGTTCACGCCAACGGGCAGGGACGAGTGTGCTGCCTTTGCCCTGATCGAGAGCGAGGGACTGCCCGGATGGATCGAAATCGAAAAACCACGCCAGTTTGTCTGCGGGTTGATTGCTGACCAGCTCTGTAACAAAGCGGACATTTTCCCGGTGCCCCCGGTACAGAATGATTGAATTCGTGAAGGAATCCGGAAGCTTGAGATCCGCCCAGTAAGGCATCAATCCCCCGTTTTCGATAATCACTAAATTCTGAGTTTTAACGTGTTCAGCATCCAGGCAGTCCGGTCGAACGCTGAGCACACTGCCCTGAGGTGTTGTGACATTCTCACCGCTCACCCTTAAATGTGCAGTTCCGGCAGTCGCCAACACGAGCAGTTCGCCGAAGACTGAATCAGGGCTGAGCTTTTCACTGGCATTGTGGCTGGCCATTGCCATGCGGCCACCAGCACGGGAATCATATTGCGGGTCTAAACCATGCTCAGCTTTGGCGTATTCTCTAAGCCGTTGGCGCTCTTCCGGCGTGAAGCGAATCTCCTTGCCAACGACCTGCCCTACACCCGTCTCTGCGCATATCTGGTCCCAGACTTTTCCGCGCCTGACCGATGACTTGCCGCCCCTTAACAAACGCTCAATGGCGGCAATTTCAGCCGGCATTGCTATACCTTAGGGTAAGATCTGAGATCATGACGTTGTCTGGATATACCCGATGCGGCATTTGATGATAGATCACCTCAATATACTGCTGATCGCCATCAGACAAGGATTCGATTTCGGACACAATGGCCTGCAGCCAATCGGCTTTATCTATCTTCAAGCCGGTGCTGTTCAAAGCTTCGGAAGCAAGAATACTGCGTTCACCCAGAGCGCCATCAACCACCAACTGAATCAGCTCCTCAATGGCTTCTTCTACCAGGTCGTCTTCTTCAACTTCGGTTTCACCTGCTACGTCAAAGTTGACTGTAGCCACGTCATCGGGAACTGGCTTATCTTCTATCTCAACAGGGGCTGTGCGGGCCTTTGCGGCAATTTCTATCAGTTCCAGATCGTCAGCCGAATCATAAATATCACCAAAGCCCTTTATCTGAAACGGCTCTACCGTATTCAGAAACTCCGGAACATACCTCAAGTCCAGATGGTCGATGGAGGGTTCGAATCCGCGGTTGTTAATAAAGTGCGCTTCAAAGGCACCCACCATTCGGCTTAGCCGTTGATCCTCACGCATGCGCACCAGCATTTTGCGCAGCTGGTTAAGGGCATAAGACAGGTTCTTCTGCGAGGATTCCAGGGTGGCCGGCAAATGCCGCAATAACAGTCGCTTCAAGAAGGCATCGGAACCCGCCTGCTCCGCCAGCTCCCGGATGCGAAAGCTTTCAAACAAGGTGATCAGACGACCAGCCCGCTCGATTACCCGTTCGTTTTCACGTATGCGCAATTGCAAGTCTGTGATGTAAGCGAAGCCGGTATTGATGTAGGTGGCAAAGGCCTCGGTGGCGTTTCGGATATCCTCAATTACGTCTGCAAGGCATTCCTTGATCTCACCTTCCAGCCGATCAATATCACTTAAAGCAGACCGCTTTTTTGCTTCTTTGTATTCCAGGAACAGCTCACTGAGTTGCTGCCAAAGAATATCCACCTGGGCATTGGCGTAACGGCGTCGCTCAGACTCGGTGATGTGATCCAGAAACTGAACCAGCACCTTCTTCAATTGCAGGTCTTCGTTGTCACCAATCCGCCAAACCAGTCGGTGGTGCTCAAGGGTTTCGATCAGGCCAAGGTTGTCATCGGAATCCGGCACCCGGTTGCCGTTTCGCAGGTGGGCCTCCAGAATGGCTTCGCCATATTTGGCCAAGGCGCGCAGTGTTCCGTGGGCATCATGAGCGCGGGCCATCAGTGTAGCCTCATTTGCTCGGAATCGGTGTCGTCAGAGCCCTGAATGCTTTCGTGGGTCTGTATAAATGTCATGGCATCGTACAGCCAGCTCCAACGGCCAGTGGCCCTGAAAAGGCTGCCGCTGGTGCCTACCGACTTCAGGTACCCCATCTTCTCCAGACTGGAGAGCACAGCACGAATCTGGCCAGCAGAGTCTGCACGCTTGGTATGAAACACCTTTTTCTCCGCCAGCGATCTCAGTTTCGATTCCAATGCAGGCGCTGCCGCAATGCGATCCAGAATGGCGCCCTCAGACAGCTTGTCGCCTGGCAAAATCGGGCGGTCGTTTGCTTCCAGCATCATCACAAGCCGCAGAAACTGCACAAAGGCTTCAAGGTTGTTGGCAACATCCCGAAACTGGTGGCGAATCGCATCTTTGGTATCGGAGTCGGAGGTGTCCAGATAGGCGCAAACGAAGGCATCGTGAGCACTGGTCTGACGAAGCGTTCGGTTTATCTGAGCCAGGAATCGATTCACAGAGTCCTGATTAGCCGGCATTAGCAGGTAGTTGTACAGCTCATCGTCACTGACTTCACAGATAACCCGCTCCTGAAGCAAGGCCGTTACGGTTCGCTCGAATAACGGACTACTCATGGCTTGCCACCTCTTCTGTTGCTTTCTCATCCTGGCTCACGCTGGAGAACACCTCCGCATGCTTTCCTTCAATCCCGGAGGATTCGTAGGTGTGAATCCGGCCCTGTTTGAGGGAGATTTTATTCTCAAAGAACTTCCTCAAACTTCTGTCGAGCTTAGGGCAGGCAGAAATCATCGTCAGGTTGTTGGCTTCCAGCATATCCGCCAGATGAGAGATGTTGTTGGGGCTGAGCGTACCCAATTCATCAATGGGCCAAGTAATGCGCGTGTTCAAATCCGGGCACAGGTAACGGGTGAGCCCCATGAACACAGTCATTATCGCCAGATAGGTCAGGCCGGTTGAACTGGCCGACAGGAAGTCCGCATCGGTGCGGATAACTACCTGCCGGTCGTTCTCTTTCATTTCCAGGCGCATGTCGATCATCGACTCGACGCTGTCTTTTACCTTGGCGTCACTGAGCGTGTCTGTAACCAATTTAAAGCGCCGCAGAATGGCATCGCTCGGCAGAGAACGCCGATTCATCTGAATCCAGTTTTGCCACTGACCCACAAACTCTTTCAGCGGCTGCCAGGTCTCGTCCTCGTAGATTCGGGGTTCGAGTACTACCTGTATATCGCTCAGGCTCTCAATTTGCTGGTCGGTATTGATCCTTCGTTTCAGAAGACTGGAAACCGCCTTCACTTCTCTAGCCATGACTTCCAGGCTGTCGAAATACTTCACCAGGCTGCCGGCTTCCGACACAAACTGGTCAATCAGTGCATCGCGAAGCTGGGGTATGTCGGTATCCAACAGCTCTCGCAGATCCGGAACCCGCGCCAGCTTGAAGCTCTCCTCATGGTCCAACACCTCGCCCGTCATCTGTCCGCGCCGATAGGCTGATAGCTTCTGCCACGCCTGCTGGATTTGGGTGTTGTCGTACCGGTTCAAAATGGCTGTAGCCTGATCGAAAGTGCCCACCACCTCTCTGCGCAGCTGCTCCAGCTTTTGGTAAGCACCCTGAAGCTCCTGAGTAAGATCGGCCATATTGCCCGGAAAACCTTCGGAGAACGTATTGCTCTGAAAATGCTTGAGCACGGCATCTGCCGCTTCCGCCTGATCTCGCAGATTTTTGATTGCCGATTGATGCTCAGCTATAGACACCTTCAGCTTGTTGTCCTGCTCCTTCCATGAGCGCTCTGCTTGCTCCCGGGTACGGGCGGCAGCCTCACACTTTGCCTTGGCTTGATTGGCTTGCTCGGTAAGCGCTTCAACCTTGCACCACTCCTGCTCGCGCCATTTGCGATAGCCACGCACAAGGTCTTCAGACGCCACAATGGTTTCGACAGTGTCTTTGAGCTTGGCTAACGCCTCTCGAGCCTTTTGAACTTCCTTGGGATCAATCCCCTCTTCCGAAAGGCGCTGATCGTATATCTGGCGCTTACTCTTGAGCCGTGCTTTGTGGTCGGAATCCGCAGAAGCTATCAGCTCGCTTTGGTGATCTATGCTGGATTGCAGCTCAGACTCTTTCTCTGCCCAATGAGCGCGCATATCCAGCACTTGCTGCTGGAATCCGGATTCAACCTCCCGCACGCCCTCGCCCGTTTGCTCATCGAAGGCCTGAAGCTTACTCTGGACGGTTTCAAGCTCTTTTGTGATCTTTGCGATCCGAGCGGCCTGCGCCTCTTTAACACGCAGGCGCACGTTAGTCAGTTTATTCTGCGCGTTATCGCGAGCACGTTTGACCAGCGAAAACTCAGTTTCCAGCCGGTCGGCAGCGGCGGCACGTTCTTTATAGGTCTCATGCCTACGCTGAGCCTCGCGCTCGGTTTCCGCTCGTTGTTTGAACGCAGCCTGGCGCTCTGTATCTATGTTCCGGCTGCTTTCCTGCAAGGCTTCTTCAGAGGCTGCAAAATCCGGAATTGGCAAGGCATCCAGTGCAAGCTGCCAGCCCATTACTGCCGCGCTGTTCGCCTCATGATCGAGGGTAGGCGCAAGATCTTTTCTGTGCAGCAGATCGGGATTGACGACCTTAGCCAAGCGGCTGCCCCACTCCGGGTCTTGGGCCCGCAGCAGTGATAACCAGGTACCGTCTTCAGGGGCGATCTGCCGTTGGAGTTCGTTAAACGTGCCTTCCAGCGCCTGGACTTTGTCATCCATGTGCTGAACCTGATCCTGCGCAGCTTTCCAGTCCCGGTCTGCCTGATCTCTTTTACGACCAGCTTCTAACCGATTTTCATGGGCCTGGGACACCTGCTCCGATGCTTCTTCTGCGGCCTGCTCCGCAATCGCGATTTCCTGCTGCTCCGTTTCCGTTTGCCCCGGATTTTCCCGCAGTGCTAACAGACGGGCCTGCTCACTCGTCAGTTCCGAGCGCTCCTCCGAACGGCCACCCTTGTACTCAGATAACGCCGTAACCTGACTTGTTTTGATGGAATTCAGTTTCAGATCATACGCATGCTTTGCTGAGGTAAGCGCGTCAGTAGCTTCCCTTAACCGCTGCTGGCGCTGGGCCTGCTGCTTCTCGTGCTCGCGCTGAATGCTCTGCTTTTCCTGCTCGTACTCGCCTTCAATCGCAGAGGCTTTACCCGTCAGGCTGTCGTAATCTGCTTGCGCTGTGGCCAAGCGCTGCCGGTAGTCGGCGAGATTGTCGAAACTCTGGGCCAGCTCTGAGAGCCCATCCTCTTCATATCGGTCGTTCTGTTTGTGCAGGGCTGCCACCTGCCCGTCCAGAGACTCAAATTCGGCATTGTGATCCGTAACCTCGCGGGCCAGCTGGCGATCGCTGTCTTCAAACTCTGCTCTTCGATTGCTTCTATCTGCCTCGCGCCGCTCTTTCTGCTCCCCCAGTTCACTGACCTTCTCCCGGGCCTCATCAACAGACGCGTGCAGGTTGGCTACGGACTTATCCGCCTGTTCAAGAATCGCTCTGCGCTCTGCATCCTTTCTCAAGCATTCACGGATTTTTGCCTCCTCCCCCGCAAAGGCAGAAAGGCTCTGTATATCCGCGATCAGATCTTTGCGATCAATAGCCCGGGGCTTGGCATGCTGGTGGATATTCTCAAACTGAGTTTCGCAGATCATGGTCTTGAAACTGCTAAGCAGCCGGTGCTTGTTCAACACCACATGAGTCAAGCGCTCAATGTTGGTCATCTGGGTGTCGCTGTCACCCAGGCCATGCTCGGCCGCCAGAGCGCGAAGCGCTCGTGCATCCGCAGGCAGCCGCTTCAGCAACTTTTGATTACGCTGAATAATTGCCCGGTAGTTGGTAATGGTGTCGATCATTTTCGACGGATTAACACTTTGACTACGGAGCGCTGCAAACACGTCGTCTGCACTGGCTCCAGCCTGAAGCAGCGGCTTTACTTCCGGCGAGAAAAAAGTGTCCTCAGCGGAACCAGCCACAAACCGATAGCAAGGTTTTCCCTGTGCGTGGCGATACATAACGGCACAGTGCAGCCCCGTACTTCGCCGGTACTCAAAAATAATCAGGCTTTGGAAGGTTGGCAGGTAGTAGTCCAGAAAGGACAGCTTGCCCGATGCCTTGGTAACTATGCGCTCGGGCTCTTCGCCAAAAAACGCCGGTATAAGCGCCAAGACAGAGGTTTTGCCAGCCCCGTTCACACCCCCAAGGTGCGTACGCTCGCGGCAGTCGATTTTGATGGTCCTTCCCTTCACTTGCTTGAAGGAGTGATGCAGGACGATGCTTTCTAATCCGTAGCTAACAGTCTCACCAGACAAACTGATTTCCCCGTAACGGCAGGTCGTTCTTGATACCCGCAGTATACAGTGAATAGTTCACGGACAAAGCCATAGAGCCGGTGCAATCAATTCTCACCGCCGCCGGAAGACTCTATGCCTCCAACGGCGGTGACAGAAGTAGCTTAATTAGCCTTTAAGCTTTACTGCTATTTGTGCGACATGCTCACCTTGATGGCGGGCAATGCCTAGCTCACGTTCGTCTGGCTGGCGTGACCCATCGCCGCCTGCAATTGTCGAGGCGCCGTAAGGGGTACCACCGCCTACTTGTGAGATGTCAAACAGTGCTGGCGTGGTATATCCGATTGGAACAATAACCATGCCGTGGTGTGCCAAGGTAGTCCAGGTAGAGGTGATCGTCATTTCCTGGCCACCACCGGTGCCGGTTGAGGTGAATACACTGGCAACCTTACCTGCCAATGCTCCCTTGGCCCAAAGGCCTCCGGTCTGGTCGAAGAAGGTGCGTACCTGCCCTGCCATGTTGCCAAAGCGGGTGGGTGTGCCGACAATGATTGCATCGTAGTCCGCCAATTCTGCAGGAGTTGCAACTGCAGCTTCCTGATCAACCTTGCCGCCAGCCGCTTTAAAGGCTTCTGCATCCATGGTTTCCGGAACACGCTTTACTGTCACCTCCACCCCGGAAACGCCGCGAGCGCCTTCTGCAACCGCTTGTGCCATGGTTTCCATATGGCCATACATTGAATAATAAAGAACCAGAACTTTTGTCATCTATATGTCCTTTTTCTGCTTGGCTTATGTATACACTTCTGCTTTCAGTGAAAGCGAGGCGCGGGCAAGAACTCACTAAATGTAGTTGCCCCGCCCGCATCCAACAAGCTGGCCTGCTTGCTTAGGCCACATCTACCAGAACGATTTCGCTATCTTCCAGAGCCTTCACGTTCAGCAGCTCTTCATCTCTAATCGCAACCCCGTCACCAGCAGAAGCTACCACTCCATTAACCTCTATCTTGCCGGTAGCAGGTACCAAATAAACCTTACGCCCTGGGGCGATGTGATATTCAGTAACCTGGTCTGTTTCCAGCGTTGCTGCCACCATGCGAGCATCCGTACGAATTGGCAGAGCCTCATCGTCACCGGGCATGCCGCTAGCCAGAGTTACAAACGAACCGCTGCGCTCACCCTTGGGGAAAGGCTTAGTGCCCCAAGTAGGTGGTAAGCCCACCTCGTTGGGCATAATCCAAATCTGGAAGATCTGGGTTGCCACGTCTTCTTTATTCATCTCACTGTGGGCGATGCCTGTTCCTGCACTCATCACCTGCACATCACCTGCCTCAGTACGGCCCTTGTTGCCCAAGCTGTCCTGGTGAGTGATGGCACCTTTGCGAACGTATGTAATAATCTCCATGTCGCGGTGCGGGTGCCGTGGAAAACCCGAGTGAGCAGCAATCGTATCGTCATTCCATACTCTGAGGTTTCCCCAGTTCATGCGGTTAGGATCGTAATACTCAGCAAACGAGAAATGGTGGCGAGTATCCAGCCAGCCATGATGAGCGCCGCCGAGTTCATTATAGGGTCGAAGTTCAATCATTTTAGAACCTCCTGTTTACTGTATTTTGTGAATGAAAGCTTGCCTTGCCTCAAGGGATCAGAACGATCTTTTCAGAGCCGCCTTCATTTACCTTGTTGTAGGCCTCAACTGCTTTCGAGAGCGGCAGTTCCGTAAAGTCATCAGGTACTGGTAGTTCACCGTCAAACGCCGCACTTATTTTCTCAAATATTTCTGCGCACTCTTCCAGGCTGTACAGCAGCGAATTAATGCCAATCACTGAGCCGCCGCGGCGGTACAGATCAAGAATAGGCATACTAATCAGCCCATCCACTGGCGCTGCAATAACCGCGATCCGCCCAAATGCTGCAAGCGTGTTAACTGCCGCTGACAACCAGTAGCCGGTGGTGTCGAAAATCACCTCAGGCGCCAGCGTCTGAAAATGCACCTGTGCCTGCTCTGGTAACTGACCCGCCTCTGGCAATTCAAAAGCATCAACACCTTGCGCTTTCAGCTCTCGCACAACATCGGCTCGGCGCGCGGCCATAACCACTTCGGCACCCCTTGCCTTAGCCAGCGCTTGCGCTGCTTTTGCCACTGCTCCGGCGCCAATGATCAGGAACCGTGTACCCGCTTTAACCTGGCTACGTTCCAGAGCATCCCATGCAGTGATGTAGGGAACACCGAAGGTTGCCGCCTGAGCAAAGCTCAGTGATTTCGGCTTTGGCGCTACTGCATTCGCCGGTACAACCACATACTGGGCATGGCAACCGTCCTGGGTGAAACTGAAGCCTTTCCCGGTGCCACCCCAAACCGCTTTACCCAGAAGCTCTTTGGGCCCCTCCACCACTACACCTGAGAAGTCCCTGCCGGGAATGCGCGGCGTTGTGGTGTAAGGAAAACGCCCGAGAACGTTTTTCAGATCGCTGGGGTTCAGGCCAGCAGCCCGAACCTCAACCAGAACCTCACCGGCACCAGGTACCGGTTTGGCCAATCTCTTTACTTGCAACGAATCGAGTGAGCCGGTTGCTGAAAACTGTAGAGCTTGCATAATCGACCTCGATAGCAAAATTTAAAGTTGTGCCTTATCGACGAGTACCGCCCAACCGTTCCAGCAGCACGTTATCCAACGCAAACCGGCCACCGCCCTGAATCGCAAGAGCCAGCGCCACTACGAACAAGGTCAAGCCAAACTCGTAACCATTGTTGGCCATGAACAAGCCGTTACCTATGTGCACGGCAAAAATGGCAACCAACATGGCAAAGGCAATAACTACTGCGGCAGGGCGTGTCAGCAGACCCACAACCAGTGCCAGCCCTCCGAAGAATTCTGCGCTGCCAGCCATCAAAGCCATCAGATATCCTGGCTCCAGGCCAATGCTGGCCATCCACTGACCGGTCCCTTCAAGACCGTATCCGCCAAACCAGCCAAAGAGCTTCTGAGCACCGTGTGCTGCCAGGGTCAGTCCAACCGGGACCCGCAATACCAGCGAAGCAAAACCGCCGTTGGAATTGAACAATGCTTGAGTAAGTTTGGAGCCCATGATTATTCCTCTACTAGTGACTTGTTGGTTTGCTGCTGAAGCGTCGCTCCAGATGATGTAGCTACCTTACTATCACCAAACCGGCAGAATAAGAGGGTATCTGTTGCATTACTATCAACGCAGCGTTGATAATTGTCTAAAAACCACAAAGTCAGGATATACCTATGGATCGCCTCGATGCCATGCGTGCTTTCGTTACGGTAGTTAGTGAAGGCGCCTTCACCCGCGCCGCCGAAAAGCTGGACCTATCCCCTCAACTGGTCAGCAAGTATGTTTCCCAGCTGGAAGAGCACCTTGGCGTACGCTTGCTCAACCGCACCACCCGGCGCCTTCACCTGACAGAGGCAGGAGCAAGTTATCACGAGCGAGCACAACAGGTTTTACATGACATTGAAGATATGGAGTGCCAAGTGGGCGATCTGCAAACTGAGGCTCGTGGCATTCTAAGAATCAGTGCGCCTGTATCTTTTGCCATTCGCCATATGGCGCCGGTATTGAGCGAGTTCCAGAAAGCCCACCCCGGCGTAGGCATCGACTTGCAGCTTAATGACCGCAAGGTCGACCTGGTTGAAGAAGGGTTTGATGTAGTACTGCGGATCGGCCACCTGAAAAGCTCGTCACTGATCGCCAAAAAGATTGCGCCAATCAGGATGGCAGTATGCGCGTCCCCGGACTACCTGAAACAGAATGGCACGCCAAAGCAACTGGAGGATTTGCAGGGCCACCGCTATCTGCGCTACAGCTACATCGAACTCGATTCCAGCCAGCCTCTGCACCGGTGGCTGCAAAACAACGGTCAAAACGACAGCAACGGCATGACCAGCAATAACGGCGACGTACTGGTGGATTCGGCTATTGCAGGAGCGGGCATCGCCTTACAGCCAACATTTATCTCTGGCACGGCGATCAAGGAAGGCAAGCTGCAAGTTATACTGCAGGATTTTGAACCTGAGCCCATGGGGCTGTATGCAATGTATGCACACCGCCAACTATTGGCGAGCAAGGTTCGGAGTTTTGTTGATTTTATCGATGGGTATTTCGGCGACCCGCCCTACTGGGATTGAGGTCCGATCATCTTTGACTTCAAGCAGTTCTGAGCACCTATCTCGATTCAGGTGGCGTCCAAACTGGGACATCCTCGGGCTTCGGCTCTTCCCATTCGCCATGCATCGCATTGCTCAGGGCGCTTTCCAGCTTCATAAACAGCTCGCCATATTGCGGGCTGAAATGAATGCCTTCTTTAATTTCCTTCCAGGCTTCGAACAACTCATCTTCATGAGCGCGCTCGTTATCAACAAAGGTCCAGGTCATCTGCCTTGCCCGCAACGGGTGTACGCCCATGGCCGTGAGGGCATGACTGCCAAGCTCCAGTGCTGAGTAATAAGTTTCACTCACCACATCGTCCGCACCGGCCGACCGTAACTGATAGCCATGGCCGCGATCGAATGCCCGTGCCAACACCCAAACCCCGGGGAAGAACTGCTTTACATGTTCCACCATGGCCACTGTGCGCTCTCTGTCATCAATCGCTACAATCAACAAGCGAGCTTTGGCGATGCCGGATTTCTCCAACAAATCGGGCCGACTGGCATCCCCAAAGAAACTCTTGATATTGATCTGCCGTACGTTCTCAATCTGCTCAAGCTCGTGATCAAGCACCACAATGGGGACGTTATTGGCTCGCAGTAAACGGCATACAATTTGGCCAAACCGCCCCACCCCTGCCACGATTACGGGCGCTTCTTCATCAATCGTATCGGCATCCCGCTCATCACTTTTGGAGCGCCGGTAACGTGGCAACACGATGTAGTCGTATACGATGAACAACAAAGGGGTCAGGAACATGGAAAGCGCAACAACCAGCGACAATATCTGGGACGTTTCCAGAGGAATTACATGGCTTTGCACACTATAGGTGAGCAGCACAAAGCCAAACTCGCCCGCTTGCGCCAGCCCGAGGGTAAACAACCAGCCGTTGCTGCTGCGAATCCCGAACAACTGCGCAAGCGCAAATAGCACCAACGCCTTGCCGGCAATAACAGCTAAACCTAAGGATACGACTGTGCCCCACTCGGCTGCCAACACATCAAAATTGATACCGGCGCCAACGGTGATAAAAAACAGGCCCAGCAATAATCCCTTAAACGGCTCAATATTGGCCTCCAATTCATGTCGGAATTCACTGTTGGCCAACACTACCCCGGCGAGAAAAGCCCCTAAGGCGGGCGACAGGTTTACCACACTCATCAGCGCCGCGATGCCAATCACCAACATCAGTGCTGTGGCCGTGAACACCTCGCGCAGCCCTGACTTCACCACATAACGAAACAAGGGCCGGCTCAGGTAGTAGCCGCCAACAATAACAACCGCAACCGCCCCTACCACAACCAATGCATGTCCCCAACCAGGCAGGTGCGCAACAAGACTCAGCCCCGAATCCGAATGCGACGCAGAGCTCGCGCTTTCCCTAAGGCTGGGCAGTGCCAGTAGCGGGATAAGAGCAAGCATGGGGATGACGGCTATATCCTGAAACAACAGAACCGAAAACGTATTACGGCCACCCTCCGTTTTCGACAGTCCCTTTTCATCTAGGGTCTGCAGCACAATCGCCGTCGACGACAGCGCAAAAATAAGACCAATGGTCAGCGCAGTCTGCCAAACAACGCCCAGCCACCAGGCCACTGCCATACCGGCAGCGGCCGTCAGAGCCACCTGCAATCCGCCAAGCCCTAACAAACGAACCTTCATTGCCCAAAGTGCTTTTGGGTCGATCTCCATACCTATCAGGAACAGCATCATCACCACACCAAACTCGGCAAAGTGCTGAATTGTGGTCGTTTCTTGGCCGACGAGCCCCAGTACAGGCCCTATCACAACACCTGCCACCAGATAACCGAGTACAGAGCCAAGACCAAGGCGCTTTGCCAATGGCACCGCAATCACAGCAGCCAGTAGATAGATAAATGCTTGAATAAAATAGGAGGTCATTAGATTGGAGTCATCTTCGAAAATAGGAGCAAAACTTTCTCAGGCTACTCTGTTGCGTGGTGCCTTTGTCAACAGAGTGCCAGAAAAGTCAGGTTTTCGAACAATATACACATATACTTCAAACATACACATATTGCAGACTTCATTTTCGGATTACAGCTGCCTTTGCCAGTACGTTTCTCTGGTGCCGGCCTGCTAAATCGCCTTATTTTGCTGATCAATCTCTGCAGCCGTTAACCCGCGCTTCTTCGCCCTCAGGTAGTTCAGGTACGCAGGTATGTAGGTTTTACCCATGTACTTATCAAGATACGGCAGAAAGCCTGCGTAGTTACCTTTGAACTTCGCGTGGTGAAAATCGTGATAAACAGGGCCTTCGTATACAGGTAACAGATGCACCGGGTTCCAGGGAATGTCATAGCCAATGTGGCCGTCTGCACCTTCAATTTGCCGGATGATCACCCAAAGCCACACAACATAGATATGTGCGCCCAAAAGAATAGGGCCTATCAAGGTGAGCGTTGCGGTTAACGTATATTCCAGCCAATGCATGTAGTTACCGTTGATCCCACAGGTGTTGCGGATCCGGTGGTGCACACTGTGCACATTTCTTAGCAGCCACTTGTTCTCATGCATGTACCGGTGCATCCAGTAGTACAGAAAATCATCCAGTAACACGAAAAACAGCAACTGCGCCAAAATCACATACCAGGCAGGCAACTCGTTTTGGTGCACGCCGGTATTTTTTAGCAACGGCCAACTCAGCACCAGCAACGATGCCAGGATAATATTGTTAATAAGAATGCGCCCAAGGGACGGCAGCAGGAACTTTTTAACCTCAAACGGTTTCTGCTGAATTTTGTATTTTCTCAACGAGACCGGGTCCAGCCAGGCAACAATTGTCCAAGGCGTTGCAACAAGCAAAAACGCCGCCATGCTGATGGCCAGTGTGGCCATAGGAAACTGCCAGAACCAGGGGTCGTTATAGAACCCGTCCCATAATCCAGATATATTCATACCGAATCCAAGCTTCCAGAACCCATGATCAAAATACCCATATCACAAAGCAGGGTTACTTCTTTTTATGCACAGAGCCAAAACTCAGGTCACCATTGGTAACCGTTGGCCGATACCCTGGGAAGCCCCAATAACTGGTTAGCTCGGATGAGTTAGCCATGTTAGGAAAATCTGTATACAGCGGATGGCTACCGGCAATGGTTTTCTCAACCACCATAGAAATGTATTGATCCAGCCCGCCCTCAAGAGTATTGCCGTTCAGAATCACTTCCATGCCGGTTTGCTGGGCGTATTTTTTCAAGCCAGGAATCCGTGAATGCAGAGGCGCGTAGCAATCCGGACCAACACCATTTTCGCTGGTTACTTTTAGCCCTTCCGGGGTATGGGCCACGAACGAGTGGTTCCCCACTGTATGGCCAGGAGTGCGAATGAGTGCCAGCCCATCACCGATCATTACGTCCCCATCCAGTTGAATGATGCGTTCTTCCGGGACTCCGGCCAGTCCATTCGGGCAGTACCAGTCAATTTGTGGCGGCATTAGAAAGTTGGCGGCCGCCCACTCTGCGCTCATCACCAGAAGCTTCGCATTGGGGAACAGGCCTGGATTCTTGCTGTCGCCTAACCAGCGGCGAATGTCCTGGGTGTGCAGATGGTCGTAACTGATGTAGTCCACGTCTTCCGGCGTCAGACCAGCCAGCTTCAGACAGGCTTCGACGGTGTTGATTTCAGGCGCAAGAAACTTCTTAACCAGCTCTTTAAGAGGGCCAGCCTTGTCGATCACCTTCCGGAAATACGGGGTTTCTGCGTTCGCTTCGGCATCTGACGGTGACAGGAGTATCGTTTTCACACCCTCTTCACTATCAACTTGCACAATAAACACGCGATTCAGGATGTGAATAAAGGGGCTCGGAACCACATTGCAGTTCAGAAATGCATACTTGGTGGGATAAGGCACACGGATTAACCCCATGCTCTGATAGAACCTGGCCTGGGGTTTTGCCAGCATGTCGTTGCGGAAACCGACCGCCGCTTTCCGCATCGCTTCCAGCCGGTAGTGCGCAGTATGGCACTTGCGAGCCTCTTCAAAATGCTTGATCGGCTTGATGATGCTGCTTTCAATCGTACTGGTTTTGAGAATACTGCCCATGTGCCGCCTATTTATAATTGTATTGGGATCTATGACTCGAATTGAAAAACATCCTAGCCTGCCTTAACCTGACTTAATTGTTGGATCGCGAATAAAAATTACTATAAGGCGGCAAGATTGATCAGCAAACCAAAGCGGGATACTTCGCGAGACCACCCACTCAACTTTGTGGTTGGCGCGTACATTCAGCCAATTCTCGTCGCTTACCTACAACAAGGCGGACGCCTATCTCCTCTTTCTGATGCCGCGGCTGTGAATGACTTGTGGATGATCAATCCTCCGGAAATAATCGCCGTAGAGGACTACTTCCGTCTATTTCTCAGTGCAAGTGACCTTCTTCATGATCCCCTGCTCGGCATAAAGGCAGGTCAAAGCGCAGGCCTGGAAAACTTTGATGTGCTGGGCGAAGCTCTGGCCAATTTACGCGCAAAATCTCTGACACTGGGCCACGCATTACATCAGGTGATGACTCTTGAGCGGCTAGTGCACCGGTTGGGGACCTCTCGCATAGAATCAGTCGGCGGGAACATACGGCTAATCTGGAGGGCTCACTTCCAACAGCACAAGGCCGCCCGGTTAGTTTGCGAAAGTGTACTCGCGGGAATAATTCATCTGGCGGAACAACTGACGGGGCGATTGATACCCGTAATGGAGGTGTGCTTTGTTCACTCGAGGCCGGTCGATTATCACGAAGCAGAGTACCAGCAAGGATTTAGAGCCCAGTGCCGTTTCAGCCAGAACGATAACAGCATTACGATCGCCGCAGACGTACTGGCCTGGCCTTTAATAAACATCGCCCGTCCTTCCGTTGCCGACTCCGCTGCAGGGCAAGTTGTTGATCAGGTAAAAAATCACATTGGAAAGAATCTGCTAAACAGTCCGAAGCTCCCCCAGATTTCCGCCATTCTCGGACAGAGCGAGCGCAGCTTGCAGCGACAGCTAAAGCACCAGGGAACCAGCTATCAACAGCTGTTGGCCGATGTTCGCTTACACCATGCGCAGGATTATCTAACGTATTCAAATTTAAGCATTCTGCAGATCAGCCAGCTGTTGGGGTTCCGGGAGCAGAGTTCGTTTAACCACTTCTTTTTAAGGGGCAGTGGCATGTCTCCTAAAAAGTGGCAGGAAGTGAAGCGGGGTAGGGGTGGCTGAAACTAATGAGGGCGGGAGCAGACTGTCATCAGGCGTTCATCAAGTGCGGGCAATATTAGCGCCTGTAAAGCCTGAGATTCATTAGCCGCCCCATTTTCGCGAACCAAAGCGGTGCCGGGGCAAGCCCAAAAGATTCAACAGAAGGACTCTGTTATGAAGATATTATTCGTATTGCCCCTGGCTATAGGGGCTCTCACTCTGGTATCCGGCTGCAACGACAACAACTCGAACGCGCCCGAAGTAACACCTGCGGAAACAAGCCAACCGCTGGTTCAGCTTGGGCCCAGACCTTACTTTCTGGTTAACGACATGGATGACGGTGAACTGAAGAATGCGCTGCAGGCTTGTGAGTCTTTGCCTCCAACCTCAAGCAACTTCTCCATTGCCCACCGGGGTGCGCCCTTGCAGCTTCCTGAACATACCCGCGAATCCTATGTCGCAGCGGCCAAAATGGGAGCGGGAATCGTTGAGTGTGATGTTGCCTTTACCAAGGATCGGCAGTTAGTTTGCCGCCACGCACAGAACGACCTGCACACTACCACCAACATCGTGGCCGTGCCGGAGCTGAACGCCAAATGTACCAAGCCTTTTGTGCCTGCTAATCCAGGCGCTGGCACAAAGGCTGAGGCCGAGTGCCGCACCAGCGATATCACGCTGGCAGAGTTCAAATCGCTCCGGGGTAAAATGGATGCCTTTGACGAGAATGCCACCACGCCCGAGGAGTACCTGGGCGGTACTGCTAATTGGCGAACGGATCTTTATGCCACAGAAGGCACCCTATTAAGCCATCGCGAAAGCATCGAACTGATTAAGGAGCTGGGCCTTAAGTTCACACCTGAACTGAAAACGCCGGTGGTTGATATGCCTTTCGAGGGTGACTACACCCAAGAGGATTATGCCCGACAGATGATTAACGAATACATCGCCGCTGGCGTGAAGCCCGAGGATGTATGGCCGCAATCGTTCCTGTTGGACGATGTCGTTTTCTGGGTTAATCAAATGCCTGAGTTTGGCCGCCAAGCCGTATTCCTAGATGAGAAAAGCAACGACCCGGATAACGTATCCATGGCGTATATGGAAAGCCTCACCCAAAAAGGTGTTCCTATTCTGGCACCTGCCCTCTGGAAAATGCTCACTCTTAACAGCCACCAGGAGATTGTTCCGTCCGAATACGCACTCAATGCCAAGGCTGCCGGCCTGGATTTGATTGGTTGGTCACTGGAGCGCAGCGGCCCACTCGCTGAAGGTGGGGGCTGGTATTACCAAACCATCAACGATGCCATTAACAATGATGGCGACATTTATAAAGTGATTGATGTATTGGCTCAAGACGTGGGTGTTATCGGGATTTTTTCAGACTGGCCTGCAACGACAACCCATTATGCTAACTGCATGGGCCTGTAATAGCCCCGTAGTCGAACGTTCATAATTGCAATACCAAAGCCAGCGGATGACATCATCCGCTGGCTTTTTTCTCTGGACCCACCTTCGAGCCCCCTGCTGACGTGACAACCCCAGCATTTTGGTCTTGTCACGTAACCATAACAATCCTTGGTTAGGATCTGGCCGTCGAAGATTCATAACCTGAGGATGCAAATATGAAAAAGTTAATGTCTCTTACATGTGCTGCTCTAATGACCCCTATGCTCGCCCAGGGCGCATTCAAACTGGACTCCCGATACAGCGACAATGACGGCGATCTGATTGCCGACATTCCTGCCAAGTCTGAGCAGATCGATCCTTCCACTCTGATTTTTGCTTACACCCCAGTAGAAGACCCGTCTGTTTACGCTGAAGCCTGGTCAGATTTTCTAGACCACCTGTCTGATAAAACCGGTAAAAAGGTTCAGTTTTTCCCGGTCCAGTCGAACGCTGCGCAAATTGAAGCCATGCGCGCGGGTCGCCTCCACATTGCCGGTTTCAATACCGGATCCAACCCGATAGCCGTTGCCTGTGGCGGCTTCCGCCCTTTCACCATTATGGCATCCGCTGATGGTTCATTCGGCTACGAGATGGAAATCATTACCCACCCCGATTCCGGCATTACCGATGTAGACGGAATACAAGGTCGTGAACTGGCCTTTACCTCCGAAACCTCCAACTCAGGCTTCAAAGCGCCCTCTGCAATATTGAAAGCAGATTATGATCTTGTGCCAAATAGAGATTTCACGCCGGTGTTTTCCGGCAAGCACGACAACTCTGTTCTTGGTGTAGCCAACAAGGACTATGACGCCGCCGCGGTTGCTAACTCCGTTATGGCGCGGATGCTGAACCGGGGCGTCGTCAACGAAGATCAGATTGTATCCCTGTACAAGTCTCAGACCTTCCCCACTACAGGGTATGGGGTCACGCACAACCTGACGCCAGAACTACAAGACAAAATCCAGCAGGCGTTTTTCTCCTTTGAATGGGCAGGCACCTCCCTGGAAGAGGAATTCTCCAAGTCAGGTGAAGCTCAATTCATCCCGATTACATTTCAGGAGCACTGGGAAGTTATTCGTAAAATCGATGATGCCAACGGTGTGGTTTACAACTGCCGCTAAACGCTCAAACCGAAAACCGCTTTCAGCGGGTTGCACATGTCGCGAGATGTGGCCAACCCGTTGACTCTTCTATTATCAGCAATGGCAGAAAATTGTGCTTGAACTGAAAGCCTTATCAAAAACCTACAAAACCGGCGACCGGGCACTGACCAACATCAGCTTCTCAGTGCCTGCAGGTCAGGTTGTGGGCCTGATCGGCCCCTCTGGCGCCGGCAAGTCGAGCCTGATCCGGTGTATCAACCGTCTGGTTGAACCCAGCTCTGGCAGCATTTACCTCGGCGAAACAGAACTGACCAAGCTCAGCGGCCGGACTTTACGCCAGGCTCGCCGGCGTATTGGTATGATTTTCCAGGAATATGCGCTGGTTGAGCGCCTTACAGTAATGGAGAACGTGCTCTCGGGCCGCCTGGGATATGTCTCCGGCTGGCGATCCTTCCTGCGCCGGTACCCGCAGGCCGACATAGATCAGGCCTTCAGCTTGCTGGAGCGGGTCGGCCTGGGTGATCACTACAACAAACGGGCAGATGAACTTTCTGGCGGTCAGCGCCAACGAGTAGGTATCGCCCGGGCGCTGGAGCAAAACCCGGAACTTCTGTTGGCCGACGAGCCCACCGCGTCTCTCGACCCAAAAACCTCCCGCCAGATCATGCGCCTGATTCAAGGCGTCTGCCGGGAGAGAAACTTACCAGCCATCATCAACATTCACGATGTGGTGCTGGCGCAAAACTTCGCCGATCGAATCATCGGGTTGCGGGCTGGCCAAGTAGTATTTGACGGCCCATCGTCAGCCTTGTCCCACGAGGCACTGACCCGCATTTATGGCGCAGAGGATTGGGACCAGGTTCAACAAAGCAGTGAGCCACAGAACGACGAGTTTCTGTTCAGTCACGCCAAAGTGCTGGAGCTAACATGACCGGCGCAATCACGTCTTTGAGGACCTGGAAGCGTCCTCCGGTACTTCTTAAAGACCCACGATGGCGCTGGACCATTTTGTTAGGGAGTGCGATCTACCTGGTTCTGGCGATTAGCTCAGTGGAGGTCAACTGGTTTCGGGTTTATGAAGGCCTTGAGCGCGGCTGGAAGTTCATTCAAGGGTTTCTATCGCCGGATTTCAATTCCCGCTGGCGAGACATCCAGGCCGGGCTGATCGAAAGCCTGACCATGACTCTGACTTCCACCGTGGCCGGTGTATTGATCTCGGTGCCCATCGGTCTTGGCGCTGCCCGCAATCTGGCGCCGTTGCCGATGTATACGATCTGCCGGAGCATTATTACGCTGTCCCGCTCATTCCAGGAAATCATCATCGCGATCCTGCTGGTCGCCATGTTCGGATTCGGGCCCTTTGCCGGGTTCCTTACCCTGACATTTGCCTCAATCGGATTCCTCTCCAAGCTGCTTGCGGAAGACATAGAAGACTGTGACAGCGCCCAGATAGAAGCCATTCGCGCGACCGGCGCAGATTGGTGGCAGGTGGTTAACTATGCCGTCCAGTCTCAGGTTATGCCACGGCTGATCGGCCTTTCTCTGTATCGGTTGGACATAAATTTTCGGGAATCGTCGGTCATCGGTATCGTTGGTGCCGGCGGTGTTGGAGCCACTTTGAATACAGCTATTGATCGCTATGAGTACGACTCAGCTGGCGCCATCCTGATTATCATCATCGCTATTGTATTAGTGGTGGAATACTCCTCATCCTACATCCGACGGTGGGTCCAATGATCACCAATGCAAACACGCAAACATGGCAGTTCCGCACCCCTAAACAGTACATGTTGCGGTGGGCTGGCTGGTTCTGGCTGGTGGCTTTGACAGTGTTCTGCTGGAACCTGATGACGGAAGACACCATTTGGGCCTTTGTAGCAGACGCACCCCGACAAGCTTCGGATATCGGTGGCCGAATGCTCCCACCGCGCTGGGGCTATCTCAATGAACTCTGGCAGCCGCTCTGGGATACGCTGAACATCGCAACCCTTGGTACGCTGATCGGAGTAATCATTGCGATACCCGTTGCCTTCCTGGCCGCTGAGAACACAACCCCGAGTCGCCATTTTGTGCGCCCGCTGGCCTTGCTGATCATCGTGACCTCACGCTCGATCAACTCGCTTATTTGGGCCTTGCTGTTGGTGGCAATTATCGGCCCGGGACTGTTGGCTGGCATTGTCGCGATCGGTCTGCGCTCCATCGGCTTCGTCGCCAAGTTGCTGTACGAGGCCATCGAAGAGATCGATGAAAGCCAGGTGGAAGCAGTGCGCGCAACAGGTGCCTCTGGAACCCAGGTGATTGACTATGCAATTATCCCGCAGGTTCTGCCGGCATTCTGGGGCATTTCAGTGTTCCGCTGGGACATCAACATTCGCGAATCTACCATTCTCGGGTTGGTAGGTGCCGGTGGCCTGGGTTTGCAACTCCAGTCATCCTTAAGCACCTTAGCCTGGAACCAGGTAACGGTAATATTTCTCGTTATACTCGCGACGGTGGTCGTTTCTGAATGGGTATCTGCGAAAGTCCGGCAGGCGGTGCTCTAAAGGAGCACGACCGCCAGTAGGGTGAGTAACCCAAAACGAAAAAAGGCAAATCAGTAAGTTACTGATTTGCCTTTTAATATGGTAGCGGGGGCAGGATTCGAACCTACGACCTTCGGGTTATGAGCCCGACGAGCTACCAGACTGCTCCACCCCGCATCAAACTGGTTGTTGCCGAGTCACCTCGATCAACGTGCGCGTATATTAAGGACTTGTGGGCGCGTTGTCAAATACTGTTTTCAAACAGGTCTGTTGGGTAGTGAAGGTTTTCTGCCTCCGATGCCTCGGGATTCTTGAAAAACCCAACTTGCTCCATCGCTTCCTGAACTGGCCGGAACGATTTGCGGTGTTCTGGCGTTACTCCCAACCGGAACAAGGCTTCCATGTGCACGGGCGTAGGATACCCTTTGTGTTTGGCAAGGCCGTAGCCGGGATACTCCCGCTCCAGAGCTTCCATTTCCCTGTCCCGTGTCACTTTCGCGAGTATGGATGCGGCGCTAATGGCCTCTACCCGACTATCCCCCTTTACCACCGGCTCGGAGGGCCAGTGCCACTTCGGGCATTTGTTTCCATCCACCAGTACGTATTCCGGCGCAACACCTAAGCCAGCCACAGCACGTTCCATGGCGATCATGGTGGCTTGGTAGATGTTGATCTGATCGATCTCATGGGCCTCGCAACGGCCCAGGCTCCAGGCACTCGCATGCTCAATGATTTCTTCGTAAAGGGCATTACGCTTTTTTTCGGTGAGCTTTTTTGAGTCTGCCAACCCAGCGATGGGCCGATCAGGATTCAGAATGACTGCAGCAGTCACGACGGCACCAATGAGAGGCCCGCGCCCTACTTCATCCACACCAGCCAATAGCCGACCCTCATACGCGCACTTGAACGGAGGTAATGCAGGTGCTCGCGCCATCTAGCCGGCCCTTTCTTCAACAAGCATGGAGATTGCACTGGCAGCTTTCTCGTCAGCATCTTGCTTCAAGGTGTGGTGTAGCTCAGTAAATGCATGCACTAGCCGATAGCGTTCTTGCTGGTTCTCCATTCGCTCCAACACCGCAGTGCCAAGTGATTCCGGTGTCGCGTCATCCTGCAACAGCTCCGGGACCAGAGATTGCTTTGCCAACAGGTTCGGCAGCGCCACATGGGGCACCTTCACCAAGCGGGAAATCACTGCCCAACTAACGTTGCTCAAACGATACCCCACAACCATAGGCTTTTTCAGCAGCATGGCCTCTAGGGTCGCCGTTCCAGACGCAAGCAATACAACGTCGGACGCAGCCATCACTTCCCGGGAACGTCCTCGTACGATAGTAACCTGAAGTTTTACATCGAGTGCTTCGATAAGATCGCGAACCTGCTGCTCCCTTTCACGGTTCACACAAGGAATCACCAGCTGCACATCCGGCCGTTTGGTTTGAATCCAGCGCGCAGCTTCCAGAAACAAAGTACCTAATCGTTCGACTTCACCAGCCCGACTACCCGGCAAAACTGCCAGTAAAGGCGCGCTCTCATCAAGCCCAAGATCCTGGCGGGCCTTCCCTGTTTCCGGCACCAGTGGAATGCGATCTGCAAGAGGATGCCCTACAAAGGCAACGGGCACCTGGTGCTCTTCATAGAACCTGGCCTCAAACGGCAACAGGGTGAGCATAAGGTCTACCGACTTGGCGATTTTGAAAATACGGTTCTGCCGCCAAGCCCAAACCGAAGGGCTGACGTAATGAACAGATGGAATACCCGCCTCTCGGCAGCGTCGCTCGATGGCCAGGGTAAAATCCGGGGAATCAATGCCAATTACCACATCGGGTGGCGTGGCAAAAAAATAACTCAGCAGGCGAGCACGAATACGAAAGAGTTCCCGAATGCGGCCAAGAACTTCCACCAGCCCCATAATAGAGAGCCGTTCCATGGGAATCAGGGAGTGGAACCCCTCCGCAATCATTTCATCGCCACCGATGCCCACAAAGCGTGCGTTGGGGTAGCGTTTGCGAAGTGATCGGATCAATCCAGCGCCCAGAATGTCCCCAGACGCTTCACCTGCGATAATGCCAAAGGTTATGCTGCGGTCACTGACAACCGCGGCCTGGGGATGCTCCATCTAACAAGACTCCTGCCAGCTTAGCGGATAATGCCACGATGAGCGCCGCGCAGGGAGTCAATCAGCACCCGCACTTCTGGTGTGCCTGAGTATTCTTCTTCCAGTTTCTCCACTGCCTGCTCCGTCGTCAGGCCTTGGCGATATATAACCTTGTAAGCCCGGCGCAGGGTCATCAGCACTTCTTTGTCGAATCCGCGTCGCTTGAGGCCTTCAACGTTCATGCCGTGGGGCTCCGCCGACTGACCGGCAGCCATAACGTAAGCCGGGATATCCTTGAGTACGATACTGCCGCCAGCCGCCATGCTATGGGGCCCAATGTGGCAGAATTGGTGCACCATGGTGCCGCCGCCTAGAATGGCATGGTCACCAACCGTCACATGGCCTGCCAAGGTTGCGCAGTTAGCGAGTATAATGTCGCTGCCAATAACGCAGTCATGGGCTACATGCACATAAGCCATGAGCAAGTTGTTGCTGCCGATACGGGTCTCACCTTGGTCCTGAATTGTGCCGCGGTGAATGGTGCAGTTCTCGCGGATCGTATTATTGTCCCCGATAATCAGAGTGGTTGGTTCACCCGCGTATTTTTTATCCTGACATTCTTCTCCTATGCTGGAGAACTGAAAAATGCGATTATTTTTGCCAATAATCGTTGGCCCTTTCACAACCACATGGGAAAGGATTTCTGTGCCTTCACCAATTTCCACATTTGGGCCAATGTAGCTCCAGGGACCAACCGTTACGTTATCCGCAAGTTTGGCTGATGGATCTACTATCGCTTGGGGATGAACGCCCGACCAATCATTCGTCGCCATTAAACTTCTCTCTCAGCGGTCAGTATCTCTGCCACACAGACGACTTCACCATCGACCAGTGCGCGACAATCAAATTTCCAGATACCGCGTTTTTCCGAGATGATTTCCGACTCCATGCACAGCCGGTCTCCGGGTAACACGGGGCGCTTGAACCGCGTCTTACTGGTGCCTGCCAGGTATTGTACCAGCCCATCTGAGGGCTTCCGCCCCACTGTCACAAAACCGAGAATGCCCGACAACTGCGCCATGGCTTCGATAATCAGTACCCCAGGCATTATCGGGTTGCCGGGGAAGTGACCGTTAAAGAACGGCTCGTTGTAGGAGATATTTTTATAACCTTTTATCGATTTGGACTTTTCGATCTCGGTCACCCGATCCACTAACAAAAACGGATAGCGGTGTGGCAGGTGTTCCAGTATTTCATCAATATGCATCATTATGATCGGCCTCAGCCTTCAGTTTTCTTTTCCAGCTCTTTGACGCGCCGTGCCAAAGTATCCAGTTGACGGAATCGCACGGCATTCTTGCGCCATTGCCGATTAGTATCTGCACTGGTTCCCGAAGAATAGACTCCCGGCTCCGGGATATCTCCGGTTACCATGGTCATGCCAGTAAGATGCACCTGGCTAGTGATTTCCAAGTGGCCGGCTACTCCGGCGGCGCCGCCAAATACACAGTGGCTGCCAATCTTTGTGCTGCCCGCAATGCCAACCATTGACGCCATCGCGCAATGATCACCAATGCGCACGTTGTGGGCAATCTGAATCAGGTTATCAAGCTTTACACCATTGCCGATAACCGTGTCATCCAGAGCACCGCGATCAATAGTCGTGTTTGCGCCAACCTCAACATCGTCACCAAGAACAACGCGACCTAGCTGCGCAATTCGATGCCATTGGCCTTTTTCGTTGGCGAAGCCAAATCCGTCAGAGCCTATCACTGCGCCGCTGAGAATATGGCAACGCTTCCCAATCACGACATCGTGGGCTAAAGTCACCCGGGGCCTGATGATGGAGCCAGCCCCAATATTGGTGCGCGCACCAATCACACTGCCCGCTCCGACGACAACCGCTTCGCCAATAACAACGCCCGCCTCAACAACGGCATTAGCGCCAATACTGGCACTGGCGGCAACGGCTGCACTGGGATCAACCACTGCTGCAGGATGAATGCCCGGCCGTGCAATCGGTGCAGGGTCAAACCAGTGGCTGAGCCGAGCATACCCCAGATAGGGATTATCAAGTACCAGGACATTGGTCGGGCAATCATCCGCAGCTGCAGGCGACAGAATGACCGCCGCCGCCTGAGTATCTGCCAGGTGTTTTGCATAGGCGGGATTTGCCAGAAAACTGAGCTGATTCGGGCCAGCAGCCTGGAGAGTTGCAATGCCGAACACCTGAATTTCAGGATCGCCTCGCAGCTCCGCGCCCACGGCTTCTGCTATCTCTCCAAGCCGGTAAGACTTTTCTGTCATCTCGCGCTCCAAAACACGCCTGTGAGCCCCTGGGCTCTCCAGCAAGAGTTAACGGTTCAGCTTTTCCAGAAGCTGTGGGGTCAAGTTCATTTCCGGCTTCACATAAACAACAGCTTCGCTAGGCAGAATCAGATCCAGACCGTTTTCTTCCAGCAACTCTTTTACTGCTGCATCCACTTCCGGGCGGGCTTCTTCGAGAAACGCCTGCTTCCGCTGATTAACAGTAGTATCAAGACGCTGTTTCAGGAAATTGAACTCTTTGACTCTTTCCTGGAATTCACCAGCAAGCTTGTTACGCTCACTTTCATTCATCATTGCACCGTCTTTTTCCAGACGCTCTTTCAACTTTCGTGCTGCTTCCTGAGTCTCGCGAACCTTTTCTTCATCGCCAGCAAAATCTCTCTGCATAGCTTCACTGAAAGACTTTGCGTCGTTTGAAGAAAACAATGCCTGGCGAAGATCTACAACACCAATGCGGGTTTCTGCTACGGCTGGCAGAGCGATCACCATGGCTGCTGCAAACATCAGTAAGTTTCTGAACATCTTGGGTCTCCTGAGTATCATTCGTTTTTGTTTCTCGTAACGCTTAATCGGAATGTCCGGGAATCAGAATGTCTGGCCAAGTGAGAACTGGAACACCTGAGTGTCGTCACCCGGCTTATCGTTCAGCGGCTTGGCAAGACTGAATGCCAATGGGCCTACCGCGGTAATCCACTGAAATCCAACGCCCACAGAGAATCGCAATTCCTTGAGATCCGGGTCAAATCCACGGTCCGGGTCGAATACCTGGCCACCGTCCAAGAAGAATGCGGTGCGCATGGAGCGGCTGTCACCGGCAAATGGCGTCGGGAAAATCAGCTCCAAAGATCCTTCTGTGAGGAGATTACCACCGAACGGATCGGGATCGGAAAAATCGTTGTCTGCGGGGCGCGCGCGCGGCCCCAGTGAATTCGCTTGATAGCCCCTTACCGAGCCATAGCCACCAGCATAGAAGTGCTCATAGAACGGCATCATTGGATCTTCACCATATCCATTACCGTAACCCACTTCTGTTCTTGTATGCACAACCCAGCGGTTGTTGTCCGATACCGGATAGTAGAAATCCGTTCTGTGGGTGGCTTTGTAGAACGTAAGGTCACTGCCAGGCACGGCCACGTCAATTGACAGGGAATGGCTGTGGCCCGCAGTTGGTAAAACACCCCGGTTCAACGTACTGCGACGCCAACTACCAAATAAGAAATAGTTGTTAAAGCTATCGCCTTCCTCTGCAATAAATTCAGTCACATCTTTCGATGTAAATACACCACCTTTCAGCTTGGAGTTGGTATAACCCACCCCGAAGTTCAGCCTGGTAATGTTATCGGTCGGATAACCAAAGGTGAGACGCCCACCGTATTCATCCAACAGGTAGGACGTGATGTCCTCCTGCTCAAAATCAGTCTCCCGGGCAAACACACTGAATCCACGGCTCACGCCATCTACAGTGTAGTACGGGTCCATATAGGAGATATTTGCGCTTCTCACCGCATCACTGACGTTTACTCCAAACGATGCCCGCTTACCGGTGCCGAAGAAGTTATTTTCGGCAACATTGGCGCCAAGAATAATGCCAGAGTCCTGTGAAAAGCCCACAGACGCTGAAAGGCTGCCGGTTGGCTGCTCTTCAACAGAATAGTTCACATCAACCAGGTCATCGGTTCCTGGCACAGGAACCGTATCCACATTGACCATCTTGAAAAAACCAAGTCGCTCAAGACGAGTTTTAGAAAACTCAATGCGATCCGACGAGGCAATACCGCCTTCCATTTGCGTCATTTCCTGACGCAAAACATCGTCACGGGTAGAGACGTTTCCGCTGAAATTGATGCGACGAACATAAGCCCGCTTGCCAGGCTCTACAAAGAAGGTAACGGCGGCGGTGTTATTTGGGCCTGGCTCAGGCACGGCATTTACGTTTGCGAACGCATAACCTTCTCTACCCAATCGGAACGACAGCGTTTCCGAAATAGCCGTCATACGGGCACGGGAGAATACATCGCCCGCCTCTACCGGGATCAATTCACGCAGTTCTTCCTCACCAACAATGAGATCGCCGCGCAGTTTTATATCAGAAATCGTATATTGCGGGCCTTCATTGAGAGCAATGGCGATAAATACCTGTCGCTTGTCTGGCGAGATAGAAACCTGGCTGGACTCAACGCTGAAGTCCAGATATCCGCGGTCGAGGTAGAATGAGCGCAGGGTTTCCAGATCACCGCTCAGTCGTTCCCGCGCATATTTGTCGGAATTAGTGAGGGAGTTCCACCAGCTGCTGGTGCGCAGTTCAAACAGATCTCGCAACTGTTCATCGCTGAACTCCCGGTTTCCTACCAAGTTGATATGCTGAATAGCCGCAACT
Source organism: Marinobacter sediminicola (assembly GCF_031157525.1). GTDB lineage: Bacteria > Pseudomonadota > Gammaproteobacteria > Pseudomonadales > Oleiphilaceae > Marinobacter > Marinobacter sediminicola. The sequence continues at coordinate 90,340 of NZ_JAVIXR010000012.1, forward strand.
GTGCCTTCGTTAATATCCAGGCGGACTGCCACACGATTTCGCGGAAGCACTTCAGCCGTTGCTTTGACTCGAGCGTTGTAGCGCCCTTGCCCAATGTAGGAGCGCAAAATTTCCAGTTCCAGGCGTTCCAGTGTTGCCCGGCGGAATACCTGACCTTCCTGAAGCCCGGCACCAGCCAAGGCATCCATGAGCATGCCAGTTTCGATGTTCTTGTTGCCTTCAATCTCGATCGACGTGATCGAGGGGCGCTCCCGAACTGTAAGTATGAGGATCCCGGCGTCGCGACTCGCTTCTATATCGGTAAACAACCCTGTCCGGAACAGTGATTTAATCGCATCGGCCAGTTCGGCTTCGTCCATCTGCTCGCCGATATTAACGGGGAAAGCGGAGAAAACAGTACCTGCAGAAACTCGCTGCAAGCCTTCCACCTCAATATCTGCAACCGTAAATTCATCTGCAAATGCTGGCTTCATGCCGGTTGCGGCAACAGCGAGGCCAACAGCTAAGCCTAGAAGAGAACGTCTCATTCAATTATTTCGCCTGGTTAATGCGCGTAAGGAGCCCGCAATTCTCACAACCGCATCAGGTCGTTGTAAAGAGCAAACACCATTAATGTGAGGATCATTGCCATACCAATTCGTAATCCAAGCTCCTGGACCGCATCCGAAACCGGCTTTTTGCGGATTGCCTCAATGGTGTAATACACGATATGGCCACCATCCAGCACAGGAACAGGTAACAGATTCAAGATTCCCAAGCTAACGCTCAGGTAAGCCAAAAATCGAATAAAGTCTTCAAATCCTGAGCTGACACTGGCTTCAGCTACACGGGCAATCGTAATTGGGCCACTGAGGTTACTGGGTGAGAGCAACCCTGTAACCATCTTTTTAATAGCAACCAGTGTAAGGCGGGTGTCTGCCCAGGTTTCGTCCAACGCAACGGGGATGGCAGCCAGAGGGCCGTAGCGAACGTCGCGCATTACGCTGTCTGGCCACGAGACTGCCTCAACGCCAGCGCCTACAAAGCCGATCACTTCGCCACTATCCTGCTTTTTCTCAGCCGGTGTAATCTGTACAGACTGCTCCAAACCAGCACGTTCAATGGTAAGGGTCAATGTTTGCTCGGGTGAGCTACGTATCGATGCAACCAACTCGAACCAGTTCGCAATGGGCTCGTCATTCACAGCAAGAACGTGATCACCGGTCTGCAAGCCCGCAATCTGGGCACGGCCGCCGTCTGCGATCTGGCCAAGTATCGCTGGAACATCTGGCCGCCAAGGCGTGATACCAAACTCACCAAGCGGGTTCGGCGTTTCGTCACTGAGGCTCCACCCACCCAGCTCGCCACTCAAAGTTCCCTGAGCGCCAGCACTGGAAACATCCAGGGTGATTACTCCCTGCTCGCCAGCACGCTCAAGAATACGCATATTCACATCACGCCAGGAGCTCACTCGATGCCCGTCTACAGCGTGGATCTCCATGCCTTCCCGCAGGCCGACATTACTGGCAACACTTTCCTCGGCAACACCACCCACAATTGGCGCAACATGAGTAACACCCACTACGCCAAGAAGCCAGTAGGCCAAAATAGCAAAAAGGAAGTTTGCAGCCGGCCCTGCCGCAGCAATGGCAATCCGCTGGGAGGGTGTTTTGGATGTAAACGCCTGATCTCTGATCTCTTCAGGGACTGGTCCCTCTCGCTCATCCAGCATTTTCACATAGCCGCCCAGCGGAATGGCGGCTATTGCGAATTCAGTGCCGTGGCGATCGTACCAAGAGAACAGGGGCTTCCCAAACCCCACTGAGAAGCGCAGCACTTTCACACCGCAGCGGCGCGCAACCCAGAAGTGGCCATACTCATGCAGGGTAACGAGTATCCCCAATGTAAGCGCAAGAGCAAGTACGGTTTGAATAATCTGCATAGCATTCCTGGTTTAAGCGCCAGCCCGGCGAAAATCTCTAAGTTACATCAGACCGTTAACAGGCGGATCTGTTCCTGCGCCCGTTGCCGTGCCTCTGAGTTCTTCGCGAAGATGGTATCAAAACTGTCCGCAGGTACCACTGGTGTTACTGACAGAGTTCGCTCAATGACAACCGGAATGTCCGTAAATGCGAGGTTCCCTTTCAGGAACTCACTCACCGCCACCTCATTCGCAGCATTCAACACGGCAGGCGCGGTTCCTCCCTGCTCAAATGCTTCTGCGGCTAACCGAAGGCAGGGGAAGCGCAAAAGATCCGGTCTTTCAAAATGAAACCGCCCTATAGCGAAAAGATCCAGTGCCGCGACCCCGGCATCAATACGCTCGGGCCAAGCCAATCCATTGGCGATGGGAGTGCGCATGTCCGGGCTGCCGAGCTGAGCCAGTACAGAGCCGTCAACGTACTCTACCATTGAGTGAATGATGCTCTCCGGGTGCACATGGACCTCAATGCGATCTGGCGTGGTATTAAACAGCCAACATGCCTCGATCAACTCAAGCCCTTTGTTCATCAAAGTTGCAGAATCAACCGAGATTTTCTGCCCCATGGACCAGTTTGGATGAGCGCAGGCTTGAGCAGGCGTCACTGAGCGCAGGTCTTGAGCGCTGGTCTCCCGGAAAGGGCCACCGGAAGCGGTGAGCAGAATACGTGTAATACCGGCACCTTCAGGGTCGCGCACCTTTGCTGCCGGCAGGCATTGAAAGATCGCGTTGTGCTCGGAATCTATCGGCAACAGCTCTGCGCCAGAAGCCGATACGGCATCCATGAAAAGCTTGCCAGACATTACCAATGCTTCTTTATTGGCCAGCAACACACGTTTGCTTGCACGCACGGCGGCAAGTGTCGGCGCAAGGCCTGCCGCACCAACAATGGCTGCCATAACGGTGCAGACTTGCGGGGCTGAAGCCACCTCACAAAGCCCCGGCTCACCACTTAGCACGGATATTTGGGGGAGATCTGAAAGTAACTCGGTCAGCTTTTGCGCCGCAGCGGCATCTGCCATTACCGCTACTTTCGGGAGAAATTCGCGACACAGCACGGCAAGCTCTTCAGCGTGGGTACTGGCTGTAAGCGCATACACTGAAAACCGATCGGGATGACGGCGAATGACCTCGAGGGTGGAAAGTCCGATTGAACCGGTCGCCCCCAGTACCGTAACAGAGCGATTTACCATACTCACAAGTGCCCGACTGTCAGCCAGCCAAGTTGCGTAATAATAAGCGCAAACACGGGAGCGGCGGCAGTAAGGCTATCAATACGATCCAGTATCCCGCCATGCCCTGGCAGCAGAGCACTGCTGTCCTTGATACCTCTGAAACGCTTGAGCATGCTTTCCAGAAGGTCCCCAAGCACAGACACCAGACCGGTTACCAACGTTGCCGCAATTAGCATCATGGTTTCAATCATACTTGCGGAAGCAAGAGAGCTCGCAGCCAAAGCCAACACAGTTACAGCCACCAAACCACCGTATACGCCAGCCCAGGACTTGCCAGGACTGACTCTGGGGGCGAGCTTCGCCTTACCGAAAGCCCTGCCTGCAAAGTAAGCTCCAATATCTGCCACCCAGACAACGCAGAACACATACAGAATCACCAGGAGGTTATTATCTGTATTGCCGAACTGAAAGCCAGCGGCTCGAAGATGGTTCAATCCAACCCAAGCAGGCACAAGAACCAGCACGCCCATTAGAGCTCGCACAGGCCTGCTGCCCCACCACCCTGAACCTGCCGGGTAGTTGCGCACCAGTAAAAAACACACAACCCACCATAGAAGCGCCAGCCAAAGCACCGGAACGGCAGACACATCAAACAGACCGTAGAGAATGGCAGCGATAAAGGCCGCATAACCGATCCGCATCGGCTGCTGCTCGAATCCAGACATATTGGCCCATTCCCAAGCGCCCAGCGTAATGATCGCGGCCATGAATAAAGCAAATCCCAGAGGTGGCAGAAAAAAAATGCCCCCAATAGCGATGGGCGCGAGAATAAGGGCGGTGATAATTCGGGTTTTTAGCACAATTTAGGTCGCTGTCATTCGTTATTGTTGTGACGCCTTGGCCACGATCTGGTCGTCCGTCTGACCAAAGCGGCGCTGACGTCCGGCGTAAGCCTGTAATGCCTTGCACATTTCTTCTTCTTTGAAATCGGGCCAGAACACAGGCGAGAAGTACAACTCGGTATAGGCGAGATGCCAAAGCATGAAATTACTGATCCGCTGCTCACCAGCCGTCCGAATCATCAGATCCGGCATTGGGAGATCACCAATGCTCAGGTGTTGCTGTATAAGGTCATCGGTAATATCAGCAGGTTCAAGCTCGCCGCTCTTCACCAATTGAGCAACCTGCTGCGTTGCCTGGGCAATATCCCAATGGCCGCCATAGTTTGCAGCGATGACAAGAGTCATTCTGGTGTTGTTGCGGGTGAGCCCCTCTGCCTTGGCCATATGCTCTTGCAAGGTTGCATTAAACGCGGAACGGTCACCAATGATGCGCAAGCGGATATCGTTACGATGCAACTTTCTGACTTCCCGCTCCAAAGCAAAAAGAAACAGCTTCATGAGAGCGGATACTTCATCTTTTGGGCGCCGCCAGTTCTCGCTTGAGAAGGCGAACAGCGTAAGGACTTCAACGCCTTCGCGGGCACAGGTTTCAACAACGGCCCTGACAGACTCTACCCCGGCCTTATGCCCCGCAACTCCTTTAAGCAGGCGTGATTTTGCCCACCGGTTGTTACCATCCATGATAATGGCCACATGCCGGGGCCGGCTATCAGCCGACACCGGAATTTCTGCGGATACTGATCCCGTCATGAAATCCCCTGTACAGCCAATAGAACACCCCTACTGGCCGTGTCTCGCTTGCAGTGAACCGTGGCGATCAAACCGCCATCAGATCCTCTTCTTTAGCTTTCAGCATCTTCTCGACTTCAGCGATGTAGCGATCTGTCAGCTTCTGGATTTCGTCCTCGCCCTTGCGCACATCATCTTCGCTGATGTCTTTGTCTTTCAGCAGGTCTTTCATCATGCTGTTTGCATCGCGACGGGCATTACGGATGGAGACACGGCCATTCTCCGCATCCGCTTTCGATTGTTTAACCATATGCTTACGGGTTTCTTCCGTCAGCATCGGCATAGGTATACGAATCAGATCGCCGCTGGTTGCAGGGTTCAGACCGAGATCTGAAGCCATGATGGCCTTCTCGATAACGGGCACCAGGTTCTTTTCCCAAGGCGACACCGCCAACGTACGGTTATCTTCTACGTTAACACTCGCCACCTGCTTCAGCGGTGTCTCCTGCCCGTAGTAGTTAACCATCACACTGTCCAGAATCGACGGGTGGGCCCGGCCGGTACGGATCTTGTTGAACGCCGAGTGCAGAGCTTCGAGGCTCTTTTCCATTTTCTTCTCGGCTTCAGCTTTTATGTCGTTAATCACGTAATCATCCTCAATTCGTTCGTCGGGCTGCATAAAACCCGTTATTCGATCAATGTACCTTCTTTCTCGCCGGTCACGATGCGCGTCAGGGCGCCCGGACGGTTCATATCAAAAACACGCAGCGGCATCCCATGATCCCGCGCCAGGAGGATAGCGGTCAGATCCATCACGCCCAGCTTTTTGTCGAGCACTTCATCATAAGACAGTTTGTCGTACTTTTCTGCAGTCGGATCAAGGTAAGGATCCGCTGAGTACACACCATCTACTTTGGTTGCCTTCAGTACGGCATCTGCCTGAATCTCGATACCACGCAAGCACGCCGCAGAATCTGTTGTGAAGAAGGGGTTGCCGGTACCTGCACAAAAAATAACAACGTCACCATCTTTAAGATCGCGGACAGCGCGGCGGCGATCATAATGCTCAACAATACCACTCATGGGAATGGCTGACATAACCCGGGTACGTATGTTTGAACGCTCCAAAGCGTCGCGCATGGCAAGGCCGTTCATTACCGTGGCCAGCATACCCATGTGGTCGCCAGTAACACGATCCATTCCAGCCTCGCTCAGCGACGCCCCTCTGAACAGGTTGCCGCCGCCAATAACGAGGCCAACCTGAATGCCGATGCCAATCAAAGCACCGATTTCAAGCGCCATCCGATCAAGAACTTTGGGGTCAATACCGAAATCATGCTCGCCCATCAGGGCTTCGCCACTGAGCTTGAGCAGAACACGATTGTATCTTGGCTGGTTTTTTGATGATGTCGGCATACTGATCCCCTTTTCGTCTGTTAACTGCTATCCGGCGTGATACGCATTGCAGGCTCGCATCTGACATACTCCTTGAAAAAGGGGGATCTCAGATACAAGCCCGCCACGAGAGCCGGAAAAATCCAGCCAACGTGGCAGACTCAGGTGGCGCTGTAACGGACCGTCACAGCGCCGAGAAAAATCAGGCCTTGCCAGTACCGGCTGCAGCAGCAACCTCAGCAGCAAAGTCTACTTCTTCTCTTTCAATGCCCTCGCCCACTTCGAGGCGAACAAAACCAACCAGCTCGCCGCCGGCCGCTTTAATAAGCTGGCCTACAGTCTGCTCCGGGTTTTTAACGAAAGGCTGCTCAACAAGGCTGTTTTCCTTGAGGAACTTCTGAATACGGCCGCCCATCATTTTCTCAACGATTTCGGCAGGCTTGCCTTCCATGTCTGGCTGAGCGCGGATGACTTCTTTCTCTTTCTCCAGCTCTTCAGCCGGCATATCTTCAGGCTTGGCGACACGCGGGTTAACTGCAGCAGCGTGCATCGCGATATCACGAGCAAGCTCAGCATCGCCAGCCGTCAAAGCTACAACAGAAGCAATCTTGTTGTTGCTGTGAACGTAGCCACCCACTACCGGACCTTTAACTGAAACCAGGCGACGGACAGTAATGTTTTCGCCGATTTTCTGAACCAGTGCTTCGCGCTTGGATTCCAGCTCACCTTCCATCAGCTTGGCAACGTCTGTCTCGCCTTTTTCGAAGGCAACGTTCAGCACGTCGTTAGCAAAATTCAGAAGGTTCTCGTCGCGGGCAACGAAGTCTGTTTCAGAGTTAACTTCCAGAATATAGGCAACGGTGTTGTCGTCGGAGATCTTGATCAACGAAACACCTTCAGCGGCGATACGGCCTGCTTTCTTGGCAGCTTTCAGACCGGAAGACTTGCGCAGCTCTTCAATTGCCGCGTCTACACTGCCCTCAGATTCAACCAGAGCTTTTTTACACTCCATCATGCCAAGGCCAGTGCGGTCGCGCAGTTCTTTGACCATTGCAGCGGTAATAGCAGCCATGTTCAGTCCTCTTAACTTTTCTGAAATCGGTGGGAAGACATGCCAGGACAATCTCCCTGGCATGTCTTATATCTCATCAGTGATGCAGATGTATCACTCGGCAGCCGGAGCGGCGCCTGCAGAGTCTTCGGCAACTTCAACAAATTCGTCAGCGCCGCCAGCCTGAGCAGATTCCAGGCAAGTGTCAGCAACCGCTTTCACGTAAATCTGGATTGCACGAATAGCGTCATCGTTACCCGGGATTACGAAATCAACACCATCCGGGTTGCTGTTGGTATCAACAACACCGATAACGGGGATGCCCAGCTTGTTGGCTTCTTTAATGGCAATGCGCTCGTGATCAACGTCGATAACGAACAAAGCGTCAGGCAGACCGCCCATATCTTTGATACCACCAATAGACCGCTCGAGCTTATCCATTTCACGGGTGCGCTCAAGAGCTTCTTTTTTGGTCAGCTTATCGAAAGTACCGTCTTTGCTCTGGGCTTCCAGTTCACGGTAGCGACGGATGGACTGACGAATGGTCTTATAGTTGGTCAGCATGCCGCCGAGCCAGCGATGGTTAACAAAAGGCTGGCCGGAACGCTCGGCTTCTTCCTTGATGACCTTGGCTGCGGCGCGCTTGGTGCCAACAAACAAAATCTTGTTCTTGCTCTCTGTCAGTTGCTGAACGAAGTTAAGCGCTTCATTCATGGCAGGAACAGTCTGCTCAAGGTTGATGATATGAATCTTGTTACGGGCGCCGAAGATGTACTTCGACATTTTTGGGTTCCAGTAGCGAGTCTGGTGACCAAAGTGAGCACCTGCCTTGAGCAGGTCACGCATATTTACCTGAGCCATGATATTACCTTAGTTTAGCTTCGGGTTAGTCTTACACGCGTCCAATTACCCCAACCAGGCTCCCTATATAGATTTAAAGCGGGAGCAGGCACCCTGGGGCAACGTGTTGACACGTGCTCGAATTTGCCGGATTTGTTTCCAGCGGGCGCGTTTATACCATAAAACCACCAGCCCACGCCATTATTTTTGAGCCTTTGCTTCCTTGTGCCCTGAGCCCGGGGCCCTTAAAATGCTCGTTTGACACAAATCAATAGGAAGCCCAATGCAAGTATCGATCAAGACTCCGGAAGAAATTGAAAAGATGCGTGTGGCCGGCCGCCTGGCAGCTGAAGTTCTAGAAATGATCGGGGAGCACATCAAGCCCGGTGTTTCCACCGAAGAGCTCAACCAGATCTGCCACGACTACATCGTCAACGAGCAAAATGCGATTCCCGCACCGTTGAACTATAAAGGCTTTCCTAAATCCGTATGCATTTCAGTTAACCATGTTATCTGTCACGGCATCCCTTCAGAAAAGAAAGTTCTGAAGGACGGCGACATCGTGAATATTGACGTTACGGTAATAAAAGATGAGTACCACGGCGACACCAGCAAAATGTGGATCGTTGGCAAGCCAAAGCCCGGTACTGAGCGCCTGATCAAAATCACTCAGGAATGTCTCTATAAAGGTATTGAGCTGGTGAAGCCCGGCGCTCGTTTGGGCGACATCGGCCATGTAATCCAGCAGCACGCTGAAAAACACCGCTATTCGGTGGTGCGGGACTATTGCGGCCACGGGATTGGAAAAGTGTTCCATGAGGAGCCGCAAGTTATGCACTACGGCAAGCCGGGCACTGGGATGGCACTGCAGGAAGGCATGACCTTCACGATTGAACCCATGATCAACCAAGGCAAGTACCACACCAAGCTGCTGCCAGACCAGTGGACTGTGGTCACCAAAGACCATAAGCTTTCAGCGCAATGGGAGCACACCATTCTGGTCACTGCCGATGGCTATGAAGTTCTGACCAAGCGGTCGGAGGAGTCCTTCTAAGTGACGCGCCAGGAACTGGAAGCCAGAATCAGCAGGGACCCTTCCCCGGTTATGGCAGCCAGGGAGCTGTTAAAAGAATGCTACAACGAAGATGCCGAAGCCTTCAGGCAGGGTGCCGACGTGCGCGCTCTGGTTCGCTCCAGAGCTGACACGATCGACACCGTTCTGAAGCTGATCTGGAACCGCTACCCTTTCTCCGGCTCATCCGACATTGCGCTGATAGCAGTTGGTGGATACGGCCGGGGTGAACTGCATCCCCATTCGGATATTGATCTTCTTGTGCTCACCCGCGAGGGTATCGAACCGGGCTGGCAGGAGGATCTTGGCGCCTTTGTCACACTGCTCTGGGATCTGAAGCTCGACATCGGTCACAGTGTTCGCAGCATTGAAGAAAGCAAAGCCGCAGCGCGAGGCGATGTCGCCACACTGACCAACCTGCTTGAAACCCGCACAATTGCCGGGCCGGACGAGTTACGCAAAGAGCTCAGCGAGCAAGCGTACTCCGATAACATCATTACCGACCGCGATTACTTTATTGCCAAGCGCAAAGAACAACAGCGGCGCCATAAAAAGTATAGCGACACCGAGTACAACCTCGAGCCCAACGTAAAAAGCTCACCCGGCGCCCTGCGGGACATACAAACCATTGGCTGGATAACCAAACGGCACTTTGGCCTGCAGAGCATCGCCGACCTGACCCGCTTCAGCATCCTTACCGACGAGGAGCACCAGGTTCTGCTGGAAGGCGAAACTCTGCTATGGCGATTGCGCTATGGCCTCCAGTTGATCGCAGACCGTAACGAAAACCGCCTACTATTCGACCATCAGCGCGCTTTGGCCCAAATGCTGGGTTATAAGGACGAGGGCAAGCGACTGGATGTCGAGCTGATGATGCAGTCCTACTACCGTGCTGTACTGGCGCTGGCAGAATTGGCAGACGTTATTCTTCAGTTTTACGACGAGGCCATACTCGGCACGGGCACCGAAGACAACATTCAGCCGATCAACAATCGTTTCCAGATCCGCAACAACTATATAGAAGCAGTCAATAACCAGGTTTTTGCCTACTCGCCCTACGCCATTATGGAAATTTTTGTGTTGATGGCCCAGCACCCTGAAATCAAGGGCATCCGGGCTACGACTATCCGGTCTTTGCGGGCGCACAGGCACCTGATTGATGACGCCTTCCGGTCTGATCTGGCGGTTACATCCTTGTTCATGGAGCTGATGCGAACACCCCATGCGCTGGACGAAATTCTCTCAGCCATGAAGAAATACAACGTGCTGGGGCGCTATTTGCCAGAGTTCGGTCTGATTATTGGCCAAATGCAGCACGACCTTTTCCACATATACACGGTTGATGCTCACACCATGCGGGTGGTGCGCAACATGGTGCGGATGAGCGGCCCGGACGCCCGTGACGACTATCCATTAGCGGCGCGTCTCATCCATGGTCTGCCCAAGCGCGAGCTGCTCTATATAGCTGGCCTGTATCACGACATTGCAAAAGGCCGCGGCGGAGACCATTCAGAGCTTGGCGCCATGGACGCTGAAGCTTTCTGTCAGCGCCACCATTTGAGCGAACGCGATACCCAGCTGGTTTCCTGGCTGGTGGAAAACCATCTGTTGATGTCCATGACGGCTCAGCGTAAAGATATTTCTGATCCCGACATCATTCGCTCCTTTGCCCGAGCGGTACCGAGCCAGGCGCACCTGGATTATCTTTACATCCTTACTGTGTGCGATATCAGCGCCACCAACCCCAAGCTTTGGAACACCTGGCGGGCATCTCTGCTGCGTCAACTGTATATAGAAGCCAAGCGAGCCCTCAGGCGCGGCACCGAGATTCCGGTAGACCGGCAGGAGTGGGTGCGCGCAACCCAGTCTGAGGCAAGGCAACTTATTCATGCCCAGAACATCAATGACGAACAGATAGACGCTATCTGGGATACCGTTGACGAGGATTACTTCCTGCAGGACTCAACGGTTGACATAGCATGGCAAACTGCAGCCATCATCAATCATGGCGACACGCCCGGCCCGCTCGTGCTTATCCGGGACACTCACGGTGGCCCCACAGACGGCTTTTCCCAGATCATTATTTACATTAAAGATCGAGCTACTCTGTTTGCGGCAACCACGGCCGTACTGGAACAACTTAATCTCAACATTGTGGATGCGCGCATCAGTTCGAATGATGGTCCTTTCACAATCAGTTCCTATGTTGTGCTGGATGAGAAGGGCCAGCCGTTAGGTATCGACCCGGCCCGCAAAGAGCGGGTGCGCAAGCGCCTGATCGAAGAGCTGGACGACCCAGAAGATTACCCCGACATTATTCATCGCCGTACACCACGGCAGCTCAGGCATTTTGCGTTCCCAACCGAGGTGCTTTTCTCCAACGACACCGTTAACGAGCGCACAGTGATTGAAGTGGTGACACCTGACCGCCCCGGCCTTCTGGCTCGGATTGGGCAGGTACTGCTGGATCACCGCATACGCCTGAGCAATGCCAAAATCGCCACCCTGGGCGAGCGGGTGGAAGACGTTTTCTTTGTGACTGATGAGCACGGCGAGCCAATCAGCGACCCTTCCGTATGCCGCGCCCTGCAGCAAGACCTGTGCAAAATGCTGGATGAAATTCAATGAACCCGAATTTGAACAAGCTTCACCCCTACCCTTTCGAAAAACTGGCAAAACTCAAAGCTGGTATTTCTGCACCTGAGCACTTGCCGGCCATCTCTCTTGGCATAGGTGAGCCCAAGCACCCGGCCCCCGGCTTTGTGAAGCAGGTGATTGCTGACAACCTGGATCGTCTCGCTAACTATCCCACCACCCGTGGCCTTGACGAGCTGCGAGAAGCAATAAGCCAGTGGGCTACGAAGCGATTCCAACTGAAAGCTGGTTCCCTGAGCCCGGATCAAAACATCGTGCCGGTAAATGGCACCCGGGAGGCTATTTTCTCTCTGGTTCAGGCGGTGGTTGATGCCAGCCTGCAAGCAACTGTTGTAAGCCCCAACCCTTTCTATCAGGTTTACGAGGGTGCAGCTTTTTTGGCAGGGGCTACACCGGTATACCTTCCTTGCGACGGCTCCAACGGCTTCATTCCTGATTTTGACACGGTCCCCGAACCTGTATGGCGAGACTGCCAGGTGCTGTTCCTGTGCTCACCTGGCAACCCTAGCGGTGCGGTCATACCGAGAGAGACACTGACAAAAGTTATTGAGCTCGCAGACAGATACGATTTTATTGTTGCCTCAGACGAATGCTATTCAGAACTCTACCCTGATGAAAACAATCCACCTGAAGGTTTGTTGCAGACTTGCGCAGCAATAGGCCGCCACGACTTCGCGCGCTGCGTTGTTTTCCACAGCTTGTCGAAACGCAGCAATCTGCCGGGTTTGAGATCCGGTTTTGTAGCAGGCGACGCAAACATACTGAAAGGTTATCTGAACTATCGCACCTATCATGGCTGTGCCATGCCGGTTCATAACCAACTCGCAAGCATTGCCGCCTGGCAGGATGAAGACCACGTGCGGGAAAATCGGGCGGCTTATCGCGCAAAATTTGAAGCGGTGGTACCCATTCTGCGTGAGGTCATGGACGTAGATTTTCCCGATGCCGGGTTTTATCTGTGGCCGATCACACCCATGGATGACGAAACCTTTGCGAAAGAGTTATCGGCTCAGCAAAACGTCCACGTTCTTCCCGGCCGCTACTTGTCCCGCACAGTGGACGGCTACAACCCGGGAGAGAACAGGGTTCGCATGGCATTGGTTGCACCGTTGGAAGAATGTGTGGAAGCGGCAAAACGCATTGTTGAATTTGTAAAGGCAAACTGAGTTATGAAACTGTACGGCATCCGCAACTGCGACACCGTCAAAAAAGCCCGTAAATGGCTTGATGACCAGGGAATTTCTTACGAATTTCACGACTTCAAAAAAGAAGGTCTGGACAGGGATCGGCTATCCCAATGGGAAGAGGCAGTGGGCTGGGAAACCCTGCTGAACCGCCGAGGCACCACCTGGCGCAAGCTCAGCGAAGAGGTTCGTGATACTATTGGCGCCCTTTCTGCCCACGACATCATGCTGGAAAACACCTCCATCATTAAACGTCCCGTGGTCGAACATAACGGCGCAGTTTATGTCGGCTTTAACGCCGACGACTGGGCAACAACCATCAAATAGCAACTATCAGATAGACAGGAGCAATCACTGCATGAGCTTTGCATTCGGTATAGGTATCGGCAGCCAGAACAACCAGGGCGAATGGCTGGAAGTTTTTTACCAGCAACCGATGATCACACCGGAAACAGAGCTGATAGATGCAGTCGAAACTGTACTGAACTATCAGGGCGGCAATCAGGTCATCCAGGCCACCGCTGAGCAGCTTACCCAACTAGCCACTGCCCTACGCCAGATCGGCGCCACAGAGCAGGCGTCACTGGCAGAGAAGGCTGCCGGCAGCAAGCGCCCAGTGGTCGTGACGGTACTGCAAACAGACGGTACTGCATCCAGCACGCCAGAGGTTTACCTCAAGCTGCACCTGATTTCCCATCGACAAGTAAAGCCCCACGGGCTCAAGCTTGACGGCATCTTCGGCCTGTTGCCGAACCTTGCTTGGACTAACGAAGGCGCGATTGATTTGAACGAGCTGCCAGACCGCCAGCTTAAAGCCCGCCTTGAAGGTCGGACTCTGGAAGTAAAATCTGTCGACAAATTCCCACAAATGACGGACTACGTGGTACCCAGCGGCGTTCGTATTGCGGACACCGCGAGAGTGCGCCTTGGTGCCTACGTGGGCGAAGGCACAACCGTAATGCACGAAGGCTTTATCAACTTCAATGCCGGCACAGAAGGTACGAGCATGGTTGAGGGCCGCATTTCTGCGGGCGTTATGGTTGGAAAAGGTTCCGATCTGGGCGGCGGTTGCTCCACCATGGGCACCCTTTCCGGTGGCGGCAACATGGTTATTTCCGTGGGTGAAAACTGCCTGATCGGCGCGAATGCAGGCATCGGCATTCCTCTGGGTGACCGCTGCACGGTTGAATCCGGCCTATATGTTACAGCCGGCACCAAGGTTGCCTTACTCGACGGCAACAACGAGCTAGTGGAAGTGGTAAAAGCCCGCGATCTGGCCGGTAAGCCAGACTTGCTCTTCCGCCGCAACAGCCAATCCGGCGCTGTGGAATGCAAAACCAACCAATCCGCCATCGAGCTGAATGAAGAACTGCATGCAAACAACTAATTCCCCAACGCTCGACTTGGCCATTGACCTGATCAGCCGCCCTTCGGTATCTCCAGAAGACGCCGGCTGCCAGGAGTTGATGATGTCTCGCCTGGCCCCTCTTGGATTTAGCGGCGAACACATGCGCTTTGGCGATACCGACAATCTCTGGGCCCGCAAAGGCACTGAGGGCCCTGTTCTGGCGTTTGCCGGCCATACCGATGTGGTGCCTACCGGGCCGGAGAAAAACTGGGCTCACCCACCGTTTGACCCGGTTATAAAAGACGGTTACCTCCTTGGCCGTGGCGCTGCAGATATGAAAGGCAGCCTTGCGGCATTCGTTACTGCCTGCGAGCGTTTCGTGAGCACCCATCCAGATCATCGTGGCTCCATTGCTCTGCTGATCACAAGCGATGAGGAAGGCCCGGCCCAGAACGGCACCGTAAAGGTGATCGAAGCACTGGAAGCCCGTTCAGAAAAGATGGACTGGTGTTTGATTGGTGAGCCATCGAGCACGCAAGAAGTGGGTGATGTGATCAAGAATGGACGGCGCGGCTCCTTGCACGGCTACCTCACTGTGCATGGCACCCAAGGCCACGTGGCCTACCCGCACTTGGCGGAAAATGCCATTCATGCCGTTGCACCCGCTCTGCACTCCTTGGCTAACGAGTTCTGGGATAACGGCAACGATTACTTCCCACCCACCACTTTTCAGATCACCAAAGTGGAAGCCGGCACCGGTAGTAACATCATTCCCGGTGAGTGTTTGGTGCACTTCAACTTCCGTTACTGCACAGAGAACACTGCAGAAAGCCTTGAAGAGCGGGTTGTCGCTACGCTTGATCGACACAACCTGAAATATGACCTGCAATGGCATCTCAGTGGCCGACCTTTCCTCACTGATAAGGGTGCATTGGTCTCCGCCACTCAAAGCGCCATCCGCAATGTGACCGGGCGTGAAACCGAGCTCTCTACCTCAGGGGGCACGTCTGATGGGCGTTTCATTGCACCTACCGGCGCACAGGTTGTGGAACTGGGACCGATCAATGCGACGATTCACAAGGTGAACGAGTGTGTGAAAGCTGACGATCTGGACACCCTCTCCCAAATCTATGAACAGATTCTGGTGGAACTGCTCGCCTGAACTGCAGATTCAAGACAATCTGAAACCAAGAGGCCAGAGCTTATGCCCTGGCCTCTTGGTTTGTAAGAACGCATTCATGAATCAATAATGCGGAGGCGGAGCCTCTTCCTCTTCACGCTTGATATTGGATGAAGAAACATCCTTTATCTGACTGTGCAGTAATCGCTTGGCATTCCAGAGTTCACGAATATCCATCTCCTGTTTTGCCACCTGCTCGCTCAAGGTATTGATAACGTCGTCCTGAAAGGCAAGCCGTGTTTCAAGTTCATCCAGTCTGTTTTGAAGGTCTTTTTGGCTCATCAGGTACTAAAGCTCCGTCAGATGAATAATTCACGTAGATGGGTAGAAAGTGCAGCCAAAATGCCTTCTAACGACATTCTGTGGCATTCGGCACAACAGGCGCTTGGTAAGCAGCAGGGATAATCTGCTATCATGCCGCTTTTGCCCGCCCGAGTTCCCGTTTTCCAGGAAATCAGGCGGTAATCACTGGCCGGATAAACGATTTTACCCGATATCCGGTTTTTTATCGTCAGCGTTAATGAAATATGGAGAATTCTCAGTCAATGCGTAATCCAGCCAAAGCGATCCTTGTTGCTATTCTGATCGCTATTCCCGCCCCATTTATCCTAGGCTTTCTGCTGGTTTCTTTTACCCCGGAGCTGTTCCAGATCCTGTCTCAGTCCCAGAGCAATGAATTGGCAACAAGCACGCCGTTCGTTCTCGGCAGCGCGCAGGGTATCGCAGCATACGTTATCAGCTTAATTGTTTTTGGCATTGTCGGCTTTGTGGCCGTTGCCATCGCAGCCAAGCAGCCCACACGGGGCTCGTCGAAGCGCGCCAGCTCACCATCACGTAGCCAGAGTTCCAACCAGAACTATGCCGATGATGAAGCCGACTACGACGACGACAGCCCGGAAGGCGACGAAGAAGGCACTGTAAAGTGGTTTAACGTCAAGAAGGGCTTCGGCTTTATTGTCCGCGACAGCGGAGACGAAGTATTTGTTCACTTCCGTGCCATTCGTGGAAGTGGCCGCCGCGTGCTTCGCCAAGGCCAACTGGTTCGATTCAGCGTTGTTGACGCCGACAAGGGCCTGCAAGCAGATAATGTTTCTATCCTGAGCGACTGAAACCTGATCTGATGTAAAAAGGCAGCCTGCTATTTATTTAGCGGCTGCCTTTTTTCGTTCTGAGCCTCTTAATTCCTGGGCACTCAGTTCCAAACAACAAGCTGCTCGCCGCGACTATCCAGCCGCCACCATTTCTCATCTTCCGCTGGCTCGCCTTCTTTCCACTCTCCCGGGCTGCAGCGGATTTCAGTGTCCATGGTTCGCCATGCACTGCGTGCACACTCCAGATCGCTGTTCCAGGGTAGCTGCTCACCTTCTATAATTAGTGATGTAAATCGCTTCCCGAACGCCTGGGGATAGAGGGTTACTTTCAGCTGAGCTTCCCCAAAAATAGCCGTACCCTTGGTAACGGATGCAACATCACTGTCATCGAGTACCAACTGCTTTACATGGCCTTCAAGCCAGCGATGAACGGCGCCTGTTTCCAAGTCACGAATGTAGATTTCCAGATCCTGCACTCGCAGATTCTCCATGGTGGTGATCACAATGGGGCCCATAGTGAACCGGCCCGGGCCGCGCTGCAAGCCAGCGTTCCAGTTCATACCGTAAATCCTCCACCATTAGTCGGTTCAAGGTTCCGGCAGCTTTGCGTTCATGCCAGGCTACTTCAGCAGCCGTGCGCAGCAAATGTATTTCCTCGAACGACTGCTCAATCTCTTCGAGTGGTTCTTGTCGCGCCATAGCAACAAGGCTCTGACGCCGGAGCGTGTCGGCCTGCCCGGACAACGCTACGGATCCTACCGGGCCACGCCGCGCAAACAGTTCCAGCCGTGCCGCAGCTCGCTCCACCCACTGCAACATTCCTCCGGGCGTACACACACATCGACTGTGCCGGGATGAGGCAAATTGAATCACGGGTTGAGAGAGCAGTATATTCCAGCGGCGCTCGATGTTTGCTTGATGGGCAACCAGAATGGCTTTGCGCTGCAGCTCGCTGGATAGCGGCATGTTACATACCTCCAGCGTACGCCCAAGCTGTTGCTCCAGAGCACGGCATGGCTTTTCGCTGCCTTGTGGCGTATCTGGCCCCAACAGCACTATAGGCCCTTGCCATCGCTGGACAAGCTCGGATGCCAGACCCAATGGGCGATCCATCAATGCCAACAAATCCACCGGCGCTACATTATCCAGCACCAAAACCGGCCAAGGCTTTTTACCATTGGCGGGAATGACCGCAAGCTCGCTGGCCATCACCTCCGTTTCACTGCGCAGATCCATCTCAACATATGGCTGCGCCAGTGACGACAACAGGGACCGCAGCCAAACAGACTTGCCCGCGCCACGCTCTCCCCTGACCCAAACCACCACCCCCGGCGTTGCTGCAAGAGTAATGGATACATCTTCTGCAAGCTCGATCCAATCCGCATCGGTGATCACTACCGGCGCGGCCTCTTCATCCTCAATGCCCGGCCTTTCCGAACGTCCGCCTTCACTACACATATCACTCGATTCAGGCCACCGTGACACCAACTCCAGCACAGCAACGTAAGCCTTTTCCTGCAGGCGCTCGGCATGTCTTGCGAGCACTTCCAGAAGCTGAGGCCAATCAAGCCAGGCAGGCGTATCAAAGGATTCTCGAGCGGTTGCCAGCCAGTAGATGAGCTGGGAGGACAGCAGGCCTTCACCGCCTACTTCAGTCACTATGGGTTGTTCACATTGTATGGTGCGGATCAGCTCGTCCATATCCACGCCTGAGCCGCGCAAGAAGTTCCTCACGGAAGGGCTGGATTCCAACAAAGCGAGCAGGAAATCTTCAACCGTAATGACTACGCCGCCACGACGATCAACATCTTCGCGGGCATTCAGTAATGCAGTCTGACATTGGGGGGCGAGGCATCCTTGCCAATCTTCCATCAAACGTTTCCCTGTTTTATCGCATCGTCCTGATGCTTGAAGCGTTAGTTAAAACTAACTTTTAGTATCTTCGCAATTCTATGGTTGTTTCGCGCTATCTGCAATTCCAGCGGGCATACCGCACTCACCAGCTGCCGGTATTCTCCATACTCACCCAAGGCTCTTTAGGCGCCAACGGCTCGCCTTTCTGTAGTAACTCTATGGAAATATTGTCTGGTGAACGGATAAACGCCATGTACCCATCCCGAGGTGGGCGGTTGATCGTAACGCCACCGGCCTGCAGCGACTCACAAAGCGCATAGATGTCATCCACTCGATAAGCCAGATGGCCAAAGTTACGACCACCGTCATACTCTTCCGGATCCCAGTTATAGGTCAGCTCCAGCGTAGGCGCCTTATGCTCACGCGCTTGAGCTTCGTCCTTTGCCGCTGCGAGAAACACGAGCGTAAATCGGCCTTTCTCACTGTCTCTACGGTCGATCTCAACCATACCCAGCAAGTCACAAAAAAAATGCAGGGATTTCTCAAGATCCCTTACGCGGATCATCGTATGTAGGTACTGCATACTGCCTCCTTCCGTATCCTTTTGCTTCAAGCGGTGAACCCTGCGCTTTGACTGGCACGGGACTGCCGCATCTTTATTACCACACAGTTTACGGTATTCTGGACGGATGGACGCAAACCTCAAGCCCGAACTGATCAGCCCTTACCGCACACCAGCGATCAACCACCTCGCCTGGTTGTGCCAGGCACAGCAACTGGCACATTCGCCGATCACTTTTGAGCCTGCAGTGTATCTGCCTTCGAACTACCCTGACCTGCTCAAGCTATGGGATGAAGATCCTGAGGCTGCACCTCCGTTACTGAGGGAGCCGCCACAGCGCAGGCTGGGATTCTATTTCGAACGACTGTATCAGGTTTTGCTGGAAGACCTGCTCGGCTGGCCCATTCTGATGAAGAACCAACAGATACAATCTGCCGGGCACACCATCGGAGAGCTGGATTTCGTGGTGCACAATCGTGCAGAAGACCGCATTGAACACCACGAAATTGCCATCAAGTTCTACCTTGGCGTGCCAGAGTCCAACGGAACGACCCTCTGGTACGGCCCCAATGCCAGAGACCGACTGGATATAAAAACAACGAGCCTGCTCGAACAACAAAGCCGGCGCACATGGTTGCCGGAAACACTCGCAATGCTCTCCGAATCTGGCATTACCGGCCCGCTGACACCACGGATTTTCATGCCGGGGTATTTGTTCTATCCCGATGCCTCCCAGGCAACAGCGCCGGATTATGTTCCCAGCGAGCATCTGCGTGGGCGGTGGCTGTATGTTTGCCACGCAAAAGCACTAGACACATCGCATTGGGTTGTACTCAACAAACCACACTGGATTGGCGGCTGGTTTCAGGGCGAGAAGCCAGATGCCGAACTTGCTATGGATGCTCTGAGGCGCGTAGAAGACAGAGGCATTCCGCAGCTGTTTGCCGTATTGCGGGAAGATCCGCGGGTCGGCAATTGGCACGAGGTGGATCGGGTGTTTGTGGTGCCGGAAGATTGGCCATGATTTTCGTACCAATTTCAGGAAACGCCTGCCACAATAAGCCAATAATATCAGCACTATGCAGATCAAGCTTGCAAGCAAAGCAGGCCGCTAAAACACTGATAAAGGATAGGCATCATGGATGACCACAGCCAATTTCGACTGCTTTCAAAGCGCCGGTTCCTGCCGTTTTTCCTGACGCAATTTTCCGGCGCCTTCAACGACAATCTGTTCCGCAATGTCCTGCTGCTTTTAATTACCTATACCGCAGGTGGTTTGATGGGCCTGCCGATTGATGTGGCGGTAAATATTGCGGCCTTCGTGTTCATTGTGCCGTTCTTTCTGTTCTCCGGTATTGCTGGTCAATTGGCGGACAAATACGAAAAGTCCCAGGTTATCCGATGGGTAAAACTGGCAGAAATTGCAATCATGGTGCTGGCCGCTGTTGGCTTGTGGCACGGATGGTATGAGGCTTTGCTGCTGTTATTATTCCTGATGGGTGTACAGTCCACCTTCTTTGGCCCGGTCAAATATGCCCTCCTGCCCCAAGTGCTCACAAACGATGAGCTCGTGGGCGGCAATGCTCTGGTAGAAATGGGCACCTTCGTTGCGATTTTGGTGGGTACGCTTGCGGCCGGCTTGTTAATGGGCAGCGAGCAGCCGGAGAAACTGGCGGCAATCGGTGTAGTGGTTCTTGCCGTTGTTGGTTATCTGGCCGCACGAAAAGTTCCGGTGACGGGCGCTACTAACCCAGAGATGACCATTGGTTTCCGGCCACTGCGAGAAACCTGGAACCTGATGCGGCTGGCAGCCGAGAATCACTCAGTGTTGTTGTGCATCATGGCCATTTCCTGGTTCTGGTTTCTGGGCGCCGCCTACCTCACCCAATTCCCCAGCTTCGCGCAAACGGATCTGATGGGCGACGAAACCGTTGTCACCTTGCTGCTCGCCGTATTCACCATCGGGATCGCATTGGGCTCAGTTGCCTGTGAACGGCTGTCCGGGCATCGGATAGAACTGGGCATAGTGCCCATCGGCTCGCTGGGCATCAGCCTGTTCGGGCTTGATCTGTACTTCAACATGCCCGCCAATCCGGTACCGACCGACTGGTGGATGATCATCACCGACAGCCAGCACCGGCAACTGGCCATTGACCTTCTGGGTATCGGCTTCTTTGGTGGCCTGTTTATCGTGCCGCTATATGCCTTTGTACAACAGCAAACCCCGGAGCCCCGGCGGGCCCGCGTAATTGCGGCATTGAACGTATTCAACGCCCTATTCATGGTAGTCAGCGCTGGTATGGGTATTTTAATGCTGGGCGTGATCGGGCTCAGCATTCCGGAGTTCTTTCTGGTGCTCTCCATCATGAACCTGATCGTGGCTGGCTTCGTTTATCAGCAGGTTCCCGAGTTCGCTTTGCGGTTTATTGTCTGGATACTGTCACACACCATCTACCGGGTGCGCCACGAAGGCCTTCGCCAGATTCCCGAGGAAGGCCCGGTACTGTTGGTTTGTAACCACGTAACCTATATGGATGCATTTATCATTGCCGGCGCAGTGCGCAGGCCCATCCGTTTTGTAATGGACCACCAAATCTTCAAAACGCCCGTTCTTGGCGCCCTGTTCAGGCTCGCCAAAACCATCCCGATTGGTCCCAAAGCCAAAGTGCCTGAGATTTACGAGACAGCTTTCAACCGCATCGACGAAGAGCTGGATGCTGGTAACGTGGTGTGTATATTCCCGGAAGGAAAACTGACATCTGACGGCGAAGTAGGCACCTTCAAAAACGGGGTTGAAATTATCATCCAGCGCAGGCCCGTAACGGTTGTGCCCATGGCACTTCGGGGGCTATGGGGCAGCTTTTTCAGCCACTGCGGCGGGCCGGCGCTGAGCCACCTTCCGAAACGTTTCTGGTCGCGGATCGAATTGGTGGCTGGCGAGCCGGTTTCGGCAGAAAAAGCGACTGCTGAGATGTTGGAGCAGCGGGTTAAAGGTTTGAGGGGGAGTGGTCAGTGAGCTGCTGACCCTCTGGCCTTCGATCGCCGATCCCAAGCATCATTCAAAAATATACATTCCGTTTTCATCCTTCTTCACATCCATAAATCCCATGTGAGGAAACAGTCGAACCTTTATTGAATACGAGAGCACGCACCCTGAAATCGCCAACAGAACACCCACGACTCTTTTTGAGCTTCTCGAAAATCTCATTTCGGCTAAATCCCTGCTTTATGAGTTCTTTTATTTGATAATCCATTGTCTACTCTCCTTGTAACATCAAATTGGCCATGGGCCTGCCAGGTACTCAGCACAACTTCCAGACAGCCTTTCGCCAGTTTCTTCGGCGATCAGGCGGTCACCCTGCCAGAGGGGGATACCCATCAACCAGAAGCGTCAACACTCTGTAACTGAATAACACCACCGTTCAGCGCTGAACTCATGATTGCTGAAACCAAAATGAATGGAACCGCCACGAAATAAGTAGGGAATCCGGCATCACCAAATATATTGATCAGCGCTACCACGCCAACCGTTGCCGCCCCAATGGTTAGTATTAAAACCGATACTTTTGCTTTTAGCTCTGATTCGGCATCCGCATTAATCTTTACCAGTACCCCACACTGGGAACACTCAACAGGCTCAGATTTCCCAAGCATTTCCATCTGATCTGCAGCAAGTTGATTCCTACCATCGCAGGCTGTGCATGTCGCTTCTACACAATCACTCATTTTCACCATCCCTGGAGTTGAATTAATTTTTAATCTTTGTCTACTGTATTGATTCGTGTGTCGCCGCTGAGCCCCTCTGCCTACCAAGCTTCCCAGGCTCTGCGCCTGCCTCGGTTAGCTTCCTGGCCGCAAGGTCAGGCCATTAAGGGCTTTTTGTCTCAAATTGGCCAAGAGCCATCAGGGCGCTTCTGGCGATATTCTTCCATGGAGACCCTGCCCAATTGAGGCGTGAGCTTGCACCTGCGCTTGCTCCAAGGATACTCGGTTTGTCGCTTCAGCCACTCAACCCCTTCGCCCTTTTTCCAAGCATCTATATCCAGGTCACGCCAGAAGCGGGGGTTGCGGCCGGTTTGCTTATCATGTTCCGCAGTGACCGGATCCAGGTGCCGGAAGGGTTCCAACCTAGGTACATCGGGCAGAGGCCGGGATACATCCATATAGGTCTGGAGCACATCCCAGAGTGCCAGCACCTCAGACTTGCTGGATTCGATGGAGCTGAAGGCGGTGTTGTGGAAGGATTTTTGAGTATAACGATGCAGAAAAATGAGCCGATAAAACACTCCACTTTGCTGGATCACTCGATCCACGTAGGCATCGAATTCCACGAACGGGGCCTCGAAATGCCGCCCTCCTCCCAGAGCCATGCGAACCTGGCCGGTGGTGCGGTTAAACTCGCTGCAGCCGTCCTCCAAAGTTTTATCCAGCTTTTTGTTGATGGTTTTCTCAAAGGGCTTCAGAACGAAGCCCATGCCGGTGCTCATAAGCCAGTTGGTGGTTACTGGCGTTGCCCAGATCGCAAAAGCAAACCACGAAAGCGATAATATTCCCCCGATAATTACTAAAATCTCGGAAGCAATGTTCAGGTTGTCGTTTGCCGTAATGAGCCCCCAGCCCACAACTGCGATACCGCTGAACCACAAGAAAAAGACCCAAATCACCGGAAACAACAAAACCAAAAACTTGAGGCCCAATTTTTCATTCAGAAATCGAATCCGCTGATGGTCCCACCACCAATCTTTAGAAGTGAATTCCGGGTCGGTTTTTTCGTAATCCTGAAGCGTTTCAGCGTCTTGAATTGTACCCTGATAGGGGATAATGCCCGCATAGCTGCCAACTGGCTGAAGCTCTTCGCCGATACGTGTGCGTTCTTTTGGCGATTTCGGAAGAGGACTAATTTCCATGGCCCGAAACGCCTTATCCGTGATGTCGGGCATCGGTTTTAGCTCGCTCATACCGGTGTTTTTCAAGATAGATCGCCCTGACTAGCCTTCCTTGCCTGGAAGCGCTTCCATACCCATCAACCAGAAGCGTCAACACTCTGTAACTGAACAGCACCACCGCTCAGTGCTGAACTCATGATTGCAGAAATCAAAATAAATGGAATCGCCACGAAATAAGTAGGGAATCCGGCATCACCAAACATATTGATCAGCGCTACCACACCAACCGTTGCCGCCCCAATGGTGAGTATTAAAACCGATACTTTTGCTTTTAGCTCTGATTCGGCATCCACTTTAATCTTGACCAGTACCCCACACTGGGAACATTCAACAGGCTCGGATTTCCCAAGCAATTCCATCTGATCTGCCGTAAGTTGATTCCTACCATCGCAGGCTGTGCATGTCGCTTCTACACAATCACTCATTTTCACCATCCCTGGAGTTGAATTATTTTTTAATCTTTGTCTACTGTATTGATTCGTGTGTCACCGCTGAGCCCCCTCTGCCTGGCAAGCCTCTCAGGCTCTGCGCCTGCCTTGGTTAGCTTCCTGGCCGCAATGTCAGGCCACTAAGGGGCTCTTTGTCTCAAATTGGCCAAGAGCCCGCTGGGCGATTCTGGCGATATTCTTCCATCGAAATTCTGCCCAGTTGGGGTGTCAGTTTGCACACCCTACTATCCCACGGATACTCTCGTTGGCGCCTAAGCACCTCCTGTCCCTCACCGGTTTTCCATTCCTCCAGGTTCAAGTCACGCCAGTAGCGGGGTTTGCGGCCAATATCTTCGTCATATTTGCGAGTCACTGGGTCCAGGTGGCGGAAAGGCTCCAAGCGAGGGACATCCGGCAGAGGCTGAGACACGTCCATGTAGCGTTGAAGCATGTCCCACAGCGCGTAAACTTCGGTTTTCCGGGCTTCAATGCCGCTGAACCAGAGCTTATTGAAGGTCTTCTGGGTATAGCGATGCACGAACATCAACCGGTAGAAAATACCACCCTGCTGGACGACTCTCTCAACATAGGCATCAAACTCTACGAAGGGCGCTTCGAAAAAGCGTTTTCGCCCAAGGGCAAACCGGATCTGGCCTGTTTGCCGGTTGAACTCGCTGCAGCCGTCTTCGAACACCTGATCCAGTTTTTTGTTGATGCCTTTTTCAAAGGGCCTCATAACAAAGCCGATACCGGTGCTCATGAGCCAGTTGGTGGTGGGGGGGATGATCCACAATGAAAAAAACAGCCATCCTGGCCCAAGAACACATAGCAGCAACACAAGAAGAAGAGCAGGAAGCTCATATGTTTCAGCCAGTTGCACCCAGCCCCAGACAATAGCGGCTCCGCCGCCAATTATTAGCGTAAAAACCCACGTGAAGGGTAGTAGCAAGAGAAGAAACTTGAACCCAAGCTTCTCATTTAAAAAACGAATTTTCTGATGATCCCACCACCAGTCTTTACTCTTAAACTCAGGATCCGTCTGTTCGTTCGTTTGCAGCGCATCCACATCTTCAATAATCCGATAATAAGGGTCGGCATCGGCGTAGGTACCTAGCGGCTGTAATTCATCACCAAAGCGACTACGTTCTCTTGGGCTCTCCGGAAGTGCGCTAATGGTGCTACCCCTATAAACAGTCGCGGTAAAAATCGACGCCTCCTTCTTGTTACTCACACAAACACCTCAGTAAAGAACCAGTAAGGAGACTCGGGTTGCGAATACGGATTCAAAAGCGACCTGCTTTTCAGTGGCGGTGTTCCATGACGCTTTCTATTAAAAGCCTCATAGTTCTCATGGACAGGTGCCGGGAACACGAGTGGTCCCAACTCGGTATCTACTACCGCTTGCAACCCGACTCTCACACTGGTGGTAATCGACTGGCTATATCCAAAACGGCTGTAGTCACTTTCTGGTATTTCTCGTTTTACCAAAAACCGAACCGCCGACTGATGGGGAAGCGACTGCCTTCCGGTAATTTTGCGCAACAAAGTGGTACTCAGTACCTGATCTGTCTCGACCTTACCGGCGCTTGAGGAAGCCATTGAAGACGAGAGATAAGCAACTTCCTGCACCACAAGGCTGAATGGGTTGGGCAGCGCCTCTGAAAGGGATTTACTTGTGATTTTCAGTCTGCTGATTAAAGGTGTCTGCAGAGTAATAACATAATCATCAGGCGCCGGTTGCTCGCCAGAGTGAGTCAAGTCCGGATCAGGGTCAATATCAGCATACTGTTGTGCTGTTACCCGAATAGGCGTTAACAGCGACAGCAATTGGCTATAGTAGGCTTTCTCCTCAATTCCGCTCGAGGCCTCGGTGGGATAAATGCCAAAAGGGCCAAGTTTCAGTAGCTTCTCAAACGGGTCATCTGCCGTATTCCCCGCATACAATCCACCTCCTACTACCATTCCCATTCCTAATACTGCCCAGCCCCACCCAGGAATACCCAGAACTCCTGCAAGTAGAGGATTCATCATAAATATCATCCCGCCAGTCATTGCCAAGGCGTGTCCTGCCGCCGCATCAAAGTCCTTGTTGGCAAGGCTGATTCTCCACTCCCAAAAACTAAGCCCGGCGCCAACTCCTGCTCCAATGAAGCTGACAAGACCAACGGTTCGTAATAAAGTCTGTGCACCAACCGTTTGCAATCGTTTTCCGATCAGCCACACGTTCTTCATATCGAAAAGTGGCCTCGTGGCCAACCTATATACTCTACTGGTACTACCCGCCTGCTCGCCTAACACTTGGCTAAGCTTTAGCGATGCAGCAGTTAAGTCAGCCATAGCCCCCAGTGTTTTGCTTGCGGCCAATGACAAATTGCCATCGGCTGCCTGTAAGACTCGAAGAACGTTATTGGTCTCCAGGAAAACATTAAACGCTGCCAAAACCACTAACCCTCGAGACACCGTCGGTCCATCCACCACCTTGCCAACCCGTTTGGCAAAATCGACTTTAGTCAGGCTCAGTTTTTGAGCTTCCGGATGGCCATCCGGGACAAAAAACACTGTTATTCCACCTGCAGTTTTATGAATTGCCTCTTCTAACGCGTTGGCTGCTCGAGATGGACTGGTTGAAGCCATCAGTTCACCGGAGTCGTCGAGCAGATCTGCAGTCAGATAGTCTTTTGCCCTGGTAAGCACCTCAGTGCGGTCAATTTTCGACAATCCCCGATTAACACCATTGCCGTATACACCAAGGATAGAGCCCTTCATGCGGGCACCAGCTCGATCCATCAAATCAATGCCATTCAGGTTAGGGTCCGTTAAAACAAAGTTAGAAGAGGCCGCCTGCATAACGCGCTGAATGCCGATCTGCTTAATTGCGTCTTCTTCAATCAGTCGTTTACACACCGTCAGTATCGCCGAACTCCACTCATCCAGCGCGCCTGAAACAAGTGCTCCAACCTTGCCAGCGCCAGAGACATTTTCTGCCGCCTCTCCTTCTTCACTTTGTTTTTCCTTCAATTGCTTTTCAAGAAAAATCAAAGACTGTAGATTCAACTTGCTCAGCACACTCTCATCAATATCCGTTTGATCTTGCACCAGTCTCTTCAGTCGCTCCAACTGTAAAGATTGCTCCGGTGCCCACTTAGCCAGTAGGTCGCTATCCACAAGCCAGCGTTTTAAAGCCCCAAACAACGCAAAGTTTCCGGCAACCCCCTGGGCTTTCAGAACACCGGGGATCTGCTGTAACAAGTTGAGCTTATCAGCAATTAAAAGGTAAGCTTCAGAGATAGCTCCGTCATTACGGTTTCGGTAGTCCTCCCACACTGAAAGCAGCTCACGCCCGCTCATAAGGCTTTTTAGCTGTGCTACATGCCGTTCTATAACAGCAATCGCATGGTTCTTTTCGCCTGCGTCGAGCATCTCGTCCAACTTCGTCAGGTCAATAGCCTCGGCGTATTTCGCCAGTGAACTCTTGCCACCTTTTAGTGTTGGATCAAAAACTGCCTGGCGAATTAACATTGCCGAATGGGACATGGGGTTCTGTTGTATTGTCGCGTCCACCGCATCCAGGTAATACAGTGCCAAATGCAGTTGGGTCAGCGAATGGCGTAGTTTGAACAGCGGATCCGGGATACTCACACACACCAACCCTTCCTGCCGCCGCTGATCAGCCAGCAGGTCACCTCCAGGAGGGCAGCTTATGTCTATATCCAGAGGTGTTGTGTCGTGGGGCTTCTGGCGGTTCGATGTCTCATCCGCAGCCGAGCTTTCTGGTTGACTAAGCGCATCTGACTTCTCTTGCTTATTCAGACGCTTACCTAATCGCACGCAAAGTTCCTGCTCGTCAGGGCCTTCGAATTCCGACACGAAGTCAAGAGGGTTTTCCAGCATCAACTCTATACCGAGGTCCCGCGCTCTCAGCTTAGCAACATGCTTAATACCCGCTGCGGAGAACCCGGTAGCAAACGTAAGAGTATCAACGTTAGCGGCAGCCCAAGCGTGTCCGATGCCGGTGGTTCTTACCTCCCTTGCGCTGCCGTCCTGTTCAAGGTTATGTATGTAACCCCAATCCCATTGCACCTCGCTGTAAGCCATACGAAACTGGTGCATGACTCCCACTCCCTGAAGGAATACCGGCACCAGAACATCTGCTATCCACTTTCCTACACCAGGCCGCGTGCTGTTATCGGAGCTATCCACACCGTTATACTCTGCGCGAGCACGGCGCAGATCGATGTCGCTCATATAACCAGCTTCATTGATTACAAGCTCACGCCATAACGTATCATTGCGAAAAATATAGAGATAACCTGGACGGAGCAGCGCGACACCTTTACCTCGGTAGACACGTGTTCTGCCACTTAATGGGAAATTGTTAGCTACTTCCGCTAACGGTTTGACCCGCAGCAGCGTGTTTTCCTGAAACTCGTGTTGCTCAATATTTGAGCGAGCGTTTTTTAACAGAGGGATTGAGAGTGTGCCCCCGTCCAGCCGGGGAATTGATAACACCAAATCACCAGGGTTGTTATCATCATATTCAGCGCGCCGTCGAATTGCTTTTTCCCGGTTTTCATCGGCAAACGTAACTGAGCTGCTCATTTTGTTTCCTCCCCGGCGGAATCATCTGAGACCACGATCACGTCTTGCTCAAGATCTCCACCAATAATCTCCACAATCAATTCGCGGCGCCTTGGTTCACGCTCAATATTGGATGGATGCACGCTATCTCGCGGCCCAACTTTCGCAAGTTCGTCGCATTCAGTTTTATCTGGTTTTTTACCTAGTAAATTGTTGGGCACTCCCGGCATCACAACACCCTGCCCACTCCCACTCCCCGGCGCCCCACCAGAATTAATCTTGATCCCCGGCCCGCTCAGGGTTACTCCACTGGGATCCAGCTTAATAAAGCTACCGCCGCCAGAAATGGTGATTTCGGCACCGGCATCCAAAACCACTTTGGCACCGGCTTTATGGTGAACTTCAGTCCCGGCTTCGCACAGCGTCGCGCTGCCGGATTTCTGGTGCAGGGTGCCGCCGATGGTCTGGCTGCAGTCGGTTCCGATGGTTTGGCGCTTTTCGCCGTCCACGGTTAAGTGGTCGTTGCTCTTTGTGTGGCTAAAGCGATCATTCTCGACGGTCAGGTGGCTGTCATTCTTGATGACTTCGGTGCGGTTGTTTTCGGTGAGAAGATCCAGATCTTTCTGAGCATGGATGTAAATTTGCTCTTTATCCGCCTCATCCTCAAACCGCAGTTCGTTACTGCCTTCACCCTTGTGGGTCTGGGTTTTCAGGGTGGTGCGGGTTTTGTGTTCCGGCAGCGCGTAGGGCGGTGTGTTGGTGGCGTGGTAGGTTCGGCCAGTGATGATGGGCTGATCCGGGTCGCCATCGAGGAAGGAGACGATCACTTCGTTGCCGATTCTGGGCAGGGCCATGAAGCCATACTGGCC
>NZ_JAVIXR010000013.1 GCF_031157525.1 Marinobacter sediminicola
GAATCTCTCCAAATCGCCAATGACTCAAAAAATGCTGATACCAAGATTTCACGCTTAGATTTGGCCAAAGAAAGGTTGGATGAGCTAAAGGACCTAGTCAAAGAAAACCCTTGGATCAAAATCGATCAGCTTTCGGAAGTTGAACAGAACATCAGCACGTTGGAATGGGAATTCAAACAAGCCAATTATCGGGAAGCGGCAGATGGCAATATGCGTGGCCAAGCCCTTGAAAAAGAAAGGAAAATCGAGGAAGGCCTTCTGGAATATGAAAAACTTCTGGAACAGGGAGTAGATACCCCCTTTACATACCGTAGGCTCTCTATTCTGTATTCAAAGCGGAAAGACCGGGAAAATGAGCTACGTGTTCTGAGGACGGCACTAAGAAATGTACCGGTTGAAAACTCAAAACACTATCAATGGTTCGCGGAGCGTCTTGCCAAGAAGTCAGAATGAATCCCGTACAGTCAGATTGTGCCTAATATTGGAGTCGATCATCCCACCTGAATGTCCGCTTTGCGACCGAAGCGGCCAACTTATGATGTCATTACCACCACCCCCCCGGCGACTTTGTGTTTGCTGAAGAGGCTGAGCAAGTTGCGTCTTTACTACCACATAGAAAACCAGATTTGATGCAATGATGGTTCTCACCTTGCAGTTTCGTCAATTTCGCTCTGCTAATGACGCTGTAGCAACCAACTGGCACTGAATTGCCTGCCCCGTTAAATCAATCTTCCAGGGAGCTTTGCATACATGGTTTTAGACTTGCCCCCCCTGCGCTGACAATCCTATGTTTAGCCGGACTCAACATTAGAAATACATCAAACATTTT
Organism: Marinobacter sediminicola; assembly: GCF_031157525.1. Classification (GTDB taxonomy): domain Bacteria; phylum Pseudomonadota; class Gammaproteobacteria; order Pseudomonadales; family Oleiphilaceae; genus Marinobacter; species Marinobacter sediminicola. The sequence goes on from NZ_JAVIXR010000013.1 coordinate 830, forward strand.
CAGGGTAAGCTGCCTGATGTTCTGATAAATCATCGCTAAGCTCAATCCATGCTCTTTTAGCTTTCACTGCTGCGCATATCTCACTCGCGTGGCTGGCGAGCTCAGACACTGAAACACCGAGGCCGCCACATAGCTCATTGAACAAAACACTGTAATTGCCAATCAGCTCCTCAGCAGCACTCAATTCCGCCAATGCCTCAAGGTAAAGCTGCTCAAAATTCGAGCTGTCACGTGAGAGTTGGCTAAGTTGACTCCGGTGCTGGCTATAGCTTTTCACCCAATCCAGTAACTCCTCAGGAGCCATACCAATATGACGGTAGGCGTCAGTGCGACAATACTCGGTTTTGTATTTGAGTTGATATTGGCGGGCGACATAAAGGGCTTTGGCTCTAGCTTCCATGATCCTTCGCGCCGAAACTTCCAACTCAGATCGTATTCTTTTCGACTCGGCTTCCGCCCATTCTTTACGATCACCAACCGTGAACAAAAACGGCGGTTGGTTAACTCGTAGAGGGGGCAATTTTATTGTCTCGCGTTTGACCTCTCCCTCCAGCAACGAGTACCACTCTCTGACTTTTTTATGTCGGGCCCTCGACTTTTTTAACCCCCGGATAAGCACCTCATCGAAACATGACATGTGTGCCGCATAATCATCTTGCAGCAAAGATAGTTTTTGGGCGCTACCGTAAAATGCCTTTGCAGAAAGCGTCGCTGTGCTATGTGCATCACGAACCACCGGGACGTGATAGGCATGAATATGAGGGCTCGTTTCATCCAGGTGCAGAGTGGCGCTCACAATATCTTCAGCCCCATACCGGCTTAATAGAAAACCCAGAGAGTGCTGGGCCCAGCTATTAATATGAGCAGGCGATTTACCGGCCCAGTATTCATCTCGAACCGTCAGCACGAACTCAACGGCCCAAACAGCATCCTTTCGGATGCTTTTTACCCCGGCATTTTTCCGCGCCTCGATCACTTCGCCAACACGGCTTTTGACCAATTCGTCAGGAGAGCGTCCCTCGCCAATCAACGCCACGTTAAGGTGTGTTTTCCGAGGATCGGCGTTGGGTGTCTCAATAACCCGTGTAACGTGAGCGCTACTAAGGGCGACGTTTGTTTTCTTTAGCTTTTTAGTTCGGAGAATTACCGCTGTCATAACTCAGCCTCTGGCTTGGGATCCCGACCGGTGAAGTGTAGTGAGTACGCTTAACAACTCTTTAGCCTCTGCTCCCTAAACCATAATTTGATAAAGCCACCCCGCAGAAGTGGCGGAAATGGCGGATTCCAGTAATTTCAATGGGTACAGGTGGCGGACGGGGTGCGGAGCGTGGCGGAAACTGGCGGAAAATAATCTCCGCCAGTTTCCGCACGAATTCCGCCAACGGCCAGGAATCTATCCTTATGATTTATATTACGTTTACTTATTTCCGCTTTATCCGCCATTTCCGCCATTCAACATCGCTAGCTGGCGACAAAGATTTCCGATTACCTAATGACTGTCCATTCGACGGGGGCACCTTTACGGCCGTGTTCCGTAACATCTACATGTCCCAATGTTTCGAGGTGTCTGAGTGTTTTTCGAATATCGGCTGCCTTTCGGTTGAAAAGCCGACGGGAGATCCTCTTAAAATCATTTGAGTGAAGAACCCCTCCGGACTGGGTAACAATCCATTCCAATAACTCTCGAGCGAGGTGATCCCTCTCCTCGTAAAAGGCTTCTTCCTCTCTGAAAGCGGTTGAGGAGAGGTAATACTTAATAAGCACAAACGCCCTCTGAACATGACTACGTTCAATTGTTTCGGCCTGCTCGATAAAAGCCAGCACTGCCGCAATACGCGCAGCGATTTCAGCGGCCTTACTTGCACTAGCTCTCATTCGTGCAAACTCACCGCCCTCCAAATTTTCTGCTTCAATCTGGTTGTAACCTTCCACCCATTCCGCAAGGGCGTTCCTTTTAATTTGCATGACCCTAGGCTCTAGTGCGCCGGTTCGCCGACACACCGGAAGTGGAGTTTTTAGTAGATGTGATAGACGGGTCGAATACGTGTCATAAGCTGGTACTTCAAATATATTGGCGCTCAATGAGTCTGGGCCAAGAAATCGCGTTCCAGCCATAGTTTTTTCGTGGCAGATAAGAAACCGGGCGAGAAACCCTTGTCCCTGAAACAGCTCATCTGACAGGATTCGCTTAGCCACTACGGGCTGCACCATCAGATGCGCAGATAGCCTCCGGCCAATTAGCTGGCCAGAGTCTGTAGTATTCGCTCTGGAGCGCGTTATTGAATCCCCGCCCCAGAGAGCCGACATCATTGCGATGGTTCGCCCTCTACTATCGTCACTCATTCCGTGACCACCAAAGAATCCAACTCCCTCATCTGAAAAAAGACCAAGGGTTGGCAGCCCATCTCGCAAATGCCCGTATATCCCTTCCGAATTCGGCTCCTGTATCAAAACGTGGGGGATTTTGGGCTCTGAAGGACGGAGTGCCTCAAGCTCCTCAAGCTGCTTTTGCAAGCTGCTCAATGCATCCTTCCCGTGATTTTGATTTTTTTTGAACTGGTTTCGACAAGCCTCGTAAGTAGTTTGCCAGGCCTCCATGGCAGCTCTGTGCTTTGGAGCGTTCGCTTCTATTTCCGCCTGTCGCTGCGTTTGCCAATGAGTGATTGGCGCCAATGCGATTTTATCTACAGAAGACTTCCGGTCGCCTGAGTCGGCAACCGTTAAAAAATAAAGCGAAACGGGGCTTCGAAGGGTATCTCCACGGCCTACGTCAATATGAGGCTGCGCAACAAGGGTAGCAGCAGCCAGGACAGACTGTGCAGCGATTCCCTTTGGTGCCTGGATTGCACCGGAAATGGCTATCGCCGCCTCGCCCAAAATCGGCCCCAACGCCTCAATCGGGTATTCTAGGTCTGGCTGGGGATCTACCAAGAAGCGTGAATTATCCCTGCCTTCCCGCTCAAGCTTGAGTACATTAGCGTTAGGCATCACATACCCCCCTCTTGTGCTCTCGCAACCCAGGCCTCAAGTGCTTTTAACGTATACCGAACACTCCGTCCGAAGCTGACGTACGTAGGTGCAGGTAACCCGGCAAGCGTTCCTGTCCAGCGGCTTTGTCGTATCGTGATGGGGCTAAACCCAAGATAGTAAGCAGCTTGGCGCTCGGTGAGATATCGGTTTTCAAACAACTCGTCACGCATTCCAATTCTCCTGAAAAGACCGGCGAGCTGAGCAACCACCACCATTGTGTTTTTTCTATCCGCACAATAAAGTGGCGACTGGCTATGATTCAAAAAGTGTGGCAACACTTCTTAGATCCACAGCCAAGGTCGGCTAAGCCGGCTAAATCTTGGGGAGGTTGACGCGCGTCCGGCAAGACACTCCTCGTCATCCTCCCCAACCCTTTGAGTCTCTCGATATATCTCGAGATCTACTCAATGCTACCAGAGGAAAACGTCGGAATTTGCCTGTGTACACACTCGCAGAATGTGGCGAGAGCTTATGCCTGGTGGATTTTCTCGTGAACCAAAACGCCCCAGGAATTTAGAGCTTTTTTCTGCTCTTCTATGAGCTGAGCACGCTGGTATGTGTCTTCAAGCCGGTCCTCACTCAGATGATTGAGAATTCGCCTGATGATGTGAGGAGGAGTGCCGCAGTGCTCTCCGAGGCCAGTAGCAACCGTTCGTCGAAGATCATGCACAGAGAATCGTTTCATGCCAGCCAATGGCGCGCTTTCATCAAGCGTTGCTGTTTTGACACCTTGTAGGCGAGCAACCGCCGTCGTCAGGGAAGCTGGAAGGATAGGTTGATCCTCCAATCGGGCACTCTGGAAAACGAACTCCGACTCCCGCGGCAAGGACTCGAGAATGTCCAAGAGCGCATCAGAGATATGTAGCACATGAGCGCGGCGACTTTTTGTCGTATTGGCCGGCAAAGTCCAAAGGCGTCGCTGTAGGTCGACATCGTTCCAGCGCGTTTGACAAAGCTCTCCTCGGCGCATTCCGGTCAACAAGAGAGCCCTCAAAGCTGCGCCAACAGAAGCAGACAAATCGTTTTCTTCGATCGCCCACCACAACAGTTTGATCTCGTCTAATGATAGATAACGTTCACCAGCTTGGCCTTTAGAAGCACCCAGTTTCGATGGTTCAAGGCCAAAAGCTGGGTTGTGATCAACCTGCCCTCTCACCTCGGCCAAATTGAACATCCCATTGAATATGGTAAGGCACTTTCGTGCTTGCTCCCGGCTATGTCGCTCCGCAACATCAGAAACAAGAGACGTTATCATTTGTCTTGAGATGGAGTTTACTAAAAGGGATGCAACTCGGTGCTGAAGATACTTCTGCCAGCGCCAAATGGTCTGTATAACAACAGTTTCTGAGGGAACTCGTTTAGTGCGAGAAGATGGGGTAGAGCTGTATATCTTTATCCAGGCATCGAACAACTCTTGACCTGTCCAAGTCTGCTCCGCAGCGAGCTTGGCTTGGCGGAATACTCGCTTAGGATTTAACCCATCAGATAAGTGTGCCCGCGCCTCTCCATGGGCATCCCTGGCTTGCTGGAGGGTCATAGTTGGATAGCGACCCAAAGCGAAAGCATCTTGCTTGCCCTGAAATCGGTACCGATAGAACCAGGTTTTGCTGGCTTTCACAGAGACGCGTAACGCCAGTCCTCCTCCATGAGGAGATCGCACCGACTCCCAAAACACAGAATCCTTAGGCTTTAGAGAAGCAACTTGCCGATCGGTCGTAATCAATAGAGTCTTCCTCTGGATCAGAAATTATAACCACAACCGTAACCACAAAATGAGTGTATAGAGGGAGATAACCAAAGACAACACCATATCGAAAAACGATGCAACTCGCTGTTTTTATGGTATTTATATGATAGCAGAAGATATTAAAACGAGTTAGACTATCGCCCTCCGAAGGCAGGGGTCACAGGTTCAAATCCTGTCGGGCGCGCCATATTTTTCAAGGCCTTACGTGAAAACGTAGGGCCTTTTTATTTGGCTGTGTCCAAATTGTGTCCATGGTGTGTCCACGGTTTTAAATCAACTTTTCGTGGAGCGGTGTTTTTGACCCTTGCCGTATTTCGGCACAGGTCGATTTGGACACAGACTGTTTCCTACCCAATCGCATTTCTCATATTCTGCTGCATCGACGATTTAAACGCCGAATCACTGGCAATAAGGCGGTATAACTCCATATCCTGCCGACGGCGTTTGAGCATCACTTCCTCAAAAATCTTCTCGAACGCAAGAGAGCGATTATCTGCGTCTTGGTTGCTACGGTATTTGGTTTCGAAGTCTGGGTGCTCCTGAATGGTTTGCATAATGCTCAGGAACTTCACTCTCTGCTCCTCGGGAGTTGCCTCCCAGCCTTGGAACCAACGCTCGTTAAAGCTCTGGATAATCTGGTCTAGCGGATCGGTTTCCTGTTCTCCCCCATGGGCCCCACGGGGATTCGGATTGGCAGGATTCAGTTCGCTGTCAGCCTCATCATCCAGGCCAATACCGTAATTCAGCTTGACCCGTTCCAGACCATAGGAAGACAAGTCTACAGAGTTAAGAAGTGCATCAATTTTATCTGCATCCTTATCTTTCACTTTTAGCTTCGGAATCAGGAACTTCAGAAACCAGAAGAGCTTCTCCCAAGCAATTATCTCGAAGGGCATGATGGATGCCACTTGCCCATATATTTTCACAAACTGCTTGGCCTTGATTTTAAAGTCAGCCTTTTCCTCTTCTTCCAAATCCAGCTCGCTATTAAACCGTTCCGCTGCCGTATCAATAATAGGGCTGAGTTTTTGCGCGTCGGCATTACCAAAATACAGGCTGATGAATTCTTCAACTTCTGGCCAGTCGTAAACCCCTACGTCTTCCAGGTTGTCTTTCAACTCGTGGAGAACGTTGATGTCAGTGGCCTCAGATAAACTGGTAGCGGTGTAAAAGGGATCAAAGGCGGCTTTGATGTCATCCACATCGTTGAAAAAATCCAGAATGAACAAATCTTCGGTTTTCTTGCCCCATTTGGGTGCCGCCCGATTCAAGCGAGACAGCGCTTGCACCGCCAGAACACCTTGCAGCTTTTTATCCACATACATGGTGCACAGCTTGGGTTGGTCAAAACCGGTCAGATATTTGTTCGCGACCACCAGTAACCGGAATTCGTCCTTGTCGAATTGCACGCGGGTTTCAGATTCTGCAAAGCCATTCGCTTGTGCTTCAGTATACTCAATACCATCTACTTCTTTGGTACCCGAGAAAGCAACCAGCACTTTAAAGGGGTGCCCACGTTTTTCTAACAAGCCGGCAATTGCTTTGTAATAACGGATGGCAGATTCAATATTCTGAGTGACCACCATGCCCTTGGCTTTGCCCTTAAGCCGCTTGCTGTTTACGACTTGCGAAATGAAGTGTTCCAGCATGATCTCTGCTTTTACCGCAATCGTTTGCGGATGGCGCTCCACGTACGCTCTGAGCTTTTTCTGTGCCTTGGCGGTATCGAACAGCGGGTTATCTTTTATGGACTTCTGGATCTCGTAATAACTGCGGTACGTGGTGTAATTGGCAAGTACATCCAGAATAAAGCCTTCCTCTATCGCCTGCTTCATGGAGTACAGGTGAAACGGTTGGAAGCTGCCGTCTGGCTGCAGCTGACCGAATTTTTCTAGGGTGCTGTTCTTGGGTGTGGCGGTGAACGCAAAGTATGAGGCATTACCCCGCATCTTGCGGGACTGCATGGCAGTGAGAACCTTGTCCTGGGCGTCGTCCGCGCCCTCTTCGCTCGCGCTCTGCCCCATTGCCTGATTCATTTTGCCGTGGGCACTGCCATCTTGTGAACCGTGGGCTTCGTCGATGATGACGGCGAAGCGCTTATCGCTCATGTCTTCGATGCCATCGATAATGAACGGGAATTTCTGGATGGTGGTGATAATGATTTTCTTGCCCTGCTCCAACGCCTGCTTAAGATCGGCAGACTTCATAGCAGGCGCAATGATGTTCTTTATCTCTGAGAAGTCCCGAATGTTCTCTCGCAACTGTTTGTCTAACAAACGTCGGTCGGTTACCACAATCACAGAATCAAACAGCGGCACTTCAAGCCCTTTCGCGCCGGGCACCTCAAGGGATACAGGGTAAGTTTCAATCAACTGGTAGGCCGCCCAAGTGATTGAATTAGACTTACCGGAGCCTGCAGAGTGCTGTATCAGATAGGTCTGGCCCGCGCCTTGCTCACTGGCATGGGTTATCAGTTTGCGCACGACATCCAGCTGTTGGTATCTGGGGAAAAACAGCGTGCGCTTGCTCAAAGGTGTTTTGCTGGTGCCATCCAATCGGACGAAGTGCTGAACGATGTTGGCAATACTGGCTCGACTGAAGACTTCTTCCCAAAGGTAAGCGCTTTTATGGCCGTTAGGATTTGGCGGGTTGCCGGCCCCATGATTATGCCCTTTGTTAAAAGGCAGGAAAATGGTCTTTTGCTCCGCCAACTTGGTGGTCATATAGACCTCATCGGTGTCCATCGTCATATGAACCAAGCAACGACCGAACTGTAGCAATGTCTGGCTGGTGTCCCGATCCTGCCGATATTGCCTTTGGCCATGAAAACGAGCAGTTTGCCCAGTCCATGGGTTCTTCAGCTCCAGAGTGACGAAAGGCAGGCCGTTGAGAAAGAGCACCATATCGATCTCTTCCAGCGTGTTGGTCATCGAGTAACGCACCTGCCGGGTACTGCTAAAGATGTTTTGCTGAAAGTTCTGTTTAACCTTGGCGGAACTACTGGCTAAGGGCGCCGGATACATCAGATGGAAGTGCACATCGTCGATATCCAGCCCCCGCTTCAGGAGATGCAAAGTTCCGTATTTTTTCGCTAACTTATCAAAGCGATCAAGAATTCGAGTTTGCCAGTTGTCGTAGCGCTCTTTCAGGCGGGCCAACTCTTCGGTTTGAGTGGCTTCCAGAAACTGCCACAGAAAGCGGGTATCAACCGCATAGCGCGCATTGAAGTCACTCGCCTGGCCTAGCCGATAACCGTGATGCTGGCTGAATGGCACCGCCTCCTGCACACTCCGCTGTTCTTCCAGGCTGGTGCCGGTAAGGAACTTCTCGATGCTCGCTTCCAGTGCCTGTTCGTTGGTTTGGCTGGCCATACTGCTCCCCGCTCTTCTCTGGCGCTTCATTCAGTCAAATGAAGCGCCAGAGATATCCCTTTGTTTTTAATATATTTTATCAATTATCGGATCGTCAAAAAACCGCACAATCAAATGAGACGAACCGAAAAACCCACCCCGAGAACGTCTAGCAATGTCTAAAAATATCTAAAAATTATTGTTTAGACATTCTCCAGACCTTACCCTCGATTACTATATCTCCCTGATTCTTAAGGGCTTGAAGGAGATTCTTTATCTTATTGGCTTTCTGATGCTCGTCTAAAACGTCTGGCAGTTTGTCTAAAAGCAGGCGATCAATATCAGCCCGGCGCGCTTCTCCAAATCTCTCAATGAATTCACAGATAAGCCCTTTGTAGTGCTGGTCGTCAAACCCGCGATTACGGATATACTCTGCTTTATCACCACTTTGTTTGGCGACATGGGCCGAAATATGGAGATTCGGCTTGCGCCCCTCCACCAGGCCCTGCTGCTTGAGATAACGAATCTGTTCAGACGTTAGTGGTTTTTTCTTTTGAACCCGATCCAGAAGAATGATGTCATCCAGAGACAAGTTAGGCAGTTCTGCCAGCTTTCGGGCATAACTCAAATCCAGAACCCGGCCAGTTATCGTGACCTGAACCATTTCCCGATCAAACTGGTATTCCGGTAGCGGAAAGAACCGATTCTTTTGCGTAACAAACATCTTTCGAATGCCGCTACCAATGGTGTCGATCATGTTCAGGTTTACCATCGCCTCAGCGAGGAACCTGTTTCTGTATCGATTTTCGGGAGCGTCCGAGCGGATGACCTCTTCGACTGAACCCGGTATGAAACTGCCGGAGTTGCTGAAGCACAACCGACCATCCTCAAACTCAATGACCGACACCTTCCCGCCCAGCTCATAATCCTGATGGGCAATGGCGTTATTAAGCGGCTCTCGAATCACAAAAGGGTCATACTGATCCACTTCTTCCGGAAACAGGCTACCCTCGGCCATATAGCGATATTTGAGGTTTCGGATCTTCTTGTAAACCTGGTCAGCATTGACCAATAACGGACAAGTAAAGTGCTCGTAGTCTTTCTCAATGCCATCCCGATCCTTCAGTATCCAGGTAATGGTTGCCGTGGCAGGGTTTAGAAAGTGCGATGACTCTGGCTTTCCTAGCAGTAGAATAGCGGTTCGAGTAACTCTCCCCTTAATCGTGACCTTAGCCTTATTAAGGAACGTTTGGTTATCCCAGCCATCCATTTGATCCGCCAGTTTTGGATGCTTTTTTGCGTATTCCTCCCGGGCAAGCTCGATAGCCTCTTCATCCAGATCCTCCAAACTTGCACCGTGACAAATACCCACACTCCAGTCCGCCGTTCGGTTCTGATTCCGGATTCGTTCCAGCTCATCCAGTGACAGCGGCACCAAAGACTCATGATCACGGCCATAAAAGTGTCCGGCCCATGCGACAGGAATACCCTGAGGCGCGGGAGATATTTCGAAAAGCAGTACACGGCCTTCCGGGTGACTCACTGTGTGGATGTCGAGAAAGGTCTGACGGGGCATGACTTGATCGGCAATCTCTTTCTTGAGTGATTGCAACTCCCGGCCTCTGTCTCGATAGCGGGTGCCGACAACGTTCCGTTTATCATCTACCCCAAAAACCAGCCAGGCAGAAGGCTTTCCATTTAAGTTAGCCTCGTTACTCAAGGCGGAAAAGTATTTACCAAGCTTGCCCAGATCAAAACTAGTTCTGGCCTCCTTGAACTCCATCAGTTCATTCTCGCCGTCGCCTTCCAATAGCTCCTGTAGCTTCTCCGCTGGTGTCACAGACACGCCTCCCTGGCATCAAGCTGATTCGCAACATGGGTGGGTTCCACCACTCCTGGCACCTTGATCTTGCCTGTGACGGCGCTGTTGATCAGGGTGGCTTTGTATTCTTTGAGTTTGGTGATTTGCCGCTCAAGTAATGCGCATGCACCATCTATTTTCGTGGAGTTGGTTTCTATGAACTTAAGAATTTCCCTTTGCTCCTCAATAGGTGCAATTGGAATAGGCATCTCAAAAAGTTCGGTTGTGTAAAGCCTTATCAACCCTTCCACGATGCCCGTTGCTCGCACAATAAATTGCCCGATGTATGCAGGGTGACGAAATAAATGCTCAAGAAACTTGGCATCCTCAATAAAGTCTTTCAGTGTGTAGACAGCATAATCCGGACTAACAATACCTTTAAAAGTAATACTGCTTTTGAAAAAAACACCTAAATGAGCTTTTAGCTTATTAAAAACCAAATCGTTTTGATGAACTATTTTGTTATCGATTTTGCTTAATGCCACTTCCGCTTTCTCATGATATTCGGAGCGAACTACCAGCCCGTGCTTCTGGCTGACCATGAGTAGAGGCTCCTCACCTGTTTGTGAGCGCTCGTTCCGCTCATCCAACACATACTTGAGCCTTTTCAGCTGCCAATGCGCCGGAATTTCCCCAATCCACTCCACACCGGAATCTCGCATGGGTGCATTTGAATTCAGGCCCCGAGTCACAGCATTCTGGATCAGGATCTGTTTGCGCTCTTTTAGCAGAGTGATTTGTTGCTCTTTGACGCTAATAGTTTCATCGATTTGGTTGGTTTTTTTATTCAGGTAATCAACAATAGCAAGCTGCTCACTAATGGGCGGCACCGGTAGCTCTAAAACCGAAAAGTCCTTGAAACGGAAATCTGTTGAACGCTCTCGAATCCCTTTTGCCAAAGATAGCAGATAACCAGTAGAAGCTAGGTCTCGCATAAAATAAGCAAAGTAATACGAACTTACTGAATTAGCAGCTTTCGGTGTACAAGCTGAATACACAGGTGAAGATTTACCATCAGCGTCTGAGACACCAACCGCCCCCGCAAAAGCATCCATTGCATGTATTACGAGATCCCCCTTTCTTATACCTTGGTAACCGTGCTCATGAAGGGCGTTTGTGAAGCCGTCAGTCCTCCGGTTTTTTCGTAAAGTCACTTGCCCATTTCTGAAACAGGTCACGACCTCGTCCAAGTCACTTACGGGTCTATCTTCCTTTCGGAACAGCCATTTTCCTTTATTAATTTCCCAGTGAGCCGGAAGCGTATTAAGGTAATCGACCCCAGTTTGAACGTATGAGCGGTAATGGGGAGCGCTATTCTGGGGTTCAGTCATTTTTGACTCCCGAAACGACCTCAACGTGAAGGCCCAAAACCTCCGCAATCAACCCTTCAGCCTGCCGCTCCAAAGCCACAATATCCTGCGCCACTTCTTCCATGCTCCGCAATGGCTGGTGCTTGTAAAAATATTTATTAAAGCTGATTTCATAACCAATTTTCACCGAATCGAGATTAATCCAAGCCTCACTCACATGGGGCTTAACCTCATCAAGAAAAAACTGATGGATATCGCGTTCCAGAGGAATACTTTCACTGTCGCGCAGATCGCTGCTGGATTCATAGGTGATATATTCCCCCGCTTTACCTGTGGGGTAATAACCAAAATCAGGCAAGCTGTCCTGGTCGCAAGCCAAATGAGCCAGCAGGCTTTTCAGTTTCTCGCTACTGAGCTTTTCTACCTTACGGATAACCTTCTCCGCGGTTTCGTCATACCAACTAACCGCATTGAGAATTTGGTTCTTGTCACTCGTGCTGGGTTTGATGCCGGTATCTTTAGCTAGGGCTTTCAGCTCCTGATCTACCGCCACTTTAAAGCGGTTATAGTCGCTGAAAGTTTCTGTACCTATGGTGTCCATCAAATAGCTGGCCACTTTCACCAAGGTTGCGTGTTTTTTCCAGGTCTCGGGGCTCAGCAGCTTCTTGCGCTGCTTGGCGTTGAGGTTCAGGTCTTGCTCCTCACACCACTTAACAATGTCCTTTTCCTGTGCTTTCAAGGCGCCGGCTTCGTAGATGCCCTCACCCCACTGTTGATAGGCCCACTCCATGGGCTCACGCAATGTTTTATCAAAGCGCAGGGTTTCAATGCGCTCCTTACTGAACTGCGCCATGCGACGATCCGGGCGTTCAATAGTGACTTTGTGATAGCCAAAATCGCTATTATCGAACACTTGCGCAGCAATGCCATCACCGCCTGCAGGGCGCTCAATACTGGCCAAATCTAAATAGGCCTGAATAATTTCGGCAATGTGTTCTGGTGCAAATTCGCAGTTTTTGTTGCCCAGATTCTTGCGCAGCTTTCGGAACAGTAAACTGGCGTCAATCAGCTGTACCTTGCCACGGCGATGCTCAGGCTTGTTATTAGAAAGCAGCCAGATGTAAGTGGTGATGCCGGTGTTGTAGAACAAGTTGTTAGGCAGCTGGATGATGGCTTCCAGTAGATCGTTTTCGATAACGTGGCGGCGAATATTACTTTCGCCACTGCCCGCATCGCCGGTAAACAGGCTGGAACCGTTGTGCACAGATGCAATGCGGGATCCCAAAGCGCCGTTACCTGGCGCTTTCATTTTGCTGATCATTTCCATTAAGAACAGGAGCTGGCCGTCGCTGGAACGCGGTATTGCATCGGCCTCCTCGTTATTACCCCAGTAGTCTGCGAGGGTGACTTTGAAACGAGGGTCCAGAACATCGCCGCCTTCCTTGATGAACTTCTGCTCACTGCTCCAGCTTTTACCGTAGGGCGGGTTAGAGAGCATGAAATCGAAACGGGTGCCAGCAAACTCGTCTGTCGACAGGGTGGAGCCCGGGCGAATGTTGGCCGGGTTGTTCCCTTTTATCATCATGTCAGATTTGCAGATGGCGTAGGTTTCGTCGTTAATTTCCTTACCGTACAGGTGAATATCACGCTGGGTTGCGGGGTTCGGATACTTCTCTTCAACAAAGTTCTGGGACTCTGTAAGCATTCCACCGCTGCCGCACGCAGGGTCGTAGATGGTCATCACCGGCGGCAAGATGTCTTTAACCGGATCAAAAACCAGATGAGTCATTAGCTCAATCACTTCCCTTGGGGTGAAGTGTTCACCCGCTTCTTCGTTGTTGTCTTCGTTGAACTTGCGGATCAGCTCTTCGAACACATACCCCATACCCAGATTAGTCAGGCCGGGCAGGCGGTTGCCCTCCGGATCATCGATTTCATTTGGGGTTAAGTTGATGTGGGGAGAAGTGAACTTTTCTAACACGTCCAGCAGCACATCTTTGCTGGCCATATGTCGAACCTGGGACTTCAGGTTGAACTTGCTAACAATTTCTTTGACGTTGCTACTGAAGCCGTCAAGGTACTCTTCTACGTTGGCCAACAGGATCTGCTGGTTGTTGGTGGCGGTCTTGTAGAGTTTTTTCAGGGTCCACTTACTGGTGTTGTAGAACACGTACCCAGAAGCCGCTTTTAATGCACTTTCGTCCAGTTCTGTAAATTTCATTTCGTCTTGCTGGAACGCCACTTCACCCATAACGGCTTCTTTGCTGGGCTCCAGTAACGCATCGAGGCGGCGCAAAACGACCATTGGCAGAATTACATCGCGGTATTTTCCTCGCACATACACATCGCGCAAACAGTCGTCGGCAATGGACCAAATAAAGGACACTAATTTGTTGTGGACGACCTGATTCACTTATAAAACTCCGTAATTAATCATGTGGCGCGCGTAGTAAAAATTGAGAGGCGATTAAACAGTTCAGTCGAGCAAATCGCCTTGGGCCACTTCTGATCCCGTGACAATATCCAAAACCTGATTCAGAAAAGCCTTAGCCTCTTTAGGTTCGGTCGATCTCCGCAAGTACTCCGGGATCATCTCAACAAACTCAGAAGAGGATACAGGCTCGTGTTCGACTAATGCCTCCATCATTGCTGGCCGCAGCAGGCGACGGTCCTTTGGGGTATTTGGGAATTGTTTAGCAATGATGGTTGAGCCAAAGGCTTCAAGCCGGCCTCGCAAGTCCAACTCGCTGTCGAGCACTTCAGAGACCTCATCCACAGAGTCCACTTCAGCAACCTCAAACTCCTGAACGGCTTCAACATCAAGTTCGAAGGGCTTCGCGTCCACTGGCACTGCCGTTTTTAGCTCATGCAGTTCCCTTATTATCGGCTCAAGCTCACCCTTGGGATTACTGAACCAATCCGTCGACCAGATACGGCGAATACGCCAGCCAAGTCGTTCCAGTACCTCCTGACGCAAGCGATCCCGGTCCCGGGCTGACTTGGCAGAGTGATAGGTTGCACCGTCGCACTCGATCCCCATCAAGAACCGCCCCGGTTTACCGGGATCTTTTACTGCCAGATCAATAAAGAAGCCTGCGACACCTACTTGTGCCTCACACTCAAAACCAGCCTGATGAAGCGCTTCAATGACAGAGACCTCAAAATCACTATCCGGCGCTTTACCCGTGTGGATCGGAGTGCCATCCATGTTGCCCTTCTCGGCATAATCCAGGAAGTTTCGAAGGGCGATAACACCGCGTTTCGACGTCTCCGAGATCAGTATGTCGTCTGAGCGCATGGAGCTGAAGATATGCATCCGTTTCTTTGAACGGGTAAACAGCACGTTCAAACGCCGCCAGCCCACGTCTGAGTTGATTGGGCCAAACCGCTGATAAACTCGCCCACCCACTTCGCCGGGACCGTAGGTACAAGAAATAAAGATCACGTCTCGCTCATCACCCTGAACGTTCTCCAGGTTCTTGATGAACAGGCCGTCTTCCATATTACGAAGGCCATCGACAGCATCAGAAACTGCATCGTCTGCCTTGCACTCCTCCTCCACTGCACGCTCTATCTGCTCGCGCTGCTTTGAACTCATCGCAACAATGCCAAGCGACTCATTGGGGTGATTGAGCGCATGCTTTACAACAGCTTTTGCGACAACACCTGCTTCCTCGACATTATATTGGTTAACAAAACGCCCACCTCTGACATAACTGAACTTAACGCCGTATTCCACAGACTTGGCGTGTGGGGATGGGAAAATGACAAGGTCATTGTTATAAAAATTGCGGTTCGAGAAGGCAATCAGGCTCTCGTGCTGTGAGCGATAGTGCCAGCGCAGACGTCGCATTTTGAAAAGAGGCATAGCTGCATCAAGAATACTGTCTGTCTGTGCCAGCGCCGCGCTTTCATCATCATCGTCGTTCATATCCTGACGATCGAAGAAGCTGGTAGGCGGGAGCTGCTTTGGATCCCCTACTACCACAAGCTGTGCGCCACGAGCGATAACGCCGAGCGCATCTTCGGGTTTAACCTGAGAGGCCTCATCCATAACGACCAGATCAAACTGCAGGTGACCAGGTTTAAGGTAGTGAGCTGCAGACATTGGCCCCATCATGAAACAAGGTTTCAACGCCAGCAGAGCGTTACTTGCGCGGTTAACGAGCTGGCGAATTGGAATATGCCTTGTCTTTTTTCCAAGCTCGTTCTCAATCAATGCCATTTCGGTGTATTCAGACTTCCGGCCGCCAGCATTTCCACCTGGGACATGCCGCTCTGCCAAAGCACTGGCAATACGCTGGCGCTGCAATTTCTTCAGCTTTTGGTCGTACTCTCGGAAAGTACCTTGGATCGCCTCTTGGCCCTTACCAGAAACACGAGAAAGGTGTGGCCGCGCTGAGAGAATTTCTCTGGACAGCTGGTCATAAACTGCCAAATCCAAGGCTTCGCCTGCACTTTCAATATCGAGCTTACCGCTTGTCACCATGCGCCAGAGTGGCTCCAGGCCCTGCACCTGCATTTCGTTTCTAATGCGAACGAAGTTGACCCAGTCATTCAACCATTCTGGCTTTTGTATCGCGGAGAGATTCCTTTGAAGGAGTTCTTCGATATTCCACTCAGGTTTGGCTAACCACTGAGCGGGGTTGAGCTCCGTCCTGCTCTTGAACTGTTCATAGTTTTCTTCTTGGCCACGCCACGCGGCAAGATAGCCTGCCGCTTCAGCTTTAAGGCTCTCATACTCTTCATGAGTTTTAACCGAGAGGATAGCCTGCCTCAGCGGCTCAAACCGAAGCTTACGCCGAACATAGCTGGCGAAATCCAGTGTTTCCCGAATAGACTCAACGGCTTCTTTATTGTCGGCGTTTGGCCCGATCGACAATTCGACTTGCGGCGCAAAAAGATCATGAAGGAGGTTGCTGTCTTTAAACCGTGCCTGATCGTTTTGCAGCGCTCTTAACTGATCAACACGACTTTCTACTTCTTCAACAGAGAGGTTGCTCTCTTTAAACCATTGCTGAATTATTCGAACCTCAGCTTTCAGTCGTTTGTGTTCTGTGAGCAGTGATCCCTGCTCACCAGTGAGACTGTTGTTTCGATCGAGCTCTTGATCGATGTTTGGAATGACCGCCCGAACGTCATCCAATGCGTCTAGTATTTTTCGTAATCCTCCGGTGAAGCCCTTTTGCTCAAGTTGCTGAATGCCTTTGAACAGTTTCGCATCAAGGGAGAGGATGCAATCACCAACGGGGACGGTCTTACCAAAACCTATTCCATAGGCGCTACGAACCTGCTTGTACCAATTCCTGAGTTTTTTCAAACTATCAACGTCGGTCTCTAGCCCTTTAAACTCGGGGCCTATTTGTCGCTGATAGAGTGCCGAATCGAAAGCTTCCAGAGCCGTCGCATACTCAACCACCTCTCCAGTAACTGCGCTAAGCTCCGCTATTTTCAGGTATGGCTTACTTGCCAATGCCTTCAACCGTTTACGAGCTTGCCACCAGTCTCCCGAGAACCATTTACCCATCCCCTTTCGCAGTGTTTGGGCATGTATGGCCTTTAATTCTCCAGAATCAGGCAGTCTCTCAAGATCAAAAGGTTCAGCGATGGTCTCTCGCAGGGGGCGCAAATGGTTCAGTTTCTCTTCAAGCTCCACAAGAGTTGCATCGAAGTTGTCTTCGTCGAAATGCTCAGAACGCTGGCTAATCAGCGTGCTATCAAGTTCATCGATCAACGCAATCATCTTGATTGTTGCGCCAAGGCCCTCAACAGTCGGGCCAAAATGCTCACTCAATGGCGCTGGTAGCGCAGCCCCTAACTCCTGTAGCTGCCGAATAAAAGGTGCCAGTGCAGTCTCAATTTTCTCAAGCTTTACGATACCGCGAACAATTTCTGAGAAGCTCGCGTTACGCCCAGCACCCGTCAGCCGGTGTATATCCGGGAAGGCAGGTAAAGCCACACCATCAACGAGTGTCGATAATTTTTCCGAGAAGATGTCTTTTGAAAGCTCCTCGTAGTCTTCCTGAATCTCGCGGTGAAGGTGCAGCAGCGTCTCAACTCTAGACTGGGTTATCAGGTCGAGTCGGTCCAGTGCTTGGAACAGCTCTTTGCGAGAGAGCTCGGGCAAATCGCTAAGATCCAAAGCCAATGATTCGCAGCTTTCCAAACCCAACAAACTTGAATCATCGAAGGCCAGGGCTTTTGCGACTTTCTGATTTTGCTCTATCAAAAGCTCTAACGACTGCTGCCACTCTTTTAGGACGGATACTATTTGGCCTGAGTCGAAAAGCTGAATCGCTGTACTTTCAACGCCAGACCAAGGGTGGTCATGAAGGCTAGCAGCCTGCCCGACCTGCTCTATCATCGCACGATAAATTTTCTGGAACTCGCTGACCTGATCAACAAGCTTCAGCCGATTCACCTCGGTAAGCTCACCTCCAGAGAGGCCAGCAATATGGACATCGGTCGGGTTGATTTCTAACTGTTGGCGGTAGCGCGCAGCTCCACTGAAGATTTCATGGATTGTGCGATTCGTTTTCGCCCAGGGCTCGTTGATCTCCTTCGCATAGCTGTTAAGACGCTCTTTGTACTCTTCGTAACGAGTAACTTCTGCGTCAATGTTCTGCGTGGAGATTAAGTGCTTCTGTTTAACAACACGGGCGCCGATATCGTCAAGCACCTTTCGCTTTTGCGATTTGTGGCTGTGGAGTTCAAGACAGAAATCGCCTAGTCCAGCCTTATCAAGACGGGCTTTAACCACATCAAGAGCCGCCATTTTCTCCGCGACGAATAGGACTTTTTTCCCGCTCAGCATGGCCGCGGCGATCAAGTTGGTTATGGTTTGCGACTTGCCAGTCCCTGGAGGGCCTTCAATAACCAGGTTTTCGCCATTTATTGCGTCAATCAATGCGCTGTGTTGGGAGCTATCAGCGTCATCGATTAACGGATAAAGGTCATGGATCTGTTTGACGTCATCAATATAATGCTCTCCGCCGCTTCCTCGCCCCTCACCCCCAGAACTATTCTCTGAGCTTTTAAAAAAGCGCTGAACAATCGGGTGTTTGATAAGATTTCGGTCATCAAGCGGCCAACGCTCTGGATCCAAATCCAGATACATCAGCATTTTTCCAAAATTCAAAAGGGCAAGTGCGCCATAGCGCCGAACAGACCATTTAGGTTTCGTAGCCTTGATCAGCGTGGCAACGTGATCGAGATAATCTTCGGGAGACTCGCCCTCCCCGACTTCCGGCAATGCGAGGCCGAAATCAAGAGCGAGTTTTTCTTTAAGCGACAGGTTGGGGAGAATATCTTCACCGGTATAACTCACGGTGTACTGATAGGTTCCGCTGTTGTGATCAAGCTTCCCACGACTTAGATGCACCGGAACCGTAAACAGTGGCGCAAGCCTGGTTTTTGAGGAGTCATCGTTTTCTGCCCACTCCAAAAACCCAAGCGACAAGTAGAGAATACTGGCGCCCATTTCCTCTATTGCAGTTTGTGCTTTACTCCTAATCGCACGCAGTCTGGATTCCATTTCCGGCGGATAAAGCAAAACCTGAATAGCATCATCCTGGTGTTTATCATCACCTGGGGCATCCTCTTCCCGTGGCAACTCATAACCAACATCAAAACCGAGTACTTTGGCCCACTCTCGCGCGTCGGGGCTGGGCTTTAACTGCCGCTCTTCACCGCTGTCCTCGTCGACCTCAAGGTAGCCATGCTTGATCAATTGCTCCCGAGTAGGCGGAGGGACGGGTTTGAACTTGAGTTCTCGGTCAGCAAGAAGTTCGTCGCATAGCTGATTTGGCACTTCATCAATGATCCGTAGCGCTGCCCCCTTCTGCTGTATGGGAAAATTCAACAACCTGTTTCGGGCCGTAAGATCCAGAAGTTTTTTACGCATGAGCTCTAAAGACTCAAGTACGAAAGGATCTGCCGAGCCAAGGAAGCTTTCCACTGTTTCGCGGCCTTGCTCTGTAGTCTTCAGTTCACTCAATTTCGTTATCCTTTTCGAAACCTTAAGTTTTTGCTCATGTAACTCAACCAAGCCAGCTCTTGGTTGAGGCAGCTCTGTTTGAGCACCTGAAACATCATCATTAGCAACCATGAACAGCTCAACCCGACGCTTGAGCTGTTTGGCTGCACTCGTTTTTCGAAATTTCAGCTCGAAGAGGACTACTTTAAGAAGGGTTTTATCCTGCTTACTCGCATTAACGAGTTCAGTCAATTTCGAAATATCTAACGCGAGATATGGCCTCCGTTCCATAATGCCCCTGCCACAGCTTAGGTTGTAGGATTGGATTGTCACGAATGTGTGATGTTTTGCTACAGCGTAACAAAAATGCTCCAACCTCTAATTCGAGAATATTGCTTGGTCTCAACCTCGTGTACACCAGACATACATCTGGCGAATTCTCGCGGTCAATCCTCAATAAAATAATCTGTATCGACCTGTTTCACTTCAAAAACTTCTTTCACGTTCACGCCAAGATTGTTCTCGATCATCAGCTGGGCAAGTTCACGCCCATCAATCAGCACGACCTTCATATCCAGCCCTGCTGCCGCATCTCTCGCCCCTACTGAAAAGTCAGACGTAGTAAGGAATACCCCTTTTCGTGCTCGTTGGCGGGTCAAGGCGCCTATAAACTTATCTATCTCGGGGCGGTGAACGGTGTTAACCCAACGCTTGGCCTGTAGGTAAATCGTATCAAGGCCAAGCTTATCTTCCTTGATGATACCGTCGATGCCGTCGTCGTTAGTGGCTTGAGTGGCTTGTCCGGCCTCTTTTCTGGAACCGCCGTAACCCATGGAAATCATCAGGTCGACAACCAGCTTCTCAAAAAACGATGGCGAAGCACTTCTCACTGTTTCCAGGACTTCATCAGCAAGACTTTCCATCAAAGACAGATGGGCGGCTGCCAACTCCTCATCGGGTGTTCCGTTGCTTACCTCCGTGAGTTCGGGCTGTTTAATAGCACTATCGCCTACACCGCTCTTCTGAGTATGGAATTTTTTAAACTCTGGAAACTGCTTCAACCAAGCAACACTTATGTGTTCAGGACCGTTTTCCAAAACATCCAGTCCACGCTCAGTAATCTGCACCATACCCCGCTGCGGAATGGTAAGAAGCCCAGCCTTATTAAGGTAGGTTCTCGCCCAGCCGGCTCTATTGTTGATTACCGTTTGAGTGCCTGACGGCAGTCGCTCCCTTCGTTCTTCATCTGTCAAGCCAAACGTGTCTTTCACGATTTCCCGAACTTCAGCCAAAGACCTAGTCTCACCATCTCCTACAGCTTGGAGAACTGGCCGCATTACTGTTTGAAAATCAGGAATCGCCATGACCTGTATTACTCCATACCAGCAAGTTGTATCTATTCAGAATCCACTAACTCGAATAAATCGCCGACGTCGCATTCGAGATAACGGCACAGAGCTTCAATGACGTCGAGCTCTACCCTACTGGCCGTTTCATGATACAGCCGAGTAATCGTGCCGCGATTAACGCCAGTATCCCTGGCTACATCAACGATCTTCACTTTCTTCTCGCCCATCAATTTAGACAGATGACACTTAATCATTTGGCCCGCCAAAGAACTATTTAACCCACAGGAGATCAAAAAGACTTGCTAAAGGTCTTTAAGGGTGCATAATGGTCTTCAAGAGATCATTTCTATCTTATCCGAATCGAATTGCCCTCCTACACCCGACGATAGCAAAGGAGCAGTCCTATGTCACAGGTATATCTAACCACCCAAGAACTCGCCGAGCGCATCAAGTATGACGTTCGCACCATTCGTGAGCGCCTTAAAGATTCAGTGTTACTGGAAGGCATTCACTACATCCGACCGTTTGGAGGCAGAAAAATCCTCTACATCTGGAATGTAATTGAACAAGACATGATCGGGCATTCAACCAACTATGCCTTTAGCGTTCCAATGGCTGGGGGAGGTGTGTGCCGTGGGTAAGATCGTAGAGCGCCCAGAAACAGGCAAACTATTCTTTGATTTCCGTTATGCCGGAAAGCGTTGCCGGGAACAGACCGCGCTCGATAACACACCTGCAAACCGGAAAAAGCTGGAAACAATACTCAAGAGGCTTGAAGCAGAAATTACTTTGGGGTCGTTCGAGTATCACAAGTACTTTCCCAACAGCCCAGTGGCCCAGAAGTTCACCAAACAAGCTGATGTTCAGAAAGCGAGGGAAGCTCATGACACGCCGCTCTTTAAGGAGTTCTCTCAGGATTGGGCAGGGGAAATGAAAATTCAGTGGCGTCAGTCACACGCATCAACAATAGAGGGCACTTTGAAAAACTACCTCAACCCCTATTTTGGGGAAAAAGAGGTTGGCCACATCACCAAAAAAGACATTCTCGAATTCCGGGCCTCACTCGCCAAAGTAACAACCCGGAGCAAGAAGAGTCTTTCTGCCAGTCGTATCAACAAAATCATGACGCCTTTGCGCATGATCCTCAGCGAGGCAGCCAACCGATATGAGTTTAGCTCACCCTATCACGGGATTAAATCACTGAAAGTCCCCCGAACGGATGTGGAGCCTTTCAGCATTGAAGAAGTGCGGCAGATCATTGATACCGTCCGGCCCGACTTCCGGAACTACTACACCATTCGGTTCTTCACCGGTATGCGCACAGGTGAAATCGATGGACTGCAGTGGGAGCACGTGGATTTCCCGCGGCGCCAGATCCTGGTTCGCCAAGCGCTGGTTGAGGGCCGCCTGGAATACACAAAAAACGACGGCTCCTTCCGCACTATCGAGATGTCGCAAATGGTTGTCGACGCGCTGACCAACCAGAAGCGTGCCACTGGAAACATGAATTTTGTTTTCTGCACTCGAACCGGCGGCCATATCAGTCACCACAACATAACGAAACGGGTTTGGTACCCATTGCTCAGCCATTTGGGCCTGCGGAAAAGGCGGCCATATCAGACCCGCCATACCGCGGCGACACTCTGGTTGGCGTCTGGCGAAAGCCCCGAATGGATCGCTCGACAAATGGGACATACAACCACAGAGATGCTGTTCCGTGTCTACTCCCGGTTCGTTCCCAACCTTACTCGGCAGGATGGTTCGGCCTTCGAGCGCCTGCTTCGGCAAAACTTCGATACCACCAGTTCAAAAGCTTCCGAACTCAAACAGCTCAGCGAGGTGACTCATGCACAGTAATATTTTCCCGATTAGGCCTAATCACGCCCATCTCGAACAACCTGAGCCACACATGCTCAAACGCGAGGATGTAAGGAAGCTCACCGCTGCTCTGGTTATCGCACTGAACATCGCACCAGGCAAAGCCTTGATTCTGTCTCTGGGGCAAGGCCACGAGACTTCGAATTTTGAGGCCGTTGAGTCCTGGGTAAGAGCGGCACTTGCTCGTGAGCAACTGCGGCCTGGGAAGTTCGCTCTGCAGTCACTGCTTCCAGCCCTTGAGAGCCGTCTGCACACCGTTTCTGAAACACTGCCACAACTTTAAATCCAGCGCCCCTCTCTAAATATTGCGCATGCCGTAAGGGAGGGGTGGCTTAAAGGAGTTACACGATGACGTTTAATCCAACTATCGCCCTTTTGTTATTCATCACCTCCATTTCCATAGGCGCGTTACTGATCTATCTGAAAATCAAACCCGGTTCTCTGCGTGATGATAAGACAAACACGACCGATGCAATTCTGCCCCCGGCAGAGCATTTGATTCTGTCCAGTGAGGGCTTCTATGTGTACCAATCCGTGAGCCCATACCCAGGTCAGAGCCCGGTGTATTACCTCGATATCGACGACCGAATCATCACAGCCATACGCGATGCTTCTTCGAGGCAATACGCTGGCATTCGGTGCGTACTGTCTCAAGAGGTTTTGAAACAACTTGTCAGTGCTTTGCACTTTGCGCCCGAAGCCGGAGAGGCTTCGTCCTGAATATACCAATTCCGTTGCACCACGATTAGGCCTAATCGTGGTGCAACGCGGCGGCCTGCTCACTCAAAAACCCTGAGGCTGAGTGAGCAGCCCCTTCTACTATTATTAAAAAGAGGAAAAACCCATGATTCACCCGATGGTTCTGGTATTCGTAATTATTGTGATCTTGAGCATTTGCTTTGCAGTGATTTATCTATTCGCTGAGTTGTATTCCCGTTCTGAAGTCAGGCGCCATGGGCTTGAGCGGGATAGATATGACACTGCTGTCGAAGTGGCTGTGGGGGAAACCTACGCAATCCGCGATCTGCAGAATGATGAAGGTCTGAACAACAGCGCATTCTTAACCATCATCAGCCCAAAATCCCACAACCTAGTACCGGAAACCATGGGCTCACCTGCCTGCATCCATATAGAAACCGATGCTAAGGTCATGGATGAGATCGCCGTATCCTGGATCCAGCATCGAGGTTTGACCTACACCAGGTGAAAAACGTAAGCACTTAAAAAAAAGAATAAAATAATAAAAAGAGAATCAAACCAGAATCGATCGCGCCCAAACGAGCTTACCTGTAAGCACTTCCAGCAACATTGCCTGCTCTTTCGAAGTCAGTGCCTGGAAGGCCTTGGTGAAAGCTTCCCTTTCCTGTGCCGCGTAATTCTCACCGGCATAGCAAAATGCCACCCATAACCCGGCAACTCGCTTTTTCTCAGATCTCGACAATCCCGTTAATAGCCCCACAGTGGATTCGAAAGCTCGATTGTAATCAAACTCAATGACTGCTTTGCCCAGTGCGACAGGTTTGATCCGTCTCGTTGCTATGTACCTGGGCTTCAGTGGAAGCTGTGTCGAGGCTCCAATGTCGTTCAAGATTCTTGCACCGGCAGGGACAATTAATACATCCCGGTTCCTCTCCAAGGCAGACACAACGTCCTCTGGAGACGGCAAAACCTCACCAAACCGAGTATGTTTCGCGCGCCACCATAGACCGCGATCAATGTGCAGTAATTCTCCAGACGCGGCTAATCGCTCAAGCACTCTGGAAGTCACGCTCTCATGCCCGCGAAAGTGGTTTACGATCTCTCGGCGCATGAACACGCTGCCGCCAGGGCGCTGCCGGATGTGCTCTGTAATGCTCTTAGTTACACTCATAAAACACCGGCTAACATTGAGAGCTACTCCCATTTTTGTTTGCGTAAACTGCTTGCGTCGCCCTAATAGCATTCTAGCGTTTTGAACACTATTGATCAGTCCAATTCCTAGATCGCAGTACGGGCTCTGCAGTGGCAAGCATCACCATGAAATAGCGGTATCCAAATGAGCGTCCATCGTAACCATCTGCCTCACCTCCAAAATTTGGCGCTATAAAAAGCCATTTGGCCTCAACCTTCTTTTCTTCGTTCACGGGCGCCCTGAGCTGAATCATATCTCTGTAGGTCAGCCCCAAGGCTTCTTTCCACTGCGCCCGATAGGGTGACCGCTTTCTCAAGTCACTGTTGGCAAATTCGATCTCCCGACGCTGGAAACCCAGCATTTCGAGAAATCGAAGATATTTCTTCGCCATATCGGGCGTTTCAGGTTCTCGAAATATCAGTGGCGTTGTTGTCTTCCACTGGTTATGGACGTAGTAGTCAACGATCTCCCAAACCAAGTCCGGATCTTCGTGCAAAACGCTTGAGACGCGGCCGATGAGTTCTTCATAGAGTTCTCGGCTGCGTCGAGTCACAGGTTCGGTATGAAGGTTGATTGACTCCGCATCGGGCTCCTCATTACCGGGGCCGGAAAACCGATGCCTAGCGCTCTGCGGCCGTTGTGGGTTGCTCCTGAGCCCAACCAAGTACTCTATCTTGGCTTCGAGCAGCTGCCCTTCCTCAAGGCTTAGCCCAAATCGCTTGACCAAAATTTCTCTATTGGTAAAAGTCCTCTGTCGATACTTCAGATACCGCTGAATGGACGCGAGTATTGCCTGGATCGTTCCCTCTTCAAACTCGGCGTCCGAACTTGGCTGATCCGTTGGGTTGATAGTCGTTATTCGGTTTGGATGCTCCTCCCTGACTCGGCCCAAAAGACCTTCGACACCGCGTTGTTTCAATAGCCGGTACGCAGAGGAGGTGGGTATACCCGACGCTCCAATCAACGTCTTTTCTTCAAATAGCTCCCTGCGCTCATCAATAGCTACCGCAGCTAGATCCATCGTGTGGATGTAATGCTCAAGGCTCATATCGGGGCTTGCGTGCCCGAGCAACCGAGCGACGGCATACAAATCTGGTCGATGTCGCCCTTTTAGCAGTCGCTCGTAGAAATGAGGTGATTGGTTTAGCCACTCTTGTGTCAGTGGCTGTTCAGGCAAAAGCACTCGCCCTTTACCATGGTGCGCCAAAGACAACCTCAAAAAAGTCCAGCTAGCAAAGCTATGACGAAGGTGGTGGTAACGTAAAGAGTTGTCTCCCGTCACCGCTCGCATGTGCCGGTGGAGAATAGGAATTACTTTCTCCTGATCAATCGGCATCCACCCTTTCTTTGGAACGGAAAACAACGCATCCGTACAAGCAGTTGCCCGCTCATCTTCTTTTCGACGCTTCACCCAATCAGTTAAAAGGGTGAGCTCGTCTTGCTCCAGTAACGCATAGAGCGGAAGCCTCCGCACCGCATTCGCCGTCTTCAATTCGCGCCCCATGTAACGCCGAACAATAATTTCCTGTCGACCCAAAAGGTGGACATCTTGAATTCTAAGCATCAGAGTCTCCATCCGCCGCAAGCCACACCGAAACCCCAAGATGAAAATCAGTTCGGCAATTACCGGAAGGTCCTCGGCAATCAGCTCCAGGTCGGCTTCTCTGATGCGGCAACGAATCTTCTGGTAATCATCCAGGCTGATGAGGTTTGCATCCACCGGCTGGAGAACCGAGCCACCCCCAAGATTCGTAATCTCTGAAATCTTTGGTACTCCGCAGGTGCTGTGCAAAAAGAAGTGGAACTCCCGGAGTCCCGCACAAAGCTTATTGCGGAGTCCACTGCTCGAGGCGTCTGAAATCACTTCCGTATACAGTTCATCAAACTCTGAATTGTCATAGTTCCGGATATCCCCCTCTCCTGCTAAAGACACAATACGAATGCCTGTATCGCGCACGTACCGAGCAATAGTCGAGAGGGAAAGCCGCTTACCGGAAGAGGCTGGTTTCGTGCATAGATGAAGTGCCCATTCTGCCAACAACTTCTCTGTTGCACCGAAGGGACCTTGGTCATTTTCAAGCAGAGCTCTAAGCTTCTTTCCGGCACTTTCCCGATCAGTCGATTTCAGGGCGCTCCAAATGCTCACACCCCACTCAAAGGTCTCCAAATCAGTTTCTGAATCATCATCAAATTTGGAATACTTATCGCCATCGATTGAATATTGCGGGGAATCTCCAGGAGCGCCTGAAGCAGGAAAGACACCATTCAGGCGCTGCCATACTTCTGCTCTTAGCGAATGGCTAATGTGGGCCCGTGCCATGAATGCCCCCAAACATACTGGCAACTCATGGTAAGTCAGTGCTTTGCTGGCCCCAATGAACTCCGAAAAATTCTTTGGTGGTTTATCGATCTCACCGCACTGTTTGAACAACAAACGAATGAACGGCCATAAAGCCTTCGCTGGTGTTTTGGGCTGCCCAACATCGTCCGCAACTTCGAGCTTAAGTTGAAGAAAAATAAATTCCGTTACAGCGTCAGGAAACCACCGACGACGTTCGAGATCTTCAATCCCACGCCAGGGCAACTGAAGGTCCAAGTGTGCCCGCTCTTGGATGACTGTCAGCCTCTGGCTTGCCACCTTGAGAAGCTGATGCAGAACAGTCCCTTCCACAAGGCCGCCGTTAAGTGCAGCGCTAACAAGAAAGGCCCCAAGGCTCAGGCGTGAATCCATATCGCGAATTGAGACCGTCTCGATCCACCTGTTAAACGACAAGCGCCATTCCTCTGCCCGCTCGGCCTGCACGGGCGCAAAATCTTTAAAGACGCTTGGTTGTGGATCAAGCCGAATGGGTACAGAGGGCAGAGGAAGCTCGTGACCACCCGTGCGATTGGCATATTCAACAAACACACGAAGAAATTTTCCGTATCGAGTAGACGAGCTCTTACCAAGGCTTTGGTGGACGCTCTTTTCCAGAGCCCGCATCTCCTCGGGACCGCATGATTGCTCTGATCGCCCGGAGAGAATAGCAGCGCCAGCTAACTCACTACCGAGCAGAAAGTCCTTCACGCATTCAGCAGTCTTCCGTGTATCCTCCTCCAATTCCAGCGCAAAAAAACTGTCCCAGACACGATCCATCAGTTCTACCCTCCAGCAAGACGGCTAGCAACCGGCTCGAACGTCAGCTCATTTATGATCGGCTCCAGATAGTGCACCATCATGTCGCGGTACTGTTTTGTAGACAGCGAGGAATACCGACACCAGGGTTCTTCGCCATAGCTTGCATGCCCCATGAATGCATTCACATAATCGGCGGGGCAGCCGGCCTCCTTTAACTCCATTCGCATAAAGCGCCGGTGGGCATTTGCGGGCAACCCCAGAAAGTCATCCAGCTGTTTTTGCATGGTTCGGGGGCGAACCTCCTGAGTTCCCGACCGATCGTTGCTTTCCGAAATAAAAAAACAGGGGGCTACCTCTACCTCTCCACCACGCTTCAGCCTGGGCTGGTAACCTGCTGACAGTACCTGCAAGTGCCGTTCGTAATGTTCCAATTGTCGGCAAACGGCGCCTGGTAAATAGCTCAGACGGGTCTTTCGCTTATGCTCATCATCTTTGTCGGCGATCACCGTGACGCACAAATGCTCATTCACTTCGTCAAGCACAAGGAATGGCGTTTTTACCGCGCGGTATCCTGTAGCAAAGGCGAGCATCTGGACCGTATAGAACGTATAGATGTTGTGGTAGAGGGCAAAATCAGCCCATCCAGAATAGGTTCGAGCGGAGCGGAGCCGGCATTTCAAGTCAGCCACAGCTTTAACAACCGCCTCCTTCGAGGCACACGCTCGACTCCCCACATAAGAGGCCAAATGCTTTGCCCCTTTGAGATGCCTTTCGAAATTGCTATCTAACTCCAGTTCCGCATGCTCCGCCAGATTTAGCGCAGTTTGAACGTAGGTATCAAACAGATCCCCTTCCCTTGGGGTGTAGTAGTAGCATTTAGTTTGGGCAAGAACGTGTGGCTGGCCAGTTATCGCTACCGCATCCACGACATCTCCGGTTTCAGCCGTAATCGCATCAAACATAACCTTTTCCCAGCGACCCCACGTCACGCGCTCCGACTCCCCAGCCTGCTGTACAAAATTTCTGAAAGCTCTTTTGTATTGCTTAATGGGGTACGTGAAAAGCTTTGTTTTCGGGGATGGTCTCAGGCCTCGGTCTTTAAGTAATTGCATCACAGAGTCACCGATTCCGCTCAGATCTGGCAGAAGAACATGCTCTACTTGGGGCCTGACAACCTCATCTGGCACTCTAAGCAGCGATTTATATTCAGGAAATGTTGCCTTGACTCGCCAACGGCTTTCGCCGGTGGAGGTCACTAAGCACAGAGGAGCATGACTACGCCTGTTAGAGCTGACTGGTTGAACACGAAGATCCCATGCTTTCTCCCACGAGGCGCCTGTCCACAAAACAATGAGAACTAATAACGCGAGTTCACAGCGCGCTCTATCCGCAGTCGATCCCCTGGTGAACGATTCTGCTTTTAGATAACAGTTCGCTTGGGTTACTACGTTATGAATCTCTTGGTCAGTCAAAGACTGGTATCGCCAAGGAAGGTGCTGATTGGCCATTGCGATATGACGAGATTGATTTCTTGCTCTCAGAAAGAGCAAAGCAGGGTTCGTGGGTGGGTTTGTGTCTCCTTTTTCATTGGCGCCTAGAGGCTCTGAGAAAAAGTAGATACCCTGCCCGTCATCAAAGGGCGGCTCATCATGCTTCAAACGATTCGCCACCAAGCCTTGAGGGGGAAATGCTGGCACGTACCAATCGGAAGTACCGCCTCCGGTATCTACGGATGAACCATCAACAATTGCCTGAAAGTCAACATAGCCTGGTTCACCTTCGCCACCTCCGCCACCCTCGCGATCATAGCTTTCCCTGGACACCCAAGACTTTGTCCCGTAAGCACGCTCAATGAAGTAAACAAAAGATCGCAGCCCGGTTTGCCGCCTTTCTTTAGCTCTATCAATCTGACGTATATCTCCAGAATGTGAGACTGGATTGATGTTCCGTAGGCACGCCCGAACCTCTCGTCCGAACTTCGAGGGAAGCATAAAGGGCTCAGTGGCCATGAGCTCTTCCTCTGCAACACCGTGACTCAAATCCCGTAGCGCAAGTCCCATTGCGTGGGCACTTTTCGGTGAATCAAGCAGCGGACTATCGCCATCGTACTTTTCGTATTCCTCTCGCAAATGGGTTTCTCGTACCACACGAGCGTGCGCACAAAGAGCTTGAGCCTGCAGTGCTGAGTATCGAGGCTGTAATTCGGGGTTTTCCTGACGATTCCACAAGGCGCAATACAGAGGGTGCCTCGTAACGCCTTTTCTCAACAGCGGGTTGTGTCTAGGCCGTCTAGGCCGTTCATCAAAGGATGGCCCGATGGCCTTAACTAAACCTTCGACATTTTCAGCGACCCACAGACACAGAGATTGCCACAGCCCAAAATTGGTGCCCTCTTCATTAGATAGCCACTCTTCACTGGGAAACCTAAGTATCTCGACCAGATTTCTGCTGATTTGGACGAAGGCCAATAGCTGTGGATGGGCATTAATCTGATAGAAGAAATTCCTGACAAGCGCTGCCGAATAGCCTGCCTCTTCTGCTTTTGCGATGAATATCTGTTGAGGTCTACTGTCTTTGGGCGCAAGCCACACGAGTGCCGTTTTAGCCATGGGTCGCCCTCCCTTTTCCAAATCGCATGGTTCGACGATAGGCTGCTTTTGAAGGGAAAGGAGGCGGCAACTCCAAATCGCTGCTCCACTCGCGCAAAATACTGTGGAGACTTATGCTGTCTTCTGCAGGAAGACCGTAAACTACATTCGGATAGTAAGTTTCGAGTAGATAATTCCGGCTCCAATACTCCGACTTAAATCGCCCGTGTATGAGGCTGACCGGCACCTTTTGATCGGGTGACAACCACGCACGACAAAGCTCCCACGCGCGCACATTTCCAACGCATCGATAGTTTTTACGATACCTATGCACGTAGATTGGAAAAACTCTCAGCATGTCGATGAAGTGCGGCAGGTGAATGTCCGACGGGCTCGGTTGTGCCAATGGGTGGAGGCGGTATTTTTTTCTGATGCTTTGGAGATTATCGTGGAGCTCGGGAATGTCGCCTATCGGGAGTATGGTATTTTCGAAACGGAACGGGAGTATATTTGAGGCCATTTGCCCTCCTTCTGTGAGACGTCTAAAGGTCGTATGCACAGAACTTACGGTGAGGGCTTTTTTTGCACGAAATTCTATCTTATTGTTTTTCCTTTATTATTTTATTAATTAACAATTAATATCCAGTTCACTCTTGTCACGTGGCTCTCCGTTTGACCCTTGCCCGTGATGCTGTAGAAGCAGCTTTGCCACTACCTCTCAGCCGTCAGAATGTCTAAAACACACTCCCAAACCTACTCCTCCTCGGAATGGTTCAGGCCTTTCGGGACATCGCCTGTGGCTCTTTCTTCCGGGTCATCCCAGACCGACTCAAACGGCTGATCATAGCGCTTCACTGAGCCTTTCAAGCGCTCCAGTGGCTCAAGCTCTTTGGGCAGTGGAATGGCTAGTTCGTCAGCGTGAGCTTTATCAGCATCTAGGCCTTCGAGCAGTTCTTTTTCTTGCATTCGCTTGATATTCACTTGGGCCTCCAATAAATCGGTGCATCGTTTGACGATGCATAAGTCTCTAGGGTGAGGCTAGCTGTGCATTGCATCCAGGTTCCGTCGAATATAGTAAAGGGCGTCCATCGAGCCTTGTTTAATCAAATAGTCGCGGATTGAGCTCCCCTGCAACCCCATCAGATCAATGGGCTTCTGAAACCACTCATAGGCCATGCTTTCATGCCCTGACGGAGTGATTCGAGTTAGCCCCTTGTGGATACCCAAGAGCAAACTGATCCGGTCATTCACATCCCGGGACACTTCAACAGTCGCTCCGCTGTTTACTCGGTGTTTCCAGTCGCCAAGAGTCCGCAGGCTGATGCCGCCTAACAAACGCCCGAGATCGCTCATGGTCAATCCCCAGAGTCCTTTGCGTTCAAATAGCCAACGAAGGCCTGCGGTGCTGTGCGTAGCCGTAAGCGTCGGGCCGGACTGCATAGGAACTACTGTGTCAACGGGGCTCTGTTCTCTCAAACTTGCCATATGCTTCACCCTTAAAGCTCTGTTCTTTTTCCGTTTTCCTTTTCACTTATAGAGTATAGGCAACCCGGCACAAGCAAGGAAGTTAGAGGGGAGCATGTCAAATGATTCACTACACTACGCCCTTTGTGCAGCAACGATTTAACGCGATGCTAGCAGTGGCAACCGTTAAATGGGCAACCCTCCGAAGGACGGGGATCGTCTTCCCAGGCACTGCTATTAACGACCATGATCAGCAAAAAAATCTTGCGATATCAGCTGTGCCGTAATTGCTTTTTATGAGACAAATTATAAAAGGTTCGTCAAAACAAGAAGGTGCCGCTTCATCTCCCCGATAGACCTGCCTACCAAAGAGACGGTCGGGCTGGCACTAAAGATTTCAATTGGTCACCGTGTGGTAGGTCTAGCGGGTGAATCACTAGTAAGTCGATAAAAAACAATAAATTATAGATTCCTTCCCGCATAACCTACCAACCGAAGGGACTATAGACCGGCACCAGCGACATTTGCGGTCCCCTAGTGGTAGGTCTAGCGGGGAGAGTTTGCTCTTCATTGGCAGTCGCAGGGGGATGATCTCGAGGCCACGCCCCTTCAAACCTACCGAAAAACCCAATAAGTCGATGAAAAACAATTAACTACAGATTCCTCCTCGCATAACCTACCACGCTGAAGTGGTAGGTTATGCGGGGAGAGTTTGCTCTCCATTGGCAGTCGCAGGGGGGTGATTTCTAGACAACGCCTCTTTAAAACCTAGCGAAAATCGAACAAATCGATTAAAAACAATGAACTACAGAGTCTTTCCCGCAGAACCTACCAACTGGGGGACTGTCAGACTGGCTCCTGCGACGTTTACTGAACACCCCGTGGCTGGCGTAGCGGGCGAACCATAAATAATTAATTTAAAACAACAGCTTACACAATACACCTGCAGAACTTACCGATCTAAGGGAGTGTCAGGCTGGCACCAGCGACCTTTGCCGGTCACCTAGTGGTAGGTCTAGCGGGGAGAGTTTGCTCTTATCGGTCTTAGCTGTGAGATGACTTCGAAGTAAAGCCTCTTATAACCTACCATTCAAAACGGATAATGTAGTGCTCAACTAATCCCGGATAGTATTTTAATACTTTTCCTCAGCTGCAACTGGCAAGATACCAACAGGCGGAAAACTCTGTTCAGCAGTACAGCGAAAGCAGGGACGTTTTCACTTCGGCCTGGCGACAGTCAATTTGTTGGATAGACTCCCAAGTTCAGTTACAGCAATGCAATGATTGCCTTGACCACCAGCATTCTGTGCGATGCATGGATTGACGCTACCCCCTATCGCTGATAAATTCCAAATTCAAATTGATCACGGCCTTTAGGGTCTGATAGTGGCATTCACGAAAGATATCCCGTTCGGGGTTCTTCGAGGCTGGCAGCCTTTGTCGCTAGATGTCAGTGATAG
Organism: Marinobacter sediminicola; assembly: GCF_031157525.1. Lineage (GTDB taxonomy): Bacteria > Pseudomonadota > Gammaproteobacteria > Pseudomonadales > Oleiphilaceae > Marinobacter > Marinobacter sediminicola. The sequence goes on from NZ_JAVIXR010000013.1 coordinate 33,851, forward strand.
CTGCATGGTGATTGTAAATTGGGGATCAACCTTTAGGGTGGTCCGGTTCGTATTCGGGGAGCCATAGCCCGACATACGGCATCAATTTATAGGTGCCACCATGCCCATCAAAAACGCACAGCGTACTGCTCCCGCTTACCGACACTACAAGCAAATTTCATACGAAAACCTAGCCGCTAGCTGGTTTACGGCTGATGGCTGGGAAGTGTTTATGCCAGTTACAGACCATGACCGGAAAACCGATCTTGTTGTGGCTGACGACAACCACTACTACCGCATACAAGTGAAGTCTCTTGAAAGTGGCGATGATAACGTGTTCGTCGAGAATAAGTGGCGAGAGGCCAACATTGACTATGTTATCTACTTCTCGCGAACCTCCAACTGGGGCTATATCACTCCCGCCTTTTCACAAGCTAGGCGCAGACTCAACTCTGCGGGTCATGTGCGCTTCCATCAACATCAGAAACCCTTTTCGAAGGCGTTCAATAGGGCATGAGCTTTACCCGTTTGTTGCGGACCGTAAGGCTTTTTTTGGTATGGCTCAACAAACGATTGACCTGATCGTGGCCCTGTTTTAGGGCCACCCAGAGTTGCGGAAGAATAACTTAAAATACTGCCCGGGATTAGTTGACCACTACAAACAGCCTTACAGAATAACGCCTTTGTTTCGTAGGCTATCTAGAAAGCCCTTACGATCAGGAAAAAGCTCCGACAACACGCTCTCGGTGTGTTCGCCCAATCTTGGGGGAGGCGTGTCAGCATTCATAGGATTATTATTGAAACGGACTGGATTACTCACTAAATTCACTTCGCCAGCTTCCTCATGCGGCATGGCCACCTTCAACCCTCGGTGCTGCACTTGCGGATCAGCAAACACTTGCTCAATCGAATTGATCGGCCCACAAGGCACTCCTTCGCGCTCTAAAGCCTCAAGCCAAAAGAGTGTTGGCTTAGCTCGAATTAGGCTCTCAATGTTAGATACGAGTAGCTTACGGTTTTGTACTCGACTTCGGTTGCTAGCAAACCTCTTATCTAAGGCTAAGTCGGGCACACCCGCCACCTTACAAAAGCGCCGGAACTGGCCATCATTACCAACCGCCAAAATAATGTGACCATCAGCGGTACTAAAGGCTTGGTAAGGAACGATGTTGGGATGTGAATTACCCATACGCTGTGGCGACTGTCCCGAGGTCAGGTAATTCATAGCCTGATTCGCGAGCATACTAACTTGAACATCCATTAACGCGACATCAATCCACGCTCCTTCACCAGTCCTGCTGCGACCTATTAATGCAGAAAGTATTGATGTAGTTGCGTACATGCCTGTGAATAGATCCACCACCGCCACACCTACCTTCACTGGCTCTCCTCCAGGCTCCTCATCCGGTCGGCCGGTGATATCCATCAACCCCCCCATACCCTGAAGAAGGAAGTCATAACCTGCCCGCTTAGAGTATGGCCCGCTCTGCCCGAACCCCGTGATTGAGCAATAAACGAGGTCTGGCTTAACTGTTTTAAGGCTGTCGTAATCCAAGCCGTAGCGTTTAAGCCCCCCGACCTTAAAATTCTCAAGGACCACATCACAATGTGTAACTATCTCTCGAATTAGAGCCTGGCCTTCCGGTTGCGCTATATCCACAGTGATGGAGCGCTTACCCCTATTCGCGGACAGGTAATAGGCGGCTTCCTGTGTGCCCTCCAGATAAGGTGGCCCCCAACCACGGGTGTCATCCCCCCCTTCTGGATGCTCAACTTTAATCACCTCGGCGCCCATATCTGCTAGGTGCTGGCTGCACCAAGGTCCTGCCAATATTCTGGACAGATCCAGCACACGGATACCTGCTAGAGGTTTCTCCATCGTAATTCTCCTGAGCGGGCCACGGCCCGCTCTATCGCATATCAATGATTAACAAAACGCCTGAATGTCAGTCTGGGCACGACCCAAAATCAGCGCATGCACATCATGAGTACCTTCATAGGTGTTTACTGTCTCAAGGTTGAGCATGTGTCGCATGACGCCAAATTCGTCGGCAATTCCATTACCGCCATGCATGTCGCGAGCAACTCGAGCCACATCCAAAGCTTTGCCACAGTTATTGCGCTTTATCATAGAAATCATTTCTGGAGCCCAACTGTCATTGTCCATCAAACGACCTACCTGTAAGGCAGCCTGAAGCCCCAGCGTGATATCCGTTTGCATATTGGCAAGTTTTAGTTGAACCAACTGATTAGCTGCTAGCGGGCGGCCAAATTGCTTACGATCCAACGTATATTGACGGGCAGCATGCCAGCAAAATTCAGCCGCACCCATAGAGCCCCAAGCAATACCAAACCGGGCCTTGTTCAAACACCCAAAAGGGCCTTTAAGACCGCTCACATTGGGAAGCAAGTTCTCTTCAGGAACAAACGCTTCGTCCAGCACTATTTCGCCAGTAATTGAAGCTCGCAGACTCAACTTGCCCTCAATCTTAGGAGTGGAGAAACCTTTGGTGCCACGCTCTACAATAAAACCCCGGATCTTACCTTCATGGGCTTCAGACTTAGCCCATACAACTGCAATGTCGGCAATTGGGCTATTGGTAATCCACATTTTCTGGCCACTCAGTAGATAGCCACCATCCACCATCTTCGCACGTGTAATCATGGAGCCAGGGTCAGATCCATGATCCGGCTCAGTCAACCCAAAACACCCCACCATTTCGCCACTAGCCAGCTTGGGCAGGAACTTGTGCTTTTGCTCTTCAGAACCGTAGGCTTCGATTGGATACATCACCAACGACGACTGGACGCTCATAGCGGACCGGTAGCCAGAATCGACCCGCTCAACTTCACGGGCAATCAAGCCATAAGCTACGTGCCCCAATCCAGCCCCACCGTACTCTTCAGAGACTGTCGCACCCAACAAGCCCATTTCACCCATCTCGGACAGAATTTCGCGGTCAAAGCGCTCTTCGCGGTAAGCACTCAACACTCGCGGCTGAAGCTTTTGCTGAGAGTATGCTCGGGCAGCATCACTAATCTGACGCTCTTCTGTGCTCAGCTGCTGACTCAGCAGCAGCGGATCTTCCCAGTTAAAACTTGACGAATATGACATATCGAATCTCCAACGGTTTTTAGTGTTCTAATCCCGGACAATATTTTAAGGCTTTCCTCAGCTGCAATAGGCGAAATGCGGCCGTTGAATGCATGAGGCCGTTGCTGACTGCAGCAGTCTATTAAATAGCCACCAACATCTTTTCTAGAATCTGGCAAATTGCGATATCCCAGAGAGGGTATCCATTCGGATTTCAGGCTTCGGGACAGTCTCTCCTTCGGTGCGTTGTCCAGGCAACTTCCACGGCGGCTTGTGTTCTGTATTCTTCGATGACGCCAGAGTCACTTACGGAACGTACGGCTGGAATACTGACTTCCCTGACCTGAATTAAACGTTACCTTTTCCGGTCGATAACGCTGCTACCAGGTATGTTCCAGAGCTTTTACAACCAAACCGGGATCGGAACTGGAAGGAATCACCCAGGCGGCCCCATCGATGACCGCTCCAGATTTAGGTGATATCACCGAACCAGACCTGGCCGAGCTGCTTCCTGCTCGAGTGCAAGAGTAAAGGCAAGTCGTTTTCTCGGCATCGACACCTCGTTTATAGTGGTATTCTTGCTACCTACGTGAATGTACCGAATCATCGGATCACTACACCGACCCACTCGATCCGATTGGCAGTGTCCGTGAAGTGCCCACCAAGACCACATAGCCTCTACCTGATTACTCTAAAGCGCTGCAATTATTATCTGGATTCGAGATTTAGGGGTTAGTTAACTTCATGGACTGTAAGCAAGTCCATGAAGTCTATTAACAACTTCAAAATGTTCTCGAAATTACTTCACACGGTCATACTTCTACTTTCATACGGGGACGTCGATATCGAGAAATGGTGCATATTGTTGTGCTCCGAAAATATCTCCATCTCCCGCACTTCCGCTCGGCTTTAGCCTCTTGATTGTGAACTTTATTGCAAATGCAGGATCATATTTCACAAAATCCGAGATGCGATCTTGGCTAATGTTTAATATTTTACCCACAGTCTCTCTTGAAATAACTTTAGAGGATTTTACTTTTTCGTACTCCTCCTTTTCTCTAAATATAATATCAAACGTAATCTTATCAGTTCCTGCATTCTTACTTCTAACAGTCTTTGCCAGTTCTGAAAGTTTTTTAGTTTTCATTTGACGCTCCTTATTTTTAACCTACTGTCTTTGTATGGGTAGGGAAAAGTTCCAATGGGTCATCCACGGCCATTGTATGATTTAGAGTCCAGGTGTAAGCCGCGCTTGCCGGTAAAACCTCATCAAAAATGAATGATACCCCTCCGGCGGTGCCTTTAACTTCTGGAAGCCTTGCATAAAAAAGTTGGCGAGTACCCGTGACTGCGACCTCTTCAGCCATCTCCTTTGTTGGAGCGATACCCTGAACAATTACCATCAACTCATGTGCTGGAGAATTTCTTAAGGGCTCCATATCGCCCATAATCCCATCTCTTCCAAAAACATTATAATGAAGTTCCCAACCACTATCTCCAAACTTTTCCTTTACTTGATCCCGCGCCCAATCAATGACCTTGTCAATATTTTTTATAGTATAAGGATCCCTTACACCTGCCATTCCAACAAACCTTTCTCCTATTTTACCGGACCCCTCCAACTTCACTCTAAACTCTGTAGCGTCCTGGAATTCCATTCCAGTTACTTTTGTTGTTTTGTCACTCACTTGAACATAATGACAGTTGGTCATGTCCAGTAGACCACCCGCAACATATTCATGAAAAGGATTGCTGCGCTCATACATAGCATGTCCTGATACAGAAGCAACTGTGCAACTTTGTTCAGGGAGCATTGCTGTAACTGAAACATCTTCTTGCGTTATTTCACCGAGAACGGTTTCTTTAGCACCATATGGCTCAGCACAAAATGATGCACACTCAAGAACTTTTCCTAGATAATATGATTGAGCTTTTGGGAAACCGTTAAACAGTGCCGGGGCTGCAAAAATAGCACTGTCGGAACTACGACCACCAATTATCACATCGCAATTTTGCTTTAATAGTTCTAGGAATGGGTGCACCCCTGCCATTGCAACAATTCGTTCCGTTTTTTCAAGTGTTTCTATATCCAGTGCTTGACGATCGTCAAGCCCCTCAATCACTGACCCAGATTGAATTTTTTCTTTCACATACTGATGACTTACTTCAGAGTAAAACCAGCCAATTTTAAAGGGAGGCAAGTCGTGCTCCCTGGCAATCTCATGGATCATTTCCACGTACATGTCGACACGACTATTACTACCTGTGTCACCAGCAGAGCCAATGATCATAGGCACATTCTTCTTACGGGAAGCTAATAGCATTTCCTCAAGATCATGCCTCTGCCAAGCTTTCGGGCTTGCACATGTATCACTACCTAAGGGGCCCGGACCAATATCATCACTGCCAGAGTCTGCAGCAATCACATCAGGACCAGCCTCAATACCTATATGAAAGCTTCCCGTTTTTAGTGGAGCAAAGCCAAGATGGCCATTAGGGCAGATAATTTTCAAAGATTTATTCATTTTTCAGTCACCTGTACTGTAGTTGTTATAACAGGCTTAAAGTATATGCATGTATTCTGGCTCGCGTCAACGAATTTTCCGCTTTTCTTAAGCGTGAATTATTTTGCCGACTTTTAACCACCCGACAAGGCCGGAAAAGCTAATCATCTAAGAAAGGGCAACCCCACATGTTCAGGAAAAAACAATTCTGCGAGAAAAACTTGGTTTGAGAACCGCCGACTCTGAAAGAGGCACAGGGTACAGCACGAGCGGATCGGCGCTGGTAGCCTACCAGCGGGCGGTGATCTTGGGGCGGCAGCCGAGGGGCATAGGCCATTGCGCTTAGAGGAGGGGAAGGCAAAGCCGGCAATAACCATTTACACTGCGCGTTCTGGGACAGGCCTGTGCACCGACCACCTGATGTCGTGGAGGCGCAAAGTCAACGCCAGCCGAAAACGGTGCAGCCGCACTCTAATCTGTACCCGAGAGAACGGCATGCATTTGGCGTCAGATTGCTAGTGCACTAGCATCCCGCCGAATTCTGGCACTAGCCCCCTCCTCCTGAACTTTACCTCTAGGGGCTATGGGCAAACAGACAGACATGAAGTCCAGACACTTTGCCTCATAGCGCCAGCACTCGGCTCGAAGCCTATACGTGACGCTGAACGTATAAAGCACAACTGGGGCGCAGTCTGAATCGATGGACAGAGCCCGAGCGCCCTGAGGTCAACTTAAAGGCGGGACGATCGCCCTTACAACAGTGCTTAATGATAAGCATTACCGGACACATTCGAAGCGCCGTGCTACCACGCCCTTGCTAAAAGCCAATCCTTAGGTGGTCGCTATCACCGACAGTGAATAGTGGATATGAACCTACTCCAATATGCTAGTGCACTTGATCATGACCACAGCCTACGGCAACTCCGGCGCAAGGCAACCCACGGATCGCAAAACCTCTCTGACCCCTCGTCGAGCAAATGAATCACCGAGGACAACATCCTGATTCTATGCCAACCAGATCCAGCAGTGGCGAGCGCGCATAAGGATTGAAAAATCTTACCTGGAAGAATGAGCCAAGCTGACGACCAACCACCGCAAAACACACCTTGCGCAAGGTGCTTTGTTCCCCAGCGCTACAGGGAACAGTGTACATGGTACCTGCAATACGCAGCCCTAATGCTCGGCTTTGGACGAGCCCTCATGTCAGCTCAGAACTTGCACCCTCCCCTAATAATTACGCCAATATTCCATTTTGGAATATCGTTAGTCCTAAGTTTAATATGAATTATATTGACTAGCTGCATTTTTATTTGCGAAGATTCAAGGCTGTTATGACATGTTATATTAAGCTGTCGTGCAAACGCATCAAGCGCGCTATGAGAAATACTGGCAGCCATCGCACTAGGGAGCTTGATGCCTTTAGTCAAAATGGAAATATCGTTGTGAGGATAACTTAAGAATTCGGCTCAACCACCCAAACCACCAACAACGGAATGCAACACGAAAAATCAGCCATCTAAAACAATAAAGGTACCACTATGCCATTTGCGTTAATGTTAATGCTTTCCTTAATTGCCTTCGTGGCAGTTTTTTTTATATTCTTTAAAAGGCCAATGTATGAAATAATGGCTTTATCCTTATTAGGCATAGTCGCTGTTACTGGACAGTGGTCTAGCTTTTTTGATTATTTGATTTTTCCTGCAAATAGTTCTCTTTTCTTTACGATTTTTGCTTTCTTAGCCTTGGCCGCAATATTTGATGCTACCCACGCAGTATCAAAAATTGTAAATATTTTACTAGCTTTAGTAGGAAAATTCAGTGGAGGGGCTGGTTATGTAGCTCTTGCTGCAAGTGCATTTATGGCTTCGTTGTCGGGAACCGGACCTGGGAACGTAGCAGCTTCAGGTGTATTCACAATACCGTTAATGAAGAAGTCTGGCTTTACCCCCCACCTGGCAGCCACTACAGAAATGTCAGCAAGCATGCTTGGCAACGTAATACCACCCGCTGGAATAATATTTCTTACTTTTGGAATTTATGATGCATTTGCCCCAGGAAATTTGACATTGGGAAGCTGGCTTATCGCCTCATATTTAATTGGGCTATGGTTCATACTTCAACGTATTTTAACACTAATGATCCTATGCAAGATTGAAAATGTTAAACCCATACCAAAAGAAGATATTCCTTCATTTAGAGAGTCCTTTAGAGATGGATGGCACGCGCTTCTGTTACCAGTTTTCATATTCATACCTTTATTGCTGTCCGCCCTTCCAGATCACATATTAATTGGTCGACTTGGGGTAGACGGTGCTGGATACTTCTCAAAATCAGTAATGATGTTCACGCCTGGTATTGCTGCTGCATATGCCATTTTAATCTCAAAGAAGGGAGATACTACCTTTGGGATTACTGAAATAATGACCATACTACGAAGCGCCCTACCTAATATAGTGCCGGTTGCAGCAACAATTTATTTGGCCTATTCGCTTTCTCAAGCTTTTTTGGGCATGGGGGCTAATGATGAGATACAAAGTTGGTTTGTTTCTTTAGATCTCAGTGTCGGTGCACTGGTTATAATCCTTCCACTATTCTTTTGCATACTCGGCATGGTTCTTCCAGGGTCCGCACAAGTCGCTATTCTCGGTGGATCAATGATTAGTGTTTTTGGTGCGCTTGGAGGAGATCCTTTGCAATTAGCAATTATGCTGCCAGCTATGACAGGTGCAATGGAAGGTATGACTCCTCCACTTGCCCTTGGACTTTTTGTCGCTATGGGCATAGCTAAATCGGATTTCATAATGACATGTAAGTTGGCTCTAGTGTGGATAGCATCACACCTCCTAATGACTATGATTCTTGTTGCCGGAATCCTGCCAATTATATTTTTATAAAGGAAAGAACAATGAAAAAACTCCTATTTTTATTCTCAGTCTTGTGTGCACTTACGCTCTTTCTCGCCTTTTTGATTGGAGTTATGTTTATTATCGCTTTAACAATAGGCGGGGAGACTGCAGCTGCTCTTTCAAGCTACACACTGTACTTGAAGAGTATTAGCATGTACGTTGCCACATTCGCTGTATTTGTTGGACTACTTCATATTTATATTTCAAAAGAACATGGGTTGAAATTTGATATTAAAAACAACAATTAATTATTTACCACAAGTACGTAGATAACAACTATTATCTTAACGAAAATAAAAAATTACCATTAAAAGAGAAATATTAAAATGAAAAACGAGAACACAAAAAGCCTAGTATCTTGTATTGCATTGATTGTCTGCGGCTTCTCCGCTCCCGTTGCGGTTGCGCAGTCAAAAGTGCCGAATATTTTAAGTGAAGCACCTGTTTCGGACATCGTTGTTGATGTCTTTGGCCAATTAAACTATGGCCTTATGTATGGAGACAGCGGTGATGGCAGTGAGCACTTCATTGTCGATAACGACAACAGTGGGAGCCGGATCGGAGCCAAACTGAAAGGCAATTTGGATGGCACAGATCTAACAATCGGCGCCCATGTGGAACTGGGGTACCAGCAGAACCCCTCTAGTAAAGTGTCTCTCGAAGAACGATCAATAAGTGGCGAATTTAAAGAGCGTCACCTGAACATATTTGTTTCAGGCGACTTTGGTAAAGTATCGCTCGGTCAAGGTGATGGGGCAGCGAACGGAAATATCGAACGGGATCTGTCTGGCACAGGTGTTATTTCCTGGACCAATCCCGCGCTGGTGGGTGGCAGTCTGGATTTTCTTGACGCGGCCACCAATACGCGGGTCGGGCTCGGGGCCGCAATGAGTGACCAGGACTTCGAGAGCCGCTATAGCCGTGTAAGGTATGATCCACCCGCTTTGGGCGCCTTTAAACCAGTGATAAGCCAGGGCATTAGGGGTGAGGACAATGTGACCGAAGTTGGCGTCAGGTTTTCGGGTCAGCTCGGCGGGAAATTTGAAGGCGCTCTGGGTTATTCAGTCAGGAATGTAGGCGGCGTAGCTGACGATTTTGAAACCCTTGGGGGCTCACTGTCGTGGTTGCATGACACGGGTATCAACCTCACGGGAGCCTATTCAACCACCAGTGACGATGACCCGGCTAATCCGGATGCTGATTTTTACCTCGCCAAGGTAGGCTATAAAGTCGGCAAGCATGCGTTTGATATCCACTTTATGAAAACAGAAGACCGCGTTGAGAAGGGCGACTCTGCGGAAACCGTGGGGGTTGGCTATGTCTTTACCCCGATCAAGTGGTTTGAAGCCTATGCTGGCTACAACAACCACTCGCTGGATCGTGCTGGTGCGGACTTTAAGGATATTGACACTGTACTAATCGGGGGGCGACTCAAGTTCTGACCGGTCTGTAAATATTGTCCTGCACGGGTGAGTAACCCAATTCTTGCCGCACCAGATTATCGGTGCGGTTTTTTTTGCATACCAGACATGATAGCGCGTTGCGCCTTGGTGGGCGCAGCTCTCAGAGTCTGTCAACGTAGATGTCGTTTGTTAGCTATAAGCTCTTTAACATATGACCGTCTTTTCCGGACTCCGGGTGACCGACTCCGAGACCGGCTCTCGCGGAGCCTCAGCCTTTGCTGCTTCTATAACCTGCTTTCGCTACTATGCAAGATACTGGCTCACCCCATAAAATAGGTTTCCGACGAACTATTCCCAGAGCTAGTTGTGGTTCCCGGTTTTGATAACGCCTGTCAATTCCGGCACCCTAACGATAGTTCGCTTGTACCCGCCCTCTCCGCTCTTACCTTACGAGCCTTTTCCTCCGCTGCTTACGACAACGGTTAAGCTAAAGGAGAGCAGGTCAGCTTGGTTCCTCCATCACGTCAACGATTTCTCATGCAGCTTGGTCAACTTCTATATGTCAGGACGGCATTGCTGTGACACACAACTACGCAGACACATAGGGTTTCGGCACTGATAGTGCCGACCGGTCAATTTAAGGGTGTTTACAGAACTTACAGTTCAAAGATCTGAGCGCAGGCGATCGATAACTTTCCTGCTGCGACCAAGGAATCAGCGTGGCTCGACCGTACGCGCAAAAAAGGTACGAATTTATTGGCTTACGGAAGTGGGGCCAGCCCGAACCGCTTGAAGATCAATTCCAATCACGAAGAACCAGAGCTGGCCAAGCTTTCAACTGTAAGCATCCTGGAGAGTTCTTTCAGTAGAAAATTTATATTCCGCACCTAAGTAGCATGCCACACGATATTCTAAAGGGGTCTCATTAAAGTAAATTACAGAAGTGACCATTAAAATTGGGGTGCCTTCTTTTACTTTAAGAGAGCGTGACAAATTTTCATCTGAAACAGTGGCCTCTAATGTTTGCTTAATCCGGTTCGGCCTATTTCCTTCTATTTCTTTATATAAATCAATAGTAGAGAACGCTTGTTTTCTTTTCTCGAACTCTTTAGCTTTTTCAGAAACTTTAAATCCAAGTGATAAAGGAAAATAACTTTCGTATTGCACTATTGGATTGCCATCACCCTCTCCTATTAGAGTCAATTTCAAAACCGACTCTTCAGCTGATAGGTTTAATAGCCCACCAATTAAAAAACCTGCAAAAATAGAATCTACTCTCCCTACTTTTGTAGATCCTTTAACTCCTTTTTCAGTAAGGGTTTTATTGAAACTTACCATTTTAGATAGAGTCTGATCGTACTTTATTTTTTGAGCAAAGCTTCCAGCCCCTTTCACTGTCTTAATTAAGCCATCGGACTCCAGCATACTAATAGAGCGTCTAACCGTGATCCTACTAACATTATATTTTTCACAAAGCTCTTTTTCCGATGGGATTTTCTCACCTTCTTCCCAAGTCCTACTTTCTATATTTTTTTTAATCTCTTTGTATAGCTTTTTGTATAGTGGCAGCGCTGATTTATCAAGAGTCATAATTAAGTATCAACTCAATGTTTAATATTGATTTTAATTTTTCACCAACACAAATAACAGAAAACAAACTTTTAAAAAACAACTGGTCACCATCTCCACAAATGACATAAAACTCATTAAAACCACTTAGAGTCGCATTTATTTCGATCTTAAAACCTACACTATCATATTATTATATCAGCTTTCTATAAGCTGTTAATTAGTTTAATGGGTGGCGCGTTCCTTACCACCATCAGACATCGACTACCGTTCCCTTGGTAGGCAAGTCGCTGCGCTCGCACACAGCCATTATGTAGTGGTCGATGACTCCGGTCACCAACGTAGGCGGAAATATCGCCACCATAAATGAGGTGTCTGATGACCAGAAAGCGACGTTCTTTTCTCCTGAATTCAAACAGAAAACAGCTAGCTTGCTGCTGGATCGAGGTTACACAATTCCGCGGGCGAGTGTGCCCTTGGAGATTGGTGAAAGCGCTATTCGACGCTGGGTTAACCAACTGTCAGAGAAGCGTGACGGTGTCACACTGAATGGCAAAGAATTCACCCCGGAGAGGTACCGCATTCATGAACTGGAAGCCCGCTACAAACCCCTTGAGCAGGAGAAAGACATACAAAATAGGCTACCGCTCTCTTGATGTCAGACGAGATGGATCGTACGGGCTGACAGATCAGTTAACTGAGCAAATGCCAACTAAAATGATCTGTAATGCGTTTTATGTCAATCGCTCCAGTTACTACGAATACCGCCAACGACGGAACCGCGTGGATGCTGAGAGTCTGGACCTGAAGAGTCAGGTGAGCCATCTGTCCACTAATAAGCCGGCAGCCGGACAATCAAAGGCTTGCTCAGTGAGGCAGGGGGGTTGTCGTCGGCCGGAGAGAGTTATATTCCACTCGGAATAAGAAAGCCAGCATGCCAGCCGCAAAGGACGTCAGCGACTTTGGCGCTATCGAATGACTCAAAGCATGAGTCACTGCGGCAACTGTTGGGATAACGCGCCAATGGAGAGGCTGTTCCGAAGCCTGAAAACTGAGGAGATACCAGCCCTGGGATATCAAAAATTACCCGAGGCCAAGAAAGATGTTGGTGGCTATCTGACGGGCTACTGCAATTGGCAACGACCTCATACATTCAACAACGGCATTTCGAGGAAGTGCCTTAAAATACCGCCGGGGGATTAGTTGACCACTACACTAAACCACCCGACAACGAATTGCTGGGCGGCTTAGTATCGTTATATCCCGAGGCCCCAAGTTTTAGGTCGCGCCTCGTATAAAAGTCTATTCGCTAAGCTTCCTAAAGCGGCGCATCTTCTGACTTGTAATCTGGCTGCCAACAGGTGCGGCCCCCTTGCTCCCTCAAATCACGCCATTCTTTGTAAGGCCCTGCAATTTCCTCACTTGTATGGCTATTGAGAGTCATGACAGAATCTCCTATTGCAAGCACCAAGTCACGCATCAGCGAAAAATCGACCGCATCCGCTCCGTAATTAGGGGCCCATAGAGACCATGGCCCCGCAATCAGCCCCATAGTGGGAACTAGGTATGCGTGAGTGATGGAGCCCATGCCGCCGAAGTTGCAGCGCATTGGAGTATGATTCCCAGGCCCACCAAAGCCGCTGAGAATTGACATCCCAGCCACTTCTCGGTCCAGAAGCGCACCGATTGCCGTATCGGTCATTAGTGGATGGTCCTCAGGTGCGAACCAAACGGTTGGTTCCGCTTTGCCAGTGAAATATAGCTCGCGTCCAGGTTTACCATTAGCTCTCGGTTTCGCAAGAATTTCCTTGGTGCCAAGGTGCTCAATCGCAAACGTAAAAGCGACCGACCCTTCGTCAAATTCCCGATTAAGCTCTCTCCCGTACCGTATAGTCCCATCCTGTGAATCGTGCAAGTGCGCTGAGTTGAAAGCAAACTCAAGCGTACGAGGGCGACATTTGGCTGGCTGACGAGCAAAATAGTCGGCAAGCGCTAACATTGCTGCGATGCCATTATCCTGAACCCAAGTATTTCCGTCAGTGTTGGTGAAAAGCACTATCCGCTCATCACTCTGCCCTGGCAACGTAGCAATAAGGTTGCGAGTCATTGCCGCATCGCGCTCTGCCAACACTGCCACTGTAGCGTCATGCCCCGCGGCTATAGCATCCATAAGCTCCGCTCGCTCATCAATTCCAACAAAAATTGCCGGCAGGCGGAAATGAATACCTAAATGAGGATCAAAGTAGCCAGACACTTGTTCCCGTGGAACGTCAAAAGCGAAAATGACTGCCCCTGCACCTACTTTCCCAGCAGCAATCAGGTCCGAATGAATCTGTAACGCCCCCAAAAAAGGCCGCTCATACAATAACGGGAGCCGGGCATACATGTCTGGGGCCATATAACTTGCACTAGCCATTAGGTGGGAAAATGGGGGCGCTGATGCTGGATCATTAGCCGCGGTTGGAAAGTCTCGCAAGATAACCTTGCCTGCATGTGCTGCAGTAATCGCTTGATTTCGAGGTAAATAAATCAATTCACCTGTACTGCCTTGCTCACCTGTTCCAAGAGCGTAGGGCACAGCCCCGACTACCGGTATTAATTGGCCTTCTATTTCCAGCTTACCAGCCAACTCAAGGCTACGGCCAAGACCGCTTGGGTCAGCGGGAGTTGGTTGCCAGCGCTGTATCTCAAACTCATCCGACCGGATTTCAAAACCACCAATTCTACCTATCTCAGACTCAATCCAATCAATCGCACTCTCATGCGCTTCGCTTGCAGTTGAACGGAGATCCCCATACTGAACCACTTGCGCCATTAGGGCTTTAAGCTGCCCTTCGTCAGCGAATTTTGACTCGTCAATGATTACATCACATGCCACTTCTTCAGGGGCCTCTTCAATGTTTTCCTTAGAATTATTGTTCGAACTACTTCCATTGCAACCAACCAAAAAAAATAGGCTTAAAAAGCCAATCCCTAAAAATCTCACTCGGTCCTTTTTGTTATTTCTAAATCTCATTATCCATCCCTCTTTATTTATATTTGTTATCTACATCTCGCTCAAGGCATGCATTTTTCAATAAAATAACCCTAGCCTATCAGCGCAATAAGTCGTAACAGCACCAATACCCTTTAGAGCAACATTCAACTTCGAGAGTAGCAGCCGGGAACAAAGGGGCAATTGATAAAACAACAGGAGATGTTGTGCACAATCACAACGAGCTACGGAAAAATTTTATTAGGTAGCGCCATTAAGAAAATGACTATGGCTCGCGAAAAAACTAAAGATACGCATGCACCCATTCGAGCTAGAGGCCAGAGCGCGGTCAGGCGACCAACATAGCTATAGGCCTCAGCCTCGGTCGCGCAGCCGAAATGCAACAAAAAGTCGGGCAAGCCATGACAAGTCAGATAGGTTTGCACCCAGTTTCTGTTCGATTTTTTGGAGGCGATAGTTGAGAGTATTTGGGTGGATATTCAGTGTTGCTGCAGCTTTTTTTCGTGTCAAACCGGGCGTTGAAAGCCATGTTTTTAACGTCACCACCAGAATAGGCTCGTCCGCTAGAACGCCAAGTAGTTCATCAAAGTATCCAACGCAGGCACGGTGGCAAACTACTGCATCCTGAAGAATTACGTCCGTAAACTTAAAGACCCGAACGTCGTCGCTTCCAGTTTTGCGACACCCCCACTCTAATGCACTTAAGGCCTGCTCAGCACTAGCGTGCCACCCTAAAGCTTCACTCCGGAATAGTCCTAGACCGATAGAGCGAATCTTTGTCGACAGAACTCGAGTTAGGCGGCAACACTCTATCGCCAGAGCCTGCTCTTCCAGTACCGGTTTTGTGCCCACCGATATAGGAACCCACAATATAAGGCGGCCCTCGCGATAAGTGTGCGGCGCCTCTTGTCCGAGGTGAAGGTGTTCCGAAACTTTCTGCTGCAGCTCTTCTATCTGCCGCTCAAAAGCACCCCTGTCAGCTACGCTACTTGGCTCTATCACAAGTGCTGCACGGCGGCCGTTGGGGTCAATCTGCAATTCATTTGTTAATGTTTGAAAACGCTTGGTGTCATCCGGGCTATCGAGAATAAGAGCGCAAAGTTCTTGGTGCCTGCGATCACGCCACTGAAGGTTTCGATGGGCTTCACTTATATAGCTAGAGCTAAGTGCCTGGCCTAGATGGTCAGTATGCTGGAGCAGGTAAGGGGAGACCTTCATCAACATCTCGGCGAGTATTCTTTCATCATCAGCGAGGAGAAGCAGAATCTGCTGCCAAGCAACAGTCGCGCCCACACGAAACGAGTGCAGCAGGTCCGTGAGTGGCACTCCTTGGTGGTACCGGCGGCACGCGAAAGCTGACACCGGGGCGAGATCCTCTTCCGTTGGTGCACGCTCGTCGAGCAGGGTACGGTGCCAAACCTCCAAATTGATTCGCGTCATGGAGCGCACCTCATCTATGAGGCCTGGATCTGTAATCGCACCATATGCAGGCACTTCCTCGCGGATCGCACAAATCATGGCATCGATATGAATATCAATGTCAATCGCCATCTTTTCGAATAACAGACGTAGTGGCTTAGATATACGAGGTGGGGTCTTTGCTGATGTAATATTAGCCCCAACAGTGACACCGATATTTTTTTGTTTTTGCACTGGAATCCCCGATGCGGTCACTTCACGCATGATAGACACAGAAGCTGTGGGAGAGCAAGCAGGGGCAGAGTATGGGGGTTATGGAGCAAATTGAGGCCGCGTAGCTAAATAACTTCAACAGGTGAAAATCTACTCAGGGGGAGATTGTGAGCATCCACAACATTCACTGTCATTTTATCAGTTGCCCCAGCGCGCCCCCCTGCTAGGCTCAGTTTGGACACGCTCTAGATGTAAGTAGCCTTAAATAGTGGTTCTTGGCTCTTTTCGTGTCCAACGTTAAACATTGATCGCATTCCTTCAGTGCTCTCAGCGCATTCGCAATTACAGCACACACTGAACTAGTGGCTGTCCCGAATAAATCTCGCAGGAAGCACGATAACAACAACGACAAGTTCTAAAAGGAGTTTTCGGTGATGATCAATAATATCTTCCAGAAAACAAAGGGCATTGTACGGATCCTCATTTTATTTATAGCATCGATTGTCTTAGTCGCTTGCAGGGGCAGCGATTCAGATCTCAACTCGGAGGGCGCTCCTCAGAATGCCTGGCCTACGACGGCCCTTCCCTCAACTGCGGCAACAACCGTGGACCAATCTGAGTTCCTACCCAGCAGTTTAATGCGCGAGTGGCACAGGTCTCTAGACAAAGTGGGGCTACGTGCAGAAGCCTCACTTGGACAGGCCGCTTACATCGACGTACTGCATGAGCGGCTACGCCAAGCCGGAGTGAAAGACATTCAGTTCGAAGAGGTGGAGATGTTGCGTTGGACGGCTAAAACTTGGAGTCTGTCGACTCAAACAGCGCAAGGCGATTTTGGGTTGATTGACACCGCTGCTTTTATACCGCAATCAGGCAGTACGCCTGAGGCTGGGATCACCGCAGAGCTCGCCTATCTCACACCACAACAATTCCAAAGTATCGTGACTGCCTCAAACCCTGTAGCGGTCCTCATGTCGCTTGCTCCGAACCTAGCTGGGAAAATTGTACTGGTCGACTTCCCAAGCATTCAAATGACAGCTGACTCCTTTCTTAACAAAGCAGTCAGTGTCTACGATCCATCGGGCACAGTTAAACCTGATGACCCCTACGAGCGAACATATCTAGGGATAGGACCTTTTTTAGAACTAATGGATGGACTGGAGCTAATAGGAGTTCGCGGGATTGTAGCTACTTACGATCAAGCACATAGTTCGCAGTTCGCAAAGCTCTTCATTCCGAATGATGACCATGTCCGTGGGATGCCTGGCGTGTATGTTGATGCTATAGCGGGACAACAATTACGAGATCTCGCTGAAAGTGATGGCTCGGTGACCCTGACTCTTGACGCAATAGTCGAGACCATAAACACAAGAAATCTCATCGGTACCATTCCTGGAGCTAGTGATGAGCTTGTCGTTATCAGTAGCCATACAGGGGGCACCAATGGTGCTGAGGGCAATGGCCCCAATGCCATCGTCGATATCGCACAATACCTGACACGACTACCTCAGGAAGAGCTAGAGCGCAGCATTACGATCGTGTTGTCTAGTGGACATTTCGCTGGCAGCAAGGGCATACAGGGATATCTTCGCCAACATAAAAGAGATGGCCTTCTTGATCGTATTGCAGCCGTTATAACTCTGGAGCATCTTGGGCTTAAAGAGTGGCTACCAGACGGCCAAGGGCAGTTTTTTGCAACAGGAAAGCATGAGCCAGGCACAATGTTTATGCCTCAAAATGCAGTGCTACAAGACCTTTCACAAAACTGGGCACAAAATGCGGATGCCTCACCCACGTATTTCATGCCTCCCGCCAACCCCCGCGATGCGACTTGGCCGTATATGGGGCAGTATTTATGGGGAACCAGTAACATTCCGGTAATTAACTACATTACACGGCCTGCATATTTACTGAACTGGGGCATCGATACTATCGAGTTTGTCGACTTCGATTTAATGCATAGACAGACAGTCGCTTTTACTCAATTAGCTCTCGATCTCACTCGCGTTCCATTAGCACATCTCCCGCAACGAAAGAGCAGCCTAGCGCAATCTACGCAGCCGGCTCACGGCCCAGGAGGTAGCGATTACAAGAGCATTGACGTTCGAGTGAGCGAGGGAGGCAGTGGCTCTGACGCATGGTATGTATTTGAGCCAGTCGAGCCCATGCCTGTCAGCGCACCTTTAGTGATAATGCTGCATGGCTATTTCGAGTTCGCGGGTTATCAGTCACTACGAGAGTTTATTTGGCACACTGTTCGCCAAGGGAACGTCGTCATCTATCCTCGCTGGCAAACTGCATCTGCAGTCCCATGCCAAGGGCCACTCTATATTGAGCCTTGCATGGCATCTGCTGTAACTGGCATTAAGGACGCAATTGCATTCCTTCAGGCCGACTCAAGCCGTGTTTGGCCAGATTTAGATAGAACGAGCTATTTCGGTTTTTCTTTTGGCGGGATTCTCACTTCTAATATCGCCAACAGATGGGATTCGTTAGGTCTTCCCAAGCCACTGTCGATTTTTCTAGACGATCCACACGATGGGGGGTTTGCTGGGCCCGGAGAGCCAGCCCTCGATAACAGCCTAGCAGGCATCCCTACTACAACTTTGTTCCAGTGCCATTCCAGCCAGACTGGCGTGATCGCAGCAAACCCAGCAAATAGTTGTAATGCCATATTTCCCTTGCTTAATCACATTCCTATAGAGAACAAGGACCTTGTACTGATCTATACCGATACTCACGGCAACCCTGAACTCGGATCTGGCCACGGCGTGTGCAAGGCTGAACCCGGCGCGGCTGATGCATATGACTATAATTTTTGCTGGAAAGTATTCGACGCTCTGCGTAGCTGTGCGTATGGGAATGTCGATTGTGAATACGCATTAGGAGACACAAAGGAGCATCGCTTCAATGGCTCCTGGGAGGATGGCAAAGAGATTATGCCTTTGAAGATCCAGGACGCTGCACCAATTGATGCTTCTCCTATAAGCAAGGAAGCTGGTGGTAGCTAGAAGCATGCTCCATTGGGCTTGATTAGCCATAGAATTGAAGTCAGAGATGCCCCCTTGCTCAGCGGAGGGGTGTTGATTCATGCCAGGGACGGCCTGGACGCGCAGCATCGTATAGAGCTCCAAAGTCCTAAACGATTGGTTTTCCGCCGCCTTATCACAGCTGCAGGGCTGTTTTACGATATGCCAGACTGGACTTAGCAGGCGCTGAAATGCCATTTAGCTTGAAGACGATAGTACCGCTAGTTGTGCCGGCCGACTCCGTATAGCCCTCCATGGCCTCAGTAACCAAAGGTCATATTCGGGCACCCCGAAATTCTCACTCTGTGCCCAAAATCCAAGTTGTTATGTGGGCTTAACCGTTTTCAGTAGGGCGAGCACATTTCGACCAAACCCTTTCCCAGCAACGACTTACACCGATTTAAGTCGGTGCCGGCCAGTTGAAACCGTCTAATGGGGTGCCCTCCGAAGGGGGTCACAGGTTCAAATCCTGTCGGGCGCGCCATATTTTTCAAGGCCTTACGTGAAAGCGTAGGGCCTTTTTATTTGGCTGTGTCCAAATGGTGCCTTAATTACACCCGCAACTTATTCCGCTTTCTCTCGCCACTAAGTACCTAGCCTTTGATTCTACCTATGGACCTCATGTTTAACAGAAGTGAATGTCCGGCGTAATTCAAGCAGCCGATTCGACCTCAATGAGGGCAGGCGCTATTCTCGACAAGATCTACGACGCTAGAAGCTCAACTGAACATGTGCAAGCGCAGGTGCAAACAAAGCCGTACCATGCGGTAACGCTATTTTCGCTAAAGAGACTTTATGGTGTCTAACACCCCACCGCTAAGAGTTGGCTTCATTCTGCTGCCTCGCTTCACACTCAACGCCTTCGCTGGCTTCGTAGACTCCCTACGTCTTGCAGCGGATCAGGGCGGACGGAGCCGAATGATTCATTGCAGCTGGGAAATCATGGGAGCAAAGGCTGTAACCTCAAGCTGTGGGATTGAGGTTCTTCCGAAAGTTCCGTACCAAGATCCTGCCAGCTTCACCCATATCGCTATTTGTGGTGGCAATAGCTACCTAGACCCAGAGGAAGACAGGGATTTAAGCCTGTATTTAAAAAGCGCCAGTCGCATGGGGGTCAAATTAGTTGGAGTTTGCACTGGCACCTTCGCCATCGCCCGCGCCGAACTGCTGAAAGGGGAGCGCGTCTGTGTTCACTGGAATGTGATCAACGAATTTCGTCAGCAGTTTCCCCATATCGAAGCTACACCTGACCGTATCTTCCTGCAGTCCGCGCGCGTCATTACCTGCGCAGGCTCCTCCGGCGCAACGGATATGGCCCTACATTTAATTCGCCAATTCTGTGGTTCAGAAAAAGCACAGCAAGCTATTCGGCATATGATTCTCACCGGTGTCCGAATGTCCAATTCACCTCAAACTCATTTTTTTGAGGCCCTCCATGAAATCCGCGACGAACGCGTGCGCGTAGCGGTACTAACCATGGAGCAGTCCCTTAACAGCAAACTCAGTATTGAAAGCCTGGCGGCGCATCTCAACATAGGGCCCCGCCAATTGAACCGTCTCTTTCTTCGAGAGATGAATATGACGGCCATGCGCTATTTCCGGATAATGCGGCTGCGCTATGCTGACTGGCTGCTGCGCCATACTAATAGCTCTATCGCCGAAATTGCTGCAGATTGCGGTTTCTCCGACGCAGCTCACTTGTCACGCGATTTCACCGCCCACTACGCAAAAAATCCCAGCCATGCAAGGCATACGGATGCGATCAAACTGCCCTCTAGTGCGCTGGCTGATTGACTCGCGTATCCACTACCAACTTCTCCTCTTAATTAACTGCACCGCATCGCTAACAAGCAGTGCTTAAAGGCAGCCAAACACCCGAAAATGTCCTGAATATTCAAAATGGTGTCCTAAATATTCTATCCCCGCCATGCACGGACACCCTATATTGGCGTCCTAGCACAATAGAACCGACACCAATCCTCTAAAAACAAACCGGAGTGTCTCTAATGAAGCGTCACACGTCATTAAAAGTTCTTGTCACTGCAGTTATTGGATTCTCATTGCCTGTCGCATCATCAGCGGCAGATATAGAGTTGCGCGCAGCCACAGTAGGCACCCCTGGTGGCATTCAGGTAACGGGGCTAAACGCGCTATCTGACCACGTAACCGAGGCTACCGATGGCAGCGTTAATATCAAACTGTTTCCTTCCGGCGCGCTGGGGGGCCAGGTTGCCAATATTGAGTCGCTTGATTCGCACACCTTGGACATTGTTGCCATTGAAACGGCCATCACGACAATTAACAGTGATCTAGGAATCCTCTCCCTGCCCTATCTATTTCGTGATCGCGATCACGTGAATGGTGCGCTCAAGGGCGAAGCTGGTGAAGAAATCCGTCAATTGCTTCTCAATGATGGTTACCGAGTTCTGGGCTTCTACGAGGGCGGTTTTCGGCACATCACCAACAATCGTAAACCGATCGTCGTCCCCAAAGACCTGGACGGGTTGCGCATTCGAACCCCAGCCAGCCGCCAGCGCGTGAAGATGCTCAATGCATGGGGGGGCAACGCCTCACCACTTCCCTACCCCGAGCTCTATTCCGCACTTCAAACTGGCGTGTTCGACGGCCAGGAAAACCCTCTCGTCGAAGTGAGAGCCAGTCGTTTCTACGAAGTTCAGGAGTACCTCTCTCTTACCGGCCACGTCTACACCACCGGCTTTCTGCTTATGAACGAGACCCGCTTTCAGGCACTGCCTGAGCAGCTACAACAGGCGCTGCTGGAGGGTGGCAAAAAAGCATTCGAATCAACTGTGGCTTTTGGCACAGAGGCTGATGAACAGATCGTTTCGCTGGTCGAAGAGAGTGGCGTAAAAGTAAACCAGGTCGACACAGCTGCATTCGTAGAAGCATCACAGCCATTGTGGAGCGTTTTCACCGAGAAAATGTCCAGCAAAGCTCGAGATCTTGTTAAGCGGATCGCCGAAATTCCGTGACCTAAGCCATTAATGGCAGGTTGTCCAAATTAGGTTCCCCCCCAGGAAGGTTCACTATGCTCGATCGTTTTTTCGAAGCAGTCGCTGCGCTATTGCTATCAGCCATCACTCTGATAGCCCTGGCCTCGGTTCTGGCGCGCTACGTCCTCAATACGTCACTGGCTTGGAGCAGCGAGGTTCTTATCGGATTGCTGGTCTACGCCACTTTTTTCTGCGGCTACCTGGCACTGAGGCAAGGCGCCCACCTTCGGATCGACGTCCTTGTTGCTCGCCTGTCACGACGGGCGCAATGGGGCATTTTCTTTATCAACCAGTCTTTGATTGGCGTGGTCGCGCTAATCATGGTGATTTGGGGAATAGAACAGGCGATCACCTTTGCCCATCGCACCACATTAATGTTGGAAGCACCGCGGTGGCTCTTTTACGTAGCCATACCCATCGCAGGAGTCGGCATGTTGACTGAAATAATCCGCCAGTGCCTGCTCGCGATTCGAGTCGGCAAGCCACCTTATGAGCTCTTGAACGAGGAAATGTCATCATGATTTTGATAGCTATCCTCCTGGCGCTACTGACGCTAATCGGCCTAGCGATGCCGATCGCGTTTGCGCTGGCACTTGTATCAATTGTCGTACTTGCTTTCTCAGGCGTCGACATGCTGGTTCTTGTTCAGCAACTCTATCGAGGTACTGAGTCCTTTCCGTTGCTAGCCGTGCCAATGTTCATACTGGCAGGTCAGATTATGAATCACAGCGGAATTTCGGCTCGGCTGATCGATCTGGCGAGAGCGTTAGTTGGAGCTTTTCGCGGAGGTCTCGCAGCGGTCAACATTCTGACATCGATGCTGTTTGCTGGCATGAGCGGCACATCGATGTCTGACACTGCAGCTGTTGGCGGCGTAATGATCCCGCAAATGATTAAGCGCGGCTACGCTGCTCCTTTCACCGCGGCCGTCACGGCATCGTCTTCTACTATCGGCATTATTATTCCGCCCAGTGTACCCATGGTTCTGTTAAGCGCTTACATGGGGCTATCCACAGGGGCTCTGTTCGCAGCAGGGCTGGTCGCAGGCGTACTCATGGCGCTGGGCTTGATCGCGACAGCGTGGTGGATTTCGGTCAAACGTAATTACCCAGTCGAAGCCGCCTTTTCAGTCGGTCATTTGGGAAAGACGTTTGTCAGCGCGTTCCCCGCACTGTTGATGCCAATAATAATTTTGGGCGGCATTCTCAGTGGTGTCTTTACTCCAACCGAGGCATCAGCTGTAGCTGTGGCTTACGGCGTGATAGCTGGAATGCTGCTCTATCGATCGCTTTCTGTTCGCTCGCTTTACCGGGCTCTTGTGGAAAGCGCTGTACTGACCGGAGCCGTAATGTTTGTCACTGCTGCTGCCCACACTCTCGGTTATACCTTCACCTACGAAAGCTTAGGGCAGCTGGTTCTGGGACCCATGACTGAGCTCGATATCGGCCCGATTGCGTTTCTCCTGGTGCTAAGCCTGATTCTTATTATCACTGGAACGTTTCTCGACGGTATTGCAATGATGTTCATCGTTGTGCCGCTCTTTCTTCCCAGTGTTCAACTGCTTGGCATCGAGCCGCTGCAGTTCGCGATGGTCGTCATTATCTGCTGGGGTATTGGCCAGCAAACCCCACCCGTTGGCGCTGCGCTATTTATCACTAGCGTGATATCCCGTGTCGACGTCATTCGTATCACCCGGGCCAACCTGCCCTTCATTGCTGTGATGTTTGCCGTATTGCTAGCCGTCATTTTATGGCCTGAAGGCATCGTCATGAGCGTACCCCGCTTGCTTGGACTTTAGTCAGGCCAGCATAAACCTCGATCGATCTTAAGGAATACCCATGAAAAACCAGCAATTTCTTGATGTTATTTATACACATACTGAAGGCGAGCCAACTTGTATCGTTCATAGCGGCATCCCCTATCCGCATGGTGGCGATATCCTGTCCAAGCGCGAATACCTCAAGGCTAACCACGATCACGTGCGTACAAGCCTGATGAGAGAGCCCCGGGGCCACCAACATATGTTTGGTGTTTTCCTGACCCCTCCTTCGGATGCCAACCACGATGCCGGTATGCTCTGGATGGATGGTGAGCAATTTGTTGATATGTGCGGCCACGGCACGATCGCCCTTTCAATGTCGATGGTTGCCCATCGCCTGGCGCCAGCGCCCCAAGCTGACGGCATTACCAAGATTCGTTTCGAGACCACTGCGGGCACTGTTGTGTCAGAAGTTAAGGCCGATGAAGAGCGGGTTCATTGGACAAAGTTTGAAAATGTGCCGGCATTCGTGATGGAGCAGGACATTCCGGTAGAAGTGCCCGGACTGGGCACGTTGAAGGCTGACCTGGTGTTCGGCGGAAACTTTTTTGCAATTATTCGAGTGCCATCAGACATCCAGCCCATTTGCGCTGAAAATGGCAGCTATTTCTCCCAGGCTGGAGAAGCGGTAAAGGCAGAGATTAATCGGCGCATGGAAGTACGCCACCCAACTCACCCACATATTAATGGACTGAATTTTGTTACCTTCTGGCATGAGGGGACACACCCGGATTCTCTCTACCGCAACGTTCACGTTTTCTCCGGCGGAAAACTGGATCGGTCTCCTGGCGGAACTGGAACCAGCGCCATGATGGCAATGTTCCACGCCAGAGGTGAGCTCGAGGTCGGCCGCCCAATTTATTCCGAGGGACTGCTTGGCAGCGGGCGTTTTACCGGCGAGATTCTCGGTGAGACAGAGATTGGCGGCTACAAGGCAATCCGCCCCAGCGTTCAAGGCACTGCCGAACTCGTTGGTTACGGCAAGTGGTTGATCGACGAAACAGACCCTGTGGGCCGTGGTTTCGTTATTCGGTAAATCCAGCCAACCACTGTCGCCAGTATGGTGGCAGTGGTTGTTGTTGGCACAACCTCGCCATGACTCTGGTGTCTCGCACAGCTTCTATCTGGCAACCCAAAACCAGAGCCGGCACACCCCGCACAACCCTCCAATGCTTAGGCAACCATAGGTCATATTCAGGTAACCCAAAATTCTCACTCTGTGCCCAAAATCCAAGTTGTCATGTGGGCTTAACCGCTTTCAGTAGGGCGAGCACATTTCGCCCAAACTCTTTCCCAGCAACGACTCACACCGATTTAAGTCGGTGCCGGCCAGTTGAAACCGTCTGATGGGGTGCCCTCCGAAGGGGGGTCACAGGTTCAAATCCTGTCGGGCGCGCCATATTTTTCAAGGCCTTACGTGAAAGCGTAGGGCCTTTTTATTGGTTGTGCCCAAATGGTGTCCGGCTTCTTAAACCACTTTTTCTCAACGCTAGAATTACTGCCTTTGCCCAGAGCCTGAGGCCGTGCCTGGCACGTTAGCGCTCAGTTCACTCTCCACTCCATAAACATCCGGCGCCTGAATCTCTGCAATCAACCACTCTTTAAACGCCTTCATAGCCGTGGTTAATGGGCGGTGCTTCTGATGAACGAGGTAAAAGGCCTTCCGGGTGTCGAGCGGGATATTAAAGGGCACTACCAAATTCCCGGAACTGATCTCTCTAGAGGTCAATGTAAGATCCGCCAGAGCAACGCCAAGATTTTCTTGCGCAGCGGCAGTGGTCAACTGGCTGCTGGACAACTGAAGGCTGTCTTTCGGCGTAATGTATTCCGAACTGGCCACCTGGAACCAATTCTCCCACTCCCACATGCGGGTGCTGACGTAAATCAATGTGTGGTTTCGCAAATCGCCCGGGTCCCGCAAAGGATGCTTACCCTCAAGTAACTTGGGGCTGCACACGGGTACGAGCATTACTTTCTGCAGGAAATGGACTTCTATATCGTCCCACTCGCCATTGCCGTAGTAGACCGCCATATCCGTGCTCGACTGATTAAAGTCGAGCAAACCAACAGAGGCACTTATCCGTAGTTCAATATCCGGAAACATCTCTCTGAAACGCGACATACGGGGCATTAACCAGCGCGTCAGGAAGTTGGGTGCGACGCTGATCTGGACCACATTCGTTTCTTTGCTGGCCGTCAGCCTGTGTGTCGCCACCTCAATTTCGTTCAGCGCATGCTTCACAGACACCAGGTACTGTTTTCCAGATGGCGTTAGCTCAACCGTGCGCTTGCTTCGGCTGAACAGTTTTATCCCCAAATACTCCTCAAGAGTCTTTATCTGGTGACTCACTGCGGATGCAGTGACAAACAATTCCTTTCCGGCGGCCGCAAAGCTGCCGTTTCTGGCGGATGCCTCAAACGTCCTAAGGGCGTTTAAGGGGGGGAGTTGCCTCATAGGGCTTACTACCTATCATGAGTTTTTCTCAGCAGTCTCGTTAGAAACGATCGCTTTCCCAAATTTTTAGACCTAAGTAGCATATTCCCCATAGCACTTATATGGTGAAAACCAAGGAGATTATCCTTTATGAATACTCAAGCATCACGCGTTCCCAGCATTACCGAAATCAATCAGGCTGTAGAACTGGCCAAAAATGAGCGCAGCAAATACATTGCGGAAAAAACCAGCGCGCTGTCTGCCAAGCTGAGCACATTCATTCGCTCTACAATTCAATCTGTAGCGGGCAAAGCTTCTCCAAGCCACTGACACGCTTAGCCGCTTCAATCCGACAAGGGACTGATTGAAAGCGAGTTGCCATGCCAGCGCCCCTAGTCTCGCCCTTCGAGCGCGGCGCGCATTTTCAAAGTGACTAGCACCGTATTCAGGTGTGGCACCGCAATACCATGGCGCCTGGCTATGGCCACCACGCTACCGAGCACAGCGTCCCGTTCAATCGGGCGACCGTTCAGGTAATCCAGCGCCATGCTGTTCTTGTACGCGGGCATTTTACGGGTGCTCTCGATATTCTTGTCGATCAGCGACTCGTCCATGGGGTAGCCATCCGCCGCCGCTACCTCCATCACCTCGCGCATCATTGCCCGCATTAGCTCCTCGCCTCCTTCTGTGTCCACCAAAGTTCGCGTATCCGCGCCATTGGCGATGACCGACAGGGGATTAAACGGAGTATTCCAGAGGCATTTCCGCCAACGCTCGCCCACTACGTGCTCGGTCAACTCGACGTTAATCCCGCCCTCCCGAAACAGTTCAGCAAGCATCTGGCAGTCCTCATCAATGCCTTGCGGGTAACGCCCAAATACCAGCTTCCCAAAGGCCTTATGCTCGACTATTCCGGAATCCACCCGGCTCACCGCCACAAATGCCAGGCAACTTATGAGTGGGTTCTCCGGGTAGGCATCCACCAACTCTTGCTCAATATCCAGCCCGTTTTCAATCAGCACTAAGCGGGTATTGTCACCCATCCAGGGTGCAATCATCGCAGCCCTGTCCACACCGGGAAGCACTTTCACACAGAGAATCAGGAAGTCGGGATATGCGTCTGGTATGTCGCCATGGCGACAAATGCGATCTGGCGCGAAGGACAGGTCACCAAGCGGGCTTTCGATTCGAATGCCATGCTCTTTAACTGCCTCATAATCTGAACGCAGCACAACGCTCACAGCGCATCCAGCTTTCTTGAGAATGGCACCGTAGAAGCTACCAATCGCTCCGGCGCCAACAATCAGCATGCTTGGCTTTTTACTCATACTATTTCACCATTTCACAGCGGAGCTTGAAGTAGACCGAGGTTTACCATACAAACAAAAGCCTTACACTCCCTGATACCACCGCACCCCGTCTGCATCAACTGAACGAGTGATTTCACCAAGCTCATACAGATAGTTCAAACATGCGACGGCTTCTCCGGTCGCAAGATTAAGAATCAGAAGATTGTCTTCAGCTATGGGCCTTGAAAACAGCACTTCGAATAGGTCGTAGGCGCGTTTCGGGGACTCCTGGAGTGCTTCCAGCAAGGCAGTAAACACTTGGGTCTGTGAGCCAATCAGTTCATCGATGCGGGCGTGCAACCCGATAAAGCACTCCTGGTGGGCGGGCAACACCATTACGTCATCCGGTATTTCCGCTTTCAGTTTTTTCAGTGAACCAAGCCAATCCGCCATGGGGTTAGCGAAAGGGTCCATTGGAGTAACGGACACATTTGAAGAAATTCGCGGCAGCACCTGATCGCCGGAGATAAGCAGTTTTAGCTCCTCGGAGTAGAAGCAGGCATGCTCGGGAGAGTGGCCATTACCGACGACGACTTTCCAATCGGTGCCGCCGATTGAGTGATGCTGGCCTTCAGCCAACCGGCGATACGAAAACGGTGGTTGAAAGACTCTTTTCCGGTAGGAGCCATATCCCCGGGCATAGGTTCCGATCACTTTCTCGGGCCAGCCTGCACTGCGATTAAACGCATCAACTTCCGGGGGCACACCGTCTTCATTGATCTGGCTATATACGATACGACATGTCATGTATTCCAGCTGGGTCATCCAGAACTGCTCGGCGCCTTCACGTACCAGCCAGCCCGCCATGCCCACGTGATCCGGATGGAAGTGCGTTGCATACACGGTCCGGACAGGCGCATCGTCAGGCAAGCTGCTCATCAGTTGTTGCCACGTATTCACTGCCTCTTGGGTGTACATCCCGGTATCAATAACTGCGTAGCCGTCATCATTTCTCAGAAGCCAGATATTAATGTGATCCAACCCGCCGGGCAGAGGCATACGACTCCAAAAAACATTGGGCGCGACTTCTCGCAACTCCCCAATCTCAGGGGCGCGTTCCAATGGATAGGCTATTCTGCCAGCCGTGATTATGCTCAATACAGAGTCCTCTATAACGGTATTCAGTGATTTGCGCGCGCCTGATCCTGCAGCTTGCGCCACAGCACCTTTCCAGCTGCTGATTTGGGCAGCTCATCAAGAAACTCAACGTGCGTAGGCACTTTGTACGTGGCCATGCTCTGTTTGCACCAGTCAATAATATCCTCTTCCGTAACCGCTGTGCTGGCTCCGGGCTTCAATACGATCAAAACCTTGGCCGTTTCCCCGCGTTTTTCGTCCGGTACGCTGATCACGCACGCCTCCTGAATGTCAGGGTGGCCATACATGATGCTTTCGACTTCAGCAGGCCAAACCTTGTATCCGGACGCATTGATCATGCGTTTGAGGCGGTCGACCATAAAGAAATAGCCTTCTTCATCCAGGTAAGCGAGATCACCAGTGCGTAGATAGCGTTTGCCATCACGGTGGATAAAAGCGTCTGCGTTCGCCTCGGGCTTTTGCCAATACTCAAGCATCACTTGAGGGCCGTTAAGGATGATTTCGCCAGTTTCCCCTTGGGGCAATTCCTCAAGCGTGGCAGGATCAATGATGCGGGCATCCACGTTGAACGTCGCGATACCCAGGCATTGCCGCTTTCCTCGCTCCACTGGGTTACCAAGCACAAAGCCTGCGGTTTCGGTTAGCCCGAATGCCTCGTTGTAAGTGAGCCCATACTCTTCGTTGAGCCTTCGGGATACGGCTTCTGGCATCGCCGCCCCACCGCCCATCAAACGATGAAGGCTCGAAATATCGTGATGAGCCAGTGCCGGGTTGGCAAAGAATTCAACAAACATCGCCGGAGTTCCTGACCAGCTAGTCACCCGGTATCGCTCAATGAATTCCAGCGCCATTTGTCGATCCCAGCGCTGCATGACAACTACCGTTGAACCACAAAAAATGGGCGTATTCATTCCGGCCTGCATGCCCAACACATGGAACAACGGGGCTATAGCCAACACGGTGGTTGCCGGGCTGTTGCCACGCCAGGCAGAAGTACCTGCAACAGCGGCCATAATCGTGCGATGGTTATGGAGACAGCCTTTCGGGTTGCCGGTTGTTCCTGATGTATAAGCCGTCAGGCACACATCGTTATGAGTGCCGGTATAGGGCAAAGGCTGGCGTCCCAAGCTGAGCGCATCGTCCCAACCCACAACATTCTCACGGGCAGGAATGTTTCGAGGCTCGGTTAAGTTACCCGGTAGACGCGTCGCTTTCTCCTTACTCAATTCGCCCAAATAGTCTGAGTAGGTATGAATGATCACTCGGTCCAGACAGCCTGATTCCAGCACTGTCGCCGCATTCTTGTAGAGTTCCTGGGCCGCCAGGAGTGTCCGCGCGCCACTGTCAGAAACACAATACTCGAGCTCCCCCGCCAGGTTCATGGGGTTGACGGGTACAACCACGCCTTGGGCACGCAAAATGCCATAGTATGCAACCACAAACTGGGGGCTGTTCTGGGAGTAGAGTGCTACCCGATCGCCTGGTTCTACATTGCATTCAGCTTGCAAATAGCCTGCTAGTGCCTCTGCCTGTTGAAGCAATTCGGCGTAGCTGAGCACTGAGTCGTAGAAAACCACCGCGGACTTGTCCGGGTAACGGCGTGCGGATACTTCCAGGTTATCGAAAAGGGTCGTCTCGGGAATGTCTAAAATACGGGGAAGACCTTGGGGCCAATATGTCTTGTAGCTCATTGCGTCGTATTCCTAAAAGTCAGCAGCACAACCAGCACGTTGTTCAATGTCGTTTAGAACTAATTGGCAAACAGCACTCCATGGGCGCATTGATTGGTTTTCCACCAATGCCTTTAAAACCTGCCATACAAGTTATTAGCTGGGCAACCGGAAAAATAACCGGCCGCTTGTTTTTACTGGCCAAAACCTCGGTTTCTTTTACTGAATAAAAATTTAAGTACTTTTAATTCATCACCTTATAGTTCGCATGCAACATAACCCTGAACGAGATATACAATATGAACATAAGCTCTATCTAAATTGTGCTTTTCTCACCTTGCAACCAACTTGCTATGGTTTTTACTCAAAACATAAAAACTGACCAGCACCAGCCGAGCACAAGCACTCCAAACGAACTCTATATCTTCGGCTTTTTTTCGGAGCCTCAAATGAATAAAGCGAGCAATCCGTCTATGTCCCTGGCGGACGCAATCAACCATCGGCGCTCCGTGCGGGGCTTTCTGCCCAAAGCGGTACCGGCAGAGACGATGACGGCGATATTCGAACTGGCACAAATGGCGCCATCCAATTGCAACACGCAACCCTGGCATGTGGTTGTTGCCTCTGGAGAACTACGCGACAACCTGCGCGACCAGTTCGTTGAGAGGGCCAAATCCGGCGTGCCTTCCGCACCGGATTTCAACTACGTTTCCAGGTTTGAAGGCGCTTATCGCGGCCGGCAGGTTGAGTGCGCCGCCGCGCTGTACGGCGAAATGGCAATTGCCCGGGACGATAAGGTCGGGCGCAATCGCGCTGCCCTGCGCAACTTTGAACTTTTTGATGCGCCACACGTAGCCTTTTTATGCATGGATCGTTCTTTTGGCGCCACCATTGCTGTGGATGTGGGCATTTACGCCCAAACCCTGATGCTGGCCATGACAGCCCATGGCGTGAGTTCCTGTGCTATGGGTAGCCTGCGCTCACACCCGGATCTTGTTCGCGACGCGTTCGATCTGGATGACACTATGGGCGTATTGTTTGGTGTGTGTTTTGGCTACGAGGATCCGGAGGTCCCGGCCAACAACACCCGCACCAGCCGGGTTCCACTCAGTGAGGCGGTGACGTTCAAAGATCACTGACACTGTGTTTCCCATGAATTTTTAAACTGCAGTCATGCAACCGGGGGTCTAAGCAATGGATATCTCATTTTCTGACGAAGAAGTGGCGTTTCGCGATCAGGTTCGGGACTTTTTCAAGCAGGCCCCTGTAGCGGAAGTCACCGCACTGATAGCGCAGCCAGACACCTACAAAGAAGGAACGGTTCGGTGGCAGAAGCACCTGTTTGCCCAGGGCTGGATCGCCCCCACCTGGCCGATTGAGCACGGCGGTGCCGGCTGGACGCCCACCCAGATGCACATTTTTGAAACTGAACGAGTGGCTGCCAGTGCGCCTGATGTTCTGCCCTTCGGCTTGAAAATGGTCGGGCCGGTTATCTACACCTATGGCACCGAGCAGCAAAAGCAACGGTTCCTGCCACGCATTCTTGCGTCTGATGACTGGTGGTGCCAGGGCTATTCCGAGCCGGGTGCCGGCTCCGATTTGGCGTCTCTGAAAACCCGCGCTGAGCTGGACGGTGACCACTACGTTGTTAACGGATCCAAAACCTGGACCACCGGCGCGCACCATGCCGACTGGATCTTCTGTCTGGTCCGCACCAGCACCGAAGGTCGCCCCCAGCAAGGTATTTCTTTTTTACTGATCGATATGACGAGCCCGGGAGTCACCGTACGCCCTATTCCCACGATCAACGGCGAACACTCACTCAACGAAGTGTTTTTCGACAATGTTCGGGTGCCCGTGGAAAACCGTATCGGTGACGAAAACAAAGGCTGGACCTACGCCAAATCCTTGCTGGCTCATGAACGAACGGTTATCGCCAGGGTTGCCGATTCAAAACGTCGTCTTGAGAAGCTCAGGCAGTATGCACTCAAGGAAACAGAAGGCGGCCAAGTGATGGCACAGGACCCGGTTTTCAGATCCCGTTTTAGCGACATCGAAGCGGAATTGATGGCGCTGGAATACACAGGGCTGCGGGTACTGGCGGCCCAGGCCAGTGGTCAGGGGCCGGGAGCGGAGTCTTCATTACTGAAGATCAAAGGCACGGAGGTTCAACAGGCCATCCACGAGCTGACCATTGATCTGGCTGGTCCTTACGGCGGCATCATCAATGACAGCCTCACCTCTGGCGACATTGGTCACGAATTCGGGGACCAGGCCCGGAAAGATTACATGTATGGTCGGGCCACCACTATTTACGGTGGTTCCAATGAAATCCAGAAAAACATCACTGCCAAGCACGTACTTGGCCTGTAACCGGACTGATCTAACGCTGAGGAGTCATATCCGTGCACTTTAATCTTTCTGAAGAACAGGCAATGCTGCAAGCAAGTACTGCCCGTTTCATTGATCAGCAGTATTCATTTGAAGTCCGCGAAAAAGACGTAAGGCTGCCCGAAGGATTTAACCGCGACACCTGGGCGACATTTGCGGAGCTTGGTTGGCTATCCGTGCCTATTTCCGAAGCCGGTGGTGGATTCGGCGGAAACGCAGCAGACACCATGGTACTAATGGAAGAGCTGGGCAAAGGCCTGGTGGCATCGCCTTATATTCCAACGGTTATGCTATTCGGCAGCCTGGTTGATATTGGTGCGCCAGAAGCATTGAAACACAGCCTGCTGGAGCCCCTGATTGCCGGGCAACTGCAAGGCGCCTTCGCCTATCAGGAGCGCCAAAGCCGTTACAACCTTGCAGATATCAAAACTGCGGCCACCCGTGAGGGTGAAGGCTATGTGCTCAATGGTGAAAAGGCGCTGGTAATGAATGGCGCTGCAGCAGACCGGCTAGTGGTAGCAGCACGCACCAGTGGGGAACAGTTCGACACCGCAGGCATCAGCTTGTTTGTGATTGATGCCAATGCCACCGGTGTACATAAGACAGCTTACCGGCTTATGGATGGGCAACTGGCTGCCAACATCCGGTTTGAAAACCTGAGCGTGACAAGCGACCAGTTGCTTGGCGATGAAGGTGACGGTTACAGCCTGATTGAAAAGGTCGTCAACAGTACGGTTCTTGCCTTGTGCGCCGAGGCGCTGGGCATTATGAACAAGCTCACTGACATCACACAGGAATACACCAAAGCCCGCAAACAGTTCGGCGCGCCTATTTCATCATTCCAGGTATTGCAGCATCGCATGGTGGATATGTTCATGGCCTGCGAGCAGAGCCGCTCCTTACTCTACAGGACCGTTTGCTCGGTAGGGACCAGCGATGCCGATCGCAGCCTGCACGCCTTGAAGTACATGATTGGCCGCAATGGCCGAATGGTCGGAAACGAGGCCATTCAGCTGCACGGCGGCATGGGCATTACAGATGAGCTGGAGGTTGGCCATTACGTAAAACGTTTAATGGTAATCAACACCCTGTTCGGTGATGCAGACCATCACCAACAGAAGCTTGCCCAAATATCCTTACCCACGTGAGTGCAACCACGGCCACCATAGAGAAACAAAGCGGCGCTCTATGGCATCTTAACCTCTCAGCCTTGTGCTTGATGGCGGTTTCCCTGAGCGCCGTGGTTGTTGAATTCGGCGCCTCGCAATGGGCCAGCCTCTTGGCAGGCGTGTCTATTCTGTTGTTTCTGACACTTCAGTGGCGCCAGATACACCGGACGTTCCAGTTTTTTGTGATTGTCGCGATCGGGCTTGGGCTTACGCTCTGGTTCAATTATGACATCACCTGGCCCGAGCTGGCGGCAGCCATAGACCGGGGCGCCTTCTTCACATTTTTCCTGACATCCCTTGCCGTACTCAGAGAAGCCGCGGGCAGTTCACCCCTGGTGCGCCGGTGCGGCACGATTATGGTTAACCAGCCACCTGGGCGGCGCTACCTGCTGATGTCCTTCGGCTCCCACTTGTTCAGCGTTATGCTCAATGTGGGCGCACTGAACGTGCTTGGCACCATGGTGAAACGCGCCATTCATTATGGTGATACCGATGAGCAGAAGCGCGTTGCCGGCATCCGCAGCCGGCGAATGCTGACAGCGGTGCTCAGAGGTTTCAGCAGTATTCCATTGTGGTCACCCACCTCCGTTACCATGCTTCTGGTGCTGTCTGCCATTCCCAGCCTGCAGTGGGAGCACTACGCACCGGTGGGGCTTCTTCTGGCCGCCGTATTTATCCTGTGGGGGGCCGTTCTTGACCGGATTTCCTACCCGCAGCGAAAGGTGACTCCGGGAGCCAATCACCGGCTGTACTATTTGCTTCCTCTGGTTCTGTTGGTTGCGCTGATACCTGCCACCGCCATTGCCGTATCGGTTCTCACCGGCCTGCAAATGTTTTCAGCTCTGCTGATGTGCGTGCCCTTTATTGGCGTAATCTGGATCAGCTTCCAATACCGGCGCTCAAATGCGCGCCTGACTGCGGCTCTCGTTGCCCGGCGAGTCACCCGGTCATTTCCGGTAACTTTCACCAACCAGCGCAATGAAGTCGCCCTGTTTGCATCCTCCGGTTTTATTGGCGTGATTCTTATTCCGTTGATTGATCCCGCCTGGATAAATAACTGGATAGAACAGGCCAATATTGGCGATGCCTGGCTGATGATCATAATATCCCTGACCATTCTCCTGTCATCGTTGCTTGCCATTAATCCGATCATTACTGTCACACTTATTCTGGGCATTTTGCAGCAACTGCCAGATCTTTCCATACCGCCTACCGTTCAGGTAGTCGTCATATCCCTCACTTGGGCAGTATTTGCCGGCTTATCGCCCTTCACTGCAGCTTTGCGCTTTATTTCAAATTTTTCCGATGTCACCCCTGCCGTTTTTGGCATCGTATGGAACGGCGTATTTAACCTGACTGTACTAATTGCTCTGTACGCAGCACTTCTTATTTTCCTTTAGATTGTCAAAACAACATTACAAATAAAGCCCATACCGAAAAAGCCTACGACATAGACAATAACGATAATAGCCAGCTACTTATTATTTGGTAGATTGTAATCTGCCAATAAAAAGCAAGACAGGAGAGGAAGCTCAATGAGCCTACCAAAAATAATTAAAGACAATATGACCATACCGGTTATAGGGTCACCTTTGTTTATCATTTCCAACCCCAAGCTGGTGGTGGAACAGTGTAAAGCCGGTATTGTTGGCTCATTCCCTGCCTTGAATGCCCGACCAGCCGAAAAACTCGATGAGTGGCTAACCACCATCAAGCAGGAATTGGCTGACTATAAAGCGCAGAATCCGGATGCCAAAGTAGCGCCCTTTGCCGTGAACCAGATCGTTCACCCCTCCAACGACCGTCTTGAGCATGATATGGCCGTTTGCGTAAAGCATAAGGTGCCTATCATCATCACCAGCCTTCATGCCCCCACTGAGGTTGTGAAGGCAGCACACAGCTACGGCGGTCTGGTTTTCCACGACGTCACCAACGTAAAACATGCCAAGAAGGCACTTAGCGTAGGCGTTGACGGCCTGATTCTGGTGGCTGCAGGCGCCGGTGGGCACGCCGGAACAACTAACCCTTTTGCCTTGCTGACCGAGATTCGTCAATTTTACGATGGCACGGTTATTCTGGCGGGCTCGATCACCCGTGGAAATCATGTTCTCAGCGCAGAAGTTATGGGGGCAGATCTGGCTTACATGGGTACACGCTTTATAGCGACTCACGAAGCTAACGCAGATGACGCCTATAAACAGATGGTTGTGGACTCGACTGCATCCGATGTTATCTACTCAAACCTGTTCACCGGCGTGCATGGCAACTACCTGCGCGGCAGTATTGAAAACGTGGGGCTCGACCCGGACAACCTGGTTGAATCCGACAAGAGCAAAATGAAGGTTGGCTCCAAGGGAAGTGCCAAGGGCAAAGCATGGCGAGACGTGTGGGGCGCGGGACAAGGCGTGGGCAATATTACTGCCATCACCTCCGCTGCAGAGGTGATTTCACAACTGCGGGATGAATACGCAGAAGCTCGGAACAAACTGACGGCCGCCTCTTAACGCGGCTACGGATGCCGCGGTTCGGTTTCCCGAATCGCGGCACTCTCTTCTGGCTATTTAAGCCTGAGTTACACTACCTCAAACAGACCAGCCGCGCCCTGCCCTCCACCAATACACATAGTGACAACCACCAGTTTGGCACCGCGACGCTTGCCTTCCAGCAGCGCATGCCCGGTCAGGCGTGATCCGGAAACACCGAACGGGTGACCAATGGCGATGGCGCCACCGTTCACGTTCAGCTTCTCCATGGGAATGCCCAGACGATCACGGCAATACACAACCTGCGAAGCAAAGGCTTCGTTAAGTTCCCACAGGTCGATATCGTCCATGGTCAGGCCGTTACGCTCCAGCAACCGGGGAATCGCAAACACCGGGCCTATGCCCATTTCATCTGCCTCACAACCCGCCACCGCAAATCCGCGGAAGATGCCGATAGGCTCAATGTTGTTCTTTTCCGCGTACTGGCTGTTCATAACCGTACACACCGAAGCACCGTCCGACAGCTGGCTCGCATTACCTGCGGTAATAAACTGGTCAGGACCACGCACCGGCTCCAATGAGGCCAGGCCTTCTGCGGTGGTATCGGGGCGGTTGCACTCGTCACGATCCACCGTGACCTGCTTTTCGCTCATTTCGCCCGTCGCCTTGTCTTTCACCAGCATGGTGGTTTCCATGGGCACGATTTCATCATCGAACAGGCCGTTCTTCTGGGCGGCCGCAGCGCGCTGCTGGCTGATCAGAGAGTATTCATCCTGCGATTCACGGCTTACACCGTAGCGCTGAGCCACAATATCAGCAGTTTCGATCATCGCCATGTACAGGTCAGGCTTGTGTTTCATCAGCCATTCGTTGGTAGCGCGGTATTTGTTGAGCTTGTCGTTAATGACCAAACTGATCGATTCAACACCGCCTGCCACCATAGCGGGCACTTTTTCCGAAATAACGCGCTGCGATGCCAGAGCGATGGATTGCAGGCCAGAACTGCAGAAACGGTTAATGGACAGACCCGCAGTTGTCACCGGCAAACCGGCCCGAATTGCCGCTTGCCGAGCCATGTTTTTGCCCTGCGCTCCTTCGTGGTAGGCTGCGCCGAGGATGACATCCTCAACCACGCCCGGGTCGATACCGGCGCGCTGCACAGCATGCTCGATAACATGTGCGGCCATATCAAGGCTGTGAGTGTTGTTGAAAGAACCACGATATGATTTAGCCAAGCCAGTACGGGCTGTGGATACGATAACTGCATCTGCCATTACAAAATCCTCTTGTTGTAACGTTAATAACCGCAAATTCGGCTAAGCACGTTTGAACTTACCCAGTCGGCGCTCACCTACTGCACGAGCACCTTCAAGGTGGTCTTCGGTTTTCGCCAGCCATACCTGCTCGGCAAACTCGTGTTTTACCCGTTCCCTGAGCTCTTCAATCAGCCCAACTCGTGAAGTAGCACGAGTTGATTCCACGGCCAGAGGCGCACATTCGGCAATTTCTGCAGCCAGTGCGATGGCGTCATCACGCACAGCCGCAGCACTGGACAACTGGTCTGCCAGACCCCATTCGTATGCCTGCTCACCGTTTATTCGCCGGCCTGTCAGCAGCATCAAATTAGCTTTTTGTGCACCTATAATTCGCGGCAGCACAGAGCTGATGCCAAACCCCGGGTGGATTCCCAGCCGTACAAAGTTCGCAGCAAACCTGGCTTCCGGCGCAACAACACGGAAGTCCGGAACCAACGCCAGGCCAAGCCCGCCGCCAACAGCCGCACCGTGAATAGCACCGACGACGGGTTTTTTACAACCGAACAGGCGGATGGCGTTCTGATAGAGCCGGATAGCACTGTCCGGAGAATCCGGATCAAATAATGCCTTGCCTGATGAGGAAAAATCGGCGCCAGCGCAAAATGCCTTGCCTTGCGCAGCAAGCACAATGGCGCGGCAGCGGTCATCCTGTCCCAGCTCATCAAAACAATCGGCAATCTGCTGAATCAGCGAGTTATCAAAGAAGTTAAGGGGAGGCCGCTGTATCTCGACCACAGCGACATGGCCGTGCCACTCAACATCAATATCGTTGTAGGTTGTCATTGTGTATCTCCGTTGATATGCCCACTCTTCAATAGGCTCGTGCAATAGAGGCCCAGGCACCGCCTTCGTCGGTCAGGCTGACTTTGCTAGCTACATGCTGCCCCAGCCACTGGTTCCAATAGAACTCGGAGCCAAATTCCTCACGCCAGCACCACATTCGGCGACTGTACTGCTGCAGCGGGTATTCATGGCTAAAGCCCATGGCGCCATGGGCCTGGTGTGCCAGTTGTGCGACCTTGCCAGCAGCCTCGGCAGCTACAGACTTTGCTGTGGCAATGGCCATTAGCGCATCATCAAACTCGCAGTCAGGCTGGGATACTGTTCGGGCCGCTTGCTCAACAGCCGCGTTGGCCAGAGCACTCTCACCCGCTATATCCGCCACACTGTGCTGAATGGCCTGAAACCGTGACAAGGCCCGGCCAAACTGATTCCGTTCCTGCACGTAATTTACAGTGAGCGTCACAATATGCTCCAAGGCGCCAGCAATCTGATGAGCCCGGGTAAGCGCGGCCATGCCCCGTGCCAACTCGATTGCCCCCCCGCTGTGAACCGTTCCGGAGGCAAGAGGCACCGCACCCTTAAACGCAACGGTGCTTCGGGGCTCCCCCGCCAGGCTCCGCTGTTCGCTGATCTCGCAGGCATCAACGTTAACCAATGCAATCGTTAACTGCCCTGATTGCAGGCAGGGCACAGCCAGTTGCGACACCTGAGAGGCAAACGCTACCCCTTCAACAACGCCGTGTAGCTCTCCATTATTCAGCTCAGGTAGCGCATCCAGTGCTAGCGCAAAACCATTGCTCTGTTCGCCGCTTGCCAGCCCTGCCTGAGCCAGCAACCAGTTGGCCACCAGGGATTCCGCCAATGGCACGGGTAATGCGTAACGGGCAGCACGCCTTATGAGCGAGAATCCCAGCCCCATAGAGCCACCCACGCCACCTTCAGCCTCGGGCACCCAGACGAGCAACAACCCGGCTTCTTTCAGCGCTCCCCATAGTTCGGTTGGGTAGTGCCCACTATCGGCGGCATTGACCACGTCAGCGCTGCAGTGGTCTGCAAAAATGCGCTCTGCGGTATCCAGAATTAACTGATCAGACTGTTCCATCGGATGCCTCTTTTATTGTCAGCTACTATTCATTCACGACCTGCGTGGTGCGCCTTATAAAACACCTCAACGCAGCCCGAGACCGCGTGCAATAATGCCCTTCAGAATTTCGTTGGTACCGCCACGAAGTGTGAACGACGGTTGCCGAAGCAGGCTTTCCGACAATAGATTCTGAAAGTCATCACCGCTGTTCTGCGACATAAAGATTGGCCAGAACTCCCGTAACTTTTCGACTATTTCCTGCTCAAACCGGGTTCCCAGGTCTTTCACAATTGCAGCTTCTACCTCCGGCGATTGTCCATTTTGCAGCAGCGTTGCAATCCCCAGAGACATGCTGCGTAACGCACGAATCCGGGCAACCAGACGGCCCAGAACCGCTTTTTGGTGTGAGTTTTCCGGCATTGCAGCCATTTCGGAGAACGCCCTTTCCAACGCAACAAACGTACTCAAAAAGCGCTCAGGGCCAGACCGCTCCATAGCCAACTCCCCAGTGATCTGCTTCCAGCCATCACCAACGGCACCCAGCACCGCATCGTCCGGTACAAAAACATTTTCAAAATTGGTTTCGTTGAAATGCTCGACGCCGCTCATATCCCGGATGCCGCGAATGCTGACTCCCGGAGAATCCAGTCTCACCAAAAACTGGGTGAGCCCGGCATGGCGGTGGTTTTCGTCTACCTTGCTGGTTCGTGCCAATACCGTCATGTATTCGCAAACCTGCGCTCCTGACGACCAGAGTTTGGTTCCGGTAATTTGCCACCCTCCTTCGGTGGGTAATGCCCGTGTTCTGACCGCTGCAAGATCGGAGCCCGCGCCTGGCTCACTTAGCCCGAGCGCAAAGTAGCATGTGCCTGCCGCAATACGTGGCAAGATGCCTTCCTTCATGGCTTTGGTGCCGGATTGCAGGATAAGCGGGCCGCTCTGGCGGTCAGCAATCCAGTGCGCATGCACAGGCGCGCCTGCCACCAGCAACTCTTCAGTGATGACGTAACGATGAAGAGCTGTTAGTTCCTGCCCGCCATATTCTTTTGGCCAGGTGACACCAATCCAGCCTTTTTGCCCCAGCCTGCGAGTAAAGTCCGTATCAATGCCTGCACACCAGCAGTCAGCTCCCGGGTGGAAGGTACCTTTGCGCCGCTCATCGGCAAGAAATTGGCGCACGTCCATCCGGAGCGTTTCAACACTCGGATCAACTATAGGTGCAGGAAAATTAAAGTTGATGTTCTGCATAACGAACCACTCCTAAAACAATCTCTGGAGGATCTGACGCTATAAATAAAAAAGGGTTTTCTTTCTCAAGAAAACCCAAAACCTGAAATGCAAAATGAAACTACAACACTCAACATAATCAATAATATCAACAGAGAAAATAACAACAAATACACTTTATCTATAGCTCAGATACACCAATCACATACGAAATAAAATGAAATTATCACTTATCGACATAACTCTTCCTGAGTTCCGTTTTAAGTATTTTGTTAACACCAGACATTGGCATTGGTTCTTCCCGGATAGTAATTCCGGTTGGGCACTTATAATGTGCAATGCGATCGCGGCAATACTGGATCAGTTCTTCTTCTGTCACTGATCCGCTACCATCACGCAGGCGAACAACCGCATGAACCGACTCACCCCAAATTTGATGCGGTACGCCAATAACAGCACACTCAACAATGGCAGGGTGGTGGGATAATACGTTCTCAACTTCAATTGGATAGACGTTTTCGCCACCACTGACGATCATGTCCTTTATTCGGCCTGCCAGAACCAGGTATCCGTCTGCATCGAAATAGCCACTGTCTCCAGTGTGATACCAGCCATCACGCAAAGCAGCCTCTGTTTGCTCAGGTGCTCGCCAATACCCCTTCATTATGTTTGGCCCGCGCACCACTATCTCACCTGTTTCTCCCTGGGGTACGCTGCGGCCCATGGCATCAACAACCTTCAGATCCACGTAGGATGTTGGCCGCCCTACGGTATGCAACTTGGATTCGCCACCACCTGAAATCACATGGTCCTCGGGACCAAGGGTTGTAATAACCGGCGACGCTTCCGTCATTCCGTAGGCCTGACAAAAGCGAATACCCGGGAATTTATCAATGGCGCGCTGCAATAAAGCGACCGGCATAGGCGATGCACCGTAGCCAACCATTTTCAAAGAGGACAGGTCGAATTCATCGAGTTTCGGGTGATCCAGAATCATCTGAAACATAGTAGGCACTAACTGCAAGCCATTGATTTTGTACTTCTCAATGGTCGCCATCACCTCTTCGACATCAAACTTCGGCAACAGAATCGTATGGGTACCGAGGGTTACCGCGGTGTATACCCGGGAACCAGCCGCCGTATGAAACATAGGGGCAACAAGCAAGTAGCGCCCAAGCTCTACCAACTCATACAGAGGAATGGTGCCACGGCTGTTTGCCAACAGGTTAGCATGGCTCAGCATGACGCCTTTGGAGCGCCCCGTAGTGCCACCGGTGAAAAACAGCACAAGCGTATCATCGCCACCACTGCGCTCACCCATCGGCTCGGCGCTGGTTTCCTCAATCAGTGCCTCATACGAGAGCTGGTATTCCGGCGTGCTCAACTCACTGGCATTGATAACAATCTCTACCGCGGAACAAGCAGCAACTAACGCCTCAGCCTGAGCAAGATGATACCCATCGACAACCAATACTCTTGGCTCGGAGTCTTCAAGGCACTCAATCATTTCTCTCTGGGACAAGCGAAAGTTGATCGGCACCACAATTGCACCGATAAGAGATGGCGCAAAGAACATCTCGAACAACCGGTGTGAATTGAAACCGAGATACGCAACCCGGTCTCCGGCCCGGATACCTCGCAGAGCCAGCGCGTTAGCAAGGCGACGGCAACGATCAGCGGTATCTGCCCAGGTATAGGTACGACCTTCATCCGTGATTGAAGGTGCATCTGGCCAGCGCGCAGCTGTGGTTTCCAGAATCTCACCAAAACTCATGGACGGTTCATCGTTTCGCGTATTCGCCTTGGCCAACATAATAAAAACCCTGCTCTATTCTTATAGATTTACAATGTTCAGTGACGATCGCTTCCAATCGCTATGACATGCTCATTGGCAATAGCAGTGAAATAATCGGGAAAGCCAACAACAAGCCCACCACAATCAAATCAACAACCATAAATTTCATTACACCGAAGAAAATCGTATGCACCGGAATCTCTCGTGAAATCACACTCTTAATGACAAACACGTTCAATCCAACCGGGGGTGTTACCAAACCCACTTCCAGCAGCTTGATAACAATGACACCGAACCAGATCAGGTCGAGGCCCATGTTTTCAACCAGGGGAATAACGAACGGCAGGGTCAGCAACATGGTGCCGAGTGGGTCAAGGAACATACCCAGACCGACATAAAGCAGCACGATGCACAGCAACACCATCCAGTTTTCAAACCCGGCTGCTGCGACTGCCTCTACAAGCACGCCGGTCACGCCAGTGAGCGACACAAAGGAAACAAAAATCTTGGCACCAACTGCGATAAAGAACAGTCCGGCTGACTGATAGGCAGTCTCGCGCATTGACGCCATGAAATCAGACCAGGTCAGGCGACGGGAAAGAACACCAAACCCCAAGGCAAAAGCCAAACTGATGGCTGCGGCTTCTGTTGCCGTAAATAGTCCACCGTATATGCCGCCAATGATGATGGTCATCAGCATCAGAGCTGGCCAAGCCTTAATCGCGGCATTAAGCCGTTCTTTGCCTGTGAAGTTCAGATCTTTTGGCACGGGCGCGGCCGAGGGCCTCACCAGCGACCACACAACAACCACCAGAATAAAGC
The DNA here is from genome assembly GCF_031157525.1 of Marinobacter sediminicola. GTDB lineage: Bacteria > Pseudomonadota > Gammaproteobacteria > Pseudomonadales > Oleiphilaceae > Marinobacter > Marinobacter sediminicola. The sequence continues at coordinate 77,416 of NZ_JAVIXR010000013.1, forward strand.
CAGCCAGGCTCAAAAGCCCCGGCAGAATACCGGCCAGAAACAGCTTGTTGACAGATTGCTCAGTAAACATGCCATAGATAATGAACAACACACTTGGCGGTATCAGTGCGCCCAGGGTTCCACCCATGGCAACAGTAGATGTCGCGAGTTGCGGGCTGTAGCCGAAGCGCAACATTTCTGGAACACAGATCCGGCCCATAGAGGAGGCGCACGCAAGACTTGAGCCAGTGATCGCAGCGAAACCACCACAACCGAACAAGGACGCAATAGCGAGACCACCCGGAAGCTTGGCAAGCCAGACTCGCATGGCTTCGTAGATATCCGTGGTTATGCGTGAATGATAGGCAATGTGCCCAGCGGCTATGAACAGCGGAATCATGCTCAAAGGATACGAATGGATGAAGTCGTAAGCGTTGGACTCAATTAACCCCAGCGCCGGCCTCAAGCCCCGCATGAAGGTAAAATCACCACCCGGGCGCCAGGCGTAGGCCACCAAAGAACAAACGGAAGCCACACTTACCAGCACATACCCAATAGGTACCCGCATAGCCAGTAGAACAATCGCGGCACTGAAACCGTACATGCCAATTACTGAAGGTTCCATCGTGCTTACTCCTCCGCCTGCTCAGCACTGTGTGGACGAACTACTCCGCACAAAACCAGTGTTTCAAAAATCGCCAGATCGATGAGCCGGATAAAAAAGATGCCATAGCCGATGAAAAACGCGATGCGTCCGGGCCACTTCGGCAACTCCAGCAATCCAAAGAAATACGAACCACTATCGATGGCGTCTACCATCGATATATATGCGGCATACGCAATAGGCGCCACGGCGCACAAACCGACGACCGCACTCAAGATATTCAACGAGATCTGAACCCGAGGACCAAAACGGTTGGTAAATACCTCTACCGCTATAAAGCCCCGGTCTGCCGCCACGTATGCCAGCGGCAAAATCAGTGCTCCAATCATCAATTCGCCAACGATAACCACCTCGTCAGAAACGCCGGAGTAGCCAAGCTCACGCAGTATTACACTTGCCATGATGATGACGCCGAGCGCCAAAATGCAGAACACAGCTATGTACAGCAGTATATTTTCCAGGCCAGCCAAAAACCCTCGGGCGCGGGTTACGCCCCTGGAGCAGGCCATGCCTATACTGCGCCCGTGATAACTCTCTATCGATCCCATGGGTAACCTCGCTCATCTCGCTCAGCTTCATATTTCTTCACCAAAGCGGTGTACTGATCCCAGATTCCCTGGCCATCAAGGCCCAACTTGTTGGACTGCTCAATCCACTCACGAACATATTTTTCAGTGGCGCTGAACAGTTTCTGCCGATCTTCCTCTGGCAATTCGATCATTTCGATTTTATTGCCCAGCTTACCCGTGGGCAGATTAGCGGAAACGTCATCTATCTCTTCCAGTAGCAGGCGGGCGTAATGATCCGTCATAGCGATACCGGCATTACGGAAGATTTGCTGCTGTTCGGGCGTGAGATCATCCCAAACGTACCGGTTCATCACCAGGGCAAACCCCATGATCTGACCCCAGTCGACCCGGGTAACCGAATGGGTGACTTCCGGCGTCTTGAACGCCTGCATCGCATAAAAATACGCCGCAGAGCAGTCCGCAAGCCCCGTTTCCAACGCTTGATAGATGTCTGAATAGGTCATATTGATCAGATTGGCACCCAGATCCTTGAGAACCTTGGCGTAGGTAACTGAAGCCCGCATGCGCTTGCCTTTCAAGTCCTCAAGGGTGCGAATCTCGTTACCTTCTGTGCACTCGAACTGAACGCCTGTGGTGGTGTAGTTACCAAGATAAATCAAGTCATGCTTTGCCAGCGCCTGCTTCATCTGCTCGTTCTGAGTCATCAGGTCGTACATCGCATGCAGACCGACCCAGGGGTCCGAGTTAGCCAGCGGTAAATCACCAATGGCCAGTGCCTGCAACTTTTGCGGCTGGTAGGCGGCCAGTACCGTTCCAAGGTCTGCAGTACCGGCAGACACCCCGTCCAGGATGGCACTGTACTTCAACAGAACCCCGCCCCAATGGATGTCGAGCCGCATTTCACCACCGGACTCACGTTTGATCTCTTCCGCGAAAAACTCTAATGCCTCTGCTCTGGTGCCGCGGTTAGGTGTGCCCTCGGCATACCGGAACGTGGTTTCCGCTACGGCCTGACCCACTCCAATCAGTCCTAACGCCAGAGCAAACATTACTTTTTTCATAGTTTTAACAGGCTTCATTGTTATTATCCTCTAGTACCTATGACGAACACCTACCCAGCCTGATCAGCGGTTCCAGGGGTAGCCATCCTGATCCCGTTGTTGCTCATATTTCTGTACCAGTGCCGTGTAACGATCCCAGATTCTCTGACCATCCAGCCCGCGTTCAGTGGCTTCCTTGATCCAGAGATCACGATACTTGGTAGTCGCATCCAGAATTTTCTGGCGCTCTACCTCATCCATAGTAGTCACTGGAATGGTAGGGCCCCACTCTCCGGACACCAGGCTTTTTGCAGCCACCTCAATCTCATCAATCTGCAGCTGTGCAAAACGATCCACCATGCTGGAGCCCGCCTGGCGAATAACATCCTTCTGGTCGTCCGTCATGTCCTCCCAGGTGTACTGGTTCATGGCAATGGCAAACCCCATTAACTGACCCCAGTCAGCACGGGTCACTGTGCTAATCACTTCGTAGGTCTTGTAGGCGCGCATGGTGTAAAAATAGCTGCCCAGGCAATCCACCAGGCCAGAATCCAGTGCCTGATACACATCACCGTAAGTCATGCTGACCATGTTGGCGCCAAGGTCACCCAGCACGTTGCCGTAAACTGCCGATGCGCGCATGCGCTTGCCTTTGATGTCATCCACAGTACGGATTTCATTGCCCTCGGTGCATTCAAACTGCACCCCTGTGGAGGTGAAGTTACTCACGTACACCAACCCCTGCTCTGCCAATGAATCCTGGAGCTGCTGCTCGGTGGTTTCCAGCTCATACATGGCACGCATCCCCACCCAGGGGTCAGAGGTAGCCAGAGGAATATCTCCAATACTGAGGGCACTGAGCTTGCGCGGGTTATAGGCAGACAACACTGTCCCCATATCAACCGTGCCTGAAACAACGCCATCCATGATGGCACTGTACTTGAGCAGGGCTCCGGCCCAATGAATCTCAACCACCATCTCACCACCAGACAACCTCTTTACTTCACTGGCGAAGTACTCCAGAGCCTGCGGCCGCGTCCCACGATTCGGGCTGCCGTCGGCGTAGCGCAAAACCAATTGAGCCGAAGCCTGGGCAACCAGGGCAAAGACAAGAAAAACAGTGATACTGACGAGCCTTAAAGGATGTTTCATAATCGTGACCTCATGAGATTGCTCAGATTTTTGTTATCACAACGATTGGCAGAGTCAGGGGCGTGGCGTTTCGACAAAAATACTCACCTGCCAACGCTATACTTCCTGCTCTTCAATCCACTTTAAAAAGACACTAGCACTCGCAAAAACCTCTAACAATTATATAAATTCTATATTACCTATATTTTTATTTGCTAAGACGGTTCCCTGGCTACTCCGCTGGCACACCCTGCTCATCTTCACCACCGGCAACATAGCGAAACGTGCCCGAGGCCGTTGCGACCAGTGTGTCCTGATGAAATACCCGGGCGTCTACGAAGAAAATTTTGCGACCACTGCTCACCACCCGCGCCTCAGCGCGAAGCACCCCTTCCGAGACAGGTTTCATGAAACTGGTGTTCATCGAGATGGTAATGCAGCGCCGGAGGTTGCCGGGTACGTCGCAATACACACCACTAAAACCGCAAGCGGTGTCCAGCAGCGACATAACCACACCTCCGTGGACGAAGCGATTGCGGTTATGGTGGGTTTCATTGAGCTCAAGTTCGACGACCGCCCAGTCTTTACGCCATTCAACCAACTCGAAACCGAGCAGGTCCCGAAAACCCATGGAGATCAATGTCGGAACAGAGCCTTTTTCAGGCAACTGCCCCTTATTACTCGGTCGTACTGACATATCCGGCCCCGTAGAAGAGTTGTTTTTTCAGGACCTATCAAGATATCAAGTCCAAACACCCCAAACCATTATCTATATTGGATACAATCTATATAGAAAAGGCATGGAGCCTATCAGGGGCATGGAAGGAGGCGGCGAGCCCTGTTTCCGGGCTCGCCGGGCACATCATATTCGCAGCGGCTGCGGATATTCGTTAAGCGGCATAAGACGGGTCAGTGCGATCGAGCATCCGCAGGAGCGCAGGCCACTCACGCTTGCCCAACAAGCCCCGCTTGCTTGGGTGCAGCACATCTGCCGTCGCATCGCACGCTTGCTGAGTTGGCATATTGAGCCTCCGCCCCATGGACAAGGCATCGACCTGGGCTTTGCAGGCCATTTCCAGCCAATAAATGCGACTGAAAGCCTCGCCTACGGAAGGGCCAACCGCCAGAAGGCCGTGGTTTCTCAGGATCATCACGTTATGCTCGCCCAGATCCCTCTGGAGCCGGGCCTTTTCATCCGGATTAAGAGCCGGGCCTTCGTATTCGTGGTACGCCACGGCGTTGTAAAACCGCATGGCGCTCTGGGTCAAAGGCAGCAACCCTTCCTCAATAGCCGACACGGCCATGCCCGCACGCGTGTGGGTGTGTATCACACACATGGCGTCATGGCGCACTTGATGCACAGCCGTATGGATGAGCGCGCCGGCTTGATTGACACCATATCCATGAGGGCTCTGCGGCTCCAGAACCACCTCCCCGTTCAGATCAATGGTTATCAGGCTGGATGCGGTAATTTCGTTATAGAGATACCCATAGGCGTTAATCAGTAAATGCTCTGTGCCGGGAATTCGCGCCGAAATGTGGTTATAGATCATATCGGTCATACCATAGTGGTGGACCAGCCTGTAACAGGCTGCCAACTCCACTCGGGCCGCCCACTCTTCCGGTGACACCACATCACGAACCTGCTCTATCGCTACTTTCATGAAAGGCCTCCTCTGCCGTCAGATTTCATCAGGTTCTTCATCCCAGCATTGCCACCTGCACGTCGCGACTTCCATCAAACGGGTTGCGGCCATGCCAAACCTGCAAGTTATCGAGAATCATCACGTCGCCATCCTTCCACTGCCAGGCTCGCTCCCGTTCGTCGAGAAATCTGGTGAAGTGCAAGGCTTCTTCTTCAGTAAGGGAGTCTCCATTGCCAAGGAAGGTGCCAGAGGGGCGCTCCTGGGTCTCCTTTAGCCGCCGGATGATTTCAGGATCCAAACCGGCCATATTGCTGTCGACCCTGTAGATATGGAGGTTGGATCTGTAGAGCTTTTGCCCGGTATCGGGGTGCTCCACCACCGCCGCAGTGCGGTTCACCATGGTCAAACTCCCATCTTTATTCCAGATGGGCTCCAGCCCTCGCTCCTTGCACCGTTCTGTCACTTCGTCCCTGTCTTCTGTTTCGAAGGCAACATCCCATCCCCGCAGATCTACATGTGGAACCGATGCTTCCAACTGCCCGGTTGGTTCCGCAAAGTTACGCACCGTCATCACGCCGTGGGTTTCCAGTTTTTCCTGCAAATCGGATGGAAGTGACTCAAATAGCCCTCGCGTATCCGCAACAATGGTAGCGCCACCTGTGTGCGCGGTTTCCTTGCTGAAAAAAGCGACTCTCGGCGGAAAACTCTGCATATAGGCCATTTCTGAGTGCAGACGAATTTTTGCATTTTTATCGAGCCGGGTTGCTTCCATCACTTTGCCTGCAATTTGGCTTCGCGGAGCGAGTCCACCCAGGTAATCGCCGTCGTAAGACGGAAATACCCCAACAATCGCCCCAAAATCTTCAGTTTCGCGCACAGGAAAGCCGCGCAAGATAACGCCGCCATGGGTGATGATGAGCTTGTCGAGCAGGTCGCGATGAGACTCCATCCAATCAATAAAAGGCTTCCGGGACTGGAGCCGCTCTCCGGCTGGCTCTATAAACAGCAGTGGCGAGCTTTCCTTGGGCGCATGGCAGATTACATCCGGGCCAAGCAGTTTAACGTCTTCCGATATTTCGAAGGTCATAGTCATAGCAAGACTCCTTATCCTGTTGTTTTTATTTAATACAAAAGCCCAATCAAATACCGCCACCTGGGCTTAAGAGACCACCATTAAGTCATCAAATGAAAAGCTAATAGTTGAGTTTATTTCTAATACTAAGTATTAAAATCAATTAAAATAAACAAGAACAAATAAACATTGCATTGAGTCTCTCAACAAACTCATGAAGACAGAAATACATTTTCGGCATACAGCACCACCAGTTTTGCTATCAGATGAGATCCTCACACAGTCTTTTCCACGGAACAAAACAACCCCAACCAAACAATACTCAGTATATAAAATCAGCATCGACTGCATACCGCATTGCTATTGGCTGGTAAATAACCGGAGTGATAGCTTGATAAATGTCTAAAACCAAAAATGGAGATAACAATGATAAAAACTTTGATTTCCAGCTCTATCCTCACACTGGCGCTGACAACGACGGTTTCTGCCGCGACACAGCTGCGTTATGCCGAAGGGTCACCAAACCGGGGTGCTCGGGCGGACGCCGTTTTCCATATGATTGAGGATGTGAAGAAGCTTTCTGGCGGTGAGCTGACCTTTGACACCCACTGGGGTGGCGCGTTGCTGAATTACAAATCCATGGTTGGTGGCGTAGCCGGTGGCACAGCCGACATGGGCACCATGCTTGCCGCCTATGATCCAAAGAAACTGAGATCGTTAACCATTGGCGATATACCCACAGCCTATTCCGACCCCTGGGTAGGCACTCGCGCCATGTACGAGCTGATGTCCACCAATAAGGACATGCAAAAACTGTTGGCAGATCAAGGTTTTGTATACCTGACCGGATTCTCGACCACCGGGGCGCAGTTTGAGTGCGCAGGCGACAAACAGATTCGGTCGATAGCTGACATCAAAGGCAAACGCATGCGGGCTGTTGGCAACTTTGCCAAAATTCTCGATGACCTGGGTGCCAACCTGATAAACCTGAACATCAGTGACGCCTACCAGGCTTATGACACGGGCCTCGTTGACTGCGGCGCATCCTATTTCTACACCATCAGAGCGTTCAAAACCTTCGAAGTGGCGTCTAACTACACAATCGCCAACTGGGGCCAGCTCCTTGGTTTTGCAACGCTGATGAATATTGATATATGGAACGATCTGTCTCCGGAGCACCAAGCGGTTTTGCAGAAAGCGGGCTCCAATGCCGTAGATTATGCCGCCAAACTTCAGATTGAAGAGATGGAGCTGGTGGTTGATGGCCTGCGCACCGGGTCCATCGGCAAGAAGGCAGAGCTATATGAACTGCCCGAAGAAGACCGTTCCGCACTTGATGTGGCTGCAGAAAAATACGTCCAGGAATGGATTGATCAAGCGAACCAGGATGGTGTAGACGGCCAGAGCATATGGAATGAATTCAAAGCATTACTAGCCAAGTACCAGGAAGAGAAAGATAGCAAAGGTTATCCCTGGCAGCGTTAATCTGAATGAAAAAACCCGCAGGCATGGAACATGCCTGCGGGCTCTCTGGTCTTAAAGTTATAATAAACCGGTCGTTATTTCCTGTCCCAGGGGTAGCCCTTGGTATCACGCTCGTTCTCATACTTCGCTAGCAGAACCTGATATTCGTCCCATAGCTTCTGACCATCCACACCGTCTTTAGTGATGCTATCGATCCAGTCACGGGCATACTTTTCAGCTGCTTTTTCCAGTTTGGCTTTCTCTTCGTCGGCCATTTCGTACACAGTCACTTTTTTACCGATCGACCCGGTGCGCAGGCCATCAACCACCAGCTCCATCTCTTCAATCTGAAGTTTGGCGGCATAATCTACAGCGTTAGATCCGGCCTCACGCATGATGGCCTGCTCTTCCTTGGAGAGATCCTCCCAGGTGTAGAGGTTCATCAATGTGGCAAACCCGTTAATCTGCCCCCAATTCACCAGTGTGACGTTATCAATAACTTCGAACGTCTTCATGGTGCGTATGGTGTACAGGTAACTCGCGCTGCAATCGACCAGCCCGGTATCAATCGACTGATAGAAATCGCCCGCCGTCAGGTTAACCAAGCTCGCACCCAGCTCGTCCAACACCTTGGCATAGGTGGCAATGGCGCGTATCCGCTTACCCTTGATATCCTCTACGGTGCGAATCTCATTACCCTTACCACATTCAAACTGAACCCCTGTGCTGGAATAGCCGGTGATGTAAACCAGCCCCTGGCGCGCCAGTAGATCTTGCATAACCTTGTTCGTAGTCATCAGTTCATACATGGCCCGAGTACCCACCCAAGGATCCGAAGAGCCTACAGGCACATCGCCAATCGTGAGAGCTTTCAGTTTCTGGGGTGTGTAGGCGGCAAGCATGGTGCCCATATCGGCTGTGCCACGGGAAATCCCGTCAGTCATGGTTTTATAATCGAGTAACGCACCACCCCAGTGGATATCGAACTTGAGCTTCTCTCCAGACAGTTGCTTCACCTCTTCCATGAAATGCTCTACTGCCACTGCGCGACTCCCACGGTTGGGCGAGCCCTCAGCAAAGCGCAGTACCATATCTGCAGATACCGTCCCTGCCATAGCGCACATCAAAACTGCGCCAGACACCATTTTTTTTAACATTATATTCTCCCCAAAAGCAGTAGCGAATTTCATTCGACCATAGCACCGCCCCCGGAGCCGGACCACTACAACTTATGGCTAGTGGCCATGCCTAATAACTATAAAAGAACACATTTAAAACTTGTGCAAAAGCCCACTTGCCCGGTCATATATTAAAATCGCATACCCCGGTACAAATTTATCTATTGGTCGCCAAGCTAGCCACGTGCCAACCTTAGTAGACTACCTACGTTTACATTAGGCACAGGCAAAATTCCAATGAGTGACTTATTAACGGAATGGCAGGACGACCTGCTCATACTCACATTAAACCGGGCAGATAAACTGAACGCTCTGACCAAGGAAATGCGTGACGGGTTAATTAGCGCACTGGCCGGGCAAGCACATGAACCAAAGGCACGGGCCATCCTTATCCGCGCGGAGGGGCGGGGTTTTTGCGTTGGCGCCGATTTGCAGCCGGACAAGATTCTTGCGCGGCGGGACACGATTCAACAGGAGATGGAAGACGGCATAAACAAGCTTGTCTCTCTTATGCGCAGCATTCCTGTACCTGTTATAGCCGCTGTAAACGGCCCCGCCGCAGGCGCAGGGTTCAGCCTTGCCTTGGCCGCTGATATTGCCATTGCGAATGAATCCGCAAACTTCAGTCTGGCGTTTGCGCGAATTGGCCTGGTAATGGACGGCGGCGCATCTTTCTTTCTGTCACGAGCCATAGGCGCTGCACGTACCCGTGCTCTGGCCATGCTGGGCAAGAGCATTTCTGCCTCAGAAGCCCTCGACATGCGGCTGATTTACAGCATCAGCGAAGACGCCAGCCTTCAGGATGATGCCCTGGCGCTGGCGCTAAAACTTTCCAAAGGCCCCACAGTGGCGCTCGGTTTGATCAAGTCAGAAATCGAGTTGGCGCAAACGGCAACACTGGAAGAAGCTCTGGCGTTTGAAGCCAGTTGTCAGGGCAAGGCGTTCAAAACAGATGATTTCGAAGAAGGGATTGGCGCTTTTCAAGAGCGGCGACCTGCAGCCTTCAAAGGACAGTAAACCGACAAGTTGAGTCTTTTGAAAATACCCGAATCCTGCTGTGACAGCGCCCTTGAGGAAGCTATCACAGCAGGATTTTTTTGGTTTTGTGCTCAGATACTTCGCCCGGCAGCCTGCCAGTATTTATCTCTCAGACGGCGCTTGAAGATTTTGCCTGAATCCTCGCGGGGCAAATCGTGCCCAACTTCAATACGTCTGGGTACTTTATAGCCTGCCAGGTGCTTTCGAAGATACGTTTTCACGTTTTCGACGTCGATATCATTACCGTCGTCAGTCTCGATAACAGCCATCACTGACTCACCAAATTCCGCATCAGGAACCCCGAATACCGCGCAGTCTTTAATCCCCGGGCAGTTGTGCAAGACCTCTTCAATTTCAGCCGGATAAATATTAACGCCACCGGAAATAACCATGTCTTTGATGCGATCGGCAATGAACAAAAAGCCGTCTTCATCAAAATAACCCATATCGCCGGAGGTGATATAGCCATCCCGGTCGATCGCTGCGCGTTCTTCCGGCTTACGGTTGTAAGTGAAGTCCATATTCGGGAAGCGCGAGTAAATCTCACCAATCTGACCTGGCGGTAGAATATTACCCTCAGCATCCAGGATACGGACATCCGCTTCTGGCACGGTTGTGCCCACGGTACCCGGCTTTGCCAGCGCTTGCTCAGAGGTACAGGCAGTAACACCACTGGATTCCGTCGAGCCGTAAAACTCGTTGATAACCGGGCCGAACCATTCAATCATCCGGGTTTTCACATCGGCGGGGCAAGGCGCGGCCGCATGCACAACAAACTCGAGACTGGAAAGGTCATACTTGTTACGCACATCTTCAGGAAGCTTCAATAACCGAATAAACATTATCGGGACCATGACCGCCGCCGTGATTGCGTACTCCTCAACCAATGCCAGAAACGACTCCGCATCAAAGCGCGGCACAATCAACAGCAACTCACCAACCCTCGATGACTGCATGGCAAAACCATTGGGCGAACTGTGGTAAAGCGGGCCTGGAACCATGGCGCGCACGCCTTCTTTACAGCCGTATACCCGCGACCGGAACGCTTGCATCTCTTTGGCATTTTCAGGGGGCAAGGGCTTCCGCCTTACGCCTTTTGGGTGCCCGGTGGTGCCGGAGGTATAGATCATGGACGCCGGCCCTTCCTGCGGAGGATCAGCAATCGGATCAGATTCCGCCAGCCACCGGGCGAAAGCAATTTGATCGTTCGGCACTTTGCAGTCTTCGGGTGTGAGATTAAACGCCTCGCGTAACGCCTTGGGCGTCTCTACCAGAATGCACTGGACACCTTCCGGAATCTCGTTTTTGACCTTGCGCCAAAGATCGGCATGTATGACCAGTATCTTGGCCGCGCAGTCGTGGAGGATATACGTCAGCTCTTCACCCACCAGATGCCAATTGATTGGCACCGCATAACCACCGATATAGGCTGTGGCTCTGGACAGGGTCATAAACGGAATATCGTTGCGCATGAAAATAGCGACGCAATCGCCCGGTTTAACGCCAGCCTCTCTCAGCCCGGTTGCAGCACGCTTGATGTCGTTTTGAAACGCCTCATGACTGAGATGCTGGTCTCCGCAAACTATCCCGGTCAGGGCGCGTGTATGTTGTTTTTGGGTAGTCATAAATCCGGGGTCTCCTGTAACACTGCTGACTGGGTAGGAATAAGGTAGGGCTATTTACCGGTGTACTGGGGTTTGCGCTTTTCGTTGAACGCGCGCACGCCCTCCACCCAGTCATCGGTTGCCGTGCAATCTCCAAAGGATTCCGCTTCGGCTTGCAGTTGCGCTTCCAATGAAGAACTCAGTGATTGCAGGATGAGGCGTTTGGCGTTGCCGTAGGCATGAGTGGGACCCTTGGCGAGGCGCTCTGCCATGGCTTTGGTGCGTTCTTCCAGGGTGCCTTCAGGCACTACCCAGTTGATCAGGCCCATGCCTGCGGCGTCCTGGGCGGAAAACCGCTCACCCAGCAAAGTGAGCTCCATGGCTTTCTTTTCACCGACCAGTCGTGGCAGTTGATAGGTGCCGGCACCGTCCGGGGTCGTTCCTATGCCTGTGTAAGCCAAAGTGAAAAAGGCTTTTTCACAGGCCATCACCAGATCACAGCACAGCGCCAGGCTCACTCCGGCCCCGGCAGCGGCACCTTGCACACTGGCAAGAATCGGTTTGTTCAGACTGCGCATCAGGCCCATGATGGGATTCAATTCCTGAACGCGCCTGGTGAAACGGGCTCGCCGCTGCTCTGGCGTCCACTCTGTGAATTCCATAAACCCTTTTACATCGCCACCGGCTATAAAGTGCTTACCGGCACCTCTCAACACCACACAGCGAACCTCATCATCGACTCTGATCTGTTCCAGGCGCTCGCGTATTTGCTCGCGCATTTCGGTGGAGAGTGCATTACGGGCTTCGGGGCGGTTCATGGTGAGGTACGCCACCCCATTCTCAACGCTGTAAAGTAAATCGCTCATTGTTTTTGTTGCCTCGCAATATCGGGAATTGCCGAGCTTTCTAGCTGCACGCTTTCCCGGCACGCAGCTGGTCAATCTCTTCTGCGCTGTAGCCAATTTCTTGCAACAGTGCATCTGTGTCTTGGCCGTAGGGTTTGGCTGCGAAACGGATGTGTGCTTCGGTACGGCTGAACCTGGGCGCAGGCGCTGGCTGCTTCATGCCGCCAATGTCCACGTAGGTATTACGCTCAACATTGTGCGGGTGCGATTGCGCCTCGATCAGATCCAGCACCGGCGCAAAACAGATGTCGCTGCCTTCCATCAACTCGCACCATTCATCACGGGTTTTCTGTCTGATGGTGTCGGCGACAATCTCTGACAGCTCGGGCCATTTGCTCTTGTCCATCTGATCGGCAAACTTGTCTGCCGGCAGGCCGGCCACTTCGATCAGCTGGGCGTAGAACTGGGGCTCGATGGAACCCAGGGAAATGTATTTGCCGTCGGCGGTTTCGTAGGTGTCGTAAAAGTGCGCACCGGAATCCAGGCGGTTCACGCCACGCTCAAGGCTGTGGGTACCGCGCTCATGGGCAGAATTGAACATGGACATCAGCACTGCGGAGCCGTCGGTCATGGCCGCATCAATCACCTGCCCTTTGCCGGATTTTTGAGTCTCCAACAGTGCGCAAACAATGCCAAAGGCCAGCATCATGCCGCCGCCACCAAAATCCCCCACAAGGTTCAGCGGTGGCACGGGTTTTTCGCCTTTGCGCCCGAACGCATGCAGGGCGCCGGTCAGGGAGATGTAATTGATATCATGGCCTGCCGCCTGCGCCATTGAACCGTATTGCCCCCAACCGGTCATGCGGCCATAAACGAGCCTTGGGTTCACCGCCAGGCAGTCATCCGGCCCAACGCCCAGTTTCTCTGTTACGCCGGGGCGAAAGCCTTCAAGCAGAGCGTCTGCGCTTTCAACCAGCTTCAGTAGAGCTTTGACGCCTTCGGGGGTTTTCAGGTTCAAGGCAACCGAACGCTTGCCGCGCCGGCTGCAGTCCAGCTCCGGTTGAACGGCAGTCACGCCAACCCGCTCCACACTGATCACTTCAGCACCCATGTCCGCCAGCATCATGCCGCAGAAAGGCCCCGGGCCTATGCCCGCCAGTTCAACAATACTAATCCCGTGTAATGGCCCCATTAACTCTATCCTCCTGATCTCAGCCAGATTCTGTCGGCCGGTTCAACCTGCGGTATGCGCTGCCACAATTTTCTGATCAAACAGGCGCCCGATTTCGGTGTTGCTCAGCCCGAGTGTTTCGGCAAGAATTTCTTCTGTGTGCTCACCCAGATGGGGCGCTCTGCGCACCGGCTCTTTTTCAACAGAGGTGAATCGCAGAGGATTGTCCGGCATCAAGTAGGTGCCGATACCCGGCTGTTCCACCATTTCAAACAATGGGTTATCAACTGAACAATCGCGATCGTTCTCCACCGCTTCTTTAACTGTCTGGTACTTGCCCCAGCACACCCCGCCGTTATCCAGCGCGGTTTGCACGTCTGAAAAATTGCGGGCTTTGAACCAGGGTTCCAATATCGAAGTAATCTCATCGCGGCCTTTGTAGCGATCCCCTTCCTGTTTGAAGTTGAAACCGGAGCGCGCCTCCAGTTCACCGATCTGGGTTTCCGTTTCCGTAACACTCACAATGGCCCGCCACTGGTTGGGGCTAACGCCAACGATCATGACCCGCTCGCCGTCTTTGCACTCGAAGTCGTGGCCATAAGTGCCGTAGATGTGATTGCCAATGGCATCACGATCAGCATTGTTGATCATGGCCTCGGCGATATACCCCAGGTTACCCAGTGTTGCCCAGGCTACGTCTGCCAGAGCGATTTTTATCAACTGACCTTCCCCAGTGCGGGAGCGGTGCCGCTCAGCCGCTAACAGTCCCAACGCAATCTGCTGGCCGGTAATCACATCCCAGGCAGGCATCGGGTTATTCAAAGGCCCGGCTTTGCCATCTCCGGTCAGGGAAGGAAACCCGACCTTGCAGTTCACCGTATAGTCCAGTGCACTGCCGCCGTGGCGGTCGCCCGTGAGATTCAGGTAAATCAGGTCTTCACGGTGCTGGCGCAGGCGCTCATAGGCCATCCAGCCTTTCGCCGGGAAGTTAGTCAGGAACATGCCGGCCTGATCACCAGGTGCTGCCACCAATCGGGTAAGCAACTCTTGGCCTTCAGGTTTACGGAAGTCCACCGCGATCGAACGCTTGCCCTTGTTCAGGCTGTGCCAGTAAAGGCTGCGCTGATCGGCGGTAACCGGCCACCGGTTGTAGTCAATGCCACCACCGATGGGATCAAAACGAATCACGTCGGCACCAAGCTGGGCCAGTGTCATGCCACCAGAAGGCGCGGCCACAAATGCACTGCCCTCAATTACCCTGAGTCCCGACAAGATGTTCTGCATATCCATGCTCCGTGTTGATACGTTGTTGCAAATGCTCAGCTAACTTCGGCGTAACCGTTGTTAATCACCACAATGTCGCGCTCTACAGAGCGACAGCGGAAGGCGATTTTGTTGCCGTCGCGCCACATTTCAGTGCGAATGGTTTCGCCCGGATAAACCGGTGCAGAGAAACGCACGCGCATACGATTCAGGCGCGCAGGATCGTAGTCGCACAAGGTTTTCAGCAGAGCATGAGTCGCCACACCAAAGGTGCACAGACCATGAAGAATCGGCTTTTCGAACCCGGCCTGGCGCGCAACACTCGGTGAGGCGTGCAGGGGGTTATAGTCTCCGGACAAGCGGTAAATCAAAGCGGCCTGATCCAGAGTTGGCAGATCGCAGATCAGGTCTGGCTCACGCTCGGGAATCCGGTCTGGCGTTGCGCTGGAGGTAGATGGACCACCAAAGCCGCCATCACCCCGCGCCATGATGGTGCTGAGCAGTGTGCACAGATCTTCACCTGTTGCCTTGTCACGCACCACGCGCTCGGTAACAACCAACGCACCGTTGCCTTCACCTTTATCAACAATCTCGGTGACCTTGGTGGTGGCTTCAACCACACCAGAGGCAGGCAGGGGCTTGTGGATGATGAATTCCTGGCCTGCATGCAGAACCTTGACCCAATCAATACCCGTATCCGGCTCGCGCGCCCAGAAGCCTGGGTAGGCCAGCACAACAGACATGCTGGGCAGTGCCTTGAGGCCGTCTTCATACACAAACTGCAGGCAGTTTTCATTCAACGGGTCATTGCCCAAACCCACACCCAGCGCGTACAGCATGCTGTCTTTTTCGGTGTAATCGTGGGTCAGTGTTTCAAACTTGCGGTTAAGCAACTGTTCGTAATTGATTGCCATGATGGGCTTCCTGTTAATAGGCCGGTACTGGCGCAGCATCTCCGTGGATAAGCTGCGCCGTGCTCAGTCGTCAGATTCAGGTGGAGGGAATCAGAACGGGTCCCAGCTGAAGACGTCAGCAGAGCGATCCAGCTTGTAGAAGTCGCTTTCAAATGCAGGCAACACACGGCTCAGAACGGTTTCCGGCGTCCAGCCTTCCAGGGTGTGGGCCGAACGCATGGGGCGTGGCTGACTGAACAGGAAAATTTCGTTGTTGCGCACGCCAAAGATCTGGCCGGTTACGTGCTTGGCAGCATCGCTGCACAGAGTGACTGCCAAAGTGGCAATCTTGTCTGGCGTCATCTGCTGAATCTTCGCAACGCGGGCTTTCTCTTCTTCGGTTTCTGTCGGGATGGTTCCGATCAGACGGCTCCAGGCAAAGGGCGCGATGCAGTTGGAGGTCACACCAAAGCGGTTCATATCCAGTGCCAATGACTTGGACAGCCCCATGATGCCGGCCTTGGCGGCAGCGTAGTTGGCCTGGCCAAAGTTGCCGATCAGACCAGAGGTAGACGTCATGTTTACAAAGGTACCGCTGCCCTGCTCGCGGAAGTGCGTAGCGGCTGCACGGCTGACGTTAAAGCTGCCTTTGAGGTGAACCGCGATAACAGAATCCCAGTCGGCTTCCGACATTTTGTGGAAGATGCCATCGCGCAGGTTGCCGGCGTTGTTAACAACACCGTCGATGCGACCAAAAGTATCGATGGCTGTCTGGATGATGTTATGGGCACCGTCCCAATCGGTCACACTGTCATAGTTGCTGACGGCTTCGCCGCCGGCCTTCTTGATCTCGCCAACCACTTCATCAGCCGGCGTCTGATCACCACCGGAGCCATCTCCCGCACCACCCAGGTCGTTTACAACCACTTTGGCGCCATGCTCGGCCAACATAATTGAGGTCGCACGACCAATGCCACGACCGCCACCGGTAACAACGATGACTTTACCTTCCAATAACTTTGAATCGCTCATAATAGGCTCCGCTTGCTTAAGCTTGTTTTCGTTCAAGGTTTTTACTTCGCCTGTGCTCTGGTGACCAGATCACGGGCAATTACTTTCAGCGCCAGGGTTTCTTCGGCGCCTTCGAAGATGGACAGCACACGGGCATCCACGAAGTAGCGGCTGACATCGCTTTCTTCGGCGTAACCCATGCCGCCATGAATTTGCATAGCCTCCCGGCTCACCCATTCTGCCGCACGGCAAGAGAAGAGCTTGACCAGGCTGGCTTCCATCTGCCCTTTGCCTTCATCCATCAACCGGGCTACCGCGTAGGTAAACTGGCGTGAGGCAATAAGGGTTGAGAACATCCGCGCCAGCTTGACCTGGGTCAGCTGATACGCGCCCACCGGCTTGCCAAACACCTTGCGTTCACCGGCGTACTGCAGGCCCTTTTCACAGGCTGCCTGCATCACACCGGATGCTCTCGCTGCCGTCTGGATACGACCACCGGCAAATCCGGACATGGTGAAATAGAAACCCTTGCCCTGGCCTTTTTCCTCACCAATGAGGTGGTCCGCCGCCACAAAGTAGTCTTCAAAGAAGACATCGTAAGAATGCATGCCGCGGTAGCCCAAGGTGGCAATGGCCTTGCCGGAGATCTTGCCGCCAGACGGTTGCTGGTGGTCAAACTCGTGGCCAGCAGCTGCGGGCTTTTCCACCAAAAACAGGCTCAGACCTTTGTGTCCAAGGCTCATATCCGGCTCGGTTCTGGCGATAACCACCAGCAACTCTGCCTTGCCGGCAAAGGTGCACCAGGTTTTGCTGCCGTTGAGCACCCAGCCACCTTCGGTAGGGGTTGCACGCAAGCCAAGGGATGCCACATCCGAACCATGGTTGGGCTCTGTAATGGCAATGGCACAAAGGGTTTCACCCGATGCCAGGCGCGGCAGCCACTTTTGCTGCTGGGCTTCGGTACCGCCACTAAGCAATGCTTTGGCGGCAATTTCAGGGCGGGTTATCAGGCTACCCGCAGCGCCCAAAGAGGCTCTGGACAGTTCTTCTGTCACCACGATCATGCTCAAGCTATCGTCGTGGTCGTCAGGCTGCAGGCCACCAAAGCGCTCGGGAATGCTGATGCCAAAGCTGCCCAATTCCGCAGCGGGCTTCAGGATTTCATCGGGAATATCGAGGTCGTGACGGTGGATTTTCTCCGCCAGTGGCATGACCACATCAGTGGCAAACCGGGCGAAGGTTTCCCGTACCATCTCCTTATCGTCGTCCAGCAGGGCGGGCAGGTAGAGGCTGCCCCGGGATGACAACTGTTCTCCCAGAGCGGCCAGATACCCGGCACTGCCGAAGTTATTGATGAATGAGCTCAGCTCGGCATCGCTGTAAAGAGCCAGCACGGAAGCACGTTCAATGCCGGCATCATCCGCCAGCGCCAGCAGGCGCTGCATGACTTTCTGCAGGGCTTCCGCATTGAACGCCAGGGCCACAGTCAGTGCCAATGAGTCCTGTTGCTGTGCCTTTTCCGCATAGCGGTTTACGGCATCGGCAGCGCTCAGCTCCGCGACACAAAAGGCGAGCTCGTAGCACGACAGCTGATGATCATCGAGACGCTCCGAGTTTATCCGGCCGTCAACACTGCACAGCGTGTTGAGCCGCCCCAAAGCCCGATCAACAAGCTCCCGGGCTTTGCCCAGATACCGGTCGGCTACCACTAGCGAATTTGTCGCGTTCATAATGCTCTCACTCACATGCTTGCTGCTGGCGTTCATCGTTCAACCTTTTGTCTCCAGTCGGCTTTGCCTTACTTTTCGTACCGACCGATGATGGAAATACTGCAGATATTCTGGTGCGGGAACCCACCCAGGTTGTGGTTCAGGCCCATACGTGGATCTGCCAACTGTCGGTCACCAGCCCGGCCACTGAACTGCAGGTAGTTCTCGTAGATCATCCGCAGTCCGGAAGCGCCTATCGGGTGACCGAAGCACTTGAGCCCGCCATCAATCTGGCAGGGGATACGGCCGTCAGCATCAAAGTCACCGTTGAGCACATCGCGCACGGCTTGCCCTTCTTCTGACAATTGCAGGTCTTCCATGGTCACCAGCTCAGTAATCGAGAAGCAGTCGTGCACTTCTGTCATGCTGATTTCTTCACGGGGGTTCTTGATGCCGGCTTCGTCGTAGGCACGCTGAGCCGCAATGCGGGTTGTCTTCAGGTAGGAACCATCCCAATCGCCGTAACCTGCCTCGTATCCGTTAGAAGCTGCCAGTTGCAGAGCCTTGACCGATACCAGGTCGGAATTTTTCAAACGTGCGGCTATCTCAGGTGTTGTTACAATTGCGCAGGCCGCACCGTCACTCACACCACAGCAGTCAAACAGGCCGATGGGGTCTGCAATGTTGGGCGCATTCATGGCCTGCTCAATGGTGATTTCACGCTGCAAGTGCGCTTTCGGGTTTTTCGCCCCGTTGGCGTGGCTCTTTACCGAAATATGCGCCATGGCACGCTTCAGATCGTCCTTATCGATACCGTGCTTGGCGCGATAGCCTGAGGCCAGCTGCGCAAAAGCACCGGGAGCTGACACGTTCGGCCAGAACATATCGTTCTCAACACCGCGAGTACGCTGGGGCAAACCGCCGTAGCCGATGTCTTTCAATTTCTCGACGCCCAGCGCCAAAGCTATGTCGCAGGCACCGGATGCCACCGCATAAACCGCACCCCGGAACGCTTCGGTTCCGGTGGCGCACATATTTTCAACTTTGGTCACCGCGATGTTCGGCAAACGCAGGGCGATGGACAGCGGCAAGCCGCTCGGCCCTACGTTGTGTGCATCCATTCCCGCGCCGAACCAGGCTGCCTGGATCTCACTCTTGTCGATGCCCGCATCTGCAATGCACTCTTCGAATGCTTCCGCCATCAGGTCTGCAGGACTGCAATCCCAGCGCTCGCCAAACTTGCTGCAACCCATTCCCAGAATCACAACTTTATCTTTGATTCCACTAGCCATTTTCATTCACCTTGTCTTAGCGCGTGTATTACTGCTGCGATGGAATAGCTTTCCAGAAGTACTTCCGGAAACCGCGTTGGTTATCGAACTGTTTGATCCGGAAGTGCGACGTTACCGTCACGCCGGATTCCACTGTTCCTTCTTCAACCTCGGTGAAATCCATCATCAGGCGACCACCACCTTCAAACTCGACCAGTCCGAAATAGGCCGGTGGGTTCCAGTCAAACGTCAACCGGTCTGCCGTCCAGGTCTTGATCCGGCCTGGCACCTGAGACAACGCGTAATCATCCTGGCTGTGCAGGGCGCCGCACTCGGTGTTAACACAGTAGTTTTCTTTCGGGATCTGGATGGTGTTGCACTCGCGGCACTTGCCACCGATGAACCCATTGAGCAGATCCTTCTTGCGGTACATCGCTGCCAGATAACTCTGCTTGTCCAGCTCGCCGCGTTTTCCGATATCACGCTCAACCAGGTTGTTAAAGCTCAGGAAGCGGTTGTAGTTGGTTTCCGGGCGACGCTTTTCCAACGCTCCGTTAAAGCCGGTTTTTGGACGCCGCGAGGCAATCGCATCAGTAACACGGAACAACACGGCATCAGTGCCTTGTCCAAACCCGGCCAGCAGCACCAGGTCACCGGCGTTGGCTTTATCAAGAACCGCAGTCAGCAACAGGATCGGATGCGCGGCACCCGCCACTCCCAGGTTGTTGATGTGGCTGTCTACTACTGCGTCAGCAGCAATACCCAGAGCTTTGGCAACAGCACCTGGCGTGCGAGCCTGGTCCGATGGCAACACAAAGTGCGCAATGTCGGCGGCTTTGATGCCAGTGTTTTCGAACAATTCGTTAACCGCAGCCGGCACGCTGTTCAGATAGCCTTCGTCACGAATCCAGCGCTCTTCCCAGTCGTAGTTGAAGGTTGCATCTTCACCACGGTAATGGTCGACAAAGTCGTCCGCGAAGCAGGCACTGCCCAGGTACTCGGCGATAACGCCCTGAGAACCAACACCCAATGCGGCAGCCCCATCACCCCACAACATTTCCTGACGAGAACCACACATGGTGCGACGGTGCTCAGATGCCACCAACAGCGCGGAACTGTCATCCTTGCCACCGGCTTCCAGGAGGCTGATCAGAGCTGTAGTTGCTGCGCGCTGTGATGCCGTTACATCCATAGTGCGCAAGCGGTTACCCAGGTTCAGGGCTTCGCTGATCACCACAGAGTTCTGCCGATCCAGAAACGGTACGGTGGTTGATGCCAGGCACAGAGACTTGATGGTTTCCCGGTCAAGCACCGTCAGGCAGTCCTGTGCGGCTTCGACCGCCATGGTGATGGTATCTTCATCCCAGTTGCACATGCTGCGCTCGCCTTTGGCGAGACCGCGAAGGCTGGCGTCAAACCAGTCGTTGGCATCCGCAATGGCACTTTTTTGCAGGCGGCTGCGAGGAACGTAGGCGCCGTAAGCAGTAATCCCGAACATATGATTGTTTCCTCTTTAGCTAGGCCAGTGATTAGAGTGTGCGCGCAATAAGCAGCTTCATGATTTCACTCGCACCGCCATAAATACGACGAACCCTTGCGTCTACAAACGCCCGCGAAATCGGGTATTCCTTCATATATCCGTATCCGCCAAAGAACTGCAGGCACTTATCAACCACCCGGCCTTCGTTCTCTGTTGTCCACAGCTTGGCCATGGCGCCCTCTTCAGGAGTCAAAGTGCCTTCGTTAGCTTTCACCAGGCACTGATCGAGGAAGGCCCAGCCTACGGTCAGATCGGTTTTCAGGTCAGCCAGGGTGAACTGGGTGTTCTGGAAATCGAGCAGAGTCTGGCCAAATGCCTTGCGCTCTTTTACGTACTCAGTGGTGAGGTCGAATGCACGCTGGGCTTCAGCCTGTGCCCGGCAAGCAATGGTGATTCGCTCACGGGGCAATTCACGCATCATGATGGCGAAGCCTTCGCCTTCATTGCCCACCAGGTTAGTTACAGGTACACGTACATCCTGGAAGAACAGTTCGGAGGTATCCGCGGCTTTCTGTCCGATCTTGTCCAGGTTACGACCCTTTTCAAAACCAGGGCGATCTGCTTCAACAATAATCAGGCTGATGCCCTTGGCGCCTTTGCTGGGATCTGTAGAACAGGCCAACAGGCAAAAGTCGCAGTTCTGACCATTAGTGATAAAGGTCTTCTGGCCGTTGATAACGTATTCGTCGCCGTCACGAACCGCAGTGGTGCGCATGGCTTTCAGGTCACTGCCGCAACCGGGCTCTGTGAGGCCAATCGAGGCAATGCTTTCTGCCGTTACCATGCGTGGCAGCCAGTATTTTTTCTGCTCTTCAGTGCCTGCGTGCAACAGGTAGTAGGCGACGATGTCGGCCTGTACCGAGAACCCGACGCTGGCGCCACCAATGGCGTAACCGGTTTCTTCCGAGAAAATCATGTTGTAAAGGAAGTCTGCACCCGGGCCGCCGTATTCTTCCGGCACGCCGCAGCACAAGAACCCGTTTGCGCCGGCCTTTTCCCAAAACGAACGGGGCATAATTTCGTCTTTTTCCCACTGGTCGATATTGGGCTCCAGCTCTTCCCGGAAAAAGCGCCGCGCGTTCGTGCGGAACAGCTCATGGTCACTGGAATAGACAGCTCTGTTTTCAATAGTCATTACACTCTCTCCTTTACCTGTTTGAGCAATCGCGCCGCCCGCTCAACAACCGGCTTGTCGATCATTTTTCCGTCAAGTGAAAATACTGCTTCACCCTTCTGTTCATGCGCCCGGAAGCCTTCAACAATCTTCCGGGCTTTTTGAATCTCTTCTGCCGAGGGCATAAAGCCCTCATTCATAATGGCAACTTGCGTTGGGTGTACTGCCAGGGCACCACGAAAGCCCAACTGCCGCGCCCGCTTGATGGTTTCAGCAAACCGCTCCTGGTCACTGTAGTCTGCAATCGAATCCACAAACCCATAGGGTGTTACGCCGGTGCGATTCGCCGCAAAAACAATGGCCTGACTCGGAACCAGCAAGGTGTCTGGATTAGGCTCCATACCCACCTCGGCACAAAAATCCTCGGGGCCAAGGGTTATTCCGACCACCCGCGATACCGCTGCAATGTCATCCAGTTTCAGCAGCGCCTCGGGAGATTCGATCTGTACCAGCATCACCACGCTGCCTGGTGCCAGGCCACGCTCAATCTCCAGCTCAGTTACCACGTCGGCCAGAGCCTGTAATGCCGCTGCGCTTTCTACCTTGGGAACAACCAGCCCACGCACACCCTTGATGACCGCTGCCTCGAGATCACGCACGGCCATGCGCAAAGGCTGATTGATTCGCACCATCATGTCCGCGCCTGACTGGGTTACCTGGTGAACAACCACTGGCAGGTGATCCCGTGCTGACTTCTTTTCACCAAGGGGCACACTGTCTTCAAGATCAACAATGATGGCGTCCGCCCCACGTGTGTGAGCTTTCTCCAGGAACCGGCGGTTGTTAGCAGGCACAAACAGCAAAGAACGCCACGCCGGCATGTTGCGTGTATTCATCCTCGTGCTCCCGTTAATGAGGTTTCGTTGGCGCCTTTCAGCTCCACTTCCAGAGACATGGCAAGCTGGTTTCCGGGGGTCAAAGCCCAGAGCTTCACCGTGTTGCCATCCCGGGCGCCGTTAACGGTGAACGGCTCCAGATCAAACAATGGCTGTACGCCGCGGAACGTGAACCGGGCAATTTCCACCGGCCCCAGGTTGCTGTACATCAAGTCTATTAACAGCGTAGCAATCAGCGGCCCATGCACCACCAAGCCGGGGTAACCTTCCGCGTCAACCGCCCAATTGCGATCGTAGTGAATGCGGTGGCCGTTAAAGGTCAGCGCGGAATAACGAAACAGCATGACCGGGTCCGGCGTGATGGTTTTGCTCCACTGCGGCGCCAGCTCCGGTGTATATTCCGGGGCTACGGGCGCCGGACCGGTTGGCATTGCGCGGTATACTATGTCCTGAATCTCAGTGAGCACCGGCTCCTGATTGCCCTTGAACAACCGGTGAGCAACGCTTACAAACACCAACTCACCCTGCCGGCCACTCTTGGGCACAACCGATTCCACGGTGGACGTGCAGGTGAGCTTGTCACCAATCTGAAGAGGCTGGTGAACCTCAACTTTACTCCCCGCCCACATACGGCGTGGTAGTGGCACCGGCGGTAAAAAGTCGCCTGTTTTCGGGTGCCCATCCTGGCCTGTGGCCGACGCTTGCGGAGTTGGTGTGAAGAACAACCAGTGCCAGGGCAGAGGCAGAAAGCTACCTTCTGTTAACTGCGGGTTCTGGTGGTCCAACGCGGCAGCCATCTTGGCCACGACGTTAGCACTGACCAGATCAGACGATTCCTGAGTTCGCCCCACCCACTTCTGCAGCCCATCAAATTGTGTTTTTTCTGCCGCTGACCTTGCCGTCATGACTGCGCCTCCATAGCGCCTGAATTGCTGGCATCAAACTCGCGCCTCAGCATTACACTGTGCTCCCCCAGCGCAGGTACCGGACCAAACCCATTATGTTGGCGGCGGGTAACTGCGGGCGGCGCAACAACACTGACCGGGCCAGACACCGTCTCAACCTGAATGCGCCGTAACTGCGGGTGCCGGCTGAACTCCTCGACTGTTTTGACTTCGCCATAGGCAATGCGGGCCTGATTCAGGCGATCGACCAGTGTGTGCCGGCTCATAGCTGCGATAATGGGTCGCACCACTTCGTTAAGCGCATCGCGATGCATGCAGCGCGCGATGTTGCTCTCATAGGCTGGATCTGTTTTCAGCGTCGGGACCTCCAGCACCTGATCACAGAAGCGCTCCCATTCCCTTTGGTTCTGCACTGACAACACAACTTGCTGCCGATCAGCGCAGGAATAGACTTCGTAAGGTGTGATTGCAGGATGCCTCAGACCAACACGCTCGACTGGAATCTGCCGGGATTCACTCTGTAACAGAGGTACGGTCATCCAATCTGCTATCGCATCGAACAGGGACACCTCAATGCTCTCGCCTTCGCCTGTGCGTTCGCGGGCGATCAGCGCTCGCAGCACTTCCGCGTGGGCGTACATGCCGCAAGCGATGTCACAAACAGAAACCCCAACCCGGGCCGGCTCGTCTGCCGCACCGGTAATCGAAGCCAGACCGGATTCACACTGAACCAGCAAGTCATAGCCCTTCATATTCTGGTAAGGGCCTCTGCTTCCGTAGCCGGTGATATCAACGGTAATCAGGCGCGGATTCTCGCGGCGAAGTGCTGCCGAACCAAAACCGGCGCGCTCGGCGGCTCCCGGGGCCAGGTTCTGCACAAACACATCGGCTTCCTTCAACATCTGCAACAGCAACTGATGATCAGCGCTGTCTTTGATGTTCAGACAAATGGATTCCTTGCCTCGGTTGAGCCATACAAAATAGGAGCTCTCTCCGGCGGCGGCCTGATCGTAATATCTGGCAAAGTCGCCTTCACTGCGCTCTACCTTTATTACACGGGCACCCGCGTCGGCGAGCCTGGAGGTGCAATAGGGCGCGGCTACGGCCTGCTCCAGCGAAACAACCAGGAGCCCTTTAAGAGTAGGCGTGCTCATTAAAACGACCTCGGCATGCCAAGATCATGGGTGGCCAGGTGAGACAAAATCAGGTTGGTTGAGATGGGAGCGACCTGGTACAAGCGGGTTTCCCGGAACTTGCGCTCAATGTCGTACTCTTCGGCAAATCCATAACCACCATGGGTCTGGATGCAGGTATCACCCGCTTGCCAGGAAGCCTCCGATGCCAGCAACTTGGCCATATTGGCCAGCGACCCGCAGGGCTCTCCGGATTCAAATGCTGAAATAGCCCGGTCAACGATGGCTGCCGCAGCCTCCGTTTGAGCATAGGCTCGGGCAATCGGAAACTGGACACCCTGGTTCTGGCCAATCGGGCGGCCAAACACTTCACGGCTTGAGGCATAAGCCGCGGCCTTCTCGATGAAGTAGCGGGCATCACCAATGCACTCGGCCGCAATCAGAATCCGCTCTGCGTTCATGCCATCGAGGATGTAACGGAATCCAGCGCCCTCCTCACCAATAAGGTTCGCCGCCGGCACACGCACATTGTCAAAAAACAGCTCAGTGGTGGCGTGGTTCATCATGGTTTTGATCGGGCGTATAGATAGACCGCCAGCCAAAGCATCCTTCATGTCCACCAGCAACACCGACATGCCTTCCGTGCGCTTGGCACAGGCATCGCGCGGAGTGGTACGCACAAGAAGGATCATCAAGTCCGAATGTTGAGTGCGGGAAATAAATACTTTCTGGCCGTTGACCACATAGTCGTCGCCATCTTTCACCGCTTTAGTGGTAATACGGGTGGTGTCTGTGCCACTGGATGGCTCAGTTACACCAAACGCTTGCAACCTCAATTCGCCGGCGGCGATACGGGGCAAATACTTCTGTTTTTGCTCTTCGCTACCGTGGCGTAGCAGAGTACCCATGGTGTACATCTGTGCGTGGCAGGCACCGCCATTACAGCCGGAACGCTGTACCTCTTCCAGTACCGCGCAAGCAGCACCCAAAGGCAAACCCGAACCGCCGAATGCTTCCGGAATCATCACCGACAAGTATCCGGACTGGCCAAGAGCATTCACGAACTCAGTCGGGTAGGCACCCTGCTGGTCCAGCGCTCTCCAGTATTCACCCGGGAACGCGCTGCACAAACGTGCAACGGACTCCCTGATTTCTGGATACGACAACGGCGATTTCATTTCCATCTCCTGCTGGTAAATAGATGTGCCTCTACAACACACCTCTCCGACCATCCTGAAATCACACTACCAGCAAGACATACACCCAACAATTATATAGTTTTTATATCCGCCATCAGTTTTTTGCATACCATCTCCGAGCCACCACGCCCGCTTTCAAATAATTACGGCATGCAGTAATCTGATACCATCACTTTTGGGCATACCCTGGAGAGCACTCATGGCCGCTAACATTAATGTTGATGTCCGACAGCTAAACACCTTTCTTACTGTTGCAGACACCGGCAGCTTCAGCCGGGCATCTGAAAAACTGTTTGTTGCTCAGCCGGCGTTAAGCCGACAAATCCGGATGCTGGAAAGTGCGTTGCATGTAGATGTGTTTGTTCGGCATGGCCGAGGAGTAGTGCTGACTGCGGCTGGTGAACTTTTATACGATAGAGCGCGCAAGCTCATGCAGGATCTGGAACGAACCCTGGCTGACGTAACGGCGGTCGGAGGAGAAGTTACCGGGCAAGTGATGCTGGGAATTCTTCCAACGGTGGCACATCTTTTTTCCGGCACCATCGTTGAAAAGTACTGCCAGCAATACCCTCAGGTAGACCTAGCGGTGAAATCAGCCATGAGCGGCACCTTGCAACAGATGGTTGCCCAGCACCGGCTCAACCTTGCCATAACGTACAACCCGACCAGCCAGAGAAACCTGCGATGCATACCCCTGCTTGAGGAACCCCTTTGCCTGATCGGACCAAACAACAGCCCGTTCGCTGGCCGCAGCGAAATAACGGTCGATGAGGTTCTGAAGCTGCCGTTGATTTTGCCGGAAGAAAAGCACGGGCTGCGCATGAAAGTAGAGCGAGAGGCTACCGAACGTGGCGTTCCGCTCAACCTGGCCCTTGAGGTAAGTGCTTGGCCATTATTAACCGACACCGCTCGTCGCGGGCTGGGGTATACCATTCTCCCTGCGGCTGCAGTGCATGAAATGGTGGCTCGGAACGAGGTCATGTCTATTCCAATCACTTCTCCCGAGATGACTCGAACACTTGCTCTAGTAACGCCTGTAGACCTGCCCTCCTCTGTTGCCACCCGAAAACTTGCAGAGCTGATCATGGAGCAGCTGGCGATACATGTTCGTGAGGGGCTATGGAAAGGGCGCCTGCTGTTCGATGTCAATAAACCAAATCCGGTGGGTGCGGATTGATTGCAAAAGGAGAGATCGCATCTATCTCTCCGCGCAGCACCCCTGACCAGCTATTCATTTTCGTTATGCTCCATATCAAACATAGATAATTGTTGCCCTCCCCGCGCGCTGCTAGGCTCGTTTGGTCGCCCAAATTGCGACTTTAGAGTTGTCTGTATTTGCCTCCATCAGACTGAACGATCTCTAGCGGCAGAAATTTAAATAATAACGGGGAACGCGACCTATGCTACGCAATAAATTGTCCACAGCAGTTAAAGTAACCAGCTCTCTGCTGGTGTTAGGCTTGGCTAGCCAGGCTAATGCTTTTGAAGTGCAGGCCGGCGACTACACCGCCGACATTTATGGTTACGCACGCCTCAACGCCTCTTACGATATTGATGAAGATATTGCGATTGGTTCCGGCACGCGCGCAGGTGACTACAGGGAGATCACTAAAGGCGGCAGCAAAGGGGCCAAGGGCCACTTCGGCGCAGACGCTTTGCAATCCCGCATTGGTGTGCGCACGACGACACCCGAAGGCGTTAAAATGAATGTGGAAGGTGACTTCCGCACAACCACAGGCACACTGCGCCTGCGTCATGCCTATGGCGAGTATAACGGCTTTTTGATGGGCCAGACCTGGTCAAACTACGGAAGCCTGATTGGCACAACTTCCCAGCTAGAGTTTGACCAAATCCCTGGTTCAGGTGGCTATGTAGGGCGGAAGGCACAGGTACGCTACACGACAGGCGCCTTCTCCTTTTCAGCTGAAGACCCACTATCCAGCATTCTTGACAATTCCGGTGCCGCAGCCTCCGATAAAAAGAACGGCTCTCCGGCACTGACCGCCCGCTTCTCATCCAAAGCCGGCAACCTGACTTACGCAGCAGCAACCGTTGTTCGCCAACTCTCCGTCGACGACGGCACCAATGATGACAGCGCCATAGGGTTTGGTGTATTCGGCGCGGGTAAGCTGGCAGTGACCGATACGCTCAACATTCAGGGCGCAATCAACTATACCGACGGTGCTAACCAGTACCTTTGGCGCTCCGGCACCAACTACGGCGCCGCCGATGCTTACATGAAAAGTGATGGCAGCCTGGAAACCATTTCAGGCTTTGGCGGCACCATCGGCGCCAGCCTGAAGGTAGGGCCTGGTACAGTTAATACTGCCTATGCCCTGACACAAGTTGACTGGGACGATGCAAAAAAGGATGGCGTAACTAACGCAGCCACCCAAAACAAGCGCAACACGATGGCGCTACTGAACTACCAGTGGAGCCCGGTTAAAGCAGTGATGCTCGGCGTGCAGTATACCTACCTCAAAACAGAGCTGGAAAACGGTGATGATGGCGACGCCAACCGCCTGATGTTTGCTGCTCAGTACAACTTCTGAGCCTGAGTCGAGGTAGCTTTTAAAAACGTTAAACCAGCTTCTTTTCCCCACTATGTGCAAAACCAGTTATACCGGTGGGGAAAAGAGGCGCATAAGAATTCGCCAGATTTAATTCGGGAGGCATAAATGCGAATACTGGTCGCTGTAAAACGAGTAATCGACTACAACGTAAAGGTACGCGTCAAGCCGGATAACACTGGTGTTGATCTCGCCAACGTCAAAATGGCAAT
>NZ_JAVIXR010000014.1 GCF_031157525.1 Marinobacter sediminicola
CAGTTGACCTTCTCAATCCACCCCGTCTCAGCGGTGTGTCCCTCGAAGGAGATGCGCATTCTACAGACACACGCAGATCTGTCAACGGCCATTTTCATTTAATTTCAGAGAGCCTCGGTTTCCACCTATAAACAGGCCAAAAAAAGGTGGAAACCGATCAAAAATCACACAAACCCTGGGACACCTCAGAGCTTCACTTGCCAACCTTAGCCGATCGACGCGACTTTCCCCGAAACAAAGCACGAACGGGCCCAGACAATGCATAGACCAGAAACCCGCTAAACAACACAGTAGCCGGATCCAGTGCGATCACCACAAGAATCAGAACCACAAGAAGTATGGCAGCAAAAGGCACACGACCACGAAGATCGAGATCCTTGAAGCTGTGATACAGCACATTACTGACCATCAGCACGCCTGAGCCACCTACAACAACTATGGTCAAGAAGGTGAGCCATGCCGCAGGCTCGAATGCATGGAAGCACCAAACGAGACCAGCAACACACGCAGCAGCCGCAGGACTGGGCAACCCAACAAAATACTTTTTGTCCACGGAACCAATCTGAGTATTAAACCGCGCAAGGCGTAAGGCTGTTCCGGCCACATAGATAAAGGTAATAGCCCAGCCAATTTTATCCAGCCCATTCAAAGACCAGAAAAAAGCAACAAACCCGGGAGCAACACCAAAAGCAACCATGTCAGCGAGACTGTCATACTCCTCACCAAATTTGCTTTGCGTATTGGTCATCCGGGCCACACGTCCATCAAGACCATCGAGAATCATGGAGATGAATATCGCAATGGCCGCATTATCGAAAACACCACCTGCAGCAGACACAATGGCGTAAAAGCCAGAGAACAATGAAGCTGTCGTGAGCGCATTAGGAAGCAGGTATATCCCCTTCTTTCGCACCGGCGCCCCCTCAACCAACTCTTCTTCCACTACCTCGCCAGGCTCGATGTCGCACTCGCCCGCTGAACGGGTAGAAATCTCCGGCTCGCCGGCCGAAGAGCCCACTTCTGTATCTTTTCTTTCGTCAGTCATTCCCACTACTCCGGAAAGCATTTGGGCGAAGTATATACGAAAAACGCGGCCACCCGGGCCGCGCTTTATTAATCTAAGCAGAACTTCGCTTAGTTTTTGTCTTTATCTACGATCTTGTTGGCAGAGATCCATGGCATCATTCCGCGCAGCTTCTCACCCGTCACTTCAATCTGGTGCTCGGCATTCTGACGACGACGCGCTGTCATTGAAGGATAGTTGAGAGCGCCTTCAGAGATGAACATCTTCGCGTACTCACCACTCTGGATACGCTTCAGCGCGTTGCGCATGGCTTCACGGGACTGCTCGTTGATAATCTCCGGGCCAGTCACATACTCACCATACTCTGCGTTGTTAGAGATGGAGTAGTTCATGTTGGCGATACCGCCTTCGTACATCAGATCTACAATCAGCTTCAGCTCGTGCAGACACTCAAAGTACGCCATTTCCGGTGCATAACCTGCTTCAGTCAGGGTCTCGAAACCTGCCTTAACCAGCTCAACTGCACCACCACAAAGCACAGCCTGCTCACCGAACAGGTCAGTTTCAGTCTCGTCCTTGAAAGTAGTTTCGATGATACCGGTACGACCGCCACCGATGCCACTCGCATAAGAAAGAGCAACGTTCTTGGCATTGCCAGATGCGTCCTGGAAGATAGCAATCAGATCAGGAATACCGCCGCCGTTAGCGAATTCGGTGCGAACAGTGTGACCTGGCGCCTTAGGGGCAACCATGATTACGTCCAGATCTTTGCGTGGAACGATCTGGTTGTAGTGAACAGCGAAGCCGTGAGCAAATGCCAGAGTAGCGCCCTGCTTCAGGTTCGGCTCGATTTCGGCTGCGTACAGCTGAGACTGGAACTCATCTGGAGTCAGAATCATTACAACGTCAGCAGCAGCAACTGCAGACGGTACGTCACTGGTCTTCAGGCCATAGGCTTCTGCCTTGGCAATGGATGAGGATCCCGGACGCAGACCAACAGTTACATCAACACCGGACTCTTTCAGGTTGCACGCATGAGCGTGACCCTGTGAGCCAAAACCGATGATGGCAACTTTCTTGCCCTGAATGATGGAAAGATCACAATCCTTATCGTAATAAACCTGCATGACTAACCTCTATGATTTGTGATGGCCTTTCAGAAGACCAAATCGTTCGTGATATACAAAACAGTTTAAAGACTCAAAACCTTTTCGCCTCTGGCGATCCCGGAAACCCCCGAACGCACCACTTCAAGCACACCCGACGTTCCAATTGCCTGGACGAAACCGTCCAACTTGTCGCTGGCGCCCGCAAGCTGAACGGTGTAGACAGAGCTGGTGACATCAACTATCTGTCCCCGGAAAATATCCACCGTGCGCTTTATTTCGGCACGTTGAGAGCCGGTCGCCTTCAGTTTGATCAGCATCAGCTCCCGCTCGATGTGGGGGCCCTCAGTCAAGTCCACCAATTTAACCACCTCAACCAGCTTATTGAGCTGCTTGGTGATCTGCTCGATAACACGATCCGGGCCCGTCGTTGTCACTGTCAGGCGAGACAGGGTCTCATCCTCGGTAGGCGCCACTGTCAAGGTCTCGATATTGTAGTTCCGCTGCGAAAACAGCCCAACGACTCGGGACAGCGCCCCCGGTTCGTTCTCAAGCAACACAGAAATGATTCGACGCATGATCACACCCTCTCCGTCTTGCTGAGCCACATATCTTTCATGCAGCCGCGGGCCACTTGCATCGGATATACATGCTCAAAGCGGTCAACCTGGATATCCACAAAAACCAGCCTGTCCTTCATGGCCAAAGCTTCTTTTAACTTCGGCTCCAGATCTTCTTTCTTGTCAATCCGGATGCCCACATGACCATAAGCCTCTGCCAACTTAATAAAATCTGGTAGCGACTCCATGTACGAATGGGAGTGACGGGACTCGTAATTCATGTCCTGCCACTGCCTCACCATGCCCAACGACTGATTATTCAAGTTGATGATCTTTACCGGCAGCTTGTACTGATTACAAGTCGACAGCTCCTGGATATTCATCTGGATACTGCCCTCTCCGGTAATACAGAGGACCTCTTCATCCGGGTGCGTGAGCTTTATGCCCATTGCGGCGGGCAAGCCGAAGCCCATGGTGCCGAGGCCACCTGAGTTAATCCAACGATTAGGCTTGTCAAATTTGTAGTACTGAGCCGCAAACATCTGGTGCTGCCCCACATCGGAGGTTACAAATGCATCCCCATTAGTGAGACGATGAAGCATTTCGACCACTTCTTGCGGCTTGATTACATCCGGACTGGTCTCATAGCGCATACCATGAAACGCGCGCCATTCATCGATCTGCCTCCACCAGGCTGCGAGAGCCTCTGCATCGGGCTTTTCCTTACTTTCTTTGACAAGAGCAAGCATTTCCTTGAGAACCGCATCCACCGGACCAACAATTGGCACGTCGGCGTCTATAGTTTTGGAAATGGACGCAGGGTCAATATCAATATGAATAATGCGCGCACCGGGGCAGAACTTTTCCGTTGCGTTGGTTACGCGGTCATCGAAACGCGCACCGACCGCCAAAATAAGGTCTGAGTGGTGCATCGCCATATTGGCTTCGTAGGTTCCGTGCATACCTAACCAGCCAAGATGCTGCTTATCACTGGCCGGATAACAACCAATTCCCATCAGAGTGTTGGTAATCGGATACCCCAATTTGCGCACCAACTCTGTCAGCTGCCCAGAGGCCTTACCCAGAATAACACCACCACCGGCATATATTATCGGCCGGCGCGCCGCCAACATCATATCAACCGCTTTCTTGATCTGGCCTGCATGGCCTCGTATGGCCGGGTTGTAGGAGCGCAGCTTAACCTTTTTCGGATAGGCATATTCGAAGCGCTCATTGGGGGCTGTCATATCTTTCGGGATATCCACAACAACCGGGCCGGGTCGACCGGTCGAGGCAATGTAATACGCTTTGCGGATAATCTCCGGGATCTCGGATGGATGACGCACACTGAGGTTGTGCTTAACGACCGGCCGGGAAACGCCCATCATATCGGTTTCCTGGAAGGCATCTTCGCCAATCAAGGTGGACGCAACCTGCCCACACAGAACCACCATAGGGATGGAGTCCATGAATGCAGTTGCAATACCGGTAATGGTGTTGGTAGCTCCAGGACCTGAAGTCACAAGCACAGTTCCTGGCAGACCCGTTGCACGCGCATAGCCATCAGCCATGTGCACTGCGGCCTGCTCATGTCTCACCAGTATATGTTTGACTTCGTCCTGCCTGAACAGTGCATCATAAATATGAAGGGCTGCACCACCCGGATAGCCATAGATGTACTCGATTCCCTGATCCTGCAAAGAGCGGATCAGCATATCGGCACCAGACAATAACTCCACGATTTTCTACCCTCTTCTTACGAGTGAATAAGCCGGGCACACGCCCGATTGCCTGGATTCACGGTTACCCTGCTTCTTTTGAAAGCGGAACCGGCTGCTCCACACCTTGTTAAGAGGTTGTCTCCTGGCCAGCCGCCCTCCTGAGGGTTGCGGAGAACGGCCAATCAACGGGTTGCACGTAAGCAACAACCATTCCGCGACAGGTGCGCGGCACGCTCAGTGTGGTAAATAACGGGGGATACTTGCACGGGATTGCCTGCCGTTAGCCCCAGTCTTCAGGCAATCTGTAATTCTGACAGCGCTAAACTCCCTGTCAATAGCCACAGTTGCATTCTGTACCCATTGTGTTGGATGCTCTGCTTTAAATATTCAGAACTCAGGTGCGGAGTTTTGAACCAGGCGGAAGAAAATTCCTCCCACAGGTGGCATGATAGGCGCACGTAAAACACAACGAGTAGAGCCATGAACAGAAAAACCCTGATGCTGACATTATTAATCGCCGTAGCACCCAGCATGGCAATGAGTGCCTCTGTGTATAAATGGACGGACGACAATGGCGTTACCCATTATGGTGATCGTCAGCCGGTAGGAGCCAATTCTGAGACTGTCAATGTTCGTTCTGGCACTTCCTCTGGATCCGACAGCGGCCGGAGCAGCCCGCAGCAACGCCTGGACGAACTGCAAGAGCAACAGCAGAAGAAGACCGACCGGGAAAATGAGACCGCGGTTGAAGCGGCTCGCCGCAAACAGCGTGAGGCAAATTGCGAAACTGCCCGCGCAAATCTCAAAGTCATTGAGAGTAACGCGCGCATTCGGGTCGAAGAAGATGGCGAGCAGCGCTACCTCGCACCTGAAGAAATCGCTGAACAAAAAGTGAAGTTCGAAGAAGTTGTCGCCGAGAGCTGCGGCCCTGAGACTCAACAATAAGCCTCAAGTACGAAAGCAATCCCAAGAAAGCAAAAAGTGGGCAAAGCCCAAGCCACGCCCACTTTTTCTCCAGCCTTTGATCAAGCCTTTTCGAACACCAACACACTGCCATCTGCCGTGGCACGAATGGTGTCACCAGAAACAAAATCTCCCCGCAAAAGTCTTTGTGCCAACGGGTTTTCGATCATCCTCTGAACCGCTCTTTTTAGTGGCCGCGCTCCGTATACCGGGTCGTATCCGACCTCACCCAGAAGATTCATCGCAACGTCGTCCAACTCCAACTTCACGCCCTGCTCCTGCAGGCGCCTGTTGAGAATCTCAACCTGGATTTTGGCAATTCCGTGAATCTGTTCTCCAGCAAGAGGATGGAATACAACCACTTCATCCACACGATTTATAAATTCAGGCCGGAAGTGAGTGCCCACTTCATCCATAACTGCAGCCTTCATGGCCTCGTAATTCTCAGCTCCCGATTTTTGCTGAATAATGTCCGAGCCCAGATTGGACGTCATCACAATAACCGTATTGCTGAAATCCACCGTTCTACCTTGGCCGTCAGTCAGTCGGCCATCATCGAGCACCTGGAGCAGTATGTTGAATACATCCGGATGCGCTTTCTCAACCTCATCCAATAGAAGTACGGAATAGGGGCGACGACGAACGGCTTCGGTAAGGTAGCCGCCCTCCTCGTAACCCACATATCCCGGGGGCGCGCCAATCAGCCGGGCAACGGAATGCTTTTCCATAAACTCCGACATATCGATCCGCACCATAGCGTCGTCAGTATCGAACAGAAATGAAGCGAGCGCCTTACAGAGCTCGGTTTTGCCAACCCCAGTCGGCCCAAGGAACAGGAAGGAGCCATTAGGCCGTTGCGGATCCGCCAAACCAGCCCGAGAGCGGCGCACTGCATTCGATACCGCCTCTACAGCTTCACTTTGACCAATCACCCGCTTGTGCAGGGCCTCTTCCATTCGCATCAACTTATCACGCTCGCCCTCCAGCATTCTGGAGACCGGAATACCTGTCCACTTGGAGACCACCTCCGCAATCTCCTCGTCGGTAACGCGGTTCCGCAGTAGTTTCATCTCCATCATTTCTGCTTGGCTTGCCATATCGAGCTGACGCTCCAACTCTGGAATGCGTCCATACTGAAGCTCAGACATTTTGCCCAGATCACCGGCTCGTCGAGCGGTTTCCAGATCAATACGAGCCTGTTCGAGCTGACTCTTTATTTTCTGGGAGCCATGCAATGCAGCCTTTTCAGTGTTCCAGATTTCCTCAAGATCCGCGTACTCGCGCTCCACGCCTCCAATAACACTGGAAAGCTCTTCCAGGCGCTTTTTTGAAGCCGCATCGGTCTCGTTTTTTAGCGCCTCACGCTCGATTTTGAGCTGGATAAGCCTGCGTTCCAAGCGATCCAGGGGTTCTGGTTTCGAGTCCATTTCCATACGAATCTGGCTAGCCGCCTCATCAATCAGATCGATGGCTTTGTCCGGCAACTGACGGTCAGTGATGTAGCGCTGTGACAGTTTGGCGGCCGCAATAATCGCCCCATCCGTGACTTCGACGCCATGGTGCACCTCGTAGCGCTCTTTCAGTCCGCGGAGGATGGCGATGGTGTCTTCTTCATTCGGCTCTTTCACCAGCACTTTTTGAAAGCGGCGCTCAAGGGCCGCGTCTTTTTCAATGTTCTCACGGTATTCATTCAGCGTAGTGGCTCCCACGCAATGCAGCTCCCCCCGCGCCAGCGCCGGCTTAAGCATGTTGCCCGCGTCCATGGAGCCTTCGGCTTTACCAGCACCCACCACCGTGTGGATTTCATCAATGAACAGAATGATCTGACCTTCCTGCTTGGCGAGTTCATTGAGCACCGCTTTCAAACGCTCCTCAAACTCACCCCGGAACTTGGCGCCAGCTATGAGCGATCCCATATCCAGAGAGAGCACTCGCTTGTTTTTCAAACCCTCGGGTACTTCGCCGTTTACGATTCGTTGCGCCAAGCCTTCGGCAATGGCGGTTTTACCAACACCCGGCTCTCCGATAAGTACCGGGTTGTTTTTACGGCGGCGCTGCAGTACCTGGATAGTGCGGCGTATTTCGTCGTCACGACCAATTACCGGGTCAAGTTTGCCGGCTTCGGCCCGCTCGGTCAGATCAATCGTATACTTGGAGAGCGCCTGACGGCTTTCCTCTGCACCTGCATCATCCACAGTTTCACCACCTCGAACGGCATTAATAGCTTTTTCCAGCGCGGTCTTATCTACACCCTGCTCACGCAAAACACGACCAAGCGTGCCACGGTCGTCCAGCGCGGCCAAAAGCATCAATTCACTGGAGATAAACTGGTCTTTCCGCTGCTGCGCCAATTTATCGGCAATATTGAACAGACGCCCCATATCGTTAGACATAGCGACATCGCCTGCACTGCCGCTCACTTCAGGCAGGTTCTCTATTTCCTGTGCGACAACCATACGCACACGACCAGGTTCAGCGCCCGCCTGCTTCAGAAGCGGCTTTATGGAACTGCCTTGCTGATCCAGCATGGCCTGCATCAGATGCAAAGGTTCAATAAAGTTATGATCTTTGCCAACAGCTAGTGACTGCGCGTCAGCCAGTGCGGCCTGTAAAAGACTGGTGAGTTTGTCGATTCTCATGAATTCGTTTCCCCGACTTGTTCAGCGAATGCGATCAGTAATTGCACATTCGGTTAGCATTGAAAACTAATGTAGGGACTATCAGGGGAAGTTCAAGGCCATTACAAACCAAATCGTCAGAAAATTGACAGGGCTCAGGTTTTCCAAATAGCGGTGGCCATACGGCCGGTCTTGCCATCGCGGCGATAGGAATAAAAACGCTGTTTATCGGTAACCGTGCAAAAGCCACCGCCATATAGCTTTGTGACACCCATATTTTGTAGGCGCTGCCGGGCAAGCAAATATATATCGGCCATGTAATGGCCCTTTCGAGCACCCACGGAACTGAACGCAATTTCGGCTTCTGGGTCATGAGCCATAAACGCTGCTTTCACTTCCGGGCCTATTTCAAATGCCTCTGGGCCTATCGCTGGCCCCAGCCAAGCCATCAAGGTATTGCTGGGCGCGCCCATTTCAGACACCAGTTTTTCCAGAACACCACTACACAAACTACGCCAGCCTGCATGGGCAGCTGCAATTGTGATTCCATTCTGGTCACAGAGAATGACGGGCAAACAATCCGCCGTCAGAATTGTGCAAGCGCTTCTGGCAGCATCGGTATAACTTGCATCTGCGCCTGGAGTAAGAACACCCTCTTCTAATGGCAGCCGGACAACGTCAGTACCATGGACCTGGTTCAGCCACCCGAAAGCGCCCGTTGGAAGACCACAGCCCTGGGCCAATTGCAGGCGATTCTCCAACACATGGGTGGGCTCGTCGCCCACATGGTCACCAAGGTTCATGCTATCCCAAGGCGGCATGCTAACGCCGCCCTCACGGGTAGTGCACACCGCATGGATATTTGAGGGCGCTGGCCAATCCGGGCGAATCAGCGGCAGCGCCGAACGCTCATCAGAACTCATCGCTCTCCAGATCCTTAACATGCTTGCGCAACGCTGCTAACAAGCTTACGAAATCTTCTGGCAAGGGCACTTCCCAGCTCAGGATCTCTCCAGTTTCCGGATGCTCCAGCGTGAGCTGTCGCGCATGCAGTGCCTGCCGATGAAATGCGGAGAGCACTTGGCGCAGTTCTTCGGTTGTGCCCTTTGGCAGTCGCAAACGGCCGCCATAGAGAGGGTCACCCACCAGCGGGTGCTTCACATGAGCCATGTGCACTCGAATCTGATGTGTGCGACCGCTTTCAAGCTTGCAGCGCACATGAGTATGGGCCGCAAAACGCTCAATCAGGCGATAATGAGTTACCGCTGCCTTACCGCTTTTGACGACCCCCATTTTCTTTCGCTCATGGGGGTGACGACCAATGGGCGCATCCACTGTGGCGCCACCGGTGAGGGTACCAACAACTACCGCCTCGTACTCCCGGCCCATGCTGCGGGTTTGCAGCTGATCAACCAGCGATGTATGGGCGATCAGGCTGCGGGCAACAACCATAACTCCGGATGTGTCTTTATCAAGACGATGGACGATGCCGGCTCTGGGAAGATTTTCCACCTCCGGGGCATAGTTCAGAAGCGCATTGACCAAGGTGCCATCGGCGTGCCCCGCTGCAGGGTGCACCACCAGACCAGCAGGCTTGTTAATCACAAGCAAGTGCTCGTCTTCATAGACAATATCCAGG
The DNA here is from genome assembly GCF_031157525.1 of Marinobacter sediminicola. Lineage (GTDB taxonomy): Bacteria > Pseudomonadota > Gammaproteobacteria > Pseudomonadales > Oleiphilaceae > Marinobacter > Marinobacter sediminicola. Next base: position 9,632 of record NZ_JAVIXR010000014.1, read on the forward strand.
CTGATGGCTTCCGCCTGCCAGGTAACCTGGGCTTCAGGCTCGGCGTCCAGCTCTATCCGGTCGCTGAGCATCACTTTGTCTTTCGGCCTGCGAACTTCTCCATTTACTGTTAACGCACCGCTGCGAATCCACGATTGCAGGCGCGAGCGTGAGTGTTCAGGCATGAGTTCTGCCACTGCCTGGTCCAGGCGCCGATCACTCAGCGCGGACGGCACAGCAAAACTGGCAACAATTCGATTTTCAGATGACATTCAGCCCCCAGGGCCTGTGAGTGTTATGTTTTGATCAGTATATTGGAAATAGTCGGGGCGCGCGCTCTACATGTATTCACATGAGGCTGCACATAAGGCGAGATCCCCGCTACAATGGCGCCCTTGAATTTATCGACATTATACGGGATTCCGGCATGAGATCAGGTGTTCGTTTACTGCTACTTTCTACACTGGTTGTTTTAATCAGTGCCTGCGCCTCCAAGGGGCCAGAGGAAGTGCTTCCGGAAAAAACCTATTACGACAATGCCCGCCAGGCAATGAACTCTGGCAACTTCAACGAAGCCGAGCAGAATCTTGACTCCCTGGAGACCTACTACCCTTTCGGCCGATACGCCGAACAGGCTCAGCTTGACCTTATATATGCCCGCTACCAAAACCTTGATCTTGAAGGTTCCCGCGCCGCAGCAGATCGCTTCCTGCGCCTGAACCCTCAAAGTGACCACGCAGATTATGCTCTGTACATGCGCGGGCTCGCTTCTTATAACCTGGATATCGGCCTGGCCGCACGTTATTTCTCGATTGATGTTGCAGCTCGGGATGCTGGGGAGCAACTACAGTCCTTCCGTGATTTCAGTGAGCTGTTAAACCGTTACCCGGAAAGCGAATACGCGGCAGACGCAAGGCAACGCATGATCGCAGTTCGCAACCGTATGGCGGAGCTGGAGCTGCACGCAGCACGCTATTACATCAAGCGGGAAGCATATGTGGCAGCTAACAACAGGGCACGCTACATCGTAGAGAACTACCCTACATCACCTGCAGTTGAAGATGCTTTGATAGTTCTGGCAGAAACCTTTGACTTCCTTAAGTTCAAAAAAGGCTCTCAAGATGCTGTAGCACTGCTTCGCCAGAACTTCCCGGAAAGCGACGCCTTCAACAGCGATGGCGAGTTTGAAGCCAACCTGCTGAAGCGAGAAAACCGCTCACTCTCCAGTGTGGTTACCTTCGGAATCCTGGGCGACGAATAACAACCCAGTCTTTCAATTGCCGCTTTTCCACCCACTGGTGATGGGATAGCGGCGATCCTTGCCAAACCCGCGCTCAGTAATACGAATCCCAATAGGTGCCTGCCGGCGCTTGTATTCGTTAAGATCCACCAAGCGGATAACACGGGTAACATCCGCCGGATCAAAACCTTCTGCAACAATCGCATCTGCGCTGAAATCCCTCTCGACATAAAGATTCAGAATCTGATCGAGCACATCGTAACCCGGAAGATTGTCTTCATCCTTCTGGTCTGGAGCCAGCTCCGCAGAGGGTGGTCTCGTTATCACGCGTTCAGGAATCACCTGAGAAACAGAATTCCGATACCAGGCAAGACGAAAAACCAGCGTCTTGGGAACATCCTTGAGCACATCAAAGCCGCCAGCCATATCGCCGTAAAGGGTCGAGTAGCCTACCGCCAACTCGCTCTTGTTGCCGGTAGTAAGCACTAGCGACCCAAACTTGTTGGAAAGCGACATAAGCATAACGCCGCGAATACGCGCTTGCAGATTTTGCTCGGTGGTGTCGATTGCTGTGCCCTCAAATGGCTCTGCCAGCGCCGCCATAAAAGATTCATACATCGGCTCTATTGAGTAAACATCGTACTGAACGCCCATGGCCAAAGCCTGAGCTTCTGCATCCTCCAGACTGATATCCGAGGTGTACCGGAACGGCATCATGACAGCGCGCACACGCTCCGGCCCCAGTGCATCCACCGCCACCGCCAGAGCTACAGCAGAATCTATACCACCGGAGAGACCAAGAACCACCGACTTGAACCCGTTCTTGTTGACGTAATCGCGAACGCCTGTCACCAATGCGCTGTATACATTCTCTTCCAGCGCCGGTTCTGCTGGAAGGGGCTGGGAGACAGGCTGGCAGTGCCGCTCATATAGAAAATCTACCGGAAACAGGCCCTCGGTGAATTGAGGAGCTTCTACCGCGAGAGATCCAGAATGGTCGTAAACCATAGAGCCACCATCAAATACCAGCTCATCCTGAGCTCCCACCAGATTGGTGTAAACGATGCTCACCTGATTCTCCCGGGACTTGCGCTCAAGTAACGCCTTTCTGCGGGCCTGCTTGTCGATATCATAGGGGGATGCATTCAGGTTAATGATCAACCGCGCACCTGCAGCTGCAGCATCTTCAACAGGGCCATCTGCCCAAATGTCTTCACAAACCGTCAGGCCAACCGGTACGCCACAGATATTGACCACCACAGCCCCCACGCCCTCGGAAAAATAGCGCTTTTCATCAAACACCTGATAATTCGGTGGGAATCGCTTGAAATAACGCCCGGTTATTTCACCTCCTTCGATCACCACCGCCGCATTGAAGAGCAAACCACCACTTCGTATCGGTGCTCCGAAAACAATTGCCGCGCCAAGCTCCGCCGCTTGCAAGCGCTCCAGCGCCTCACCCACGCGCAACTCCATGCTAGGCCGCAGCAAGAGGTCTTCCGGTGGATACCCGGTAATACTGAGCTCAGGAAACACAACAATGTCGGCGTGTTCATCAGCGCGCGCGCGCTTAGTTGCATCAATAATCCGGCCGGTGTTACCGGGAATGTCCCCCACAAGAAAATCCAATTGCGCCATCACAACCCTCAGGCTGCGGGTTGATGCAGGGGAATACGGCGTGCTCCCGGAAACAGACATACTTTGGCTCCTGTAACTCATTGCCACGAAAAGGCTATTATACCCTCCCATAGACCCTGATTTCTTCCGCTCAACAACGGATTTCTGAAAACCATGGCGACAGACACGGTATCGGCAGTCAAAACCGGCAAACGCCCCGCCGGCATGCAGCAGACTAGACTGTTTCGCATCTACAACCATTACCGGCTTGTGATCAGCCTTATGCTGGCGGCTCTGCTATTCGCTGAACCGGTGAGCCTTGATACCCAATTTCGATACCTTGAGTACTATCAGTTTGGCGTGGTGGGTTACTTTGCTTTAAACAGCTTTGTTGCGATGGTTATGCTCGCAGGGTTTCAGCCAACTCAACGGCACATTACCCTCTCCATACTCCTGGACATTCTTGTAATGCACGGGCTGCTATTTGCTAGCACCGGCATAACCAGTGGCCTGGCCAACCTTGTGATCATCTCAGTAGCAGCGGGCAATATTCTTACCCCCAGCCGAATGGGCACCTTCTACGCAGCTCTTGCCGCAATTTGCTCACTCGGTATTTCAGGCTGGGCGATTCTGACTGTTGATGGGAACGGCGATGACATAGTCCGCGCCGGCTCCTTCGGCATTCTGTACTTTGCGGCCGCATTCGTTCTACAAAACATTTCTCGGAGAATGATGCGCAGCGAAGCGCTCGCCACCAGCCGCGCCAAGAGCATTGTAGAGTTGGAGCAGATCAACCAACAGATTATTCAGCGCATGCGTACCGGCATTCTTGTGCTCGATCGATATGGGCAGGTGAGGCTCGCAAACGCTGCTGCAGAGGAGTTACTTTTCGGAATCCCAACAGATCTAGCCCGACACACCACGCGCTCCCGAACCCTTCCCCAGGCGCTGAAATCGGGGCTGGACGCTTGGCTAAAGCACCCTGAAATGCGGACAAAACCTTTCCAACCCGCGCCTACCTCGCCACTTTTACAGGTAAGCTTCACCCAGCTCGACCCGGAACCTGGTGAACAGATTCTTGTATTTATTGAAGATATGAGCAAGGTGACCCAGCAGGCGCAGCAAATGAAACTGGCCTCTCTGGGACGCCTCACTGCCGGTATCGCCCACGAAATTCGCAACCCCCTCGGGGCCATAAGCCACGCAGCCCAACTGATGGAAGAGTCGCCTCATCTTGATGCCAGCGACTTGCAAATGCTGGACATCATTCGGCGGCACTCGCGCCGGGTAAATGGCATTATAGAAAACGTGCTCAGCCTTTCCCGTCGCAGACCTGCAAATGCAGATCTGGTTGATGTCGCAATCTGGCTGGCAGAATACAGAGCTGACTTCCTGCAAACTCAAAAAGAAACCGACCCTCCTGCTGATGTAATATTGAGCGTCGAGCCGCACATCCCCGACGCACGATTTGATAAAAGCCAGATTGAGCAGGTACTGGTAAACTTGTGTGACAACGGCCTGCGATACAGCCAGCAGCATTCAGGTGAACGGAAAATCGAACTGCGGGCGGGTGCCACAACAGATGGGGAGCGTACCTACTTGGATGTGAGGGACTTTGGCCCTGGCATTGCGCCGGAATTCCGCCATTCGGTTTTCGAACCGTTTTACACAACGGACAAAGGTGGCACTGGCCTCGGGCTTTATCTGGCCAGAGAACTGTGTGAGGCTAACCAGGTCCACTTGTCCTTGATCGAAGACGAGCAGCCAGGCTGCTGTTTTCGCATCACCTTTGCCCACCCTGGACGAATGATCTGACAAGGAACGAGCACGACAAGATGACCACCTATACCGCGCTGATTGTTGATGACGAACCGGATATCCGGGATCTTCTTGAGATTACCCTTACCCGCATGGGTATAGAAACACTGACTGCTCCCGATATTACCAGCGCACTCAAATTGCTGGAAACCCACAGCCCCCAGCTTTGCCTGACCGACATGAACCTGCCGGATGGCAACGGTATAGAACTGGTGCAATGGATCCAGAAGCATCGGCCAAGCACGCCAGTGGCGGTTATCACCGCGTATGGCAGCATGGACACTGCCATCGAGTCGCTGAAAGCGGGTGCATTCGATTTCGTTTCCAAGCCGGTGGAGCTGTCCAGACTTAGAGAGTTAGTTAACAGCGCGCTTAAACTGACCAAAACCGAATCAAGTGTTGACGACACCACGGATGAGCCAGGGCTTTTGCTTGGCAATTCCACGCAGATAAAGAAACTGCGCAACCAGACCCGCAAACTTGCCAGAAGCCAGGCCCCAGTGTTTATCAATGGCGAATCCGGCAGCGGTAAAGAACTGGTAGCCCGAATGATTCACCTGCAGGGCCCACGCAGAGACGGGCCCTTTATTGCCGTTAACTGTGGCGCCATTCCCTCCGAGCTGATGGAAAGTGAATTCTTTGGGCATAAAAAAGGCAGTTTTACAGGCGCCGTTGACAACAAGGATGGGCTCTTCCGCTCTGCAAACGGCGGCACTCTTTTTTTGGACGAAGTAGCTGACTTGCCGCTGGCCATGCAGGTAAAACTGCTGCGCGCCATCCAGGAAAAAGCCGTGCGACCGGTTGGTGACACGAAAGAACTGCCCGTCGACATACGCTTGCTTAGCGCGACTCATCAAAACCTGGCCGATCTTGTTCAGGAAGGCGCCTTTCGGCAAGATCTATTTTACCGGATTAACGTGATTGAACTGGCAGTGCCGCCCTTGCGGGACCGCCTGGATGATATTGAGCTGCTGGCGAACCACATTCTTGACCGCATTGCGCGGGAATACGAATGTGATTCAGCAACCCTTACCCCAGACGCCATAAATCGGCTGAAGGAACATAATTTCCCAGGCAACGTGCGGGAACTGGAAAATATACTGGAGCGCGCTTTTACCTTGTGCGATGCAGATCGGATCAGTGCTTCTGACCTGCATCTGGGTGGTAACCGTGCCGCAGGCGCACCTGCAAATGCTGCCGGTGACGCCACCTCCCAGGCTAACCCTTCGTTAATCCCGGAAGGGAACATCGATTTGGAAGGATATCTGGAGTCTATCGAGCGCCAGGCTATTGAGAAAGCGCTGGAGGCGACTCGCTGGAATAAGACGGCGGCAGCGAAGAAACTGGGGATCAGTTTTCGGGCGCTGAGGTATAGGTTGAAGAAATTGGGGATGGAGTGAATAATACTCAGGCGCTTTCAGGATGAAAACGCCTAATTTGCCAAGGAGGCTACATGACTGTTGTTCAAAACCGCGGCTTAACACTTGTTGAGCTTTTAATCACTTTGACCATTCTTTCCGTTGTGTTCAGCATTGCTCTTCCAGCCATGAATCGCGAGGTTTCCAAGTCACGTCAGCGCGAACTGGTTGCAACCTACAACGGTGCCTTTTCATTTGCCCGTTCACAGGCCGTACATACCGGAACTTTTGTGACCATCTGCCCTTTGTCCTCTAACAACCAATGCGTTGACGACTGGGCGCTACCCGCTGCAATATTCCCGGATCAGGACAAAGACCTGCGCCCGGATAGCAACACTGTATGGAAGCTCATTTCACCTGTGTCTAATTATCGCATCACATCCCGCACAGGGGGACGAGGCTATTTGACGTTCGGGCCCAACGGCCTCACCCATGGAGCCAGCGGCTCGTTAATCGCCTGCCCGGTACAGAGCTCACGGCAGCCCATGAGCTATCTCGGTGTAAATCGCGGCGGGCGCTTCCATGCGGTTCACGATGACAACTTTGACAATAAAATCCGGCTATCCTGGGGCGCACTGATTCAATGCTAACCCCAAGGGCAACCCCTACTTTTTCCAGTTCGTCTCGCCGGTACCGATAGCGCCACTGTTATCTATATCCCAGCGTCTGACCCCCTGATTGTTTAGGTCCAGAAACCCATCTCCGGCTTGAGCATTCACCGGGGTTGCCTGTACCACGAAGCCCGTATCTGCTGCACTCACAATTGTCAGATTATAGTATGGGTTTCCTCCAACTTCGGGCACCTGGTCGTAATATATGCTTGGCGCCCCAGTATCTCCGCCGCCAGCCCCAGCCCCCTTATAACTATTATTGGCCGTAAAGTGCCGCTCCATGGCGGCTGCGAGCCCCATCAGGGCTGATTGGGCTTCAGCTCTGCGGGCAGACTTCACATGCTCCTGATAAGAAGGGTAAGCCACCGCAGCAATAATGCCGACAATCGCTACCACTATCATCACCTCTATCAAGGTAAACCCTTGATTAACACGACTGCGAAACCCCATCACTCAACTTCCCTCCAGAATGTTTGGGTAAAGGTATTACTGTCTGCTACCGGCTCACAGTTTGTACCAACGCAAATGAACGCATTCTTTTTTATTCTCAACAGTGATGGAGACGGGGGTATCCCGGGAATTGGCACATCCTTGCTGCGGTCATCTTTGGTGAGTTCAGAATCCTTACCGATGCTGTCATAATTACGAACAGGCCGTCCATCGCGCAATGAAACCGAGTAGAGCCGAGCCCTGCCGGTTGATGGCGCACACGCCGAAAGTGTAGCTGCAGGCTCATAAGTTGTGAACGTAGCCACCCCATCTACAACAAGACTTGAGGAAAGGATTTTTTCCCCGCTATTTTCCAAATGGAGCATCCAACCTTTCTTAGTGGACAGGTTTTGCTCCGCAGCAAGCTTCTCTGCATCAGTGCCCTGTCCAATTTTGTTATCAGTTATGTTCAAAAGGTCGCTCTCAGTATGCGTGGTGTATTTCACATTACCAGATGCGTCGACCGGTGCCCCAAACAGCTCTGGAATCCGAAGCATGTAAGCGCGATCGTTGATGACCTTGTTTAAAGGGTGGGCATGGTAGCCGGAACCAATCATCATCGTTAGGTAGCGCTTACCCCAATAACGGCTGATCGCCAGATCCGGAGTGTGGTAAAAGCGTCGTGCATCCGCAACGCCACTGCCCGAGAAATCCGCAATGCGTCCGCCGTGTACCAGGGAGTTAGCGGGCTCGCCGTTGTTTAGGTCAAACCGCCATATCTGCCCGCCCATATCACCAACATAAACTTGGTCAGCAAGGCCATCTCCATCTATATCGAGTACTTTTGGAGATGCAGGGATGCTGTATTCCATTTGGCTAAGCTCAAGATCAGCACCTGAGCTCGTCGGGCCCGCCCACCACAACCGGGCACCAGTTTTAGCATCAACAACATACAGGGCACGGCCTACGCTGTCCTTGGTGCGAGTGGAAACGCTGTCCTGATTGTCATCGTACCCGCCAGCGAAAAACAGAACATCTTTAATGGTTCCATCGAGGTTTATTTTGCTTTTCACGGGGGTGGACCAGGTTTCGCCAAGCTCAGCAAACTGGCCAGAGCCTCCCGAGATATGCCACAGAGCCTTTGGGGCCGCTTTACTTGTAACGTCCAAAGCATAGTAGCTACGGCCACCTCGGCGCATGCCTGCATACAAATACACGTGATCCCCATCAGCAGCGCTAACAGCTCCACTTGGGTTTTTGACCCAACTAACTATGGACCCATCCATACCGTAAATGCGACTGGCCACGGCATTGCTATTTTCCATGAAGATGCGCTGATTCTTAAGCAATTCCGTCGGAATAAAGGCAAAATACGATTCGCCAGTTTCGCCATCGATGGCATGCAGATAACCTTGGTTGTCGCCGAAAAAAACAGCCGTATCCGGGTTCGCTTCTGTTCCACCATAAACAATCAACTTCGGTTCTGAGTGGAGGGGGTCAGCAACAAACTTACGAGCATCCGTGGTGTTGCTATCACCATTTTCATCCAGGACATCCTCACCTCGAATCCACCGTATCAGTGCCAACTGCTCTGCGTCCGACATGGCACTGTCCCCCAGCAGCGTCTTCGTTATGAAGGCAGTGTTGGCGGTCGTGACAAGATTGTCATTCGCTGTCAGAGCTTTCCCGTTAGCCCAGGTATACACCTTCCTGTTATTCGTTACCGCCGGCAGTTTTGAACGCACGCCTCCTGCTGTTACAGCCTTCCCATCAGGTGCTTGCGCCCACCAACTCTGCGCCCCGTCTTTAAAGAAGCCGGTTGCCGGGTCAACTGCTTGATTGCCATTGACATCCACAATGTCCCCGGTGCTGGATATCCTGTAGCGCTTCAGGTTACCTTGCCAAAGCGGGCGAGTATCTGGCTCAAAAACAGAATAGTAGAGTGCATCGAAGTGATTCAGCCGGTTAAACGTGTTTACAGCAACACCAGGCGCAACGAAGGTACTGCTGGTATCGAGCACACTTCTAACAATATCATCAAAGGCATTTGCTAACTGCTGAGCATCGTTTGCCTGATAATACTTGCCACCACCAGCCGTTGCCGTGTCAGCCAGGAGGGGATCATTAATCTCGAACCCCACGGTATATGTGGTTATAGTCTGATCCCCAGCATATGCTGACGACATATCATTATTTTTCATGTAGCCCGCGATATCAGGAAGGCAATTGCGCGTACTATTACTACCACCAGTACAAGACTTTCCTATTTCACTGATCATCGTAGCATTATGATTGGTATCCCTTGTTGGCTCTCCATCGGTCAACAGAATAATATTGTTGGACTGACACTCAAGTGATATGGGGGATACATAACCGTTCTTCTGGCTTGCGATCGGATGTGAATCTAAAAACTGCTTGCCCCCCTGGTAGTATCGCATTGCTTCGAAGAGTGTTTCCGCCAGTGGCGTCCATGTATCGTGATCTAGACTATTAACGGCTGTTTTAAAAGCGCCGGCATTGGTAGCCACATTTTCGACCGGATTAAGGAGGTGCCCGCCTTCATCTGCACTCCCTCTTGTATTAAACGCCATCAAACCTATATTTACACCAGTAGTACTGTCCGCCAAATGGCGTGCCACACCCTTCATTACATCCATGCGTGTCATCTTTACTGTTCCGCCGCTCGTCGCCTGCCAGTTACGGTAGTTAGCGGAAAAGTAATTTCTAGCTGTAAACTTAGACCAGTTATTTATGCTAGACCTATCATCATCTGCCTGGCAATCAGTCGTACTATTATTAACATTATCTTTATTGAAGCTATTCCATTTATTATTATAATAATAAGCCATCCTGTAGCTCTTCAACTCACCAACCTGATCAATTCTATTGAGCATGTCCGCGCACTCAATAACTGAGCGCCTAACTGTATACCACGTATTATCCTGTTTATAGTAAACAAAATCAGAATCAAACCCTGCACCGGGGTATGTTTTGGCCGGATTATAAACAGGATCAACCGGAACATTAACGGTAACTTCCGCATCCATACTTCCAGAGTTATCAAGAATGAAAAGAAGATTTGGGCGAATGCTGGTCGTATTCTGAGTATTAAAGAAAATCTCAGTATCATCCGCCAGTGAAGTTGTAGACCCAAATGACAAAATGAAGCCACACAAGAATGTGGCTACTCTACTTACTTGTATTTTCATTTGTTACCACCCCCATCACGGATACCGAAGTAATTAATACGATTAACTTTCAAATCCGAGCGATCAAAGAACACAGTCCCTGGACTATTCCTATATTGCTCTACAGCAACTTCCACCGGCAACTCTTCTTCTCCTGCAACAAACTTGATGCTGTCTTCAGGGGGCAAAGTCCTGAATTGGCAGTCCTCACATTCTTGGAATCGAACTTCCACTACTCCAGACGCCTTTGAATAAACAACTATAACTCTTGGAGACTCTACTGCTTCCTCTCCCAGGATGATCTCGCTGTATGCAAATGCTGAAGGCGCCTGTTGAGCTAAGGCAGCCTGTGCAACGAACGCACATAATATGATTAGTGCTTTGATCAGGTAACTCATCAGCTCACCTCTGAATAATTTTCGATAAAAATACTTTTAGTAGAAAACAACGCTAACACCGCGGACAACCTGGCTTCTGGCACCTGTGCCGGTCACCGATGCGTCTCCGATGATCTCGAAACGTTGACGGAACGTTTCTATGTCTTCCCCAAATGAGTGCCCCTCTATTAAGGTAGCTTCACCTAGATACTGCAGTTCTACAGTCGCTACTTTATCCGCGCCAATACCGCTGTACGCCGAGGGAGTCATTGCCACGCGTATTCCCGCATCCAGGGCATCCAGAGCTAACTTCCAATCAGCGGAACTGGAATCCATGGTTTCCAGTTTTCGAAATAGATCCTGATTGGCAGCTTCAGCAGCAAAAAAAGCCTGCCGAGCATTTTGCGCGTTTGCCGACATGCGCTCCTGCAAAATAGATGTATTCATACTTGCCAAACCAATGACAGTTATGACCAATAGAATCACTAAGCTAATAATAAGTGCTGCTCCACCCTGACGCGCACCAGCAATGGCTGGGACCGAACAAGATAATGTGCCTGTTTTCACTTCGCTCTGCTTTAATTGCATGGGTCACCATCTCCACCGTTATTGTTTGCAGTTTCCCACTCCCACTGGTTCGTCGTCCCGAATTGCTTGAATTCACCACAACGTCGGTTTCGTATATCCAGCGTGCTAACAAAAGCCTTCCGTAACCGCCGATCGGCAGCATGTACCTGTTGACCAGCACTCGGATTATTTGCAACAAATACGGTTCCCGGTAGCTCATACGCTTGGCTGTCATTCTGCTCCAGCACGTTACCTGAGGCGCTCACCAACATGCCAACACGAACAACCACGACATTTTTCCAATCAGCCGCACTAACTCCTGAGGCATCGACATATTGAATCGTGTTGCTGCTGGCATTTGTGCGCAAACCGTACTGAACTTTTAGTGCCTCTACACCTTCCACAAGCTCCTCACGCTGAAAGCTTGGTGTTGCGCTATTGGGGAAGTTATTTCTCGCCCGATAAAGTGCGCTAATACTGTTACCTTGATCATCGACTCGCCCGGTATCGGCAACGAAGAAAACGGTACTCTCAAGCGCGTATATCTCTGCATCTTCGTCACCTGCATAGGCTACAGACAGATCATTACTGGCATTAGCAGTCGCAGCATGCGCCAACGCCTTATTTGCACCTGAAGGGTTGTTGGTCAGTCGAAACACATCAGCAAACTCGCAACTTGCAATCATTAGCAAAGAACCCGAACTGAATGCTGCACTTGCCCCAAAAAGCCCATCAGGATCGTCTACAGGTATTTGGCCACCTGTGTTTGTCATACCGACAGTCTTGATTGTGGCAGTGAGCGGCCTCGCCCTCTGCACCATCAATACATCACTTCCTGGCAAGGCATCGTCCTCAATAACTCCAATATTTTCGAAGTCTGTGCCTGCATCCCAGCTCGTTTGGGTTGCTGTCGTTACCTGCCACCCCATCAAACCGGAATTATAGAAATATACGCCATCCCCGGCGGATGCTGGCGTAAGGGAGGGTGGCGGATTATTAGCGACAACATTGAGCGGGACGGTATAGCTATCGGAGCAGCCCTGATAACCCGCCATTCGCACCTCTCGAGACATTATCTCCAACCCGATCCGCCCAGACTCCTGGACGCGGGCAAGCGACTCCCCCACCCTTGTAGTCTTGGATGAGTCCATATACACAGTGAATATACCAAGTATAAGAGTCGCGCTTAGAGCAAGCGCTATCATCAACTCTACCAGCGAAAGGCCCGACTGGGGTTTGATCATATTGCTGCCCAAAGCGGCAGTATCGCACTTAGATTTACTCATAACGTAAACTCAACAACGGTCTGTTGATTTTCTGTCGACATGGAACCTTGGGTCTCATCCCAACGGTCCTCTCTCCACGTGATTGTTATTGTAAAAACATTGCCCGCGGCTGTGGTACCACCTGCCCCGGAAGCGCCGGCCCCGGATATTGCCCCTTCGCCGCCTGGCAGCATGGCCATATTGCCGTTGGCACCCTCTATCTGCTGTTTCCAGGCGAAAATATCTGCAGCAACTCTATCAGCGCCGGAGCATCCGCTTGCAATACAGCTAGGAGCCGTAAGGCTGGCAGTTGTCGTGGCGCCGTCATAACTTCCACTAATAGCTTCTGCGGTATTTGATTTCATGCGGTCAGCCATATCATAAGCAAGGATCGTGGCTTGGGTGCGCAAAAAAGCACCTTGATTATTCTTTAGACTACCCACTGTGAGGCTAGCCATTCCCAACAGGCCAACCGCAAGAACCAATACAGTGACAAGAATCTCGATTAACGTCATACCAGCTTGTCTACTTGGGCGTCTTACCATTCCCAACATCTGCAAACTCATAGTTCTCTCTCCCAACCATTAATCAACATTGAAAATCGATGTTGTTATGATCTTCACGATTTCCGTTGCTATCTCGCGCAGCCGCCCGCGCTTGGCCGGACACTGATAAAACGACACCTCTAGCTTCACTCGCACCAAAGGCGTCACATAATTTGAACGTTATTTGATTTCCTCCCGCTGGCGCTCCATTTCGAATCAGCGATACAGTGGTTGTATTGAAGTCGCTGCTGGCGCCAGTTTTCACATTAAGACTTATCCCGGCAGACAGCTCGCCTGCTACTTTCAACACCGTATCTGCGACATCAACGCTTCCATTCCCGTTGAGATCCCGGGCAACCAGCCAACCGGTACTCCAGTCAGTCTGCCCAGTACAACTTGTGCCATTATTTGACGAGCATAGTAGGACAGACTGAGCAGGTGACTTGGCGGACTCACTTCGCGCGTAGCCAACCAATCCTTGAAGCTCGTTGTAGGCTGCGGTTGTACGACTTCGGGTGACCATATCGCTCATTGCTGGCACCGCGATCATCGCGACAATTGCTATCACCACGAGAGTCACCATCAGCTCGATCAATGTAAAACCACTGTTTTCCCGGAGATGCATAAAACTAGAACCTCTGTTTGTTTCAGTTTCAGATTACAAAACTCTAATGTAAATCACTACAATGGAACGACAAGCGGGCAATAATCAGGTACAAGCGGCACCCCAACAAAAAAAAGCGTGACTGAAATCACGCTTTTTTTTGTTGGGGGCAACCACAAACCCCTCTAATCTGATCGCTACCTCAGATCGCTAATGAACCTCAACCACATCAATCCGCAACTCCTTAGGCATAGAGAAAACAATATTCTCCTCCCGCCCCGCAATCTCCTCAGGCACATCTCCACCAAGATCCCGCAAGCGGGCAATCACATCGTTTACCAACACTTCCGGGGCGGAAGCGCCAGCAGTTACGCCAATGGACTTCTTACCTTCAAGCCATTGCGGATCAATCTGGGAGGCTTCGTCGATTAAATAAGCGGGGGTGCCCATTCGTTCCGCCAGCTCACGCAGGCGGTTGGAGTTGGAACTGTTGGGAGAGCCAACCACCAACATCAAGTCGCAGTCGCCGGCCAATTGCTTTACCGCGTCTTGGCGGTTCTGGGTGGCGTAGCAGATGTCGTCTTTGCGCGGACCTTCGATTAGCGGGAACCTTTCACGCAAGGCGTCGATCACGCGGGCCGTGTCGTCCATCGAAAGCGTGGTTTGGGTGACGTAGGATACGTGCGCCGGATCTTTTACTTCCAACGTCGATACGTCTTCTTCGTTCTCTACCAAGTAGATATCACCGCCGGTACTGTGATCGTACTGGCCCATGGTGCCTTCCACTTCCGGGTGGCCGTGGTGGCCGATAAGTACGCACTCGCGTCCGTCGCGGCTGTAGCGCATAACTTCCATGTGCACCTTGGTGACCAGTGGACAGGTGGCATCGAATACCTTGAGTCCACGGCGGGCGGCTTCGTTTTGCACCGCTTGAGATACGCCGTGGGCGCTGAAGATAACGAGCTTGTCGTCTGGCACTTCGTGCAGTTCGTCTACAAAAATGGCGCCGCGATTACGCAGGTTGTCGACCACAAACTTATTGTGAACTACCTCGTGGCGCACGTAGATGGGCGCACCGAATACATCCAACGCGCGATTTACGATTTCGATGGCGCGATCTACGCCTGCACAAAAGCCACGGGGGTTTGCCAATCTTATCTGCATAGTCAGTGCGTCTTTCCTGCCGGTTCTACGTCAATTACTTCTACATCGAAGGTCAGTGTACGCCCTGACAGCGGGTGATTGAAATCCACCTCCACTTCGTCGCCTTCCACACGGCTGACAACACCAGGCAGTTCTTGCTGACGTGCATCGGCAAAGGAGATCATCACGCCCGACTCCAGCACCATATCTGCGCTGAACTCGTGTCGCTTGAAGGTTTGAACGTTGTTCGGATTGCGCTGACCAAATGCCTTTTCTGGTGGCACCTGGTAGCTGGCCTTGTCACCGGCCTTCATGCCGAGCAAATAGGCTTCAAAGTTTTCAGGCAGATTTTCGTCGCCGATTTCCAGCATTGCCGCGTCTTTATCAAAGGTTGAGTCAATCACCTCGCCGCTCTCGAACTTGAGGGCGAAATGCAGGGTTACTCGTGTTCCCTTGTCTATGGGCAAATCTTTCATGGGCTTTATTCACTCCCGTTCGCAGCTTCGCCAGACTCAGCAGGTTTGCGAAACATATCAAGAATCATCATGGCAGCACCTAGTGTAATGGCGATGTCGGCCAGATTAAATGCGGGAAAGTGCCAGTCCTGCCAGTAAAAATGCAGGAAATCGACAACGTAACCGTGCACAACCCGGTCATATACATTACCAAGAGCACCCCCAAGAATCAGCACTATAGCAACGGCCATCCAGGTTTCATGGCGCTGCAGGTTTCTCAACCAACCTACCAACACCACACTGACAACCAGCGCCAGAGTCACAAAGAACCAGCGCTGCCAGCCAGCGGCACCTGCGAGAAAGCTGAACGCCGCTCCGGTGTTGTGCAGCAACGTCAGGTTGAACATGGGAACAACCGGTACCGGGTTGCCATAAGTCAGCATGGCCGTGGCCATGGCCTTGGTGCCGAGATCTAGAGCGATCACCAACACTGCTAGCCAGAGCCACTTGAGCTTTGTTCCGGTCACCTGCTCGCTCATTGCGGCATCCATCAAGCAAACGAGCGGGTTTCGCCCGTTCCTTCCACGTTAGTAATGCAGCGGCCACACAGGTCTTTATGCTCGGCATGGGCGCCCACATCTTCCCGGTGATGCCAGCAACGCTCACACTTGGCATGGGAAGCCGGAGTTACCTTTACGCGAAGGCCTTCGTAGCTGGTCATTTCAGCATTGTCTGCTTCAGACACTGGCTTAACGGTGGCTTCGGAGGTAATCAGCACAAAGCGCAGCTCGTCACCCAAGAATTCAAGGTCGGCTGCCAGATCACCCTCGCAATAAAGTGTGACTTCAGCGCTCAAGGATCCTTTGATTTCGCCTCGGGCTCGCGCTTCTTCCATGCGCTTGTTTACGGCTTCCTTCACTCCGTAAATCCTGCGCCAGTAGTCGCGGCCCAGTTCGGCGTCTTCCGGCAATGCCGTGAGGCCTTCATACCAGGTTTCGTAGAACACGGTATCCCCGCGCTCGCCCGGCAGGTGCTGCCATATTTCATCTGCAGTGAAGCTCAAGATAGGCGCAATCCAGCGCACCAGCGCTTCAGCAACGTGATACAGCGCCGTCTGGCAGGAGCGCCGGGCCAAGCTGTCTGCCTGAGTGGTGTACTGGCGATCTTTAATGATATCCAGATAAAACCCACCCAATGTGGCTTCACAGAAGCTGTACACCTTCTGGTAGATCCGCAGGAAGGCGTAGTTCTGGTAGTCCTCATGCAGTTCGTTCTGCAGTTGCAGGGCCCGATCCACCATCCAGCGATCCAGAGCAATCATATCTTCCGGCGCAACCATGTGCTGTTTGGGATCAAAGCCGGTGAGGTTGCTCAGCAGGAAGCGTGACGTGTTGCGAATACGGCGATATCCATCTGCAGTCTGACGCAGGATATCCTTGGAAACCGTCATTTCGCCGCTGTAGTCGGTTGCTGAAACCCACAAGCGCAGGATGTCGGCACCCAACTCGTTCATGACTTCCTGAGGTGCGATCACGTTGCCCATTGACTTGGACATCTTCAGGCCTTTGCCATCCACCGTAAAACCGTGGGTCAGCACCTGCTTATAGGGCGCAACACCATTCATGGCGATGGAGGTCTTCAATGATGACTGGAACCATCCGCGGTGCTGATCGGAACCTTCCAGATACATATCGGCCGGGAACTGGCCCAGCTCGGGGCGCACGCGCAGAACGGAATCATGAGTCACACCTGAATCGAACCACACATCCAGCGTGTCCGTCACTTTCTCGTAGTTATCCGCCTCATCACCCAGCAGATCGCGGGCATCGATCTCATACCAGGCATCAATGCCGTCGGTTTCGATAGCCTGAGCTACTTTTTCGATCAGGTTTTGGGTGTCCGGGTGCAGCTCCTGTGTTTCCTTATGGATAAACAGGGTGATCGGTACGCCCCAGGTGCGTTGACGCGAGATACACCAGTCAGGAGATTGCTGGAACATTCCCTCAATACGGTTTTGCCCCCAGGCCGGCACCCAGCGCACGCCCTTGATGGCTTCCAGTGCATCTGCGCGGAGGTTTTCTTTCTCCATACTGATAAACCACTGGGGTGTAGCACGGTAGATCAGTGGTGTTTTGGTGCGCCAGCAGTGGGGGAAGCTGTGACGGAACTTTTCCTTCCGCACCAACTTGCCTTCACGCGCAAGCGCGTCGCAGACGGGCTCGTCGGCCTTATAAACGTGGATCCCTGCAAACTCGCCGGTAGCACTGGTGTAGGTGCCGTCGGCCTGAACCATGCTCAGTGTGCCGATGCCATAGGTTTTGCCAACCACGAAGTCTTCCATGCCGTGATCAGGTGCCGTATGAACGGCCCCGGTACCGGCCTCGATCGAGACGTGGTCACCCAGAATCGCAGGCACTTGCTTATCGTAGATCGGGTGATGCAGAGCCAAGTGCTCAAGGTTCGTACCGAGGCAGTGGCCCAACACTTCGTATTTTTCGATTTCCCAGCGTGCCATGATGCCTTCGACCATGGCGGAAGCCAGAATCATCCGCTCGGGGCCGTTGCCTGCGTCAACCTGCACCAGTGCATAGTCCAGATCTGCATTGAGAGACACTGCCTGGTTAGCCGGGATGGTCCAGGGTGTGGTGGTCCAGATCACCACGGACACATCACCTTCGCCTTTGTCCGTTCCAAACAGCGACAGAGCTTTGGCCTGGTCGATGGCGGTAAAGCGCACATCAATCTGGGTTGAGGTTTTGTCCTGGTACTCCACTTCCGCCTCTGCGAGCGCGGACTGACCCACCACACTCCAGTAAACCGGCTTGAAGCCTCGAACCACATGCCCCTTGGCGACGATTTTGCCCAGCGCACGCACAATGCCCGCTTCTACTTTCGGATCCATAGTGAGGTAGGGCTTATCCCACTCACCCATGATGCCGAGGCGGATAAAGTCGGCTTTCTGGCCGGCAATCTGCTTGGTGGCGTAATCACGGCAAGCTTGGCGGAAGGTTTTGTAATCCACCTTAACGCCGGCCTTCCCGATTTCCTGCTCAACCTTGTGCTCAATCGGTAGCCCGTGGCAATCCCAGCCCGGCACGTAGGGCGCATCAAAGCCCATGAAGCCGCGGGATTTGACGATCATATCTTTCAGAATTTTATTGACCGCGTGACCAATGTGAATGCTGCCGTTGGCGTAGGGAGGGCCATCGTGAAGGATGAACTTCTCACGCCCGTCGCGCTGTTTGCGCAGGTTGGCGTATACGTTCAGATCCTGCCAACGCTTGAGCATTTCAGGCTCGCGATTGGCCAGGTTACCGCGCATGGGAAACGCAGTTTCCGGCAGATTCAGAGTGTGCTTATAGTCGCTCATGGTTTGTGTGCGTACTCTTCAGGTCAGTTGGTTTGGCCAGCCACGCTCTGGCAGCGTCGAAATCTCTGGCAATCTGCGCTTTGAGCGCATCTATCGAATCAAATTTTTCTTCATCCCGCAGTCCATGGCGGAAAACAACATCAATTCGCTGGCCGTAAAGTGTGCCAGTAAAGTCAAACAGGTGCACTTCCAGTGCCGGTTGCTTGCCATCCACTGTTGGACGCAGGCCGATGTTGGCAACGCCGTCCTGCTTCGCTCCGTTTCCAAGCGTAACGCCAACCACATACACACCGTGCAACGCAGGCATCTGGTGGAGCAGGATGTTTGCCGTGGGCGAACCAATTTGCCTGCCCAATTGCCGCCCGTAAACCACCCTGCCCTGAATATGGTAAGGGCGGCCTAGCAAAGCCTCGGCTTTTCCCAGCTGGTTTTCCAGTAGCAGGTTACGGATTCGGGTGCTGCTTATGCGTTCGCCGGCAACGGTTACAGTGCGGGTGTTCTCCACTGAAAATCCGGCAGTTTTACCCACCTTCTCCAGAAGTGCGAAATCCCCCGCCCTGTCACAACCAAAGCGGAAGTCATCGCCGACAACAAGGTGGCGTACCGCGAGGCCAGCAATAAGCACGTCGTCGATAAAGCCCATGCCGGAATAGCTGCGAAAGGTTCCATCAAACTTCAGGCAAAGCACGATATCTATGCCAGCTGCACGCAAGGCTTCAAATTTTTGCCGAAACCCCATTAACCGGGGGGGCGCCTTCATTCCCTGGAAGAACTCTCTAGGCTGCGGCTCAAATACCATCACGACCGAAGGCAGGCTCAAGTCTTTCGCCTTGTTTTTCACCTGATCGATAATGGTTTGATGGCCCAGATGAACACCATCAAAGTTGCCAATTGTGGCAACACAGCCTTGTGCCAGCGGGGAATCCGCTTGCCTTGAAAGCATTTTCAGGTTGGTCAGGCCCCGGATCAGACGCATGCAATGCGAACCTTCATTTGCCAAGTGGCTTTCCGCGCTCAATCAATGCACAAAGCGCTGGTGAGAAAACGCGCGATTATACCTTACCTCTGGCGAAAATGTCTTACCCGCACTCCGGTTAGCGCCAGAACAGCAAAGTAGACACTGGCGCTCGCAACAACTATTACACCCATATAGAGAGAACGCTCGATACCATCTGCCGACAGCCAGCGCATAACGGGGTAGTTCAGCAAGAGGATAACGGCGACCATGGCAGCATTTGCCAAGGATATCTGCAGGAAATATTTGCCCCAACCTGGCTGGCTTTTCCACGCCCCTTGGCGCTTAAGCCCCCGCCAAAGCAAAATCGCATTGAGCCAGGCAGAAAGCGAGGTAGCAAGCGCCAAACCAGCATGGGCCAAAGGCACAATAAGGGCCAGATTGAAGACCATATTGGCGACCATGGCAATAATGCCAATCTTCACCGGCGTGCGAGTGTCCAGGCGCGCAAAAAAGCCCGGCGCAAGCACCTTAATTACCATAAAAGCCAGCAGTCCTGCGGAATAAGCTCTCAAGCTCTGGGCCGACATGGCGACATCTCTGTCGGTCACTTCACCGTAGTGGAATAACGTTGCAATAAGCGGCTCTGCCAGCAGCGCCAGCGCCAGCGCAGCAGGCACCCCGATAATCAGCACCGCGCGAACGGCCCAGTCTAAAGTGGCCGAAAACTGATCAGTTGACGCAGCAGCGTGCTTGCGGGACAAACTCGGTAAAATAACCGTTGCGATGGCAATACCAAACACACCCAAAGGCAACTCGGAAAGCCGATCTGAATAATACAGCCAGGACACACTCCCTGTTTGCAGAAAAGACGCCAGCACCGTGTCGAGCAGCAGGTTGATCTGGCTGACCGATACGCCAAACAGCGCCGGCACCATCAGCTTGAGAATGCGGCTGACACCTTCATGCTTGTAATCAACCCGCGGACGGGGCAGAAGCCCGAGGCGCATCAGAAACGGCAGCTGGAAAAACAGCTGCAAGGCGCCCGCAATGAACACCCCCCAAGCCAGAGCCATCACTGGTTCGCTCATCAAGGGAGTAAGATAAACAGCGGCACCAATCATCGCCAGATTAAGCAGCACTGGCGTAAATGCAGGCACCGCAAAGCGGTCGT
Organism: Marinobacter sediminicola; assembly: GCF_031157525.1. Lineage (GTDB taxonomy): Bacteria > Pseudomonadota > Gammaproteobacteria > Pseudomonadales > Oleiphilaceae > Marinobacter > Marinobacter sediminicola. The sequence goes on from NZ_JAVIXR010000014.1 coordinate 30,387, forward strand.
AACTGTTGAGAATGCCACCAGCAAACGCAGTCAGTGAAATCAGCAACAAATAAGGGAAGGTAATGCGCAGCATGTCGCTGGTCAGCGCGAACTTTATGTCGTCGTCCAGAAACCCCGGGGCAAACACTGCGGTAAGCAGCGGAGCACCCAGCATGGCCGCCAGAGTAATGCCTAAAAGCACCAACCCCAATGATCCAGCAACCGCATCGACTAAACGCTTTACATCTGAGGAGCTCTTATTTTCACGGTAGGATGAGAGTACTGGCACAAACGCCTGAGAAAACGCGCCCTCAGCGAAAAGCCTGCGCAGAAAGTTAGGTATCTTGAAGGCTACAAAAAACGCATCTGCCCCGGCGCCAGCTCCAAAATAGCGTGCAATCACCATGTCCCGCACCAGCCCCAACACCCTTGAGAGCATGGTCATAATGCCCACCAGGCCAGACGAGCGCAGCAGCCCGGGCACTTTAACTGGCGGCTTGCTTTCAGGCGGGATTGAGGGTTGCGACGACATGCGGGTTCGTATCCGGGCTGTGCACTGTTTTCGGCCGGGTGTCTCGGGAATTACCTGCTTCCCTGCCACACCCGTATCCGGCGAGCCGCGAGTTTAACACAGGCCTTTAATACCGGGAGACTATCTGTCACCCCAGCAGGGTTTGGTATTGACATTTCCGGGATTGAGCGGCATAGTTCCGCGTCATTTATTTCGACGCGCTGGTTATGGGCGCGCCCGCGATTTCAGGGGCCCTCTGGTTGGTATTTTGCCCAGAGTTTCCCGTACGAATCATTCAGTAACGAATTTAAGTACTTTCAGGAGTTTTACGGTGGCAAATTCCCCGCAAGCCAAAAAGCGCGCACGTCAGAACGAGAAGAACCGCAAGCACAACGCTAGCCTACGTTCCATGACCCGCACTTACATGAAAAAAGTTCACGCCAAGATCGAAGCTGGCAACTATGAAGAAGCTCAGGCCGCTTTCCAGGCAGCACAGCCAATCATGGACAGCATGATCAACAAGGGCATCTTTACAAAGAACAAAGTTGCTCGCCAAAAGAGCCGCATGGTCTCCAAGATCAAGGCCCTGAAGAGCGCCTGATAGCGTCCGACGCTTGAAAGCTCTTATTGCGAATCAAAAAAACCGGCCCATGAGCCGGTTTTTTTGATTCGAATTTTCCACTTCAGATAATGATCATGTTATCCCGGTGGATCATCTCCTCCTCTGAGATATACCCCAGAATATCGGAGATACTATTACTGGAACGGCCCGCAATTGCCACAGCCTCATCCGCGTCGTAATTTACCAAACCACGCGCAACCTCTGCACCATCTTCCGCGACACAGGACACCATTTCGCCACGTCGGAACCGCCCAACAACACCTTTTACCCCAACCGGTAGCAGGCTACGACCTCCCTGCCGAAGCACTCTTACCGCCCCATCATCCAGCGTAAGCTTTCCACGGGTTTGAAGGTGACTTGCCAGCCACTGCTTGCGCGCCGCGATACGACCCTGCTCCGGAAGCAACAAGGTACCACATACATCACCTTGTCGAAGGCGGGTAAGCACGGACTCAATGCGACCGCCAACGATCACCGTGAAAGCCCCTGAACGCGCCGCCAAACGTGCAGCGCGCAACTTGGTCAACATACCCCCGCGGCCAAGCTCGCCAGCACCACCGCCTGCCATGGCATCCAGGGTGCGATCACCCGCAAACCGCTCGGTCACCATAATGGCATCAGGATTCTTGCGCGGATCTTTATCGAACAACCCCAACTGATCGGTAAGAATGATCAGGCCATCAGCCTCAACCACGTTAGTGACCAGCGCACCCAAAGTGTCGTTATCGCCAAACCGGATTTCGTCGGTAACCACCGTATCGTTTTCGTTTACGATAGGCACAACACCAAAATCCAGCAAAGCTCTGAGCGTGCTGCGGCCATTCAAATAACGCTTACGATCGGAGAGGTCATCGTGGGTCAACAGTATCTGGGCAGTATGAATACCATGGCGCTTGAATTGCGCCTCCCAAGTTTGCACCAATCCCATCTGGCCCACAGCGGCAGCGGCCTGTAATTCATGCAGTTGTTCCGGGCGTTTTTTCCACCCCAGCCGACTCATTCCTTCCGCCACCGACCCGGAAGAAACCACCACTAATTCGACACCCTCGCGAACCAAGGCCGCCATCTGATCGACCCAAAGACCCAACGCCTCTACATCCAGCCCCCTACCATCATTGGTCAGGAGGGCACTTCCAATTTTAACCACCAGGCGGCGGGCCTGCTGCAGCTGGGCGCGTTGCGTCATGATACGGGCTTGTCTCTCTCGGTCGAACGGGATAATTCAGACATAAAAAGGCCGAAATCTAATCCTTCACATACACCACTTCAACGTCGTAATCATCATCGTCGTCAAAGTCATCATCATCGCCAGCGGCCTCGCGAGCAGCCCGACGAGCACGTCGCTCTTCCTCTACGCCAGCCCGTGCTTCTTCGTCCATCCGCCGACGCCTTGCCGCTTCCTGCTCAGCAACCTCAGGATTCTCTGCCTCTTCCTCGGCGCGTTCTTCAATCCAACGCATAACTGCCTGAGTCAGCGGCTTGGTGCCCTCACCACTTAACGCTGAAATACGGAACACCGGCCCCTGCCAGCCAAGCTCATCAACGATCGCCTGACAATGAGCCTCCCGATCTTCTTCCGGCACCATATCGACCTTGTTCAACACCAGCCAGCGATCCCGGCTCGCCAGGGTTTCACTGAACTTCTCAAGTTCGTGGGCAATCACGTTTACCGCATGTGCCGGCGATGAACCGTCGTAAGGCGCCACATCCACCAAGTGCAATAACAAGCGAGTGCGCACCAGGTGTCTCAAAAAGCGCACGCCGAGGCCCGCGCCTTCAGCAGCACCCTCAATCAAACCGGGGATATCGGCAATAACAAAACTCTGGTGCGCCTGCACACTCACTACGCCCAGATTCGGCACCAGGGTAGTAAACGGATAATCTGCCACCTTGGGCGTTGCAGCAGATACCGACCGTATAAACGTCGACTTACCCGCATTGGGCAACCCGAGAAGACCCACATCGGCCAGAACTTTCAGCTCCAGCCGCAGGTTCCTGAGCTCGCCTTCAGAACCTTTTGAGGTTTGACGGGGCGCACGGTTTATAGATGATTTGAACCGAGTGTTGCCGAGCCCATGAAAGCCACCCTGAGCCACCTTCAGGCGCTGACCTATGCGAGTCAGGTCGCCAAGCACCTCGTGGGTATCGACATCAACCACTGTGGTGCCAACAGGCACTGGCAGTATGAGATCCTCACCCTTGGTTCCGGTGCAATTTCGCCCCGAACCCTGTTCACCACCTGGGGCTTTGTGCTTGCGCTGAAACTGGTAATCAACCAACGTATTGAGCGAATCACTCGCCTCGAGATACACGGAGCCACCATCCCCGCCATCACCCCCGTCAGGGCCACCCTTTGGAACGTACTTTTCACGCCGGAAACTAAGGCAGCCGTTTCCGCCGTTACCAGCTTCAACGATGATTGTGGCTTCGTCTACGAATTTCATGAATCTACCCTTTGCGCGTAGCGCATAAACTAAAAAGCCCCGCAGCCTCAAGGAAGCTTTGCGGGGCTCCGGATGGCTCTGATTCTAACTATAACAGTAGAATATCAGAGCTATCCAAGGTTCGTCAGAACCGGATCGCCGCTGCTTAGGCAGCAGCTGGAACGATGCTTACGAACTTGCGGTTCTGTGGACCTTTCACTTCGAACACAACCTGACCGTCTGCCTTCGCAAACAGAGTGTGATCTTTGCCCAGGCCAACATTGGTGCCTGCGTGGAAACGGGTTCCGCGCTGACGCACGATAATGCTGCCTGCAGATACTGCTTCGCCGCCGTAGCGCTTGACACCAAGTCGTTTCGACTCGGAATCGCGACCGTTACGGGTACTACCTGCTGCTTTTTTGTGAGCCATGACAAGCCTCCTGATTAAGGGGTGTTTTTCAGGACTTAACCCTGAATACCCGTGATCTTGACTTCAGTAAACCACTGACGGTGGCCCTGACGCTTCATTGAGTGCTTACGACGACGGAATTTGATGATGTTAATCTTGTCGTGACGGCCGTGGCTAACCACTTCTGCAGTCACTTTGGCACCATCAACTACCGGCGCGCCAACTTTGAAGTTGTCGCCATCAGCGATCAGCAGAACGCGGTCAAACTCAATGTTGCCGCCTGTTTCCACTTCAAGCTTTTCCAGCTTCAGCGTTTCGCCTTCTTTAACACGGTGCTGTTTACCACCGCTAACAATAACTGCGTACATTAACTTTACTCCGCGATTGACCCATCCCTGCTCTTATCCACCTGGTTCTAAGGGAAGCGCTTCGGCAACCCTATAGCAGGGAGCGCAGGTTGGGATGAGTTGGGCGCGTGATTGTACGAAAAGGCGGCCAGCAATACAAGCCAAGTTGACACTAACCGCTGCAATACCTAGCATTGCCGCAACCTGCCTGTATTAACAGTACACTAGACAGCTATCTAACCACGACATCAGCAAGGGATCCACAAGCCGCATGACAGCCCAGCGCATTTACGACACCGTGGCAGACGACTTCAGCCGCGTTAATGACCTGATCATCCAGCGGCTTTCCTCCGATGTTCCCCTGGTGGAAAAAATAGCCCAACACATTATTGAAAGCGGCGGTAAGCGGCTGAGACCCTTACTGGTTTTACTTTCCAGCCGAGCTGCTGGTTATAGTAAAGACGAACACTTGAAGCTGGCTGTGGTGATTGAATTCCTGCACACCGCCACCCTGCTCCACGACGATGTGGTGGATACATCGGATATGCGCCGGGGCCGCAGCACGGCAAATGCCAACTGGGGGAATGCCCCAAGCGTATTAGTAGGCGATTTCCTCTACGCCCGCGCATTCGAGATGATGGTAGAGCTTAAAAGCCTGCCTATTATGGAGATTCTGTCTCACGCCACTGCGGTGATCGCCCAAGGCGAAGTGATGCAACTGATGAACGTGAAGAACCCGGATCTCACCGAAGATCAGTACATGACTGTGATTCACAACAAAACCGCCATGCTGTTCGAAGCGGCGTCACACTCCGGAGCCATACTCGCCAATGCAAGCGACGCTCAGGAACAGGCGCTGAAAAACTACGGCAAACACTTGGGGCTGGCTTTCCAATTGGTGGACGATGTTCTGGATTACCGCGGTGACGCCCAAACCATGGGCAAAAACGTAGGCGATGATCTGGCGGAAGGCAAGACTACCCTGCCGCTGATTCATGCCATGGCGAATAGTAGCGAGGCGGACCGCCAACTCATACGCCAGGCTATCCGCAAAGGCGGACTGGGTGATTTGTCAAAGGTTCTCGAACTGGTAGAAGCATCTGGTGCACTGGAGTACACCATGGAGCGAGCCAGGGCCGAAGCCTCCAAAGCTTCTGACACCCTGAACGCACTCCCTGACTCGCCCCATAAAGAAGCTCTGGAACTGCTGACCCAAGTCGCCGTGGCGCGAGTCAGCTAAAGCCTGTTTTATAGACCATCACGCCCGTGGGGAGCGGTGAAGTCCAGCTGCGGTCCCACCGGCACAACCTGTGTTGGGTTGATAGTGCGCTGGCTAACATAGTAGTGCTGCTTGATCTGGCGAATATCCACAGTATCGGCCACACCCGGCACCTGATACAGCTCCCTCAGATAACCTGAAAGTGCCGGGAAATCGCTGATACGCTGGCGATTGCATTTGAAGTGGCTGTAATAAACCGCATCAAACCGAACCAGCGTTGTGAACAACCGCCAATCCGCTTCAGTGATGGTGCTCCCCGTCAGATACCGCTGCTTCGACAGCTTGGCTTCCAGCCAGTCCAACGACTCGAACAACTCGGCATAGGCCTTTTCATACTCATCTTGAGCCGTGGCAAACCCTGCCTTGTAAACACCGTTGTTAACCGTGTTGTAAACCCGCTCATTCACTGCATCAATATCTGCCTGCAGCGCTTCCGGGTAAAAATCCAGATTGGTGTTTACACCCTCAAGGCCATCAAACGCCGAGTTGAACATGCGGATAATCTCCGCCGACTCGTTGCTGGCGATGGTGTTCTGGTGCTTGTCCCACAATGTAGGGACCGTCACTCGCCCGGTGTAATCAGGCGCAGCTTTGGTATACACCTGATGCATAAAGCGGAAATCATGCAGGTCGTCTTTATGGGCGCTGTCATCCGGCCGGAACTCCCAGCCGTTCTCAACCATATCCGGGTGCACAACCGACACGGAAATATGCTTCTCAAGACCTTTCAACTTCCGAAAGATTAGGGTTCGATGGGCCCAGGGGCAAGCCAGGGAGACATACAAATGATAACGCCCGGACTCCGCCTTGAAACCACCCTCACCGGCTGGCCCAGCGGAACCATCGGCGGTCACCCAGTTGCGGAACCGTGCCGCTTCACGCTCGAATTTGCCACCGGTTTTGCTGGTGTCGTACCACTTGTCCTGCCATTTCCCGTCAACAAGAAGACCCATAATGAATACTCCTCAAAAGTTCTGAATTAACGTGCCAACCCCAGTGAAGGCCAGCACCAGATACTGGCCCGACAGACGCGAACGCCATATGTAAAGAAGGATAGCGGCCATACTGTTACACTCTCAAGCAACCAATTCTGGCCAACAACTTCAGATAATTCGAACATGCACACAGCCATCACCATAGACGCTCTGCGAGTCCTCGACGCCATCAACCGCAAAGGCAGCTTCGCCGGCGCTGCCGGCGAGCTTTTCCGGGTGCCATCGGCGATCAGCTACACCGTGCAAAAACTCGAGGAAGACCTGAACGTAGCCTTATTCGACAGAAGTGGTCACCGCGCCGTGCTCACGCCCGCAGGTATTTACCTACTCGAAGAAGGTCGCATTTTGCTTGATGCCGCCGAGAATCTTGCCCATTCAACCCGGCAGGTTGCGCAAGGCTGGGAAACCAGGCTGCGGATTGGCTTTAACTCTCTGCTGCCTGCGGAATGTCTGTTTCCGGCCATCAAAGACTTCAGCGCCTTGGGCGTGCCGGTCGATGTCCAGATTGTCGAAGAAGTGTTTGCCGGCACCTGGGATGCACTCCAAAGCCGCAGGGTGGACCTTATTGTGGGAGCTGACGACATCAGCAAACCCGCCGGAAACTTTACGTGCCAAAACCTTGGCGTAATGGATTTCATTTTTGTCGTTTCACCTGGCCATCCTCTGGCGAGCTCAGAAGAACCCCTGAGCGAAGAAGACATCTTCCGCTTTCCAGCTGCCGTTGCCGCCGACTCGTCCCGATCCTTACCTGCTGGGCACGCAGGCATTTTCCACCGCCAACGCACTTTGACCGGCACCACCATGGCTCACAAAATTGCGTTACAAAAGGCGGGCCTTGGCGTGGGCTGGCTACCTCGCTCACGGGTAAATGATCTTGTTGCTGCCGGCCAACTCATTGAAAAGCAGGTGAGCGAACCAAGACAGCCCGTGTCACTCCAGGCAGCCAGACACGCCGATGACAAAGGTAAGGCCCTGATGTGGTTTTGGAATAGACTGGTCGACGACCCGGCAATAGCACGCTGGCTAAAAGTTTAAGCGCCCCCGACAAGGCGCGGAGCATAATGACTCCGCAACAGAGCTCTTGCAGGCAAATGAGTCAACGGCATCAACAGTCTGTTCATTTATACTGGGGCAAATGTTATTAACGAACGGAGCTCATTGATGCGGCAGCTATCGGAACTGGACGCCTCCTTCCTGTATCTGGAATCAGATAATGCACCGATGCACATCGGCAGTATTTACCTATTTGATGCCAGCGAGCGGGAAACACCTCTGGCGTTCAGTACCTTTATTGCCTATTTGCGAAGCCGCCTTCACGTTGTCCCTGTATTCCGCCAACTGCTGAAAGAAATTCCTCTACGCATGGGCCGGCCCTACTGGATTGATGATCCTGATTTCAGCATTGAGCGGCATCTGGCGTATGTCAGTCTCGGCGAAAACAGCAGGGAATCACACCTGATGACCCTTGCATCCAAAATTCTGGAAGATCCGCTGAAGCGTGACCGCCCACTCTGGCATATTACCTTCGTGGACGGCTTCCGGCTGGGCGATGAGAATGAGGGCAAGGCAGGCTTCGCCCTCATTGTAAAACTGCACCATGCGGCTATCGATGCGTTCAGCGGCGCTGAAATCATGGGCAAGCTGCTGGAATACACGCCTGAGCCGCAACCCATCCGCGCGCCACGCCCCTGGCAACCGCGCCCGAAACCGTCAGAGGAGCGCGTCGTTCTACAGGCGGGGGTAAACATGCTGCGAACGCCCTGGCGCGTGACTTCTCTGGCCGTTGGCGCGGCAGAGGCAACGGTGCGCGGGCTGGTTCAAAAGCAACTGCGGAAAATACCTCTGCCATTCCCGATATTTTCAGCTCCGCACAGCCCATTCAACCGCCAGATTACAGCCAATCGTCAATTAATCTCTGCAAAGGTCGATTTGTCGCGACTGAAAGCAATCAAAGCATCTCTGGTGGATGTAACGCTTAACGATGTGGTGCTGGGGCTATGTGCAGAAACACTGCAGCGATATTTGAATGATCAGGGTGCGAGCACTATCGAATCGTTAATTGCCATGACGCCCATCTCCGTGCGCTCACGCACGTTGAACAAAGCCACCGGCAGCCAGATGTCTGCCATGCTTCTGGACCTGGCAACCAATGAACGTAACCCGGCCCAGCGTATTCGTCGGATTCACTGGAACGCTGTCGCCTCCGAGCCATACCGTGAGGCCATAGCCGCAGATCGGCTAACTGAATTGCTGCCCTCAACGATGCTTGCGCTATCAGCACGGCTGTATTCGGAGCTGCAGATTGCGCAACGCTACCAACCGGTATTCAACCTACCCATTACCAACGTGCCCGGTCCACAGGTCCCTCTTTACTTACAGGGCGCCAGGCTGGTGCAACAGTACAATGCCGCCCCGCTGTTCGACAGTCTGGGCCTGGGCATTGTGGCTGTAAGCTATCAAGGCAGCCTCACCCTTAACTTCACCATCTGCCCGGATGTCGTCGCTCATGGAGATTCACTCCAACGCTATGTCTGCGACAGCCTTGTCGCCATCGAAGATGCTGCCATCGAGCTCCCGCCCGAGGAAATGCACACCCCGCTTGAAGAAACCCGAAGCCAGAGCCTGGCAGACGATGCCATGAACCTGCTTGAAGCCGCACTACAGAAACTGACGGCGCGCTTCAAGCGATAACGAGCCTTATGAACGCTGTGCGTTTACTCGAATGCCCAGCGCAGAAACGCCTTTTTGTCTTCGTCGCTCGCGGTTTCCCAGACGGATTTGAGACGACTCAGCGCATCCACGCCATCATTAGTTGCGGTGGCACTATCAGCGGATAAAGGTGTCCGCTCTGACCCTGCAGTGTCGGCCGGCAACCAATTTGTAGAGTGCGCAAGGGCCAGGCCATCACCTCCCACAACAGCTGCGGAAAATTCAGGAATCTCTTTCTCGGCCTGTTTGCGGGATTCAGGCTTGGAGAACTCGAATCGGTAGGTAGCCTTGGGGCTCGCCTCAAAGCGCACGACTTGCGGCTTACTTTCAATAATGTGAACCTGTGACTCACCGTTTTCCACAACCCCGGATTTCGCCCAAATGGTTTTGTAGGTGAACACTACCTCGTTTTCACCCGGTAGAAGCGCATAATCCAACGCTAGGTCATCCATCAAATAATTCTTCATTTTGCGGCCGTTAACCTGGCTCACATGAATAGCACCTGGTGCTTTCAAGATTGCCGCGTTTTCGGCACCTGCCGGGTCACCCTCCCACGTCTCGAGCTTGGTTATTGCCGTTGAGCAGCCTGCCAGAGTTGTCAGCAACACCGCCGCAAGCGCAAACCGGCACGCCTGGCACCAACGGCTTAAATGGCTCATCTCCAGTCTTGCAACACGTAAAAAGTACACCATACTCATGTTATCTCCTTAAGGGTAAGGGGAAGCCCGGTGCGAGAATGCAGCCAGCTATTGCGCATTTTGAACATCGAAACCACTAAGGGCAACCGAATGAGCAAAGATGCGCTAAAGTCCGACCCGCCGTGGCAACGTCTGTTTAAATGTTAATAATTGTTGAATTTGCCGGAAATTGGTTTAATTTTAAACAGGACCTTATCAATCACACTGCGCCCGACATACAAAATCAGAAGTCAGGCACCGGAGCCGGCCATGAACACCCAGGTCAGATCAGGAGAAGACAGACACATTCCCTTTCGTAGCAGTCGGTATTTTTGCGTCGGGAACAAATGGTATTTCACGACCAGAGAGGGCTTTGACAGCGGCCCCTTCGCATCAAGGGAGCGCGCTGAAATCGGGTTAAAGCGCTTCCTTCATGTCGTGAGGTTGCTCCCGGAAGAGATGCAGGTGCACTAAGGCCAGTCACACGCCGGCGCACCCATGCATACCGCAAATGCGTTTCCGGGAGACTTAAAGGATGAACGGCATCAGCCAAGTGTCAATCGCGAGTAGGCAAAGCAGTGCCATGGCGGCTGCGACGACGTCATCTACCATGATCCCCAGCCCGCCTGGCAATCGCTCATCCAGCCAGCTGATAGGCCATGGCTTCAGCACATCGAACAGCCTGAATACCAGAAACGCCAACAATACGCCGTAAATATTCTCTGGAAACAAGCCAAGGGCAATCCACATCCCCACAAACTCGTCCCACACGATACCGCCGTGGTCGTGCACTTTTAAATCGGCCGCGGTTTTTCCACATAGCCAAATGCCCACCACGAAGGCCAATGCAACAACCAGCCAGTAAGCAGCAGGCGGCAACCAGGCAAAGCAGTACCACAGTGGAATAGCAGCCAGGCTCCCCCAAGTTCCCGGGGCCCGTGGCGCTGCGCCGCTACCAAAGCCGAAGGCTAACAAGTGCACGGGGTTTTTCAGAAATCCCGGCGGCAAAATGGCCTGTGGCAAATCCGGCTCTGGCCACTGATCTTCCTGGGTCATGTTTTTCTCCTGAAATGGTCAAAACCTGTCACCTCTGAGCCCGACACTACAGCAGTACCATCGAGGCGCAAACCAGAAGCAGGCTCAATCACACCGATAACGGTGAGTTGTTGCTTTAACGATTTGGGCACACTTGCCCAACGTGCTTCCGGAATGGTTGCGCACAGCTCGTAATCATCGCCAGAGTTCAGCGCATAACCCGTGGCTGAATCACCTTTCAAGCGAGCGAGTGCCTGCGATACCGGCACTTGGGTTTGGTCAATATTCGCGCCGACATTAGACGCTTCAAGAATATGATTAAGATCTGCCAGCAATCCGTCGGATACATCAATCGCCGCCGTCGCGAGGCTCCTCAAAGCCATGCCCAATTTCAGCCTCGGCTGCGGATAGTGATAGCGCTCCAATACCGACTGCTCGTCTTCTGAGGGACTGCGGGCATCAAGATAATCCAAGGCCGCCCCCGCATCACCCAAGGTGCCAGACACCACAATCAGATCGCCAGCACATGCTCCGGAGCGTCTGATGGCTCGCCCCTGCTCCACCAATCCATGCACCTGCAGGCTTAATGTAAGAGGGCCGCGAGTTGTATCACCTCCGGCAAGCACCAGGCCAAAGGATTCCGCCGCACGACCCAGCCCACGGGCGAAATCCTGCAACCAGGGTTCATCGACTTCGGGAAGTGTCAGCGCAAGGGTAAAACAGGCGGGCTCGGCACCCATGGCGGCCAGGTCACTCGCAGCTACTGCAAGGGCCCTCCAGCCGAGATAGTCTGGGCGATAGCCAAGGGGGAAGTGCACACCCTCAACGAGAGTGTCGATAGAAAAAACCAGATCAAAACCGGCGGGAACACTTTGAATGGCACAGTCGTCGCCCGGTCCCAGCACAACAGAGCGGGAACCGTGCAGACGCGCCAACGGCATGAAATACTGCCGGATCAGCTCAAATTCACCCATCGGTTAGCGTGAGCGGGTCTCGGCAAGACGTAAACGACGGCCTAACTTATCGAGCACACTGTTAACAAACTTGTGCCCTTCTGTACCCCCGAATCGCTTTGCCAATTCGATGCCCTCATTGATAACAACTTTATACGGCACATCAACCCGGTGGCGCAGTTCGTAGGCACCTACCCGAACAATGGCAAGCTCCACGGGGTCTACCTCAAGCAGCGGGCGGTCAAGAAAGGGCTCAATCAGCTTGTCCAGCTCCGCCTGTTCACGGTGAACCCCTCGCAGAACATCACGGAAATACAAAGAGTCTACCTTGGTCATATCATTATCAACCATGAACTCGGCTTCAATATCCGAAATCGGGCTCTTGGTAAAGTGGCGCTGGTAAAGCCCCTGCATTGCCAGAACCCGGGCACGGCGGCGATCGCCAGCTTTTGGCTGGCCTGTCGGCGCCGAACCGGGTGTTGTACCTTCAGTGTCGCTCATTACTCACCCAGCTTGTTAAACAGGCTAACCATTTCCAGCGCTGTAATAGCCGCCTCGGCGCCTTTGTTGCCGGCCTTGGTGCCGGAGCGCTCAATGGCCTGCTCGATTGAATCAACGGTCAGTACACCAAAAGTTACTGGTACGTCGGTTTCCAGGCTTACTGCACCGATACCACTGGACGCTTCGCCAGCAACATACTCAAAGTGCGGGGTGCCGCCACGAATAACGGCGCCCAAGGCAATAATGGCGCTATAGCCACCGGTTTCTGCAACACGCTTTACAGCCAAGGGCATTTCGTAGGCTCCGGGCACGCGCACAACGGTTATATCGCTGTCGGGAATACCGTGGCGGCGCAAGGTGTCGATAGCACCCTCTACCAGGCTTTCCACAACGAAACTGTTAAAACGGCCAACCACCAGCGCATAGCGCCCGGTGCACTGGGTAAAATCACCTTCAATTACTTTGATATCCGCCATCGGTGGCTCCTTCACGGGCTCCAGCAAAGTGCTGCAGCCAGGTTAATCAGTCTGGGGTGTAGGGTATGTACTCAACCACTTCCAGATCAAATCCGGATATGGCCGAGTATTTTACGGGCGGGCTAAGCAAACGCATCTTGCTTACGCCAAGATCCCGCAGAATCTGGGAGCCGGTGCCCACGGTAAAATACACACCGGAGCTGCCTTTGCCAGAGGGGCCGTGCCCATGGTCAAAAAATTCCTGAATACGGTCTTCCAGGTTGTAGCTGTCCTCCGCACTATTGAGCAGAACCACAACACCGCTGCCTTCAGCGGCCACTTTTTCAAGCGCATGATGCAGCGGCCAGCTTCGGGAATCCTTGCGGCGAGCGCCCAGCAAGTCCCGCAAGGTATCGGTAATATGAACGCGCACGTGCACAGGCTCATCCGCCGGAATCTCACCGTAAACCATAGCCAAATGCGTAGAGCCCTGAATAATATCGCGGTAAGTGCGCAGTTTGAACACACCGTATTCCGTATCGAGCTGATTCTCTTCAACACACTCAACGGTGCGTTCGTGGGTGGTGCGGTAGTGAATCAGGTCGGCGATGGTGCCAATCTTCAGATTGTGCTCATCAGCAAATAGCTCCAGGTCTTCCCTGCGTGCCATGGAGCCATCATCATTCATAATTTCACAAATAACACCCGCCGGCTCACTTCCCGCAAGGGCGGCCAGATCACAGGAGGCTTCGGTATGGCCGGCACGGCTAAGCACGCCGCCCGGATCAGACATCAGCGGGAAAATATGCCCCGGCTGAACCAGATCCGACGCTTTTGCATTGCGAGCAACAGCAGCCTGCACCGTGCGTGCGCGATCCGCCGCTGAAATACCCGTGGTTACACCGGTAGCCGCTTCAATAGACAAGGTAAACTTGGTGCCGAAGCCCGACGCGTTCTGCTGAACCATCAACGGCAAGCCCAACTGTTCACAACGGTCCCGTGTCATAGGCATGCAGATGAGACCGCGACCAAAGCGAGCCATGAAGTTAATGTCTTCGGCGGTACAGTGTTCTGCCGCCATCACCAGATCGCCTTCGTTTTCCCGGTCTTCATCGTCCATCAGGATAACCATTTTGCCCTGACGGATGTCTTCTATGATTTCTTCAACGCTGTTCAGTGCCATACTATTTTGCACCCTTGCAATGCACCCGGTACCGCTTGTCAGAAGCAGCTCTAGTGCGCACTGTGAATTTAATCGCTTAACGGCGAACCAGGATCAAACGCTGGTCGTCTCCAATTTGTCGCCGATCTTGTACGGTCCATTCAATCTTGTCAGCCATCGTCTCCAGCGGAAGATGCGCCGTAGGCCGACCGTTGCTTCCTAAAAAAACTGGCGCCTGATATAGCCAGAGTTCATCTACCAATTGTTCATTGATAAATGTGCCTGCCAAGGTTGGTCCAGCTTCAACCAACAATTCATTAATGCCCATCTCCCCCAGCGAATCCAACAGCTCGGAGACATCAATGCCATTATCCTTCCATGAGACGCCCTTCAGGCGAATTCCCAGCGCCGCAAGATCCTGTGCTGGCGCAGTTGCCAGCGTGGACGATGCACAAAACACCTGAACCTTACCACCCCGCAAAATGGTCGCAGACGGCGGTGTTCTAGCATCCCTGTCTGCAATTACACGCAAGGGTTGCCGCGATGGCTCGGTGGCAGCGCCAATATCCCCTAGCTCGTTGCGGCGAACCGTTAAAGACGGGTTGTCCGCAAGCACGGTACCAACACCGGTAAGTATCGCGTCGCTCTCGGCACGGAGCCGCTGAACATCACGACGGGATTCGCTGCCGGTGATCCACTGGCTCTCTCCGGATGCCATGGCCGTACGGCCATCGAGACTGGACGCCATTTTAAGCCGAACCCAGGGGCGGCCGGTATTCATGCGCTTCATGAAACCACGGTTCAGGCGCTCAGCTTCCTCAGCAAGCAACCCTACATGAACCCGGATGCCGGCTTCACGGAGCATGTCGAGCCCCCTTCCGGAGACTGACGGATTCGGGTCTTGGGTGGCGGCAAAAACACGCGATATACCCGCATCAATTAGCGCTCGGGCACAGGGCGGTGTGCGACCAAAATGACTACAAGGCTCCAGCGTGACATAAGCCGTAGCACCACGGGCAGCCGTGCCGGCCTGGCTAAGCGCTCTGGTTTCTGCATGGGCTTCTCCGGCCCGCTCATGCCAGCTCTCGCCCAGAATCTTGTCGCCACGAGCTATTACACATCCAACCCGAGGGTTGGGGTGTGTGGAGTAGCGACCCCGCCACGCAAGTTGCACCGCTCGAGCCATCATGGACAGATCCCGAAGCTCAGTCATTTCGTTGAGTCCGGGGTCTGTGTGTCCGCCAACACTTTTGCAACATCAACCGCCGTTTCGCCGTTAGTTGCCGAAAGCCGCTCAATTTCTTCTTTAAATTCGTTGATGTCCTGGAAGCTGCGATAGACAGAGGCAAACCTTACATAGGCCACCTTGTCGAGCTGGCGCAACTCTGTCATCACTTCCTCACCCAGCTGCATCGACTTCACTTCACGCTCACCGGTCGCCCTCAGGCGATAACGGATGCGATTCAGCGCAGCATCAATTTGCTCGATGCTGACCGGGCGCTTTTCCAATGCTTTCATTATTCCGGAGCGGAGCTTCTCTTCATCGAAAGGCTGCCGAATGCCGTCCTGCTTAACCACCCGCGGCATGACCAACTCGGCGGATTCAAACGTGGTAAAGCGCTCATGGCAGGATAGACACTCTCTGCGGCGACGCACCTGATCACCCTCGGTCACAAGACGCGAGTCAATAACTTTGGTATCTGCTTCACCACAGAAAGGACAATGCATAACGGTACTCCGGAGAGGGAGCCGGGAGGTGCGATGAGTACGCACCCTGCCCGGCAGGTCTTACCAGACGCTTAGCTGTATACCGGGAAGCGCGCACACAGGGCTTCTACCTGTCCGCGAACACGGTTGCTGACGTCTTCGTCTTCCAGGTTATCAAGGATATCGCAAATCCATCCCGCCAGCTCACGGCATTCCGCCACACCAAAACCACGGGTAGTGATCGCAGGCGTACCCATGCGCAGGCCGGAGGTCACAAATGGCGACCGTGGATCGTTGGGAACGGCGTTCTTGTTCACGGTGATGTGTGCACGGCCCAGAGCCGCATCGGCATCTTTACCGGTGATGTCCTGCTTGATCAGACTCACCAGAAACAAGTGGTTCATGGTGCCTCCCGAAACCACATCGTAGCCCCGATCAACAAACACGTTAGCCATAGCCGACGCATTCTTTACAACTTGCTTCTGATAGGTTTTGAACTCGTCGCTCATGGCTTCTTTGAAGCAAATTGCCTTGGCGGCAATCACGTGCATCAGCGGGCCACCCTGACCACCTGGGAAAACAGCAGAGTTCAGCTTCTTGTGCAGAGCTTCATCGTCGCAAGCCAGAATCAGGCCGCCACGGGGGCCACGAAGGGTTTTGTGTGTTGTGGTGGTTACCACGTGGGCGTGGGGCATGGGGTCGGGATATACGCCCGCCGCAACCAGGCCGGCCACGTGAGCCATATCCACAAACAGGTAAGCACCAACCTTGTCGGCAATGGCGCGGAAACGAGCAAAATCCAGTTCCTGGGAATAGGCGGAGAAGCCGGCAATGATCATTTTCGGCTTGTGCTCAACGGCCATCGCTTCCAACTCGTCGTAATCGATCAAGCCAGTGTCTGTATCGATACCGTACTGCACCGCATTGTAGATCTTGCCGGAAAAGTTGACGCTGGCGCCGTGGGTAAGGTGGCCACCATGAGCAAGGCTCATACCCAGAACCGTATCACCCGGGTTAACCAAAGCCATGAAGACGGCGGAGTTGGCCTGGGAACCGGAGTGTGGCTGCACGTTGGCATAAGCGGCGCCGAACAGTTCTTTGGCACGATCAATTGCCAACTGCTCTGCAATATCAACAAACTCGCAACCACCGTAGTAGCGCTTGCCGGGATAACCCTCGGCATACTTGTTGGTCAGGTCACTACCCTGGGCTTCCATTACCCTTGGGCTGGTGTAGTTCTCTGATGCAATCAGCTCAATATGAGCCTCCTGACGCTTGCTTTCCGCCTGCATGGCGTTCCAGAGTTCGTCGTCGAAACCGGCGATCTTCATATCACGATTAAACATCGGTGCGCTGCCCCTGTGTGCTTGACTGGCCCGGAGGGTCTTGGGAATGCCTCCGGAATCCCTTAAAATTCGGGCCGCTATTCTAGCCCATTACCGGGTTGGAAATCATCCTTTATGCTGTGCGCAGATACCGTCATGCGGATATCGGCGGTTTTCCTGAAATTGCTATAGCCCCCTTGTTTCGATACCTTACAAACCCAACTATTTATTCCTGTTTGCAAGGTTCTACGAGGCTGTAGCGAAAAGCGCCTCCGAAGAAACCTGCCACATCTCGTTTGATAAAGAGGGTAATGCCTTTATGGCTCAGTACGTATACAGCATGAATCGCGTGGGCAAGGTGGTTCCACCCAAACGCGAAATCCTCAAGGATATTTCCCTGAGTTTCTTCCCGGGAGCCAAGATTGGCGTACTCGGCCTGAACGGTTCTGGTAAATCTACCCTTCTACGCATCATGGCGGGTGTGGACCAGGATTACATCGGTGAAGCCCGCCCCCAGCCCGGCATCAAAGTGGGCTACCTGCCCCAGGAGCCGGAACTGGACGATACCAAAACCGTCAAAGAGATTGTCGACGAGGCAGTTTCTGAAGTTCATGACGCTCTGGCCGAACTGGACAAGGTTTATGCAGCCTATGCTGAGCCGGATGCAGATTTTGACGCACTGGCCAAAAAGCAGGGCCAACTGGAGGCACTGATTCAGGCCACCGACGGCCATGACATTGAGCGCAAAATGGAAGTTGCGGCAGACGCCCTACGTCTGCCCGCCTGGGACCAGCCGGTAAAGAACCTTTCGGGCGGTGAACGCCGGCGTGTGGCTCTATGCCGCCTGCTTCTCTCCGGCCCAGACATGCTACTGCTGGATGAGCCAACCAACCACCTCGACGCAGAATCCGTCGCTTGGCTGGAACGCTTCCTGCACGATTACGAGGGCACCGTGGTTGCCATCACCCACGACCGCTACTTCCTCGACAACGTCGCCGGCTGGATTCTGGAACTCGACCGGGGCCAGGGCATTCCGTTTGAAGGCAACTACAGTCAGTGGCTGGAGAACAAGCAACAGCGTTTGAGCACCGAAGCCAAACAAGAAGCCTCGCACCAGAAAGCCATGAAGCAGGAATTGGAGTGGGTGCGCAGCAATGCCAAAGGCCGCCAATCCAAGAGCAAGGCCCGTCTTGCCCGCTTTGAAGAGATGAGCTCCCAGGAGTTCCAGAAGCGCAACGAGACCAACGAGATCTATATCCCGCCCGGACCCCGCTTGGGTGACAAGGTCATCGAAGTGGAAGGCATCAGCAAAGCGTTTGGCGACCGCCTGCTTTATGAAGATGTGTCCTTCACTGTGCCACCTGGCGCTATCGTCGGGATCATCGGTGGTAACGGTGCGGGTAAATCCACACTGTTCCGCATGATCGCCGGCCAGGACGAGCCTACTTCGGGCAGCATTACCGTGGGCGAAACGGTTCAGCTAGCCTATGTGGATCAAAGCCGTGACCTGGATGGATCGAAAACCGTGTGGGAACTGCTCAGTGATGGGCAGGACATCATTAAAGTGGGCAACTACGAAACCCCTTCAAGAGCCTATGCCGGCCGCTTTAATTTCAAGGGCTCGGATCAGCAAAAGCGCGTAGGCGACTTGTCGGGTGGTGAGCGTAACCGCTTGCACCTGGCCAAGCTGCTGAAAGAAGGCGGCAACGTGTTGCTGCTGGACGAACCGACCAACGACCTGGACGTAGAAACCCTGCGCGCTCTGGAAGAGGCTCTCCTGAACTTCCCGGGTGCTGCCATGGTTATCTCGCACGACCGCTGGTTCCTTGACCGCGTAGCCACGCACATTCTGGCGTTTGAGGATGACGGTGAGGTGGTGTACTTCGAGGGTAACTTCGCGGAATACGACGAAGACCACAAAAAGCGCAAAGGGGACTCCGCCATGGTGCCCCAGCGCATGAAGTACAAGAAGCTGGCCTGATGGCAAAAGCCAAAATCGCTTACGTCTGCACCGAGTGCGGTGCAGACTATTCCAAATGGCAGGGCCAGTGCACGGCCTGCCAGACTTGGAACACCGTCAGCGAAGTGCGCGGCATCAGTAGCAATACCAAAGGCGCCCGCGGTGTGCGCTTTGAAGGTTTCGCCGGCAGCTTGTCGACAGTCCAAAGCCTGAACGACGTAAGCCTCTCCGAGCAGGAGCGTATCAGCACCGGCATGCAGGAGTTCGACCGGGTTTTAGGCGGCGGGCTGGTGGAAGGCTCTGCCGTATTGATGGGCGGCCACCCGGGCGCAGGCAAGAGTACCCTGTTGCTTCAAGCTGTTTGCCATTTGGCTGCCAGTGTTCCTGCGATTTATGTCACTGGCGAGGAATCCCTGCAGCAGGTTGCCATGCGGGCAAGACGCCTCGGTTTGCCTACCAGTGATCTGAAAATGCTCTCCGAGACCAGTGTCGAACGGATCATTCAGGTGGCAGAGGCGGAAAAGCCACGAATTCTGGTTATAGACAGTATTCAGGTTATGCATGTGGCGGACACTGAATCCGCACCCGGCTCGGTTTCACAAGTGCGTGAGAGCGCAGCGTATCTGACCCGCTTTGCCAAACAAACAGGCACAATTTTGTTCCTCGTTGGCCATGTCACCAAGGACGGCAGCCTTGCTGGGCCCAAGGTGCTGGAGCACATGATTGACTGCTCCATTTTACTGGAAGGCTCAAGCGACAGCCGTTACCGCACGCTACGAGGCATCAAGAATCGCTTTGGCGCGGTGAACGAGCTGGGGGTCTTTGCGATGCTGGAACAGGGCCTGAAGGAAGTTAAAAACCCAAGCGCAATTTTCCTGAACCGTGGTGAAGATGCCGCCCCCGGCAGTGTGGTTATGGTGGTTTGGGAAGGCACTCGGCCGATGCTGGTGGAGATTCAGGCGCTGGTGGACATGGCTCAGGGTGGATACCCGAGGCGTGTGGCGGTGGGTCTGGACCAGAATCGTTTGGCCATGCTTTTGGCGGTGCTGCACCGGCATGGCGGTTTGCATGTGTCGGATCAGGATGTGTTTGTAAACGTGGTGGGCGGCGTGAAGGTTAACGAGACCAGTGCGGATTTGGCGTTGCTGGCTGCTGTTGTCTCTTCGTTTCGGGATCGGGCTTTGCCTCAGGATCTGGTGATTTTTGGGGAAGTCGGGTTGTCGGGGGAGATTCGGCCGGTGCCCAGTGGTCAGGAGCGGATTAATGAGGCCGCAAAGCATGGGTTTACCCGGGCTTTGGTGCCGAAGGCCAATGCGCCCCGCAAGGCTATTGCGGGTATGAAGGTGATTCCGGTGACCAAGCTTAGCGACGCTATTACGGCTTTAGAGGAGCTTTGACCTTGACGTTCGGAGTTTACGGCAGGGTTAGGCTTTACCGTCCAAAAACCGCCTGCAGGCGCAGATGCAAAACCTCCCACTTAGCCACTAATAAATCTAGTCGATTAAGTGAGCCAGCTCCCTCTCAAGAAGAACCTGACCCCCCAAATTTAATTCAACAAGACGCCTCAGATGAGTCGCGCTTTCCAAATCGATGTACTGACATTTGAAGCCTAGCCTATGGGATTCGATGTGTTTTAGCTCCACCGCCATAACAATTCCCACCTTCTCCCCGTCAAGATGAATAACCACCTCGCAAGGTTGGTTCAATGGCACATCCCAGCTTTGCGGGCGTTTGACCAACACGCCTTTCAGTGAGATATCCAACACCTCGGTTGTCCACAGGCTTTCGAGAGCGTGAAGTTCGCACGGGGCGTCGAAGCTTATACGATGGAACTTCCGTTTTTCGGGCGCTTTGGCGGGCAAGGGACTGCTCCTTTTTATTATCGGGACATCTGATACGACTATAGCCGGTACGGGGTCACGCATCCATACAGGCTTTAGCCGCAGCAATCCGGGTCCAAGCGGGAGGGTGAATTAACAACCCTCCTCGTTCTCCTCTTGGCATCGTGGGTCTAGGTCTGTTGCCATGGGAGCGGCATCGGGAAGAGGAACAAATTTTTCCTTTTGCTCCGTGGGTGCGGCCGGCCTTTTGTAGACGCGCATCAGCACATACATGGCATATATCAGGGCCACTGCTGATTCAAACACGAAGAAGCTGAAGGGGCCGGAGGCTGCCATAAGTCCCGCTGCGAACAATGGCCCGAGGGTGGCGCCTATGGAGTGGATCATCAGCAGGCGTCCGGATGCAGCAACGTAGTATCTGCGCTCGAGGCGGTCGAAACTTTCTGCTACGCAGAGCGGGTAGATGCTGCTCATTACGCCGCCAAAGAACAAAGCCAATATCAGTAGTGTGGCGAAGGGTACGCCTGAAGCGAGCAGGCTCAGCAATACTGCCCAGGAAGCACCAACCAAAATAAGCGCAATCGACATAACTAGTCGTCGGTCAAGCCTGTCTGCCAGTGCACCTATGGGTAGCTGGAAGACCAGCCCTCCCAGGACGACCACGCTCATGATCATAGCGGATTCAGCCACGCTCAGGCCGATTCTACGGGCGAAGACTACGCCCAAGGCGTAAAAAGAGCCGATCATTATCCCCGATACCGCCGCCCCGATCATGCCAACTGGCGAGGCTGCGTAGAGTTTTTTCAGGTTGAGTGCGCGGCTTTCGCTGAGATTTGGCTCACCCAGGCTTGTCATAGCAACGGGTATTAACGACAAAACAATCAGAGCTGCCGCCAGCATGAAGAGGTCGGGAGCCTCAGGATCTGCGAGGTTTACCATTGTTTGGCCGGCAGCGATGGCCAGGTAATAGGCGAGCATGTAAAAACCGAGAACTCGCCCTCGGGTTTCGTTGCTGCTCTTGGTATTCAACCAGCTCTCGATGGTGGCCGTTAAGCCGGCAATACAGAAACCGTTAATTATGCGGAGAACTACCCATGCCGTTGGATGGGTAAAGGCTGTGTAAGCCAAGGTGACTGCGGCTGTTAATGCCGCAAAGGCTGCAAATGCGCGGATATGGCCGATGCGGAGGATTACCCGCTTTCCGCGCAACCCCCCAAGCCCGAGGCCAAAGTAGTAGGCCGCCATGATCGCCCCGATCAGCGCTATCGGATAGCCCGCCGCTTCCATGCGGAGCGGCAGAACAACGCCAAGCAAGCTTTTGCCGGCAATCAGAGCGGCCGTACCACCCAACAGGGGACGTACCGAGACAAGAATCTCGCTTACGCTTCGAACCATTATCCGGTAGTCACCCATTGGCTCAGCTCTTTTTAGCTGTGGTATTCCGGGCTCAATTCAACAACGGCTTCAATGAAGGCTTTGGCATTCTCGGGCTTCACTTCTGGAGTGATACCGTGCCCGAGGTTGAAGATATGGCCTGGGCCAGAGCCATAACGGCGCAGGATGTCACCCACCTCTTCGCGGATTCGTGCCGGTGATGCGTACAGCATAGTCGGGTCCATGTTGCCCTGCAGAGCCACACGATCGCCAATACGAGCACGGGCATCACCGATATCTGTGGTCCAATCCAGACCTACAGCGTCGGCGCCTGTATCTGCAATAGACTCCAGCCACTGGCCACCATTTTTGGTAAACAGAATCACCGGAACGCGGCGCCCATCGTTCTCACGGATCAGGTTATCTACAATTTTCTGCATGTAATTCAGCGAGAACTCTTTGTAAGCCCAAGTGCTCAAGAGCCCGCCCCAAGTGTCAAATATCTGAACAGCCTGGGCGCCTGCCTTAATCTGGCCATTGAGGTAATCAATTACGATATCGGCAAGCATGTCGAGCAGGCGGTGCATAACCTCAGGCTCGCTGTACATCAGCTTTTTGGCTTCGCGGAAGTCCTTGGAGGATCCCCCTTCAACCATGTAAGTTGCCAGTGTCCAGGGACTTCCGGAGAAGCCAATCAACGGCACACGGCCATTAAGCGCGCCACGAATGGTGGAGACCGCGTTCATTACATAGTCCAGGTCGGTTGTTGCCTTGATAGTTGGCAGGGCGTCCAAATCTGCTTTGGAGCGTATGGGGTGCTTGAACTTGGGGCCTTCACCCGTCTCAAAGTACAACCCGAGGCCGAGGGCGTCCGGAATAGTCAGAATATCCGAAAACAGAATCGCAGCATCCAGCGGAAAACGCTCAAGTGGCTGGAGGGTTACTTCGCAGGCCAGCGGCGTGTTCTTGCACAAGCTGAGGAAATCGCCAGCTTTCTCCCGGGTAGCGCGATACTCGGGTAGATAGCGTCCCGCCTGGCGCATCATCCATACCGGGGTACGATCAACAGGCTGGCGCATCAGGGCGCGTAGAAAGCGGTCATTCTTCAACTCGGTCATAGGGATCCCAACGTTGTCTCTTTCAGATGGTCTTTGTAGAACGAAAGCAATGATACCCCGTTTGCCATAATAAAAAAGGCCGGCTTACCCTTAGTCAGCCGGCCTGTCGAGTCATGATACAGCCTTAATCAAATATCGAGATAATCCATGATACCTTCGGCTGCCTGGCGACCTTCCCAGATTGCCGTTACCACCAGATCCGAACCCCGAACCATGTCACCACCGGCAAATATTTTTGGGTTGCTGGTCTGGAAGCCGTACTCTGCCTTTTCCGGGGCGGTTACTCGGCCAGAATCGTCGGTATTGATTGCGTGCTTGCCAAACCAGTCCGCCGGGCTCGGCCGGAAGCCGAAGGCGACCAATACCGCATCTGCCGGTATCACTTCTTCGCTGCCGGGAACCACTTCCGGGCGACGACGGCCATTTTCGTCCGGCTCGCCGAGCTGCGTCGACACTACTTTTACGCCCTCAACCTGGCCCTCACCAACAATCGCAATGGGCTGGCGATTAAACAGGAATTTCACACCCTCTTCCTTGGCGTTGGACACTTCACGTCGCGAGCCCGGCATGTTGGCCTGATCGCGACGATAGGCACAGCTCACGCTTTCTGCCTGTTGACGAATGGAGGTCCGGTTACAATCCATTGCGGTGTCACCGCCACCCAGAACCACCACTCGTTTGCCTTTCATATCAATGAACTCTGAAGCGTCTTTTTCAAACCCGAGGCGACGATTCACGTTGGACACGAGGAAGGGCAAGGCATCATAAACGCCCGGTAGGTCTTCGCCCGGGAATCCGCCCTTCATGTAGTTGTAGGTACCCATCCCCATGAACACGGCATCGTATTCATCAAGGATGTCCTGCATCTGAATATCCTTACCCACTTCAGTGGACAATCGGAACTCAACACCCATCTCCTCAAACACCTGTCGCCGGCGAGCCATAACGGACTTTTCCAGCTTGAATTCGGGGATGCCAAATGTGAGCAGGCCGCCGATTTCCGGATAGATATCAAACACCACCGGTTTAACACCATGGCGAACCAGCACATCGGCACAGCCAAGGCCTGCCGGGCCAGCGCCAATTACGGCCACTTTTTTATCCGTCCATTTGACAGCAGACATGTCCGGCTTCCAGCCCAAAGCAAAGGCCGTATCGGTGATGTATTTCTCAACCGAACCAATAGTCACAGCGCCGAAGCCATCATTCAACGTGCAAGCGCCTTCGCACAGGCGGTCCTGGGGGCAAACCCGGCCACAGACTTCTGGCAGCGAATTGGTTTGATGACATAACTCAACCGCCTTCATGATGTTGCCTTCCGCAACCAGCTTCAGCCAATTGGGAATGTAGTTGTGAACCGGGCACTTCCATTCACAATAGGGATTGCCACACTCCAGACACCGGTGAGACTGAGTCGCCGCACTATCTGCAGTGAACGGGTGGTAGATTTCACCAAATTCCTTTTTGCGTTTCTTCGCAGGAACCTTTTTCGGATCTGCCCGACCTACTTCCACAAACTGAAAATCGTTGTTTAGTCTTTCTTTCATATTGGCGTTCTCATCAACTCAATTTCGACAAGGGCTACCCCTATTGGCAACCCGGAACCCTCGCAAGTATCCATTCTCTATGCGAAGCGCTTATTCAGGCCGCGCACGGGTGCTTGCCAGCAGGCTGCGCAAACTTGCAGCCTTGGGTTTCACCAGCCAGAAGCGGCCGATGTAGTCGTCGAAATCTTCAAGAATATGCTCGGCCCAAACACTGCCGGTTTCCGATATGTGCTCACGAATCACGCTGCGCAGATGGTTGCGGTAGGCTTCCATTTCTTCACGGGAGATGCGCTGGATTTCCACCAATTCGTGGTTGTATTTGTCTACAAACGTATTGTCCATATCCAGCACATAGGCGAACCCGCCCGTCATACCGGCACCAAAGTTGGGGCCTGTAGAACCCAGCACAGTGACCAGCCCGCCGGTCATATATTCACAGCAATGATCACCCGCGCCTTCAACAACTGCGTGGGCGCCGGAGTTGCGCACAGCAAACCGCTCACCGGCGGTGCCAGCCGCAAACAGCTTGCCGCCGGTGGCTCCGTAGAGACAGGTGTTACCGATGATCGCGGTATTCTGGGACTCGAAAACACTGCCGCGGGGTGGTTTGACGACCAGCTTGCCGCCCGTCATGCCTTTACCGACATAATCGTTGGCATCGCCCTCAAGAATCAGATTAAGCCCGCCAACGTTCCAGACACCAAAGCTCTGGCCCGCAGTACCCACAAGACCCAAGGTTATTGGCGAGTCTGCCATTCCCTGGTTGCCGTGCTTTGCCGCAATCTCACCGGAAAGTCGCGCACCAATCGAACGGTCGCAGTTGGTTACGCGGAAATTCCAGGCTCCACCAGTTTTGCCTTCAATGGCCGGGGCAATGGCTTTGAGCATTTGTTCCGCCAGCAAGCCCTGGTCGAATGGCACATTGCGCTCGATCTGACAGGTTTGTGGCTTGTCCGCAGGAATGTGATCATTGGACAGCAACCTCGTGAGGTCTAGCTGTTTCTGGCGCTCGGTATCGCCTGGCAAGCGAACGAGAAGATCCGTTCGACCTACAAGCTCTTCCAGCGTACGCACGCCCAGCTTGGCCATCCACTCACGGGTTTCTTCCGCGACAAAGCGGAAGAAATTCATAGCCATTTCCACAGTGCCTTTGAAGTGTTCTTCCCGGAGGTGTTCGTTCTGGGTGGCAACACCGGTAGCACAATTATTCAGGTGGCAAATGCGCAAATATTTGCAGCCCAAAGCCACCATGGGGGTGGTGCCAAAGCCAAAACTCTCGGCGCCAAGAATCGCGGCCTTCACCACATCCAGGCCGGTTTTTATACCGCCGTCTGTTTGCAGCCGAATCTTTCCACGCAAATCATTGGCGCGCAGCGCTTGCTGGGTTTCGGTCAATCCGAGTTCCCAGGGCGAGCCCGCGTAACGTATGGACGCCAAGGGACTTGCCGCCGTGCCACCGTCGTATCCGGAGACGGTAATCAGGTCGGCATACGCCTTTGCCACGCCGGCCGCAATGGTGCCAACGCCAGGCTCTGAGACGAGTTTTACAGAGACCAGAGCTTGTGGATTAACCTGTTTGAGGTCAAAGATCAGCTGCGCCAGATCTTCAATGGAGTAGATATCGTGATGCGGCGGTGGCGATATCAAGGTAACGCCGGGCACAGAGTAGCGCAGACGGGCGATCAACTGGTTGACCTTGCCACCAGGTAGCTGTCCACCCTCGCCTGGCTTGGCTCCCTGAGCAACCTTGATCTGCATAACATCGGCGCTGCGCAGATACTCTGCGGTTACACCAAAGCGGCCGGAGGCCACCTGCTTGATCTTGGAGCGCTTTATGGTGCCGTGGCGAACCGGGTCTTCACCGCCCTCACCGGAATTGGAACGGCCGCCAAGCGTGTTCATAGCCACGGCTAACGCTTCATGAGCCTCCGGCGATAAGGCGCCAAGGGACATGGCAGCGGAGTCGAACCGGGGAAAGATTTGCTCCACTGGCTCAACAGCTGAAAGCTCGATGGTTTCTATACCCTCACGAAACCCGAACAAATCCCTGATCGTCGCGACCGGGCGCTCATTGACCAGCGCCGCGTATTCTTTGTAATGCCCGTAGCTGCCGGTGGTCACTGCTTCCTGCAGTTTGGTGACTACGTCCGGGTTGAAGGCATGGTACTCCTGACCATGGATGTATTTCACCAAACCACCCGGGGTAATGGGCTTGCGCGGCTTCCAAGCTGTCGCGGCCAACTGCTCCTGGTCGTGTTGCAAATCGAAAAAGCTTGCACCCTGAATGCGGCACGGAACCCCTTTGAAGCACAGATCAGCAACGTCATCAGCCAGACCAATAGCCTCAAAAAGCTGGGCGCCCCGATAAGAGGCAATAGTGGAGATGCCCATTTTGGACAAGATCTTCAGCAGACCCTTGTTGATTCCTTTGCGATAGTTGTTCTTCGCCTCGATAGGATCCATTAACAACTCGCCGGTGCGGATCAAATCATTCAGAACCTGATATGCGAGGTAGGGATAGACCGCGGTGGCTCCAAAGCCCAACAGCACAGCAAAATGATGGGGATCCCGAGCCCAGCCTGTTTCCACGATGATATTGGAATCACAGCGCAGGCTTTTTCCGGACAGGTGGTGGTGAACTGCGCCTGTCGCCATCAATGAATTCACCGGCAGCTCGCCCTGCCTCAAATCCTTGTCTGAAAGAATAAGTAGTACGCTGCCACTGCGAACAGCTTGCTCAGCCTCATCACAAATGCGGCAAATTGCCTGCTCGAGCCCCTGCTCCGGCAGGTAGCTCAGGGAAATCCGCGCCACGGCGAACCCCGGGCGCTCATTATTGGCGATGCGAAGAAACTTGGCTGGCGAAAGAACCGGTGTCGTCAGGATAATTCTGTCTGCGTGCTCTGCTGTTTCCTCAAAGACATTACGCTCGGCACCCAGACAGGTTTCCAGCGACATCACAATGGCTTCGCGAAGTGGATCAATCGGCGGGTTGGTTACCTGAGCAAACTTCTGGCGAAAAAAGTCCGCAACGTGCCGAACCTTACTGGACAATACTGCCATAGGCGTGTCGTCCCCCATGGAGCCAACAGCTTCCTGGCCATTTTCCGCGAGCGGGCGCAGGATCTGATCGCGCTCCTCATAGGACACCATGAACATTTTCTGGTGTACCAGAAGGTCATCCGCATCCATCAGCCGGAATTCCGGCATTTCCTGACTCAGAGTTGCTTCCACTCGCAGCGCATTTTCGCGCAACCAGAGCCTGTAGGGCTGAGCCGTTTTGAGACGTTGATCGATATCCCGGGTGTGCAACACTTCACCGGTTTCCGTATCAATCGCCAACATTTGTCCCGGGCCTACCCGGCCTTTGGCAACCACATCCTCCGGCTGGTAACCATAGGTACCAATCTCTGATGCCAGGGTAATGAAATCATCCTTGGTAACCACCCAGCGCGCAGGACGCAAACCATTCCTGTCCAGCATGCACACAGCGTAACGGCCATCCGACATAACCAGTCCGGCAGGACCATCCCATGGCTCCATGTGCATCGAGTTGTATTCGTAAAACGCCCGCAACTCTGAATCCATGGTATCGACATTCTGCCAAGCCGGTGGAATCATCATGCGCGCAGCCCGGAACAGGTCCACGCCGCCCGCCAGCAGAATCTCAAGCATATTGTCCATGCTTGACGAATCAGAACCGGCAAGGTTCACAAGAGGCTGCAGTGTTTTCAGATCCGGCAGGTTTGGCGAACTGAACTTGGCAGCTCGGGCTATAGCCCAATTCCGGTTGCCGTCGATGGTGTTAATTTCGCCATTGTGTGCCAGAAAACGAAACGGCTGAGCCAAGGGCCAAAGCGGCATGGTATTGGTGGAAAAGCGCTGGTGAAACACGCAAATGGCAGTAGCGAAATCAGGATCACCCAGATCCTTATAGAAGTTCGCCAGATCCGCCGGCATCATCAGCCCTTTATAGGCAAGGGTGCGGTGGGACAGGCTGCAGATATAAAACTCGGAATCATCCGCCATATCCCGCTCGGCATGGCGACGCCCAACAAACAGGCTGATGGCAAATTCCTGCTCTGACTTGCCTGCAGGCGTTACGAAAACCTGCTCGATACGCGGCATACAATCCAGAGCCATAGGCCCCAAGCAGCTGGCATCAACCGGCACTTCACGCCAGCCCATAACTTCAAGACCTTGACCGGCGAGACACTTCTCTAGAACCAGTCGGCCTTTTGCAGCTTTATCGGATTCCTGACTCAGGAACACCTGACCTACAGCAAACAAGCCGTTGGGCTCTTGGCCGAACGCTTTTTTGGCAGCTTTCTTCAGAAAAGCTTGAGGGCTTTGTATTAGGAGACCGCAACCGTCACCGGTTTTGCCATCGGCGGCGATACCACCTCTGTGCGTCATGCAGGTAAGCGATTCAATGGCCGTTTGCAGCAGTTTGTGGCTGACCTCGCCTTTCATGTGGGCGATTAGTCCAAACCCGCAGTTATCTTTGAACTCGTCGGGGTGATACAGACCTGATTTCATAAGCGCCCTCTTGCATATCTATGCATCTTTGCCAGCGACTTTGCACCAAAAAAGTGCACAAAATCAGCCGACGCTAAAAAAATGGGGCAGCGATTATACGCACGTATAAATACGTACTCAAACACATTTTATTTTATCTTTTCTGGAAGGAAACAGGGGGAAATGATTTTCAACTTCAAAAACAGAGAGTTACCTCTCATTACTGGCAGATCACAAACCTTCAGTTGTTCGCACCCAAGGCGTGCCCGATATCAGTGCACGAGGCAAAGTGGTCGCAGCCTTCTGTGCCTCTTCCTTGGTTGCATAGCTTCCGTGAAGAACCATGAACCAAGGTTCGCTCTTTCGCTCTCCCTTGGTATAAACCAGCTCAGGGAGAGAGGGGTAGCGGGAAATAACATTCAGTGCCGTTTGCTCCAGATTTCCAGCCACTAACTGAATAGTCCAACCTTTACTGCGGCTGCGCATCTGCTCAATGCTTACATATTTACCAGCATTTTTTGGAATGAAACGAGGCTCAGGCTCAGGCTCAGGCTCAGGCTCAGGCTCAGGCTCAGGCTCAGGCTCAGGCTCAGGCTCAGGCTCAGGCTCAGGCTCAGGCTCAGGCTCAGGAATAGGTTCTGCCGGCGCTACGGGCTCTGTCAACACCGGAACATCTTCCACTGCAGACATATCTTCCGGTGTTTCGGGGCCAATGGTAATACTTCTGCGAACACGATCAGGCACTGGAAGCGCTTCACTATCCAAAGCTACCGTCTCATCATACTGCTGGGACACGAACCACCAGGAAGCTCCCAGGATCAAAAGCGCCAACGCGGGCAAGCGAAACTGCCGGAAATCGATACGCTTGACGTTTTTTTGCTTGGATACATCAGACACGATATCCAGCCAAATCCCTGGCGTAACCCTTTTCAGCCGGGAGAAGCTTCCTTGGCTCAAATCATGTATCCGCGAAAGACGAGCGGGACTGAGGAGTTCACTCACCTTACCCCCCGCGTTATGGACGCGGGGCTCAAGATAGGAGAACACTTCTTCTCGGGTTAGTGGTCGTAAATGGACCTGGTGAACTGTGACAGCGGAGTCGTCTATGCCTAGAAGCGTAACCAAGCGATCCTCCCCAGCGAAAACCGGGACTGCCGCCTTGGCTCGATCTGCCGCCAAAAACCCGTCAAGGATCAGCCTGAGTAGCTCTGTAGGAACCCGGTCAGCATCGTCGACAAGTAGCACCATGCGCTGCCCTTTGCCAACCCTGGTTTCTGACCATCGGAAAAAGCGATACACGGCCTCTCGCGGGTTATCACCCGGGCTAGCGCCAGAACGGGCAACCTGCCGAAGATCCTTTGCAAGAGCGCTCACACTGACCATGGCTGCAGAAGAAATGCGATGAAAACCCAATCGTGATGACTCACTGCGAACCAACTCTGCCAGCAACCGGCTTTTTCCAGACCCGGGGCCGCCGGTGAGTAGCAGAGCCATATCACCAAACCCGCACAGATGGCGCAATGCCTCCAGGGCGTGGTGACGCATACCATCCGGAAAGAAAGGGGTGTCCATCTCCAGCGGATTACCCCTAAGGCCATACCGCTGCTGCAAACGGGGGAACAGACCTCCACCGTCCAGACTGTTGAAAGTGTCTTCAGTCACTAAACATCCCTACGGTTCAAAATTACACGCCCTGCTCAATTTTCCTGATAACAGAAAGCGCTGAGCGTTGCCTTGAGATTTTCCGGAGATGCGCCGGATGTAACCTCTGCCTCACCCACAGCCTTGAGCAACACCAACCTTAATTTGCCATCGACATTCTTCTTATCGACGGCCATCAGGCTCATAAAGTCCGCAGGCGTCATTTGCTTGGGCGGCCGCGAAGGAAGACCAGCTTTGAGAACAATCTGCACAATCCGGTCATAATCAGCCGGGTTTATCGACCCCTCTCGTAACGACAGATCGGCAGCCATAATCATGCCAGTGCCTACAGCCTCTCCATGGAGCCAGTTGCCATAGCCGGCGAAGGTTTCGATCGCATGGCCAAATGTATGGCCAAGATTCAGAGTAGCTCGAATTCCACTTTCCCGTTCATCCTGAGCGACCACATCGGCCTTGCTCGCACATGAACGGAATATGGCTTCTCCCAACGCCTCGCTATCAAAAGCGACCAACTGACTCATCGTCTGTTCGAGCCAATCAAGAAAGGCCAGATCACGAATAAGTCCGTACTTAATGACCTCCGCAAGTCCGGCGGACACTTCCCTGGGCGGCAAGGTCTTAAGTGTATCTGTATCAATCAATACCACTTCTGGCTGATGAAAAGCACCAACCATGTTTTTCCCAAGCGGATGGTTAATTCCGGTTTTACCACCCACGGACGAATCCACCTGAGACAGTAGCGTGGTAGGAATTTGTATGAATGGAACGCCACGCTGGTAGCACGCAGCAGCAAACCCGGTCATATCCCCAACCACACCGCCACCAAGCGCTACCAGCGTCGTTTTCCGAGTGTGCTGCCTTTCCAGCAGGGCGTCGAAAATCAGATTCAGCGTTTCCCAGTCTTTGTGTTTTTCACCGTCCGGGAGCACCAGGGTATCAATAGTCTTCCCGGGAAAACTGGCTTTTGTTTTCTCCAGATATAAGGGCGCGACCACATCGTTGGTTACAATCAGTACCTGAGATCCGCCGACGTAATCTGAAAGGTCATATTCACCCAGAATGCCTTCACCGATCACAATCGGGTAACTACGCTCACCCAGCTCAACTTGAAGTTCGTGAAGCAACTTATACATGATTGCGTCCCTCCTTTCGCACCTGCCTTTGTTGCCGCGGTGTTTTTGGGTTTATGCGATTGACAAGTTGCCGCACCACAAGACGTGGACTTTTGCGATCAGTATGCATAATGATGTCTGCCAACTCTGTATATAGGGGGTCCCTAACGGCAAACAACTTCCGCAAAACACCTTCGGGGTCATCATTCTGTAGCAAAGGTCGATTCCGATCTTTACGTGTGCGCTCCACCTGCTGCTCAATGGAGGTTCTCAAGTAGACAACCACCGAATGCATTTTCAGGAGCGCGTGATTTTCAGGGCGCATTACCGCGCCACCACCGGTAGCAAGCACAGTCCCTGCCTCAGCCGACAGCTCTTCCAACATAGCTGTTTCTCGTTGCCGAAAGCCCTCCTCCCCCTCAACATCGAATATCCAGGGAATGTTTGCTCCGCAGCGCTCCTCAATGATTCGGTCGGTATCAAGAAACCTGTATCCCAGCTCACGGGCAAGCATACGGCCGATGGTGCTTTTACCTGCGCCCATGGGGCCAACCAGGACTATGCGTTTGGGCAAAGACATAACTACCGCTCAATAATGTTCAGGCGGGTGAGAATATCACAGGGCTGAAGATTGCATAAGCTTCAGCGTGGGCACCACAAGCCTTCAGACAAAAAAAAGCCGCCGGTTTATCGCGGCGGCTTTTTTCCTGACCCCTGTTACTGAATCAGGTCATTCTTGATGATCTTCGGTGTGATGAAGATCAGGAGTTCGCTACGAAGCTCGGTTACTTCTGTTCGCTTGAAAAGACGACCCAGATAGGGGATGTCGCCCAGGAACGGTGTTTTGGTAACCGTGGTTGAATTGGTGGACTCGAAAATCCCACCGAGCACAATCGTTTCACCGTTACCCACAAGTACCTGCGTTGTAATGGAGTTTGTATTGATGGCCGGACCGGCATCAGTATCTTCACCTCGGGAGTCCTGATTGACCTCCAAATCCATAATGATCTTGTCATCAGGTGTAATCTGAGGAGTAACCTCTAGCGACAAGACAGCTTCCTTGAATGAAGTGCTGGTTGCACCGCTGCTGGAAGCCTCCTGATACGGAATTTCCTGGCCCGACTTGATAGAAGCAGTTTGACGATCTGCAGTTACCACTCGCGGCTGTGACACCACCTCGGCTTGGCCATCACTTTCAAAGGCGGACAACTCCATATCAATCAAGAAGTCAGTACCAATATAGCCAAAGGCCAACGAGCCTGCCGGAGTACGATTAGTTCCAAGGTCTACGTTCAAGTCAGACGGAAAACCGAGAGCGCCACTGCCAGCAATCCCTGCCAAGCCACCCTGAGAACCGCCTACCACAACGTTGTTGTTTCCGTTGTTTGCATCACCGCGAGCTGCCGCGCCCCAGCGCACACCAAGCTCTTGGGCAACATTATTCTGGGCGCGAACAATTCTAGCTTCGATGGAGACTTGGCGAACCGTTATGTCCCAAGTCGACACGAGGCGACGGATTTCATCCAGTTTCTCAGATGTTTCACGAACACTGATGGTGTTGGTGCGAGCATCAGATGATACAAAGCCTCTGCTGGAAATCAGTTCTTTGTCTTCTTTGATCAGACCGACGATGTCAGCGGCTTTCGCATAGTTAACCTGGATAATATCCAGACGAACTGGCGCAAGCTCTGCAATCTGCTTGGTTGTTTCAAGTTCAAGCTTCTCACGGGCCGCAATTTCTTCTGCGGGCGCAACCAGCAATACGTTGCCGATCTGACGCTTATCCAGCCCTTTGGTTTTCAGGATAAGATCCAGAGCCTGGTCCCATGGAACATTCTGCAAGCGCAGAGTGATGCTGCCACCCACTGTGTCACTGGCAACCAGGTTCAGGCCGGTGAAATCTGCAATCAGCTGCAGCACCGAGCGTACTTCAATGTCCTGGAAGTTCAGGGAAAGCTTCTCCCCGGAGTACGGGAACTTCTCTTCACGGCGGGTTTCAGCTTCTTCTTCGCTCAGCTTTTCTACACTGACGGTAAACTGGCTGCCCGATTGATAGGCAATGTAATCGTAATTGCCTTCGGGGCGAATCTCGATTACAGCATTGCCATCTTCAATGAACGTATCGACACGACTGACAGGCGTTGCGAAATCGGTTACATCCAAGCGACGGCGTAGATCCGCTGGCACAGCGATCCCATTCATCGTCAAGCGGATTTTTCCACCCAACTCAGACAGATCTACCGGGGTACCGGGGCTTCCCAGATCAACAATGACACGACCTTCGCCATTCTGACCACGACGGAAATCTACGCCCGCCAATGTACCCGGTGTAGAAGCTGGCTGAGACGCAGCTGCTGTACCGGAGGGGGTAGCGGCAACGGAGCCGGCGCCTGATTCACCACCGATGGTCATTACCAACGAGTTGTTATTCCGAACCGTCTCGTAAGGCGCAAGCTCAACCAGATTAAAGATCAAACGAGTGCGATCCTTTGTCTCCACAACGGTCATACTCTGGGCATTACCTGATCCAAGAGGAATGCTGCGAGTGTTAAGACCACTGGTAGTATCGCGCAAATCCACTGCGATTCGCGCCGGACGCTCAATGGTGTAGCCCGACGGTTCGGGCGGTTGGCCATCAAATTTAAGTGTCACTTCCAGGCGCTCTCCCGGTAGCGACGAAAACGACACGTCTTCCAGCGTGACCGCACTGGCCAGGCCGGATAACAACCCAAAAGCAATTACGCTGACGTATACATTGAGTTTTCTGAACATCGCTAGCCTCGACCCCGAACTTTTTTGTACATGCATTTTTCTTTCAGTTTTCATCAGATCGCTCCTTAGCCTGCGTCTTCGTCCAGGGTCAGAGAGCGAGGACGCTCTACCCAGCCACCCCGGCCATTGGGAACGATTTCGATAAGCTCTATTCGGGTTTCACTAACGCCAATAACCCGGCCGTAGTTCTGCCCCATGAAATTCCCGGTACGAACCCGGTGAATACCGCCCGCATTGTCCCGAATCAAAGCAAACAGGTTTCCAGTCACACCCTGAAGCGTGCCCACCATGCCAAGATCCTTGAGATCAAAATTCTCCAACACCTCTTTAGGACGATCCAGATTGGGCTCAACGTCACTGACCGGCTTTTCATCAACCATCGTCAGCTGCACATCCAGTGGCGGCTCAAACGGAGCTCGCCTGTCTGCTGCCGAGTAACTGAATGCCTCGTAAGCACTGAACTCAGGCAAGGGCTCGACGTGCCCCCGAGGTTTGGCTCGGGTGTCTGCCATGAACTTGTCCAGATCGGAAAAACCGCTGCCCTGGGAGCAAGCTGTCAATAGTGATACCAGACAAACACCCAGCCAGGCCTTTCCCGCATGCTTTGCTGCCATGCTTATTCTCCAGCCCGGTAGCGGTATGTGCGAGCAACTACTTGCATATCAAGTCGCTCACCGTCTCCGCCAGTTGGTTTAATGGTTAAATCGTGCAGTGTCACAATCCTGGGAAGACTGGCCACACTGCTTACAAACGATGCAAGCTCATGATAGGAGCCTGAAACACGGATATTGATTGGCAGCTCTGAATAGAAGTCGCGCCTCTGCTCAGGCTGAAGCTTTACTTCTTGCAGCGCCAAGCCGCTACCCAATGCCGTGTTGGTGATATCCTCCAAAAGGCCGGGCACTTCTGTCTCACTCGGAAGCTGCCGCACCAAGGCGCCAAAGGTTTCTTCCATTTCGACCATTTGAGCCTTGAAAACCTCCAGATTAGCCACCTGGTAAGCTTTTTCTTCGTATTTTTTGCGCAAATCCTGTTCGGTTTTTTCAACCCTGTCGAGCTGCACATACTGATCTTTTACAAAAAACCAGTACCCACCCCCCATGATCAAGCCGAACACGATAAGAACAACAATGCCTTTAATGGGTGCTGGCCAGATGCCGGCATTATTTATATCAAGATCGTTGATATCAAATTCATTCAGGCTTTTAAGTGAATCCGCAAGGCTCATTACTTGTTCCCTCCTTCCGGCTCAGGCGTTTTTTGCTGCACTGTCATGGTGAACTGGCTGTAGCCTGCTCGTTTTCCATCCGCAGACGACACATTCGACAAATTCGGGCTTGTGAACCATTCGGACTCGTCAAACTGTCGCATCAGTGTTGAAACGCGGCTATTCGACTCTGCCATACCAACAATGCTTACCTGATCACCTGATTTTTTCAGATCTGTATAGAACAAGCCGTCGGGTAGCGTGCGAACCAATTCATCAAAGGCACGAACGATGACGGGGCGCTTACCCTGCAGGTCCTGAATAACCTTCATGCGCGCCAGCAACTCGTTGCGCTTACGCTTCAAGCTGTCGATTTCACGAATTTGCACATCCAGTTTTTTGGTTGCCGATTCAATGTATGCATTGCGCGATTGCTGGTACGCAATACTGCTATCAAGATCGGAACTCCACAGGAACGTGAGACCGGCAGCAATAATAGCAGCACCCACAACCATCACAACAAACTGCTTCTGTTTCTCTGCCCGGAGCTCTTCGCGCCAAGGCCTGAGGTTAATTCTTGCCATTAGTCGAAGCTCCTCATTGCCAGACCACACGCAATCATCAGCGAGGGAGCGTCGTTGCTCAGAGCAGATGCGTTAACCCGCGAACCGACCGCCATCTCCGCAAAGGGATTCGCGACCAGTGTCGGCGTACCTGTTTTCTCTTCCACCATTTCGGTCAGCCCCTGAATCGAAGCAGTACCACCGGCAAGAACCACATAGTCCACCGCATTGTACTGACTGGCACCGAAGAAGAACTGGAGGGCTCGCGCAACCTGCTGAACCACGGCCTCCCGGAAAGGGGTTAGCACTTCGGATTCGTAATCGTCAGGCAGCCCACCCTGCTTCTTGGCAAGTCCGGCCTCCTCAACAGAAAGTCCATATCGACGCTGAATCTCTTCAGTCAGCTGCTTGCCGCCGAAAATCTGCTCTCGCGTATAGACAGTTTTGCCTTCAGCGAGAACGCTCAAGGTTGTCATGGTGGCACCAACATCAACGATAGCCACCACCAGATCTTCGCCCTGGGAGTCGAGCTGAGCTTCAATCAAACCGTATGCACGCTCCAGTGCATAGGCCTCGACATCCACAATTTTCGTGTTGAGTGAGGCAATCTCAAGTGCATCCTGGCGAATATCCACGTTCTCTTTACGGCAGGCCGCCAAGAGCACATCCACCTGGTCCGGGTTCGTTTCCGAGGGACCCTGCACTTCGAAATCAATCGCAACCTCGTCAAGTGGGTATGGAATATACTGATCAGCCTCAAGGGCGATCTGATCTTCCATCTCAAATTCGTTGAGGCCACCATCCATCTGGATGAGCTTGGTAATGACCGCCGAGCCGGATACAGCCACAGCAACCTGCTTGACGCTGGTGCGCGACTTTGAGGCTACCCGCTTGAGTACCTCACCAACCGCCTCAACGTCCGTGATATTTTTTTCCACGACCGCGTTAGCCGGCAACGGCTCAACGGCGTAGCTCTCGACCTTGTAACGGTCGCCCTGCTTAGACAACTCTATGAGCTTGACGGAGCTGGAGCTCACATCAACGCCCAATACTGCACTGGATTTCTTTCCGAACAATCCGAACACGCGCTCACCCTATACCTGGCTAGTTGCACCCGGTTACATGTGTTATGTGTTTTTTATTTAAGAGAATTTCTTCATTGTTCCGTTTACAATGCCCACTCTCGTTCAGCTGGGAACATTTGCGACGGTGAAGCGACTCATCCTTCCTAAAGCAATTTCTCAAATGATAGACCTATATCCAACAGTTGTCAGAAAAAAATGTCTCATTTGTTGCGTACTTCTCGCCTTTTCGCCTGGTTATTTCTCACCGGACTGAGTGTTGCCGTTATCGTAGGCTCAGGCTTTTATCTCTATCTCCGCCCAGGCCTTCCACCCGTTGAACAGCTTCTGGACATAAAACTCCAGACGCCATTGCGCGTATATAGCAAAGACAACAGATTAATAGCAGAATTCGGTGAAAAGAGAAGGGCACCGATCACAATCGAACAGATCCCAACAATTCAGTTACAAGCCTTTTTGGCAGCTGAAGACTCGCGTTTTTATGAGCACTTCGGGGTCGACATCAAAGGACTGGCGCGGGCTGCCATCGAACTGGTCTCTACCGGCTCAATCCAATCTGGCGGCAGCACCATCACCATGCAGGTTGCAAAAAATTACTTTTTGTCACGCGACCGGACATTTATTCGCAAGTTCAACGAGATACTTCTGGCTGTTCAAATAGAACGTGAACTCGATAAAGATCGGATTCTTGAGCTATACCTGAACAAGATCTACCTCGGCAACCGGGCTTACGGTATTGCCGCTGCGGCGCGCGTTTATTACAACAAGCCTGTCAACGAGCTGTCGCTTGCCCAAATGGCCATGTTGGCAGGACTACCCAAAGCCCCCTCAGCGTACAACCCACTTGCCAACCCGCAGCGAGCGATGCAGCGCAGGGACTGGATCCTGGGCCGAATGAAAGACCTGGCTTACATCAGCCCAACAGCCTACGACCTGGCCATTCAGGCACCACTCACTGCAACTTACAACGCCACCGAAACCGAAGTGGACGCCGACTACGTTGCCGAAATGGCGCGAGCAGAGATGGTCCGGCGCTTCGGAGAAGAGGCTTATACAGACGGATACTCCGTAACACTGACGGTAGATAGCAAAGAACAGCAGACAGCAACAGACGCCCTCAGAAGCGGGCTTGAAGCCTACGATCGTCGACACGGGTTCAGAGGCCCCATCGGCAGACTTGACGCCGAAACCCTTGCAGGGGGCGACCTTACCACCGCAATGCTGAACTACCCCAGAAT
Organism: Marinobacter sediminicola; assembly: GCF_031157525.1. Classification (GTDB taxonomy): domain Bacteria; phylum Pseudomonadota; class Gammaproteobacteria; order Pseudomonadales; family Oleiphilaceae; genus Marinobacter; species Marinobacter sediminicola. The sequence goes on from NZ_JAVIXR010000014.1 coordinate 69,470, forward strand.
AGAATCGCTGATGCCTGCGGTTATTACGGAAATCGATGACGACAAAGGCGAAGTCCAGGCCCACGTGCGCCGGTTTGGCCCAGCTACTATGCCGTTCGAGACCATGCAATGGGCCAGCCGCTATAAAACTGAAAACCTGACTGGCCCAAAGCCCGAGAAACCCTCAGATGTTGTGAGCGTGGGCGACGTTGTATACGTTCGGGTAAACGAACTGCCCAAAGTATCAGTCCCACCCGAAGTGACCGAGCAAGCAGCAGCCCAGGATTCGGGGCTCACTCAGCCAGTCCGAGTGTCACTTATGCAAGTTCCGAAAGTCGAAGGTGCGCTAATCTCTCTTGAGGCCAAAACTGGCGCCATCCAAGCTCTCGCAGGCGGCTACAGCTTCGGACAAAGCAAGTACAACCGCGCGATACAAGCGAGGCGCCAACCAGGCTCCACGTTCAAGCCATTCCTGTACCTTAGCGCTCTGGAGAGCGGCAGAACCCCTGCGACTATTTACAATGACGCTCCGATTGTTTTTGATGACTCACAACTAGAATCCGCTTGGCGCCCACAGAATTCATCAGGGCAGTTTTATGGACCAACCCCTCTTCGCGAAGCCCTTTACCGCTCACGAAATCTTGTCTCTATTCGACTCCTAAGGGATCTCGGCATTCCTCAAATGCTGGACTACCTCGACCAACTCAAGGTTCCGACCGACAGCATGCCCAAAGACCTGTCGCTATCACTGGGCAGCGGACAACTCTCACCCATGGAGCTAGCCAGAGGCCTCGCGGTTATCGCCAACGGGGGTTACGACGTAGAGCCATTTCTCATCCAGAGCATCACTGATGTGAATGACAAGGACATATACCGGGCCCCTGAAGTCGTTCTGTGCGACCGCAACTGTGGCACTGACGACCCGAAACCCGACACCGTCACAGAAGACACACCCGTAAGCACGCTGACCATGACAGAAGAAACCGCTCCGAAGACGCGTGTTATGCGTCGCTTAGCAGATGAGCGCTCCGTGTATATATTGCACTCTATGCTCCGGGACGTAGTCAAGCGGGGAACCGGGCGCCGGGCATTGGCCCTCGGACGGGATGACATTGCAGGCAAGACTGGCACAACAAACGAACAGCGAGACACCTGGTTTGCAGGCTTCAACCACAACCTTGCTACTACGGTGTGGGTAGGATTTGACCAACCCGCCCCATTGGGCCGCCGGGAGTTTGGTGCGAGCACAGCCCTGCCCATCTGGATAGATTACATGAAGGTAGCGCTTGATGGCGCGCCTTCGGCCTTCATGCCGCGACCTAACGGCATTGTGAACATTCGAATCAACCCCGAGACCGGAAAGCGCGCGAGACCGGGCGAGGACGGCAGCTTTGAGATCTTCAAGGAAGAGGATGCGCCTGCACCTCTAACCGAAGAAGATGTGAGACCCGGCGGCACCCATGGCAACGGGGACGACCTTTCGCGCCAGATCTTCTGAGCAACCCACACCACAAAACAGACACCCACAAAAAAACCGGCGGGATCACCGCCGGTTTTTTTATAAGCTCACAACGTCATCAATCAGATGATGTCATCCATGCTCTTCAGCGGATAGTGCGCGGGGTAGCCTTTACCGGCAACTCCGGAATCCACTGCTGCACGGGCCACGGCAGCCGGAACAACTTCCAGCAACCGAACATCCATGGGCTTGGGAATGATGTACTCTTTACCAAACTCAAAGCTGTCCGCACCGTAGGCTTCACAGATTTCCTGCGGCACAGGCTCTTTCGCCAGCTCACGGATAGCATTGACCGCAGCCACTTTCATCTCTTCGTTAATGCAGCTTGCGCGAACGTCGAGCGCACCACGGAAAATGAACGGAAAGCCAAGAACATTGTTAACCTGGTTCGGGTAGTCTGAACGGCCCGTCGCCATGATCAGATCATCACGGACAGAGTGCGCTACCGCAGGATCGATTTCAGGATCCGGGTTCGAGCACGCAAACACAACCGGGTTGGGCGCCATTTTCTTGAGCTGGTCAGCGCTCAGCAGGTCCGGGCCAGATAGACCCAGGAACACGTCGGCCCCATCAATTGCTTCGTCCAGCGTACGCTTATCGGTGTCGTTGGCAAACATCGCCTTGTACTGGTTAAGATCATCGCGACCAGAGTGGATCACACCCTTGCGGTCGAGCATGTAGATGTTATCAGAGCTGATACCGCAGCTGATCAACAACTTCATGCACGCGATTGCAGCAGCACCGGCACCCAGGCAAACCACTTTCGCTTCTTCAATTTTCTTGCCCTGCAATTCAAGGGCGTTGATCATGCCAGCTGCAGTAACAATCGCTGTACCGTGCTGGTCATCGTGGAAGATAGGCACGTTGCACTTTTCAATCAGTGCGCGCTCAATTTCGAAACACTCCGGCGCCTTGATATCTTCAAGGTTAATGCCACCGAAGGTGTCAGCAATACGCTCAACGGTTTCAATGAACGCCTGAGGACTTTCAGAATTGACTTCGATATCGAACACGTCAATTCCCGCAAAGCGCTTGAACAGTACGCCTTTGCCTTCCATTACCGGCTTGCTCGCCAGCGGGCCCAGGTTACCCAGACCGAGGATCGCAGTACCATCGGAGATAACGGCGACAAGGTTACCCTTGGCCGTGTACTTGTATGCGTTCTCCGGGTCCTTCGCAATCTCGCGAACCGGCTCTGCAACGCCTGGGCTATATGCCAAAGCGAGGTCGCGAGCGGTCGCTGTCGGCTTGGAGATTTCTACACTAATCTTTCCAGGCCGCGGCTTGGCGTGATATTCAAGGGCTGCTTCTTTCAGATCTTGAGACATTGCCACTGTTCCGTTTGTCACGTTAAAAGGTAATAAGCCTTCAGGCGGCAAGCGCCTACCTGAAGGAGCGCGACATTATGGCGCGCCCGCCCGGAAACGACAAGGGCAAAGCGAACAAACTATGAACAGTCAATACGGCGAATTGCGTATAATCAAACACTAAGCTGTTATTTTGCACTTCCCATAAAAAAAGCGCCCTCAGGCGCTTTTTTCGACTCTACAACCGAATCAGTCTTCTTTCTTTCCGGCAATACGACCACCAAAACGCTTCTGGAACTTGTCGATACGGCCGCCGGTATCCATAACCTTCTGCTTGCCAGTGTAGAATGGGTGACACTGGGAACAAACATCCAGCTGTAGATCATGACCAATAGTAGAACGAGTCTTGATCACATTTCCGCAAGAACATGTTGCGGTGATGTCTTCATACTTGGGGTGAATACCTTCTTTCATGGCGAACCTCTGTGGGTCATGCCGCTACCTGATCACGGGGCGTTCGTTAAAGCCCAAGTGCCAGGCACCGCATGTTTGAATCAATGGAGAAGACGGGGCACAATCATGCCCTGCCGCAAACAGACCGCGAATCTTACTTGCAATTACCCTGGCAGGCAAGCCTTGCAGGTGCATGAACCCTGCCTAATACGCATAAATCATTAAAGGATTACCCGGTGCCATCAACAGCCCGTATTGCGCTGAATCGGCCACTAAGAAGGCTCTTTGATTACCTTGTGCCAGAGGGAATGGCTTTGGAGGCGGGCCAACGTGTAAAGATTCCTTTCGGGCGCCAGCAGGCAATCGGCCTGATTGTGGAAACAGACATAGAACCACCAGAGGGTATCATTCTGAAGCCGGTGCTAAATGCACTGGAAAACTGGCCTGCCCTGCCGAACGAAACCTTCCAATTACTAAGTTGGGCCAGCGACTACTACCAGCACCCGCTGGGGGAGTGTTTGTTCACTGCCCTCCCACCAGCACTGCGCCGGGGCCGGCCGGCCATACGAAAAACTGAAGACAGGTGGCAAGCCTGCGGCAGCAGCGCCGCCCTCCCAGCAAAAGCCCACAAACAGAAAGCCCTGCTGGAGTGGATTGCTCAATACGAGCAGGGCGTTAAAAACAACGAGATCATAAAAGCTGGCTTCTCGCGCCCGCAACTGAAGTCTCTGCTTGAAAAAGAACTGGTTCGAGCTGCAGCACCGGAGAACGCTAGCCCCCAAAACCAGCAATACAATGAGTCCGTTGCAGCCCCAACGCTATCTCCCGCACAGCTGGTCGCCGCCTCCCAGCTGCCGCCACCCGATGAAGGCTTCAGCGCCTCCCTTCTATATGGCATCACAGGCAGCGGCAAAACCGAGATTTACCTGCATTACCTGAAACAGAACCTTACCGCTGAGGATCAGGCGCTGGTGCTGGTTCCGGAAATCAACCTGACCCCCCAAACCGTTGCCCGCTTCAAACGGTATTTTGGCGAGCGCATAGTGGTGTGGCACTCAGCCCTGAACGACACCGAGCGTTTGAACGCCTGGCTCAAAATCCGCAGTGGTGAGCCCATCATCCTCATTGGCACCAGATCGGCGGTGCTACTCCCATTTATCGCACTGAAAACCCTGATTGTTGATGAGGAGCACGACAGCTCATACAAGCAAGGTGAAGGGTTTCGTTATTCCGGCAGGGACGTCGCTGTCTATCGCGCGCACCTGAATCGTTGTCCGGTAATTCTCGGCTCCGCCACACCCTCTCTGGAGTCTTATCACAACGCCTTGGCGGGCAAGTACAGTCTTGTAAAATTGGAAGAGCGAGCCGGCGAGGCACTACCGCCCTCGATTAGCCTCCTGGACATCCGCAGCCGGCCTCTGGAAGGCGGCCTCTCCCGCCCCGTCCTGCAAGCACTTCAGAAAACACTGGAAAGCGGAAACCAGGCACTCGTGTTCGTAAACCGTCGCGGTTTTGCGCCTGTGATGATGTGTTTCGATTGCGGCCACATGGTCGAATGCCCGCGCTGCGACACTCGCCTCACCTTCCATCGCCGCGATCGCGCCATGCGCTGCCACCATTGCGATTACCAAACTGCTGCAACCGAAACCTGCCCAAAATGCAAAAGTGACGCCTTCAAACCCGTGGGCCAAGGCACAGAGCAAACCGAAGACATTCTCACGGCCAGCTTTCCCGCCACACCCATAGTGCGAGTAGATCGCGACAGCACCCAGCGCAAAGGCAGCATTCAGACGATACTCGAACAGGTGAACACCGGCGAGCCCTGCATCCTGGTTGGAACCCAGATGCTTGCAAAGGGCCACGATTTCCCCAATGTGACACTGGTTGTTGTTATCAATGCCGACGGAGGCCTTTTCAGCGTCGACTTCCGGGCCCCTGAGCAACTGATTCAGACCCTGCTCCAGGTAAGCGGCCGGGCTGGGCGCGGAACAAAGGCCGGTAAAGTGGTTGTACAAACCTGCCACAGCGACCACCCCCTGCTCAGGACACTGTGCAATGGACACTATCTCGAAATGGCAGACCAGCTTCTTGAGGAGCGCGAAGCCGGCCAGTTTCCGCCTTTTCGCGCCATGGCTATATTCCGGGCCGAAGCGGACACCATGGAGCAAAGCCTACAGATCCTCGACAGCATAAAACCGCTCACAAACACACCAGGCATCGAAGTTTGGGGTCCCCTGCCCGCTCTGATTGCACGGCGAGCCGACCGACACCGGGCGCAACTTGTGCTTAACACTGACAACCGGCGACGCCTCAATAAACTACTGACAAGTGTTTGCCAGACGCTTGAACAGAAGAGATTTCAAAAGGGCGCGAAATGGATGATTGACGTGGACCCGCAAGAAACGGGCTAATCGCCACAGGGCTTTTGCTTGCGGCCGGACTTTCCGCGATAATGGCCCTCTTCAATTATCACCGGGCGCCCTGCCCCAACCCAACTTTCCAGTAAACTGAGCCATCTCACAGCATGAAAGAGACCGTTTCCGACCTGCTCCAGTCCGCACTGGCGGCCCTTCAATCTGAAGGCACGCTGCCAGCCGACCAGACCTATACGCCGCAAGTGGGTAACACCAAGGATAAATCCCATGGTGACTATGCTTGCAACATCGCATTGGTTGCAGCCAAAACGGCCGGCTGTGCGCCTCGCAAACTGGCAGAAATGCTGATTGAGAAGTTGCCCCAAAGCAGCGCAGTCGCGAAGGTGGAAATTGCAGGCCCGGGGTTTATTAACTTTTTCATGAGCACGGCCAGTGCATTTGAGATAGTAAATACCATTCTGAATGAGGCTGGGCAGTTTGGTCGCAACAACAGCGGTAAGGGTGAAAAAGTTCAGGTGGAATTTGTATCCGCCAACCCCACTGGCCCACTGCACGTAGGCCACGGCCGGGGCGCAGCCATTGGCGATTGCCTTTGCCGCCTCCTGGAAGCCAACGGCTATGACGTTACCCGCGAGTTTTACTACAACGATGCCGGCGCCCAAATCAACAACCTTGGCCTGTCCGTACAGGCGCGCGTCAAGGGGCTGACACCCGAAGACGAAAGCTGGCCGGAAGACGGCTATCGTGGCGACTACATTGCTGATGTCGCAAAAGCCTATCTGGCCGGCGATACGGTTACGGCAGATGACCGGGAGGTGACTGCCAGCGCCAACCCTGATGACCTGGCTGCCATTCAGGAGTTTGCAGTGGCCTATCTGCGCCGGGAGCAGGATCTCGACCTGAAAGCCTTTGGCGTCGAGTTTGATGTGTACTTCCTGGAATCGTCCCTGTACGACGATGGAAAAGTGGAAGCTACCGTTAAACGCTTACAGGAAAACGGCTACACCTATGAAGACGGCGGCGCCATGTGGCTCAAAACCACAGAGTTCGGTGACGACAAAGACCGGGTTATGCGCAAGAAAGACGGCGGCTACACCTACTTCCTGCCAGATGTCGCCTACCACCTGGACAAATGGCAGCGTGGCTTTACCACGGTCATCAACGAACAGGGGGCCGACCACCACTCTACGGTAACTCGCGTTCGTGCTGGCTTGCAGGCTTTGAACGCAGGCATTCCCAAGGGCTGGCCGGATTACGTTCTGCACCAGATGGTGATGGTTACCCGTTCCGGACAGGAAGTAAAAATTTCCAAGCGCGCAGGTAGCTACGTCACCATTCGCGATTTGATAGACGAAGTCGGCCGCGACGCCACCCGTTTTTTCCTTGCAGCTCGGCGCGTTGACTCCCAGTTGACCTTCGATATCGATCTGGCCCGCTCCCAGACCAATGAAAACCCGGTGTACTACATTCAGTATGCCCACGCACGCATATGCAGCGTGTTACGGAAGCTGGCTGCCGAAGGCGTTGCGCGCGGACTGAACGAGTGTGTGGGCGATCTGTCTTTACTGACGCTGGATGAAGAAAAAGAGATAGCAAACCAGCTGGCGAAATATCCGGAGCTGATTGCCAGCTCTGCCTTACAGCGTGAACCACACACCCTCACCCATTATCTGAGGGAGCTGGCCGGCCAGTTTCACACTTATTACAACGCCCACAAGGTGCTGATAGAAGATACAGCACTACGAGATGCCCGCATCAGCCTCTACCTCGCCGTACGCCAGGTAATTGCCAATGGGCTGGACCTGCTGGGCGTCAGCGCACCGGAAGAGATGTAAGTAACAACAATGTCCCGAGACTATGCTCGCAAAAATCGCTCAGGTGCTTCTGCAGCCCCCAACAGGAAAAAGCCTGCCAAGCCTGCTAGCGCCCAGAAAAAACGCGCAAAGCCAGCTGCGCCTGCGCGCTCTCAGCGAGGAGGTTTATCCTTGAAGTGGATTTTTTCACTGGCAACGGTTGGTGGCTTTATCGGGTTTATTGTCTACCTCAATTCTGTGCCACCAAGCAGCGGGCCGCAGCAGCCGCCCACTGCCAAAGAGTCAGTACAAACTCCGGCAACGAAAACCGCCAAACCGGAGGAGAAAAAACCAGGTTTCCGGTTTTATGAGATGCTGCCGGAATCTGAGGTTATTCCGCCAAAGGTGGAGGAGTACACTCCGGGCCCAACCAAGCAGGACTTTGACTACCTGGTGCAGTCCGGTTCTTTCCGCAGCAAGGAAGATGCTGAGCGTCAGCGCGCACAGATTGCCTTTCAGGGGCTCAGAGCCGGCGTGCAGCGCATAGAACTCGATAGCGGCTCCGTTTGGTATAGAGTGAATGTCGGGCCCTTTAATACCCGCAGTCAGATGAGCTCAGCCATCGACAAGCTTGTTTCGATTAACATTCAGCCGCTTATTCGGAAGGTTCCCAAGCAAGGTTGAGGTTACCCGATAGCTACGGGAGTCTGCAGGGTGCGGCTTTTCAAAACCGTGCGGAGCCATGGATGGCGGAGCCGAGCGTACAGGGAGGTATTCACAGCGTGTTTTGAAAAGCCGCACCCTGCAGACTCCTACTCCAAACTACTTGAATTCTTCCATCCTGCCTCCATAACTGCCCAATACCGATTTTTAATCAGGCAATTGGAGCCCGAATGACTACCATACTTTCCGTCAGACGCGATGACGAAGTTGCCATGGGTGGCGACGGCCAGGTTTCTCTGGGAAATACCATGATGAAGGGTAATGCCCGCAAGGTACGCCGCCTCTATAACGGGCAGGTTATCGCGGGTTTTGCTGGCGGCACCGCAGATGCGTTTACTCTGTTTGAGCGCTTTGAGGCGCAGCTTGAAAAGCATAACGGCAATCTCACAAGAGCCGCCGTTGAACTTGCCAAAGACTGGCGGTCAGACAGAGCCTTACGCAAGCTGGAAGCGCTTTTGGCTGTGGCGGATAAAACAGCTTCCCTGATCATCACAGGTAATGGTGACGTGATAGAGCCAGAGCACGGGTTGATTGCCATCGGCTCCGGCGGCCCGTTTGCTCAAGCTTCCGCACGGGCTCTGCTTGAAAACACCGAGCTTTCTGCCCACGAGATTGTGGAGAAAGGCTTGGAAATAGCTGCAGATATCTGCATCTATACCAACCACAATCGCACCATTGAATTGCTCCCCAAAGACGCAGTTACCAAACCAGAACCCTCCAAAACGACTGATCCGGAGTAAACATGTCTGCAATGACTCCCCGTGAAATTGTTCACGAGCTCAATAAACACATCGTGGGTCAGCAAGAGGCCAAGCGGGCTGTGGCGATCGCCCTGAGAAACCGCTGGCGCCGGATGCAGCTGGACAGCACGCTTCGGGATGAAGTCACGCCCAAGAACATCCTGATGATCGGCCCTACCGGCGTGGGCAAAACTGAGATTGCCCGCCGTCTGGCGAAATTGGCAGATGCACCTTTCCTGAAAGTTGAAGCCACCAAATTTACCGAAGTAGGCTACGTTGGACGCGATGTGGAATCCATTATCCGCGATCTGGCAGATATGGCCGTGAAGATGCTGCGGGTTCAGGAAATGAAGCGTCACGAAGAGCAGGCTCTGGACGCAGCTGAAGACAGAATTCTGGACGCCCTGCTCCCGCCGGCAAGAAGCTTTGGCGAAGACAGCCAAAAGACCTCCGAAGACTCCTCCACACGCCAGATGTTCCGGAAAAAGCTGAGGGAAGGCGAACTCGACGATAAAGAAATCGAGATCAACCTTCGTAATTCAAGCGCCGGCGTAGAGATCATGGCACCTCCCGGCATGGAAGAGATGACCAACCAGCTGCAGAGCATGTTTTCCAACATGGCTGCTGATAAATCCAAGCCCCGGAAGATGAAGGTGGCAGATGCCCTGAAACGGGTGAAGGACGAGGAAGCCGGCAAGCTGGTCAATGAGGAGTCGATCAAACAGAAAGCCATTATCGCCGTTGAGCAGAACGGCATTGTGTTTCTCGATGAAATTGACAAGGTAGCCAAGCGGGCGGAGAACAGCTCGTCAGATGTATCTCGGGAAGGCGTTCAGAGGGATCTCTTGCCGCTGATTGAGGGCAGTACCGTGAGCACAAAATACGGTTCAGTTCGCACAGATCATATTCTGTTTATCGCTTCCGGCGCCTTTCACCTGTCCAAGCCGTCAGACCTGATTCCGGAACTACAGGGCCGCCTGCCAATACGTGTGGAGTTGCAAGCTCTAACCCCGGACGATTTCAAGCGCATTCTTACAGAGCCGGATGCCTCTCTGGTTCAGCAGTATGAAGCTCTGATGAATACCGAAGGCGTCAAGCTGACGTTCAGTGAAGACGCAATTGCGCGCATTGCTGAAATTGCCTGGAAGGTGAACGAGACAACCGAGAACATCGGTGCCAGGCGTTTGCACACGGTTTTGGAAAGGCTACTGGAAAGCCTGTCGTTTGATGCTGGTGATGGGGTAACCGAAGCGTTTGAAGTAACTGCAGATTACGTTAATGAGAAGCTTGGAGAACTGTCGGAAGACGAAGATCTGAGTCGTTATATTCTCTGATTTGAAACCATCGTTGAGCCAGGCGTGCTCTGCGCGCCTGGCCCGCACTCCTATTCTGCTTTTGAAAACAGGTGGGTGACTGTTCCCAGCCCTGTCGCCAGCTTGCTCTTTCCCGCTGCCTTCTTCTTTCTGCTCTTGGCCACATAAAGCGGCAGCATTTCGCCATAAAGGCTGGTACTAATGGTGCGCTGCTCATCTTCCAGACGATCCCGGCGCAGCTTGATACCGTATTTTGCCAACTTCGGCTCCAACTCATCAGCGCGATTCCGTAAATCCTGACGGGTCATCTGATAAGCGTGTTCACACACCATTCGGCGCGATTGAAAGCTGAACACGTTAGAGAAAAATAACTTGGCGTCATCCCGAGTCGGCTCGAACAGCAGGATATCCTTATCTGGATAGTCCGTCGCATAGTGAGCAATGCCTGACTGCATGCGGGAATACACCATGGTCCGGAACATCTGTGACAACAGGTTTGGCATCCCCGAACGAGTCAATTCTCCGGGCGCCATAGTGCCTGCCCGTACCGCCGCACTGGCATCAATGGGCACTAAGGGGTTCACTGCAAAAACCAGATCTGCACCATCTTCAAACGCGACCGATGCGTGCAAGCCTTTGCGCAGCGTTCCATCCACATAATACCGGCCATCAATATCAACGGGCACATACAGCCCCGGAGATGCCATGCTCGCCTGTATAGCTCTGGAGATAGGCACATGGTCAAACCCGGGAGCGCCAAAGCACACGGCGTCGCTGCTTTCCACATCTGCCGCAACAATGTATAGGCTACGCTTTAGCTGCCGAAAGTCGTTAGAACGGCCCAACATGGAAAACGCACGCTTTAGATAATCATGGAGGCCTTCGTTATCGAAAAGCCCGGCAGGAGCCGCCTGAGACAGTATGGTGAGGGCTTCGAGCAAACTCTGATCGTAGGGGTTGGCAATAAAACGGCGCACGGCTGTGGTGACCAGTCCGGGCACAGCCAGCACCCGCCCCGCCATCTCCTTCAGTGCTGGCCTGAAGAACACATCGGGGTGAAAAGGGTGAACTTCAGCTTCATTGCGCACAAAAATTCGACACAATTGCGCCGTGGTCATCTGGTTCGCCAGATTGGCAGCTACGAATGAGCCCGAGTTAACACCGACATACACATCAAGGTTATTGAAATCCAACCCATCCAAGGCTTCATCCAGCGCCCGGAGTGCGCCAATCTCGTATATGCCGCCTAAAGGACCACCCCCGCCCAGTGCGAGCCCGATTCGTGGTGCTGGTTTCAGTTCGGTTGGCTTCTTCATGGCCTTTCCTTCTCTGGATGAATAGCCAGATTTGCATTCTGGCCTGCCTGATCTACAAGGTAACAACCCGATTTAGAGCACGCACCCTATATTTGAGCGACTGCCCGATATGACAAATTTCAGGAGGCGACCTGTTCCACCAGAGCGGCGCTCGAAGATATTCCTGGCCGGAGGTAACGGCCAAAGCCGGCATCGCGCAGCGCAAGATCCACACAACTCTTGATCACGTGAGGCGAATCCAGCAACAACACGTCCTTCAAAAGCTTTACCGCCCACTCTCGACTCACGCTGCGAATCACAGACTTAACCTTTGGCAGGCTAGCGGCGTTCATGGAGAGAGAGTCGTAACCCATGGCCATCAGCAGCAATGCACCACCGGGATCCCCCGCCAGCTCGCCGCAGATTCCCACTGGTTTGCCGACCGCATGGGCATCCTGAGCAATCCGCACCAGGGCCTGTAAAACTGCAGGATGATACGAATGGTAGAGCTGGGCAACGCGAGGGTTATTGCGATCAACTGCCAGCAGGTACTGGGTCAGATCATTTGAGCCCACAGACAGGAAATCCACACGATCTGCAAGCTCGCGAACTTGGTATACCGCGGCGGGTATTTCAACCATTACACCCACCTTGGGCATGTGGATGTCAAAACCTTCCTCTCGCACCTCATGGTATACCCGGTAAATCAGGTGCAGGGATTCTTCTACCTCAGAGATATTGCTGATCATCGGCAGCATGATTTGTAGATTATTCAGGCCTTCGCTTGCTTTTAGCATGGCCCGCACTTGAACCAAAAATATTTCCGGGTGATCCAGAGTCACCCGAATACCCCGCCAACCCAGGAACGGATTCTCTTCCTCGATCGGGAAGTAGGTCAGCGCCTTGTCACCACCGATATCCAGAGTGCGCATGGTTACCGGGTTGGGTGCAAAGGCCTCCAACTGCTCCCGATAATAGTGCCGCTGCTCCTGCTCCGATGGAAAGCGATCTTTAATCATGAAGGGCACTTCGGTGCGATAGAGCCCTATGCCCTCGGCTCCGTGTGACAGGGAGCGAACGACATCTGTCATCAAACCCGTATTCACCAGCAGCGGCACCCGATGGCCATCAGTGGTTATGCAGGGCTTGTCGCGAAGTGCTTCCAGCCCGCGGTCGAGTTCGGCCTCTTCTTCGCAGATGGTTTGAAAAAACGCCCTGAGATCTGACGAAGGGGAAGCGAAAATCTGCCCCTCAAAGCCATCAACAATCAACTCACGGCCGTCGAGCTGATTCACCGGGATATCCACCAACCCCATAACCGTGGGGACACCCATCGCTCGGGCAAGAATGGCCACATGGGAGTTGCTGGAGCCTTTGACTGAAACAAGGCCCACCAACTGGTCCCGGGGCACCTCTCCCAGCATGGCAGGTGTCAACTCTTCACTGACCAGAACCGTGCGCTCTGGGTAAATCAGGTCCTTTTGATCACCCTCTTGCAGATAGGAAAGCAGGCGGCGGCCAAGGTCGCGGACATCGACTGCCCTTTCTTGAAGATAGTGGTCGTCCATCATTTCAAAATGACGAACGTAGTGCTGAACCACCTGTTTGAGGGCCCCTTGAGCCCAGTTTCCTTCCCGGATACGATTATTGACTTCTCCGGGCAATGCCTCATCACCCAGCATGCGGAGATACACATCAAACAATGCCAACTCTTCCGGACGAAGCCGTGAGGTGAGCCGCTTGGCAACCTGACCAATGTCTTCACACACCGATCGAACTGCCGACCGGAACAGCTCCAGTTCTTGGTCAATATCTTCTGCTGGCTTATCGGGAACCACGTCCAGATCGGCTGCCGGGTAGACCACCACACCATGACCAATAGCCACCCCGGGCGCGCCCGGCACACCGTTGAAGCTGACGTCACGGGTCTCTTCCCCGGTTAGCGAAAGGCCGCTGATGGCGCCAGTCGCCTCACTGTGGGCTATAACACCTGCAAGCTGAGCGGAAACCGTGACCAGGAATGCTTCTTCACCTTCATCGAAGCACCGGGAACTCTCGCGCTGCTGAACAACGAGAACACCAAGTACCCGGCGATGGTGAATAATGGGAACACCCAGAAACGAACGAAAGCGCTCCTCGCCAGTTTCAGGGAAATATCGATAACGGGGGTGGGAAGGTGCATCTTCCAAGTTGATTGGCTCTTCTCGGGAGCCGACAAGACCCACCAGACCCTCTGAGTGCGCAAGGCTCACTTTGCCCACGGCTTTCAGATACAGGCCCTCGGTGGCCATCAGAATGTAACGATTGGACACCGGATCCAGCAAGTAGACAGAACAGACTTCCGTGTTCATGGCTTTCTGCACCCGTGACACGATAATACCCAGCGCTTCCGAGAGATCCCGGGCGCTGTTTACCTCTTGTACAAGACTTCGCAGAATGCTCAGCATGGGTGTGTCAGTCCGTCATTTCGCCTGTTCCTTTAAACGCCGGTTGTGCTCGCTCCGGTGCCACTGCTCCATGTTGTAGAACAGTCTTGGCGCAAGTTCTCTCAGCGCACGTCGGTACACTTCACGCTTGAAGGACACCACCTGACCCAACGGATACCAGTAGCTTACCCACTGCCAGCCATCAAATTCCGGTGAATCAGTACCATCAACGCGCACTTGTGCATCGGGTGATAACATCCTCAGCAGGAACCATTTCTGTTTTTGACCCACGCAGATGGGGTGCGAGTTGTGCCGCACCATCCTTCGGGGAAGGCGGTACCTCAGCCAGCCCCGGGTGCAACTGATGATTTCTACATCACTGGCGCCCAGGCCAACTTCCTCTCCAAGCTCCCGATACAGCGCATCTTCCGGCGATTCTTCGTGATTAATTCCGCCTTGAGGAAACTGCCAGGAATCCTGTCCTATTCGCCTTGCCCAGAGAACCTCTCCCCGGTGGTTGGCCAGAATGATTCCGACATTGGGTCTGAAACCGTCTGAATCGATCACGGTACAGTCCTCTTAATAGAGTCGGCAGGCCGGTGAGATATGTACCGGCCGGATTTTTTCCAAGTTGCGCTCATTCTTACAGAATCCCAAGACTTCGGCAAACGCAGCCGCTCTCAGGTACCCGTGTTAACATATCGGCTTTCGCCAGCCCTATGCCTCTGGAGGTAATCGTTTGACGCTCGCAATTTTTGATCTCGACAACACCCTGCTCGCTGGCGACAGCGACCACGCCTGGGGCGAGTTTCTTGTAGAAGAAGGCATCGTTGATGCCGAGACCTATCGCCAAGCGAACGACCGCTTTTATCAGGAATACCTGAATGGCGAAATGGACATCCTGAATTACCTCAGGTTTGCGCTTCAACCTTTGTCAGCACACAACATGGATGAACTACTGGCGTGGCGAGATGTGTTCATGGACAAGAAAGTGCGCCCCATGCTGCAAGACAAAGCCAATGAGCTGTTGAACAGCCACCGGGAGCAGGGCCATACGCTGATGATTATCACAGCCACCAATCGGTTTGTGACCGAGCCCATTGCAGACGTGCTGGGCATTGACCACCTGATCGCCACCGAACCTGAGTTGGTCAATGGACGTTACACCGGTGAAATTGCAGGCGTCCCCAGCTTTCAGGGAGGCAAGGTCACTCGTCTAAACGACTGGCTGAACGCTCACAACAGAAACCTGGACGGCGCCTGGTTCTACAGCGACTCACACAACGATTTGCCACTGCTGGAAAAGGTGGACAATCCGGTTGCCGTTGATCCGGATCCAAAGCTAGAAGAATTTGCGAGGAACAAAGGCTGGAGTGTTATGACGCTTCGCGACTGAGCCCCGCTAACTGCGCGCTGAGCCCGCCTCCTTGCTTTATTGGAGGGCGGGCTCGACCAGGGGGTCACATAAAACCGGTAAGGGATCGTACGAAGCAGGACTTGATGTAGTCGGTTTCTGGAATGCCTGGAATAATCGGGTGGTCCGGCGCCTGATGCCCCTGCTCCAGCAACTGCACGAAGCGATCGATCTTTCGGCCACTGCCGCGAATGATATCTACCAGCTTTTCCTGCGAGAGATGCATGGAACACGAAGCAGAAACAAGAATTCCGTCCCGCTCCAGCAGCCTCAGCCCAAGCTGATTCAGCCGCGCATAGGCCTGTTCGCCAGCCTTCTGATCCCGACGGCGGGGAATAAGTGCGGGCGGATCCAGTACAACGATATCGTACTTTTCCTTCTCTTCCGCCAGCGCTTTCAACGCATCGAACGCATCGCCTTCGATGGTTTCAACATTATCGAGGCCATTCAGCTTGGCGTTGTGATGCACCGAATCAATGGCACCAGAAGAACTGTCCACACAGGTAACCTGGGCGGCACCGGCGCATGCCGCCTGAATACCCCAACCGCCTACATAACTGAACACATCCAGCACCCGTTTACCCGGCGCGTAGGCCTGCAGGCGCTGACGATTCATACGGTGATCGTAAAACCAACCGGTTTTTTGACCGCCCTCCAGGGGCACTTCGAAGCGCACGCCGTTTTCTTCCACTTCAAGCAGTGTCGCTTCCGGGCCATGGGCCTGCTCAACGTATGAGCTCAGCCCTTCAACGCTGCGCATCTTACCATCGTTTTTCAGGATGATGGCTTGCGGGTGCGCCAACCGCTGAACCGCACGGACGATGGATTCTTTCATCAGCTCCATGCCGGCGGTGGATATCTGGACGACGACTGTGTCGCCAAAGCGGTCTATAACCAGCCCGGACAGGCCGTCGCTGTCGCCAAATACCCAGCGGTAGAAGGGCTTATCAAACAACCTGTCCCGTAATGCCAGCGCTGTTTCCATGCGCTGAGTCAATCGGTTCGGGGTCATGCCCTGTGCCGCGTCCCGGCTTATGAGTCGGCCGCAAATAAGAGCATGGGGGTTGACGAAAATCACACCGAGAGGTTTGTCGTTAGAAGCACGCAGCTCAGCTTGGGTGCCGGCTTCAAACTGTGTCAGTGGTGATCTCTGGATGTCGACTTCGTTGCTGTAAACCCACAGGTGGCCAGCCCGAAGCCTGCGCTCCGCGCCTTTGCGTAGATATAAAACCGGGAAATTCATTGCTGCCACCTAGGGTAGAGAAAAATAGGGCGGGAATTATACATTAACTTACGACACCCACACACGGGCTGGGAACGCAGTCGGGGCGC
>NZ_JAVIXR010000015.1 GCF_031157525.1 Marinobacter sediminicola
TGAATACGTCCATGTACGCTTGGCTCCGCCATCCATGGCTCCGCACAGTTTTGGGAGGTGCGCCCCGACTGCTTCGACACTGTAGGTGCCTATAACTGCTTTCGAACCAGTACCAATAATTACTCGGCGGCCGCTACATGCTCGGCGTAGGCATCTGCATCCATCAGTCCATCAAGCTCACCTTTATCAGCAAGCTTTACCTTGAACATCCAGCCATCGCCGTACGGATCTTCGTTGACCTTCTCTGGCTCGTCTTCGAGGCTTTCGTTAACTTCAAGAACCTCACCGGTTACCGGGCTGAACACATCGGATGCGGACTTCACAGATTCGGCCACGCCAGCTTCTTCGCCGCCGGTGACTGTTTCGCCAACTTCCGGAACACCGATATAAACCACGTCACCCAGTTGCTCCTGGGCGAAGTCGGTTATGCCAACGGTTGCAGTGCCGTCAGCGTGTACGCGCACCCACTGGTGGGTGTCGATGTATTTGAGATCAGAAGGTGTTTCACTCATAAGGGTAATTCCTGACAAAAATTTTGGGCAGTGTAACCGAAACCTTAGCGCCAGCGAACCTCTCGTGCCAGCTTCATGAAGGAATCGAGATACTGCACACCCACATCTCGCTCGCGGCAGCCCAGGAATATCTGTTTGGATATGCCTTCTTTGCCCAGTTTTACCGGAACAATGCGCAGCCGGTCGCTGTATTCCGTGACCAGCCATCGGGGTAGCGCCGCTACGCCACGGCCGGCGGCGACCATTTGCAGCATGATGTCTGTGGTCTCAATGGTTTTGTGGCGTGCGGGGCGCATGTTTGCGGGCACCAGTATGTGGTTGAACACATCCAGCCGTTCGATCGCCACGGGATAGGTAATCAGGGTTTCCGTTTCCAGATCCGCCGCATCTGCCCAGGGTTTGCCTGCGAGGCGGTGGGACGCAGCAACCACCAGCACCTGCTCGTAATCAAACACTGGCTCAAACACCAATCCGGGCCTGTGCAAGGGGTCAGGCGTAACCAGCATGTCGATATCGTGACCAAACAGCGCGCCGATGCCACCGAACTGGAACTTTTGTTTTACATCTACATCCACCGATGGCCACTGCTCAAGGTAGGGGCCAACAACTTTTAACAGCCACTGATAGCAAGGGTGGCATTCCATCCCGATACGCAGGGTGCCTGCCTGCCCTCTGGCGAACTGGCCGATGAGCATTTCGGCATGTTCGAACTGGGGCAACAGGCGATTAGCCAGTGCCAGCAGGTGGCTACCGGCCTGAGTCAGCCTGAGCTGCCGGCCTTCTCGCAACCAAAGCGGGGTTCCCAGCTGCTGCTCCAGTTTGCGAACGGAGTGGCTAAGCGCGGACTGGGTAAGGTGAAGGCGGCTTGCGGCTGCCGTCAGGGAGCCTTCAGCGTCAACAGCCCGGAGAACTTCCAGATGGTTACGTTCAATCATTCAGCGACCCATGAATAGAATTAATGGAACCCTGAAATAATACCATTATTTTTCATTGACCCGGAACGCTAATCTGGCAACTCCTATCAACAACCCAACAAACACGTATTCAGGAGTTCCGGATGACCACTACACACAACCTCGGCTACCCGCGCATCGGCGCTCGCCGGGAACTGAAATTTGCGTTGGAAGCACTTTGGAACGGCCAGTCCAGCGAACAAGCGCTGCAGGAAACCGCCGCAGAGTTACGTGCGCAAAACTGGCAAGAGCAGGCAGGCCTTGCTTTGGCACCGGTAGGCGATTTTTCGCTTTACGACCAAGTGCTGGACATGAGCGCGACACTTGGCAATTTGCCTGAGCGTGCCAGCGTCCATGCAGGCTCGCAACTGGACGAGTACTTCCGTGTAGCCCGGGGTCGCTCCCCTAGCGACAGCGCCTGCTGCAGCGTACATGCAGGCGAAATGACCAAGTGGTTCGACACCAACTATCACTACATAGTGCCTGAATTCAGTGCCGACACGGACTTCAGCCTGAATGCTGATCGCATTCTGGTGCAACTGGCGGAAGCCCGTGCCCAGGGTGTAAACACCAAGCCTGTCATCATCGGCCCGGTTACCTATCTATGGCTGGGGAAAGCCAAAGATGAATCTGACCGTTTGAAGTTACTGGACAAGCTGCTGCCGATCTACACCGAGTTACTGGCGAAGCTCGCGGATGCGGGTGCTGAATGGGTGCAGATTGATGAGCCGGCACTGGTTACCGAGCTAGATGCGAACTGGAAGCATGCTTTCATTCTCGCCTACCACGAACTGAAAACCGCTCCGGTAAAACTGCTGTTGACCACTTACTTTGGCGAGCTAAGGGAAAACCTGCAACTTGCCTGCGAACTGTCTGTGGCGGGCATTCACCTGGATGCTATCAGCGCAGCGAATGAGGTGTCCCAACTGGCCGACTGGCTTCCAGCTCACAAGGTGCTGTCACTCGGTGTTATCAACGGCCGAAACATCTGGAAAACCGACCTGAATGCCACTCTGGATCTTCTGGAGCCATTAAAAGAAAAACTGGGCGAGCGTCTTTGGCTGGCACCTTCATGCTCCCTTCTGCATGTACCGGTTGATCTGGAAAGTGAAACCACGCTGGATGACGAAGTGCGCAACTGGCTGGCTTTTGCCCGGCAGAAACTGCAGGAGTTAAACACTCTGGCGAAAGCACTTGATGAAGGTCGAGGAGCCGTAGCCAAAGAGCTGGCCGCCAATCAGAACGCCATCGAGAGTCGACGCCAGTCCTCAAGAGTACACAACCCCGCGGTTGCGGAAGCCCTGTCGGCCATCACGCCGGAGCATGGCCAGCGCAAGAGCCCGTTCAGCACGCGGTCCAAGCTGCAGCAGGAACGATTCAAGCTACCCGCTTATCCGACGACTACTATTGGCTCCTTCCCGCAAACGCCGGAAATACGCGCGGTTCGCAAGGAGTTCCGCCAAGGCAACCTGAGCCAGCAGGACTACACCGCGCGGATCCATGAAGAAATTGCTTACTGTGTTGAGCAACAGGAAGCGCTGGGCCTGGACGTGCTGGTGCACGGCGAGGCAGAGCGTAACGACATGGTGGAGTATTTTGGCGAACAGCTGGAAGGCTACGTGTTCAGCCGGTTTGGCTGGGTGCAGTCCTATGGCTCACGGTGCGTGAAACCACCCATTCTGTTTGGCGACATCACCCGCCCCAACGCCATGACCGTAGACTGGACCAAATACGCCCAGTCCCTGACCGACAAGCCCATGAAAGGCATGCTCACCGGCCCGGTTACCATTTTGAACTGGTCGTTCGTGCGGGATGACCAGCCACGCAAAGACACCTGCCTGCAGTTGGCACTGGCCGTGCGCGAAGAAGTTCAGGATCTGGAAAAGGCCGGAGTAGGGATTATCCAGATTGATGAAGCCGCCTTGCGTGAAGGCTTGCCACTGCGCCAGTCAGACTGGAATACCTATCTGGAGTGGGCGATCGAAGCCTTCCGCATCAGCGCCAATGGCGTACAGGATGACACTCAGATTCATACCCACATGTGCTACTCGGAGTTCAACGACATCATCGGGGCCATTGCCCGTATGGATGCCGACATAATCACCATCGAGACGTCACGCTCGGCCATGGAGTTGCTGGATGCTTTCAAAGGGTTTGAATATCCCAACGATATTGGCCCGGGCGTATATGACATTCACTCACCTAACATTCCACGGGTGGAGCAAATAACAGACTTGATGAACAAGGCGGCAGAGAGGATCCCCACAGAGCGTTTGTGGGTAAACCCGGACTGCGGTCTGAAAACCCGCCGTTGGGAGGAAGTCACACCTGCTCTGGAAGCAATGGTGGCAGCAGCACGAGAGCTTCGCGGGCAAAACGCAGGAAGTGACGTTGCAGAGCAGGAGCTGGCAGAAGCGGCTCAGTAACCGGTGCTGTTTTGATCCAGCTCAAACTCGAAACTCCGGGCCCGGCAGACCTCCGTAGTGAAGTCGCCGGAAGCCTGGAGCTCAAACCAACGATACCCGGGCGCCAGGTCATCTACAGAGAACTTGCGTGAGCCGGAGGTAAACTGAATGCAGGTGGACGGCGTAGCCAACAAGTGCACGCCGTTTCTTTGCTGCTCAAAGGTCTGGTGAATGTGGCCCCACAACACGATCTTTACTTGAGGAAACCGATCAATCAGTTGCCAAAACTCGTCACGATTCTGCAGGCCAATGTCTGTCATCCAGTCCGTTTCAATATCAACGGGGTGGTGGTGCAGAGATACGAGCGCAGGTACATCCGGATGCTGTTCTAGCATGTCTTCAAGGAACCCCAGCTCAGATTCAGAAAGCTCTCCGTGAACTTTTCCTGGCACCGATGAGTCCAGAAGAATGAATTGCCAGCCACCCTGCATTACATGCCGACGGTCTGCACCGTAACCTGCAGCAACGGTTTTCAAACTGGCTACCTGGTCATGATTACCCGCAATCCAGGCTGACCCGCAGTTAAACGCACCAAGGCGCTCCCCAAGAACGCGATAGGCTTCTTCCGAGCCGTCCTGAGCAAGGTCGCCGGTCACAAGGACCAGATCTGGCTGACCGTGGGTCTTGAGTACCTCAGCTATGACTGCTTCGAGGCTGTCGCGGGTATTTACACCAAGCAACGCGCCATCGGCGGCGGCCATCAAGTGCGGATCCGTTAACTGCAGTACCCGAAGTGTCGGGGAGGCTTCCGTTGAGGTCATGATGCTTATGGTCTGCTTACAGCCATCGATTAAGGAATAGGTTCAATGGCAGCTGATTTTTATTAGCTCCCACGTCATCACAATGAGTGTACGTTGTCAGCCACTGGATTGATTACTCATGACTGGAACCCGCGTCACATTCTGACTCAACGTTGACAAAATTTTGCACAATTTGCCAACCACATTCGCCCTTTCAATGCTCAGCGTGTCATCGAATGAATGAGAAACGAGCTCAACGGGTACCTTCACCTGACGTCCAGGTGGCGTGCTCCAAGGGCAAGTGTCCAAATCTCAAACAGTACTCAAGCCAATCTGCGAGAAAACCATTGACCTGAACCTTCTCATCGGGATGGTGCATGAACCGGTTTGGGTAGTCGTTAACCGGCGCGATCTGCGTGTCACGATAGCAACTGATAACTTCTGCCATAGTGGCGTCATGGTATATCCGAACCGTCATCTTCGGGTTGTTGAGCCAGCGCCCACTGTTATGGATCTGCTCCAGCAGGAGGGTTTCAGTGTATCGGGCTGTTTGCAGAACCTGGATTCGAACGCGGCCCAAATATTCATTTTCCCGATGTAACTCGATGTCGGATATAGGCTTTTCGTCTACTCTCAGTTGGCGCAGCCTGCAAAGACGCTGGTAATTGCCATCACACAAGGCACCGAGCTGGCGCAGATCCGGCACGTAACGTTTGGGTTTCATTGCCCACTCACTCATGGCTACCACCCTGCCCGCAGCCTGGCACGGTTGATCTGCAGCCACTGCATGGCGATGATTGCCGCTGCGTTATTGATGCGGCCATCACTGATCATTGCTATGGCTTCATCTGCTGAAACCACATGGGCACGAATGTCTTCACTTTCCTCTTCGAGGCCGAACAGGCCTCCCGCGGATTCGGTGCTGACTTTGCCACAGTAGAGGTAAACCATTTCTGTAGTGCCACCTGGGGACACCAGGTAATCGCAGATTTTTTCGAGTTTGCTGAAGCTGAGGCCAGCTTCTTCTTCAGCTTCTCTTTGAGCAACCTCTTCGCTGCTTTCGCCCTCTTCGTTCATTCCGGCGATCAGCTCCAGCAACCAGGGGGACTGATCGCGCCCTATTGCGCCCAGGCGGAATTGTTCAAGCAGTACAACTTCGTCTCTTTCTGGATCATAGGGGAGTACGCAGGTGGCGTCGCCGCGGATAAAGAGTTCGCGGGTAAACTCTGGCATGTTTCGGCCATCAAAGCGCGGGTGTGTCAGCCATAGTTTGTCCATGCGGAAGAAGCCCTGGAAGACGGTTTCGCGCTTTTCGACTTTGACATCGCTGGCTTTGAACTGGAACGGCTTGGTCATGCTTTACTCTGTTTTGAAATCGGTTTTGCACGATAGCCGGTTGGTGTTGTTTATTGCAAGCCTGCTTTGGGTGGGGCTGGTTGTGGCAAGGACGGCTTTCCAAAACACGCTGTAGATACATCCATGTACGCTTGGCTCCGCCATCCATGGCTCCGCACAGTTTTGGAAAGCCGTCCTTGCCACAACCGATTCAACTTTGTGCTGTCCGCTTTTAAACACAAAACGGGATCAACATCCGTAAGTTATTTTACGCTCTATTCTCCTTAGCAAATTCTGCGTTTACTCCGAACTCACATGCCTGAAAAACTATGCTCAGACTTTGTCGTAAAGCTTACTCCCGGATTCCACGAACTCCCGAGACTTCTCTTTCATTCCCGCATCCACTGCTGAAATCTCGTCAATACCATGCTCAGCCGCATAATCGCGAACTTCCTGGGAGATTTTCATGGAGCAGAATTTCGGGCCGCACATGGAGCAGAAGTGGGCTACTTTCGCGGATTCCTTGGGTAAGGTTTCGTCGTGGAAGGCTCGGGCGGTGTCTGGGTCGAGGCCGAGGTTGAACTGGTCTTCCCAGCGGAACTCAAAACGGGCTTTTGAAAGCGCGTTGTCGCGAATTTGGGCACCGGGGTGGCCTTTCGCCAGGTCGGCTGCGTGGGCGGCGATTTTGTAGGTGATGATGCCGGTTTTTACGTCGTCTTTATTTGGCAACCCCAAGTGCTCTTTCGGGGTGACGTAGCAAAGCATCGCGCAGCCAAACCAGCCGATCATGGCAGCGCCTATGCCAGAGGTTATGTGGTCGTAGCCCGGAGCAATGTCGGTGACCAGCGGCCCAAGGGTGTAGAACGGAGCTTCGTCGCAACACTCCAACTGCTTGTCCATATTTTCTTTGATCAGGTGCATGGGCACGTGGCCGGGGCCTTCGATCATGCATTGTACGTCGTGCTTCCAGGCAATTTTGGTGAGTTCGCCCAGGGTTTCCAGTTCGCCGAACTGGGCTGCATCGTTTGCATCGGCTATGGAGCCGGGGCGCAGGCCGTCTCCTAGGCTGAAGGAGACGTCGTAGGCTTTCATGATTTCGCAGATATCTTCGAAGTGCTCGTACAAAAAGCTTTCTTTGTGGTGAGCCAGACACCATTTCGCCATGATGGAGCCGCCACGGGAGACGATGCCTGTGGTGCGTTTTGCCGTCATGGGCACATGGTGCAAGCGCACTCCGGCGTGGATGGTGAAGTAGTCTACGCCCTGCTCTGCTTGCTCAATCAATGTATCCCGGAAGATTTCCCACGTGAGGTCTTCTGCTACACCGCCTACTTTTTCCAAAGCTTGATAGATAGGCACTGTGCCAACGGGAACCGGTGAGTTGCGGATCAGCCATTCGCGGGTTTCGTGAATGTTCTTGCCGGTGGAGAGATCCATGATGGTATCGGAACCCCAGCGGATGCCCCAGGTGAGTTTCTCCACTTCTTCTTCAATTGAAGAGGTAACCGCTGAGTTACCGATGTTGCCGTTGATCTTCACCAAAAAGTTGCGGCCGATGATCATCGGTTCGGATTCCGGGTGATTGATGTTGGCAGGGATAATTGCCCTGCCCCGGGCCACTTCGCTGCGCACGAACTCGGGGGTAATTTCTGCTGGAATACTGGCTCCGAAAGATTGGCCAGGGTGCTGATCATCTGCCAAGCCTTGCTCTCGAGCTTCCTGCAGCTTCATGTTTTCCCGTATGGCGATGTATTCCATCTCCGGCGTAATGATGCCTTTGCGGGCGTAGTGCATCTGGGTAACGTTTTTATCTGCCAGCGCCCTGAGAGGCTTGCGTTCGTCCATAAAACGAAGCGGGTCAAGCTGAGGGTCTTTCATTCTGCGGCGGGTGTATTCCGAGGTGTAGCCGGACAAAGGTGCGGTATCTTCACGCTCCGAAATCCAGGCAGCGCGGATGGCCGGAAGGCCTTTGCGCAGATCGATTGTGGCGTCAGGGTCTGTGTATATGCCGGAGGTGTCGTACACCACCACCGGTGGGTTTTTCTCGCCACCCATTTCTGTGGGCGTATCCTGCACGGATATTTCACGCATAGGCACCCGCAGGTCAGAACGACTACCCTGAACGTATATTTTACGTGAGCCCGGCAAGGGTTGAACCGCAGCAGAATCTACGCGCGCGGAATCACTGAGGTAAGTTGGCAGATCGGTCATCATTTGCTCCCGGAATTTTATTGGATATTCGGGTCGCGCATGACGGAGGGAGCCGACACCATAGAGTTTGCAGGTGTTCCTGGCTCTTCGATAGCTTGGTCTCAATCCCTACGCCGGTATTATCCGGATCAGGTCGCGGGTTCTGCGATGCAATCTCAGCCGGCTATCTGAACAAGTCAAACAGCCAGCACCCCGTCAAGACGCGAGTCTGTAATCTATAGCACTCAAAGTGAGTGCTGTATGCAAGTGTAGAGCTGAGCGTAATTATTGTCCATAATGGTCAAATTGTTTCAGCCGGCTTGTTTAACCATGCCATTACCGATGTTGCTCCCATGTCACCGTGGGACAATCTGGCATTCCTTTTCAGCGCCCCAGGTGGGCGTAGGCGCGCACACATACTCAGGAGTAATAATGAAGAAACGATTGCTTTCCGGACTTATCGGCCTATTGGCGGCTCAGCCGGCCCTTTCCCTAGATCTGGTTGAGACCTATGAGAAAGCACTCTCTTACGACTCCGGCATCGCGGCAGCCCAGGCCAGATTTGAATCCCAGCAGGCAGGCAGCGACATCAGCAAAAGTACTCTGCTGCCCCAAATTGGCGCCTACGCAAATGCAAACCACACGGATTTCGATGCCAAGAATGGCCAGGGGGACAGCTATAAAGCATTCAACTACGGCGTGCGCCTGACTCAGCCCGTTTTCCGTGCGGACAACTGGTTTCGGTATGACTCCAGCAAATTCCAGACGGAAGCCGCGCAAGCTCAATACAACCTGGCGCAGCAGCAACTGATTCTTGATGTCGCCACGGCGTATTTCAACGTGTTGCGGGCGCAAGACACGGTAACAACTGCCAGGGCTGGCGAGGCAGCAATTCGCCGCCAATACGAACAGGCACAAGAGCGTTTTGATGTTGGCCTGATCGCCATCACAGAAGTTTATGAAGCCCGCGCCAGCTATGACGATGCCAGAAGCATAAGGATAGCGGCGGAAAACCAGACGAATATCGCTCGGGAGCAACTGGCTCGTTTTACAGGCGAATACTCCGAAGACTTGCAGAACTTGCGTCAGAACTTTCCCTTGGGGCAGCCAGAGCCCATGGACCCGTCCGCGTGGGAAATGACGGCTCTTGAACAGAACTGGGCGATACAAGCTGCGATGTCAGTGCTGGATTCAAGCGAAGCTAATCTGGATGTCGCAAAATCCGGTCATATGCCGACGCTCGACCTGGTCGCCTCCTATGGACAAACTGAACTTGATGGCGCCAAGCAAACTCAACAGGAAGGAACCCAGGGTGTTATCGGCCTTGAGCTTAACGTACCGCTGTATATGGGTGGCGGTACTCAAGCTGGCGTTCGGCAGCAGCGTTCGCTGGTAACGGTAGCTCAGGAAGATCTGAACACAACACGCCGCGACGTAAGAGTGAGCACCCGCAGCCTGTACTTGACCGTAAACAACAACGTAGAGACCGCATCTGCGTTGAAGCAAACCATTATTTCCCGTCGCAGCGCATTGGACGCGACCCGTGCGGGGTATGACGTCGGCACCCGCAACATCGTCGAGGTACTGGATTCAGAGCGCGCCTACTACGTGGCACTGAATGATTATGCCAATGCTCGCTACGATTATGTAACAAATACCCTTCGGCTAAAGCAGGCTGCCGGCACGCTTAGCCCGAGGGACCTTATTGAGCTGAACGAGTGGCTGAGCGCCACGGCCCCCGGGATTGAGGCTCTGGCTAACGACAAAGAAACTCTGCAAGACCCGACTCGCTAAGTTACGCAGCCAGAACGAAGATCAAGACAGGGTGGGGAGTACGCCTCCCCACCCACAACGTGCAGACTCCCTACGCCAATCCGATTCAAACCCGCTCGATAATCCCATCAACGACCCGATCCAATGCGCCCCTGTTCTTGTTGACCACCGACAATGCGCGCTGGCCACTGGCTAGGCGCTCGTCAGCATTACTGAACAGTGCGCGCAGGTGGCAAAACAGCTCATCAGCATCGCTAACCATGGTTACCCCACCATCATCAAGAAGCCGTTCGTAGATGGTTTCAAAATTGAATACGTTATGTCCGGAAACAACGGGAATTCCCCAACCCGCCGGCTCCAAAGGATTGTGTCCGCCACGCTCAATCAATGAGCCACCCACAAATGCCACATCACTGGCGCCATAGAGCATCATCAGCTCACCCATGGTGTCGCCCAGATATACCTGAGCACTCGAGGGTTCATCCCCCAAAGATCGACGCGCCAGAGAGAACCCCTGCTTGCTGATCAGCTCTGCCACAGACTCAAAGCGCTCAGGGTGGCGAGGCACGACAATCAATAGTGCATCGGCCCTATGCTGCAAAAGTTGCGTGTGTGCCGCCAGCAACTGGGCATCCTCACCTTCATGGGTGCTACCGGCAATCCATACAGGACGAACAGATAGACTGCTCTTTAGTACCCGCGATGCTGCCCGCACTGAGTCAGGAATATCCACATCAAATTTTACACTGCCAGTAACAGCTACTTTGGATGACGCAACTCCTATTCGTCGAAAACGCTCCGCATCCTTTTCAGCCTGCGCAGCCACCCAACTAATACTGCGCATGATCGGCGCAACCAGGCGTTTGACGCGCTCATAACCCAGCGCAGAGCGCTCGGAAAGCCGGGCGTTGATAAGGAAGACAGGAACCCCACGGGACCGGCTCTGGCGAATCATGTTCGGCCATATCTCCGTTTCCATAATAACCAGTATTCTGGGATTAACCCGGTTCAGGAAGCGCCGAATCGCGCCGGGGGTATCATAGGGGGCATAGGCATACTGCACCTGATCGCCGAACATTTTCATGGCCTGTGCTTGGCCGGTGTCGGTCATGGCAGTCATCAGGATAGTAATATTGGGGTTGCGAGCGAGCAGTCTTCGCACCATGGGCGCAGCGGCAATGGTTTCACCTACCGACACAGCATGCACCCAAACAACCGTGCCGCTGGCTCGGGGCACAAACCCCAAGCGCTGCTGCCAATTAATGCGGAGTTCGGGTGCTTGGCGGCCCTGCCACCACAGACGCAGAAGAATAAACGGCAACGCCAGGCGTATAAGTTGTGAATAGATAAGTTGAAGCACGCAGTACCCCCTGCAAATCAGTGCGGTATCATAGCGCAAACCCTGATAATTTGCTTCCGACTGACCATGCTGGGCAACATAGCCAAAGCAGCAACTCACTGAGCTAGCAGGACAGATTTTCAAGTGAAGAAAAAACACCGCAACCAGGCGCGAAATACAGACTACTCAGCCTATCGCCACCCCCGCTGGTGGCCGACCTGGATCGGAATTGCTGTTATGTGGTGCGCGGCCCAGCTTCCCATTCGCTTCCAGTGGTGGCTTGGCAAGTGCATAGGTCTTCTCGCATGGCGTTTTGCCAAGCGGCGGCGCCATATTGCCGAGGTCAATATACGACTGTGCTTTCCTGAGCTCACGCAGGCACAACAAGGTGCGCTGGTTCGTAATAGTTTTATCGCAAATGGAATCGGCCTGATGGAGCTGGGCATAGCCTGGTTTCGGAACCCGGCAAAGCTTATGGGGATAACGGAAGTGCACGGAAAGGAGCATTTGGACAGCGCTTTGGCCAAAGGCAACGGTGTGCTCTTGCTTGGCGGCCATTACAGCACCCTGGACCTTGGAGGTAGCCTGGTTACCGAGTACATTGAAGCAGACGTAATGCAGCGAGACCACAACAACCCATTGATGAATGCCATCATGACCCGCGCAAGGGAGCGCCGGTATGGGACCGCTCTGGGTGCACGGGATCTTCGCGGCCTGTTCCGCAGCCTTAAACAAAATCGCACTGTGTGGTACGCCACAGATCAGGACTATGGCCGCAAGGATATTGTTTTCGCGCCATTCTTCGGCATACCGACTGGCACCATCACGGCCACATCTCGTATTGCTGCGCGCAGCCACTGTATGGTGGTTCCATTCAGCCACTTCCGGCGGCAGGATAAACCCGGTTACGACATTTACTTTCACCCCCCGCTGGAGCCTTTTCCGGGCGGCGATGACATGCAGGATGCGACTGAGATCAACCAGATTCTCGAGCGTGAGATTCGGCGAGCGCCCGACCAGTACCTCTGGATGCACCGCCGCTTCAAAACGCGGCCAGATATAAACGACCCAGGTTTTTATGGCGACAAATAGCACTCAAGCGGCACCTGTAATCTGGCTGCTCACAGACAATAAACCCGGGCACCGGAATCAGTTAAAGGGCCTTGGCAATCGGCTACGGGTAAAAGTTGGCGCAAGCCTGTTCTGGTTATCAGCGCCAGATATCCGTATTCCATTGTGGCGCGCACTTTTGGCGATTCCGCCTGCGCTGGACAAGTCCCTCCCCCACCCTGACTTGATCATCGCAGCCGGCACAGGCACTCACAAACTGCTGCTGTCCTTGCGGCGGCTCAGGAACACCAAAACTCTGGTCATCATGAAACCCGGGTTCCCGCGCAGCTGGATCGACGGGGCCATCATTCCTGCCCATGATGGCATTGCACCTGACGGAGACACACTGATTACAGAAGGTGCCATTAACACAGTCACTCCCCTTGCCCGAATTACCGAAAAGCCCGAAGCCTTGTTGTTACTCGGCGGCCCGTCACCCCATTACAACTGGGACGATGACGTTGTTTTCGGGCAAGTTATAAATCTGATCGGAGAATACCCCCAATGGCGATGGACGATCAGCGGTTCAAGAAGAACACCGCAAGCCCTCAGGGAGAGAGTGAGCGAGCTCGCCAGCCTCAAAATTACCGTAGCAGACCCTGACAAAACCCATGAAGACTGGCTAGCCCACAACATTGCGGCATCCCGGGCCATCTGGGTAACACCTGACAGCATGTCCATGGCGTGTGAGGCTGCCACATCCGGCGTGCCAACCGGGTTGTTCCAGCTACCTGAGCGTTCCGAAAGCCGTGTAGTCAAAGGCGTGCAACAATTGGTTGCAGCGGGCCATGTAGCACGCTGGAGCGATCATGCAACAGTGATGGGGGGCAAAACTGGCCAGGAAGAGCCTTTCTGGGAAGCAGACCGAGCGGCTCAATGGGTGATTCAGCGCTGGCTTACCCCACGTACTGAAAAGCAGAAAAGATCAAAGAGGACGATTCCTTGAGAATTCTTCAGGCATTACCGGCGCTCTACAGCGGCGGAGTAGAACGGGGAACTGTTGAGTTTGCGGCTGACCTTGTGCGGCACGGCCACGAATCCTATGTTATATCAAGTGGCGGCCCTCTGGTGGAGCGCCTTGAGGAACAGGGCTCAACCCACGTCAAAATGCCCATTCATCGCAAATCACCTGCGTCTTTTGGGCAAATTCGCCCCATGCGAAACCTGATACGGGAGTTGCAACCAGACATTATCCACGTGCGCTCGCGCATGCCGGCCTGGATCGTGCGTTTGGCATGTAAAGGGTTGCCGGCGCGCCAGCAGCCACTGATTATTTCAACCTTCCACGGCATGTACTCCGTGAATCCCTACAGCGCCATCATGGCAAAATCCGACCATGTCATCGCAGTATCAAACTGTGTGCGCAGCTACATTACCGAAAACTATAAGGTGCCAGAGCAACAGTTGACCGTGATACAGCGCGGCGTGGATGTGGAATACTTTCAACAACGAGAGCTGAACGACGCATGGCGACAAGCACTGTTTACACAATTCCCACACCTTGAGAACAAACGGATTCTCATGATGCCGGGGCGGATTTCCCGCTGGAAGGGCCAGCTGCAGTTTCTTGAAGCCATGGCAGAAATCACCCGCGAACAGGCAGACTGCCACGGCATTATTGTTGGCGGTGCAGAGCCCGGCAAAGAGCGCTTCATGCAGGAACTCGAACAGCACCGCACGAAGCTCGGGCTTACCGACAAGGTAACCTTCCTTGGGCAGCGGGACGATATGGCGGAACTCTATCTGTTCGCCGACCTGGTGTGCCACATGTCGACAAAGCCCGAGCCCTTCGGCCGCACAGTCACCGAAGCGCTATCCTCCGGCACGCCGGTAGTTGCGTTTAACCGTGGCGGTGCCGCAGAAACACTGCAGGCGTGTTTTCGGGATGGGCTTGTGACACCTGATGACACCCATGAGTTTGCCAGGGTGGCAGTAAGGCTGCTAAACAGCGAAACATCAGATATCGAAATTCCTTATCGGTTTCGGCTGCAAGCGCAGACGGAGGCGACACTGGAGGTTTACCAGAATCTCCTTAAAGCAAAAGCCAGAATCAGCCCACTCTAAATTAACGCGCACTAGATGCCAAAGAGTGTCGAAGTAAGCTGGGGATCTGCTGTTCCAGTCGTGAGAGCAAAAGATCTCGAGCATGATTATCGATATTGGCGTTGGCTGGCAAACTGGGCATGGCCGCCCCTAACGTCCACAGCTTGCAATATCCTGCCAACTCAAACCGCTCAAGCGCTTTATGATAACGCTCAGGCGGCTTTCCATCCGCAGGCTTCAGAACAGTTGTCGGCTTTTGGCTCGCGATGGCTTCACTGATCATTGTCATACTATCCGCAGTAACAAACACCGCATCTGACGCGTCCAAATAGCTATTCATTACCTTTCTCGGCGATTCACTCCACCAAACCGAATCCGCCAACAGTGAAACCGGCAGAGCCTTCTTTAGTAACTGCTCACCAGCGCAGCCAGTGCGCCGGGAAGTCGTCACAAGCCACCGGCAATTATCGCGCCTGGACAAACCTTCAACCAAGCCACCAATCTGGCTCCATGTGGTTTCATCAAAAGAATAACCGGCACCATCACCACCGACAACAAGACTATAAAGTGGCTGCCTATTCTTCAGTTGCAGCCTATCTCTTAGCGCACCCCCATTCTCTGCCGGCTCGCTCGGATTCGTTGCTGTTGGAACCAGATCCATAACGATGTTGTGCGACTGCCCCGTTGGCTCGAGCGTCAGATGCGCCGAAAACTCACTCGAATGCAGCCTGCGGCCGGAGCCCAGAAAGATATTGGGCACAGACCACTTTCGAGCCAGTGCTACATTCAAAAACGACGTATTACCACCCGCGGACACAATCAGATCCGGGCGCGTAGTCTCAGAGCCGAGCATGCCAGAGTCATAGAAAACTGTACCAATGTGCGGGCCGGCACGGTTGATTCTGAGCACATAGGGCAACAAAAGCCGAGACAGTGATCTGACACGCAATGCCACTGTTTGCTCGACGCAAACAAGCTCATAGCGCGTCGAAAGCCAATCCACCAGACCCCGCGCTTGGCTCACATGGCCAGGGACACCGTCCGATAGAATCAAAACCTTGAGCATAGTCACGTTGTGCCCATCACTTCTCTGTAAATACCAAAAGTTTCCGCAACCATGCTGTCAAACGTAAGCGCTTGCTGAGCCCATAGAAAAACCGGACGCTGGCTCTGTCTGGCAACGTCAGGGTTCTCTGCCAGCCAGGTTAATTTGCAACTAAGCGCATCGATATTATTGCATTCAACCAGATAGTCTTGGGGTAGCACTTCTTCTGCACCCGGCACCCTGGTAGACAGCACAGGCAGGCCACTTAATAAAGCTTCAGCCAGAACATAGCTGAAGCCCTCCCGGTGAGAGGCGAACACAAGAAGGTCCGCCGCTTGCATCATTCCGCGAACATCTGCCCGAAAACCAGCCAGCTTCACACATTGCTCAAGCCCCTGCCGACGAATAGTTGCCTCAAGTCTGGTTCGCTCGGGCCCCTCCCCAACAATAACCAACTGCCCATGACTGGGCCGCCATGCCAGAATCAGATTATCCAATGCCTTGACTGGCACCAGCCTGCCAACCGCCAGCGAAATTCGCATATCCGGGTCTAAACCGAAGGCTTGCGCGAGTGCCTTTCGATCCATTGAGGGGCTGGAATAAGGCATCATCCCATTGTAAACAACCCGCAAATCAGGGTGATCAACGTTCGAAACGACACCGTTGCTTACTCCAATGACCGTGTTCATATGGGAGAACATTCTGGTGGAACTCTTGCGGCTATGAATGGAACCAATCCGATACCCTGGCACCACCGCCCGAACACGTGCCAGCATCTCTACCGCTTTGTTTGCATGGGCATGGACAATGTTCGGTGCCTCCCTTCGCAAAATCAGGGCAAGCCGAGCCAGAAGAACGGGGTTACGGCGCCCAGCGCTAAGATCAAGTGAGATAAACCTTACCGGCGACTCAAAACGAGCTCGGTACTTTTCGTGGGCTATGGCAACAACATCGCAACCCAAGCCTGCCAAACCGCGGCTCAGCTCAACGAAATGATTTTCCAGACCGCCGTCCCCATCGCCGGCCATCACTTGGCATACTTTCATCTGACAACCTCGTGTGAGTATTCACGCACTTCAGTTATACCCCGGCACGCGATACACTTGCCCGGAAATTCCCGGGGTGCTGCGCTCCCTATCAAGTCGCTGGCGCACCTTGCTCAACATATGTTCGAGCCATCTTATACACATTTCGATGTGAGACAATTTACATGAAGCTATCTGTCATCATAAGCACTTACAACTCCCCCCGTTGGCTGGAAAAAGTGCTTTGGGGCTACAGCGTACAGTCTCACAAAGACTTCGAAATCATTATGGCAGACGATGGTTCGGGCGATGACACCCGCGCACTGATTGACAAGATGCGCACAGAAACCGGCATGACCATCAAGCATGTCTGGCAAACCGACAACGGTTTCCGCAAATGCCGAATTCTCAACAAAGCGGTTCTGGAAGCCAGCGCTGATTATCTGGTATTCACGGACGGTGACTGCATCCCCAGAAATGACTTTCTTGAAGTGCACGCCAGCGAAGCGGCTCCTGGCCGGTTTCTCTCGGGCGGCTACCACAAGTTGCCAATGGGCACGAGCGACGCCATTTCGAAAGATGACATTCTAACTGGCCGCTGTTTCGATCTGGCATGGCTAAAACAGCATGGCCTTAAAACAAGCTACAAAAACAGCAAACTGACTGCTAACCGCTGGCAGGCAAAAATGTACAACACTCTGACACCAACCCGGTGCCGATTTAAAGGCTCCAATGGCTCCGCCTGGAAGGCAGATGTTCTTGCAGTAAATGGCTTTGATGAGACCATGGCTTATGGCGGTGAAGACAGGGAGTTTGGTGTGAGACTGATTAACAACGGCATCAAACCGAAGCACGTTCGCTATAACGCGATCGTGATTCATCTGGATCATAAGAGAGGGTATGTTGATCCCGTTTTAGTAAAAAAGAACAAAGATTTTCGACGTGGCGTTGAAGCAAATAAGATATTGACGACCCAAAATGGCATAGAACAGCTGCCCCCTTCTGCGAATATAGAAACCGATAAAGCATCCCAACTGTGACAGCCATCCAAACCTCACCCAAAAAATTCATCCAAAAGCTTGAAGCCCCAAAGCCGTATCTTGAGCTCTTGATGCTCGCTTGCGTCGTATTGTTTATTCTTTTCAAACGATCCTATCGCGATATCGGCGATGTTGCGCTGGGGCTCCTTGTTTTGGGTACTTTGTATCACGCGTTTAAAGCCGGTCACCACATGAAAACTGATGCTTATCCGCGCCTCTTTCTGATCTCGCTGATCGTGCCAACCGCGTCGTGGCTGAACAGCACCCTGTTTATTCCTGAGCTCGCCCTGCCGACTCCCTCTCCTTTCAGCCTCTATACCTTTTTCATATTCTGGTTCCTGGCATACTGGATACAGGGCAATGAGCAGCGCATAGCATTGGTTCTGCTCGCCTACTGCTGTGGCGCTCTACTTTTATTCATAACAGCTCCCGCAGAGCTCACAGAAGAACTCAATCGTGCTGCTTCCGGTGTGAGGGTAAGTTTTGGACTACGAAACGCCCAGCACACCTCATTGATAGCGGCGTTCGGTCTTCTCGCATCCATTTTCTTGATGTTTTCAAACACTCATTTAAGCCGAAGACTGGAAATCATTAAAAAGCTGGTGTCTCTGCTATTTATAGCCATATTCATAGCGATAACAATAGCTGCACAGTCTCGCCAAGCATGGCTACCTATTGCTATATGCGTAGGGCTTGCACCTGCACTATTGAAAGCGACCGGAACTATCCAGATTCGGATAGCCCCGATGGTTATCCTGTATGCATTAATCGGTATCATCGGAGCACTTGCTACGAACCTCGACGTAGTGCAAAACCGCGCCAGTGCAGAGAGCTCAACTCTTAGTAAAATTACGCACGGCGACATTTCAGAAATACCCAATGACACAAGCATCGGGATACGAATTCATTCGTGGTTCGAAGCGAGTCACTGGATTGCAGAACGTCCAGTTTTTGGCAACGGAGAAGACATAAAGGAAGATGTAATCGTAGCGGCTGAAAGTCTTCCCGGGTGGGTCAGGTCAGAATTCAAACACCTTCACAGCTCCCACATTGAGACTCTTCTAAGCTATGGCATAGTGGGTGCGACATTAATCTATTTTATTATTATCTTCCCTGTCGCCAGGATCATCAGAGAAAAGAAAGGGGCAGAAGGGGCTAAATGGGTAATATTTTCCATCTTCACCCTTATCATCTGGCTCACTATCAATACTTTCGAGTCATTTTTCTATATGTGGGATGGGATATACGTCTTTACAGTTTTCTACGGGGTCATCTACAGCTTTTCTTTCAGCTCTGAGAAACACGAGCACTTTTCATCCTCGTAGCCTCACCTGGAAAAAATACTTTTGCCATGTATAAAACCTCCCCCAGAACCCAAGGTGCTTGGCCTTCAAGAAAACCATTTTTCGAGACCTTTTCCAGCTGTGCTGATACCAATGCACGAGATAAGCGTCAGCAGTGCACTCAAAAAAGATATCCTCACCTTGGTAAGGGTTAAAATAGTGCCGAGGGAAGATCTTCGAAGGTTCCAAATCACAAACGCTGCTGTCGATCAAAATCTCCGTGAAAATATGTGGGCCGATATATAAAGGGGATGTCCATATTCCAGCCTCGTAGAAGGAGATTAATTCCGCCAGAATTTTCGAATTTTTCTGTGCGAAAATAGCACATGTACCAATCCTCGAGTCGGCCTCATACCCCACCGCGAACATCAAATCCTGGAAAAGGGGAAAAGGGTTCCTGCGTATTGTCACGTCTAGATCGAGATACAGTCCTCCAAACTTTTGAAGAATTTTTAGTCGCAAGTAGTCAGTAACAAACGCATACAGGCCTCGACGAAAACACTCGCGTGCAAACCGGCACCCCTCTATCCATTGAAGAATTTCCGTGTCCGATTCGGTCCACAACCTGTAATTGAAACCCTGTTTTCTCCAGTCATCTACGCAAGCATGGCCAAGCGGCGACATCTTCTTACCCAGCCAAATTCCATGAATTATCTCGCTGGTGTTTTTTGCCTCTTGCTGCATTGATATCACCGCAACCGGAACTTCAGGTTATGAACCGTGCGTGCAACGGCTTCATTCAGATGCTTCGCCTTCCTATAAAGCGTTACACTGAGATCACGTTTCGATTTCTGTTTGGCGTAACCAATCATGGAGTCAAATTCTTGATCATTAGTCAGGCATGCCGGGTGCACACCATAGTTCTCCACACCATGCTTCCAGAACTCATCCATCTCCAAATCCACTGGCTGAGTCCATTCTCTTGCGTGCCGGAGAAACTTTTCAGCCCCGGTTGGGGTTAGATAATAACCTGTGGTGCTTTTGTGTCCTTTGGAGTATTTGAACACCTCGATACTGCTGATCTCAAACACTCGCTTCAGAGGTGTACTCTTCTTTCGCAAAGGAGAAAATAGCCTGACACACTCGAGGTTTTCGGGCAGCTTTTCTGTGACATTTACAAAAGTGCCAAAGCGTTCCGGGAATAACAGTGCATCATCTTCAAGAACAATTATCGGACGCCCTGACTCTACGCACTGCTCCCAAATCAGATAGTGACTGGCATAGCACCCAAGCTGTCCCGGAGACATATCGTCAGGCTCTTCTCGCCGACGCTTTATTGAGTTGTAATGTCGAAAAAGGTCATGCCCCTTGCTTCCATTAACCGCATCAAAAAAAGAAAACTCGAGATCGAGGGATTGTAATTGCTGAGAGATTTTCTCTCGGCGCTCGAGAGCCGACGCTAGGCTTATGACGACAATTTTGGGGGGCATATTTAGTAAGAACCATTAGTTTGAATGTTTATCATCCCGTTTCTCGGGCGAACTCTGGCTGGCCGATCATTTCCGTATAATCGGCAGCCATCGCTTGAGAGCAACCTCAATATTATTGAGATGCTTGAGCATGCTCAAGCCCGTAAGAGGGTTATAGGTCCACGGCTTGGCAGGCGTCTCCCCCTCACAGTCCAGAAACTGCTCGGCGATGGGGGGCACCTTCTCACTGGACGTCGCCAAAAAACGTGAAGCCTGCTCCTCTGTCCACATACGAAAGGGATAAAATCCACACCTCTTACGCTTCTCCGCAAGCTTCAAGCCTAACGTTTTACTTTTACCACGATAAGCAGGCACCTCAGGCAACCACATGGCAAATGGCGCCCAGAGATACAACATAGGGCCGAAAGACGCCTTGGCCTGACTATCGTTAGCTGGCTCAGACTGGTGAAATTCCCAACCAGCTGCGAGCAGGCGCGCAGGCTTAAACATAACCAGGTCGGAATAGTGAACCCCTGCACTTTGCCCCATATTTTTGCGCACGAAAACTGACGCATCAGGCCCCGGCTCTGGAATCAGTGGTCGCTTTAACTGATCGACACCCCGGATAAAGCATGGATGAATGAAGGCAACAGCAGGGTTCGA
The DNA here is from genome assembly GCF_031157525.1 of Marinobacter sediminicola. Taxonomy (GTDB): domain Bacteria; phylum Pseudomonadota; class Gammaproteobacteria; order Pseudomonadales; family Oleiphilaceae; genus Marinobacter; species Marinobacter sediminicola. The sequence continues at coordinate 20,986 of NZ_JAVIXR010000015.1, forward strand.
TTCAAACAGCTTATTGAGCTCTATCACCTCATGCCCCAGTATGGGTCTTACCAACTGAGTATCGTCTTGAAGATAACAAAGAAGGTTCCGGTCTTTCAGCTTAACCAAGGCATTCTGCATGTTGTGGTACAACCCGCCATGCTTGATGCTGCCCTTTTTTTCCGGTAACACAACCTGATGGCGGTCTTTAATGCCAGCAAGGAACTCAAGAGTTTGCGGGTCGTTGCTATCGTCGTCGAATATAACAATTTCGGGCTGATCAATGGCAGCCTCAATGGAATCAATGCAGTTTTTCAGAAAGGCGCCGCGATTGAACGAGAAGATACAGAATGTGATGCTAGCTGACATAGTTATTCCTGTGAAATTGCAGTTCCCACCGCGAAGGCATAAACATTGCCGTTCTGACGCATAACCGCTCTCAGCTAACGACTGAATTCTTGGGGTCGTGCCTTTCCAGGTCTAGCTCTCAGGAAATATTGGACGTTGTGAATAATTCTGCCGACCTTCTGCCTAAGCATATATGAGCGCCAGTTGATGTAACTTCGGAGAGATCGCTTTGCCTTCTGCTCATCCCCCCAGGGCATAAAGGAATCCTGCTCCGGGTCATGTGTGAGACATGGGGGATCTATGCCATAGCATTCTACGCCATTGGCCCAAAACTGATCCATCTGGCGATCTACGGGCTCTACCCAACTCTGGCAATAAGCCACAAGCTTTTCCGCTGCTGTGGGCGTCAAATAATAACCTGTAGTACTTATGTGCCCTCGGAGATATTTTCCTAGCTGAAGGCTTCCGAGCTCCATGACGGGATAATATTGGTTATTCCGTGCTTTATTCTCAAATAACCGAACACACTCCACGCTATTCGGTAGAAGCGAAATCGACCGTAAAAACTCTTTGAAATGCGCTGGGAAAATTTGCGCATCGTCTTCAAGCACCACTATTGGCTGCTTGGAGGCTATGCACCTCTGCCAAATCAGAAAGTGGCTTGCGAAACAACCCAGCTGTCCATATGTAAGCGGCTTTCCGCCGATCGACCTGACCTTCACCGGGTCGTAGTGATCAAACAGCGCGTGACCGTCCTTTCCATCAACCGCATCGAAGAACTCAAACTCTAATTCAAGTGAGGCGAATTGAGTTTCAATGGCTGCCCTTCTCTCAGCTGCGCGCACGAGACTAACCACAAGAACCAAAGGATACTGCCCTGTCCATTCAGCATGCTGCGAACATTTAACGTCAGTCATTCAGCCCGTCCTGTGTAGTAATCAAATTCATAAGCTGGCCAGACCAATCCTCAACCGACCATAATTTCCGCCCCGTACTTTGGGAATGAATAGTCACGAATTTTATAGAGGGGTCCTTGAAGCACAAAGCCACTTCGTGAGAAAGGCGCTCTGCATCGCTGGTATCGAAAATATATCGGATATGCCCTGTATCTGCCCAAACGACATTCTGGCCATATTCCGTCTGTCTACGAGCCAGGAATGCTTTGTAGGTTGCAAACTCAGACCACCTACGCGGAGGTTGCTTAAGCAAAACACTCCACCAAGGCTCACCATGTTCCGATTCAAGCCACTCAAACAAGGCTCTCAGGGTCGGCACATGGATTATAAAAGGAGTATCAAAGTAATCATTGATGCGGCCATTATGTTCAGGCTTTGCATGGACCAAGAGACTCGCCTGATTCACCCAGTTCCGGACTTTTGAAATCAGACTTTCTGGCGAGCCCCATGTGGCATAACAGGCGATGGCACTCCCTGCAGGCAAGAGCTCCGCTGGCGTTGCATCCGGGCAGACAACCACATCAGAATCAATAACAACCGCATAGTCACATTCAGACTCCGCCGCCAGCTTGAGTTTACATATCTGCTGGGTGTGCCAGCCGGTGTAGTGCGGCCAGGACGGCACACCGATTTTTCTGGACAAGCTTCCGGCAATACGGGTGACATGGCGCCCGAACAGTCGTTCATAAGCCCGTGCCTTCAGCCGCCTTTGCTCTAGTGCTGCAGGTAGAACGTCGGCTGTACTGAGCATAGTAAGAGAACCGCCCTCAAAACCACTGAAGGCATGCCTATCCTCAGCCTGGACGACGGTTGCATGCGGAATATCCCGCAACCCAGAGCGCTCTATCGAGGCTCGTAACAGCCTGAAGTGCTCAAGATCGCCAGACCAAGTGGGCGTTATAAGGATGAATGACGGCGCTGCATCCATCATTTCGCGCTCCTGTCCCGCCGACGTGACTGCCAAACCCGCAACCAGGTTCTGAGCCGACTGCGGGTTTCACTGCCGCTATACCGCCCTTTCGCAACGTGCCGAATCCGGAATACACCCGGAATCGAAATCGGCTCCCCTGGGCTGCGCAATAACCAGCGAAATGCTCGGTCTTCATGGCATTTTGCAAAGCTCTCTACCGGCTGCTGATACAACCCAATGTTCCGGCAATAGCCGACAGCTCTGCAAACGTCACCATGGGCGATCTGCAGTGGCCCAGTTGCCTTGGATATTTGCCGTGAGGTAAACGATGAGGTGTCAATATCGAGCACTTGTGGCTCAGACGAGCCCGCCTGAAGCATGGGATTGTTCTCCGCCAGCAAGTCCGTTGTTCGTTCGATTTCCGGGAATAATAATGCGTTCTGGCGGCCTTGCAACGCTTCTGCCAAGGCATCCAGACAGTTGTCACGAAACATCAGGTCGCAATCAGTAAACCAGACCCAGTCTGCCTTTGTTGCCAGGGCGGCGCGGTTGCGACCAATACCGCGACGAAAAAGCTGCTGTTTTGGAATTGGTTGCCAGTTCCAGCTAACACCCGGAACCACCTGTTGACCAAAAAAATCCAACAGTGCTTTTGTTTTAGCATCTTCCGGGCTGTAAAAAACGGTCATCGTCACATCAAGCTTCTCAGGCGGAAAAAGCACCACAGAGCTAAGCTGATAAACAAGGAAATGTGAGTAGTTCCAGCAGTGGCTGACAACTTCAACACTCAGATGCCCCGTGCGGGCAGCGCGATCCTTTTCTGGCGGTAGATTGGGTTCAAACCATGCGGCCGGTATCCAGCCACCTGCCGCAAACCGATAAAAAGCCAGTACGATCAAATTCCACATAATTGCTGCCCGAGTCGCGCCTGATTCTTGCGCCCGACTGAAGGGGTGGATTTCCTCCGGGCGTCATTCCTTAAAGCGGCAAATTCTAACATGGCGCGGTCTCAAATACAGGAAACCATCTGTTAACCAAACAGCCCCCAACTTGTACGGACCAGATGACAGTGGTACTTTTCCGATCTGCATCCCGCTGATTGGATTTTTCTTGTGTCCGGCAAACTCATCGCTCTGGCTTTTCGCTTACTTTCCTTACTCAGCCTCCGCTGGGCTCAAAACATTGGCCGTTTTCTGGGCGGCCTGGTTTGGAGATTGGGCGGTCGTTCTGTAGAAACCACCCGCAAAAACTTGCTTGCCTGTTATCCAAATCTTACAGATGCGGAACGGGAACTCCTGGGCCGCCAGAGCCTTCGCGAAACCGGTGCCACAGCGATGGAGATTCCTTTAATGTGGGAGTGGCCGGTTGAACGCTGTTTGGGTCTGATAAAGGAAATTGAAGGCGAAGAACTGCTTGATGGCTACAAGGCAGACGGCAAAGGCTTACTCCTGCTTGCGCCACACTTGGGCAACTGGGAACTTGCAGGTTTGTTCTTTGCTTCCCGCTATAAAATGGCAGCCCTTTACAGCCCGCCTAACCGCCAAGAGTTTGAAACCTACATCAAGAATGTCAGAAGTCGCAGCGGTTCTGAACTGGTCGCGACGGATCGGCGAGGCATCATTCGCCTCTTTACCATTTTGCGGGAAGGTGGTGTCGTAGGCATATTGCCAGATCAAACCCCAAGACTGGAAGGCGGTGAGTTCGCACCATTTTATGGCATCCCCACAGCCACAATGACACTCTCTTCAAAACTGATTCATAAAACGGGCGCGCAGCCGCTGATCACCTTTGCCCAGAGACTACCCAACGGCGAAGGGTTCAAGATTGTCATCAAGAAAGCGGACGAAGGTATGACGTCGAAAGATATGCCCGAATCGCTTGCCGCGCTGAACCGTTCAGTGGAGCAATGTATTGAAATGGCGCCGGAACAGTATCAGTGGGAGTACAAGCGCTTTCGCCGAACGGCCCCAGGAGAAACGCCGGTTTACTGATCAGCCCTCCCGGTAACCCCTCATAAATCTCTGCCAGAACTGCTCTCGCAGTTTGTCATCGAGTTGCCCGAGGCACTTCTTTGTAGACCGCTCAAGGCGACTGATGTTGCTTTCTTTCCACCCATCTCCAGCCTGTTCTGGCATGATGCGCCCCCGGTCAAAATCAATCAGGTAGACTTGATCCGCAACCAGAATGTTCATGCAGTTCAAATCCGCATGGTTCACGCTGGCGTTGTGAAACCGGCGCACACAGGCACCTGCCGCCTGCCAGATTTCTCCGCTCGACGAGTCAATATACTCAGAGATTGGCTTTGCACCGGGAATCCGACGAATAATCAGTGATGCACTATAGAATAGAGGCCCATGCAACCGGTAGCCTGCAGCAATAGGCTCAGGTACGGGCAAACCTTCATCGAGAAGCTGATTCAACAAGCGGAATTCGGCGAACGATCGAACGGCATCTTCGCTGGTGAATACATAACTTCGTCGAATAAAACGACCCGGCAAGCCTCCGCGACAAAAGTGTCGCAATACACCCTCGCCAAACGGCCCTTCAACAAACCAGGCAGCGCCTCGGCCACCTTGGGTGATCAAAACTGCGTTCCCACCCCAGAAATCCGGGTCGAACCACTCTTCCCGGAAACTCTCTTTAACGGCTGAAGACACCAGATAACCTCCAGTGCCTCCAATATGCTTGACGCAGCTCGCCCCCACAGGGGAATTACCCTGCGTGCGTCAGCCAGTCGCTATGCTGCGGCAGTTTTCCTTTCACCGCATCAAAATACATAGCCTGCAATTTCTCGGTTACCGGTCCGCGCTTGCCAGCGCCAATAGCACGACCGTCCAGCTCACGAATTGGCAGCACTTCAGCTGCGGTACCAGTAAAGAACGCTTCGTCGGCAACATACACTTCATCGCGAGTAATACGACGCTCTTTCACCGGAATGTTCAACTCGGCGGCAAAATCCAGAATGGTTTGGCGGGTAATGCCTTCCAGGCAAGAAGTCAGCTCTGGTGTGTGCAGAATCCCATTGCGCATGATAAAGATGTTTTCGCCCGAACCCTCAGCCACATAACCTTCGTTATCGAGCAGCAGCGCTTCTTCACAGCCACTGGCAATAGCTTCGTTCAACGCCAGCATGGAGTTGATGTAGTTGCCGTTTGCCTTCGCCTTACACATGGTGATGTTAACGTGGTGGCGAGTGTATGAAGAGGTGCGCACCTTGATGCCAACTTCCTTGGCTTCTGGCGACATGTACGAAGGCCAACTCCAGGCCGCAACCATTACATGAACCTTCAGGTTATCCGCACGCAGACCCATGCCTTCAGAGCCCAAAAACACCATCGGGCGCAGGTAGGCTTCATCAAGGTTATTCTCACGAACCGCTGCAAGTTGAGCTGCGTTCAGCTCTTCTTTGCTGAACGGCATCTTCATGTTCAGAATATGGGCAGAGCGGAATAGACGATCGGTATGGTCCTGCAGGCGAAAAATAGCCGGGCCATTCGCAGTGTTGTAAGCGCGCACCCCTTCAAAACAGCCCAGGCCGTAGTGCAGAGTGTGGGTCAGGACGTGGGTTTTGGCTTCACGCCAGGGGACCATTTCACCATCCAGCCAGATAACGCCATCGCGATCAGCCATCGTCATGCTTCGTTGCTCCTAAAAAAGCGGTTTTTGGAAACCTAGTGTAGCTTGGCATTCTATCAGGAAATTTTGGCGGAACGACACTAGGCTGGCGACACCAACATGATTTTCTTCCAGACGGACTGAATGTATCGCCGCTCGCCTGTGAACGCATCACTCGCCACCTGGCTATTAAGATTTTGCAGGGCTCGTCGGTGAATGCTGGACCGTAAGGCGATATAAGCCTCACGCAGCTTCTCCGCATCGCCCACAGGCAACACCCCAGCCCGACCCAACTCCTCCATTTGCCGGATGTTGTCAGACCACTGGGTCAGCTCCGGGTGCGCCTCACTCCAGGCCAGCATCAGGTACTGCACCATGAATTCCATATCCACAATGCCGCCCGCATCGTGCTTTATGTGAAAGGTCTCTTCCCGCTGGCTTTCAGGCGTACCCAGATTGCTGCGCATTTTCTCGCGCATCTCCAGCACCTCCTGCCGCAGGGAATCCTTGTCACGTTTCTGGCAAAGTATGTCGTGTCGAACCGTCTCAAACGCTGCAATTGTTTGCTTGCTCCCTGCAACGCCTCGGGCCCGAGCCAAGGCTTGATGTTCCCACGTCCAGGCGTCGTTGCGCTGGTACTTTTCAAATGCACTCAGGGTACTCACCAACAACCCCGAATTACCCGATGGTCGCAGCCGCATATCGACCTCATACAACTGGCCGGAAGGGGTTTGCGCATTCAGGATATGAACAATGCGCTGGCCAAGGCGCGTATAGAACACCACGTTATCAATGGGTTTATCACCATCCGTTGCTAACTCTGGGTCTGCAGTGTGAACAAACACCAAGTCAAGATCCGAAGTGTAGCCCAGCTCGATGCCACCGAGTTTTCCGTAGCCAATCACCGCAAAGTCCGTGCCGCCGCTCGCCCCTTCAGCTTGCCCGGGATACCCATGGCGGGCGACCAGATTGGCGAAAGCAACGTCGACCACATGATCAAGCACCACCTCTGCAATCCAGGTGAGATAGTCACTTACCTTCATGAGAGGCAAGGTGCCCTTTAGCTCGGAGGCCGCAACGCGGAGGGTGTGGGCCTTTTTAAAGTGGCGCAGCGACTCCATCTGGTTTTCCAGATCATCATATGAAATCCGCAGCATTTGCTGACGCAGGTCATCCTGCAACTCTTCTCGCGCCGGCGGGCTGTATAGACTTTCAGCGTTAAGCAACTCATCCAACAGCAAAGGGGTTTCAGCCAACTGCCGTGCAATCCAAGGGCTGTCGCTACACAGGCTTACCAGTTGCGAGCGGGCTCCGGGGTTTTCCAGCAATAAAACCATGTAGGCCGTTCGGCGCAAAATCGCTTCAACCAAAAGCAAAACACGGGACAAGGTTTCTGAGGGTTTCTCCACTTCGGATAACGCTTCCAGAAGCACCGGCATAAACTGGTTCAGTCGCTTACGCCCCTGCGTCTGCATAGTCTGAACAGTGCGACTGTCACGCAAACTGGCGAGTAGACCAAGACTGCCCGCTGGATCTTCGTAGCCGTGTTGGTCCAGCCACTCGATATCTGAAGCCTCATCAACTTCCGCCAGCCAAAGTTCACACCAGCCTTCATCCAGGGTTGTCTGGGCACTGTCTTCGCCTTCCTCTGCGGCAATAATGTTAGCAAAATGGGTTGCTACATTTTCTCGGTGCAGTGCCAAAGCATGCTGGCAGCATGGCCAATCGTCGAAGCCCATAATCAGTGCGATGCGCGCTCTTGAAATCTCATCCTCGGGCAGCAGCTGGGTTTGTTTGTCCTCCATGCCCTGCAGGGCATGCTCAAGGTTGCGAAGAAAAACATAGGCTTCGCGAAGCTCGTTGACTACCCGCGAAGGCAAGAGCTCCAACTCCTCGAGCTCTTTCAGAATAACCAACAATTCACGCTGTTGAAGCTCTCTGTCGCGGCCGCCACGGATGAGCTGGAACGCCTGAACCACAAATTCGATTTCACGAATACCGCCACTGCCAAGCTTGATATTATTCTCAAGACCTTGCCTGCGGACTTCGCGACCAATCATCGCCTTCATACTGCGCAGTGACTCAAACGCGCTGAAATCGATGTAGCGGCGATACACAAAGGGCCGGAGGCTTTCCATCAGAACTTCCCCAGCCTTTCGATCACCCGCTACCACACGTGACTTGACCATGGCGTAACGCTCCCAGTCTCGCCCCTGATCCTGATAGTAGGTTTCCAGTGCGGCGAAACTCAGTGCAAGCGCACCACTTTGCCCATAAGGGCGCAGGCGCATATCCACACGGAACACAAAGCCATCAGCGGTGATCTGGTCCAGCGCCTGAATCAAACGCTGCCCAAGCCGGATGAAAAATTGCTGGTTGTCCAATGAGCGCCGGCCACCCCGAGTTTCGCCTTTGCTGGGAAAGGCAAAAATCAGATCTATATCTGAAGACACATTTAACTCACGGCCGCCCAGCTTGCCCATGCCGATAACAATCAAGGATTGGGGCGCTTCCGCACCTGTCACCGGATCTACTCCCCAAGGGGTGCCATACTGCTCACAAGCGGCTTCGTTCAGCCAGTCCAGCGCACCCTGAACGCACACCTCAGCAAATGCACTGGTCGCCGCCATGGTCTCCGCCAGATCAGCCCAACGCAGCAAATCCCGCCAGATAATGCGGAACTGCGCCTCCCGGCGAAAACGGCGCAAAGCCACATGCAGGCCGGGCTCATCCGTTACTTCCGAAAGGTACTCACTACAGCGTGCCTGAAGATACTCTGGCGTGGTGGGCTCGCTCAGCAATCGCGACTCCAACAGAGTGCGCACCTGCTTTGGATGCCGCTCAAGGGTTTGCCGCAAAAACAGACTCCGCGCCATGGCTTGGGCAACAATATCTTCCGACACGTTGGCATCCGCCAGCAGCCAGCCTGGCAAACCTCCCGGAAAAACCGATGCCCAACTGGCAGAAACATCATCCGCCAACGGCAAAGGAAGGCAATTCCATGGCTCGGACATAATGCAAACCCCTGTCTCTCTGTTATATTTCCGTTACTGTATAACGAACTTACCCGAGACTGAACAGGCCAACACCGGATGCTGAGAAACCGCTTCCCCCTCAACGCGGAACATGAAAAAAGCAAAATCCCTATGGGCGGGCTTATCCGGAGGCGGGCAAAAAACCTGTTCATGGTTCTGATCGCGTTGCTGTCCACCCACATACTGATTATCTGGGCGGTGGAGGAATTAACGCTGTTCGAGTCGCTTTGGATGACCATGACCACCATCGCAACTGTAGGCTATGGCGACTTCGCACCCGTCACCTACATTGGCAGAATCAGCACCATTTTATTCATATTCGTGGGCGCTATTACATTAATGACGCTGATTGTCAGCGATTTTATCGAGTACCGGTTCTACCGCCGGGAACGCATTCTCACCGGACGCTGGATCTATAAAATGAACAACCACATTGTTATTATCAATACCCCGAGACATGGCGGCACCACGTACTTCATGCGCTTTGCAACGCAAATCCGGGCCGTGCAGGGCTATGAGAGCATTCCCATCATGCTACTTACCCGGGAATTCCCCAGCGGTTTGCCAGCCGAGCTGTCCGATTTGGGGATCGTTCATTACCATGGCTCCGGGTTCGATCCCGAAGCATTGAAGGCCGTGCACGCGGGCAGCGCCAAGCACATTGTTGTTCTGGCTGCTGACGAATCCGACCCACATTCAGACAGCCTCACTTTCGACATATCCCACCGCCTTGGCGAGCTCAATCTGGGCCAGAAAACAACCGTAGAGTGCGTTACAGACACCAACCGCAGCCGTTACAAAGAACTTGGAGTTCGGGCCGTTATTCGCCCGGTTCGCACCTACCCTGAAATCATGGTGCGCTCTGTAGTGGCTCCCGGGTCGGAAAAAGTTCTGGAAGACATGTTCAACTACGAGCAAGACCACCCACACCGCTACGACCTGGAACTGGATGATCTTAACTGGGCCGATATTGTCAGCGCATTGATTCGCCATGGCATTGGTACCGCGCTGGCCTATATCAATCATGACGACGAGGTTATCTGTCACCCGGCCATAACCGAAGAGATTGAGGGCAAAGGCCTTATCGTGCTGGTCAAATCCAGCGACACGCCGGATCTGGAGGTGGTTAAAGAGGCTCTGGAGCGCTATCGCAAGTTTATGGAAAAATGGAGAAACATGCAGGAAGATGCGACCATAACCAATACTTCAAACCCTACTACTCACTGAGCAATTTTCCCAGGCATCGTCTATGGAGTCCGTCCTTTTCCAGCCGCTGGTAGATGCGCTTGCATCCGGTCAGCCTACGGCCGTTGTTGACGCCGCGAATCTATTCAACGCTGCCGACCTTGCCGAATTTATCGAGCAAAATATTGAGGGAGAAACAGGCCGCGCTCTGTTTCAGGGCCTCCCTATTGCTCTACGAGCGAAAGTTCTGGGCTATACCAACCCGGACACCCAGCTGCTACTAACCGAAACAACACCTCTGGCTGAACTGGCATTACTTACCACAGAAATGCCATCGGACGACCGGGTTGATTTTTTCAACCTGCTTGAAGAGCCTCGTCAGAAACAGCTAATCAAAAAGCTTGATCAGGAAGATCAGGAAGACCTTACCGCGCTTCTGGCATACCCAGAGGGCACGGCTGGCGCTTTGATGAGCACGGATTACGCGGTGTTTGAGTCCGGCATCACCGCGAATAAAGCCATAGACATCCTGCGCAAAACAGCAGAAAACAAAGAAACCATCTACCAGTCCTACGTGATTAATGAGGACCAAGTGCTGATCGGCGTGGTGTCCCTGCGCCGACTGATTATTGCCAAGCCCGACACCGTTATCGACTCCCTGCTCGCCACGGGCCTGGTGACCACGCACACGAACACGTCGCAGGACGATGTAGCCAGGCTGATTGCCAAGTACGACCTCCTGGCACTACCCGTTGTAGACGACCACAACCGCCTTGCGGGCATCATCACCTACGATGACGCCATGGACGTTATCGAGGCAGAGGCCACGGAAGACATTCACAAAGGCGGGACGGTCAGCAATCTCGATTCAGGCATTACTCTGGCCTCACCTTTTTCACTCTACCGATCCCGCATCCAGTGGTTAGTTATTCTGGTGTTTGCCAACATCTTCACTGGTGCCGGCATCGCGCATTTTGAAGAGATCATAGGCGCTCATCTGGCCTTGCTGTTCTTCATGCCACTCCTGGTTGCCAGCGCTGGCAACGCAGGGGCACAATCCGCCACACTGGTTGTAAGGGGCATCGCAACGGGAGATGTGGTAAACCGCGATTGGCTTCGCCTGTTTAATAAAGAGCTACTCGTGGCAACCGCCCTCGGCCTGAGCATGGCGCTGACGGTGTGGGTTGTAGGCATATTTCGCACGGAGATGGTTATAGCCACAATTGTAGCCATCACCATGATTGCGGTTGTGCTTGCCGGCGGGCTAATAGGCATCCTGCTGCCACTGCTGCTCAATCGAATGGGCATTGACCCTGCTGCAGCCAGCATTCCGCTTATCACAACCATTGCCGACGTAAGCGGTGTACTGATCTATTTCAGTATCGCCACATTGATTTTAGGGGCCTAGCGAGCGCCTTGCTCGATTCGCCAGCAAGCCAAGCTGACATTGACCAAGTTCTGGCTTGTCCAGCAAATCCTCCAAAGACTGCCCCTTGGCCAAGGCCTCAACTACTGTGGCAAAGGACTGCCCCAGCCCGGAAGCTTCCGCCTTCACAGCCAGCGCCTGAACATCCAGTCCATCAAGCGATACGCTCCCCTGCACAAGCCAGGCATGACTAAGCCGGTGTAAAAGGCGATCAAGGTCATCATGCGTGTCGACCTGTACGTCGTTATCTTCGGCCGTAACATGTATTCCCGCAAGGTAGTAACCCTGCTCAGCCTTACTGATCAGATTCAGAAACACCGGGAATTGCCGGGCGAGCGTTTCTGCCCATACAAGCAGCCTGGATGGATCGCCCGAGACAAGCTCAAACTCCACTTCGTGCAGCGGCTTTTCCTGTCCGCCAGCGGCGATGACGCCCTCATCTACAGCACATTCAATCACCGCCTTACCATCGTCCAGCATAATCACTTGGCGGGTAAAATTGGTTTCAAACACCGGCGCTAGCCGCGCCAAATACCCATAATCGCCCAACGAGGTCTCCGCCAGCAGCCTCAACGAAAGAGAAGGGCCCGAAACTGGCCACTCCCATTCATCGCGGCGGTGCGCGCCGTTCACGAACTCGCCGCGGGTTTTTAGTGTCTGTATGTACTGACTACCCGCTTGGCGCACACGAAGAGCGGCTTGCCGACGATTAAGCTCGGCATCAGGGGTGTCGTAATAGCAGTTTGCAAGGGATTTTTTACTGCCTGCTCGTGCTTCCGGCTGGGCTTGCAGCCATGCTAGAGCTTCAACTATTACACCCCTGTTGAGGGTGAGCTTAACTTCCAACTCCTGAGCCATAACAAAATCGCCATCCGTTTTTAACTATAAAAAAACCGGCGACCTTTCGGTCGCCGGTTTTTTTCAAACTGCTTCTAGCTGACGGAAGTCAGATCAGAAGTAGTAAGTCGCACCAACTGCCAAAGCTGAGGCATCGGTATCTGTCACACCGGTATCAACGTTTGCCAACTGACCTTCAACATAAACATACATGTTGCTAGACAGGTTGTGCAGGGCTTGCGCACTGATAGTAGAACCTTCGGTTCCCGAGTCAGCGTCAACAAAGCCGTAACCCAGTGCAAAACGATTTGCACCCATGGTGTAGGTAGCCAACAGGCCAAACGCATCAGCTACATCTTTACGGGTCTGGAAAGAACCGGTCAGGCTCAGATCACCGGCAGCGTATGTTGCACGCAGACCGTAGGTGTTTTCGTTGTTAACACTTGGACCTGTGCTGCTGTATGAGTTGCCACCGTCGTTGGAGTCCATAGCAACCGCCAGCTCCAGCGAGTCTACAGAGTAAGTCGCTGCCAACTGGTACGGGTAGGACTTCTTGTTCGAGCGCGCATCGCCGTCACCGTTGATCTGCACGGCACCGCTCAGCGTCAAGCCGCCAAAGCTAGGGGAGCTGTACTGAACCAGATCGCCTTCGCCTGTATCGTGGCCGGTGTTAGTGCCAGATCCAATAGCTTCCCAGTAGTTGCTGATCTTACTAATCGCGTCTTCGTAGCGGGAATCGTCGGAACCAACCCAAATCTGGCCGAAGCTATCACCCTTGATACCAATGTAGGCCTCATCAAGAGAGCTGATGCCATTGCTGGCTGCCTTGTCGTCAGCACCAATTCCTTCCAGCTCAAGCTTGAAAAAGCCGGTAATGCCTGGAGCGACTTCGTGGTTATGGGTCACACCAAGGGTAGAACCGTTGTCCAAGTGCTCAATGCTGGAGTTGCCGCCGTCCACATCTTGGTACATGACTGCGTACTGAATATTACCGTAAACCGATGGCAGGTTGCTTTCCTGAGCCATAGCGGTGCCGGAAAAAGCGACGGCAGCAATAGCTGATGCAATGAGAGTCTTCTTCATGTTGTATGTCCTTTTGCGAGTTATTTCAGGTTTTAACAACGGGTTAATCCCGATTTCTATAAGCTGCCCCAGAAAACCGGATGGCTCTTATTTTAGGTTTGCAACATGTCAAATCTATGACAAAGAAGCAACTTTTCTTATCATAAAGATCTACGACCAGTCAGCTCTTTATGCTTCAGTCACTTATGGCACACTCTTAATGCGCCGCATGATGACTCACTTTTAATACATGAACGCTTACTTTGCAAACATTTCATGTCATTTTTTTAACTCATTTAATGCCAAAAATGCAAATCCTTATTCCATTACAACTTTGGCCTGGGCTCTTCCGCGCTTCGCGTGCGGGTAAATTAACGTTTGCCTAAACAAGTTTGCAACAACACTCAGCGGGTTGAAAGCATAAAAGTTACCGGCCCGTCATTAATCAGACTTACCTTCATATCTGCACCGAACAAACCTTCTCCAACCCTTGCTGCGCCAAGCTCCGCCCGTGCCAGATCAAGGAAGCTGGCATACTGAATTTCTGCCAAATCAGGGGCAGCAGCACATGAAAATCCAGGACGTGTACCTGAGGAGGTATCTGCAGCAAGTGTAAACTGGGGTACGACAAGCAAGGCGCCACCTGCATCTAACACACTAAGGTTCATGCGCCCCGCTTCATCAGGAAAGATGCGGTAGGTAAGTATTTTCCGAAGCAACTGTTGTGTTTCATTTTGCCCATCTCCCCGCTCCACACCTAGCAACACTAAAATACCGGTATCTATGCGCGAAATTTCACGACCGTCGACCTCGACGCTGGCGTTTAACACCCGCTGGACAAGTCCTTTCATCCGGTTTTTTTATTAACTCCGGTCAAATGAGAATTACAAACAGGCAAGAGTGTAGCCATGCTTGCGAATTCTCGCAACCCCGACTAACGGCTAGCATCAGCCGGTATTTTTATCCGCTCTTGCAATCACCTCATCAACACTCCGCAGAAGCGCATCCACAATGGCAGGCTCGGATGCTGAATGCCCGGCTTCGCGGATGATTCGCAGCTCCGCTTCGGGCCACGCATTGCTGAGGGCAAGCGCATTATCCAACGGGCACACCATGTCATAGCGGCCATGGACAATAATGGCGGGTATATCCCGAAGCTTGTGCGCATTTCTTACAATCTGGTTATCTTCCAGAAACGCAGCATTCATGAAATAGTGACACTCGATTCGCGCCAGTGCGATGGCAACATGCGGATGGCCAAAATGCTCAACAACCCGCGGATTCGGGTGTAACGTAGCGCAGCGGCCTTCCCACAAAGACCAAGCCTTCGCAGCCTGCATCTGCTCCAATTCGTTAGTGCTGGTCAGCCTACGGTAATATGCACTTACCATATCGCTGCGCTCTTCCTCAGGTATTGGGGCCTCAAATTCCTGCCAGTAGTCCGGAAACACACGGCTTGCACCGTCCTGATAGAACCAGGAAATATCCCGTGGGCGGCACAGAAAAACACCCCGGAGCACAAGCCCTATAACCCGATCAGCATGGGCTTGGGCGTACACAAGGCTGAGAGTCGAACCCCAACTCCCTCCAAACAACAGCCAGCGCTCAATCCCCAGGAATTCGCGAATGGTTTCCATATCTTGAACCAGCTTGTCGGTGCTGTTCCCCTCAAGTTCCGCCAGGGGTGTGGAGCGACCAGCTCCGCGCTGATCCACAAGAATGACCCGAAAACGCTCTGCATCAAAGAATCTGCGGTGGTAATCCTCGCACCCTCCTCCAGGGCCGCCATGAACAAAGAGAACGGGAATCCCCTCCGGATTGCCACTTTCCTCAACATACAGCTCATGGGGCTCTTCCACCGCCAGCCGGTGCTTCGCGTATGGTTTGATGTCCGGGTACAGGGTAAGCATGGGGAGCTCCGCTGATCAGTTTAGGGTCGAAGATAGTGTAGCCGAGATAAGCGGGCACCGGTTGACTTTGCATATTCCGGAGGCCAAAAAAAGGCCGGGGCTGTGTTACCAGCGCCGGCCTGATTCAGAACGTAAGCCTTACTTCTTATTCGCGCGCTTGCGCTCGTTTTCGGTAAGGTGCTTCTTACGCAGACGAATAGATTTTGGCGTTACTTCAACCAACTCATCGTCATCAATAAATTCCAGCGCCTGTTCGAGGGTAAACTTGATCGGCGGCACCAAGCCAATGACTTCGTCCTTGCCGGAGGCACGCATGTTGTCCAGCTTCTTACCCTTGGTGGGGTTAATCACCAAGTCGTTCTCGCGGCTATGTATCCCGCAAAGCTGTCCTTCATAGATATCCTGACCCGGGTCGAGGAAAAGCTTGCCACGGCTCTGGAGAGTCTCCAACGAGTAAGTCAGCGCTGTACCTGTAGCCATAGACACCAACACACCGTTCTGGCGACTTGTAACGTCACCGCTCTTGATCGGCCCGTAATGGCTGAAGGTTGAGGTAAGAATACCCGTACCGGAGGTCATGGTCAGGAAGCTGTTACGGAAGCCGATAAGCCCACGGGCAGGAATGGTGTACTCAAGGCGCATGCGGCCCTTGCCATCCGGCACCATATTGGTGAGATCGCCCTTACGCAGACCCATTTGCTCCATCAAAGAGCCCTGATGCTGCTCTTCGATATCAACAATAACATTCTCGTACGGCTCTTGCTTCTCGCCATCCACTTCCTTGATGACCACTTCCGGGCGACCCACGGCCAGCTCAAAGTTTTCGCGGCGCATGTTTTCAATCAGAACCGAAAGATGCAGTTCACCACGCCCGGATACCTTGAACTTATCTGCCGAGTCGCCTTCTTCTACACGCAGGGCAACGTTGTGCAGCAATTCCTTCTCAAGGCGATCCTTGATGTTCCGACTGGTCACAAACTTGCCTTCCTTACCGCAGAAGGGCGAGTCGTTAACCTGGAATGTCATGGATACAGTAGGCTCATCTACGGTCAACGGAGGCAGCGCCTCAACGTTGTTCATGTCACACAAGGTGTCTGAGATGTAAAGCTGATCCAGGCCACTTACGCACACAATGTCGCCAGCCTGGGCTTCTTGTACTTCCACTCGCTGCAAACCGGAATGCCCCATAATCTTGAGGATACGGCCCTGGCGCTTCTTGCCATCAGCACCAATCGCAACGACTGGCGAGTTGGTTGTAATCTTTCCACGTGCAATACGACCAATACCGATCACACCAAGAAAGCTGCTGTAATCGAGCTGGGATATCTGCATCTGAAAGGGACCTTCCGGATCAACAGACGGCGCGGGCACGTGATCAACAATTGCCTGGAATACGGCATCCATATTGTCTGCCAGATCCTCATGGTCCAGGCCGGCTACACCGTTCAGGGCGCTGGCATAAACAATCGGGAAATCCAGCTGCTCATCGGTTGCACCGAGGCTGTCAAACAGATCGAAAACCTGGTCTACAACCCAATCCGGGCGCGCGCCCGGGCGGTCAACCTTGTTCACAACCACAATTGGGCGAAGCCCGGCTGCAAAAGCCTTTTGGGTTACAAAGCGGGTCTGGGGCATGGGGCCGTCGATGGAATCTACCACCAGCAGCACGCAATCAACCATGCTCATCACTCGTTCCACTTCGCCGCCAAAATCCGCGTGCCCAGGGGTGTCAACAATATTGATGTCGTAGCCATTCCACTTAAGGGCGGTGTTTTTGGCAAGAATAGTAATGCCCCGCTCTTTTTCCTGGTCGTTGGAATCCATGACGCGCTCGTTCTCGAGCTCTTTGCGATCCAGGGTGCCGGACAGACGCAGCAGTTTGTCTACAAGCGTGGTCTTACCATGGTCAACGTGGGCGATAATGGCGATATTACGAAGTTTTTCAATCACAAATTTATTCCTGAGAAATGCACTCAATGATCCAAGAAAGCCATTCAGGGACAACCCCGCACACGCCATCTCAAATCTGTAAAATGGATTCATCCACTGCAACCTGGCGGCCCAGCGCCCTGCATGTCGTGCCCGAGCTGATAGCCTGGACCCACGCAGAGAAAATGAAGCGGCGCGCAGTATATCGAAAACACTGCACCGTTTATATGCAGAAGAACGCCTATTTCTTAATCAATTTCACGAAGCGATCCCATCGCACCAACTTGGTGCAGAATGGCGAGCCAGCCTCGCCATGCGCACCATTATGGCGCACATCATGCCCGTTAAGCCAATCGCTCCCGTCGCCGCCATCTCCGAGTACCGCCCAAAGACGCCATAAATGTTCAGATCCTGGACAACCACTCAAAACTGGCAAGAGCCTTGCTTTAATCCACCTATCAGGTTTTTTAAACCTTCTGCTCAGCGCAAATGTGAAGGTAAGAACCAACAGCTTTTGTTAAGCTGCGCAGACCTGTATACCAGACCGGAGTTAAGCCCCACAGAGCGATCCGGAACAAAGATCACGAATACGCCCGCGGTGCGGGAATACATACGGAGCACGCACATGTCCAAGACAGTTGATTTGATCAAAGAGCACGAAGTGAAGTGGGTTGATATGCGCTTCACCGACAGCCGCGGTAAAGAGCAGCACGTCACCATACCTGCAACTGAAGTCAACGAAGACTTCTTCGCCGAAGGCAAGATATTTGACGGCTCCTCCATTGCCGGCTGGAAAGGCATCAACGAATCCGACATGATCCTGATGCCGGATGACAGCAGCTCCGTACTTGACCCCTTCACCGAAGAAAGCACCGTCAACATCACCTGCGACATTGTTGAGCCTTCTACCATGCAAGGCTATGAGCGGGACCCACGCTCTGTTGCCCGCCGGGCAGAGGAATACCTGAAATCCACAGGCATCGCAGACGGCGCGCTGTTTGGCCCGGAGCCGGAATTTTTCGTTTTCGATTCGGCCAAGTGGAAAACCGATATGCAGGGCTCCATGTATTCGCTTCACTCTGAAGAAGCGGCCTGGGTTTCCGGCGACGACTTTAATGGCAACAACATCGGCCACCGCCCTGGTGTGAAAGGCGGTTATTTCCCCGTACCACCCGTCGACAGTCTGCACGACCTGCGGGGCGCAATGTGCGCAGCTATGGAATCCATGGGCCTGGTTATTGAAGTACACCACCATGAAGTGGGAACAGCTGGCCAGTGTGAAATCGGTGTTGGCCCAAACACACTGACCAAAAAAGCAGACGAAGTTCAAATTCTTAAGTACTGCGTACACAACGTTGCCCACGCCTACGGCAAAACTGCGACCTTCATGCCCAAGCCGGTAGTCGGTGATAACGGCTCAGGCATGCACGTCCACATGAGCTTGAACAAAGACGGCAAAAACCTGTTTGCAGGCGACAGCTATGCGGGCCTGAGTGAAATGGCGCTGTTCTACGTTGGCGGGATCATCAAACACGCCAAAGCCTTGAACGCGTTCACCAACCCGGCCACAAACAGCTATAAGCGCCTGGTTCCCCATTACGAAGCGCCAGTCATGCTGGCTTATTCTGCGCGCAACCGCTCTGCATCCATCCGTATTCCGTATGTCACCAGCCCGAAAGCACGCCGTGTGGAAGTGCGCTTCCCTGATCCGGCTGCCAACCCATACCTGGCGTTTGCTGCGCTGATGATGGCCGGCCTTGATGGTATCCAGAACAAGATTCACCCTGGCGACGCCATGGACAAGGATCTGTACGACCTGCCGAAAGAAGAGGCGCTAAGCATCCCCAAAGTGGCAGAGACACTGCAGGAAGCCCTGGACGCCTTGAAAGCAGACCATGAGTTCCTGACCCGTGGTGGAGTATTTACAGAAGATATGATTCAGGGCTACATTGACCTGAAGCGCGGTGAAGTTGAGCGTATCAACATGACTACTCACCCGGTTGAGTTCGAACTCTACTATTCGTGCTAAAAGTCTAACCGCAGCCCACTAAAAGCTGCACTGGCACTGAATAGTCCTAGCAAAAGCCCCGCTCTCACAAGCGGGGCTTTTTTGTAGCGAGATTTTGTGATCCTCGACACAACACCGCAGCTCTTAACGATATGTAATCATCATCTCCCCACCGCCGCATTGAAAAGGCCCGCCCGGCCATTGATAATCAGACTACATATTACTGCAGGCTGCACTTATGAAATCAACGCTTGGAATCACCGCGGGGCTGATGCTCCTGATCTCAGGGCAGGTCACCGCAGAGGTGTACCGCAACGTGGATGCGCAAGGCAATGTCACTTTCTCCGATGAGCCCTCGAAAGGTGCTGAAAAGGTCAAGGTGAAGCCAGTGACAACCATCACCCTCCCAAAACCGCAGAATGTTCAGGAAACCGACAAGCTGCGAGAAGAAGTGAAGCGGGAAGGCTCCATATACGAGAGCGTTTCTTTCACATACCCTGAAAACGACCAGGCATTCCACTCTGGCAACGGCGACGTGCAGTTCGAAATGAGCAGCTCACCCGGGCTTGCATCTGGCCACAAATATGAAGTAACTCTGGATGGTCAGCCCGTTGGCCAGAGCGCGTCTGGCTCTGTCACCGTTCGCAACGTGTTTCGCGGCACACATGAGGCCGGGATTCATATTGTGGACAGAAACGGCGTTCAGATTAAAACCGGCAGCCCTATACGCTTTACCATTCACCGCCCCTCTCTTCAGAACTGACGCGAACGCACCATTTTGGTGCGCCCGCGCAGCAATAGTGCAACAATAACGCGGATAGCAGAGACGTAATACGTCGACCTGTCCGCTCCTCTGTTGCTTTGGCCACCCCCACTCACAGGCCGCCACAGCGCCTTGGGACGCAGGTTTAAACACTCAGTCATCAACTTATCGAAATTGGTTCGATTTTTGCTGCACTCTGTTATTGCGGCCAGAAAGGGCCCAGGGAGTTACTGGCCAAGCGCCACCCCAACCTATCTTGCCTTAGCCAACAGGACGCACCCATGGAACACCTGCCAGCATCTGCAAACCAGTTCAAAAACATGCTGGACAACCTCTCCACAGCAGTCATTGTGCTGGAGCGCAATCTGACAATACGCTACCTGAACCCTGCCGCCGAAAACCTGTTTGAAACCAGCCTGACTCGTAGCGCGGGCCTTGCACTCAGTGACATCCTGCTAGGTTCGGATGAGGCCTTTAAGACCCTGCGCAAAGCAGCGATGACCAACCAATCTTACACTCGCCGGGAAACCGAATTCCTTATGGCCAGCGGCTCTCTGCGAATGGTGGACTACTCTGTATCGCCTCTGGAGCAAACACCCGCAGTATTACTGGTAGAAATTCAGCCCAGGGATCGCCTGCTGCGTATAAGTCGAGAAGAAGATCTAATCGCCCAGCAGGAAACCACTCGCATCCTGGTGCGGGGCATGGCCCATGAAATAAAGAACCCTCTTGGAGGGATTCGCGGCGCTGCACAACTGCTTGACCGGGAATTGGGCAGCGAAGACCTCCGGGAATATACCCGGGTAATCATTGATGAGGCCGACCGCTTACGCAGCTTGGTTGATCGCATGCTTGGCCCCAACAAAGCCCTGAAGCTGGCACCAATCAACATCCATGAAATCCTTGAGCGTGTACGCACTCTGCTGGAAGCTGAGAGCAAAGGCGGAGTAGTATTCCAACGAGATTACGACCCTAGCCTGCCCGAACTTTCCGGGGACAAAGAGCTGCTGATTCAGGCGTTTCTCAACATTGCCCGCAATGCCATGGAAGCGGTATTTGAAAGCCCTGCCAAACACTTTGGCGATGACAAAACTCCCACCATTACGTTTCGCACGCGCGCCCTTAGACAGGTGTCCATTGGCCCCAACCGCCACCGCCTTGCGTGCCGGGTAGACATCATCGACAACGGACCGGGGATTGCGCCCGAGCTGCGCCAGAATATTTTCTATCCGATGATCAGCGGTCGCGCCAATGGCACTGGGCTCGGGCTATCCATTACACAAAGTATTATCGGCCAACACCATGGGCTGGTTGAGTGCGAGAGTGAGCCGGGCCAGACTGACTTCATTATCTTCCTGCCTCTGGAGAGCACCACATGAACCAGAAATCCGCCAAGGTCTGGATCGTCGATGACGATCGGAGCATTCGCTGGGTGCTGGAGCGCGCCCTCGTCCAAGCTGGATTGCAGCCCACCGTTTTCGAGAGCGGCGAGACCATCATGAAGCGGCTGGAGCAGGAGCAGCCCGACGCCATTATCAGCGACATCCGCATGCCCGGCATAGACGGCATCGCGCTGCTGTTACGAATTACGGAAGCTTATCCGGACATACCCGTTATCATCATGACGGCTCACTCTGACCTGGAAAGCGCGGTCACCAGCTATCAGACCGGGGCTTTCGAGTACCTCCCAAAGCCCTTTGACGTGGACGATGCCGTTGCACTGGCAATGCGAGCTGTGGCTCACAGCCATGAACGGCGAGCGGACTCAAAACCAAAAACAGAAGCCCTTCAACACAGCACAGAAATCATCGGTGAAGCCCCTGCCATGCAGGAAGTTTTTCGTGCTATAGGTCGGCTCTCACACTCCAACATCACTGTTCTGATCAATGGTGAAAGCGGAACAGGCAAAGAGCTGGTTGCTCAAGCCCTGCACAACCACAGCCCAAGGGCACAGCTTCCTTTCATTGCCCTGAATATGGCGGCGATTCCCAGAGACCTTATAGAATCTGAACTCTTCGGCCATGAGAAAGGCGCCTTCACCGGCGCCTCGGCTATACGTCAAGGGCGATTCGAGCAGGCTAACGGCGGCACACTGTTTCTTGATGAAATTGGCGATATGCCTGGCGACACGCAAACCCGCCTACTACGAGTTCTGGCTGACGGCGAGTTTTATCGGGTTGGGGGTACCACACCCGTCAAGGTAGATGTGCGCATCATCGCCGCCACCCACCAGAATCTGGAGAAACTCGTAGAGTCGGGGGAATTCCGGGAAGACCTCTTCCATCGACTGAACGTTATTCGCGTGCACCTACCGAAACTGGCCGAGCGCCGCGAAGATATCCACCGGCTTATGCAGCATTTTTTGCAGCGGGCCGCTAATGAACTGAAGGTTGAACCAAAAATTCTGCGGCCAGAAACACAGAGTTACCTCACCACCTTGCCTTGGCCCGGTAACGTACGACAGCTTGAGAATGTTTGCCGGTGGCTAACGGTGATGGCCAGTGGGCGCGAGGTGCATATTAATGATCTGCCTCCCGAACTGCGCCACCAGGGCGAGCAGCCCATGGCTGGTGCTACTTGGCAGGAAGGACTAAAGAACTGGGCTCATCAGGAACTGAGACGAGGAGAAACAGCCATTCTCGAATCCGCCATGCCGGAATTTGAAAAAATCATGATCGAGACAGCGCTGGAATACACAGGCGGAAAGCGTCGGGACGCCTCGGTCCTCCTTGGCTGGGGACGAAATACCCTGACTCGTAAAATCAATGAGCTGGGCATGGATCGCACCGAAGAAGACTAGACTTACAAAAACTAAAAACGGCTACCTGAGTAGCCGTTTCTCTTTACAAAGCAAAACTACTGGAAGCTAGAACGGGATATCATCGTCAAAATCATCTACCGGCTCTGGCATACTGCTGCCCTGTGCTGGCTGGCCCTGGTTTTGACCCTGATTATAACCTTGGTTATAGGCACCGGACTGCGGGGGGGTATTCTGGGCCTGCGCAGCAGGTGCTGATTGCTGCTGAGGGCGCCCGGCAGGTGCCCCTTGGCTCATACCACCTTCGCCACCACTACGACTATCCAGCATCTGCATCTGACCATTAATGTCGACGACCACCTCAGTGGTGTAAACATCCTGGCCTTCCTTGTTCTGCCATTTGCGCGTCTGCAGCTTGCCTTCGATATAGACTTTGGAGCCTTTCCGCAGGTACTGCCCGGCAATTTCGGCAATTTTTCCAAACATGACAATGCGGTGCCATTCGGTTTTTGGGACCATCTGACCTGTCTGGCGATCCTTGTAGCTCTCATCCGTCGCAAGAGTCAGGTTCACCACGGCGTTGCCGTTCGGGGTGTAACGAGTATCCGGATCCTGCCCGAGATTCCCGATAAGAATAACTTTGTTTACGCCTCTTGCCATGTTCTGCTCCTGATTCTGTTTTCAGCGACACTCGCACTCCTTGCGAGCCTCCGGATTTCAAGAATTATTACCCTGCCGGACGAATGGAAAATCCGCAAGTAATGTCTCATCAAAGTGCTGTCGGTCCACCTTAAGATAGGCCGTGGCAGCATTCTCAATAATGACCACATCCTGCACACCGGGTAGGCGGCGCAGACTGCCATCAACAACGTCGTACTGGTCGCCGACCATATCCCGCAACTGTACCACGAAACCTGAGGTGTGACCCGGCGCAGGCATGGTCAAAGCGACCAGTAACCATAGCCCCAAAATGGCCACCATAAACCAGACAACCCCTTCAATTCCAACCTGCTGCAGCAGGTAGCCACCAAAGGCTCCACCCATGAAGGCGCCCAAAAACTGAGAGGTAGAATACACGCCCATAGCCGTTCCCTTGCTGGCCGCCGGCGCTTCTTTACTGATCAGCGAAGGTAGGCTTGCCTCCAACAAATTAAAGGCCATAAAAAAGAAAAACATCACAACCCAGGCGAAGACAAGGCCAGCAGACACTTTGGAAAGCCCCGCCGTCGCCACGACAAGGAGCGCAATAGCGCCACAGAGCACAGGCTTCATCATGCGCTTTTTCTCGCCAATAATGATAAAGGGCACCATGGCAAAAAATGAGGTGATCATCACACTCAGGTAAAACCACCAATGTGAGCCGCTGGCAAGCCCAAGCTGATTCTGCAACACCGAAGGAAAAACCAAAAACAACGAAGTAAGCACCAGGTGCAGAGCGAAAATACCGAAATCGAGCCGTAGAAGGCGCTTATCAGACAAAACCCGCCCCAACATGGCTTTCGCGGGATGAGTATCAGCACTGACCTTGTGTTGATGGGGTGTAGGCACCACGCGACTCACAATAAGCAGAGCTACCATGGCCAACGCAGCGGTGGCGTAGAAAATTCCCGACAGCCCCCAAACGGAACCCAGCAAGGGGCCAACTACTAGAGAAACAGAAAATGACAGGCCAATTGAGATGCCAACCGTGGCCATGGCTTTGGTTCGTTGCTCTTCTCGGGTAAGGTCACTGAGCAGTGCCATGAGAACACTGGCAATAGCCCCGGCGCCCTGAAGAATCCGCCCAGCAATAACAACGTATATTGAATCTGCGGAACCTGCCAGTATGCTGCCAGCCGCGAACAGAAGCAGTCCGATATAGATCATGCGCTTGCGGCCCACACGATCTGAAAGCAGACCAAATGGAATCTGCAGCAGGGCCTGGCTCAGCCCATAAGCGCCGATGGCAAAGCCTAACAGTGCAGGAGTGGCGCCCTCCAGGCCGTCACCCAGCAACATAAACACGGGCATGATCATGAACAACCCGAGCATGCGCACGGCATACACTGACGCCAGCGCAAATACGGAGCGTTTTTCCAGCGAATTCATGGCAGTAGGCTCCCCCCTCTGGGCTTCAAGCATAATCATGCAAAAGAACATATTTTTCGCAGGCGGCGCATTGTAACAGAAGGTTCCCCAGCGAGGCACAGCTACCACTTACCGACACTTTCGCCGCAGCCGGCGTAACACGGTATAATTCCCGTTTTTTCTCTACGAGAGGTGTTATGGATCATATCCAGATCAAAGGGGCACGTACCCACAACCTGAAGAACATCGACCTGGATATCCCGAGGGACAAACTGATCGTCATCACCGGGCTGTCAGGCTCAGGCAAGTCGTCCCTGGCATTCGATACGCTGTACGCTGAAGGGCAGCGACGCTATGTGGAATCCTTGTCCACCTACGCTCGCCAATTTTTGTCGATGATGGAGAAACCCGATGTAGACCACATCGAAGGGCTTTCACCTGCCATCTCTATCGAGCAGAAGTCCACATCCCACAACCCTCGCTCGACAGTCGGCACAATTACTGAAATCTACGACTACCTGCGGCTGATGTTCGCCCGCGCGGGCGAACCCCGATGCCCGGAGCACGGGCAAGCCCTCGAAGCCCAGACCGTCAGCCAGATGGTGGATCAAGTGCTGGCGATGCCCGAGGACAGCAAGCTCATGATCCTTGCGCCGGTGATCCGCGATCGTAAAGGTGAACACCTGCAGGTTGTTGAGACCATGCGCAGCCAGGGATTTATCCGATTGCGAGTCGATGGAATCGTTTACGACATTGATGATGTGCCGGCACTCGACAAAAAACGTAAACACCAGATTGACGTGGTAGTCGACCGCTTCAAGGTAAAGCCCGGACAGGAACAGCGACTGGCTGAGAGTTTTGAAACGGCGCTGGGTCTTGCCGATGGCATCGCGCTGGTTGCACCAATGGATGCCGACACAGGCAGCGAAGGAGAGGAACAGACCTTCTCAGCGAAATACGCCTGCACACAGTGCGGTTACGCGCTAAGCGAACTCGAACCCAAGCTGTTTTCCTTCAACAACCCGGCGGGAGCTTGCCCTACCTGCGACGGACTGGGCGTTAAACAGTTTTTTGATGCCGAAAAAATCGTACAGCACCCGGAATCCACGCTTGCAGCCGGCGCTATCAAAGGCTGGGATCGACGGGCGGTCTATTACTTCCAGATGCTGGGTAACATAGCAGAGCACTACAGGATAGATCTTGAAACACCCTGGGAGGAACTCCCTGAAGACTTCAGAACGATGCTTTTGTTTGGATCAGGCACTGACGAAATTCCATTTCGTTATGTAAATTCCCGCGGCCAGATCATGGAGCGCGCCCATTCCTTCGAGGGCATTATTCCAAACCTCGAACGCCGTTACCGGGAAACGGATTCCCAAAGTGTGCGCGAGGAACTGGCAAGGCACCTCAGCACCCAGCCTTGCAAGGAATGCGGCGGCTCACGACTTAGGCGCAGCGCTCGCCACGTATTTATTGAAAATCACAACATATCCGACCTCACACGCCTTCCTATCGGCGAAGCCTATACCTATTTCGACGGGCTCGCCCTACCCGGCCGCAAAGGCGAGATCGCCGAAAAAATTACCAAGGAAGTACGCCAGCGCCTGCAGTTTTTGGTAAACGTGGGACTTGAATATCTGACACTGGAGCGCAGCGCAGACACCCTGTCTGGCGGCGAGGCCCAACGAATCAGGCTCGCGAGCCAGATCGGCGCCGGCCTCGTAGGGGTCATGTACATATTGGATGAACCCTCCATCGGGCTTCATCAGCGGGACAATGATCGGCTGTTGAGCACCCTTACCCACCTTCGCGACCTGGGCAACACCGTCATCGTTGTCGAACATGATGAAGACGCGATTCGGGCTGCTGACCATGTTATCGACATCGGGCCTGGCGCCGGAGTTCATGGGGGCCAGATAATCGCCCAAGGCACCCCTGCTGACATTCTTGCCAATCCGGACTCGCTGACCGGCCAATACCTCAGCGGAGTCAAAGAAATAGCCATACCGGCTATCCGACACAGGGGTAATGGTGAAACTCTCACACTGACAGGCGCCACTGGCAACAACCTGCAAGATGTCACGCTGGCACTACCCTTGGGCATCATGACCTGTATAACCGGCGTCTCAGGCTCCGGAAAATCAACTTTGATAAACAGCACGCTCTACCCGGTCGCCGCCGCCAAGCTGAACAAAGCAACCAGCCTGAGCGCCGCGCCATACAGAGGGCTAACCGGCCTCGACCAGTTGGACAAAGTGATCGACATAGATCAAAGCCCAATCGGCCGAACGCCTCGCTCCAACCCGGCTACCTACACCGGCCTGTTCACCCCAATCCGCGAACTCTTCGCTGGAACCCAGGAAGCTCGTTCACGGGGTTACAAACCGGGGCGTTTCTCGTTCAACGTCAAAGGTGGCCGCTGCGAAGCTTGCCAAGGCGACGGCATGATCAAGGTAGAAATGCACTTCCTACCAGACGTGTACGTTCCCTGCGACGTATGCAAAGCCAAACGCTATAACCGAGAGACTCTCGAAGTTCGCTACAAAGGCAAGAACATCAATGAAGTGTTAAGCATGACGGTAGAAGAAGGACGGGAGTTTTTCGATGCCGTACCTTTCCTGGCCAGAAAGCTGCAAACGCTCATCGATGTAGGCCTCTCCTACATCCGCCTTGGGCAGAGCGCAGTCACCCTATCTGGTGGCGAGGCCCAACGCGTAAAGCTTGCCAAAGAGCTCTCAAAGCGTGACACAGGCAAAACCCTGTACATACTCGACGAACCAACTACGGGATTGCATTTCTACGACATCCAGCAACTGCTACACGTACTCCAACGCCTGCGTGATCACGGCAACACCATAGTGGTTATCGAGCACAACCTGGATGTAATAAAAACCGCAGACTGGGTTATCGATCTGGGCCCGGAAGGCGGTTCCGGAGGCGGTCAAATCATTGCAGAAGGTACGCCTGAGGAGGTTGCGGAAAACCCTGCGTCCCATACCGGTCGCTACCTGAAACCAATGCTGGGCCAAAAAGGAAACTAGCACAAAGTATGTTCGGCCTGGGGTGGCGGGTTCATTTTCTGCCGGAAAAAGATGTCTGAGCGAGGCAAGTTATTTTTCCAAAGAAAATGAACCCACCACCCCAGGCCAGCCCCCTACGCAGGAAACACCGAATCAACCACCAAATTTTAGACACAAAAAAACCGGGAACCTTACGGCACCCGGCTTTTTTCGTGGGCTAGCGAACGATATTACTCGTCGCCTTCGTCCACTTCTTCTGCTTCGATGTCCAACGGACGACCTACCAGCTCAACGAATGCCATAGGGGCATTGTCGCCAGCACGGAAGCCACACTTCAGAATACGAAGGTAACCACCCGGACGCTCGTTGTAACGGGGACCAAGCTCATTAAACAGCTTGGCTACCGCCGCGTCGTCGCGCAGGCGAGAAAACGCCAGACGACGATTCGCTACCGAATCTACTTTGGCGAGCGTGATCAAAGGCTCGGCTACACGACGAAGCTCTTTGGCTTTCGGCAGCGTTGTTTTAATCAGCTCATGACCAACCAGTGACGCAGTCATGTTACGAAACATGGCCTTGCGATGCGCACTGGTCCTGCTGAACTTACGACCACTCTTACGATGACGCATTGCTCTGATTCCTTACCTTAAACTAATCGGCAATCAACCGCCCAGAACCCGGTCGTCGCCACGAAGGCTAGCCGGTGGCCAGTTATCAAGACGCATTCCCAGAGACAAACCACGGGACGCCAAAACGTCCTTGATCTCGGTGAGCGACTTCTTACCAAGGTTAGGCGTCTTCAACAGCTCAACTTCTGTGCGCTGGATCAGATCACCGATGTAGTAAATATTTTCAGCCTTCAAGCAGTTAGCCGAACGTACCGTCAATTCAAGATCATCAACCGGACGCAGCAGAATCGGATCAATTTCTTCCTCTTCCTCTACACGCTCAGGCTCTTTTTCATGATCAAAATCGACAAATACTGCCAGTTGCTGCTGGAGAATGGTCGCTGCCCGGCGAATTGCTTCTTCCGGATCGATGGTTCCATTGGTCTCCAAATCAATAACCAGCTTGTCCAGATCGGTACGCTGCTCTACCCGTGCACTTTCCACTGAGTAGGCTACACGGCGAACCGGACTGAAGGTTGCATCCAGCTGCAGACGGCCGATGGCGCGGGTTTCATCTTCGTCGAGACCACGCTGATCAGCCGGCTCATAGCCGCGACCGCGAGCAACACGCAGACGCATGTTCACTTCACCCTTTTCACTCAGGTGACAGATCACATGATCCGGGTTGGAAATCTCAACGTCGTGATCCAGCTTGATATCACCAGCTGTAACGACGCCCGGGCCTTTCTTGCTGAGGGTTAGCTCAGTGTCGTCCCGACCGTTCATTTTGACAGCAACGCCTTTGAGATTCAGAAGAATCTCAATGACGTCTTCCTGGACACCTTCAATCGCGCTGTACTCGTGCAAGACACCGTCGATCTGCGCTTCAGTAACAGCGCAGCCCGGCATCGAAGACAAGAGAATGCGGCGCAGCGCACTTCCCAAAGTATGTCCAAAACCTCTTTCAAGAGGCTCCAGAGTAACTTTGGCGCGCATCGCACTGGATTCCTTCACGTCAATGGTACGAGGTGTCAATAACTCTTGTACTGAACGCTGCATAGACGCCCCTATCTACTATCGTTGCTTATCAGGCTTTACTTGGAGTAAAGCTCGACGATGAGGTTCTCGTTGATGTCGGCCGGCAATTCAGTACGCTCAGGCACTGACTTGTAAACGCCGGACATCTTAGTGGCGTCGACCTCTACCCAGCTCACCGGTGCACGGCTTGCAGAAAGTTCCAGAGCGCCTTTAACACGCAACTGGTTTCTGGCTTTCTCACGCACGCTCACAACATCGCCTGGCTTGACTTTGTAGGAAGGAATATTCACTACCTTGTCGTTAACCAGAATCGCCTTGTGAGAGACGAGCTGTCGGGATTCAGCACGGGTAGAACCAAAACCCATGCGGTATGCAACGTTGTCAAGACGCGTCTCAAGAAGTTGCAGCAGGTTCTCACCCGTTGCACCCTTCAAACGAGCCGCCTCTTTGTAATAGTTGCGGAATTGCTTTTCCAGTACACCGTAAATACGACGAACCTTCTGCTTTTCACGAAGCTGAACGCCATATTCAGACAGACGGCTGCGACGTGCGCCGTGCATACCTGGTGGAGTCTCGATGTTGCACTTGGAATCCAGCGCGCGAACACCGCTCTTCAGAAAAAGATCTGTCCCTTCACGACGAGACAGTTTGCACTTCGGGCCTATATAACGAGCCATAATTCACTGTCTCCTGTGTTAGACGCGGCGCTTTTTAGGCGGACGACAGCCGTTATGGGGAATCGGCGTCACATCTGTGATGTTAGTGATCTTGTAGCCGCACGAATTCAATGCACGAACTGCAGACTCACGTCCGGGCCCGGGACCCTTAACCTCTACGTCCAGGTTTTTAAGGCCGTATTCAGCAGCCGCGTTACCGGCTCTTTCAGCTGCTACCTGCGCAGCAAAAGGTGTGCTCTTACGTGACCCACGAAAACCAGAACCACCAGAGGTGGCCCAGGACAGGACGTTGCCCTGACGGTCAGAAATGGTCACGATCGTGTTGTTGAAGGACGCGTGTATGTGCGCGACGCCATCAACAACGGTCTTTTTCACCTTTTTACGGGTACGTGTACCTGGCTTTGCCATGTTTGCCTACCTGTTACTTACGAATAGGTTTGCGAGGACCTTTACGGGTGCGTGCGTTGGTCTTGGTGCGCTGACCACGGACTGGAAGTCCATGACGGTGGCGCAGACCACGGTGACATCCGAGATCCTTCAAACGCTTAATGTTCATCTGTACTTCACGACGCAGATCGCCTTCAACGATTACCTTACCCACTTCAGTACGAAGTGTCTCAAGTTGCTCGTCGGACAGGTCTTTGACCTTGACGTCCGGCTTAACACCGGTTGCATCGCAAAGCTTCTGGGCTGTTGTCTTGCCAACACCAAAGATGTAGGTCAGCGAGATAACAGCATGTTTGTGATCGGGTATATTGACACCGGCTATACGTGCCATCCAAATTACTCCGCGTTCAAAGCTTTGCTGTGTGAATTTTCCGCCACAAAAATGGGGCGCGAAATAATAGCGCCTGACTCGGCATCGAGTCAAGCGCCATCATTACGAACCTCTTTTGCAACCAGGTTAGTTCCCGAAGGAATTAGCCCTGACGCTGCTTGTGGCGAGGCTCCGAGCAAATGACTCTTACTGAGCCATTGCGACGAATTACTTTGCAGTTACGGCAAATTTTCTTTACCGAAGCGCGTACTTTCATTGTCGACTCCAGTTTTCAAGGGGAACGGGTGTTACCCGTTCCGTCCATAGCCCTTGAGATTGGACTTCTTCATCAGCGATTCATACTGATGCGACATCAGGTGCGACTGAACCTGCGCCATGAAATCCATCACCACGACTACAACAATCAGCAGTGAGGTGCCGCCCAGATAGAACGGAACATTCCCGGCCACCATCAGAAACTGAGGGAACAGAGAAACTGCTGCAATGTACATTGCACCGAACAGGGTCAGACGAGTCAGAACGCCATCAATATATTTGGCTGTCTGATCGCCCGGACGAATGCCCGGTATAAATGCGCCAGAGCGCTTGAGATTATCCGCAACTTCTTTCGGGTTATACATCAAGGCTGTATAGAAGAAGCAGAAGAATACCACCGCTGCTGCAAACAGAATAATGTATAACGGTTGGCTTGGCGCCAATGCCTGGGAAATATCACTGAGCCACTCCATGCCTTCGCCCTGACCAAACCACTGCCCGAGGGAAGCCGGGAACAGCAGAATGGACGAAGCAAAGATGGGCGGGATAACCCCGGCCATATTCACTTTCAAAGGCAAATGACTGGATTGCTGGGCAAATACCCGGCGGCCTTGCTGCCGTTTTGCATAGTTGATAGTCAAACGCCGCTGACCACGCTCCATGAAGACCACGAAGCCCACTACTGCAATAGCAAGAATGCCGATACCCAGAACCACCAACAGGCTCATTTCACCGTTACGAGCCTGCTCCAGAGTCTGGCCTATTGCGCCGGGAAGCCCAGCAACAATACCTGCAAAAATCAGCAGGGAGATGCCGTTACCGACACCACGCTCAGTAATCTGCTCACCTAGCCACATCATGAAGACTGCACCACTGACAAAAGACACAACCGCCACAAAGTGAAAGCTGAAACTATCGTTAAAGGTGACGCCTTGAGAGGCAAGACCAACAGAAATACCAAAACCCTGAACCAGAGCCAGGAGAACCGTACCGTACCGCGTATACTGGCTTATCTTACGACGTCCAGCCTCACCCTCTTTTTTCAGCTGCTCAAGCTGCGGACTTACCGCAGTCATGAGCTGCATGATAATCGAGGCGGAGATATACGGCATGATACCGAGAGCGAAGATACTCATGCGCTCGAGCGCACCACCTGAGAACATGTTGAACATACTCAGGATCGTGCCCTGATTCTGTTCGAACAGTGCCGCCAAACGGTCGGGGTTTATTCCTGGCACCGGGATGTGGGCACCGATCCGGTACACCAGCAATGCCAGGAAGACAAACCAGAGCCTGGATTTCAGCTCAGCAAGTCCTTTTCCCGCGCCCGCAGGCAATGATGCGTTCTTCGCCATTTAGTCCTCGACTCGCCTTAGTCTTCGACTTTGCCACCCGCGGCAGAAATTGCCTCGCGCGCGCCTTTGGTTACACGAAGTCCCTTTACAGTTACTGCGCGGTCAAGTTCGCCGGACAGAATAACCTTAGCTTCGCGAATTTCTTCGCGGATGATGTCAGCCTTCTTAAGCGCTGCAAGATCCACAATATCGCCTTCAACCTTGGCCAACTCGTTCAATCGAATCTCGGCAACATAGCGCTGTTGACGCGATGTAAAGCCAAACTTCGGCAGACGACGAGCCAAAGGCTGCTGACCACCCTCGAAACCAGGGGCAACACTGCCACCGGAACGGGATTTCAGACCCTTGTGACCGCGACCGCCGGTTTTACCGAAGCCGCTACCGATACCACGACCAACACGCTTGGCGGCGGGACGTGAACCGGGTTCTGGACTAAGCTCGTTCAGACGCATCTTAGTTCTCCTCAACCCGAACCAGGTAATCTACCCGGTTGATCATGCCGCGAATAGAAGGAGTATCTTCTACTTCAACGGTGTGACCGATTTTACGAAGACCCAGGCCCTTCACACAAAGCTTGTGCTTAGGCTGGCAGCTGATTGGGCTGCGGGTCAGAGTTACTTTGATCGTATTTGCGTTCGCCATGACTTCAACCCAGAATTTCTTCGACGGATTTACCGCGCTTGGCTGCAATATCCTCAGGCGCCTGTGTCGCCTGAAGACCCTTGATGGTGGAACGTACCACGTTCACCGGGTTGGTAGACCCGTAACACTTGGACAGTACGTTCTGAACCCCTGCAACCTCCAACACAGCACGCATTGCACCACCGGCAATGATTCCTGTACCTTCAGACGCTGGCTGCATGTACACCTTGGAGCCACCATGTTGGGCCCGCACTGCGTACTGCAGGGTAGTACCGTCAAGCGGAATATCTACCATGTTCTTACGTGCAGCTTCCATCGCCTTCTGAATCGCTACAGGCACCTCACGTGCCTTACCGCGACCAAAGCCAACGCGTCCTTTTCCGTCACCGACAACGCTCAGCGCGGTGAACGCAAAAACGCGACCGCCCTTGACCACTTTAGCAACGCGATTCACCTGAACCAGCTTTTCCTGGAGCTCAGGCGCCTTCTGATCGTTAACGCTCATCTTCTCCACCTCTTAGAATTGCAAGCCAGCTTCACGGGCCGCATCGGCCAAAGCCTGTACGCGTCCATGATAACGGTAACCGGAGCGGTCAAATGCTACCTGCTCCACACCTGCCGCCTTGGCACGCTCAGCGATAAGCTGACCAACCTTCTTGGCGGCATCCACGTTACCGGTTGCACCCTGGCGCAATTCCTTATCCAACGTGGAGGCAGTGGCTAAAACCTGACTGCCATCTGCTGTCGTAACCTGGGCGTACATGTGACGCGGAGTGCGGTGAACGCACAAACGTGTCGTACCCAGCTCACGGATCTTCATGCGCACTTTGCGTGCGCGACGCAATCTTTCGTTATTCGCGCTCATAGTCCCGCCTTATTTCTTCTTGGCTTCTTTGCGTCTTACCTGCTCATCCGCATACCGAACACCTTTGCCCTTATAAGGCTCGGGCGGACGGAACGCGCGGATTTCCGCAGCGACGTGGCCAACCTGTTGCTTGTCGATACCGCGAATAACTACTTCCGTATTGGACGGAGTTTCAACGGTAATCCCCTCGGGCAGCTCATAGGAAACCGGGTGAGAAAAACCCAGAGTCAAATTGAGCTTCGTACCTTGCGCTTGGGCCCGATAACCAACACCGACGAGCTGGAGCTTACGCTCGAAGCCTGCGGATACACCGGTCACCATATTGTTGACCAGCGCGCGGGTTGTACCAGCAAGAGCGCGGGACTTTTGGGCACCATCGCGAGCAGCAAAACGCAGAAGATTCTCTTCCTGTTTTACTTCAACCGCTTGGTGAATCGAAAATTCAAGAGCTCCTTTGGAGCCCTTAACACTAATTTCCTGGCCGTTCAGCTTAACCTCAACACCGGAAGGCAGCACGACAGGATTATTGGCAACCCTGGACATGTGATTCTCCTAGAATACGGTGCAGATGACTTCGCCACCCACGCCAGCAGCTCGTGCGGCGCGGTCAGTCATAACGCCCTTGGACGTAGAGACTATCGCGACTCCTAAACCACCGGATACCTTCGGCAGTTCCCCAGCGCCTTTGTACTGACGCAGACTTGGGCGGCTAACCCGCTTGATCTGTTCAATAACCGGCTTACCACCGAAATACTTGAGCGTGATAGTCAACTCAGGCTTAACATCGGCTGTAACGGAAAAATCTGCAACATAGCCTTCGTCTTTGAGAACCTGGGCTACTGAGATCTTCATCTTTGAAGACGGCATCGTAACGTCTGCTTTCGATGCCATCTGTGCGTTGCGAATACGGGTTACCATATCCGCAAGCGTGTCTTGCATGCTCATTGGTATGAGGCTCCTGATCTTTTTAGTTGTGCAGCGGCGCGCCGCACCGCTTACCAACAGACATCCTGACCTAAGCCAGGATACCTATCTTACCAGCTTGCCTTGGTCAGGCCCGGAACGTCGCCACGCATGCCGTACTCACGGAGTTTAATCCGTGAAAGTTCGAACTTGCGCAGAACGCCATGGGGACGACCAGTCACCTGGCAACGATTACGAAGACGCGATGGAGAAGCATCACGAGGAAGCTGCTGGAGCTTCATCTGTGCATCCCAACGGTCATCATCGCTGGTATTTGGGTTCTTGATAATCGCCTTGAGCTCAGCGCGCTTCGCTGCAAACTTCGCAACGGTTTGTTCGCGCTTCAGCTCACGGTTTTTCATTGAAACCTTAGCCATTACTCTCGTTCCTTTATTTCTTGAACGGGAAGCCGAAAGCTTTCAGCAGCTCGCGACCTTCGTCGTCGGTACGGGCACTGGTGGTAATGGTGATATCCAGCCCGCGGATCTTGTCGACTTTGTCGTACTCGATCTCTGGAAAGATGATCTGCTCACGCACACCCATGCTGTAGTTACCGCGCCCGTCAAAGGACTTGGGATTAAGACCACGGAAGTCACGAATACGGGGAACCGCAATGTGAACCAGGCGATCAAAGAAATCCCACATACGCTCACCGCGCAGGGTAACTTTACAACCGATCGGCCATCCTTCACGGATTTTGAAACCCGCAACGGACTTACGCGCTGTAGTAACAACAACTTTTTGACCTGCCAGGCGCTCTAGATCTGCCACAGCATTCTCAATCAGCTTTTTGTCACCAACCGCTTCGCCGACACCCATGTTCAGGGTAATTTTCTCGATACGCGGCACCTGCATGACGTTCTTGAAACCGAACTCTTTCTGCAGGGCAGGTACCACTTCCTTGCTGTACTGCTCTTTCATGTTAAGCATCGTAACCACCACCGCTTACTGGTTATCGACAGCTTCTTTCGTAGCTTTGAAGATCCGCGTCTTCGTCCCGTCTTCCTTAATCTGGAAGCCAACACGATCGGCTTTGCCGGTCTGCGGATTAAAAACAGCTACGTTGGAAGCCTGGATAGGCGCTTCTTTTTCGACGATGCCACCGGGGGTGCCCAACATCGGGTTTGGTTTAGTGTGTTTCTTCATCATATTGATGCCGGAAACAATCACCTTGCCATCGTCCTGAACTTTCAGAACTTTACCACGTTTGCCTTTGTCTTTCCCCGTAGTGACGATTACTTCGTCATCTCGTTTAATCTTTTTCATAACCGGCCTCTGGTCCTTTAAAGTACTTCGGGTGCCAGTGAGATAATTTTCATGAACTTTTCGTTTCGCAGCTCACGGGTAACCGGTCCGAAGATACGGGTACCAATGGGTGCGTCCTGATTGTTCAGAAGTACAGCCGCGTTGCCGTCGAAACGGATAAGCGACCCATCGGGACGGCGAACACCCTTACGGGTGCGCACTACTACAGCCTTCAAGACCTGGCCTTTCTTCACTTTTCCGCGGGGGATGGCTTCCTTAACGGTCACCTTAATGATATCCCCAATGGCGGCATAGCGCCGGTGTGAACCGCCCAGGACCTTGATGCACATCACCTGACGCGCACCACTGTTATCCGCGACTTCAAGCATTGTCTGAGTCTGAATCATGGTTGTTCTCCGGGCGAATTACACCTTGGATGCATGTTCAGTGACTTCCACCAGGGCCCAGCTTTTGGTCTTGGAGACCGGGCGGGTTTCCTGAATGGTCACAGTGTCACCGATATTGCACTGGTTGCTCTCATCGTGAGCATGGATCTTGGTTGAACGCTTCATGTACTTACCGTACAGAGGGTGCTTCACCTGACGCTCGACCAACACCACGATGGACTTCTCCATCTTGTTGCTTACGACCTTGCCGCTAAGAGTTCTGGCAGTTTGGGTAGCTTCGGTCATGTCACTGTCCTGCCTTTTCGTTCAATACTGTTTTCACACGAGCAATGTCGCGCTTCACCCCGGCGAGAAGGTGAGACTGATTGAGCTGACCAGTAGCCTTGCGCATGCGCAGGTTGAACTGCTCCTTCAGGAGATCGATCAGCTCCTTATTCAGCTCCGCGGCTGATTTTTCACGCAGCTCTGTTGCTTTCATCACATCACCGTCCTCGTTACGAAGGTGGTCTGTACCGGCAACTTTGCCGCTGCGAGTGTGAAGGCTTCGCGTGCGATATCTTCAGAAACACCTTCCATCTCGTAGAGCATACGGCCTGGCTGAATTTCAGCCACCCAGTACTCGACAGAACCCTTACCTTTACCCATACGTACTTCAAGCGGCTTACCGGTGATCGGCTTATCCGGGAACACCCGAATCCAGATCTTTCCGCCACGCTTGATCTTACGCGTCATGGTACGACGTGCCGCTTCAATCTGGCGCGCAGTTATACGCCCGCGAGTCGTCGCTTTCAATCCGTATTCACCGAAGCTCACCTTGTTGGCGCGGTGAGCAAGACCGGTATTACGGCCCTTCATTACCTTGCGAAATTTGGTGCGTTTTGGTTGCAGCATAAGATTGCCCCTTTACTTAGAACCTTTCTTCCCAGAGGCTTTCTTGTCAGCACGGACCTGTTCCATACCACCAAGAATCTCACCTTTGAAGATCCATACCTTGACGCCGATTATGCCGTAAGTGGTATGCGCTTCGTAGGTTGCGTAATCAATATCTGCACGCAATGTGTGCAGCGGAACACGACCTTCACGATACCACTCGGAACGCGCAATTTCGGCACCCCCGAGACGACCACCAACCTGAATCTTGATGCCTTTGGCTCCCTGACGCATTGCGTTTTGTACCGCACGCTTCATAGCGCGACGGAACATCACACGACGCTCCAGCTGTCCGGCAACGTTTTGCGCTACCAGGCGAGCATCCAGATCCGGCTTGCGGACTTCTTCGATGTTGATGTGCACAGGCACACCCATCATCTCGCCAACTTCACGACGCAGACGATCAACATCTTCACCCTTCTTACCGATAACAATACCGGGGCGGGCAGTATGGATAGTGATACGGGCGTTCTGAGCAGGGCGCTCGATCACAATCTTGCTAACAGACGCCTTAACCAGACGCTTGTCGAGGAATTCGCGAACCTGAATATCGTTCAACAGGTTCTTTGCGTATTCCTTTTTATCGGCATACCAAACTGAGTTGTGCTCTTTAATCACACCCAGGCGGAAGCCGATTGGATTTACTTTATGACCCATCTGAGCATCTCCTACTTGTCGGCGACCTTGACGGTGATATGACAGGTGCGCTTCATGATTCTGTCAGCGCGCCCCTTGGCTCTAGCCTTGATCCGCTTGAGCGTCGGGCCTTCATCCACCATAACGGTGGAAACCCGCAATTCGTCAACGTCCAGACCTTCGTTGTGCTCAGCGTTAGCGATGGCGGATTCAAGAGCTTTCTTGATAATCACCGCCGCCTTCTTAGGGCTGAAAGTCAGAATGTTCAGGGCGTCCTCAACCGGCTTGCCGCGGACCTGGTCGGCGACAAGACGTGCTTTCTGAGCTGAGAGGCGAGCGCCCTTGTACTTGGCTGCTACTTCCATTTCTATTCCCCTCACAATCAGCGTTTAGCTTTCTTGTCGGCCGAGTGGCCACGATAAGTACGCGTTGCCGCGAACTCTCCCAGTTTATGCCCGACCATATCTTCGGTGACAAAAACCGGCACGTGTTGCCTGCCGTTGTGGACTGCAATGGTCAAGCCAACGAACTCTGGGAAAATCGTGGAACGACGTGACCAGGTCTTAATTGGTCGTTTGTCGTTCGCTTCCAGAGCTGCCTCGACCTTCTTCAACAGATGCAGGTCTATGAATGGACCTTTCTTTAAAGAACGTGGCACAGCATTTACCTCTATGTGGTCGTTTACTTGGCTGAACGACGACGTACTATCATTTTGTCAGTACGCTTGTTCTTACGAGTCTTATGCCCTTTGGTCGGAACACCCCAAGGAGTAACTGGGTGACGTCCGCCAGAGGTACGCCCTTCACCACCACCATGTGGGTGGTCAACTGGGTTCATAGCCACACCACGAACCGTTGGACGCTTTCCGCGCCAACGTGATGCACCCGCTTTACCAAGCCGCTTGAGACTGTGCTCACTGTTGGACACTTCACCCAACGTGGCACGGCAATCTACAAGCACCTTTCGCATTTCACCTGAGCGCAGACGGATGGTCGCGTAAGCGCCTTCCCGAGCTACAAGTTGCACGGATGCGCCCGCAGAGCGAGCCAACTGTGCACCTTTACCAGGCTTGAGCTCAACGCAATGGATCACAGAACCAACCGGCATATTCCGCAGCGGCAATGTGCTTCCAACCTTGATAGGCGCGTCGATTCCTGAGCGCACAGGCTCTCCGATCTGCATACCTTTGGGAGCAATAATGTAACGACGCTCACCGTCCGCATACTTGATCAGCGCGATGTGCGCAGAGCGGTTAGGATCGTATTCAATGCGCTCAATTGTCGCAGGAATACCATCTTTGGTCCGCTTGAAATCTATTATACGGTAGTGCTGTTTATGGCCACCACCAATATGACGGGTAGTGATACGGCCGTTGTTATTACGACCACCCGACTTGCTTTGAGATTCGACCAACGGTTCGTAAGGACGCCCTTTGTGTAAATCCGGGTTGTACAGTTTTACAACGTGACGGCGTCCGGCTGATGTTGGCTTGGTTTTGACGATCGGCATATTACGACCCCTTTACCTTATTCCACATCCAGAAAATCGATGTCCTGACCTTCAGCCAGCTTTACATAAGCCTTACGAATGTCATTACGCTTGCCGAACCCGCGGGCTGTGCGCTTGAGCTTGCCCTTACGATTCAGAACTTGAACACCTTCTACGGTGACGTTGAACAGTTGCTCAACAGCCTTCCTGATCTCCGGCTTGGTGGCGTCCGGGGCAACCCGGAAAACAACCTGACCATGCTCGGCAACCATTGAGGCTTTCTCCGATACGTGAGGCCCTAAAAGGACCTTATAAATACGTTCCTGATTCATCCCAGCATCTCCTCGATCTTCTTCAGAGCGGGAACAGTTACCACGACCTTCTCGTAAGCAACCAGGCTAACCGGATCCAGACCCGCAACATCACGCACATCGACGTGAGGCACGTTGCGAGAAGCCAGGTGCAGATTATGCTCAAGGCTTTCTGTCAGGATCAGGGCATTGGAAAGGCCCAGATCTGCCAGCTTGGACGTGAAGTCTTTGGTCTTTGGCGCATCGACTGCAAAGTCGTCAACCAGAACCAGACGCTCCTGACGAACCAACTCGGAGAAAATAGAGCACATCGCGGCACGATACATCTTACGGTTAACTTTTTGCTCAAAGCCGCGAGGCTTGGCAGCAAAAGTCACACCACCGGAGCGCCAGATAGGGCTACGGATTGTACCGGCACGAGCGCGACCAGTACCCTTCTGACGCCAGGGCTTCTTACCACCACCACTGACTTCTGAGCGGGTTTTTTGAGCTTTGGTTCCCTGACGGCCAGCTGCCATATAAGCAGTAACCACCTGGTGAACCAGAGCCTCATTAAAATCTTTGGCAAATGCAGCATCGGAAACAGAAATTCCCTTGCCACTACCTGTAATAGTCAATTCCATCGAACCGCTCCTCAGGCTTTAAGTGCAGGCTTGATGACAACATCACTGCCAGTTGCGCCGGGGACGGCACCACTAATCAGCAGGAGGTTGCGCTCGGCGTCGACACGGACAACTTTGAGGTTCTGCACAGTTACTTGCGCATTACCCATTTGGCCCGCCATCTTTTTGCCCTTGAATACCTTGCCCGGAGTCTGGTTCTGACCAATAGAACCCGGAGCACGATGCGATAGGGAGTTACCATGCGTTGCATCCTGCATGGAGAAGTTCCAGCGTTTAACGCCACCCTGGAAACCCTTACCCTTGGACTGACCGGTAGCATCTACAAGCTGACCATCTTCAAAGACAGTTGCAGCAATTTCGCCGCCTGCAGCCAGGTCTTCACCTTCGCCGTCAGCCAGCCGAAACTCCCAAACTCCCCGACCAGCTTCTACGCCGGCTTTAGCAAAATGACCTGCCTCGCCCTTGGTAACACGTGACGCACGACGAGTGCCCACAGTTACCTGAACAGCACGATAGCCGTCATTCTCAAGAGTTTTGAGTTGAGTAATGCGGTTAGGATCAACCTCAATTACCGTAACAGGCAGAGCCTGCCCGTCTTCCGTAAATATACGGGTCATACCAGCCTTACGGCCGACAACACCAATTGCCATGTTTCACCTCTAAGTGTACGGGGCTCTCACCCTCTATGGCCTTAGGACAGTTACACAGATCAATACCAGGTGGTATTAACCGAGGCTAATCTGAACGTCTACACCTGCTGCCAGGTCCAACTTCATCAAAGCATCTACTGTCTTTTCCGTTGGCTCAACAATGTCGAGCAAACGCTTATGAGTACGAATTTCATACTGGTCGCGCGCGTCTTTGTTAACGTGCGGGGAAACCAGAATAGTGTACTTTTCCTTCCGCGTCGGCAGAGGGATAGGCCCACGCACTTGAGCGCCGGTCCGCTTAGCGGTATCGACAATCTCCTGCGTCGACTGGTCGATAAGGCGATAATCAAACGCCTTCAACCGGATTCGAATCTTTTGGCTTTGCATGTTGCACCAAACTCCACTCGTAGCAGCTACTAGACTAGTTAGCCGACCTTCAAAAAAAGGAGCCGCATTGTATGCATAATACCCAACCCTGTCAACAGAGATGACTGCTGGCCAGATCGGGACAAGCGGTTGCGACAGAAATCGAAAAAGGGGCTGACCAAGTCAGCCCCTCTTCCTGATGCAACGAGCGTCTTACTCGATGATCTTGGCGACTACGCCAGCACCAACGGTACGACCGCCTTCGCGAATCGCGAAGCGCAGGCCATCTTCCATGGCGATCGGAGCAA
>NZ_JAVIXR010000016.1 GCF_031157525.1 Marinobacter sediminicola
TCCGGAAACTGTGCGTAGCCATGGATGGCGAAGCCAAGCGTACACGGACGTATTCACAGCGTGTTTCCGGAGTCTCAGCGCCCCACTTGGCCGTCTAAAGAACTCAAACCTTAAACGCCTCAACAAGCCTCTGCAAAGACGCCGTCAAATCAGACATCTCCTGGGAAGAAGCCAGAGTTTCTTCAGCGTTCGCAGCAGTCGATTCACCCAGTTCGCCAATGTGAGCAACGCTGGAGTTCACGTCTTTGGACACCGCCGACTGCTCTTCAGCTGCCTGGGCAATCTGGTGGCTCATGTCCACAATCACCGAAATACCCTTGGCAATTCTGCTCAGCGCCTCAGTAACCTCTCCCGACTTCTCAACGGTTGTCTGAGTAACATCACGGCTATTGGTCATGGCCGCTACGGCATCTTTTACGCCACTTTGAAGCCGTGAAATCATGCCTTCAATTTCTTCAGTGGACTTATGCGTGCGCTGGGACAGAGAGCGAACCTCATCTGCAACCACCGCAAACCCACGCCCTTGCTCGCCGGCACGTGCTGCCTCGATGGCAGCGTTCAAGGCCAACAGGTTGGTCTGCTCAGCAATGGCTTTGATTTCCACCAAAACCTGACTGATGTTATTGCTGTCCTCGCTTACCCGGTTGATCACGTCCACCGCACTGGAAATCTCCGTTGCCAGGCGATTGATGGTTTCAACGGTATCGGAAACAACGCCGCGGCCGGTTTCCGTATCTTGCTCTGCAGCGGTGGCGCTGTCAGCAACCCGGTGGGCGCTTTCAGTGACTTCACTCACCGCCTCTACCATCTGGCTCATGGCTTCATTGATCTGACCGCTCTCGGCCATCTGCCGGGCTACCGCTTCACTGTTGGCGGCCGCTGTATCCTTCACGCGCGCAGCCTGCTGATCGACCTCGTGCGTTGTCTGGCCAACAGAGCGAATCAGTTCAGCTATGCGATCCGTCATATTGTTGAACTCACCGGTCAACTCGCCAAGTTCATCGCGATTATCCAGGGAAATCCGGGTCGTCATATCACCAGCAGCAACCTTGCGAGCCGCTTCGCTGAAGCGGTTTATCGCAGTACGGACAGAAATAAAGAAGCCGACATAGAGGTACACAACAAACAGCAGCACAACAATCAGTGCCACTACAATGAGACGGCGCTGACTCACCTCCTGCTCCAGCCTGGCTCCCAAGTTGGCGGCCACCACATCAAACGCAGCATCTTTCAGCTCAACATAACCTTCCAACTCTGCAGAAATCCGGGAATCGTATTCCGCCCAGGCCATCTCCAGCCGCATTGGCGCAATGACATTCACCTCAAGCAATTCACGGGCGTTCAAAAGACTCTTATCAACGCGATTCAATGCTGTTCCCGCCAAAGCCGCAAGGGTTGGAGACGCATCTGCCGCGAGGGTCAAGGCTGGCGAAAGCAAGGAACTACGGTTAGTCAAAGCATCGTAGATTTCATTCAGGTTTTCGCTAAGGGCGTAACCTAACTGGCCATCAACAAGCGCGAACAAACCATAGGAGCGCGCCCGACCCAGTTCGCTGCGTGCATCGGGAAGGGTTTCACGGATAAGGCCGAGAATAAGCAGGTTTTCCCTTGAGGCACCCTGGCCCAACCCCGACGTCTCTATAGTCGCAGGAATCAAGGCCAACGCTTTCTGAACAAACTCCTGAAAATATTTGAACTGAGGGTCGAAGTTGGTCTGATAGTTATCATCCCCACGAACGCTCTGCCACTCTGCTTTGAGCGCCTCCACTTGCTCAGCCCAGGCTCCAGACGTATCAAAGGAACGTGGCTCTGCAGTCAGGGCATCAAGAATGGAATTTATTTCGCTGGCAGTTTGGTCGGAGAGAGCCTTTAGACTGCCTTCATCCTTGGCGACTCCGGGTGCACGGTAGTCCCGATAATCAATAGCTGCGTCTACAAGTCGGTCAATCTGGCGAAGCTGTTCAAGACCCTCAACGCCCCGTGTTGTGGTTGCAACTGAGCGGTTGAGTTCCGTCATGACAAGCCAGGACAACCCACCAATCGGTAAGAGGAACAAGATACTGATAAGGCTGAACTTATACAGCATCGGCAGCCGGTTCATCAGTGCTACTGCGGGATTAATGAGTTGCTTCACATCGACCCTCTCTTTGAGACGCAAACAAATGAATGCATGTTCTGTTTTTATTATCGCCCAAATTCGAAAAAACTTGAGTAACTATTTATTA
The DNA here is from genome assembly GCF_031157525.1 of Marinobacter sediminicola. Lineage (GTDB taxonomy): Bacteria > Pseudomonadota > Gammaproteobacteria > Pseudomonadales > Oleiphilaceae > Marinobacter > Marinobacter sediminicola. The sequence goes on from NZ_JAVIXR010000016.1 coordinate 2,226, forward strand.
CCAAACTAAGGTTCAAACAACCCCTGCAATCACCAGTAACGCAAGCGCACAAATCCACACCAGCATGCTCCGGCTGAGCAAGTCTCTTACCGCACTCAAACTGCGACCGCCAAAACTGGACCATTCGTCCGCATGAATCCGGGAAAAGCGGGCTGGATCAAGTGCATACCCGGTTAACGACCCATTCGCGGAAATCATGAGGATCTCTGACGTCATTTTCGTAATACCCGCCATCGCAGCTCTGGATTCACTCAACCAGCCCGACAAGTCACCGGCAATCCCAAAGGTTATTGAAAGCAACCTCACCGGTATCCAGTTAAACCATTCACATACTTTCATGTACCGCGGTCTCGCCGCTGCCTGTGGCCACTGTTCTGACAGAGCCACAAGCCCACGTACAAAAATGGCCAAGCCAATGCCGCCCACTACATACCAGAAAGCCACAAGGAAGAACCGCTGAAATACGGCCAGCATCAACGCTTTGCACAAAGCAAGGTGCATGATCTCAGGTGATACCGCAGCGCCACGCTCGTTGGCAGGCAGGCGCTCCTGTATAAGATGCCATGCAGCTTGCATGTCACCCTTACGCCAAGCTTCCGCGTAGGGCTCAAGCGCTTGCCGCCAGCCCGGCGAGCCCATCATCAGCACAAGCACTAGAGTTTCCAGCGGATAGGCAGCAAGCCGCCAACCATGTAGCTCAAAAGCATAAATGCTCAAAGCCGCCAGCAGCGCAGGTACAGTGATCAGAACAAGACCAGTCACAAGCCCTGATTCACGACCCGCTTTAACAACAGCACCTTGGCGAAACCAACGCCGCCATAGCTCGTCCCCGGAAATCGCATTCAGGCTATCAAGCCGTCTCCGAACCAGATACGCAATGAGAAATACCACCAGAATCATCTAAACCGCTCCTTCAGGTGGCTGTTCGGCACTGCTCTTTCCAGCTTGAGCTGCCTGCAGAGACGTCCGAAAGTGTTGCCAATCAAATGCCGGCCCAGGGTCCGTTTTGCGACCAGGCGCAATATCACTGTGGCCAGTAATGCGGTTGCGGGTGATATCCGGCCAGGCAGAACAGATAACTACCGAGAGCTCTGCCAGCGCACGATATTGCTCGAGCGTGTAAGGAACATCGTCTGCACCTTCAAGCTCAACTCCAATAGAGAAGTCGTTGCACTCTTCCACACCCTGAAAACTGGATCGGCCCGCATGCCAAGCCCTTTCCAGCAGGCTGACAAACTGAACCAGACTGCCATCCCTGCGAATCAGTACGTGGGCCGACACGCGCATCTGCGCAATGGTTGCGAAGTAAGGATGCAACTCCGGATTCAGGCTATTGGTGAAGAAGTCTTCAATGTAGGGACCACCAAACTCGCCGGGCGGCAAGCTGATACTGTGCACCACCAGAAGGTTTATGGTCGCGCTTTCCGGGCGAGGGCCGTAATTCGGCGAAGGACACCAGCGAGCGCCTTCAAGGCGCCCCGTTTGGCGAAGCGCCTCTATGTTTTCGCCGTAATTGGCCCTACTAACATGATCGGAGGCTGAATGGGGCAAGATGAATCCATTATTATCAGAGCATTACACTGTGATCTGATTGAATCACAAAGTAACACCTGTTACCACGGATCAATCTTTGCGAGTGTTGCGCAGATTGTCGATGATGGATTCCAGTGCTCTGTCGAAGATAAGCCCATCGTCAAGCATGCATACCGAGCCAGCGGCCATTGCGGCTGCCAACTCCTGGCGATGATACTCCGCCACTTTGGCACCGCTGCGGTTAACGAAAATGTACTTGCCGGTGGCTCTGATAACGGCAGCCAGCTTGCAACGAAGCCTGGTTTCCTCGCGGGTAAGCTCAACCCAGGCGCCAACGCGAAGGCCGTCTGCCCTGATCAGCCACCGTTCCGGAATATCTTCCTCAACCGACTCAGAGGACACTTCGACTAGTGACTCCACCACTTCAGGTTGCTGCTGTATATTCGCCTCAGCTTTCGTTCCGGTGTCCGGCGGTGTAGCCTCGGTCTCTGGCACTACAAACGTTTCAATCAGTGGTTCTTCATCTTCCACCGCCGGTACTGGCCGCGAAGGGGCCGTTGCCAAACGCTGAAACACGTCCACGTGCGCCAGTTCGAGATCTCTTACCACGGTATCTGTTGCAAACGGATCCCAGGAAATTTCCTGAAGCGCCCTGCGGAAATCATCCACAATAGCTGGGATTGCGCGAAGCAAGTCGCTTCGGGTGGAGCTCTCTACAGGCTGAGGATCCACACTCCAAACAAGGTGGCCAGTCAGCTCTTTTGCGTCTGCCCAGCGCTCACTGTCTTCCCCCTCCCGCAACACCACCCACTGCAGGTACTTTGTCCATGCTTCTGTGAGCATTTCGAGCACAGGCTCAGGAATATCCCTGCCAGCCGTATGCTGCTGAATCAGTGTTTCAGCAACCTTCGACGCCTGCTCCTGCCGCGCCCGACCTTCCTCCGCATCGCGCAAACGTTGCTCAACCAGTTCCCGACGGCGGCGATCAAGGTCCGTGAAGTGGCAAAAATCCTTCAAGAGCTCATCAAAAAGTGACACATTGTTGGTGAATTCACTCAACACCCGGTCCACCACCGTTTCGATCTTTTCGTGCAGCGGATCGCGCTGGCCTGCCCGCTTCTCACTCCAACCAATGGCAGATAGCGCCAGTTCGTTCAATAATTTTCGTACCGGGTGCCCACCACGGTTAAAAAAGTTTTTGTCGCTCAGGGCAACCTTGAGAACGGGTATCTGCAAGCGCCCTATGAGCGCCTTCATAACCGGGTGCAATTGCCGATCTTCCAGAATAAAGTCAAACAACATGGAGACCAGGTTTATGACATCATTGTCTACCTGCCCAATGTTCGCTTTCTCGCCACTAGCCGCCCTGAGAACAGGCTGAAGCCGCTGATCGAGAGAAGCTACATCACCGCCTTCCCACTGCGCGAACGATGTCTGTGCCTCGCTGAGACGAGCCAACAACCCATCAGTATCCAGGTAGGCCTCATCAGCCTTGTCCGGCTCTAACATGGTCTGGGATGCACCTCTTTGATGCAGGAGCGCGCTCAATTCGGAAAACGTTGCATAGGAAGCACCGCCCTGGATCTGGTCATGACTGTAATACTGGCCACCATCGACCTCACCCGACCCTTCACTCGCGCCTTGCTGCCTTGAGCTTGGCGGCACCGGGGCGGAGGTCGCAGACCTGGCACCGGCGGAACGGGCTGGTGGACGCTTTACATCCGGAAGAACACCTTCTGAAACCAGCGTGCGGTTGGCTTCCTGATAGAAATCACCGAGCGTATCCGCCAGCAAACGGTCAAACAGTTTAAGAACAACAAGTTTTGCACGTATATCGATATCCAGATCAGCACAAGCTTCTGCGATACCGCCACAGATCACCTCGGGACTGAGAGGCATCTGACTGCCGGAGAGATCCACCCCCTTCACCAGATGGTTCACCCGCAAAGACAAAAGCTGGATAGGGGCCTGATATTGATTTCGCAGCTTATTGATCAGGTTATCAATCGCTACCTGCTGCTCCAGGTCTGAATGCTCCAGCAGACTCAGGGAATCGCGATCAACTTCATCAAGCGCACCTGCGGCCTGTCGGGGCCGGAACTTGCCAATATCGTTAAAAGCCTGGCTAACGTACTGCAGCATTGAAACGACCATGGCTTTGCGGCGCAGCCGCAATTCGCGCATAGCATCAAAATAGACTGTCTGATCCATGTTGGAGCCGGCGCGATCCGCAAGCTCGAACAAGGAGTCGTCAGCACGCTCGAAAAAACGTTCGAGCACACCTTTCAAAGACTGGCCAGACGAATCACGCAGACGAACAAGGGCCGGCGGCAGATCAAACCGTGAAAACGATTTCTGCCCGGAAAAATTGACAACCTTGTTTTCCTGCTTCATTGATTACCCCTCAGCCAAGGTGCGTGAAACGCCTGAGCATCGCTAAGAAACTACTCGGATTACATATCATACGAGTTAGTTGCGTCACCTTGTGTCAGAAATTGTCACCTTTTGTGTAGAGCGGACCCAGATCACAATCTTGGCAGAATTTGGCGAAACCGCTAGCGGTCTATAGAATCGTGCTCCTTAACTCGTTCAGAACACTTTGGCCCCAGACACAAGCGGATGTATGACCATGAATTTCACCGAACGCCTACGCCAGTCACGAATTGAATCCGTCGCAGCGAGCCTGCGAGAAGATATCGGCGATGGCGATATTACAGCTCAACTTATCCCACTGGAGAAGCAGGCTACAGGTCATGTTATTACCCGGGAGCGGGCCCACATCGCAGGGCGCGAATGGGTGAATGAAGTGTTCCGTCAGGTGGACAGCTCGGTCACTCTGGAGTGGCTAATCAAGGATGGTGAACCCGCCTCGCCCAACCAGGTTCTGTTCCGAATGAAGGGCACTGCCCGGAGCCTTTTAACTGCTGAGAGGGCCGCATTGAACTGGCTGCAAACGCTTTCAGGGGTTGCAACAAACTGTGCAGGCTACGCTGAGCGTGTGGCGCATACCGGTGTTCGCCTTCTGGATACCCGGAAGACACTGCCCGGGTTGCGACTTGCCCAGAAATACGCGGTAACCTGCGGCGGCTGCCACAATCACCGCTTGGGGCTTTGGGATGCATTTCTGATCAAAGAAAACCACATTTCCGCCTGCGGTTCCATTGCTGCCGCCATTGAGGCAGCCCACAGAATCGCCCCAGGCAAACCCGTAGAAGTGGAAACTGAGAATCTGACCGAGTTGGAGCAGGCACTCAACGCGGGCGCTGACATCATCATGTTGGATGAGTTTTCCATGGAAGATCTGCGCACAGCCGTCGCCATGACCGGAGGGCGGGCAAAACTGGAAGCTTCGGGAGGCATCAATACAGACACATTGGTTCCTATTGCAGAGACCGGTGTCGACTATATTTCCATTGGCGCGCTGACCAAAGACGTCAAAGCAACTGACCTATCCATGCGCCTGGACTGAACCGGGCAGCTCAGCATGCAAGCACAGTGATCAGCTACCTGAGAGTAGCTGATCAACTGCTTCAAGCTCCTGTATCACCCCCTGCCCTGATTCAGGAAGGCCACGAAAGTACTCTTCTGCCATGGGCGCAATGCCAGACACCCTGGGCAGAGGGTGGCCGTTTTCAACTATGAACTTCATGCGCTCAAGAAATACAAATTGAATCCACTGGGTAAATGCCAGTGTGTCGATGCAGAAGGGCTCAGTGCTGTCGAATGCCTCTGCTGGCGGGCGTTCAGCCGCCCACATGTCAAGTTTGCGCAGCTCTATTTCAATTCCAAGAAGGCAATCTGCCACCTGCCCTGTCACGTCACCGGTGCCGGCCATAACCCCTCCTCAATCCGCCAAAGGTTCCAGCTCTACGGTCTCGCCACTCAATACGCGATACAGATCTTCAAACTGCTTTGTGAGGGCGTGCTTTGGAGCCATGTGAATAAGCGGCTGCCGACACTGGTGAGACTCTTTCATTTTTACAGACGCTGACAAGCGTACGGGCAGCACTGGCAATCCTTCTTCGATCAGCTCTTTTACCAGCTTCTTGGGCAGGCTGGCCCTGGGCTGGAACTGGTTGGCGACAATACCTTCCACCACCAGCTCTTCGTTATGATCTTCCTGCAGATCTCTAATTTCATTGAGAATGTTGTATAGCGCCTGACGAGAAAAATCATCACAATCGAATGGAATCAGGCAGCGCTGAGCCGCGATAAGTGCCGAACGGGTGTAGAAGTTCAGAGCCGGTGCCGTGTCGATGTAGATTTCGTCGAAGGACTCACCCAGCTTTTTGAGGGCTTCCCGCAGCTTGTAAATCTTATGCTTCGCTTCCAGCTTGCGCTCAAGAAAATCCAACTCCGGGCTGGAGGGCAACACATAAAGGTTTCGGAACGGCGACGCATGAACAAATTCCTCCGGACGCCGGTTGAATACCTTGAAGGCCACCGTTTGTTCCAGCATGTCTGCAACCGTATCTTTGAGCTCGCTCGCAGGTTTGCCTAAGAGATAATGCGTTGAGTTACCTTGGGGGTCCAGATCAACAACCAGCGTGCGCTTGCCTCGTGCCGCGCTGATCGCTGCCAGGTTGCAGGTAATACTGGATTTTCCGACTCCACCTTTTTGGTTGAATACTACCCGTCTCATGTCATTTCTCCATCTGGCGCTTTACTCAGCGTCTTATCGTTTGATTGCTGCTTTTGTGTTTGGTTATGCCTGAGCCTTTGACTCACCACTGCATGACCGTTTTCACGAACGGAATAGTGAGACGTCGCTGTGCTTGCAGGGAATTTTCATCGAGGGTATCAAGAATGCTCAATAATTCTCCGAGACGCCGTGGAGCACGGCGCATAATAAAGCCTGCAACGTCGTCCGTCATTGTTAGCCCGCGCTGTTCGGCACGGGCCATGAGTATTCTTAACCGGTCATCATCACGGTAAATCCCAAGCTGCACCGTAACACCGTGATGCAACCGAGAGACCAGATCTGGCAATACAAAGGGCAAGGAGGCAGGGACCTCAGAGAGACTGACAACGAGCATACGCCCACCGTCGTGCAGGCGGTTATAAAGGTGAAAAACCGCCTCTTCCCAGTCTGCTTTACCGGCTATCCGGTCCAGATCATCAAGCGCGACAACATCCATGGTGTCCAGCCCCGCAAGCGCTTCTGGCCCGAAAGGCTCCAGTTCGGCAATACTGATACACACGGCTGTTTTTCCATCGGCCTCTCCGTGATGGCAGGCTGCCTGTAACAGGTGGCTTTTACCGGTATCAGAATCGCCGCACACCACCACCACCGGCAGTCCTTCAGGCTGACTGAACACCGATGCCAGCCGCTGCGCAGCTTCCCGGTTGCGATCCCCGTGAAAATTATCGAAACGTGCATCGTCCCGAAGCCGGACACCAAGAACCAGTTGCGATGCGCTCACGACTGACTGGCCCTCCACGCCCGTGCACCCCAGACAACTACGTAATGGCTTCCACTAAACACAGTAGAAGCTGCAACCAGCCAGATTCCGACATCCATCCACACGGGCTGTACCGGCAAACCCGCCATAACAATGATCACGCCCAAAATTACCAGAACCTGAACCAGGGTATTCAACTTTCCGGGCATACTGGGTTCCATTTCAAAGCGGCCGATTCGGTAATGATAAACCAGTGCACCACCAACAATCAGAAGATCCCGCCCGAGTATCAGTGCGAACAACCACAACGGCAGTACAGATGTGTATGTCAACATCAGATAGGCTGTGATTAATAGAGCCTTGTCTGCCAAAGGGTCGGCCACAGCACCAAAACGCGAACGCCAGTTGAAATGCCGTGCAAGGAAACCATCAAGACCATCTGTCAACGACGCGACAGCAAAGATAAGCAAAGCAAGGCGGTACTCATGCACCAGTAACGCCCTGGCAAAAGGAGCAATCAGCAATATACGCACAAACGTCAAAGCATTGGGAATCCAGCGCCAGGCGTATGTGTTCACTGAGTTGCCTCCGGTTGCGGCTTACTGCCCGCCATCATTCACAATAACCGGCACGGGCTGCCAGCGGTAATAGAGAACCTGATAGAGCGATTCGAATGCCTGTTCCGCCTCCTCTTCATCTACAGGAGATGGCTGGTAGGTATACATGGATTGCTCAGCAGAACCCGCTTCTGTGCCTGATTTTATTTCTGGAGCCGCCTCTGGGCTGTTCTGCCCGGCTTGCGACTGAGCTGGCTTTGCGGGGGTTTCAGGTGGCGTCAAACGAGACTGCCGCATATCCTGAGGTTCACCCTCAACAGGCACGAACCTTGAATCCAGAGCAATGTATTCCCTGAGTTGATCGAGTTCACCGGAAAATGCCACCCTGAGTGTTAATTGCTCACCCTTGACTCGCGAAGCCCCTGCACTTACTACTGGTGTTAGCCCCTCAAGAACCTGAGTAGCCTTGCCATAGTCCGTAACTGAGGTAACACCCCGCAGTACAATATCAACCTGTGGCAAGTCTCCAACCTCACCGGCTGCAACAGCGTAACGACTGGCGTACAATTCTGCCCAACGATTCACCAGCGCCTCCGCCAAAGCTTCCCGCGTATCGGCACTGACCGACTCTTCACTGCTGTTGAGCTTTGCACCTTCAAACACCCAGCCTGCACGCCACTGACTGCCAGAGCGGCTAACACGAACCAAGGCAAGCACATCATGCTCAACGCCCTCTGAGGCGCTGCGCACGCGGCTGGTGAATTGCCCCCAGATGTCCGACAACAATTCCCTGTTATCGCTGAACTCGGCCGGCGGAATTGTCACCGGAAGCCCCCGTTCCTGAGCCGCTCGGGCAAACGCGGAAGACCAGATTCCGGAGTCTCCGCTATTTGCCATATCTCCACCGGAGCCCGTCACTAGCCTGCGAACACCGCGATCCTCAACAGCGACCCACGCCAGAGTCAAAGGCCGGTTTGCACCCCATACAGGGGCATCAATCGACGCCAGCGCACGGTTTACGCCCACCGCACCAAAGGCCATATTCAGCCGGCTATCACCATTTGCGCCACGGAGCACCTGGTAGGACAGTAGCAAGGACTCCGCATCCGCCATCAATGCTTTGGCACCATCCAGCGCAAGCACATCGCGGGTACCCGAAATCCGTACAAAAACCCGAGCCAATCCATCTGCATAGCCCTGAGCTAGGGCATCCGGGCCGGAGCCGGCCACAGGAACCTCTACTGTATAAAGCCCTGATACTGTAACGGCCGTTGCTGGGGTAGATATTGCCAGCAGAAAGGCACAAAAAATGGCAAGCCAAAGGGCTGGTAAGGGCTTTAAAGCCCGGATCTTGTTTGGTACTGGCATGAAACACCCTGCTGTTCGCATGAATGGCGCATAGGATACACCATGGCCCGGAGCCTGAGTAGCCGACCCGGGTTGCTGAAATGCAATCTCGCCCACCCCGGACCACACAGTTACTCGTCAAATCTGCACTCGCTCGCAGCAATTGCACTTGGACCCCCACACTGCACCTGTTAAAATCCGCGGCCTGACCCACTTGCCTAATTGGTTAAGATTCCCATGAGCGAACAGAAGCCTTCCCTGACCTACCGCGATGCGGGCGTTGATATTGACGCCGGTAATGAACTTGTCAGCCGTATCAAGGAAACCGCCGCACGTACCCGGCGCCCCGAGGTTCTGGGAGGACTTGGCGGGTTTGGTGCCATGGTCGCTATCCCTCCAGGGTACAAAGAACCCATCATGGTGTCCGGCACCGATGGCGTGGGCACAAAGCTCAGACTGGCCATGCAACTCGAAAAGCATGACAGCATTGGTATTGATCTGGTCGCCATGTGCGTGAACGATCTTATCGTAGGTGGCGCAGAGCCCTTGTTTTTCCTGGACTACTACGCCACTGGAAAACTGAACATAGACATAGCCGCGAAGGTAGTGGCTGGTATTGGCGAAGGCTGCGAACAATCTGGTTGCGCGTTGGTAGGTGGCGAAACCGCTGAGATGCCGGGCATGTATGAAGGCGACGACTACGACCTGGCCGGCTTCTGCGTTGGCGTAGCAGAGCGCAGCGAAATTATAGATGGCAGTAATGTGCGCGAAGGCGACGTGCTGCTGGCACTGGCATCCTCAGGCCCCCACTCCAATGGTTACTCACTGATTCGCAAGATCCTTGAGGTTAGCAACGCCGACCTTAAGCAGCCTATTGGCGATACCACTCTGGAAAATGCACTGATGGAGCCCACACGGATCTACGTCAAAAACGTGCTGAAACTCATTCAGCAGGTGGACGTAAACGCTCTCTCCCACATCACGGGTGGTGGTTTACCAGAAAACATTCCCAGAGTTCTGCCCAAAGGTATGATTGCTGCTATCGATACCACAAGTTGGGAGCTACCTCCCGTATTCCAATGGCTTAAAGAGGCGGGTGGTGTTGCCATTGAAGAAATGTACCGCACCTTTAACTGCGGCATTGGTATGATCGTTTGTATTCCACATAACCAGAAAGAGCTGGCTCTGGATACCCTGAAGGCGCTCGGAGAGACTGCCTGGCAGGTGGGCGCTATTGAGCGCGCTGAGAACCCTGAAGAAGACGCGGTAGTGCGCTATGCACCGGGGCTGCTGTCAGAATGAACGCAGACCAACCTACTCTGCCCAAAATCCTCGTATTGGCTTCCGGCAGCGGAACCAATTTCCAGGCCTTGGTAGACGCAAGCCGGGAACGGGATTTCCCGGGCCAGGTCATCGCTTTGGGCTGCAACCAGCCCAAAGCGTTTGCCCTTGAACGCGCCGCCCAAGCCAACATTGAAACCTTTGTCGTTGATCATAAAGGATTTGGTTCTCGAGACGAGTTCGACGCTGCTCTAATCGCTCACATTCTGCGCTACAGCCCGGATGTCATCGTACTTGCAGGCTTTATGCGCATCCTCACCCCGAGCTTTGTACAGGCATTTCGCGGCAAACTGCTGAACATTCACCCATCGCTTTTGCCAAAGTACACCGGCCTGAACACGCACCAAAGAGCGCTGGATGCTGGTGACAATACTCACGGTGTCTCAATTCACTTCGTAACCGAAGAACTGGATGGCGGTCCGGTGATTGCGCAAGCAGAGGTCTCTGTGATGCCAGATGACACAAGTGAATCGCTTGCCGAAAAAGTGCAGCTTAAAGAGCACCTGTTGTACCCGATCGTGGTGCGCTGGTTCTGCGAAGGCCGAATACAACTGGGCAGCGACTACGTGCTGTTCGATGGCCAGGTTATGGAAAAACCCATGCATCTCTCCGACAGTTGAGGCGCACCTTAACAGACTGTCACCACGCGATGCCCACCGACCCGCTAAACTTTCAGCATACTTGAAGGATTCGAGGTCAACGACATGTTTCCAGCTCTAGTTATTGCACCCTCCCTGAAAACAGGCCGAAACATCGCAGCCAGCTTCCTGTGCGCGCTCGCACTGCTGCTAAGTAACGCTGCACAGGCGGAGCCAGCCCCGGATTTATTTCCTTTTGAGGTCAGTTATGGCGCATCCATGGAAAAGGGCGTCTCCCTGAATGGCAGCGCCAAACGCATCCTCACCTCCCAGGGCAATGATGTCTGGCTGTACCGCACAGAGGTAAAGTCTTTTATTGCCGATCTGGACGAGTCTCTGATACTTAAATGGGAGGATGGCAAGGTTGTTCCCCTCAGATATCGATATCGCCTGTCTGGCTTCCTTATTAAAGACAGAACGCAATCTATCGATTTCGATTGGAAGGCCGGGGTAGCCACGGGAGATTACAGGGGCAAATCATTCAACGTAGAGCTGCAGGAAGGTCTTCTCGATCCTCTTGGCTTTCAGGTGCAACTGCACCAGGATGTTCTGAACGGAAAGCGCGAGATGGAGTATCAGGTTCTGGATCGCGGTAAAATTGACAGTGAGCGGTTTGCCGTTGTGAACGACAACGCAAGCAGTTCAGATGGCGCCCAATCATCACTGCTCAAAGCCGAGAAGGTTCGTGAAAACTCCAAACGCGAAACCTTAATGTGGTTTGATCCGGCCAGCCAGTTCGTACTGGTGCGTCTGCTTCAGGTTGAACCAGACGGCAGCAAGTACGAACTCAAACTAAAAAATGTGGACTTGGGAGGTTAAACCTCCCGGCCCACCTCAGCCCAAACAGCCTTAACCTCATCAGCGATAATCCGCAACCCTTGCGCTACCCGCTCGTCGTCCTGGGAATAGGTCACACGCAAGCATTCATCACGGTGTTTCCAGCCATCCTCCGGCAATCCCGGGAAGAAGTAATGCCCTGAAACCACCAGAACGCCCCGGGCTTTTAGCCGCTGGTATAACTCAAGACTGGTGATGGGCAAATCCGGGAACCACAGCCACAGGAACATGGCGCCCTCAGGTTTGTGCACATACCAGCGACAACTGTCTTCGCCCATGGCCTCACGAAACGCGGCTACCGCCCGCTCCATCTTTCGCTTATAAAACGGACAAACGACATCCCGGCTCAATGAGAGAATTTCGCCGGAACGCACCAGCGGCTCGGCCAGCATGGCACCAAAGCTACCCGTTGCCAGGTTCATGATTGCGTTGATTCCAGACAGCGCTTTGATAACGGGCGCTGAAGCAATCACAATCCCGGTGCGGGCAGCCGGCAAACCAAGCTTGGACAAACTCAGACAAAGGATAATCTGTTCGTTCCAGGTGGGCTTGGCATCTACAAACAACAGGCTTGGAAAAGGTGTGCCGTAGGCCCCATCCACAATCAGCGGTATGTTGTGCTGACGCGCCATCTCCTCTAACCGGGCCAACTCTTCGTCGGTCACCACGTTGCCGGTCGGGTTGGTTGGTCGGGATACACAAATGGCACCCGTCTCTCCCGTTACTTCTACCGCATCAAAGTCCACACGGTATTTGAATTCGTGAGCATCGGTGAACGAAATATCGGGCTGCACCGCGTGAAATAACCCCGGCTCAATACCAGCATCAGCATAACCTATGTACTCAGGCGCCAGTGGCAGGAGTATATGCTTTCGCTGACCTTCGCCGTAATCGCCACCAAACATGTTAAACAACATGAAGAAAGCGGCTTGGCTGCCATTGGTCAGGGCGATGTTTTCCGGCTTCAGATCCCAGCCATACTCACGGCTTAGCAGGTCTGCCAGTGAGGCAATAAACTGCTTTTCTCCCTGGGGGGGATCGTATATTCCCACCAACCGGCGAACGTCGCTTTCGCTCTTGCTCATGTCCGCCAAAATTTCCTGCACTCGCGCCTGAATTTCAGGGATGTGCCCCGGATTCCCACCCCCCATCATGATCATGTCGTCGCCAGACGCCATGGCGTTACCCAGATCATCCATCAGCGAGGTGATGCCTGCGTCGGCGGTGAACTTACGGCCAAAAGTGGAGAGTTTCATGGGTTTGCATCCATAGGGTCGGTACTGAACATTTAGCGGGAGTGGCGAAAACCTGTTCCAAGACTGGGAAGGATTCAGTCTCCTGGCGAGATACCAAGATTACTGACGCCGTCGTTGGCAGCAGTTTCCCGAACTTCGGTAATAAATTGCTCTACTGGGGTGCGCTGGCGTTTCAGCTCAAGCACGAGGTTGCGCTGAAAGGCTTTATCTTCTTTCATCAGGGGGTGTGAGTCGAGCAGGCGGACCAGCTCATATTCTTCCAGCCCGTCACCTTCAGACAGCTCAATGAAACTCATTACCGTACTCGTTGCCAATTGCGAGGCTTCTGTCGCACGGTGTTTTGAGGGATTCAGTCGATTCAGCAACGCTTGCTCTAGCAGCTGACAGAAATCAAACGCCGGGTATACACCATAAGCGTCATAAGCCCCCACATCCGGAGACAAGGCTTCGAGCTTTACCAGCAGTTGCGGTATGGCGGATTCGGCTACATCTTCCTGTAGTGTGCCCCAGGCGAGATCGAGTATCTGGTGCATTTTTCCGCCAGTTTTCAAGTCAACCGCTTCGGCAAAGAGCGCGTAGTTCGGAAACGAGCGCTCGGCAAGTGCCAGCAGGAAGGCGCATTCACGCCACCCCTGCAATTGGGCTACTGCTTTAAGAAACTGGTTGGCGTTCATGTTTTTGGCAGTGTTACGCCAGTCTGGCCAAAGTACTTTCCGCCCCGATCTTTGTAGCTGGTCTCGCAAATCTCGTCAGATTCAAAGAAGAGCATCTGGGCCACACCTTCGTTGGCGTAGATTTTCGCCGGGAGGTTGGTGGTGTTGGAAAACTCCAGGGTTACGTGCCCTTCCCACTCCGGTTCCAGCGGTGTGACGTTTACGATGATGCCGCAACGCGCGTAGGTGGATTTACCCAGGCAGATGGTGAGTACGCTGCGGGGAATACGAAAATATTCGACGGTGCGCGCAAGGGCAAAGGAGTTCGGCGGGATGATGCAAACGTCGCCGGTGAAGTCTACGAAGCTTTTTTCGTCGAAGTTTTTGGGGTCGACGGTAACTGAGTGCACGTTGGTGAAGATTTTAAATTCGTTGCTGCAACGTACGTCGTAGCCGTAGCTTGAGGTGCCGTAGGAGATAACCCTGCCTTGCTCACCGTCACGAACCTGGCCGCTTTCGAAGGGCTCGATCATGCGGTGCTGTTCAGCCATTCGGCGAATCCACTTGTCAGCTTTGATGCTCATGGCGAAATCTCGTTTCTACTTGGGAAAATTGGGGCGTAGTTTACCTGTTCGGTTGGGTTCTGTCGAAGCCCTTAATTACCGGGATTTGGTGGTTACAGGGGTGAACTGCCCGGCGACTGCGATCACAGGTACAACCGTCCAAAAACCGCTACGAGCACATCCATGTGCGCTTGTCTTCGGCCGTCCTTGGCCTTCGACATTTTTGGACGGTTGTACCTGTGATCGCGAGCATGCCTTGGTGAAATCCGCTGCATTAAGCGTCGACGCTTAATGCGATTTTACGGACACACTTGAGATAGCGCCGCTGAGGTTTCGCTCCCTTGTGGAAAGCTCAGCCCCAACCCGGCGGGCAATGTCGCGGTAACGGAGCGCTACTTCCGACTCAGGTACGGCAACTACCGTGGGCTTGCCGCCGTCGGTTTGTTCGCGAATGGTCATGTGCAAGGGCAGTTGGCCCAGCAGAGTCGTTTCGTATTCATCGGCAATGCGCTCACCACCGCCGTCGCCAAAGAGGTGTTCTTCGTGGCCGCAGTTGCTGCAAATATGCACGCTCATGTTTTCCACAACGCCCAGTACCGGAATTTCAACTTTGCGGAACATTTCTATGCCGCGTTTACCGTCAAGCAAGGCTATGTCCTGAGGGGTGGTGACGATCACTGCACCGGTAACCGGGACTTTCTGAGCCAGGGTGAGCTGGATGTCGCCGGTGCCTGGGGGCATGTCGACGATGAGGTAGTCGAGTTCATCCCACAGGGTTTGTTGCAAGAGCTGCATGACAGCACCGCTGACCATAGGGCCGCGCCATACCATGGGGGTTTTGTCGGTGGTTACGAAGGCCATGGACATGCACTGGAGGCCGTGGGCTTGCATGGGAACGAAGTACTTTTCTTCTCGTACATCCGGGCGTTTGCCTTCGGGGACCCCCAGCATCATGCCCATGCTCGGGCCATAGATATCAGCGTCGAGCACGCCTACGCGAGCACCTTCGGCATGGAGGGCGAGGGCCAGGTTGACAGCTGTGGTGGATTTGCCAACACCGCCTTTACCGGAGGCAACTGCAATGATGTTTTTGACGCCAGGAACGGATGGCAGGTCTTTCTGGACTTTATAGGAATGAATCTTCTGAGCCACATGCACTTCAGCGGACTCAACCCCCTCAACGTTTTCCAACGCGTTGGCAACCAGCTGTTTCAAGCCGCCTGCGATGCCTTTAGACGGATATGACAACTCTACCATCACCGTAACCTTGCCCGTTTCATCAACTACCAGTGACTTTACGGCACCCAACTCGTAAAGATCCTTTTCCAGGTAGGGATCTCGGTATTCACGAACGGCCGCTTGCAGGGCCTGCTCTGAAATCTGTGTCATCTGGCTCTCCGTAAATAAGTTCATGCGGGTTTTCGGCATGAAAACAGGTGTTTCGGGTGAAAATTATCTGTTCAAAAGGTATCATCTGTGCCCGTTTCTGACCATACAACCCTTACTCTGATGAAAGGTTCGGACACACCATGACGCAAGCGAGTTCAAAGCAACAGCGCGATATTCTGGTTACCAGCGCACTGCCCTACGCCAATGGCCCCATTCACCTGGGTCATCTGCTGGAATACATTCAGACCGATATCTGGGTGCGTTATCAGAACATGCGAGGCCATACTTGCTACTACGTTTGCGCCGATGATGCTCACGGCACCGCCATTATGCTTCGTGCCGAGCGGGAAGGCATCACTCCCGAGCAGCTGATTGACCGCATCCGTGAGGAACATCAACAGGATTTCGCCGGGTTTCACATCCGCTTTGATAACTACTACACCACCCATTCGGAGGAGAACCGGTACTTCTCTGAGTACATCTACCGCCAGTTGCAACAGAACGGAAAGATCGCGACTCGCAACATCACTCAGTTCTTCGACCCAGAGAAGAACATGTTTCTTGCGGATCGATTCATCAAGGGCACATGCCCCAAGTGTAAAACTGACGATCAGTATGGCGATAACTGCGAAGCTTGCGGCGCAACCTACACACCTGCTGAATTGATCAACCCACGCTCTGCAGTGTCCGGCGCTACACCAATTGAGAAGGATTCCGAGCATTACTTCTTCAAGTTGCCGGAATTCACCGAGTTCCTGACTCAGTGGACCCGCAGTGGCGCGCTGCAACCTCAGGTTGCCAACAAGCTTGCTGAATGGCTTGATGCAGGCCTGCAAGAATGGGACATCAGCCGTGATGCACCCTACTTTGGCTTTGAAATCCCCGATGCCCCCGGCAAGTTTTTCTATGTTTGGCTGGATGCGCCTATTGGCTATCTCGCAAGCTTCAAAAACTTCTGCAACCGGGAAGACGTGGATTTCGAACACTTCTGGAAGGTGGATTCCACTGCCGAGGTTTATCACTTTATCGGCAAGGATATTATCAACTTCCACGCCCTCTTCTGGCCGGCAATGCTACACGATGCGGGCTTCCGCACACCTACGGCGGTGTGGGCGCACGGCTTTGTGACGGTTAACGGCAAGAAGATGTCCAAATCCCGGGGCACGTTCATTATGGCCCGCACTTATCTGGACCACCTGAACCCGGAATATCTGCGCTATTACTTTGCAGCCAAGCTGACCGGTGGCGTGGACGATATGGATTTGAATCTGGAAGACTTTGCCGCCCGAGTTAATTCGGATCTGGTAGGCAAGGTCGTCAACATTGCCAGCCGCAGCGCGGGCTTCATTACAAAGCGCTTTGATGGAAAGCTTGGCGAAGTGACCGAACACGACAAGCTGAAGAGCTTTATCGAGGCAGGCGCTGAGCTGGAAGCCTTCTATGAGGCTCGGGAGTTTGGCCGTGCTATGCGCCGCATCATGGAGCTGGCAGACATTGCCAACCAGTACGTTAACGATGAGCAGCCTTGGGTCGTAGCCAAGCAGGAAGGTCAGGACGAAAAACTGCAGGCCATCTGCACCAACGCCCTGAATATGTTCCACCTGTTAATGACTTATCTCGCCCCTGTGCTACCAGAGACGGCCAAGGCTTCGGAAGACTTCCTCAACGCGAAGCTGGACTGGAACAATCGCAGCGAGCGGCTGGAAAACCACAGCATCAACAAGTTCAGCCCTCTGATGAGCCGGGTAGACATGGCACAGATCGAAAAGATGCTGGATGCGTCGAAAGAAGAGATGCCTGCAGCCATCGGCAAACCAGCTCAGGCAGACAAGCAGGACACCAGCGAAGCTATTGCTGATGAAATCGAGTTTGATGATTTCGCCAAGGTAGACCTGCGGGTGGTTAAAATAGTCAAAGCCGAGCATGTAGAAGGAGCAGACAAGCTACTTCGCCTGACGCTTGACCTGGGGCAAGGCGAGCGCAACGTGTTTGCTGGTATCAAGTCTGCTTACAAGCCTGGGGATCTGGAGGGTCGCCTGACCGTAATGGTTGCCAACCTGAAACCCCGGAAAATGAAGTTTGGCATGTCCGAAGGCATGGTTCTGGCGGCAGGCCCGGGCGGCAAGGATATTTTTATCCTGTCTCCTGATTCGGGTGCCACGCCCGGCATGCGTGTAATGTAAGAAAAGGTCGAGGCAGAGCGATCCGGTGATGCAACAATGACAGAATATTTACTGATCTTGGTCAGCACCATTCTGGTGAACAACTTCGTACTGGTGCAGTTTCTTGGCCTGTGCCCCTTCATGGGGGTTTCAGGCAAGCTGGAGACCGCCATGGGCATGTCTTTGGCCACCACGTTTGTGCTGACTCTGTCATCGGTATGCAGCTATCTTGCCTACACGTACCTGCTGGCACCTCTGGATCTGGTGTTTCTGAAAACCATCACCTTCATTCTGGTGATTGCCGTGGTGGTTCAGTTCACCGAAATGGTTGTACGTAAAACCAGCCCTCTGCTCTACCGCGTGCTGGGTATTTTCCTGCCGCTGATTACCACCAACTGCGCCGTGCTCGGCGTAGCGCTTCTTAACCTGAACAAAAACAACAACTTCGTTGAATCAGTACTCTACGGTTTTGGCGCCGCCGCCGGCTTTTCGCTGGTACTGGTGCTCTTTGCCGCAATGCGCGAGCGCATTGCCGTGTCTGATGTCCCGGTGTCTTTTCAGGGCGCCGCGATTGGCATGGTTACCGCAGGGTTGATGTCACTGGCGTTCCTGGGCTTTACCGGCCTGGTCAGCGTTTAACGGAGACGCAGTTTTATGTGGACAGGCATTCTTATCGCCGTTCTGGTTCTGCTTGGCCTTGCCCTGGCGTTTGGCGCGTTGTTGGGTTTCGCCTCGGAGCGTTTTCGGGTTGAAGGCAACCCGCTGGTGGAACAGATTGATGCCATGTTGCCGCAAACCCAGTGTGGCCAGTGCGGATTCCCCGGCTGCCGCCCCTATGCTGAATCCATTGCCGATGGTGGGCCCATCAATAAATGCCCTCCCGGCGGTGAATCCACCATCAAAGCGCTGGCCGACCTGCTCGATATAGACCCTCAACCGCTGGATGCAGAACACGGCGTAGAACAGGCGCGCACGGTTGCCGTTATACGGGAAGATGAATGTATAGGTTGCACCAAGTGCATTCAGGCCTGCCCGGTAGACGCAATTCTTGGGGCTGCAAAACACATGCACACGGTTATCGAAAGTGAATGCACAGGCTGTGATCTGTGCGTGGAGCCCTGCCCGGTTGATTGCATCGACATGATTACTATCGAGCCGGATATCCGCGGATGGACCTGGTCTCAACCCCGGATTATCACTACCGACAAACAGGAGGCCAACTCCTGATGCCCTCAACCATCAAGCTTTGGGACTTTAGCGGCGGCATTCATCCCGTAGAGAACAAGCAGATTTCTACCGGCCGGCCGATTCAATCCGCAGGTATTCCTGGGCAGTTGGTACTGCCACTGCAACAGCATATTGGTGAACCTGCAGAACCTATAGTGGCGGTTGGCGATGTCGTCCTGAAAGGTCAGAAAATTGCCGACGTAAGCTATGGTATGAGCGTTCCAGTGCACGCACCGACATCTGGCGTGATAGAACGCATTGGCGACTACCCGGTACCTCACCCTTCTGGCATGTCAGACCAATGCATCGTTTTGAAGCCCGACGACAAGGATGAATGGTGCGAGCGCTTCCCGATCAGCGACTACCGCACTCTTGAGCGGGATCAGGTGCTTGGCATTATTCACTCTGCCGGTATTTCCGGCATGGGGGGAGCGGGGTTTCCGACGGATATAAAACTGAAGCCGCCCAGGGATCGTAAAGTCGACACGCTGATCCTCAACGGCGCCGAATGCGAGCCTTACATTACCGCTGACGACATGACCATGCGCGAACGAGCGGGCAAGGTTGTGGCCGGCTTAAAGATAATGGCCTGGATCCTGCGACCCGAGCGTTGCGTAATCGGTATAGAAGACAACAAACCGGAAGCCACCGCAGCACTGCGCGATGCCATTCAAGGTACGCAAATTGAAATAGCGGTTATCCCGACCAAATACCCCTCAGGCGGGGAAAAGCAGCTGATCCAGATCCTCACTGGCATGGAAGTGCCCAGTGGCGGCATCCCGGCAGATATAGGTGTCATGTGCCAGAACGTTGGCACCGCCGTAGCCGTGGCTGATGCTGTTTTTGAAGGTTCGCCGCTTATTAGTCGAGTAGTTACGGTAACCGGTGGAGCCACTGACAGCCCGGGTAATTTTGAAGTGCTGCTGGGTACACCAATGGCTTATCTGCTGGAACAGGCCGGCTTGCAGCAAGACCGGGTCAGTCGCTTGGTTCTGGGTGGTCCCATGATGGGCTACACCCTGAACACCACAGCGGTGCCGGTTATCAAGACCAGTAACTGCATCATTGCTGCGACCGCCAGTGAGTTGCCTGCACCGCCACCGGAGCAAGCGTGCATCCGCTGCGGCCAATGTGCAGAGGTTTGCCCCATGGAACTGCTACCGCAGCAATTGTTCTGGCATTCCAAAGCGGCAGAGTTCGAAAAAGCAGAGCATCTGAACTTGTTCGACTGCATAGAGTGCGGTGCCTGTTCTTACGTTTGCCCCAGTTCCATCCCGCTGGTGCAGTACTATCGCTATGCCAAAGGCGAGATCCGCGTACAGCGGGCAGAACAGCTGAAAGCAGATAGAGCACGGGAGCGTTTCGAAGCCCGCCAGCAAAGGCTTGAACGCGAACAGCAGGAGAAAGAATTGCGCCGAAAAGAGCGCGCCAAAGCCGCTGCAGAAGCTCAGGCCCAAAAGAAAGCAGAGGCGGAGCAGTCTGCAGCGAGCGGAGAGGCTGTCGACGAGCGAGCAGCGAAATCTGCTTTGGTGGAGCAGGCCCTGGCACGCAAAAAAGCCAACTCTGAAGCCAGCAATGCAAAGGCAGCTCCTCCCCCAGAGGCAGAACAGGAAACGCCCGATTTGGATGCGCTGGAAAAACAGTTCTCGCAGGCGCAGTCCAAATTGGAAACCATGCAGGCCATGCTTGAAGATGCAAAAGCACAACAAGCAGACAACGTGGATAAGCTTGAACGAGCCGTTGCCAAGAACCACGACCGGGTTAAGCGGGCTGAAGAAGCCCTTGCGGATGCACGCAAAACGCTGGCAATTCACACTGAACCTCAATCCATCAAATAATCTGAATCAGGCCCGATTTTCATGGCGTTTGTTCAACAGTCTTCACCCCATGCTCACAAGGCTCGCCCTACCTCAAAGGTGATGCTGTGGGTCATACTCGCGGCCTTGCCCGGGTTGCTGACACAAACCCTGTTTTTCGGCTGGGGCAATCTCATCAACGTTGCCTGGTGCATCGCTATCGCCCTGGCTTCGGAAGCCGCTGTTCTCAAATTGCGCAGCAAGCCGATTGCGTTTGTTCTCAAAGACAACACAGCCGCCGTAACCGGGCTGCTGTTGGGGCTTTCCCTGCCACAGTTTGCACCCTGGTGGGTATCCGCAGTGGCGGTCATTTCCGCAATAGTGATTGCCAAACAGCTTTATGGCGGGCTGGGCTCTAACCCTTTCAATCCCGCCATGGTGGGCTACGCACTGGTGCTGATCTCGTTCCCGGTTGCCATGACCACCAACTGGGCTGAGCCGGCAATGCTCTGGGACAAGGCACCTGGCTTCGGAGATACGTTGGCGGCTATTGCCTCAGGACAGCAAACAGCGGTTGACGGCTGGACCATGGCCACCCCTCTCGACGAATACAAACATAAAATTGCGACTCACACTGCAGAGGAAGTTCTTGTCCACCCCACGTTTGGTGATGCTTTTGCCAAGGGTTGGGAATGGGTGAATGCTGCCTTTCTGGCCGGCGGGCTTTTGCTGATCGGCCTCAGAATTATCACCTGGCACATTCCGGCCGCGTTTCTGGGCGCGCTGATCGTTATGAGCCTGGCCTTTGGTAGCAACGCTGATGAGTTCGCACCGCTTTCACTGCATTTGCTGGCAGGCGGCACCATGCTCGGTGCGTTTTTCATCGCCACTGACCCAGTATCTGCGGCCACCAGCCATCAGGGCAAAATGATTTATGGTGCGGGTATTGGCGTACTTATCTATCTCATCCGGAGCTGGGGCAACTATCCGGATGCCGTTGCATTCAGTGTATTGCTGATGAACTTTGCCGTGCCCTTTATCGACCATTACACGCCGCCGCGAACCTACGGCCACCACAAGGCCCGCAGGGGCTTTTTCGGCGGAGGCAGGAGCTGATCATGGCGACCATGATTCAATCCATTCGGCGCAGCGCCATTGGCCTTGGCATATTTGCAGTCATTACAGGCGGCACCATTGCATTTACACAAGCACTGACCAGTGAACGTATCAAGGAACAAGCTGCCAGAGCAGAAGCCAAAGCACTGTTCGAGATTATCCCTGAGAGTGACCACAACAACGATCTGCTCAGAGACACTCTGGTACTGCCTGCCAGCGATCGTTTGGCTACCGAAGGGCCGGTCACAGTATGGGTAGCTCGCCAGGACGGAAAGCCAGTCGGTATGATCATGCCAGCGGTTGCACCAGACGGCTATTCAGGCACTATCAAGCTGCTGGTCGGTATCGATCTTGAGGGAAAGGTTCTGGGTGTACGTGTTATCGCACACAAGGAAACCCCGGGGCTGGGCGACCGGATAGAAACCCGTAAATCGGATTGGGTCAAACACTTTGAGGGACGTTCTCTCGGGAACCCTGCACCAAAGCAATGGACCGTGAAAAAGAACGGCGGCGTTTTTGACCAGTTTACCGGGGCCACCATCACTCCGAGAGCAGTAGTGAAGGCAGTACAGAAATCACTGATTTATTTCCGTCAGAACCAGCAGGCAATCCAGGCGCAACTGAATAGCACTCCGTCCGGACAAGGCCCGGTGGTTACACCCGGAGATCTGACAGATGAATCCCTGAACGTGGAGCAGTTCTGATCATGGCCACTAAAACCTCCAATGAGATCATTCGCGATGGGCTTTGGGACAACAACCCTGCCCTGGTTCAGGTACTGGGGCTGTGCCCGCTTCTTGCGGTTACCAGCACTGTCGTTAATGCGATTGGCCTGGGGCTTGCCACTCTGATGGTGTTGATGGGTTCGAACCTTGCAGTATCGCTGATCCGGAACTTCGTAAGTGAGTCAGTACGGCTACCTGCATTCGTGATGATTATCGCGTCGTTCGTAACCTGTGCAGAATTGCTGATGCAGGCCTACACCTACGAGCTGTACCAGATTCTGGGTATTTTTATCCCCCTCATAGTCACCAACTGCGCCATCCTTGGCCGAGCTGATGCTTTTGCGTCACGCAACGCTCCAGGCCCTGCACTGCTCGACGGCGCGATGATGGGCGCAGGCTTTCTCGTCGTGCTCATCATTCTCGGCGGTATGCGCGAACTGATCGGGCAAGGCACGCTGTTTGTTGATATGCACCTGCTACTCGGCCCCATGGCTTCAGACTGGGTTATCGAGCCCTTTGCAAACTACCCGGATATGCTGTTCATGGTATTGCCGCCCGGCGCTTTCGTCGGTCTCGGCTTGTTGATCGCCATGAAAAACGGTATTGACCGCCATCTCAAGGAACGTAAAAAGACGCTCCAGCCAGCAACAACACCCGGCAGCAAGCGCGTGCGCGTTACCGGAAACGTCTCATGATTTGTCATCGGAGTCGTAACGAAACACCATGAACAAAGAAAAACGCATTGAAATCTTCTCTCGCTTTCGGGATGCCAACCCCAAGCCAGAAACCGAGCTGAATTACAGCAACCCGTTTGAACTGCTCATTGCCGTCATTCTGTCTGCCCAGGCAACGGATGTCGGCGTCAACAAGGCCACCGACAAACTCTACCCTGTCGCGAACACGCCGGAAGCCATACTGGCGCTGGGCGTGGATGGCCTGAAGAGCTACATCAAGACCATCGGGCTGTTCAATACCAAAGCTGAAAACGTTATCAAAACGTGCCGCATGCTGATTGAAAAGCACGACAGCGTTGTCCCCGATAACCGGGAGGAACTTGAAGCCCTCCCCGGGGTTGGCCGAAAAACCGCAAACGTGGTCCTCAACACAGCGTTCGGTCAGCCAGCTATGGCTGTAGATACCCATATCTTCCGGGTATCGAATCGCACGGGCATCGCTCCGGGGAAAAACGTACTAGAAGTAGAAAAGCGTCTGATGCGGCTGGTACCGAAGGAGTTTCTACTGGATGCGCACCACTGGCTTATCTTACATGGGCGCTACACCTGCGTAGCACGAAAGCCCAGGTGCGGTGCCTGCATCATTGAGGATCTTTGTGAGTTTAAAGACAAAAACGATTATCAGTAAACAATCGTTTTGTGCACTAAAAAGCCGGCTGTTGCCGGCTTTTTAGTGGGATACTGAACTAGTTCTACTATTACTTACCCAGCATTTCTTTTTTCAGGCTCTTCTGTGCAGGAACATCAGATAACCAGATGCCGAACAGCGCCTTTTTGAAGGCCAGGTCACCCACCGTATCTTTTTGCTCGCCGTTTTTCAGTACATTTACACCTTCGCCAGGCACATAGACAAGATCAAACACATCACCTTCTTTGATCTCTTCTTTGAACACAGACATGAACTGATCAATATCTGCCTTAACCGATGACATATCACCATCTGTTGAGGCCTCAAAGCCTTCCATGGTTGCTTCAGTCATGCGATCGCTGGTGATCATGCCGGAAGTAATATGCAGCGTGATCGCCTGAGGCTCATCCGCTTCAACAACGGCAGTGCCATCCTTCTGCGCTTGGGGCACATAAAGACTGCCAACGTACAGATCCATGAAAAACTTGGACCGGGTACCCGCACCGTTCAGCTGAAGCTCAGTGCTGCCAGCAGTATAAGTATCCGGAACGTCAACACCGCCAACTGTTAGTGCTGCTGCAGGTGTTGAAAGTGTGGCTGCCAATATAAGAGATGCAAAGCCCGTCAAAAACGCTTTTTTCATAGTCCTTTCCTTTTCAGTCATTATTATGAGAATTCATTCGTCACCAAGTACAAATCCTTAGCCCCCGGCGTTGTTATTCTACCAACGACCACGTGGGGTGAAGCGCCACCTGGTTCTCATTTGCAGGGTTACTTTTAGCGAGTTGTTTTTGCAGAAATACGTTTTCAACGTCAGTAAAACACAAAACGCCGACCATGAGGCATGGCCGGCGTTCAGGGTGCTTCGTCAGAAAAGCTATTTAAATAAAAGGTTTCCTGTGAGTCCTTCCTTTTCCAGAATCTCACGCAGGCGCCGTAACGCTTCTACCTGGATCTGACGAACTCGCTCGCGAGTCAGGCCAATTTCCTGCCCAACTTCTTCCAACGTGCTTACCGGGTAGCCCCGAAGCCCGAACCGTCTGGACAGTACTTCCTGCTGCTTTTCACTCAGCTGATCTATCCACTTCCCAATGCAGGCGCTCATGTTGTTTTCCTGCAACACATCGGCAGGATCAGATGCACCTTCATCCGCGACAGTATCAAGCAGGGATTTCTCGCCGCCGGGGCCAATGGGCGTGTCCATGGATGCAACACGTTCATTCAAGCCTAGCATTCGTTTTACATCATTGACTGGCTTGCCGACCAACTGGGCAATTTCTTCGGCTGTTGGCTCGTGATCAAGCTTCTGCGTCAGCTCTCGGGCCGCCCGCAGGTACAAGTTGAGCTCTTTAACTACGTGGATAGGCAACCGGATGGTGCGGGTCTGGTTCATAATGGCCCGCTCAATTGTCTGGCGGATCCACCATGTTGCATAGGTAGAGAAGCGGAAGCCTCGCTCCGGATCAAACTTCTCGACTGCACGAATCAGGCCGAGATTACCCTCCTCAATCAGGTCCAGCAGGGTCAGACCACGATTCACATAGCGCCGTGCTATTTTCACAACCAGCCGAAGGTTACTCTCAATCATTCGCTTGCGGCCAGACTCCTCTCCTTTACGCGCAAGACGTGCAAAGTAGACCTCCTCTTCCGGAGTCAGGAGTGGCGAAAAACCAATTTCATTGAGATAAAGCTGCGTAGGATCCAGCTGTTTGGCGGCACTACTGTAGTAGCTACCTTTGGTGGAGAACTTACCTTCAACCTCAGTCAATTCTGGGGCCGTCTTATCGTTTTCTTCTTCTGCGAGAAGCTGCTCCTCAGGATCTTCAACGTCTGTAGAGCCATCAACATCTTTTATGCGATCAATAATGATATCTTCTTGTTCTGCTGACATATCTATTACCCCGCCTTTCAACAATCCTGTTTTTTCGCCCGATACTTCTTTTTATTGCGGACATTGGATACTTCGCTTTTTATTCAGGACTTCTTCAGTGGCCAGTTTGGCGCTTTGACCACCTTTTCTTCTTATTTTTGTCGAACCAGGCTTGTCACTAACGAGGTGGCAGATAATGTGCTGGATCAACCGGGTTTCCATTTTTTCGAATTTCAAAATGTAACTTCGGCCTATCTACACCACTACTACCAAGTTCTGCTATGACTTGCCCGGCTATCACCCCCTCTCCTTCGCTGACCAGAATCTTTCGATTATGAGCATAAGCGCTCAGATAACGCTCGTTATGATTCACAATAATCAAATTGCCGTATCCAAGCAAACCATTGCCGGCATAGACCACACTTCCATCTGCGGAAGATCTAACAGCATCCCCGGCTTTCCCCGCAATATCAACGCCTTTGTTGACTTTCCCGGATGCTGAATAGCCTGCAATTACGGTGCCAGAGTGTGGCCAGCGCCATGAAACTCCGGCCACAGTTTGGGTTCGCGACGCAATTGGTGCAGACGTATCAGGCTTACGAGTAACCGCAGGTTTCCGGGTATTTGCAGGCGTTGGTACAGGGGGGGTAGCCCGGGTCGCTCCAGCCGACGTGGTGCCCGTTGGTTTGGTTGGCTTCGTTGCGACCCGTGAATTACTGTCTGGTTGAGCGGTGCCGCGAAGATCCAGGCGAAGCACCTGCCCTGCACGGATAGTCCAGGGTGGACTGATTCCATTGGCGCTGCCCAGCTCTCGGTAATCGCGCCCATAAGTCCAGGCAATGCCGTACAAAGTCTCGCCCGGGCGCACAACATGGCGCCCCCAGTACACCGGAGGGTTGTAGATATCGTCTTGGTGAAGGGCCTGGGTATTACAGCCAGACAAGGCACCCGAGAGTATGAGGAACCCCAACAGAAACAGGCAGGCTCGACTGTTTTGAGAAACCCACAAGGTAAACTGGGCACCAACGAGGAACCGCGGGGAAGCCGACTGCGCGGCTTTAGCTGACCCACGAAATAATCTCACAGGAATAGCACCAGCTCGGTTAAACCTAATCTTTATTGACTCTGATTCTGATCAAAGAAGATCCTGAAGTTTCAAAAGTAACTCGCTAATTTATTACACATTTTAAAATCAATTCCAAGTTACTTGCTGACTATCTCCGTTACCCGCTCCGCCCTTTGTTACGGGTGGGAACAACAGCATGCCTGAAAAGGTAACACGACTTAACCAATGCTATCGCCTAACGCTTGTTCACTTTTCGGCCCTCGCCCACCCAGCCATTCAATCAGTAAAACGAGCACCACGCCTGCTGCAGCGGCCGCCAGCGCCGTGGCAATCTGCGGGTCAGCCCCTGTCAGATCAAAAAACTGCCAAGGGCTGACACTGACTTCAGTCAGGGGCACTTGCTCGCCGGAACTGTTGGTTCTCCAGCTAAGAGTTTCTTTCCACGGCCAAACTTTATTCAATGCGCCGATCATGAAGCCAGTCAGCAGGGCCAGAACATGGTCGTGGTACTTGTGAAAAGCCCATGTGATAAGCCTTGCAACAGATAGAAGCCCCACCAGACAGCCAGCCATAAACAAGAGCAGCACGGTGATATCGAGGGACTTAATCGCTGAAAGAACCGGTGCGTACATACCGATAATGACCAGAATGAAACTCCCGGAAATTCCGGGCAGAATCATCGCGCATATTGCGACAGCGCCAGCGGCGAAAAATGTCAGAGCCGATGGGTTAACCTGCCCAGCAGACAAGGTTGTGATCCACCATGCGACGGCAATGCCCAAAATAAGGGGGCCAAGCAACGCTGCACGATAATGCCTCGCCTGACGTCCAACGTGCCAGACAGACGCCAGAATCAGCCCGAAGAAAAAGCTCCAGACAAGAATTGGATACTCGGCCAGCATATAGCTGATGCCGGAGGCCAGAGTCACAATGCTGACAAGAATACCCAGCAGCAGCGTGCTGAGAAAGGTGCCATCACATGCCTGCCAGAAGGACCTTACATTGCCCCGGAGCAGATCCTTGAATACAGCTCCCGGAACTGCATTAATCGCCTCAAGAAGCCGGAAATATATACCGGTGATGAAGGCTACTGTTCCCCCGGAAACACCGGGAACAATATCTGCTGCGCCCATCGCCATGCCTTTGAGAAACACCGAGGCGGGATGTTGCTGAACGTTCAACGGACAACCCCACCCAACAAGGGTACGAAGCGAACCGGCTCTAACTCTCGCCGCTCAAACTGATCACCCTTGCGTTTCACCTCAACCAATACCTGGTGCTCTTCACCGACAGGTGCTATCAGCACTCCCCCGTCAGCAAGCTGGTCCAAAAGCTCTGAAGGGATCTCAACAGGAGCAGCGGTAACAATAATGCCGTCAAATGGCCCCCTATCTGGCCATCCCATACCTCCGTCTGCATGCTTTAGCATGACATTCCGGATATTGAGTTGCCGTAACCGATCACGGGCACGATCCTGAAGTGGTTTGATCCGTTCAACGCTGTAAATCTGGTCAAACAGCTGCGACAACACAGCGGTTTGATAGCCTGACCCGGTACCCAGTTCCAACACTCTGGCAGGTTCGTGCCCGAGAAGCAGTTCGGTCATTCGAGCAACGATGTAGGGCTGGGATAGCGTCTGCCCATAGCCGATAGGCAGGGCCGTGTCCTCATAAGCCCGATGGGACAACGCCTCATCGAGAAAGATATGACGGGGAACCTGCCCCATAATATCCAGCACGCGATCAGAGCTGATGCCGGATTCCTTGAGGCGCTGAACCAAGCGCAGACGTGTGCGCCGGGAGGTCATCCCTATACCTTGAAGCTCGCCACTCACACATCATCCCCCATGGATGCCTGAAGGGAATCAGCCCAAGTTCTGAGAGACACAAGTGCCTCATGGCGAGTCATATCAATGTGTACCGGCGTGAGGGAAACGTAACCTTGCGCGACGGCATGGAAGTCGGTTCCCGGGCCAGCATCGCCGCCTTTGCCCGCAGCGCCAATCCAGTAACGCTCCTTTCCCCTTGGACAAGTCATAGGGACAGCGCCTTCGGCTCGCTCCCGATCACCCAGGCGGGTGACGCGGAACCCCGCGAGTTCCTCCCAAGGCAAGTCTGGCACGTTTACATTCAGAATAGAGCGCGGCCCTAAAACAAAAGGGCGCTGGCTTTCAAGCAGCATGCGTACGACTCTGGCGGCCGTGTCGTAATGATTTCGCCCTTCACTGACCAGAGATACCGCAATAGCTGGCAAACCAAGATGACGGCCTTCGGTGGCTGCTGCCACGGTACCTGAGTAGATAATATCATCACCCAGGTTGGCGTGGGTGTTGATACCCGAAACCACCCGGTCGAAAGGCTCTTCAAATAATCCGTTAACCGCCAGATGCACACAATCTGTGGGCGTGCCATCGATAGAACGGAAGCCATTGGGATGTCGCTCGACCGTAAGGGGGCGATTGAGCGTCAACGCATTACTCGCCCCGCTGTGATCCCTGTCCGGTGCAACCACCTCAAGATCACCCAAGCCTTTGAGTCCTTCATACAGGGCGATAAGCCCTGGTGAATGAACACCATCATCGTTAGACAACAGAATACGCAAAGTACACTCCAGATATTTGCTAGCTAAACACTAGCCAACCGTAACCAGTTAGCTGTGTTATTTGTTATGTTGGCTGAGGCTCATGTCCTCAAGCTCAAAAATATCTCCCAAAACCGTAGTGGCGTATTGGCCCGGATCAAGAACGAAATTCAGCTCCAAGCTGCCATCTTCAAGCCAGCTCCAGCTTAAATCTTTTGCCATGGCAACCAGCGGACGACGCTCGGGCTGCATTCGCGTCGCCAGAAACAGCGATGCCAACTCGGGTGTTTGAGCCACTGTTTCCCGTTCACGCTGCTCGGCCTCACCACCGGCGCTTGTTCCGCCATCGCCCCACAATGGGCCGGTTGGGTACTCCAAAGGTTCGCCCGGTATCGGCATTGTCCAGCTGCCCTCTGCTACCCGATCTGCAAGCACTTCATTGAACAACCAGGATCGGGCGGCCGAAAAGTACAATA
Organism: Marinobacter sediminicola; assembly: GCF_031157525.1. Taxonomy (GTDB): domain Bacteria; phylum Pseudomonadota; class Gammaproteobacteria; order Pseudomonadales; family Oleiphilaceae; genus Marinobacter; species Marinobacter sediminicola. The sequence continues at coordinate 32,122 of NZ_JAVIXR010000016.1, forward strand.
CGTTTTTCCGATCATCTCTGCCACCACCTGACTTGCCCGCGCCGCGCCCCCGACCTCTGCGTTTACCTTTCCCGCCACCGCGGTTCAATGCTGCAGGATCAATATGAACCGCTCGATCCAGATTGCCGCCGGAAAAGCCAAAACGCTGGGGACCAAAGTAGTTAGGTGCACCCTGAACTTTCAAGCGTTCAAGGGCACCTTCAACCCGCTCGCGATCAGCATTAACCTGCCTGAGCGTAATCACAAACCGGTTGCCTTGATGATCACCACGGCGCAGCTTGCGCACACTACGGTGAGCCGACTTCACCAACCAGCGCTCTGAAATTTGTTCTATCAGAGCCATGTCATCGCTCATCATACCGGGACGGTATAGGCTGAACCATTGACTGGTTACTGCATGGCGATCTTTAAGCCCGCAAAACCCCACATCAAAAGACCGACAGCCCGCGAGAGTGGCCAGCTCCCCCGCCACAAACTCCGTATTGTCACCGACTTTTTCGATACGCAAACACAAGTGCTCACCCTCGCCGGTAACACTTAATACACCAGATGGCTCCGCCTGCTCCGGAAACTCCTCCAAAACCTCACTGACCCGAAAATCCTCTGGCACGGTTTTCAACTGTGCACTGGCCACCCGTGCGCCGCCCGATACCGGCCAGTCCAGCCGCCAGCTTTTTGCATTAGCTTCGGAGTCACTCACACCGTCACCGGCTCAAGCAGACACACGGCCTGGCAGGCAATCCCCTCGCCTCGACCCGTAAAGCCCAGCTTCTCACTGGTAGTTGCCTTAACGCTTACACGACTGGCCGGGATGCCCAGATCATCCGCAATATTCAGACGCATTGCCTCAATATGCGGCGCCATTTTGGGTGCCTGCGCAATAATCGTAGTATCTACGTTAAGCACACTAAACCCTTCCTCCGCCACACGAACCATAACCTTACGCAAAAGATCACGGCTATCCGCGCCCGCCCACTCTGCACTGGTGTCCGGAAACAAATGCCCAATATCACCCAGTGCAACTGCACCTAACAAGGCATCTGCCAAAGCATGCAGCAACACATCCCCATCAGAGTGGGCTTTCAAACCCTGACTGTAAGGAATGGAAACACCGCCAATAATAACGGCATCGCCCTCGCCGAAGGCATGAACATCAAAGCCCTGACCAATTCGCATAATCAACTCCGGGGAAATTCAGACATTCAGAGCCGGCCAAGAATAAAGCCAGCAAGATCCAGATCAGCAGGCACGGTAATCTTGATATTGTCCGGCCGACCTTCCACAAGAACCGGCATATTACCGGAAAACTCCATAGCCGAGGACTCATCCGTAACCGGCTGTTTATCCTTCAGCGCCGTCACCAATGCCGAAACCAGCATGGAATAGCGGAACATCTGAGGCGTTAACGCACGCCAAAGCTGGCTGCGATCAATGGTCTCGAATACCTCAGGCAAATCGCCCGACTCCGCCTTTTTAAGCGTATCCGCAACCGGAGCCGCGAGCAGGCCACCTACTGGATGATCCGCCAGTGTTGAAACAAGATTCGCAAGATCGGCCGGATGAACACAAGGACGCGCCGCATCGTGAACCAGCACCCAGTCGTCGTCAGCCACCTGCTCTTTGAGAGCGCGCAGTGCCGAGAGCACAGAATCCGCCCGCTCAGCGCCGCCGCCACAGGTTTGAATGCGCTCATCATTACTGGCATCAGACTCTGGCCACCAACTATCCGCTGAATTCAGGGGAACCATACAACCAGCAAAAAAGCCGGAAGCCAGCAGTCGCGAAAGGGTGATATCCAGAATAAAGCGATTATTAATACGGAGATACTGCTTGGGACACTCAGCCCGCATCCGCTGACCAACGCCTGCGGCGGGAACAATCAACCAGAGTTTTGGAGAAGTCATAGAAATTTCGCACAATGCCTGGAGAGTGGCGGATAGGCCTTTTCCGGGAATGTCGGTGGCCAAGGATGGCCACCGTCAAGCGCACATGGATGTGCTCGTAGCGTTTCCCGGAAAAGGCCTATCCGACGCTCTGAACTCCAAACCCGAAAATTACTGCTCAACAACAAGAAAAAAGGTCTCATCATCACGAATCAACCCAAGATTCATCCGGGCCCGCTCTTCAACAGCGCCCTGCTCATTACGAAGGTTGCGTACCTCAGCATAAAGACGCTCATTACGGGACGATAGCTCAGCATTCTCATCTCGCTGCTCGGAAATTGAGTGCTCCAGGGCCCATACTTGAGCAAAGCTGCCCTCACCAATCCACAGACGCACCTGCAGAAGGAGAATGAGAACAACCATGAGGGCCCAGAGCAACTTCATTAATACCGATTCCGTACAGGAGTTAAGCGATCAAAAATCAAACACCGGATGACAAGTATAGACCTTAGAGCAAATTCGCAACAAGTTCTTCTAACTGATTGGGCAAAAAGGCCATCGTGACTGAACTTTCATTCAAACCACGACGGCCTTAACATTTTGTTACTTGCGACCTCAAGGATCACAGGTAAAAAAACAGCTGTTAAACTCAGCCTTGCCCTTTGATCTCACTGAGACCCAGATAAGGTGCCTTACCTTCCAACGCCTCTTCAATGCGAAGCAGCTGGTTGTACTTGGCTACTCGATCAGAACGGCAAAGCGAGCCAGTTTTGATCTGGCCAGCACAGGTCGCAACCGCGAGATCCGCAATAGTAGTATCTTCAGTTTCACCAGAACGGTGAGAAATCACTGCCGTAAAGCCGGCATCCTGAGCCATTTTGATGGCGTCCAGAGTTTCGCTCAAGCTACCAATCTGGTTGAACTTGATCAGGATAGAGTTGCCCACACCCGTATCAATACCGCGCTTCAGGATCTTGGTATTGGTTACAAAAAGATCATCACCCACCAGCTGTACCTTGTCACCGATTTTGTCGGTCAGCACCTTCCAGCCGTCCCAGTCACTCTCGTCCATGCCATCTTCGATGGACACAATTGGATAGCGCTCAGCCAGACCAGCCAGGTAATCCGCAAAACCTTCAGAATCGAAGCTCTTGCCTTCACCAGCCAATACGTACTGGCCATCCTTGTAAAACTCAGAAGCGGCACAGTCCAGAGCCAGAGTAATGTCCGTGCCCAGCTTGTAGCCTGCCTTTTCAACAGCCTCCTTAATCACCGCCAGGGCTGCTTCATTCGAAGGCAGGTTAGGTGCAAAACCACCCTCATCGCCTACCGCAGTGTTCAAGCCCTGTGCCTGCAACACTTTTTTCAGGCTGTGAAAAATCTCGGCACCGATGCGCAGAGCTTCTGCAAAGTTCTTGGCAGCAACCGGCTGCACCATGAACTCCTGGATATCAACGTTGTTATCCGCGTGCTCACCGCCGTTCAGAATGTTCATCATTGGTACAGGCATGCTGAACTTGCCGGAAGTACCGTTGATGTCTGCAATGTGCTCATAAAGTGGCTTGCCCAGAGACTCAGCCGCCGCTTTTGCCGCTGCCAGGGACACCGCCAGAATGGCATTGGCGCCCAAGTTGGCCTTGTTCTCAGTGCCGTCCAGTTCCAGCATGATGTTGTCCAAACCACGCTGGTCGGCAGCATCTTTACCCAGCAGCGCAGTACGGATCTTGCTATTAATAGCCTCGACTGCCTTCAGCACGCCCTTACCCAAGTAACGAGATGCATCACCATCGCGCAGTTCCAGCGCTTCGCGAGATCCGGTGGAGGCGCCAGAGGGAGCGCAAGCGCGGCCAAGCGTACCGTCTTCCAGAATCACGTCTGCTTCGACAGTAGGGTTCCCACGGGAGTCCATAACCTCACGGGCTTTAATGTTGGCAATCTTGGTCATTCAGGGAGTCTCCAGGTTTTCAATTCAAAGGTCATTAACAAAATCTGGTGCAAGAGAGCGCGGGGCACGGCTTTACGAAAACCGCTACAAGCACATCCATGTGCGCTTGGCTCCGCCATCCATGGCTACGCACATTTTCGTAAAGCCGTGCCCCGCGCTCTCCCATAATTTGTACCTATAACGCGAAAACCGCCAATCAGGCGGTATCGATAGGTTTAAAACTTTTCACAAGGTCATCAACAGCCTTTACTCGCTGCAGGAACGGCTCAAGTTGGCTCAAGCGCAGCGCACAAGGGCCATCGCACTTGGCTTCGTCCGGGTTCGGGTGAGCCTCAAGAAACAGCCCGGCCAGGCCCTGGGTCATGCCAGCCAACGCCAGGTCAGTAACCTGAGCGCGGCGACCACCGGCCGAATCGGAACGGCCGCCAGGCATTTGTAGAGAATGGGTTACATCGAACATCACAGGCACGTTCATGGCCTTCATGATGCCAAAACCAAGCATATCGACCACAAGGTTGTTATAACCGAAGCTGCTGCCCCGCTCACACAATATAACCCGGTCGTTTCCGGCTTCTGCGCACTTGGTGATGATGTGTTTCATCTCCTGCGGAGCAAGAAACTGGGCCTTCTTGATATTGATCGCCGCGCCGGTTTTCGCCATGGCGACCACCAGATCAGTCTGGCGACTCAGGAAAGCCGGCAGCTGAATGATGTCACATACTTCAGCGGCAGGCGCTGCCTGCTCTGGCTCGTGAACATCAGAAATAATTGGAACACCGTACTTGCTTTTGATATCGGCCAGAATTTGTAGGCCTTTCTCAAGACCCGGCCCCCGGAAGGAGTTAACCGAAGAACGGTTGGCCTTATCAAAGGACGCTTTAAATACGTAAGGAATGCCCAACTTGCTGCACACCTCAACATATTTCTCAGCAACCTCAAACGCCAGATCGCGAGACTCCAATACGTTCATACCACCAAACAAAACGAACGGCTTGTCGTTGGCAATGTCGATATCAGCAACAGTAACGGTGCTCTGAGCCATGATCAGGATTCCTTACGGTTCGCCAGCGCTGCTTCGATGAAACCCTTGAACAACGGGTGGCCATCGCGGGGTGTCGAGGTAAATTCCGGGTGGAACTGACAGGCAACGAACCAGGGATGGTCCGCCACTTCCACCACCTCTACTAACTTACCGTCAGTGGAGCGACCGGAAACAACCAAGCCTGCAGCTTCCATCTGTGGCAGGAAGTGGTTGTTCACCTCGTACCTGTGGCGATGGCGTTCACGGATGGTTCTTCTACCGTAGCAGTTAGCAATGTTCGAACCCTCAGTCAACACACAATCCTGCGCACCCAAACGCATGGTGCCGCCAAGGTCGGAGTCGTCTGTGCGCTCTTCGCGCTCACCGGTCGCATCCAGCCACTCGGTGATCAGGCCCACGACAGGTTCTGGCGTGTGCGCACGGAATTCGGTGCTGTGGGCATCAACCAGACCGGCTTTGTTACGAGCGTATTCGATAACTGCCACCTGCATACCCAGGCAGATACCCAAGTAGGGAACCTTGTTCTCACGGGCATACTGAACTGTGCGGATTTTGCCTTCCACACCACGTTCACCAAAACCACCGGGAACCAGAATGGCATCGGCGCTCTCAAGTACAGCAGTGCCGTCACGTTCGATGTCTTCAGAATCAATGTAATTGATCTTTACCTTGGTGCGGGTTTTGATACCGGCGTGCAGCAGAGATTCGATCAGTGATTTGTAGGCCTCGAGCAGCTCCATGTATTTGCCAACCATGGCAATCGTCACTTCCTGCTCAGGATTCATCAGTGCTTCGACAACACCGTCCCAATCACTAAGGTCCGCCTCCCGTGCATCAAGCCTGAAGTGATCAATAACCAACTGATCCAGGCCATGCTCGTGCAGCATGCGGGGAATAGCGTAGATGGACTTTGCATCACGCATCGGAATAACAGCGCGCTCTTCCACGTTTGTGAACAGCGCGATTTTCCGGCGGGAGCTGGCGTCCACTTCATGCTCTGAACGGCACAGCAGAATGTCTGGCTGCAAACCGATAGAGCGCATTTCCTTCACGGAGTGCTGAGTCGGTTTGGTTTTGATTTCGCCAGCAGTCGCAATGTAAGGCACCAGTGTCAGGTGCATAAACAGCGCACGGGCAGAACCCACTTCAACCTTCAGCTGACGGCAGGCTTCGAGAAACGGCAGGGATTCAATATCACCAACGGTACCGCCCACTTCAACCAGAGCAACATCCGCACCGGCTGCGCCTTCGACCACGCGACGTTTGATCTCGTCGGTAATGTGGGGAATAACCTGAACAGTACCGCCAAGATAATCACCGCGGCGCTCTTTGCGTATAACCTCTTCATACACCCGGCCAGCCGTGAAATTATTACGGCGGCTCATGGGCGTGCGAATAAAGCGCTCGTAATGGCCAAGATCAAGGTCGGTTTCAGCGCCGTCTTCGGTGACATAGACTTCACCGTGCTGGAACGGGCTCATGGTGCCTGGGTCAACGTTTATGTATGGGTCCAGCTTGAGGATAGTGACCTTCAGGCCGCGCGCCTCAAGGATCGCAGCCAATGAGGCCGATGCGATACCTTTCCCCAGTGAGGACACAACACCGCCGGTGACGAAAATATAACGCGTCATGCAGATTCCATGATTATCAGGTTCTGTGAAGGAGGGAGATTGTCATCTCAAGATGGGACGCCAGACTACCAGAAAGCCCTCAACGACTCAATCACAATCCCGCTCTACAATCAGCTGCAAGCCTGCAGCCGGCGCCTTCCCGCAGTATTGTTCAGAACACCATAAATCGCCAATGGCGATGAGTTCTTTTTCCGGCTCCACACCCATGAAAACCAAGGGTAGACGCAGCCTTTCCCAAGGTGGAACGGCCTGTTCCTGAAGCCACTTTTTCAGTGATTTTGACTGGCCTCCAGCGTGAAAACGCATGCGTTCTCCACCCTGCCTCGTACATATTCGTATTGGCGGCGTAGCGGCTTTCGCTGTAAACGATGGAATCAGACGGATCGTCCATTCGCCCCACTGCACCGGCTCGCCAAATTGAAGCGTTACAGGTTCCTCTGGCAAGTCAGCGGACTCAGGAACCAAATACAGCTCGCCCTGAAAACGTCGAAGGCTGTAATTGTCACCCCGCAATTCCGGAGATCGATCCTCCGCAGCTTGCAATAGATCGCCCAACACCTGTGACCAATCACTTATTGAAGGGACATCATATCCGGCTCGCAGGACCCACCAACGCAGAAGATTTTTCTGTTCCACCAGGGTAAGCGCACCCAACCCCGCCACCGGAAGGCGACGTTTATGCCCTCCCAATGACCGCCACTGCAACTCCGCCAGCCGCTGGTTCAAAAAATCGCTTTCTGAGCAAGCGCCCGCACTGTGCCGCAGTCGCTGATTCAGCCCAGGCCAGCGCTTTTTTAATGCCGGAAGAATGCGGATACGGAGGAAGTTTCGATCGAATTTCTGATCTGTATTGCTGGGATCATCAACCCAGGAAAGTCCGGCCTGGCGAGCGTGAAGCTCGAGTTCCGCCCGATCGACCCCCAGCAATGGCCTGGCAAGGCGGCCCTGGCCTAAGGGGCGGGTTTCAGGCATGCCTGCAAGACCGGCGACACCACTGCCACGGAACATTCGAAACAGTACTGTTTCAGCCTGATCATCACCATGATGGGCCATCAGCAACACATCATCAGGCTCAAGAAGTGTTTCAAAAACACTGTAGCGGGCCTTACGCGCCGCCTCTTCAAGGCCCTCACCAGGGCCGGCACCGAGTTTGACCGACACGGGCTGAACAGTGAGAGGAACACCCAACTCAGCGCAGAGTGCCTGGCAAAACACTTCCGTGTCACCAGCATTGGCCTGAAGCTGATGGTTGATATGCAACGCTCGCACTCCGGAATGGCAGAGTGCGGCAAGATGCAAAAGAAGGGTGGAATCCAGGCCACCACTGAGGGCAACCCAAAGACGCCGGTAGCCAGAAATGGCTTTAACCGGCGCAAGCAACGCCTCAGGAAAGGCGTACCCGATTGAGGGCTTAGCGCCCAGTGTCATAGCGGGTTAAACGCTCGTACCGCCGGGAGACCAATTCATCCAAAGGCAAGCGACTTAGCTCTGCCATCCCGTTTGCCAGCGTCTCACGCAGTGCCTCAGCCATTTTTTCCGGGTTACGATGCGCACCGCCCAGAGGCTCAGTGATTACATTGTCCGCAAGCCCGAGATCTTTCAGGCGACCCGCAGTCACACCCATGGCTTCTGCTGCGAGAGAGGCAAATTCCGCACTCTTCCACAAAATAGAGGCACAGCCTTCCGGCGAGATCACCGCATACGTCGAGTACTGCAGCATATTCAACTGATCGCATACGCCAATGGCCAACGCACCACCCGACCCACCTTCGCCGATGACGGTGGAAATGATGGGTGTTTTTAGGCGAGACATCACCGCCAGGTTAAACGCGATGGCTTCACTCTGCCCACGCTCTTCAGCGCCAATACCGGGATAGGCTCCTGGAGTATCGATAAATGTGAGAATTGGCATTCTGAAGCGCTCTGCCATTTCCATTAAGCGCAAGGCCTTGCGGTAGCCTTCCGGACGCGGCATTCCGAAGTTGCGTTTTACCTTATCCCGCACTTCCCGCCCCTTCTGGTGACCAATAACCATCACGGGCTTATCGTTCAACCGTGCGGTGCCGCCCACAATGGCTTGATCATCTGCATAACGGCGGTCGCCATGGAGTTCATCGAAATCATCAAAGATCATCTCGATGTAATCCAGGGTATAGGGCCGGCGCGGATGCCTCGCAAGACGAGCAACATCCCAAGGGTGCAAATCGGAGAATATGCTCTCCGTCAGACTGACACTCTTCTTTTTCAGCCGTGTAATCTCGTCAGAAATATTGATGTCGGTGTCGTTGCCCACCATGCGAAGCTCTTCAATCTTGGCTTCAAGGTCGGCAATCGGCTGTTCGAAATCCAGATAATTAGGGTTCATGATGTTCCATCATTTTATTACCAGGCGGGACAGCGCGCCGCCTATTCAGAATTTGGTACAAAGATAGCAGTGCCCGGGTCATGGCTAAAGCGGACATTGGTATGAGTCCGCAATCTGACAGATATTTAACTTTCCGCGCAGCTCTTTGTCTTTATCACTCAATCATAGACCAGTTCCACGCACTGGTCGCCCACCAGATACTTCAGTTCCAGCAACAAGCTGTCATCTGGCCGTACACGCCAGGTTTCACCCAGCTCAATTCGGGTGCTGGCTTCGGGACTGCTGTACTCAATCCACACCGGGCTACCCTCGCAACGAAACGGCCTTAGTGTGCTATCAATCTTATCCAGAAAGCCATTTTGAAGCTGGTCGGCGTGAAGGTTCAACTTTAATCCTTTACTGAACTGCTTCCGGGCGCTGGGCACATCCATTACCGAACTGACGCGCATTTTCATCTGGCCAGAATAATCATCGTGGCTCACCTGTCCCTCAACCACAATCACCTGATCCGATTGCAGCAACTCCCGATTCTCGAAGAAGGCTTCAGAAAACAGGGTGGCTTCAATGCGCGCACTGCGGTCATCCAGCGTGATAAAGCACATGGTAGAGCCTGTGCGCGTTTTCATGGTGCGCTGTGCTATCACCAGTCCGGCAACCCGCTGGGGAGATTTGTTGGGTTTCAGGTCCGAGATCGAAGAACGCACAAAACGGCGAACTTCGCGCTCATATTCATCGAACGGGTGCCCAGTAAGATAGAGGCCCAGAGTGTCTTTCTCGCCTTTAAGCCGCTGTTTCTCCGGCCACTCACGCACGTCAGCCACATCGACATAGGGATCACCGTCATCCTCGGCTTCCAGCATCTCGCCAAACATATCCATCATGCCTACGGATTCGTTGCGCGACTGTTGATCGGCCTGCTGAACCGCTTTCGGTATGCTGGCCATCAACTGGGCCCTACTGGCACCAAGTTTGTCCATGGCGCCTGAGCGAATCAGCGCTTCCATTGCCCGCTTATTGATTTTTTTAAGATCAACCTTGCGGCAAAAATCGAAAATATCCTGATACGGCTCACCACTTGCACGCCCTTCCACAATGGCCTGAATGGGGCCCTCACCCAACCCCTTGATCGCGCCAAGGCCATAAACAACCTGCCCTTCATCGTTAACGGTGAAGGTGTATTCCGAACGACTGACATCTGGCAGCACCAAATCCAGCTTAAGATTGCGGCACTCTTCAACCAGCGTGACGACCTTATCTGTGTTCTGCATATCTGCGGTCAGAACAGCAGCCATAAACTCAGCCGTATAATGGGCCTTCAGCCATAGCGTTTGATAAGACACCAGCGCATAGGCGGCGGAGTGGGATTTGTTAAAGCCGTAGCCAGCAAACTTTTCAACGAGATCAAAGATGTTTTCCGCGAGTGTTTTGTTAATGCCATTGCCTTCGCAGCCATCGAGGAAGAACTGCTTCTGCTTGGCCATTTCCTCGGGCTTCTTCTTACCCATGGCACGGCGCAACATGTCCGCATTACCCAGGCTATATCCACCCATTACCTGAGCAATCTGCATAACCTGCTCCTGGTAAAGGATAACCCCGTAGGTGGGCTCCAGAACCGGCTTCAGGCCTTCGTATTGGTAGTCCGGGTGCGGGAAGGACATCGGCTGCTTGCCGTGCTTACGGTCGATAAAGTCGTCAACCATGCCTGACTGCAGCGGCCCTGGGCGGAACAGCGCCACCAGTGCGATCATGTCTTCCAGGGAGTCCGGCTGCAGACGGCGAATCAGGTCCTTCATGCCGCGGGATTCCAGCTGGAACACGGCGGTGGTTTCCGCCTTCTTCAGCATGACGAACGAAGCCGGGTCATCCAGCGGAATTTCGCTGATGTCCAGCGGAGGGAGGCCCCGACCTTCCCGCCGCGGGTTAATCATCTTCAGGGCCCAGTCGATGATGGTCAGCGTTCGCAGACCAAGGAAGTCGAACTTGACCAGTCCGGCATCCTCCACATCGTTTTTGTCGAACTGGGTCACCAGACTGCCGCCGTCATCATCGCAATACAGCGGTGAGAAGTCGGTAATTTTAGTGGGTGCAATTACCACACCACCAGCGTGCTTACCGGCGTTTCGGCATACGCCCTCAAGTTTCAGGGCCATCTCCCAGATTTCCTGGGCTTCTTCATCCTGTTCAAGAAACTCCTTGAGGGCGGGCTCCTGCTCTATCGCCTTTTCCAGCGTCATGCCCACTTCAAAGGGAATCAACTTGGACAGTTTATCTGCCAAACCGTAGGACTTACCCTGAACACGAGCGACGTCCCGCACCACCGCTTTGGCCGCCATGGTACCGAAGGTAATGATCTGGGAAACCGCTTCCCGGCCATACTTTTCAGCAACATAAGCGATAACCCTGTCCCGACCTTCCATACAGAAGTCGACGTCGAAGTCGGGCATGGACACTCGTTCAGGGTTTAGGAAGCGCTCGAACAGCAAGTCGTACTCAAGCGGGTCCAGATCCGTAATCAACTGGGCATAGGCAACCAGCGAGCCGGCACCGGAACCACGGCCAGGCCCAACGGGCACGCCATTATTTTTGGCCCACTTGATGAAGTCCATAACGATCAGAAAGTAGCCAGGAAATCCCATCTGGATGATGATATCCAGTTCGAATTTCAGCCGTTTAAAATAGGCGTCGCGCTTGCTGTCGTATTCCGGGTCGTCTTTGGAAAGGGTTTTTGCCAAACGATCTTCCAGACCGTCCTCAGACACCTTGCGGAAGTATTCGTCCATGGTCATGCCTTCCGGCACCGGGTAATTGGGCAGGAAGTACTCGCCCATGCGCACGGTGACCGAACAGCGCCGAGCTATCTCCACGGTGTTCGCAATGGCTTCGGGGATATCGCTGAACAGATCAATCATTTCCTCAGCGCTGCGCAGGTATTGCTGATCGCTAAAACGGCGATCACGGCGAGGGTCATCCAATGCCCGACTTTCACCGATGCAGACTCGAGCCTCGTGGGCCTCAAAATCCTCAGCCTCAAGAAAATGCACGTCGTTGGTAGCAACAACCGGCAGCCCCAATTGTTGGGCCAACTCAACACTCATGTGCAGGCAGTCTTCGTCACCGGGACGACCCGTTCTTTGCAGCTCCAGATAATAAGATCCGGGATAGAGTTTCATCCAGTACTCTGCCCTGGCTTTTGCAAGCCCAGGCTTATCCGCCAGCAAAGCCTTGCACACATCGCCCATTTTGGCGCCAGACATGGCAATAAGGCCTTCCGTTCTTGGCTCCAGCCATTTGCGCTGGATAATCGGTTTGCCGTACTTCTGCCCCTCGGTATACCCAAGGGAAATAATTTCCGTAAGGTGGAGGTAGCCTTTGTTATTCCGGGCCAGCAGCGTCAGGCGGAACGGGCTCTCCGGCTCATCCGGGTTCTCCAGCCAGAGATCCGCACCTATAACAGGCTTGACGCCTGCACCGGTCGTTGCCTTGTAAAACCGGACCAGAGAGCACATGTTCGACTGCTCGGTCAGGCCTACGGCCGGCATGCCCAATTCCACCACTCGTTTGACCAGAGGCTTAACGCGAACGAGGCCGTCCACCATGGAATGTTCTGAGTGCACGCGAAGGTGTACAAAAGTCTGCGACATAGCGTCAGCTGGTTCCTGCTTATTTATTTAGAGTGTCGATTAACGGCGCCTGAAAAGGCCTCTTTAAAATGCCTATAGCAATCAGTCGCCAATCAATGCACGTATATCTTCTTCTGTCTGGGGACCAAAACGGGCCTCCAGAAGATCTCCGTCGGGGGTCACAACAAAGGTTGCTGGCAAGGCAACCGGGCGCTGCCAGTCAAATTCAGGGCCTGGGTCGTTTGCAAGCATGGTGTACTCAATACCCATGCGCTGGCCGAGAGCAACCAGTTGCTCACCCTTCACGCCGTCAAAATTAACCCCGAGCACAGTAATATCAGGGGCATTGTCCAGTTCGTTGAACTCCGGTATTTCTTCCAGGCAGGGCTTGCACCACTCGGCCCAGTAGTTCACCAAAACCCACTGGCCCCGCAGGTCGCTCCAGGCCAGTTTTGTGCCTTCCGCCCTTTCCAGCTCAATTTTTTGACAGCCTGCCAGCAAAGCTATTACAAACAGGGCAACGGTAACGACTGCTCTCCGCGGCAACCGGGAAATGACAGGGTTCTGCAAGGGAAAACCTCCTGTTAGACTGCTCGCCACAAACTATTGCGGCTCCATTTCAACAAACAGGCACGAACATGACAGAACCCATTCGGATTTTCCACAACCCGCGCTGCTCAAAATCTCGCCAGACACTTGAACTGCTAACAGACCGGGGTATTGCGCCGGAGATTATACGCTACCTGGAAACGCCACCAACAGAGCGGGAGCTTTCCGATATCCTTGACGCGCTCGACCGCCAACCCCGCGAGCTCATGCGTACCGGCGAAAGTGAATTCAAGGAACTTGGCCTGGACAACCCGGATCTGAGCCGCGAACAGCTGATTGCTGCTATGGTAGCAAACCCGAAACTGATTGAACGGCCTATTGTGTTTGCCAATGGTAAAGCCGCCGTTGGCCGACCACCTGAAAACGTACTCAAAATTCTTTAGTTACATGACCACCGTTTTAAGGAAACCAAAGTGCCAGAGCAACTGCCGTATATTCTGATTCTCTACTACAGCCGCACAGGGCAGACCGCAGAGCTGGCCAGCCAAATAGGCCGCGGGGTCGCCAGGGTGGGCGGTATTGAGGCAAAGCTGCGCTCTGTTCCTGTAGTCTCACCTGACACTGAGGCATCGTTACCAGCGGTTCCCGATGCGGGAGCCCCCTATGTCAGCAAGTCCGATCTCGCCAATTGTGCCGGGCTGGCCATCGGCAGCCCTACCCGCTTCGGCAACATGGCAGCACCACTTAAACACTTTCTGGATACAACCGGCGATCTGTGGCTGAACGGCGCGCTCGTCGGCAAGCCAGCGGGAGCATTTACGTCAACTGGCAGCCTGCACGGTGGTCAGGAAGCCACAATCCTGACCATGATGATCCCCCTGCTTCATCACGGCATGGTGTTGTGCGGCTTGCCCTACACAGACGAAAACCTGAGTAAGACGACAACCGGAGGCACACCATACGGCCCCTCGCACTGGGCCGGCACCGGAGAGCAGCAACCCCTGAGCAACCATGAGAAGGCACTTTGCCAACTCTTCGGTGAGCGCCTGGCAAAACTGGCGCTCAAACTGGCTGATTGATACGAACACGGCTATGCCACGCAAAGCTCTTTATACTTTTCTGGAATCTGACAATGCTCCATAACCCCAAAGCCCGGCACACTGCGAAAGCAACCCAATTTCTCTATCTGGCCGTGTTGGCAACGCTTTTGATTACAACCTTCTACCCGGCACCAATCGAGGGGGTTTCCATTGCCCTGATTCTATCTGTCAAGCTGATTCCCCTGCTAGCACTGATTGTCCCCGTGTTCCGTGGCAACAATCGTGGATATATCTGGTTAGCCTTTGTGGTGATTTTTTACTTTACTCAAGCCGTTGTTTCATCATGGCTAAGCCAAGGCGCACCCGACCACGTTGTTCTTATGGTACTCACGCTCCTGCTATTCATCATGGCGATGGTTCATTTGAAAGTGAACCGGCCAGTTACAGGCTGACATGCTCCATTACCGGAAAGTGACACCTTATGCCCAACTCCACTAAAACAGAGCAGACGTCCCCGACACTTCAATCGAAGCTGGCAGCGCCTCCGCGCAGCACTCTGACGTTGCGGGATATCTGTACAGCTTTGGTCACCGATGGTGAAATTGGTCAGGAGAGCGCTGAACGGGTGCTTTCCGCCAATCTTGGTGCCGCCAGCAGCCACACAGCGAAGCGCCATCCGCTGGAGCTTGTGGCTATCGCGGCACTCACCAGTGATAAAAGCGGCAAGGTTCTGGATCTTGAGCGACTCACAAAGTGGCTGGCAGATTGGGCTGGCCAACCCTATTACCATATCGATCCCCTGAAGATAGACACGCCCGCGATTGCCCGTGTCATGTCTTACGCATTCGCCCAGCGCCATGACATTCTCGCAGTTGAGATTGGACAGGACGAAATCCTTGTGGCCAGTGCAGAGCCCTTCAAAGTTGACTGGGAAGGCAATCTTCGTCAGGCCGTGCGTAAGGATATCCGCCGGGTGGTGGCGAACCCGGAAGACATCCGCCGATACTCCGTCGAGTTTTACCAGCTCGCAAACTCCGTAAACAAAGCAAGTGGTGGCCAGGCCCCCGCCAATAAGGCTGGCCAGCAGAACCTTGAACAACTACTGGATTTAGGCGCCAGTGATAGTGCCGATGCCAACGATCAGCACGTTGTGCGCATCGTGGACTGGCTGCTGCAATACGCGTTCGACCAACGCGCATCAGACATTCACATTGAGCCACGCCGCACCCTGACTCATATCCGTTTCCGTATTGATGGCGTGCTGCACAGTGTTTACGAATTCCCAGAGCATGTGGGCATGGCCATTACCAGCCGGCTGAAGATTTTGGGGCGATTAAACGTTGCTGAAAAACGCCGCCCACAGGATGGTCGCCTGAAAACCCGCAAACCCGACAACAGCGAAGTCGAGCTGCGCCTGGCCACCATGCCAACGGCATTCGGGGAAAAAATGGTGATGCGGATATTTGACCCGGATGTACTTCTGAAATCCTACGAACAACTGGGATTCAACCGCGAAGACCGGGAGCGCTGGCAGGAAGTCACTTCGAAACCCCATGGAATTGTTCTGGTTACAGGCCCCACAGGCTCAGGCAAGACCACCACTCTGTATTCCACACTGAAACAAATCGCCTCTGCCGAACTGAACGTCTGCACCATCGAAGACCCAATCGAGATGGTTGAGCCTGCGTTCAACCAGATGCAGGTTCAAACCAATATCGATCTGACGTTTGCATCGGGCGTCCGGGCTCTGCTGCGACAGGATCCAGACATCATCATGATTGGTGAAATCCGTGATCTGGAAACCGCCGAAATGGCGGTGCAGGCGGCACTAACCGGGCACTTGGTACTTTCTACCTTGCACACCAATGACGCTCCGAGTGCGCTGACGCGAATGATGGAGCTGGGCATACCGCCCTACCTGATTCGCGCAACCGTGTTAGGCGTTATGGCCCAACGTCTGGTTCGAACACTTTGCTCGCACTGCAAAGCAACAGCGCCTGTTGACCTCCAGGCATGGCAGACTCTAACCAAGCCCTGGAAAGCTCCGCCACCAAAGGAGTTTCACAAACCCGTGGGTTGTCTGGAGTGCCGCAATACCGGCTACCTTGGCCGTGCCGGGGTGTATGAGATCATGACGCTTTCCGGTGCACTGACAAGCCAGATTACGGACCACTGCGAGCTGGAGCAGTTGCGGCTGGACGCCTACCGCGAAGGCATGAAGTCGCTGCGTTTGAGCGGCGCCCAGAAAGTGGCCAGCGGCCTGACCACCGTTGAAGAAATACTCAGGGTAACACCGGCAAGCCAGCGCTGATGCTGCAGTAAGCTAACGGTCAAGTGAGGGAGGCTCTACCCTATGCTCCGGGTCTAAGCCCACACTGCTCAAGCAAAGACTGCCAGGCTTTGGTATGCCTCTCCACGGCGCGATCCAGGTTCGCCCACACACTTTCCACGCCCTCAAGGGCAAGCGCTGAGCGTCGCCACTCACGAAAGTCTGCAGGCATTACCTCTGCCTGCATTTCCGCCAGCTCGGTTAAAGGTTCGATCAAATCCCTACGAGCCCGTCGCAAGTCGGCCAGATAGGGCTGAACTTTTCCTATGTAGATACTGAAAAACATGCCCTGAACGATATCCGATTGGCTGTTGGGCTTGCCGTTGAAGCAGAGTGGCCGGCTAACCAACCGCTGTTGGATCAGGTGAGTGGCATCGTCGAGGCGTGTAGCGACCAGCTTGCTGCTGTTGATGAGTTGCCCTGCCCTATATTCCGCTTGCCAGCGCTGATGCACGTTACCCCAGAAGCCCAGATCTACATCAAGGTTCTGATCGAGAAGCGCTGCCACGGTTTTGTTTAACTGACGGACATCCCGGGCAAGGTCCGAGAGAGGATATTCAGCCCCAACCGGATACTCGCCCTTGGCGAGCGTGAACAGGGTTTCTACTTCGTCCAAGCCCCAGGTAGCGTTCCAGATGGCTATTGGCAGTGACTCACGCTTGCTGGCAATAGCCTGATTTAAAACATCCTGAAGCTCTTCATCCTCCACCGTTTTCAAGCATCCTGCAGCTGCTTGGATGAAGCGCACCTCATAGCGCAAGCGATTCAGGGGCTGCATAACCTTGCCCATCACGGAGTTTTTCTCCCCCACCACATACTGCAGCTCGCAGCCGTACAGCGACAGGAAATCCAACATGCCCAGCTCCAGCTCGGGCATTGGCAGTACGCGGTTACGGCGTCTGGGAATAGGGCTTGCTGAAGGAATCTCTGAAAGCTCTGGCTCTGTGTCCAGAACCCGACCAACCCGCTCCACGTATTCGTCCATCATGGGGCGGGCATTGGAGAATGGATTGCACCCGGCAAGCAGAAAAATGATTGCCGTGGAGACAAGTAGTCTGGCAGATCGGGTTGCAAACATATTTACCTCCCGGCACCCGCTTGTGCTCGCGGGCGAACGACTACCGCTTCAGCAGCAGGGCAGCGTCCACCTCGGCGAAATCCCGGGCGACAAAACGCTCTGTTTCGGGCAAATCACCATCCCGGATCAACCAGGCAGTTTTCATACCTGCGGCCTCTGCTGCCACAAGTTCAGCCTCAACATCCGACAGAAACAGGACAGTAGCGCCCTCTACGCCGAGCTCCTCAAGAATGTTCCGGTAAGCTTCCGGCTCTCTCTTTCCACCAATCCGGGTGTCGAAATAACCAGAGAAAAACGGTGTGAAATCGCCAGACGTGGTAAAACCAAAAATAAGTTTTTGGGCTTTCACCGAACCAGACGAGTAAACGTACAAACGCAGACCACGGTCGTGCCAGTGCTGCAGGTATTGGGCGGCGTCTTCGTAGATATGGCCGTTGAGCTCGCCTTGTTGGTAGCCCTGTTCCCAAACCATGCCCTGAAGCGCCTTGAGCGATGTAGCCTTGCGGTCTTCACGAATCCACCCTTGCAGTGCGTCGATCAATGCCCCGGCATCCTCGCGATCTGCACCGGATTCCTTTGCCACTCCATCCAGTTGTTTCGACACTTCCGGGCTATCCCAATGTTCGCGGATAAATTCCGGCAGGTGCTCGGCAGCATAGGGAAACAGCACATCGTGCACAAAGGAAATGGAACTGGTTGTGCCTTCAATGTCGGTAAGAATCACCCGAATCATACGGCCTCTCCTTCCAGAGCTTCATAGCGCGGTAATTGCCCGGCAATATTGTCCCCGGTGAAGTCCGCGACCCAGCCTTCAGGATTGGTAAACAGGCGGATGCAGGTAAACTCCGGCTCCGGCCCCATATCAAACCAGTGTCGAGTACCTTCAGGCACGCTGATCAGATCGTTCTTCTGGCACTGAACAGCAAACACCTGATCGCCAAGATGCAGATAGAATATGCCCTGACCACGAACGAAAAAACGCACTTCATCCTCGCAGTGGGTATGCTCATCCAGAAACTTCTTCCGGAAAGCCTCCTTCTGGGGGTTATCCGGGTTCAGACTGATCACATCAGCAGTCTGAAAACCGCTTTCGGCCTTCAGCTTCGCGATTTCAGCGCTGTAGGCTTCCAGAATCTCCTCCGGTGCTGCATCCGCCGGCAGGTTCTGGGTGGGCCAGCGTTCAAAACGGACACCCTTGCTGTTCAGCTGAGCGGCTATCTCACCTGGATCATGGGTGATTGCCGGCGCAGCTTCCGGGTTATGTGCGTCAAAAATACTCAAAGTCGTCATGGGCTAACCCTCATGGTTGCAAGCTCACACTCGAAAAGAAACTCAAAGGCCTCCACATGCCGAAGGCAATCCGCCATGGTTTTACCCCAGGTATACAGCCCGTGCCCGCGAATCAGGTAACCGGGTTGCTCAGGGTGTTCAAGGAACCACTCTCGGGTATCTTGGGCCAAAGTTTCAATATCCTGGGTGTTATCGAAAACCGGAACCGTCACCGCTGTCTCGTGGGTTTCCACGCCATCAAACGCCTTTTGCAGTTCGTAGCCATCAAATGTCAGAAGCTCCCCTGCTGGCACCAACCTGCTTAGCACCGTTGCATTAACAGAGTGCGTGTGAAGAACCGCGCCAGCATCCGGAAATACCTGATACAACGCCGTGTGCAGCAAGGTTTCTGCAGAGGCGCGGCTGTTACTCTGTACCGGCCTGCCCTGAAGATCGACCACCATGACATCACCCGCACCCAGTTGCCCTTTGTGGCGACCGGACACTGTAATGGCAATATGATCCTGGTCTACTCGGGCAGAGTAATTGCTGCTTGTGGCCGGAGACCAGCCCCGCTCGTACAGAAAACGCCCGGCATCTGCGATGGATTCGGCAACAACAGCGTATTGGTTTACATCAAACACGGTTTTACTTTCCAGAATGTGAAGCGCATGGCTCGTGAGTTATTCGCAAATGATGCCGTGCTGCAATCAGATCAGCAACAACAGAAATGGCAATTTCTGCGGGGGT
The DNA here is from genome assembly GCF_031157525.1 of Marinobacter sediminicola. Classification (GTDB taxonomy): domain Bacteria; phylum Pseudomonadota; class Gammaproteobacteria; order Pseudomonadales; family Oleiphilaceae; genus Marinobacter; species Marinobacter sediminicola. Next base: position 51,623 of record NZ_JAVIXR010000016.1, read on the forward strand.
TTTACTGGGAATGTTAATGCCAATCGGTGCCCTTAGGCGCTGCAAATCTGCCTCACCAAGCCCCAGCGACAACAACCGCTCCCGCCGGGCGTCAGAGGTTCTTTTAGAGCCCATGGCACCTACGTAAAATGCCGACGACTGCAAGGCCGCCAGCAGGCCCATATCGTCTATTCTCGGATCATGGGCCAGGGCCAAGACTCCGCACCAGCTATCATTAAAGCACTCGGCGACCAGATCATCTGGCAAGCGCCGGTCGAGTGGCAGGTGCGGGTACCCCCAACCAGAGGAAAAAGCCTCCCGCGGCTCGCAAAGGGTTACGGTAAAATCCGCAGCAGTCGCAAATTCCGCCACATAACGCGCCACCTCTCCTGCCCCTATCAGCAGTAACCTGCACTCCGGCTGCAGTGTCTGGAGCAGCTCTTCACCATTAAACACAATACCTGGCTGAGCGGCTGGCTCCGGTAACTCCAGTTCAACTACGCCTTGCAGACTGACTCTCCGAGCTACGGGCTGGCGGCTCCTCAAGGACTCCGCCAACTGCCGCACATGCTCTAGCGCGCCGCTTACGCTCGATGCGGTGCCCAAGGGTTCCACTAGTAACCGGATGCGGCCGCCACAGGGCAGCCGGAAATTGTCACGATCACCGTCGGTAATGCCATAGTCCACGACCACCGGGTAATCCGTGCCCTCTGCCACAGTTCGACGTAGAAGATCCTCTTCCAGGCAGCCGCCAGACACCGAACCACTCCACTGCCCTGTATCACTAACCGCAAGCCAGGACCCGGCGGGCCGGGGCGATGAGCCCCAGGTTTCCACAATAGTGCAGAGCCACACCCGCCTGCCTTGCTCAAGCCATGACAAAACATCATTGACTACCGATTCATGGCCACTGGTCATCTGTGGTGCTGGTGCGTCAGGCATCTGCTTTCAAAGGCAAGGTGCGCTGGCGTTTGCCGGTCAGTGCGAACAACGCATTGCCCAAAGCCGGGATAACCGGCGGCACCCCTGGCTCGCCAACACCGGTTGGCGATTCGGTACTCGGCACTATATCCACCGTTACTTCTGGCCGCTCGTACTGCCGCATCAACTGAACATCGTGGAAGTTGCTCTGCTGCACCTGGCCACCCTCGAAGGTTATCTCGCCGTAGAGTGCTGCGGTCAGGCCAAAAATAATCCCGCCTTCAATCTGGTCTTCCACAATGCGCGGGTTCACCACTTGGCCGCAGTCCACGGCACAGGCCACCTTGTATACCTTGATGGTACCGTTCTCGATGCCGGCTTCGACCACTTGCGCCACGAAGGTTCCAAAACTTTTGAACAACGCTATGCCTCGCCCGCGACCTTCCGGAACCGGGGTATCCCAGCCTGCCATTCGCACAGCCCTGTCGAGGACGTCCAAGTGCCGGGGCTGGCCTTTCAATAGCTTGCGACGGAACTGATAGGGATCTTCTCCAGTTTCGTGTGCCAGCTCATCCATAAAGGTTTCAACGGCAAAACCGTTATGGGAGTAACCCACTGATCGCCAAAAAGTGACAGGGACGCCGGGGTCGGTATGGGTGTGTCGAACATCAAGATTCTCTACGTTGTAGGGGTACTCAATAGCCCCCTCAATTGCAGACATGTCCTTGGGGGTCGCTATCCCTTCGGCCAGCAAGCCAACCTTGCCCAGGGTGTCGTACATGAACTTGGGCGCCCAAGGGTATTGGGCCGGCGCGGCATTACGCACATACCAGTCCAGCAACTGGGGACCAACGATCTGATGGTGCCAGCCAGTCAGCTGATCAGCTTCAAGGCTAGCCTGCATCCGGTGCAACATAGCCGGGCGGTACAGGTCGTGCTGCGTATCCTCTTCCCGCGACCAGATCAGTTTCACCGGCTTTTTCACCCGATAGGCAACTGCTGCAGCCTCTTCGATGAAATCCTGAGTCAAACGACGACCGAATCCTCCACCGAGAAACGTGGTATGAATCGTGACGTCACTTGGGGAAAGATCAGTTACCCGAGCCGCTGCAATTCGGCCAAGATCCGGAGCCTGTGTAGGTGCCCAAACTTCAATACTGTCACCTTTGTACCACGCCGTGGCATTCATCGGTTCCAATGTTGAGTGGGCCAGGTAGGGCTGGCTGTACTCTGCCTCAAATACCTTACCGGCCTTTTTTACAGCCCCCTCATAGTCGCCTTCGCTACGCTCTGACTTGCCGCGATCTTTGTCGGCTGCCTTTCGGTAGGAAGCGAACACCTCGCTAGTGGAAAGCGAGAAGGCATCCGAGTTGTCCCATTCTACTTTCAACGCGCTCTGAGCTTTTCGGGCACGCCAGTACTTGTCAGCAACAATAGCCACGCCGCGCTCAATCTCAAACACATCAAGAACACCCCGCATGGCGCGAACTTCACTTTCATTGAAAGCCTTTACACGGCCACCGTGCTGGGACGGCCGGCTTACCACGGTATAAACCATGCCCGGGAGTTCAACATCTATGCCGTAAACTGCGGTGCCTGTGGACTTTGCACGGGCATCAAGTCTGCCTCGCTGCTTACCAATGTACTTCCACTCACTGGCAGGTTTCAGTGCAACATCTCCGCGAATAACCTCTTTGGAGGCTAGCTCTACCAACTGCCCGTAGCGCACGGAATCCAGACCATTGGGGTGAAATACCCGGCCCTGGCGTGCGGTGCACTTATCCGCATCCACATTCCAGACCCTGGCAGCTGCCATAATGAGCATTTGTCGAGCTGAGGCTCCTGCGGTACGCAGTGGCTCCCAACTGGTTGAGATGCTTGTGCTGCCACCTGTTAGCTGCAGTTTGTACAAGGGGTTGCGATATTCCGGTGCCACAGGCGCAAATCTGGGGGTGATCGCCTCCGGGTCAACTTCCAGCTCTTCTGCAATCAGAGTGGTCAGGCCGGTATAGGTGCCCTGCCCCATTTCCACTCGAGCCAGCGTAAAGTGTATTTCGTCACTCGTTGTTATCTCGAGCCAGGCGTCAGGCTTCCACTCACCCGTTTCTTCCTTATAACCGGTTGGCATTCCGGAGCATCCTGGAAGTGAGAGCGATAGCATCAGCGAACCAGAAGCACCAGCACTTACCTTGAGAAAATCACGTCGGTTCATCGCCATATCAGTTTTCCCCTCCAGCGACAGAAGCATCGTATGCCAGAGAACTTCCTGCCACTGACTCAACTGCGGCAATGATTCGAGAGTAGGTGCCACAACGGCAAAGGTTACCGGTCATGGCTGCAACAATATCGTCCCGGGCAGGCGCCGGATTGGTTGCAAGAAGATGTGCAGCACTCATTATCTGGCCAGACTGGCAATAGCCACACTGGGGCACCCCCTCTGCAATCCATGCTTTTTGCAGGGCGTGCAACTGACCATCTTCCGCCAAACCTTCTATGGTAGTCACCTCACCACCAGCAGCCACCTCTACCGGTGTTGAACAGGAACGCACTGGCTGCCCATTCAGGTGCACAGTGCAGGCACCGCAAAGCCCCACACCACATCCAAACTTGGTGCCTTTAAGCCCGAGCTCGTCACGTAATACCCACAATAGGGGGGTATCACCCTCAACATCCAGCGACCGCTGCTCGCCGTTAACTGTAAGGCTCAGTGCCATGCCTGTTCTCTCCCGCTGTTTGTCCCGGCGTGCTATTCAAGCGTAATCTCCAGATGCACTACTCAGGCTTCTTGTTTTATGTACCAGAAAACTGCTTTATTGCCTTATGCATAGGCGTTACTTCACAACTTCCTCGCCATCTTTATTGACCCACACTTCACGGTCATCTGTATCCATCTTGCCTTTCGAATCCCAAATCTCACGATTCTGGGTTTTTTCTTCAATTTTGCCTTTGTCATCCCAGATCACACGGTCTTTGCATCCCACCAGCGCGACAACCGCAAACATTATCAGTGCAATTTTTTTCATCGAAAACTCCTCAGTTCAGTTTGGGGTGTGGAGCTGATTTCAGTCCTCAGGGCACGAAACAAAGCGCATAGTGCTAACTTGTCCCATACAACTCCCGGTTATGCTGCTTTTCCCTGTCGCTCTTGCGCACCATGACATATACCGCCCCGGTCCCTCCATGGCGCTTTTGGGCCGAATGGAACGCCATTACAGCCAAGAGTTCTGGCAACCACTTGGCAAGATAGCTTTTGAGCTGCGCCACTCCATCAGGGTTCCGCTCGCCTTTGCCGTGAAGAATTATGACCGACCGCAGGCCATAGCGGACACAATCCTCAATAAACTGGAAAACCTCTTTTCGGGCCTGCTCAACCGTCATCCGGTGAAGATCCAACCTTGCCTCGATCGGGTATTGCCCAAGCCGGAGCTTACGGAAGACGCCATTTTGAATCCCGGGGCGCTGCCAACTGAGAATGTCGTGCGCGGTTAAGGGTTCGACTATGTCGGAGGTTAGTGGATTTGCGTCTCTGAACGTTGTTTCCACGGCAGATCGCTGACGCTCCAAATGACCGGGCGTCAATTCACGGGGCGTCGTTATCTCAGCGCGATTAGGCTTTCGAATGCGCCGAACGTCTTTCATTTCCTCAAGAAAGCTGAGGCGATCATTTTTGGTAGTCATGGTCGTGCTTTCAATAACCTGCAGAATGAGGGAACCTTACCACCCGCCACACTTTCCATAAAGAAAGTCGGAGGATTGACTGTACCTGCCCCCAAGCATCCAATGATCGGTCGCAGGTGCGACCAAAATCGTAAGGTGGGCACGCGCGCCAGTGATCTACACTGTAAACTCACGATAATAACGAATGAGCGGATTGGCCATGGCAGCAGCAAATCAGGACAACAGTCGCCCGCAGAATACCCGCTCCATTATGGTCTTCCTGCAAGCACATGCCCCCTTCTCTAATATGGATGATGACCACCTTGCCCACTTTGCAGAACATTCCACGCTGCGTTTCTATGCCGATGGCGATGTTGTTCTTGCGGCCGAAGATGGTGTTGTTAACAGATTCTACGTTGTAAAACAGGGGCGGATTCGTGGAGAGCGCCATAATGAGAAAGCAGATAAAACAGAAACCACGTTTGAAATCAGCATTGGAGAATGCTTTCCCCTCGCGGCCATTGTGGGCGAACGACCGACCCGAACACTGCACCGCGCGGCCGGCGACACCTTCTGCCTTAGCATCGAACAGGATGCCTTTATTACACTGATTTCCGAAAGTGAACCCTTTCGTGATTTCTGCTTGCGCGGTGTCAGCAGCCTGCTTGACCAGGTAAACCAGCGCATACAAACCGGCGCCATGGTCTCCATGGGGTCCAGCATATCTTTGAGCACGCCTCTTGACCGTTATGCGCTTCGCAATCCGATTGTATGCACACCGGATTTGCCCATACGCAAAGCGGTTGCCCTCATGCATGAAAACAACGTTGGCAGCATTGTCATCACCGATGACAACCGACATCCCGCAGGAATTTTCACCCTTCGGGACTTACGCACCATGATTGCAGAAGACACCTGCTCTCTGGACGCTCCGGTGCGCCAGATCATGACGAAAAGCCCCTGTTGCCTCCCCGCAACTGCAGATGCCTTTGCGGCAGCCATGCTGATGGCAGAGCACCATTTTTCGCATTTGTGCCTGGTGGACGAGAACAATTGCCTGATTGGAATGGTGTCGGAACGTGACCTGTTTTCCCTGCAACGGGTCGATCTGGTCAGCCTTGCCAGGACCATTGGCACCGCTACCCATTTGAGAACTCTGGTCAGCCTGCGTACCGACGTTTCGCGACTGGTGGATGCCATGCTGGCCCACGGTGCCGATTCCGGGCAAGTTGTAAAGATCATTACCACGCTTAACGACGTTACTGTGCGGCGCGTGCTTGAACTGAACATCCAGAAAAACGACCCGGGAATACCCTTTACCTGGCTCACATTTGGCAGTGAGGGCCGGCAAGAGCAAACCCTGCTGACCGATCAGGATAACGGCATTCTTTTCCAGACACCCGATGGAATGACGGAAGATCAGGTACGTGAAAAACTACTGCCGTTTGCCCGAACCGTTAACGATGAGCTTGCGGAGTGCGGATTCACTCTGTGCCAGGGCAACATCATGGCCAGCAACCCCAAGCTGTGTTTGAGCGACCGCGAATGGGATGATTGGTTCATCCGATTCATAGATGCCTCCACCCCACAAAACCTTGTGTATTCATCCATTTTCCTGGATATGAGAGCTATTTTTGGCCCAACAGATTCCCTGGATGAGCTCCTTGCAAAAGTGCTCTCGAGAATCCAGAAGAACGCGCTGTTCCAGAAAATGCTGGCAGGCAACGCATTTCAGAGAAAACCGCCGCTAACCATGTTTCGCAACTTTCGCTATGTCACAGACGGTAACAAGCGCAGTCTGGATTTGAAGCGCCAAGGCCTTGCGCCCTTCGTAGAATCAGTGCGCGTGTTTGCGCTGGCTAATGGAATCAAAAGCGCAAACACACTTGAAAGAATGGACGATCTTGCCCAAGCAGGCGTTTTTGACATCAAGGATGCCAACGCATGGAAAGACGCCTACAGCCTTATACAGGCCATTCGCATGCGTTCCCACCAGGAAATGCTGGAACGAGGAGAAGAGCTCACCAACTACATCGATCCGGACGATCTGAACCCGCTGGACAGGCGGATTCTCCGCGAGTCTTTCCGGCAGGCCCAACGCCTGCAACAGAAACTCGAAGTTACCTATCAACTCTGAATTCAGGCCGCTGCCCCATGCTGGAACAGATCAAACAGTGGATTGCACGCCATCGCGCTGGTCAATCGGGCAGCATTGCCCCAGAGAATACGCCTACTCCCAAAACCCCGGGGGATCAGCTCCTTTCAGAGTGTCGCCTGATCGTTCTGGATCTCGAGACCACCGGCTTAAATGCTGGCAAGGATGAAGTCATCGCAGTCGGCGCAGTCGCCATCAACGGAGGGGCTATAGATCTCAGCGACCAATTTGATCTGATTTTGAGGCGCCCTGAACTGGACATTACCGAGACAGTATTGATTCACGGTATTGGGCCAGAAGCTCTCACTCAAGGCCACGAAACCGAGGACGCATTACTGTTTTTGCTGGAATGGATGAATGGTGATCCGGTGCTCGCATATCACTCTGCATTTGATCAAAAGTTTTTGGAGAAAACCCTGAAAGCTGAGCTCGGCTATACCCGAAACCACACTTGGATGGATGTGGCAGATCTGTTACCTGCATTCTTTCCGGACGCCCTCACCGGAGGCAAGGGGCTTGATCACTGGGCAGACTTTTTTGGCCTTGAGGTCAGTGCAAGGCACCACGCGGCCTCAGACGCCCTGGCGACCGCCGAGCTAACCCTCATCGCGCTAAACAGGGCCAACAAAAGCGGTCTGAAAACTCTAAAACAGTTGCACGACAAACTACGCTACCACCGCCGGCTACAAAGCATTCATGGTGTGTGATCTCGCCGATAATCCCTTCTAAAACCGACGTCTGCTGCCACTCTTTACTCATAATTAGACTTTTTGCCAATATCTATATATCACCTTACCGGTAGAGTCAGCCAAGAGAACAAGTAGGGGAAATACTAATATGAATAACAATCTCTCTGGCTCTCTCAGCTCACCAAATACCCACTGCAGACAAACAACAAGACAGGAGTAATCCTAATGTCAGGTCATAGCTACGATGCTGAAAAGTACTGGAAGGCGAACCTTCGCTTAATATTTGGGAGCCTGATTGTCTGG
>NZ_JAVIXR010000017.1 GCF_031157525.1 Marinobacter sediminicola
GTCCATGTACGCTTGGCTCCGCCATCCATGGCTCCGCACAGTTTCAGAAAGCCGGCCCCGCCCACTCCTGTCTGACTCTGAGTCAGGTTGCCAGAAATCCAAAAAATAACGGACAAACCCATGACACAAAGAGTATTCGTAACAGGCGGCGCAAGCGGCCTTGGCCGAGCCATTGCACTGCGTTATGCCAGAGAAGGCGCCAAGGTCTGTATCGGTGACATCAACCCCGAGCAGGGCGTAGGTGTTGAGCAGGAAATTAACAATGCCGGTGGCCAAGGCTACTTTGTGGAGTGCGACGTTCGGCGCCTGACAGATATCGAAAAAATCTGCGCTGATCTCACCGAAAAGTGGGGCGGAGTAGACGTGGTGGTGAACAACGCTGGCGTGGCCTCTGCCGGCTCCATTGAAGACACCACCATGGCCGACTGGGAATGGATCATAGATATCAACGTGCTGGGTGTCGTGCGGGGCTGTAAGGCATTCGCGCCCCAGTTCAAGAAGCAAGGCTCCGGCACCTTCGTAAACATAGCCTCCATGGCAGGCCTTATGCTCGCGCCCCTCATGGACAGCTACAATGTGTCTAAAGCCGGCGTCATTGCGCTGTCCGAAACCCTGCGCCAGGAACTACGGGGTGATGGCATCCACGTGAGCTGCGTGTGCCCGGCATTTTTCCAGACCAACCTCACGCAAAGCATGCGCTCGGACATTCCCGGCATTCAGCAGAACGTGAACAAGCTGATGAAGCGCTCGACCATTACGGCAGATCAGGTTGCCGACGACATAGTGCGTTCAGTGAAGAAAAAAGATTTCTGGGTGCTTCCCCACGTGAAAGAGCGCCGCTTGTGGATACTTAAGCGTTACGCCCCAGCAGTGTTCGACAAACTGATGTACGAAGAGAGCAAGCGCTGGATGAAGAAGATGGGCAACAAGGCCAAAGCCTGATTAGCGCACGGGAAAAAAGGAGAGTGATGAATGACCCAGATTGACCAGGCAGCAGATATCCGCGAAGGCGAAGAGCTGGATCTATCCGCAGTAGACCGCTTCATGAAAGGTGCCATCCCGGACCTGACCGGCGAGCCGACGATCCGCCAATACCCGGGTGGTGCTTCCAACCTGACGTATCAGGTGGACTACGGCGACCGTTCATTTGTTTTGCGCCGCCCACCCTTCGGCAAAATTGCGAAATCCGCCCACGACATGCTGCGTGAAGCCAGAGTGATGCAGGCGCTGAAGCCTGTGTACCCTTATGTGCCCAACATCATTGCCATTTGCGACGACCACGATGTGCTGGGTTGCGATTTCTACGTGATGGAACGCCTGAAAGGCATCATTCTGCGCCAGGACTTCCCTAAAGACCTTGAAATGGACGAAGCCGATACCCGCAAGCTGTGCCTGAGCGTCATCGACAAGATGGTGGACTTGCACCGGGTTGACGCCAAGGCCGCTGGCCTGGATTCCCTGGGCAAAGGCGAAGGCTATGTTCAGCGCCAGATAGGCGGCTGGAGCGATCGTTTCCGCAAAGCTCGCACGGACGACGTTGGCGATTTTGAGGAGGTGATGGCCTGGCTCAACGAAAAAATGCCAAACGATGTGGCCCAGGTTGTGATTCACAACGACTACCGCTTCGACAACGTTGTGTTAAACCCCGAAAACCCCTTTGAAGTGATCGGGGTGCTGGATTGGGAAATGGCCACCATTGGTGACCCGCTGATGGATCTGGGCAATACGCTCGCATACTGGATAGAGGCGGATGACGATGAATCCTTCAAGATGCTTCGTCGCCAACCTACGCATCGCCCCGGAATGCTTACTCGTAAGGAAGTGGTTGAGTACTACATGGAGAAGTCCGGTTTTCACGCAGATAACTTCGACTTTTACGAGATTTACGGGCTGTTCCGTTTGGCGGTGATCGTGCAACAGATCTATTACCGTTTCTATCATGGCCAGACCAGTGACAAACGCTTTGCCATATTCGGCCACGCAGCCAATAGCCTTGAAAAACGGTGTAAACGTTTGATCGCGGAGAGCTCTTTGTAATGGCTACGGTGTACCTTGTGCGCCATGGCCAGGCCAGTTTTGGTAAAGAAAATTACGACCAGCTTTCCAAAAAGGGTTGGGAGCAGGGCAAGGTGCTTGGCCGGTGGATCGCCGATAAAATTGAACCGGCTGCGATTTTTGGCGGCGACTTGCAGCGTCACCGGGAAACCGTAGAAGCCATTGCAACCGGGTATGGTGCAGAGCTGCCGGATATGCAGGTTGCTCTGGGCTTTAACGAGTTTGATCACGAGTTCATCGTAAACGCATACCGGCCCCAATGGCGTGACCGGCAGGTGATGGCGAGGGATCTGGCAGCTTTCCCGAAACCGGCAGCAGCCTTTCAGAAGGCATTTGTAGAAGCAGTACGCCGCTGGGCATCTGGTATACACGATGCAGAATACGATGAGACCTGGACGGAGTTCAAAACCCGGGTTCTCTCGGCCTTTGATGAAATGATCGAGTACGCAGGCGGCGGTGATGTTTTGGTGTCCACATCCGGCGGCCCCATCGCCGTTATGTGCCAGCACCTTTTGAGCCTGAGCGATGAACGGACATTAGGGCTGAACGAAGTCATCGCTAACACCAGCGTTACCCGTGTGCTCTACTCCACGGGTCGTCGCAGCCTGTCTGTTTTCAATAATTACAGTCATCTGGAAGCGGAAGATCCCGCCCTGGTGACCTTCCGATAACGAATTGAGGTGAACGAATGAGCAAGAAAGACCTGTTTGATCTGACTGGAAAGATTGCCCTGATTACTGGTGCCAGCCGTGGCATTGGCGAGAGCATTGCCCGCACGCTGGCGGATTATGGCGCTCACGTGATTGTGACCAGCCGCAAGATTGACGGCTGTGAAGCCGTCGCCAGCAGTATTCGGGAAGCGGGCGGTAGCGCTGAAGCCTATGCTTGCCATATTGGCGAGATGGATCAGATAGAAGCGATCTGGGCCCACATCGAAAAAGAGCACGGCAAGCTGGATATTCTGGTAAACAACGCCGCAGCCAACCCGTACTTCGGCCCGGTTGAGGATACAGATCTGGGTGCCTTCCAGAAAACCGTCGATGTAAACATCCGCGGTTACTTCTTCATGTGTGCCCGTGGTGCGCAATTGATGAAGAAGCACGGCGGTGGCTCGATTGTTAACGTGGCGTCGATTAATGGTGTGAACCCTGGCCATTACCAGGGCATCTATTCGATTACCAAAGCGGCGGTAATCTCCATGACCAAATCCTTCGCGACCGAGTTGGGGCAGCAGAATGTTCGCGTTAATGCGCTCTTGCCAGGGCTCACAGATACAAAATTTGCCAGTGCACTGACCACCAATGAAGCGATTAAAAAGCAGGCGATGGCGCACATTCCTGTAAAGCGTATTGCCGACCCGGATGAGATGGCCGGCACTGTGTTGTACCTGGCCTCAGGTGCATCCAGCTATACGACGGGTGCCTGCATTAATGTGGATGGTGGTTACTTAACGGTCTGATCATTTGTAAATGTGCGATGCGACCTCAGAGCCAGAGACACAGGTAAGGGCTTTGAAGTCGCCGCGCAATTCCGATACCTGGCGTGCCAGATGGTCGAGATGTGAAGCGTCGCTTGCCTGTAACAGTTGCTGAATCAATGAACTCATGGCCGCCATGCTTTCGTCGATCCTCTGTGCATAGGCATCGCCGCGACCTGCTTCCGGGTTGTTGATCAGTTCGGTGACTGTTGCGTCAAAATCAGGATCATTGCGATTCTCAAGGGCATTCAGCAGGGCTTTTTGCCAATTGCGACGGCCCGCCAACCAGATTTCTGTCTGTCCTTTCCGGCTTTCCGACCAGTTTTTTATGAGGCTCTTCTGAGTGGCGTTCAGGCTGCCCAGCCACCGCTCGGCTCGCTCTTCTGTGCGCTCCGCTCGCGCTTGTGCAATTGTTTCGGCATCACCCTCCAGAAATTCCCCTTCCAGTTCTCGATGATTTTCTTCCATGTTGCCCGCCAATTCGCGGACCTGCTCATCACTTAAACTGGAGAGCAGGTTAATGGCAACGGGTGTGATTTTTTGCATCAAAGGCGGGAAGAAGCCTGCAATCTGGTTTTGAAGACGGCTGACTGCCTCAGGGGTTGGTTTACCTGACGCAAGGTCGCTCTCGATACTGCTCAGCCAAGCTCTGTAACGCGGCAACTCGGAGCTACAGTGCCATCGTTTCAAACTCTCAATATCGTCATCTAGCTGCTGCTCCTGAGTCTGAGAGAGCGAAACGAAATCCTCAACCCACCATACAATGCCCCAATCGGCGTAACGGTATGCAAGCCGGGTTGAGCTGCATCCTGAAATAAACAGCATGATAACAAGCAGGAATGCTGCCGATCGTATGCTGTGTACTTTGGATAAATACCCATACTGATCCATAAGGCGCCTTGCTCGGTAAAAAAGCCTATCGAAAAATGATCGCAAGCTCACTACTATGGCTTGCTTTCGTATACACAGTCTACGACATTCCGGGGTTTTCAGATGTGACCATCAGAAGGCCTGTGCCCAGATCAGGAGAGTTCATGAGCCGAATTAAACCCGCCCGTTTGCGACAATTAGTGTTCGGGTTTTATATGTCTGGAATGATGTCACTATTGATGTCTGGCGTAATCACCTTCATCAACACAGGGATGGATAGCGCTTTTATGTATCGCTGGATCCCGGCCTTTTTAGTGGCATGGGCCGTCGCATTTCCATTGGTAACCTTCATTGCGCCCCTAGCGGTGAAACTTACGGAAATGACTTTGGGGCGACCCGGCAATGAAGACAAGCGAACACCTGTAAACTGAAATGTAAAATTTTATAATCTGTTTTTATTGTCCTCCCGTAAGTTAGTTTTACGTGCATGTCAGGAGCTGAACTAGTGCATGTTCGAACTAATTGATTCCGGTTGTTATCTTTGGAATAGAGGTTAAGAGACAATGAAAACAAAAGTTGCACTGACAATGGCTTTAGCTGGCAGCGTGATGCTGGTTGGCTGCAGTAATAATGACAATGATCCGGTGGTGAAGGAGCCTACTTCGAAGGTGAGGGTGCTGCATGCTGTTTCCGATGCGCCTCCTGTAAATGTTTTGGTTGATGGGCAAACTGCGGTTTCAGGTGCTGATTTCAAGCAGGCAGCCGTTATTTCTCCTGCAGTTGGAAGTTATTCACTGACCGTCGAGGGTATTCTCCCTGGCGGCGCTACTACACCCGTTATTGGTCCTGCCGACGTCACCCTTGAGGAAGGCTTCAATTACGACGTGATTGCAGTTGGAAATTTGGCAACCATTGAGCCTCTTATCCTGGCCGACGATGGCGCCTTAACGGATGCGGATCTGGTTCGTTTGCGCGTTGCCCATTTGTCTCCGGCTGCTCAGGCTGCTGTAAACGGGCCCGTTGAAGTATACGTGTCTGTCCCAGATGCTGAGCTTAGTGACGACGGCGTTCTTTCATTCAGCTTTGAGTTCAAGGGCGTGCAGGATCCGATTGAAGTTCCTGCCGGCGACTACAGGATTCGCGTTGCAATTCCCGGGGACACTCCAACAGTCGTTTATAACAGTGGCGTGGTTTCACTGGTTGCCGGATCGGATCTGTTAGTGGGTGCCGTCGATAATACCAGCCCAGCGACAACGGAGGGTGCTTCTAACAGTCCTATCAGCCTGATTGCGGTTACTAGCAAAGGCGAGGTCCTGGAACTGTATGACGAGAACCAGAAAGCGGGCGTCAGGGTTGTGCATAACTCCGCGGATGCTCCGGCAGTTGCTGTTCTGGTAGACGACAGCGTTGCGATACCCAGCTTGACGTTCCCGAACGTCGCGCCGGGTGCTGCCATTAACAGTTATGCAATTATTCCCAATGGAACTCGTAATCTCAAGGTATCCCCTGCGACCAGTGCAGTTCCGGAATCTGCTGTAATCGATGCGGATGTTGAGTTCGGCCAGGCTTCTGCTAAAACCGTTGTTGCGGTGAATGTTCTTGCTGCAATTGAACCATTAGTGTTGGTAGACAGTGTTCGCAGTATCGCCACTCAGGCTTCTCTGCGCGTTGTACACGGTGCTGTTGAAGCTGGGACTGTAGACGTGTATCTGGTGCCAACAGCTGAAGGCGGAGCGACGGCGACTGTTTTGAACTCAGAGGTAAACGATCCCACCTTGAATGACTTTGAATTTAAGAGTAACACTGGATACCTTGCGGTGCCTGAGGGGGAGTATGTTGTGTTCATTACGGATCAGAGTGGTAATGAACTGTTGAAAACCGGCAGTGTTACTCTTTCCAATGGTGGTGTTTACACAGCCATCGCGCGCCTTGCACCGGAAGACAGTGACAATACAGCGGGTTTGACACTACTCGATGATTTTGCCGGTCCAGTGTGAAATTAATTGGCGAGTATTAGTAAAGAAAAGCCCCGGTTTTCCGGGGCTTTTTTTATTGAACAGACGTGCGGGGTTGGCCTGAATCCATCCGAGAAAGCGCAGTCCCCGTAGGTGGCCGGAAGTGCAGAGAGTAAAGAATCCGGTCCAGGACAGCCTGGCCATTCCAGGCTGGATCGTTATTCACCATGCCCACAACCGCCCAGGTTGTATTGTTTTCATCCCGTGTAAAACCCGCGATAGATCGAACGTTCTCCAGGTAACCGGTTTTAATGCGGCCTTCGCCATCCATGCCCGTATTTCGCAGACGGCGAGCCATGGTTCCATCCATTGCGATAATCGGCATGGAGGCCATGAGGTCGGAAGAGTAGGGGCTGTTCCAGGCGTGCTGAAGGATTTTGGCGCCTTGTCTGGCGGTAATCCTGCCGTGGCGTGTAAGCCCTGCGCCATTGTCGATCACCATGCCACTGGTATCGATGCCTTTCTTGTCCAGCCAGTCATAAATAACGCGAATGCCGGCTACCCGGTCGTCGTCTTCATGGCCCAGTCGGTTTTGAGCGCCGATGGTCAGCAACAGTTGCCGGGCCATCACGTTGCTGCTCCATTTGTTGATGTCCCGCACCATGGTAACCAAGTCTGGCGAGGTGGTTTTCATAACCAGCCGGGCGGTTTCCGGGGTTAGTCCGGTCTGGTTTCCACCAGACACAATAATACCCATTTCGGAAAGAAGGCTGCGAATCAGTGAGGCGCTGTATTGCTCGTGTGGCAGCAGCGACAAATAAGTGGTGGTGCGGCACCCCTGGGGCAACTCACCTGTTACCCGCACAGTTACCTTCCCGCCTGCCTGCGCTACTGGTTCCCAGTCAAAGCTGCGGCGTGATGGGCAGGGCCCTTCGGCTACTGCAGTCACCCTGTTGTCGATAACAACTTCGCCAAGAGCGGGTGTGCTCCAGGCTTGGGTGCCGCGCTCATCGGCTCGAATCTGGAAGTGTATGAGGTTGAGGTTGGTTAAGTAGGCAGACGGCTCAACCAGAAACGGCGCGTGAGGGTTGTCGCCATTGTCTGTAAAGGTAGGGAAGCCACCATCAATTTTGAAATAGCTGCCATCCAGCACCAGATCGCCATCAATGTGGTTGATCCCCATGTCACGGAGTTCCCGCAGGGTTGTCCAAAGTCGTTCGAAGGTGAGTTTCGGATCGCCACCGAAGCGCACATAAAGATTGCCTTTAAGAGTATCGCCAACCATTTGCCCATCAGTCAGAAAATCGGTATCCCAGTGATGCGTGGGACCAAGGATTTCTAAAGCTGCGTAAGTTGTGACGACCTTCATGATGGAGCCAGGGCTCATGGGCACGTCGGCGTTGATGTTTTGATCAAGTCCGGGGCCGTTCAGCGGAACTGCGGCCATGCTCAAAGCATCGTCACTGTTGAGGGACTTCATGGCGAAATCCCTCATCTGGCTGGCCCAGAGGCGGTTGTCGCTGTAGCTGGTGTCGTCACTGTCAGCAGCCAGTGCTGATGGCAGGTTTGCCAAAGCTGAAGTCAAGGTAAGCGCCGCGGCCAGAACCAAGGCAGGACGCTTTGGCCGACGAGTGACTATTCCTGCGTTGTTTGTATGCGGCATACCTGAAATCATCCTAATGGCCACGCGATAAAATGTGCGGAGAGGTTCGCTGATTAAACAATAGCCCATCTTTGGTAAATGTACTATGCAGAAAACCTCTACATGACGTTAATAAATGCCAGTAGACTGGTTGTTTGTATTGGGGTTTGTCACGGGGTGTAAGTTGCGTTGCGGTCAGTATCTGGTGGTAGTGTTGGCCAATGTAATAGTGGCATGTTTGGTGATAATGACGGTGTTTTCAACAAAAGGATGGATCTATGGCTAATGTGCTGGCTCACCATGCAAAGGTACTGGGGTCTGTGGCTACCTCATCGTTCACAGCCTGGCGTGGGTGTCTCGTGGTAAAGGCCGTACCCCAGCCGGAGCAAGCTCTGGTGCTTTACGATATGGAGGGGTGTCCATACTGTCGGCGCGTTCGCGAAGCATTGACAGCCCTCAACCTTGATGCGGACATTCGGCCTTGCCCCAAGGGTGGCCGCGTATTCCGCAAGCACGCAGAAGCGATCGGTGGAAAACAGCAGTTCCCCCTGTTGGTTGACCAGAACACCGATACCGTAATGTACGAGTCGGAAGCCATCATCGAGTACCTGTTTCGCCAATATGCTGGTCGTTCGGTACCCGGATACTACCGTGAACGGGTCTGGCAGCCGGTTCTTGGTTCCATGGCTTCCGTTGCAAGCGCCATGAGAGGCCTGCGAGCCAACGCCGGAAAACAGCCGGAGCAACCGCTGCATTTATGGAGCTTTGAAGGCAGTCCATTCTCCCGCCTGGTGCGAGAGAAATTGTGTGAGCTGGAAATTCCCTACACTCTGCACAATCTGGGCAAGGAGCACTGGACTGAAATTGGTCCGGCTGCACAGCGAATCAAGCCTGGGCCCTATACGCCAATTCCGGGTGGCAAAAGAGATGCGTTTTTCAAGGCTCACGGCCGGGTACAGGTGCCTTACCTTGAAGATCCGAATACCGGCGAAGGGCTGTTTGAATCTGCTCGCATACTGGACTACCTGAATGCGCAGTATGGACAGCGATAAAAGATAGATGGCTATTCCAGTTGGCCACCCTGGGCGGCAACTCTGTTTCATGGGCAGCAAGGCAGGTATCATAGCAAGCCATTAATGCGCTCATTAAACGATTGTCAGGATGCCTATGTATACCGGCCAGTGCCTGTGCGGCGATGTTACGTTTGAATACGACGGCCCTTTGGGGCCGCTGTCCCTGTGCCATTGCAGTCAATGCAGGCGGGCCCATGGCAGTGCATTTTCGGCCAGTTCGCCGGTGCAAAAGGTGCGTTTCCGGTTTTTGTCCGGAGAGCCTCAACTTACGGAATATGAGTCGCGTCCCGGAAAATACCGGGCTTTTTGCAGCCGCTGTGGCGGCCAATTATACAGCCGCGTAGATGCGATTCCCGGCATTCTTCGCCTGCGTGTGGGCACTATCAACGAACCCATAGAAAAGGGGCGGGTGCAGCATGTCTACACTGGCTCAAAGTCGGGCTGGTTTGAAATTACTGATGATCTGCCTCAGTATGAAAAAACCGAACGTACCGGCGATCCTCACTGAGCGGGCACAACCCGGTAGACTTTCCCTTGGGACGAATCCGTCAGCAACCAAAGGCTGCCATCTGGCCCTGAACGAACGTCACGAATACGTTCGTTCAGGCTGGTGAGCAAATCTTCCTCCTCGACTACCTGTCCATTTTCGATTTCCAGCCGAACCAGTTTGCGTAGCTTGAGCGCCCCTACGAACAGGCTGCCTTGCCACTGAGGGAAGTCGGTGCCGGTGTAAAACGCCATGCCTGAGGGGGCGATGGATGGGTCCCAATAGTGCAAGGGCTGAGCCATGCCCTCTTTTTCGGTATTAAAGGTTATTGGAAGTCCGGAGTAGCCAATACCGTAAGTGATTTCAGGCCATCCGTAATTGGTGCCGGCTTTCAGGATGTTTATCTCATCGCCCCCACGCGGGCCATGCTCGTGAGTCCAGAGTTCTCCGGTTTCAGGATGCAGGGTCATGCCCTGGATATTGCGGTTTCCCCAGGTGAAAAAGGTGTTATTAATGTTTGGGTCATCAAGCCCTGGGTTGCCGGGAGCCGGTTCGCCATTCACCGAAATGCGATGGACGCCGCCGGCGTCGTCCCGGGTATCTTGGGCCCGATCCATCTCGCCGCGGTCACCAACGGATACGTAAAGGTGGCCGGATGCATCGAATACCATGCGCCCACCAAAGTGACGGGACGTATTGGAGCGAGGGAGCGCTTCGAAGATGGTTGTGACATCTTTCAGACGCTCTCCTTCAAAAATCCCGCGGGCTACGCGAGTCGTCATTCCCTGGCTGGAGCGATGCGCATAGCTGAGGAAGAGTGTTTTATTGTCGACAAACTCCGGGTGCAGAACGACATCGAGTAGTCCGCCCTGGCCGGACACTACAAGTGATGGAAGCCCAGGAATGGCTTGGGGCCTTAGCGTTCCGTTCTCGATGAGCCTCAGGCGGCCCGCTCTTTCCGTAACGAGCATGGATCCATCGGGGAGAAAGGCCAGGCTCCACGGGTGTTCGAGGCCATCAGCAACGGTTTTCAGGCTGAATTGAGCGTCATTACTTGCAAATGACTGGGCTGCCACGGCGAAGGGGAGGAAAAGCAGTAGCAAGCCGCCCATCGGTATCAGGGGTTGTATAAGGCGCATGAGTTGCCCTCCGAGAGTTGCAAATGATAATCAATATCATTAATATGTTTTTGTGCTTGTACATGCAGCACAAATAATCCTCACAGGATCTGTTTACACCATAAGCACAGGGATATACAGCCATGACGGCAGAGCAGGAAATGATGGAAGGGCTAAAAATTGCGGCCGGTGCTGGCCTGTTTGCTGCGCTAGTTGTTATCGGCCTTGCGGTTGCGCTGTAACCAGCTGTCCAGTTTGTCTGCGAACTCTTTTCGGTCGGTCTGACTGAATGGTGCTGCGCCCCCGGTAACCTGCCCGGCATTACGCATCTCTTCCATGAAGTTCCGCATAGCCAGGCGCTGGCGGATGTTTTCCTTTGTGAAAGCCTGGCCCCTTGGATTAAACACATCTGCCCCTTTCTCAATGGCTTCAGCTGCTAACGGTATGTCCTGGGTGATCACCAGATCACCTGCACTGAGCTGATCCATAATCTCGTTATCCGCCACATCGAAACCCTGCATTACCTGCCTCGCTTTGATATATGGGCTGGGCGGCAGCTTGATCACGTGGTTGGCAATAAACGTTGTCTGCACTTGCCAGCGGGTGGCTGCGCGGCAGAGAATTTCCCGGATGGGCACGGGGCAGGCGTCGGCGTCGACCCAGATTGCCATGGCGTATTCCTTATAAGCGGATTTTTATAGCGGTTGAATGATGCAGGGGAGTTTACCTGTTGTAGCATCAGGCGTGGAAGAGGGTGCCAAACCACACCGCCAGAATAGAAATATTCCAGGTGGTATAATCCCTGTAAATTCAACCAACAGGAAACTCCAATGTCTCAACTTCCCCCTTGTCCCAAATGTGCTTCTGAATTCACCTATGAAGATGGTATTCAGTTCGTTTGCCCTGAGTGTGCCCACGAGTGGACCGAGGCCGAGTCGGCCGCTGCTGCAGAGGGTAAGGTTGTACGTGATGCTCACGGTAATGAACTTCAGGATGGTGATGCGGTGACCGTCATCAAGGATCTGAAGGTTAAGGGTTCCAGCTCAGTCGTAAAAGTGGGTACCAAGGTGAAGAGTATTCGCCTTGTTGAGGGCGATCACGATATCGATTGCAAGATTGATGGCATTGGCGCCATGAAGCTGAAATCCGAGTTCGTCAAGAAAGCTTGATGCCCAAAGTCTCGGGCTCAGTCTCGCTCGCTGCGACCATTCGCCGCACCGTATTTCTTGCGCTTGGCTGAGCGGAAAGCAACACTGTGAACGTTATTACCTTCACTCCTGACATTAGTCACTTTCAGTTCAACAGTAGCGACGCGAGACATCATGAGAAAACTAATTACATTGTTGTATGTCAGTAGCGCATTGATCGCATCGGTCTTTGTCAATGCTGTCATGGCTCACGAGTATTCTGTGGGAGATATTGAAATAGGGCACCCATGGAGTCGACCAACGCCGCCGGGCACCTCTATGGGTGTGGGCTATTTGGTCATCAGCAACCATGGCGACAACGATATCAAATTGGTGAGCGCTAATACGCCTCGAGCGAATCATGTGTCAATTCATGAAACCCTTATGAAAGACGGTGTGATGCGCATGCAATCGCTTGAGAGCGGGCTGACCATACCGGCTGGGAAGCATGTTGAACTCAAGCCTCTCAGCTATCATCTGATGCTGGAAAAGCTGACGGCGCCGCTGAAAGAGGGAGAGAGCATTCCTCTTACGCTGCAGTTTGAAGGCGCAGAAGTGATTGAGGTCGAGCTAAGCGTGCAGTCGCTGGACGCTGACACGAAAGATACGGAAATGGACCATTCAGGACACGGAATGGAGCATTGAACCAGGTTTAGGGAGAAACCCGGTGGCGTTTCGGGCAAGCCGCGCATGCATCAGAAACGTCACCGGTGATTACGCTATTTGCTGCTAGCTTACGAGCAGCCACCACAGCAAACGCCCGGGTCCCCGTGCTTGCCTTTCTTTTCAGTATTTTTTTCTGTGCTTTCGACTGCGTTAGCAGTTTGCGCAACAGCACCGTCTTTGAGTTGATCTGCGTTCGTGTTAGCGCCGTTGTTCGGGCTGGTCACTTCTTCGAATAGCTGTGTCATTTGATATTTCCTGTTTGGTGCACTTTAAGATTCATTTTAAATGGATGTTATGACGAGTTTGCGGGAGTGTCAATGCATGTTTTACGTAATCTGTCTGCTGATATGGACAGCACACGCCGCTATCCAAAAAGTGAGTGCGGATTCATTTGTGTGCTAAAGTCATGTGTTAATAAGAGTAAGTCCAAGCTCAAAGCGTTAAGAGTGTTTGCCAGAGGTTTCACGGGGAAAACTGAGGCCGAACTGATCATTCAATAGTTAGGGATTTTGCAGCTTATGTCTGACCACAGTGATGCTGTGAAGTCCGCATCGCGGCGCGAGCGAGGCATGAAGTTCTGGAAAGTTGTCCGCCGGGTGTGTCAGCTTGCGGCGACGATTGATATTTCTTTTTTCTTCCTGTTTCTTTTCCTCGGATCGCCGGTTCTGGCGTGGATAAACGTTGCCAGTGTGGCTGTGTATACGGCTGCGTACTATGCAATCAAACGCAGGCAGAATCGCCTTGCGATTGCGCTCATCTGGCTAGAAGTCATTGTCCACTCGGCGTTAGGATCCCTGATGATCGGATGGGAAAGTGGCTTTCACTACTACCTGCTGATGTTCATTCCGGCTGTATGTATCAGTTCGGTGCGCTTGGGCACCATTATTTCTTTGATAGTCGTAATCTGGGCCTACTACGTAGGGCTCGATATTCTTATGTGGTTCATGGAGCCTCTCCAGCCAATACCATCGGGCGCCCTGCTCGGCGTTCACCTGTTCAATCTTAGTGTTGTGTTGGCGATGCTTGCTTACCTGTCATTCTTTTATATGAAGATGGTGGTGTCGGCGCAGCGCAAACTCCAGAAGCTCGCTACGGTAGATTCGCTGACCGGGCTGTTTAATCGTCGCCACGGAAGTGATCTGGCTGAAAATGAAATTGCCCGTTTCCGCAGGGTGGGGCACCCTGTTGCGTTTATGTTGCTCGACGTGGATCACTTCAAGTTATTCAACGACCGGTACGGCCATGAAACAGGTGACACAATTCTGGCTGAGATCGGGCAGGTCATTCCGGCACAGCTGAGGTCCCAGGACATTGCAGCACGCTGGGGAGGCGAGGAGTTTCTGGTCATTCTTCCGGATACCAAAATTGAAAGTGCACTGGCAAGCGCCGACAGGATCAGGGTTGCACTTCGCAGTCATGACTGGAAACAGGCTACAGGTGAGTCGATTGATGTAACAGTCAGTGTTGGTGTGAGCGAGGTCTGTGAAAACGACGATCTGGCATCTGCTATCAGTCGTGCGGATCGAGGGTTATATCGCGGTAAGGCTGGCGGACGCAACCGTGTAGAGCATGAGGAAGAGTTGTCGTGATAAAGCGGGATAGCGAGGTGGAGGCAGAGGAATTTCAGGCAACAAAAAAGGCAGCCGAAGCCGCCTTTTTTAAACGCTGACTGTTAATTAAACAGCAACAACGTTCTCAGCCTGAGGACCTTTCTGGCCCTGAGTCACGGTGAAGTCAACTTGCTGGCCTTCAGCCAGAGTCTTAAAACCGCCGCCCTGAATAGCGCTGTAGTGAACAAATACGTCGGGGCCGCCTTCACGAGTGATAAAGCCAAAACCTTTTGCTTCGTTGAAAAACTTAACAGTACCGGTAACAGTAGACATAATATAATCCTGATTTCAATCATTTAATGTGCCGCCAGATCATCGTGTTGATGGCTGGTCAGCGGTATGCGGAAACAAACAACGGGCGTGATCAAAAACAGGACGTACAACTACTGGAATGCGTCATATTGATGAAGTGCTTTGCTAAATCTTTCCAACGAGGGCCACTGTACCTGCTGGCCGATGAAAAGCAAAGGACTTTCTTGTACGCATAAACCCGACATCTTCAGCAACATGAGGTATGTTTGCGTCAGCAATTTGAATTAATAATCAATTAACAAAGGAGTTTCTGCTTTGTCTGAGCTATCCACCTACGAAAGTTTTGCTGTCAGTGTTGAGAACAATATTGCTCATGTGCAATTCAAACGCCCGGAAGCACTGAACTCCATGAACAAGGCCTTTTGGCTTGAACTGCCCAAGTGCATGCAGGACATCGAAGCAAACACCGATGCCCGAGTCATTGTAGTGTCATCCACGGGCAAGCACTTTTCAGCCGGAATGGACCTTGGCGTTTTTACAGATTCCAAAGCCGTGCCGATGAGTGGCGATCCCGGCAGAATGGCGGAGAATCTGCGCCGGGTTGTGATGCAGCTTCAGGACACTCTGACCTCTCTCGAGAATGTTCGCTTGCCAGTGCTTGCCGCCATTCATGGAGGTTGTATAGGTGGCGCACTGGATTTGGTGTGTGCGGCGGATAGTCGTTACTGCACCGAAGATGCGTATTTCACGATCAAGGAAACCGAACTGGGCATGACCGCCGATGTAGGCACTCTGCAGCGTTTGCCCAAGCTGATGCCGGAAGGCGTTGTGCGTGAATTGGCCTATACCGGCCGCAAGTTCACTGCGCAGGAGGCCAAAGGGCTGGGCTTTGTGAATGCGCTTTATCCTGACCAGGAATCGTTGCTTGCCGGAGTTATGGATATTGCCGCGCAGATTGCCGCCAACTCACCGCTGGCGGTTACGGGGTGCAAGGAAATGTTGAACTACAGCCGTGATCACACAGTGGCTGACAGCCTGAAATACATGGCAACCTGGCAAGCCGGCATGTTCCGCCCCACCGACATGATGAAAACCTTCCAGGCGAAAGCCCAGAAGCAGGCACCACAGTATGATGACCTGTTCCCCGTGAAGAGCCTCTTTGAAAAGTAACTGGCGGTGACGAAACGGCACAGGGCAAGCCTGTCCTCCTATGCTGCCCTGGCGTTCCAGGGTGGCATAGGGGTAGTGGGATTGCTGGTAATCCTGGTTGCAGAAATTCCGGTGCAGTTATTCGGCGCCGGCATTCTGCAAAGCGTGTTGTTCGGTGTTCTGGGTGCCTTATGCACGTACGGAGCGTTGTTGATTCTTACACAGATTCCAGGCCTGTTTCCGGACAACCTGGGCCAGCAAATGCGCGGGCTGCACCGGTTTGCCTCAGGCTATTCCTGGTTTGTTCTTTTTCTGCTCTCGGTTTTTGCCGGTGTGGGGGAGGAGTTGCTGTTCCGGGGAGCGGTACAGGGTTGGCTTGTGGAACACACCAATACTGCAACTGGCGTACTGCTGGCCTCTGTATTGTTTGGCTTGGTGCATTATGCCTCTTTCACCTACTTTATAGTGGCTACCTGCCTGGGATTGGTGCTGGGTGTAGCTTACTCAGTGACCGATAGCCTGCTTCTGGTGATGGTCTGGCACGGAGTTTACGACATGCTGGCGCTGTTCTTCCTGCTCCGGTTTCCTGGGTGGTTTGGTGTAAGTGTGAATCGGAAAGGCTAGGCAGATGCCGCTTGCAATGCTGCTGTTAGCCGGTCCATGACACGACCGCTGTGGCGCCAGAAATGCCAGTAAAGTTTCACCTCAAGAGATAGCCCGGGAGCAATGCTCACCAGCTGCCCGGCCTCAATTTCCCGCCGGGCCTGAATCTCCGGAATCATACCGTACCCCATGCCAGCCAGCGCCAGCCTTACAAAACCTTCGGAGGAAGGGCAGAGATGATAGGGAAAAGCGCCGTGATAGCCGCTCTGGCCCAAAAAACGGTGCTGTAATTGATCGTTGGGCCCGAATATGATCGCGGGTGCGGATTGCAGGCTTTGTTCGTTGAAACCCTGGTTGAAGTGTTGCGCCCTATAGGCGGGTGTGGCCAAAGGCAGATAGATCATGGTGCCCAGGGGAACGCAGCGGGCTCCAGCGGCGGGCTGAGGATTGCTGCACAGGCAGGCGGCGACATCCCCTTCCCGCATCCTGCGCAGAGCGATATCCTGATCTTCCACGACCATATCCAGCAACAGGTCTTCTCTGGTGCAGAACTGGCCTATTGCGTCGGCCCACCAGGTTGCCAGGCTATCTGCATTCAAGGCGATGCGCAGCCGCGCGGTTGGCTCTGAAAGAGTGGGAAGCGACTTTGCCAGGTCCCTTTCAAGAAGCTGAACCTGTTGAACATGGTTGAGTAACTGTTGCCCGGCAGGTGTGGCCCTCAGAACCGGGCTGCGCAACAGAACCGGTTGGCCAATGCGAATTTCAAGGGTGCGGATCCGCTGGGAAACAGCGGATTGGCTTAGCCCCAGCGTAGCCCCGGCGCGCTCAAATCCGCCTGTCTCGATAACCGTGGCAAGCGCTTCAAGTAATTTGTAATCAATCATAAGGTCAGCTTATGCACTATTACGAGTATGAATTTTAAGTATAGCGTTATGTGAGTATTCTTGCGGCATCTGAAACTGTGGAGTTCGTAACTGTGTTTGAAAGCTACCTTACGGGGTTAATTGTTTGCGGCGGCCTTATCATCGCTATCGGGGCACAAAATGCTTATGTGCTGAGCCAGGCAATACGGCGGGAGCACCACTGGTTGGCAGCGGGCTTGTGTATGGTTTCAGATATAACGCTCTTTGCCCTGGGTATGTTCGGCGTAAGTGCTGCTTTGATGGCAATGCCGGAAGCCCTGGAGATTTTGCGCTGGCTTGGGGTGGCTTTCCTTGGCTGGCTTGCCGTTCAGGCATTTGTGAGAGCGGGCAAGGGAAGGGGAGCGCTGGAAGTTGGAGAGGCAAAGCGAAGTAGCTTGAAAGGCGTTTTGTTTACGACGCTGGCGGTGACCTTGCTGAACCCCCAAGTGTATCTGGATACGCTTTTGTTGATTCCAGCGGTAGGTGCTCAGCAGCAGAATGCAACGACCTTTGTAGCGGGGGCCAGTAGCGCTTCAGTTATGTGGTTTGGGCTGTTGGCCTGGAGCGGATCCGCCATGGCACCGATACTGTCACGCCCAATGGCTTGGCGAATCATTGATGGTGCCATTGGTGTGATGATGGCGACTATTGCTATTCATCTTGCTGCGAATGGCAGTTTGCAGGGCTAAGTGCCCCGTTTAATCGAAACGGCGGGCCTGGGAAAGGCGGTCGCGCCAATAATAGCCATCCAGATCTGACATGATGACCCCAGACGATGTTGAGGCATGTATGAAGCGATTGTCTCCCATGTAAATGCCGGCGTGTTGGTCCTTGCCGGCTATCCGGAAAAAGACAATGTCACCCGGTTCAATGTCCTCAGTGGAAACCGCCTTGCCATGGCGCAGCATGAGTGAGGTGGAGCGTGGCAATTGCTGGCCTAGGCTTTCATGATAGGCAGTGGTTATAAAACCTGAGCAGTCAAACCCTCTACCTGTGGTTCCGCCGTAGTGATAGGGCGCACCTTGATAGCGTTCGAATACCTGCCATAGTTTATCGGCTTTCACCGAGCCGGGCGCAGCTTCTTCCGGATGATATTGTGAGTGTGGGGCGGTAGATGGCAGTTGTTGGTTGCTGGCACACCCGCCCAATATAAACGACACGAAAGCCACCACCATGGCATGTTTGGCAAAGTAGGCCATTGGAAGTCCTGAGCAAAGATTCTGTTTGGTCACTGTATTACCTTAACCCGGCTATGTCAGGTTACGGTTTGCGCGATTTGGTATCCTAGCGAAATGTTGAAAATATCGAATGCTGTTGAAATTGCGGAATGGGAAATCGAGATTACCCAGATTCGCTCTCAAGGCCCAGGTGGCCAGAATGTGAATAAAGTGGCTTCTGCCGTACACCTTCGCTTTGATGTGCCAAACTCTGCGCTGCCGTCGTTTTATAAGGAGCGCCTTATGGCGCTGCAGGACCAGCGCATCAGCAAGGAAGGTGTAGTTGTCATCAAGGCCCAATCGTTTCGTACACTGGAGCAGAATAAGGACGATGCGCTTGAGCGCTTGAAAGAACTGATACTCGAAGCGGTCAAGGTACAGAAAGTGCGCCGTGCTACCCGGCCTTCAAAATCCGCCCGGCGTAAACGGGTGGATAAGAAGACGCAAAAAGGCAGAACCAAGGCGCTGCGCGGCAAGGTTCAGATGTGAGTTGTCTCTGATGCACGTTCTGGGGCTTCGATCTGTTTGATAAAAGCTTGCACGTCAAGAAACGCCTCTTCAGCTTCCGGTAGCATGGGTGTAAAAATCTGCCATACGTGAACCATGTCCGACCAGGTGTGCAACTTCACTTGTGAGCCTGCGGCTTTGGCCTTGGCGGCGTATCGCCGAGCATTATCCAGCAGCATCTCTGAAGTACTGGCCTGGATCAGTGTCGGGGGCAAATCTGCAAGGTTTCCCAGCAGTGGCGATGCAACAGGACTGGTAGGCGAAATTCGGAAAGCCGCCAGTGTTGCCCACCAGATAACCGGCTTTGGAATCTTCGACAGACCGCCGAAAACAGGCCCAAGCATAGGGTCCGTAGAGATATTGTTGCGGTTGCTCGGCGCTGAAAGTGTGAGGTCTGTGGACGGTGAAAAGGCCACCGCAGCGTTCGCTTGGCGCAGGCCACTGTCACGAATCCAGGCCAACAGGCCAAGTGTATGGCTGCCACCCGCGGAATCTCCCGCCACCAGAATGAACGATGCCTCTCTGGCACCCTCCGGGCCGTTATCAACCAGCCAGGTGTAGGCTTCACGACAATCGCGCACACCATCCATAAATCGGTGCTCCGGCATCAGTCGATAGTCCACGGCAAAGACGGCTGCATTGGCTATGTTGGACAGCCGATCCGTAATGGCTCTGTGGCTGCGGGGGCTGCCAGCTGCCCAGGCGCCACCGTGAATGTAGAGAATGCGCCTCCGGGTATCAGCACCCGGCGCGATCACCCACTCACCGCGGGGGCTGTCGCACCGCCGGAATTCAGACAGGAGTTGGAGGCCATCACTTAACCCGTCCATGTGTTTGCGCAGTGCCATGAGTCTTGCTTTACCGCGAAGCCCGTACCCAGCTTTGCGCATCTCCTTTAGCCGCTCGAGCACATTCTGGTTCTCTGCACTGGGGCTTGTTGTCTTTACTGAATAGGTTTCCTTATCCAGGTGGGAGAGGTCCTCTATGCGAAAAAGAAGGAGGGTCATTGCAACGATAAACAGAACGACAGTGGCGATAATCCAGAACATGAGTGGCCCGTATCCTGAGAGTTGGCCCGGATGCTCCGGGCACACTATGCTTTGTATCAAAGCATCGCAGATTTTTGCGATTGATGCCTTCAAATGTCACAGAAGGAGAAGGGCGATGCAAATAGCCTATCGGGCCAAGGACATCACAGAAGCGCATATCGTTGCCGGACTACTGAACGCCCGCGGCATTGAAACCCATGTGGGTGGCCTTTATCTGCAGGGTGCAATGGGCGAGATTGGTGCTGCGGGCTTTAGCAATGTTCATGTGGGCGATGAGGATCTCTACCCGGCCCGGCAGGTGATTGCAGAATATGAGGCAAATGGGCAGGCCGTTCCAGCCACGGAAACCGATGACGGTAAGCCAGACTCTTATGCCCGCTGGTTTTTGCTGACAATGGCAGTCTTGGCACTGATTTGGTTAAACGTTCGTTGATGCACCTGCCATTTAGTGCTTACCGGTCATCGCTTAACACTGCGCTGCCGTGGTTTTCCGGCTTTGGAACGCTTTGACGACACAGGTTTTTTTCCTGCTGGGGGCCTTGTGTTTGATGGCCCAGTTTTTTTTCTGCCTTTATTACCATCCCGCTGGCCGGTTTTTGGCCCAGGTGCGGGCGGGCGCGAAGAGCCCTTGGGTTTACCAGTCGTCTTTTTCCTGGCGGTGGGAGGCTTATCTGGCGCGCCATCTGATGATGAATCACGTATGGCATCAAACAGACCCGCCAGTTCTTTCTCCGTAAGATCCCGCCATTGGCCTACCGCCAACCCTTTCAGATTGACGTTCATAATACGGACGCGCTCAAGCCGGGTGACCTCAAATCCGAAGTGCTCGCTCATTCTACGAATCTGTCGATTCAGCCCTTGCACCAATATTATGCGAAATACAAAGCGGCTCTCTTGTACTACTTTGCATTTTTTGGTCATGGTGCCGAGGATGGGCACGCCCCCTGCCATGCCTTGGATAAAAGACTTGGTGATGGGCTTGTCGACCGTTACCACATACTCTTTTTCGTGATTGTTCCCGGCACGAAGGATTTTGTTGACCAGATCGCCGTTGCTGGTCATGAAGATCAGGCCTTGCGAGTCTTTGTCGAGACGGCCGATTGGGAAAATACGCGTACTGTGACCAACAAAACGCTGTATGTTGTACCTTTCAGCGTCATCGGTCGTGCTGACAATACCCACGGGTTTGTTGAGAGCAATAAACACAAGATCTTCTTCTGCCCGCGGCTCAATCACCTGGCCGTTAACTCTGACCGTATCGCCGGGTAATACCTGATCGCCCACGCTGGCACGCTTGCCATTGATGTAGACATTGCCCTGCTCAATGTAACGATCCGCTTCCCGGCGGGAACACATGCCGCTTTCGCTGATGTATTTGTTAAGGCGGGTGGAATGATTGCTGGCCATTTATTGTCCGGTTGTGAAGCTGAGAGCGGGCATCATAGCAGGCAGCTGATTCTCTCGCAGCCCATCGGTTGGTGCTTTATTGCTCAGTCTGTCATTATTTTCCAGTGTATTTCTCAGCCCTGAGGGCGCAGATATCAATGAATAATACCTATTATTTTTTCCCAGTGTGGCGGGTGTGTTTTTGCAAAGTCTTCGCTGGTCTGGCTCTGCTGCTTGCCCTGCCAGCTTCCGCGCAGACGCTTCACCTGGTAACGGAGGAGTGGCCGGGCCTGATTAACGATACACCGCAAGGGCCTAGTGGTGTGCTATGGGAAATATCAAGAGACGTGCTTGCAAGCATGGGATATCAGATAAAACTGGATTTTGTTCCTTGGAAGAGGGCTCAGCGCCTGGTGGCAGAGAGTGCGCGTGACGGTATTATTGGCATGGGCATAACCGACGAGCGAGAGAAAGTTTATCAGTTCCCGGAGGAGGCACTTCTGGTTAGTGAAACCGCGGTCTACACGCTGAAGGACAAAAGTTTCGAATATGACGGCCTGGATTCCCTGACAGGAATGAACGTTGGCGTTTCCCCCGGCTATACGTACTCGCCTGAGGTCAGGGCTGCCACCCATTTCGAGCAAGTGAGTATGCCAACTATAGAATCTGGATTGAAGATGCTGCTGCTAGGGCGGATTGATGCGATGTTGGCAAACCGGAATGTTGTCTGGAAACAGGGCGAGCAGCTGGGTATTGAAAATCAGATCAAGGCTTCCGGGAAATCTGTCAGTGGGGGCCCAGTTTACCTGGCTTTCAGTTCGGATATTTCTGGTGAGTTTTTGGAGGCATTTTCTCACGCTTTGAAGCGCTACAAGGATACTGAGGCGTATGTGGTTGATGGCCTCCGGTAAACCGGAGGCCATTTTTTTAGTGCCCGTAAATCCGCATGCTTGTGTTCTGGATTGCGAGGTTATCCAAAGCAACAGAGCCAATCGAGGTGCCGCCTACGAGCACTTGCCCGATGGTAATGTCAGCCTCAAAGGTGTTCAGATCAATTGCCAGAGCTGAACTGCCGTTGGCCCGTGTACCGTTGTAGATATCCAAATCCACTTTCGCGCCAAGGCGCGTGATCAGTGGGTTGTTTGGATCGAAGTCGGCGCCAGTCACGCGCATGTCACGAATGCCAAGAGCAAGGAACGGGATATCGACATCCAGGTCATCTATGGCAAACATGGTTTGCACATTCATCTTGTCGGTTGCTGTGTCGATGCGAATTTTCAGCTCCGTCAGGATGCCATCCATGGCGAAATTATTGGCCAACAGGGTGGAGTCGGTGTGTCCCTGTAGTGACCATTCGCCAGTCGTCACAGAAAAATCGATTGGTGCTGCAACCAATGGGAATACGTTGATCAGCGCATCACCATCATCTGCAATATCAATTTCCACCTTGATGTTATCGATCAACGTGCTCGACTGGCCAAATAGCAGATTCCGGATTCCGGGATCTGTAAATTCGGCAAACATGTCGGTGCGATTGGCACCGCCAATGAAAATGTCTTTTACGGACAGTGAACCTTCATCCGTGTAGCGGAATTCTCCAATATTGACCTGGGTTTCCAGCTCAATAGTGACACCGGCCTGGCCGGTGATATTACCCATGTGGGTGTCTTCAAGTGGCTTTAACTCCGCGTGTGCCGCGAACGACAGACTTGAAATTGCCAGCACCAGTACTGATTTCTTCAGGCTTTTCATAACGATTCCTTTTTTTGCTTTTGTTATGTAGGTCAGCCGGCTTTTATACCGGCTGACCTGTTGGGGCTATATTTGATTAGCCCTCTTTTCCTTACAGTTCCGGAGTCAACGTCAGGTCGATGGTGTTGCCGGAACCAGTCAGGAACTGGTTAAGAACGCTTGTCAGAAGACCACAGTTTTCCAGTGGTGGCAGGTCGTACACGCCGCTCACGTCGCCGCCGGTTGCAGGCGAGAAGTTAGAGCCATCTTTGGAGGTCAAAGTAATGTCCACAGGCTGGATTGACTGGCACTGATCGCCGCCGCCAACTTTGATGGGCAGGCCGAACAGCTTGAGTTGAACCTTTGGTACTTTGATGAACAGGTGAGAGTTGGCGGTCAACTTGCCATTTACCAGGCTGCCAGTGGTCATTTCAGACTGCTGGAACTCAACATTTGCTGTTGCTTTCAGACGGCTGAACAGAACTTTGATTGAGAAATGACCAACGGTAGGGTCAACGTTTAGATCGGCTTCGAACGTGCCGCTTGCCAGTTCCAGAAGCGTTGCGATGCTGCCGGTCAGAGGCAGGCTGCTGTCCGAGGAATTGATGTAGGTGGAGCCTGAAAGGCCCAGCAACAGCTCAATTTCATTTGTAGGTGCTTCAAAGCCTTCTGCGCTCAGGGATACGGAAACTTCTGCGTTCTCAGCGTCGTTAGAAGAAATCACCAACTGTGCATTGCGCACACCGGCTGAAGCGGCTGTGAAGCCAACATCGATAGCACAGGTCTGTGAAGGAGCGACGGTGGTGCAGTTGTTGGTCTGCAGGAACTCGCTAGCGTCTGGGCCCGCAACGTTGATGCTGTTGATAAGCAGAGTGTCAGTGCCGTTGTTGGAAATGGTGACCTGAGCAGATTTGCTCTGGCCTAGCTGAATCCGGCCAAGGTCCACAGACCCGGGTGTTACAGCAATTTCAGGCACTGGTGCCAGAACGCTGCGGCCAGTCAGCGCAACATCTACAGAACTGTTGTCTGCGTCGGTTGAGTTGATGGTCAGAGTTGCACTCTGTGGGCCTTCGCCATCTGGAATGTAGGTAAGGTTTACGTCACAGCTTGCGCCGGCTGCGATGGTGTTGCAGCTGTTGCTTTGCATGAATGCACTGGCGTTTGTGCCAGCAATCGAGATGCTGTTGATGCCCAGCGCAGCATTGCCAGTGTTGCTCAGAGTAACGGTTTCATCTTTGGTAAGACCAGCCTGCACATTACCAAAGGCCACGTCGGTGCGGTTTACTGCTATACGTGGCGTTTCGACAACGTCACCTTCTACGGTAACGTTTTGCAGCAAGTTATCCTGACCCGCGAGCAGGGTACAGTTGGTCGTGATTTCGCCAATCGGTGCAGGTGCAATGTCACCATTGGCTGTGCGAGCCACCAGATTCAATGTCAGGCCGCCAACGCGTATTTCTGCATTGCCGATATCCTGCTCGGTAAAGGTGAATTCCGGGGCTTGGCCATTTGCAGGAACCGTGAACGGGCCAGATGTTGATGGGATGGGGCTTGGGGGAATTGTCAGAGTAACGGTTTGCTCGACCGTACGACCCGCAGTAATAATCTGGTTGGTGTTTACTGCTGTGCCTTCCACAGTTTCTGAGCCGACCAGTTTAAGACCAGTACGGGAGTCCTCGTTTACCAGTGTCATCGCTGTTACCGAAAACGCGGGTAAAGGAGTGCCAACGACGGCGCTTGTTGGAATATCGGCGCTGATTTCAGCACTGATGGGCTGCTCGCCGATCAATGGGAATGGGCAGCTGAATTGGAGGTTGGTGGAAACCGGGGCTGCGATAGCGCTCCCGGCGCCGGACATTAATGCCGCCGCTGCCAGGGCGGGCGCAATTACACGACCACGGGGGGTGGAGTTCCTGAGTTTCATGAGTTCGTCCTCTGTAAAGCATCGTTGTTATAGGAGGGCGCGCAGACTGCACCGACTAAGGACTGCTCGATCGGACATGCAAAAGACCCTATTGCCACGCGTTTAAACGCAAGTGTGCCCGAGTATTAGGCCTTTGAAGGTGGTTGTGGGTCATTGCCGTTCCCGGCATGGTCTTTGTTCAAAGCGGAGATATAGCGCAGAGAATGTCGAAACCGTGACCGGATTCAAATTGCTCCGGTCACGCCTCGTTAGTCAGGGATCAGGTTGTTTTGCGGGATTGCTTTCGAACATCGCCGGGTGTTTTGCCGGTCCATCCACGGTAGGCTTTGGTAAAGCTTGCCTGATCGCTGAACCCGAGCTTTTCGGCAATGGATTCCAGTGGAACGTTGGTGTCGTTCAGATAGAGAGTTGCGAAGTTTTCGCGAATTTCATTTCTGACCTCACGAAACGATGTGCCAGCACTGGCCAGGTGCTGGCGCAACGTGCGAGTGCTGATGTCGAGGCGCCGAGCAATATTGGTGGTAGTGCACGGCCGGCCGGGCTGGGTCATGATCATGTCTCGAACCTGCATCAGTGTTTCATCAGCTAGACCGGTTTTTTCTTCCTTGCTTTTCCGGCTGCGTGCCAGCAGAAATCGCAGGCTGGCTGTATCCTTTTGAGTAGGCTGTCCCTTCAGTGCCATGGAAATCTGATTGAATGGTGCATCGAAACGGAATTCGCAATCCGGCGCCAATGATTGCCATGAATGGGTGTCGCGATTGGAGGGAAAGGCAAATTGAATATCGAAATGCTCGCATACCTCCGCTGATACGCGATGAATACTGCCCAGGTACATTTTTGTTACACAGGGTGCCAGCTCACCAAGCCCCCACGTATCGAGCAGTCGGATGTGGAAGGTTGATCCGGTAGAGTGCAGCTCCATGTCCATCAGCGGAAGTCCTACCCGGAGGTATTGCACGATCATGCTGATGAGTTGTCGGGGGTTGTCTTGGCCGAGTACGGCAAATCCCAGAAGCCCATGGCTTGGGAGATCCAGCTGTTGCCCGAACTGAAATGCTGCCCGTTCGTCATTCATCAGCCAGTCGGCTTTTTGCAGCGCTGTCGTTATTTGCTGCATGCTGACGCTTGCGTCCGGATCGTACAACATGGCCTCGGTTATGTCGGTGTCGTTGAGAAGGGCTGCCCGCTTCACGCCTCTTCGCTCCATGAATTCGATGAAACGACGAACATAGCGAGCAGAAATCAGCGGTACTTCAAGCGCCATACTATTCGAAATATCCATATTCCTGTCCCTGGGGCGAGAATAGCCCTTAACATCGTCATGAATTACGATTGCTAGTGTTTGCGAAAATCCGTTACTGCAGGCTTTCTTCGGCGGGCAGTATAGGCACGTTGGGTTGAAGATATTTTTGGGGCCCGTCACGAAATAGTTGTCATGGCCGGAAATGACAATGAAACATTTGTCAGGTTTGAGGGTGCGGAACAGACATGCATTTGCAAAAATCTACTGGGATATCAGAGAAAAAGCCGGATGCCAGTGCGGGCGCAATATGCAGTGTGTGCGGGCAGGGCGAGTTAATGAGATTTCAGACGCTGGGTGATAAAGAGTACCTGCGATGCCCACGCTGCAGCGCAACCATCATGGCCCGGAAAAGCTGGCTTGGGCCTGATGAGGAGCGTGCGGTTTATGAGCTGCACGATAATGATCCGGGTGACACGGGCTACCGGTCTTTTCTTGAGAAACTCGCCTTGCCCATGCTTGAACGCATTCAGCCAGGGGCTTCCGGGTTGGATTTCGGCTGTGGTCCTGGCCCCGCGCTTGCAGAAATGATGCGAGAGGCAGGTATGGAAGTGGCGCTTTTCGATCCGATTTTCCACCCGGCCGAGTCTGCGTTGAGCCGCCAGTACGATTTCATTACCTGCACTGAGGTTGTGGAGCATTTACATCACCCGGCCAAGGTGTTCCGCCAACTGGATGGTTTGTTAAAGCCCGGGGGTTGGCTAGGTGTGATGACCTGCTTTCAGACCTGCGATGATCGATTTGATAAGTGGCACTATCGGCGGGATCCCACTCACGTTGTGTTCTATCGGGAGGCAACATTGAAGGTTGTTGCTCAACGTATGGGGTGGACTATGACTGTGCCATGCAAGGATGTGGCAATGTTTTATAAGTCGTTATAGAAACCGGGGGCAATGCGCCCCCGGTTTGTTCTAAGCCCTTAAAGCCAGGTAAGACCTACACCGATGATCGCGCCTGTGATGATCAGCAGCATCAGGCAGTATCCCATGATGTCTTTCGCTTTGAGCCCTGCAATAGCCAGTACCGGCAATGCCCAGAAGGGTTGCAGGAGGTTGGTCCAGGCATCGCCCCAGGCAACAGCCATGGCCACTCGTGGAATGCTTGCGCCAAGCTCCTGAGCTGCCGGTAGCATGACCGGTGCCTGCACGGCCCACTGGCCGCCACCAGAGGGAACAAAAATGTTCACCAGGCCTGCACTGATGAAGCTCCAGAACGGTAGGCTCTCAGCAGTGGCCATGGATACAAAACCTGAGGAAATGCTGGCAGCCAGCCCAGACGCCGTCATTACTCCCATGATTCCGGCATAGAATGGAAACTGGATAACAATGCCTGAGCCGCCTTTAACGGCTTCATTCAAGCTATCAAGCAGCCGTTTAGGCGTTTGGTGAAGAATGATCGCCAGGAACAGGAACATGAAGTTGACGATGTTCAGGTTCAGGCCACCACCGTCCATAAAATACTGGAAAATGAATGCCAATCCACTGAAGCCAATCAGCCAAGCCAGTATTCTGCTGTTTTCGAGATGGTCCGCAGGGCGGAGGATGGAAACGCGGGTGTCTGGCTCGTCATCAAGTACCGCAGGATCAACGTAAACGCTCTCTTCTTCTGAGGGTAGCATCAGCCGGTTTACCGTAGGCACAACAATAAACAGCGCCACAATGATTGCCAGGTTGAAGAAAGCAAAGATGGTTTCGCTGGTGCCAATTACGCCAATGACGTCAGCGGTAAAATGCCCATCGGTTGCGATGACCAGCGGAATTGAACCTGCTAGGCCGCCGTGCCAAACAATAAAGCCCGAGTAGGCACTGGCTATCAATAATGGATAGTGAACCCTTACTTGCCGTGCAAGTGCTTTGGCAAAAAGGGCACCCACTACCAGGCCGAAGCCCCAGTTGATCCAACTTGCGACCAGTGCCACGAAGGTAACCAGAACAATTGCCTGGCCGGGTGTGCTTGCAAGAGATGCAATCCGATTCAGAATTCCGCGAACAAGTGGCGTGCTGGCCAACATGAACCCGGTAACCAGAACGAGCAGCATCTGCATCGAGAAAGTGAGCAGGCTCCAGAACCCATTCCCCCACATTTCGACCACAGCCATTGGGCTATGGCCTTCAAACGCCATAGCGGCGATGAAAGCAAAAAGAGAGAGGATCAGAACAAAAATATAGGGATCAGGCAGGTACTTATCTACCAGGCTGACCATTGGCCGAGCGGCTCTATTGAGCATTGGGTATCTCCTTGTTCTTGTTGATTTTGACCTATAGCAGCTTAGATGGTCGCGAGATAAAAACCAAACCAAAAGGCATAAGCGAAAGGTATAGGGAGACTTTTGCGAGCGAAGGTGCTTGGGGTGTGAGGGGGGAGAGGGTGTGAAGTGAGGAGTGCTCTAATTCAGAACGTGGATAGCCCGGTGGCTTCCATCACGCGATAACGCCAGTAGCGTAGCCGCGATTCATCGGCCCAGCGCTCGTAGGGCAGGCTTAGTACGGGATCGCTGCCCGGGCCCGATTGCCACTGTGTTTCAAAGAAGCTAACGGATTTGGTGGCCACTTCAGAACCTGCTGGTGCGGCTAACCAAGCGTTGGTTTCCAGGTTCAGATCATCAAGGTTGCGCCGAGTAAAGTTGGCGGAACCCAGCAGAACTTCAGTCGGACCCACCAATGGACGGAGCATCAACAGTTTGCTGTGACACTGCTCGCCAAAGGTGTTGCACCAGCGAACAGGGATTCCAGCTGTGTGAAGTTCCAGGGCAACTTGGCGGTTGGGTATGCCACTTTTTTGATGACCGAACGCT
This sequence comes from Marinobacter sediminicola, assembly GCF_031157525.1. Classification (GTDB taxonomy): domain Bacteria; phylum Pseudomonadota; class Gammaproteobacteria; order Pseudomonadales; family Oleiphilaceae; genus Marinobacter; species Marinobacter sediminicola. The sequence continues at coordinate 28,955 of NZ_JAVIXR010000017.1, forward strand.
TCGTTATTGGCATCGAGAAGCACCCGTAACCGAACGCCACGATCGTGGGCATCGAGAAGGGCGGCCACAATCTCCCGATGTGAGAGATAGAAGAAGGCGAGATCCAGGTGGCTGCCGCTCTCGGCCTTGGTGATCATCTCTAATGCGGTATCCCGAATTGCAGATTCTGTTTTAATTGCAACGGTTCCGGCGGCACTCTCGTCAGGTGGTCGATGCGAAGCCGTCTGGTTAATCAGTTCGTCCAGTATCGGGTTGGGCTGGCCAGACATTGCCAGAACCGCTTGCTCGGTTTTCAGAACATCGGTAACCGCAGAGCCAGTAAAACTGATGGCAATGTTGCTGTGTCGGCTGCTGCCATCGTGAGGGTTCGCAGACGTTATAAGGGCGCGCAGTTTATCTCCTTCATCTGTTACCAGAATCTTGCGATGGTTTGCTTTGAAGTTGGGCAGGGCAAGGTAGCTGCGAACGGTGACAGGCGCTGTTCCCAGAGCATTTGGTAGCCAACCACCTTCAGAATTATTTCCAAACCATTGGCAGCAAACGCGCCAGATTGCAGACCATGTGGGGTTGCTGTCACGAAGTGGCCGCAAATTTGTCTCTGTTACCGCAATGCCAGCCTGACGAAGCGCCTGAAACCAGGGCGACACAGCCCCACCGTAAAGGGTATTCAGCGGGTCTGAGATAACAATAATTTCCAGCTTCGGCCGCTCTGCCTTCCGGTTGATCAGTGCCTGGGTAAGCTGCTCGGAAAGACGACGATGCTCCACGCCCTCTGGGCTGCTGCTATTGAAGAGAAACATGTCGACCAGAATGAGAGATTGAGCCTGGCTGATGAGGCGCAGGACTTCGTCGAATATTTCATGGTCGCGGGTTTCTGAGCCATCGCTGTGATGGTAGGTCGAATCCGTCAGTAGCGTTGCGTCGTTGAGGGGATAGGTGTCGCCGTTGTGGCTGATCCCGGGAGGCAAGGGCTTGTAGGAGTGATACAAGCCCACACCAACCAGTGTCAGAATTATTAATGCGAGCAATACCTTCAATGACATAAGCGGCCCGGTGCAGTCTTAACCAGCGTGGTTTTCTTTTACAAGAGTAGAAAAGCGCTCTAGCAACCCTGAAGCTTCCGGTGCATCGGTAACGGAATCGATCATGGCGCTTGGATCAAATCCCTCGCGCTCCAAATCAGGTGTCTGCACACCGAGATACGCTCTCATAACAGTGCTGGAGAACTCCGGATGGAATTGCACGCCCCAGGCGCACTTGCCAACACGAAACGCCTGGTGTGGCTCAAACTCGTTGCGGCCAAGCAAAACGGCACCCGGTGGCAGGCTTAAAACTGACTGCATATGGGTGAGTTGTGCGCTGAACGTGTTTGGCATGTTGCCAAACAGCAGGTCATCTTTGGCACTGGCGAGTAGCTCGACATTTCTGGTACCGCTTTCGCGACCCTGCGGGTGATAGCCTACCTCACCACCCAGGGCGTGCGCCAAAAGTTGGTGTCCGTAGCATACGCCAAGCAGTGGGATCTCTTTCTCAACGACGCGGATCAGCCATTGAGCGGCCCTTTCACTCCAAGCTTCCCGATTGCTGACCATAGCGGGAGAACCGGTTACGACAACGCCGTCCCAGTCGTCCGGGTTGTCAGGAAGTTCGCCGGCTACAGTGTTGAATACTGTAACGTCGAGACCGGGTGACAAACCGCGCAGAAACCATTGGTCGAAATCACCGAATTGCTCTTCGATAGCCGGGTAGGTGCTGCCAGTTTTCAGGATCGCCACTCTTGGTTTTTGCGGGGTCACTTTCCTGGCTACTCTTCAGGCAGTTCGGCGTTGTGGAAAATGTTCTGCACGTCATCCAGTTCGTTCAGCATGTCGCAGAATTTTTCGAACATGGGAATGTCATCGCCTTCCACTGGAGTACTGGTTTTCGGCAGGAACTGAATTTCGTCTACTTCGAAGTCGATATCGGCAAAGGCTTCTGTCAGTGCCTGGCGAGCCTTGGCGTATTCCGTGTTCGGTGTAAATACTGTGATTTGGCCTTCTTCGTTTTCAATGTCGGTAACGTCGACATCTGCTTCCATTAAGGCTTCGAGAACGGCTTCGTCGTCTTCACCTTTGAAAACGAAAATCGCACTGTGGTCGAACATGTGTGCCACGGTGCCGGGCGTGCCGATTTTGCACTTGGTTTTTGTGAAGGCGAGGCGAACATCGCCAAACGTCCGGTTTGGGTTATCTGTCAGGCAATCGACAATTACCATGCAGTTACCTGGGCCGTAGCCTTCGTAACGAGCGGGAGAGTAGTCTTCCCCGGCACCACCGCGGGCTTTGTCTATGGCCTTTTCAATAACGTGAGAGGGCACCTGATCTTTTTTGGCACGCTCAATAAGGCCGCGCAACGACAAGTTGCCATCCGGGTCTGTACCGCCGGATTTGGCGCTCATATAAATCTCGCGCCCGTACTTGCTGTATACCTTGGTTTTGGCCTCCGCTGTCTTGGCCATGGATTGCTTGCGGTTCTGGTAGGCTCTGCCCATTTTTTGCGCTGCCTCATACTTGCTGGGGAAAAGGTGGGATTTTACGCAAGAATAGCAGTTTGGGACAGGCCTATTTGGCTGGCCTGCCCCTTAAACGCTTATACGTAGTCCACAGGAGCGCGATAGTTGTCCTGTACCATCAGGTCGATTCCGCACTCAACACTGCTGACCCAGCTCAGGAAACGATCAATCATTGCGGCGCCTTCGAAGCGCTTTCCGTGCTGAGGCACAATCATTTCAACGTCCATATCGCGGATCATATTGGCCCAAAGCCGGCACACTTTGTTTGACGCGATATAGCGCCGGTGAAATCCCATCATATGTGGAATGTGCTGGTCAAAATCCTTTACCGGCAGGTGGTCATCTTCTGCGCCTATAGAGGCGCCGAGATCCCCTGAGAACAGAATTTTCGAGACCGGATCATAAAACTGCAGGTTGCCGACTGAGTGCATGAAGTGGGCAGGCAGGCACTGTAGATAGGAATCACCAAGCCGTACGTTGGCGCCTGCATCCGGAATGCTGACGATGCGGTCGTAAACACTGCCGCTCAACTGATTGGTAACGTAACTGGACACCAGGTGAGGCAGGAATCTGGCCCACAGTTTCGATGTCACGATTTTAGCATTGGTATGGACGATCCAGCGGTCAATGGCGCCGATGATATCCGGGTCCTGATGCGACGCAAATACAAAGTCCATGTCTTTGATATTCATGTATTTCGAGGCTGCGACAGCAAGAGGTGTGTAGGTAAGGTCACCGCCCGGATCAATCAGGGCTTCGTGTTTGCCATCGACTAGCAGGAACTGGTTGGACTGGACACCTTCTCCGGTGACCAGAGAATCAAACATCAGGCACTTATGATGCCCGTTATCGAAAAGGATAATCGGCTCGTTTGCCATCTTGATCTCCGCAGTAAAGGAAGGCCGGCGGTTGCACCGGATATTGCAAGTTGCGCGGAGAGTACAAAATTGATGGATAGCAACAATTGCTTCAGGTCAATTATCTGATATCCATCAAGTAACAATTTGTTTCACTTGAATAAAACCGCTTAGGCCAGCCTTGGAACCTTTTTCATGCCTCGGCGTATGGCTCGCTCAAGACTTGTACTAACCAGTTTGCCTGTGTAGGGAACGCGGTCTTCAAAGGTAATCCGATAACGCACGCGGGTGTGGCCTTCTGGCGTATCCTCAAAACGAATCCGGCCCAGGTGGTTGCGAATCGGGCTCATACTGGTGATGGTGTATTCAATCAGTATGTCCGGTTCGAAACTGGTGACGGTTTCTTCCAGGCCGAGAGGGCCAATGCCAACCTTGCGCACCGAACCAAGGCCGTTAGGGTCGGCCTGATCGCTGTTTTTGATTCGCTTTACGGGTGCTCCCAATAGTTTCCCGAAGCTTTGGTGATCGGCAAACAGTGCAAACACTCTGTTGCGGGGTACATTGAAGGTTTCATCAATTTCAAACGTATGCGTAGCCATTTTGAGTGCTCTTTATTGTGTCTTTATCCCGAAGACTAGCGGTTTCGTTACTTCAACAAAAGTCGTAGATGGCGGCAGAGCAGTTACTGGCCTGTTGTGCCTGGCCGGTATGCGTCTAATTCAACGTTAGTGTCTTGATGTATGACGGTAGTCCCTTGGCGACTGCCCCATAACTTTTTTAAATAATCGGGAGAAATAGTAGGCATCGTCATAACCCAGGCGATGGCTTATATCAGTAAAGCTGAGGCTTGTTGTGTCGAGCATTTGGCAGGCGCGCTCTACCTTCAGATGCAGGAAGTGCTGAATGGGAGAGGTTCCGGTTTGCTCTTTGTAGCGAGTAGCAAAGTGCGCGGGAGATAGGCCGGCAAGATCTGCTAGTTGCTCCAGAGTGATGCGTTCATCCAGGTGCTCATGCATATAGTTATTGATGGTATCCAGCTCGTTTTTTCGTTCATGGCTGGTTTCATCAATACTTATCGGAATGGCTGTAAACAATTGCCTTAGACGATTGGCTGCATGAATCAGACCGCGTGCACGGAAGCCTGTCTGGCGAACCGATAAAAGGCCATTGAAGTCCACCAGAAGTCTGGGTTGCCGCCCAAGGTGGCGGACCGGTGTAGAGTCATCAAATCCCATGTATTGGTGAAACTCGCTAGCCAGCGGCCCTGTGTAGTGAACCCAGTGAATTGTCCAGGGGTTATCCGGGTCTGCTGTGTAGCGGTGGGTGGCGCCAGCGGGTAGTAACAGAAGATCTCCCGCCTCCAGTGTGTAGGGTACACCTTTCACATTCAGGAATGCCCGGCCTTCAGTACAGTAAATCAAAAGATTGTCGCGATGATTCTCTCGATGCATATGGTGCCCCGTCGCCCGGCGGTAATGGCCGAATGCCAGCGGGTAGAGGTCCCGGGTAAGAGGGTGTTGCGACAGGAGGTTAATAATAGGGGCGGGCACCACATAGCGAATGCTGTCTTTGGGTACTGGCCACTGGGAGGTTTGAATCATGATTGTTACTGTTACCTGCAGTTTGGCTAATCGAAAGATAGTCCATCAAGGTCGAAATTTAGTCAATCACCAAGTGCTGGTGGGCGTGCTAAGGTCTATCCATGCATAGCCAAAGTGATCTTGCTTTTGGCCACCCTCTTGCACAACAACAAACAGGGATACCGACATGAAAAATGTTCCACTGTACCTCGCTGGTGAATTTGTTCAGAGCCAGACCAACGAATGGATTGATGTAACCAATCCGGCCAATAACGAAGTGATCGCCCGAGTGCCATGCGCAACCAATGCAGAAATGCGTAAGGCGATCGATACGGCCGGCGAGGTGTTTAAAACCTGGAAAGAGGTTCCGGTTTCTGAGCGCGCCCGTGTGATGATGCGTTATCAGGCCCTGCTGAAAGAGCATCACGACGAAATTGCTGAAATTCTTTCTCAAGAAACTGGCAAAACCTTTGATGATGCGAAGGGTGATGTGTGGCGCGGTATTGAGGTTGTTGAGCATGCGGCCAACGTTCCCTCCATGATGATGGGCGAAACGGTTGGCAACGTAGCACGTTCAGTCGATACCCATTCCTGGATTCAGCCGTTGGGTGTATGTGCAGGCATTACGCCGTTCAACTTCCCGGCGATGATCCCACTTTGGATGTTCCCCCTTGCTATCGCCTGCGGTAACACATTCATTCTCAAGCCTTCCGAGCAGGATCCGCTGACTCCGATGCGCTTAGCTGAGCTGTTTGAAGAAGCCGGCGCGCCAAAGGGTGTTCTACAAGTTGTTCACGGTGGTAAGGAACAGGTAGATGTTCTGCTGACCGACCCTGCCATCAAGGCCATATCGTTTGTGGGTTCTGTGCCGGTTGGCCGTTATATCTACGAAACCGGTACTCGCAATATGAAGCGCGTTCAAAGCTTTGCCGGCGCCAAGAACCATATGGTGATCATGCCCGATGCTGATAAGCAGCAGGTGCTCAATGCCTTGGTTGGCGCCTCTGTAGGTGCGGCTGGCCAGCGTTGCATGGCGATCTCTGTGGCAGTATTCGTAGGTGAAGCTCAGGCCTGGATTCCTGAATTGAAAGAAGCCATGGCGAAAGTGCGCCCAGGCGCCTGGAACGACTCCGGTGCCAGCTATGGCCCGGTAATTTCCCCCAAAGCCAAGGAGCGTGTTGAGGCGCTGATAGCCACGGGTGAAGCCCAAGGCGCGAACCTGCTTCTGGACGGTCGTGGCTGCACAGTAGATGGCCTGCCTGATGGTAACTGGGTTGGCCCAACCCTGTTCACCGGTGTGACCACCGAGATGGACATTTACAACGAAGAAATCTTCGGTCCTGTACTGGCCTGTATGGAAGAGAGCAGTCTGGAGGATGCCATCGACCTGATTAACAAGAGTCCTTATGGTAACGGCGTATCGATCTTTACCGGCTCCGGTGGTGCAGCACGCAAGTTCCAGCATGAAATTGAAGTGGGGCAGGTGGGTGTGAACATCCCCATTCCTGTGCCCCTGCCGTTCTTCTCATTCACCGGCTGGAAAGGCTCTTTCTACGGTGATCAGCATGCATACGGTAAGCAGGCCGTTCGCTTCTATACTGAGACCAAAACCGTTACATCCCGCTGGTTCTCCAGTGAGGCAACATCATCGGAAGCAAACTTCTCTATCCAGCTGCGTTAGTTGTTTGAAGGTGGGTTGGTTTGGGTCGGAACTTGTTTCCGACCCCTTTTTCATCCCTCCTGAACAAGGGCTTCTGAGCCTGGTGAAAGTGGAGAGCGTGGAGAACGTGGAGAGAAACGATGGACTTTAACCTCACTGAAGATCAGTTAGCGTTCCGCGAGGCGGCTCGAGCCTTTGCTGAAAAAGCCATGGCACCCTACGCAGCCCAGTGGGATGACGAGCATGTTTTTCCGGTAAGCGTTCTGAAAGAAGCCGGCGAAATGGGCTTCATGGGAATTTATACTCCGGAGGCGCTTGGCGGCATGGGCCTTTCCCGGCTGGATACCTCCGTAATCGTTGAAGAGCTGGCGGCTGCCTGCCCTTCAACAGCCGCATTTATCACGATTCATAATATGGCGACCTGGATGGTTGCGAGCTTCGCGCCCGATGACCTTAAACAGGAATTGGTTCCGAAGCTGGCCAGCGGGGAGCTGCTTGCATCCTACTGCCTGACGGAACCCGGTGCGGGTTCTGACGCGGCCAGTTTGCGTACTAAAGCTGTGCGGGATGGCGATGATTATGTGATCAATGGTAGCAAGATGTTTATCTCCGGTGCCGGTGAAACAGACATTCTGGTGTTGATGGCGCGCACGGGCGCGGCGGATTCAGGCGCCAAGGGTATTTCCACCTTTGTGATTCCTGCCAGTGCGGAAGGCATTACTTACGGCAAGAACGAAGAAAAAATGGGTTGGCACAGTCAGCCTACTCGCACCGTTAACCTTGAAAATGTGCGTGTTCCGGCAACCAATCGTGTGGGTGAAGAAGGCGACGGGTTCGCCATTGCCATGAAGGGCCTTGATGGCGGCCGCCTGAATATTGCCACGTGTTCTTTGGGTGGTGCACAGGCTGCTCTATTAAGAGCCCGCAACTATATGCACGAACGACAACAGTTTGGAAAGCCTCTGGCTGCGTTTCAGGCGCTTCAATTCAAGCTGGCGGATATGGCAACCAACCTGGTAGCCGCCCGGCAGATGGTTCGTCTTGGTGCCTATAAACTGGATGCCGGCGATTCTGAAGCTACATTGCACTGCGCCATGGCGAAGCGTTTCGCAACCGATGCGTGCTTTGAAGTGGTAAATGATGCACTCCAGTTGCACGGGGGCTACGGTTATATACGGGAATACCCTCTGGAGCGCTTTTTGCGCGACCTGCGTGTGCACCAGATTCTGGAAGGCACCAACGAAATCATGCGTCTGATTATTGCCCGTCGCTTGTTGGATGACGGTGTGGCCGAGGCCATTCAATAAATCGCAAAAATAACAGGAGAAGGATGATGAGCGATCTGATTCAGCTCGAGAAACGCGAACACATTGCAATACTGACCATCCACAACCCACCGGCCAATACCTGGACAGTGGATTCTTTGGCTGCACTGACCAACATCGTCCGTGAGCTTAATGAAGACAAGAATATTTTCGCATTGGTTCTGACCGGGCAGGGCGAGAAATTCTTCTCTGCTGGCGCCGATCTTAAAACCTTTTCCGATGGCGATAAGGCACGAGCTAATGAAATGGCTCAGCTCTTTGGTCAGGCCTTTGCTGCGTTGACCAAGTTCCGTGGCGTATCCATTGCCGCGATTAACGGTTACGCCATGGGTGGTGGCCTGGAATGCGCCTTGGCCTGTGATATCCGCATTGCCGAAGAGCACGCTCAAATGGCTTTGCCGGAAGCGACAGTGGGCTTGCTGCCCTGTGCTGGCGGCACCCAGAACCTGCCCTGGATTGTGGGTGAAGGTTGGGCCAAGCGCATGATTCTCTGTGGTGAGCGTGTAAAGGCCGACAAGGCTTTGCAGATTGGCTTGGTCGAAGAAGTGGTACCCAGTGGGAAAGGCCTGGAAAAAGCTCTGGAATTGGCTGAAATGGCCTGCAAGCAGAGCCCGTCTTCCGTTGCCCGCTGCAAAACACTGGTGATGAGTTCCCGCGATGGCCGCAGCCATTCAGACAGCTGGCGCATGGAGCGTGAACTGTTTGTTGAGCTGTTTTCTACCGAAGACCAGAAAGAAGGCGTCAATGCCTTCCTTGAAAAGCGCAAACCAGAATGGAAAAACCGTTAAAAGCTTCTCAACTCCTGAGGCATATCGGTCTAAGGAATTTTTTATGAGTCATCAACCTGTTAAAAGCCATCAACCTGTTGTTTTCGAAGAGTGGAAGACCGCTGACGGTGCCGTTATCGCGGTGGCGAGGCTGAATACGCCCAAAGCGCTGAACGCACTCTCCCTTGAGATGATTCGGATGCTGGCGCCACAACTCAAGAGTTGGGCTGAGGATGATCGCGTTCGTGCCGTCTGGATTGAAGCTGAAGGCGACAAGGCGTTTTGTGCCGGCGGCGATATTGTCGCGCTATACCGGAGCATGACCGAGCCTCAGAGTGGCGGTGGTGCCAGCGCGGGAGAGACCTTCTTTACAGAAGAATATGAACTGGACTATTTGATCCACACCTACCCCAAGCCGATTATCTGCTGGGTGCACGGCATTGCTATGGGCGGTGGTATCGGCATTCTGGCCGGCGCATCCCATCGGGTCGTAACAGAAACGTCCATGATGGCAATGCCTGAAACCAGTATCGGGCTTTACCCGGATGTGGCGGCAGGCTGGTTTCTGAATCGCGCTCCCGGTCGTACCGGGCTATTTCTGGGATTGACTGGCGGGCGCATGAACGCAGCCGATGCCATCTTTGTGGGCTTGGCCGATCGCTTTATCAAGCACGAAGAAAAAACTGCGGTAGTCGCTGATCTGGCCGCGCACAACTGGCAAGGGGAGGATGCTTTTGCGGTAGTGGGCGGTGTGCTCAGGCAGCATGAAAATCAAAGCGCTGATGCCTTGCCGGAATCCCAGGTGCGGGCTCATCTCGATGAAATCAATCGGGTAACCGATGCCGACAGTCTGGCCAAGATGGTTGCCCAGATGAAAGAACTGGCTGGCGGTGACGGCTGGCTGGCGAAATCAACCAAACCCTTGGCATTCGCCTCGCCAACCTCACTAGCGTTGTGTTGGCAGCACTTGCAAAACTGTCGTCTGGACAGTCTCCGCGAGGTGCTCGACAAAGAACTCGTGCTCTCCAAAAACTGCCTTATAAATGGCGAGTTTGCCGAAGGTGTTCGTGCTCTCCTGATCGACAAGGACAAACAGCCCCGCTGGCGTTACGCGTCGCTGGAAGAAATGAACAGCGAGTGGATCGACAGCTTTTTCGAACAATAGCCTAACAGGCCGCTCGAACAAGGGCGGCCCACTCAACCGAATACAAAAACAAGGGGATGATTATGGCAACGATTACCTTTATTGGCCTGGGCAACATGGGTGGCCCCATGGCCAGCAATCTTGTGCGAGCCGGGCACGATGTAACCGTTTTTGATCTGTCAAAAGATGCGGTAGCTGCGCTGGTATCAGAAGGTGCCAAAACGGCAGACACAGCCCACGATGCGGCGAAAGGCGCTGAGTGTGTGATCACCATGCTGCCGGCAGGCAAACACGTAGAGGCTGTGTATCTGGGTGAAGATGGTTTATTGGCGGCTCTGCCCGAGGGAACGTTGGTTATTGACTCATCCACCATCTCGCCAGAAACGGCTCGCGGTGTAGCCGAGCAGGCCGAACGCAAGCGTATACCATTCCTCGATGCACCCGTTTCTGGTGGTGTAGGCGGCGCGACAGCAGGTACTCTAACCTTCATCTGCGGTGGTGATGAAGAGACCTTTAGTAAAGCAAAGCCGATTCTGGAAGCCATGGGCAAGAATATCTTCCATGCTGGCGATCATGGTGCTGGCCAGGTCGCGAAAATTTGCAACAACATGCTGTTGGCCATCTTGATGGCAGGCACCAGTGAAGCGCTGGCGCTGGGTGTGAAAAACGGCCTGGACCCTGCGGTTCTCTCTGAAGTCATGAAGCAGAGTTCTGGCGGTAACTGGGCCTTGAATGTGTACAATCCATGGCCAGGCGTAATGGACGGCGCACCCGCATCCCGTGACTACCAAGGTGGATTTTTGGTTAACCTGATGAACAAGGATCTTGGTTTGGCCTTCGATAACGCCGTAGAGAATCAGGCGGCGATTCCCATGGGTTCGCTCGCCCGTAACCTGTTTACACTCCATGCCGAACATGGCAATGGAACACTCGATTTCTCAAGTATCCAGCGCTTTTACAAGCCTGAATAACGCCTGCCGGGGCACGATCTTCCGTGCCCCAAAACCTCACCTGAGTTTATTCCCTCCCGAGTTTTGCCTCTATACATTGGTATTAAAGTGTTGAGCAAGGTAACTATAAGTAGGACAATGAATTTGCTTAATGGTGGATCGGTAGCGAGCAATGCGTAGCCGGTTTGTGATCACGGCTGAAGGCTGCATTCCCTATGCTGACGAACACTTTTGTACTCTATTTTTCGACCGTGTTGATCTGGGGTTCGACGTTTATAGCGATCCCTCTGCAACTGGGTGAAGTGCCTGGCGATGTGTCCATTGCCTATCGGTTTGGGCTGTCTGCACTGGTGCTGATGCTATGGTGCAGCCTGACCCGACGGAATATGCGATTTGGTTTTCAGCAGCACCTCTGGATGGCGGGTCAGGGGCTGATGCTGTTTGGCTTCAATTACATGCTGGTTTATCAGGCAGCTGCAGATATCACCAGTGGATTGATTGCCGTGGTGTTCTCCACAATTATTGTGATGAATATCATCAACGGCGCTCTGTTTTTCGGCAATCGAGTGCCCCGCGCAGTGATTGGGGGCGCGGCGCTTGGGCTTGTGGGAATTATCCTGGTGTTTTTGCCGGAGGTTCGCGCGCTGGACGCCGATGGCGCCACCTTGCGAGCCATCATTCTGAGCTTGGCGGGCACCTTCATCACATCCTTCGGCAACATGATTTCGGCTCGCAACCAGTCATCGAAACTGCCTGTCATGCAAACCAACGCCTATAGCATGGCTTACGGCGCTGTTTTGCTGGCGCTCATTGCGTGGGGTAGGGGAGAGGCCTTCGTTTTCGAAGCAACCTGGAGCTACACCGGCTCGTTGGTCTACCTGGCTTTGATTGGCTCAGTCCTCGGTTTTGGCAGTTTCCTCACATTGCTCGGGCGGATAGGGCCTGAACGTGCAGCCTACTGCATGGTGCTTTTCCCAATCGTCGCGCTTGCGCTCTCAACGGTATTCGAGAGTTACATCTGGACAATTGAGGCCGTTGCCGGTGTATCACTGGTGCTAGCAGGTAACTTGTTGGTCATTCTGCCCAAAGAAAAACTGCAGCGGGTGTGGCGGGTATTCCGACCCGCAGCTGCCAGCCCTGCCGAGTAGGAGTGTTGCAGAGGTAGTGATTGGTACTAGGTATGAGTGGCGTAGCGTTACGTCTATAATGGCCGCCCTGAATGGCGCGCACTCTATGGTCAAGGCGCGCCGAAATCTCTAAACCGAGTACCCTCGCAATGGAAATCAATGTCAATTATCTCGACAACCTCCGAGTTGAAGCCAAGTTTGATGACTTCTCGGTGATTGCCGACCAGCCCGTTCGCTACAAAGGCGACGGCTCGGCACCTGGCCCTTTTGACTACTTTCTGGCTTCATCAGCCCTGTGCGCCGCCTATTTTGTGAAGGTGTACTGCCTGGCGAGGGATATTCCAACCGATAACATTCGCCTTTCCCAGAACAACATTGTTGATCCGGAAAACCGCTACAAACAAATCTTCAAGATTCAGGTTGAGCTGCCCGACGATCTGCCCGAGAAACATCGCCAGGGCATTGTGCGGTCCATTGATCGCTGCACGGTCAAAAAAGTGGTGCAAACCGGTCCTGACTTTCAGATTGAAATCGTTGATAACCTCGATGAAGACGCCCAGGCGCTGCTGACGATCAAGCCAGAAGGGGGTGAGGACACCTACATCGAAGGTAAAGACCTGCCGCTGGAGCAAACCATTGCCAACATGAGCGGCATACTGGCCGACCTGGGCATGAAGATAGAAATTGCCTCCTGGCGCAATATTGTTCCTCACGTGTGGTCGTTGCACATGCGCGATGCGGCTTCGCCAATGTGCTTTACCAACGGCAAGGGCTCTACTAAAGAAAGTGCATTGTGCTCGGCTCTGGGGGAGTTTGTTGAGCGCTTGAACTGCAACTTCTTCTACAACGACCAGTTTTTTGGTGAGGACATCGCCAACAGCGAGTTCGTACATTATCCGAGAGAGCGCTGGTTCAAGCCTGGTCCCAATGACGAATTGCCGGAAGGCATTCTGGACGATCATTGCCTGGCCATTTATAACCCGGATGGCGAGCTGCATGGCTCCAACCTGATCGACACAAATTCTGGCCGTGTGGACCGCGGTATATGCGCGCTCCCTTACGTGCGCCATTCTGATGGCGTGCCGGTTTACTTCCCGACCAACCTCATTGAAAACCTGTTTTTGAGCAACGGCATGAGTGCGGGAAATACTCTGGCAGAGGCACAGGTGCAGTGCTTGTCGGAAATTCTTGAGAGAGCTGTAAAAAAGCAGATCATTCAGGAAGAAATTGCCCTGCCGGATGTTCCTTTACATGTTCTGGAAAAGTACCCGAATATTCTTGAGGGTGTGCGGGCTCTGGAAGCTCAGGGCTTCCCCATACTGGTAAAAGACGCCTCACTTGGCGGCCAGTTTCCGGTGGCCAACGTGACTCTGATGAACCCCAAAACCGGTGGGGTGTTTGCTTCTTTCGGCGCCCATCCAAACATGGAAGTCGCTCTGGAGCGCAGCCTGACCGAGCTGATGCAAGGCCGCAGCTTTGAAGGTCTGAACGATTTTCTGCCGCCCACATTCAATAGCCTGGCCATCACCGAGCCCAATAATTACGTGGAACACTTTATTGATTCCAGCGGTGTGATGTCCTGGCGTTTCTTCAGTGCCAAGGCGGATATAGCGTTTGAAGAGTGGGACTTCACTGGTACCACCGAAGAGGAGGCCGCTACACTGTTCGGCATCATTGAAGACATGGGCCACGAAGTCTACACCGCAATTTATGACGACCTGGGTGCTCCGGTTTGTCGCATGCTGGTGCCTGGCTATTCCGAGGTGTACCAGGTAGAAGATCTGATCTGGGATAACACCAATCGGGCTTTGGATTATCGTGAAGATATTCTCAATCTGCACATCCTGAGTGATGAGCAGCTAGCTGCCTTGGTAGAGCGCCTGGACGATAGCCAGATAGACGATTACACAGACATCATCACCCTGATCGGCATCGAGTTTGATGAAAACACCGTGTGGGGCCAGCTCACCATTCTGGAATTGAAACTGCTGATCAATCTGGCACTCAAGCAATACGAAGATGCCCTGGAAAGGGTGGAAATGTTCCTGCAGTTCAATGACAACACAGTAGAGCGCGGCCTGTTCTATCAGGCCATGTGCGCGGTACTGGAGGTCACTCTGGATGACGAGCTTGAGCTGAGTGATTACGTGTTTAACTTCCGGCGCATGTTTGGTGATGAGGTCATGGATGCCGTGGTCGGCTCAGTGGATGGCAGCGTTCGTTTCTATGGTTTGACCCCGACCAATATGCAGTTGGAAGGACTGGACAGGCATCTGCGCCTGATTGACAGCTACAAGAAGCTGCACGCAGCACGTGCGGCTAAAGCCGGGATTGAGTTGCCGCCGCAAATTTCTAACGTTACAGGATAATCATCATGGCAGACAAAATTAGAGTAGCCATTGCCGGGTACGGCAATCTGGGCAGGGGTGTGGAAGCTGCGTTGGCGCAGAATCCGGATATGCAGTTGGTGGGTGTGTTCAGCCGCCGCGACCCCGCCAGTGTGGCGCTTCTGGACAGCACAGTGCCGGTTTATGCCATGGCAGATATTGAACAGTACCAGAACGACGTTGATGTAATGATCCTGTGCGGTGGCTCGAAAACCGACTTGCCGGAACAGGGGCCTTATCTGGCACAGTTCTATAACACCGTCGACAGCTTCGACACTCACGCCAAAGTGAACGAATACCACGCGGCATTGGATGAGCCCGCACGCAAGGCTGGCAAGCTTGCGTTGATGTCTGTGGGCTGGGATCCCGGCCTGTTCTCCCTGAATCGTTTGTTCGGTGAAACCATTTTGCCGGAAGGTGAAACTTACACATTCTGGGGCAAAGGCCTGAGCCAGGGTCACTCGGATGCAGTGCGCCGCGTGGAGGGCGTCAGGAAAGGCGTGCAGTACACCTTGCCCTCTCAGGAGGCTATTGCCCGAGTACGCAACGGCGAGCAGCCGGAATTGAGCACCCGTGAAAAGCATGTACGGGAATGCTTCATTGTTCTGGAAGAGGGTGCCAATGCAGACGCAGTGCGAAACAGCATTGTGACCATGCCGGACTACTTCGAGCCCTTCGACACCACGGTTAACTTCATTGATGAAGCTACCTTCGCTGCAGAGCACAGTGCCATGCCCCATGGCGGCTTCGTTATTCGCAGTGGCGAAACCGGCACCCATAGCAAGCAGACTATCGAATATTCACTGGCGCTTGGAAGTAACCCTGAGTTCACCGCCAGTGTGTTGGTAGCCTACACTCGCGCAGTCCATAAAATGGCCCGCGCCGGCGAAACCGGTGCCATATCTGTATTTGATGTGGCTCCAGGTTTGTTGTCCCCCAAGAGCCCGTCACAACTGCGCAAAGAGCTGCTCTGATAGAGTACCGCCAACGCCTGATGGAAATAACTGCCATGTCTGATCCCGGTATTAGCTGCTCAAACTGCCAGGCCTGCTGTTGCCGCCTGGAAGTTATGCTGATTACCGAGACAGGCGTGCCAGAGCGGTTTATTGAAACCGATCAGTGGGGCGGCAGAACGATGGCGCGTTTGGATGACGGCTGGTGTGCGGCGTTGGATCGCCGCACCATGTCGTGTTCGATTTACGACAAGCGACCGTTTATTTGTCGGGAATTTGAGATGGGCGGCTACGAGTGCATAGAAGAACGCGCAGCCAATGAGCCTGCAGCGTAAGGGTTAGCTATTGGTATCTGCTTGCTGTTCCTTATCCTGAGCGACCTTCACCCGTATTTTGTTTGACCCTACACGAGCGTCGTTCAGGTGGGCCTTGGCCATTTTTGCTTCCTTCGCGTGTGGCATTTCCACAAATCCAAAGCCTTTGGATTTTCCGGTTTCTTTATCTAAAACCAGTGTGCACTCGGTGACAGTGCCATGAGCAGAAAACAGCTCCATGATTTCCTGTTCTGTTGTCGTGC
Source organism: Marinobacter sediminicola (assembly GCF_031157525.1). Taxonomy (GTDB): domain Bacteria; phylum Pseudomonadota; class Gammaproteobacteria; order Pseudomonadales; family Oleiphilaceae; genus Marinobacter; species Marinobacter sediminicola. The sequence continues at coordinate 44,833 of NZ_JAVIXR010000017.1, forward strand.
GTGCGAGGTTACGGACTAAAAGTTTCATGACGGGCCATTTTTAAAAGTAAGTATGATCACATTGCTTATGGATACGGTGCAGCGTGGCTTGGCAAGGTTCTGCATGCGTTTATATCCAAGCTGCGAGCCGTAGAACCCAGTATAGCCTTTAATAGGTACAAGCGGATAATGGCGTTCCGGTTTAATCACTCGTTTTCTGAGGTTTGTGACTATGTATTATGCGTTTCCGCTACTGGCAGTCATTTTCTGGGCGGGAAATACCGTAGTTAACAAACTGGCCGTGGGCGTTATTTTTCCGGCAGAAATTGGGTTTTATCGGTGGCTGTTCGCTGCCGTCATCCTCACGCCCCTGCTATTGCGTCCAACGCTGAGGTCGTGGCCAGTGGTGAAGGAAAACCTGGGCAAAATTTTTGTGTTAGGTGTGCTGGGCATGGCGATATATCAAAGCCTGGCCTATTTTGCCGCGCCTAAAACCTCTGCGACCAACATGGGTATTGTTTTAGCGCTCATGCCTGTGATGTCGCTGATTCTGGCCATATTGGCATTGGGCCACCGCCTTACAGTTGGAGCCATAGTCGGATCACTGTTTTCATTTTTTGGCGTACTGATTGTAATCACCTCTGGGGATCTGGCAGCGATTACCCAGCAGGGGATTAATGCCGGCGACGGCATGATGCTGGTCGCCGTAGCTGCCTACGCCATATACAGCACTTTGCTGAAAAAATGGCAGATACCTCTGCCTGCAATGCAGTTACTGTATGCACAGGTGCTTGTGGCTGTTGTGGTGTTGTTCCCACTGTTTGCTGCGCTGCCACAAACAGGGCTGAACAGTGATAACGTGCCACTGGTGCTATTCGCCTGTGTGTTTGCATCTATTGGAGCACCCTTGGCATGGATGACGGGCATCAAGCACCTTGGGCCCAGTCGGACTTCTGTATTCTTCAATCTGATTCCGATTTTAACGGCGCTGATCGCATCCGTGATGTTGAGCGAAACATTGGGGCCGCATCATTTTATTGGCGGTGGTCTCACCCTGTTCGGTGTGCTCTTGTCTGAGTGGTGGACGCGACCCTTCCGGGTTAAGGCGCAGGCGCAGGGTTCGGCCTGAGATTTTGTTTACATAGAACGGGTGCTCGTTTGGGGCAGGGAGCATTTGATTAAACACCGCATTTGCGACAGAATCTCCGCCCGGACTCATACAGAACCATACCTTCAAGGACTGAAGATATGCCCCAGGCAAGCGGACTGCAGTTTACCGCCCGTGTTGGCGAACTCCCCACTGATCTATTCTCTGTTGTTGGCTTTACGCTGACCGAGCGGCTATCCGAGCTATTTCATGGCTGCCTTGAACTGGCCAGCACCGACCCGGACATAGATGCATCCGAAGTTTTGGAGCAACCCGTGGATCTGGTGGTTTGGGAAGGCGGTATGCCCCTTCGCCGCTTCACCGGCGTGGTCAACGAATTCGCCCGAGGCGATTCCGGCCATCGCCGCACCCGCTATGAGATTGTTATCGAGCCGCCGGTGTGGCGTTTGGGGCTGATGCACAACAGCCGCATCTTCCAGACCCAAGCCACAGACACCATTGTGCGCACCCTGTTGGAAGAGCGGGGCATTGTGGACTCCGTATTTGATCTGAAACGTGCCCCCCAGGAACGGGAATACTGCGTACAGCACCGGGA
>NZ_JAVIXR010000018.1 GCF_031157525.1 Marinobacter sediminicola
GAATCTCTCCAAATCGCCAATGACTCAAAAAATGCTGATACCAAGATTTCACGCTTAGATTTGGCCAAAGAAAGGTTGGATGAGCTAAAGGACCTGGTCAAAGAAAACCCTTGGATCAAAATCGATCAGCTTTCGGAAGTTGAACAGAACATCAGAACGTTGGAATGGGAGTTCAAACAAGCCAATTATCGGGAAGCGGCAGATCGCAATATGCGTGGCCAAGCCCTGGAAAAAGAGGGAAAAATCGACGAAGCCTTTCTGGAATATGAAAAACTTCTGGAACAAGGAGTAGATACCCCCTTTACATACCGTAGGCTCGCTATTCTGTATTCAAAGCGGAAAGACCGGGAAAATGAGCTACGTGTTCTGAGGGCGGCACTGAAAAATGTACCGGTTGAAAACTCAAAACACTATCAATGGTTCGCGGAGCGTCTTGCCAAGAAGTCAGAATGAATCCAGTGCAGTCGGATTATGCTTAATATTGCGGTTGATCGTCCCATCTGGATGTCCGCTTTGCGACCTTCCAGGTAGGAAAGGTCTTCCTAAACAAAAGTGAACATTCGAGTCGGAGGTTTCCTCCAGAGCCTCCAAACTAATCAAAGCCATTTCATCGGGCATGATTGGCGGAGCAAGTTGCAGACGCTGAATGGTTAAATGGCAAAGAGGGTCATGCTCGGCTAAGCTATTGTTATATCGATTCATGTACAGCGCGATTGATGGTTCAAAGTCAGCAATCATGACTTAGGCAAATTTCTGCAATGATGAAGCGCACTGGGTAATTTCTGTAAAGTATTACGAGCAAGGTGAACCCCACCATGGAGGGCGCATGTCGGCTCTACTCGAAATGGTAGAAATCCGGAACTACAAGTCATGCAAGGAAACAAAGATTCAGTTGGAGCAGTTTACGCCTCTGATTGGATACAACAACTCAGGCAAGTCCAATATCATTTCGGCAATCCAGTGGTTATTACGAAAATCGGTTTTGGATGAAGGATCTTTCAACGACACGGAACGACCCTTAGAGGTTATCGGCCGAGTTGTTGGCGTCTCTGAGGAAGCGCTAAGTGTCTTAACCGCCGAGCAGCAACAGAGAATTCGGCCATACATTGATAATGAGGTTCTAACGATAAAGCGCGTTCAGCCGTCCCCCGGAGGCAAGGCGGCAGATATTAAGCTGCATGTGTTAAATCCCGCCAATTCCCAATGGGCGGCAAATCCAACTGGCATCGATAACGCAATTTCGTCACTACTACCAGAGCCCATCCGAATTGGTGCAATGGAAGATGCCGCCGAAGACTCTGCGAAGTCAAAAACCACGACGACAATTGGAAAGCTACTCGCTGAATTTATTGAGCCCGTCCGGCAGGCCCATGAGGCAGAGATAAACCAGCACTTAGGCCAGGTCGAGCAACAGCTCTCAGCAGACGGGACCTCAAGGCTTGCAGAGTTCAATGCAATTGATGATTCCATAAATCAAAAGATAAACGATCTGTTCCCTGGCGTTGGCGTAAAGCTGCATTTTCCTACCCCTAGCTTGGACGATCTGATCAAGGCCGGAACCGTAAAGGTTTATGAAGACACGGGGGTTGCGCGTGGCTTCTCGTCGTATGGGCATGGTGCGCAAAGAGCCATTCAAATGACGCTAGTGAGACACTTGGCTGAAGTAAAGCGTGGCGCTGGGCAGGCGGATGGGAGCACACTGCTTCTGATAGATGAGCCTGAGCTATATCTTCATCCTTTTGCAATTGAACACATTCGGGAAGCACTGAAAACTCTCTCTAAGAATGGATACCAGATCATCGTATCAACGCACTCTGCGCAAATGGTGAAGGCTCAAGATGCTCAAGATGCACTACTTATCCGGAAATCACCTGCTGACGGAACGTTTGCGCGCCAGCGCTTACGTGACGCTATTCAGATAGTGGTTCCAGATTCAGCGCATGCGATGGAACAGTTATTCACGCTTGCGCATGCAAGCCAAATGCTTTTTTCAGATAAGGTTTTGCTAAGCGAGGGAAAAACAGAACTGCGCCTGCTTCCAGTGATATTTGAACACCTCAATAACAGAACGCTTGGGCAGAATAAGATCGCTCTGATTGCACAGAGTGGTGTAAACGACACCAAGAAATCAATGCAAATACTTCAAGAAATGGATCTCCCATCGAAGGCAATAGTTGATCTTGACTATGCGTTCAAAGGTGGCCATGTCCATGGATTTGTTCCACAAGGAAATGCAGATGTTGCTGCCGTTAAGCAAATTCTCGCACGTCTTGCCGCAGCGAATCGAATAACCCTTGACCAAACTGGCCTTCCAATGAAGGGGGTTGTGAAAGCGGCAGAGGCTTACGCCATTCTTGCACGGGAGTTGGATGCTGCCCCGCACATCGACGCGCTTCACAATCTCCTCCTTGGACAGGGGATCTGGCTCTGGAAAAAGGGATCTATCGAAGATCATCTAGGCTTGCCGTCGAAAGATGAGCGAGCTTGGGCACACTTTCAGACTGAACTTGATCGTGTTGGAATACAGGCGCTGAGTCCTGAGCCGCAAAGTGTGCGCGACATGGTCGCGTGGGTGGCGGCGTGATATCTAACCAGCGCATGTTGCCGAACTTTCTTTCGGCTGCTCTCCAAACCAGCTGAAAATACAGGCTTTACCGATTTGAGGGGGTTGTTTTTTGTACAGAAAGGAAGTCGAAAAACTCAGAGATCAAATATCGCTGGACCTCAGATCTAGTGCGCGGTCATATTACGAGATTGGTATAGATGCTTTTCACAAATCTAGGATGAAGAGCTGGGTTGATTTTCAACCTGCGATTGGGAATTTATGTGTAAGTGTTGAGCTATTATTAAAGTCGGTGACCGCCCAAAAGGCGCTTTACATGCTTTATACCGGCCTGCCTGACGAAGCCAAGCTGCTATTGTGCTACCCGGAAAGCTTGAGCAAAGACCATAATTCAGTCTCTTACATTAGTGATCTTAAATATTTTTCTTACAAAACCATTGAGTTGGAAAAAGCTGCTTCCCTTTTTTTTCATTTTTATCCAGAGATTAAACAGGAGTATAAAGGTTTCTTTTTCTCGCTGTCCTCAATAAGAAACGTAAGTGTGCATGCGTCCGTTCCTGACTTTCAAAGGTACGAATTGGAGAGCATTGCCTACCACTCAACGAGATTGTTTCAGAAGATTTCTGAATTAAGTGTCTTCAAGTACTTTTCTTTTACCCCTGATAATAAAACCGAGAATTTTCTACTATATTACGAGGGCGAAAAAGTAAAGAAAGTTAAAGATGCTCTAGATAGCGCTCGGAAATTAGTGAAGAGCGGAAAGCTTGGCGAATCGTTTTCTTATAGTGATGATTGGACGCTGATGATTCAGGAGTGTCCTATATGCGGTGAAAATGGCGTGTACAGTGGCGAGACTGAAGAAAGCTCGGATGGCACTTGTGTTTCTCTTTCTTTTCTATGTGAATCATTCGAGTGTGATGCGTGCGGCTTGAGGTTAGAAGATTTTGAGGAGCTAGAGCTTGCTGGTATGGAGACCAGTATTGACAGAGATAACGATGTCGAGCAGTGGTGTCGTGAAAACGGATATGATGACGACCGATGGGCTTTCAGTTAACAAGCAATTGTAGCGCAGAATAGGGCGTTGAGGCTGTAGGGAAAGGTTGAAGGCCGCTCTCAACCTGAAACCGGTCAATAAATGATCTACAAATAGGGCCTACTCTTGAAATCTGGGGCACTCTCGCCATCGAAATCACGCCCAGATTTTACGTAGGAGCGTCATCGGAAATAGAGGCGAGGGTTCTTCTACAGCCTCGTTAGGTGCAAAATGCCCTGGTCACTCGATTATCAACTCCCCAAAGAGCCTGTCTTGCTAGACCAACTATTTTTGGCCGCTGGAAAGGCTCTTTATTTAGCCAGTGCATTCGAGGCCAAGTGTCAGTTCTTGCTTCGTATTCTGAAAGTTGTTCGACATTATGAGGGTGCTGGCGACGCATCAGCTACTGCTGAGTTGGCTAAAATTCTAAAGGAAAAAATGCTCGGTCCGACAATCAGAGAGCTGAATATCATAACCGAGTTCACTGAAAAGGATTTGGCAATATTTCAACGTGGGAAAGACGCGAGGAATTACATCGCTCACGAAAGCGCTCGACTCGGACCACTATCCTCAACGTCAGAAAAGTCTATCAATGAAAAGCTAACTCGGCTTCGAGTAGAGCTTGAGGCCTTAGTCACTGCTGATAATCTCATCTCTGTTTGGTTGTACGAGATTGATGAAAAAGAGCCTGCACCAAGTGGAATTCAAAGTGCTTATCACGAGTGGGTATTCCAATGGGTCTTTGAGGGAAGCTATGACATCAAAGCGGACACGGTGCTAATGTAATCATCCCTGTTTTAGTTGCACCGCTGATTAGAAATTTTCAGCGGTCAGGGTACGGCAGAATGGGGATTTGCTAAGCGTTTTACCAGTGTGTGGCACTGGGTTTTGGATAACACCCGTTAGCCGCAGCGATCGCGACCCTTACCATCGGATGCGCCAGGTTCACGCTCCTCTTAGGAGAGGCTTTTTACATCTGCTTGTGCTTCGTTCATGCTAATTATGACTCCCACTACGGATGGATGTTTGAGATGGCTGCTCTCAGAGCTATTTGTTTTTTCATTTTTGTCTCGCCCGCGTTGGCCTCTGAAGGCTTCTCACTTTTATGTGCCTATGACAAGGCGACAGGGTTTTCTATGGATAGTGCCGAAAGATGGCGCGTAACACGCTTTGAAGCTGAAAAAAAATTTGTAGTGAGGTTAATTGAGGACGATGACTCAATTTATCTCATGGTAGACCGCCCCTATGGGGTATTTGAGCTTGGTGATAACTCGGGCGGATTGAGTTGCACAAAACCAAGTGAAAAAAATCGCATGTACTGCGATGGGCTCACAAGAGAGGATATGCGCATCGACCTCAATACGATGAGGTTTTTGTGGGTCTACTCTAGTGGCTACACCGAAGGTGATGAGAACTTCTCAACTCCATTCATGGCTATAGGTCGTTGCTCGAAAATATAAATTTCGGGTTCTACCCCGTTACTGAGGACATTCCTAAAAAGAGGCTGGACATACCCCACCGAGCGTGACACTGCTCAGCCTCAAACGGAGGCCTTTGGAAAGGCTTTGGTCGCCCGTCCTGAATGTCCGCTTTGCGACCGCAGGGAACACCTTTCAACTCTCGTGCTGTATTCATCCTGCTTTTGCCTGTTCCCGATACAAGGCCGCACCTAGCGAAGCAAAATAGTCTTGGAACGCTTCGTTGATACGCCGGCGATGCTCGCCCTTTGGATAAAGGCCTGCATTAGCTTCGTCAGAGTAAACGGTACCGCGCACCAGGAACGAGTTGTTGGGAGTGCTGTCTTCGATAAAAGCCTCAAAAGCCCGAGCGCAAAGCTCTTCTGGTTTTGCGTAGTACAGCACCTTTAGTCGCTTGTCAGCTTCCTTGGATGCCTGAAACAGGGGGCTGGGGGCTGCACCGTCTTCAGTCAGCAAGATGGTTTTAAAACAGGCACTGAGCAGGTTGTTTAGAGGGTGCTCTTTCTGCTTGGCACTACCGAGCCAGCCGCTGGAGGCAAAGCCAAACTTTCCTAAACTCCGGAAGGCTCTGTTCCCCATGTAATGATCAAACGCATGAAACCACTCATGCGCCAAGCTGCCAGCGCCGGCTTTCTTTGCGAGTGCCAGTTGCCGGGTCGCGGGAATATAGTGAGCAGATACCCCAGGCCGACCACCAATGCCGTACTGCATGCTTAGAGATCCACGAAGGGATATGAGGTTCTCTGGCCCCTGCAGAATTGTCATCAGATCACAGAGAGCCCGATAAAACCGATCAGCCGCCCGATCCCGCTCTGCTGACGTCACCCAGCGGCCGACTTCTATGCTTCGGAAATCGAACCGGCGTCGTACTGTAACAAAGGAGATGGGATGAGACATCGTCATGAGTTTCCTCCACGCTTGAGCGATCGAACCACATTGGTGACAACACCAAACACCTCCATCACCATATCGCCCGCAATGGTAATGGGTGGGTAAGCCGAATTTCTTGGAAGTAACAGAACCGGAGGCGGGGTGAGGTGAAGTTGTTTCACGGTCATTTCAGACTCCAAGCTGGCGATGATAATGTCGCCGTGCGCGGCTCGCAGTGAGCGATCAACCACCAGTACATCGCCTGGGTAGATGCCAGCGTCAACCATGGACTCACCTTGTACCCGCACGAAAAAAGTGGCGGCCGGATGCTGAATACACAACTCGTTCAGATCCAGAGTTTTCTCAACGTAATCCTAGGCAGGGGATGGAAAACCCGCCGATACACGCTCCAAAAAGAACGGAATACCAAGCTGAGAGAGCGACTTATGGTCGCCAAGAAGTGTGACGGGCATATTACACCTTGATACTGTTTATATGTACAGTATTCTGGTGTGGTTTCTCCGTTGGGTCAATTCCGGCAACCAAAAATCCCGTAAATTTGTGGGCAGAGGTGGCACCGCAAAGCAGTGTCCCTTGCGACTGCAGCATGGCCTATGTGCTCTTGATACGCATAAACAAAATACACGGTAGGCCAACAGCGATCAGTACACTGATGAATGAAATTGCCACTGACTGGAAGGTTGGCTGCAAAATCTCTATGGCAAAATAACACACCAGTAGCGCGCTCAGATGCAGGGTGGTGAACAGCAAAAAGTCACGAGGGCTGGGCTGAGTTTGTTCAGGCCAAATGGTAGAGAGATGAATCCCGCTCATCACTAACGTAGAGCCAAAGAGAAGCACAAACGTTAACCCCGATCGCCCGCTCAAACTTGCGATGACCTCCGGGCTGATCAGGTTCAGCGGTGAGTAGGCAGCAATTAGTGCTCCGATGCTTACCAGGAACAAAAAGCAACTTCATATGTTGTGCGCACAGAGTGCTGAAGTGAAGGGTGAGGTGATCTAGTGGGTTTTTAAGTGGAATAAACATGGGATTTCGCAGAGTGGGGGGCGAGAACACGGGGCTGACAATGGCCATTTTCCGGCCCCAGGGACGACATTTCGCGCCTTGCGTGTGTTTGCGACGGGTTATCTACTGTGCTGCGCGTCTTTGCAAAGACAGTTGAATATCTCGACTTTCTATCTGGTCGCTACCGACTGGTTATCAAAGGCTTCCCGCACGCAACTGCAGCAAGGCAGCACTTCGGTTGATTGGTCGAAGCTGGCACGCCAGGTACGGGACTCGTTCAAAGTTGAACTGGGCTCAGTGGACTGCAAAGCTAAACTACGGTTTTTGAGTGATAAAGGCGAAGCGCTTCAGATACTCAGCGTTTCAGGAAAGCGCCGACCCGGCAGAGGTGTTGGTATTTCGAGATAGTTAATGAATTGCTGAACTATCGGTTAGCAAATTGCTATTTAACTCGACATGGCAGGAGTGCAACCTGTTTGGATAAGGCTTCACTCGTACTATTAGTGGGGTCGCTAGGGGGGGCTTTGAAGCAGGCCCCAGTTGCCCAGATGTGGAGTTAAAACAAAATGAAAATTATTGTTCTGGGAGGTGGTGTTGCTGGGGTTTCCACGGCGTGGCACTTAGCTAATTCCGGGCATGAGGTGACCGTTGTAGAACGATGCGCCACAGTGGCCGAAGAGACCAGTTTCGGGAACGCTGGCATGCTCTCATACGGGTATACCAACCCATGGGCAGCACCGGGCATTCCATTTAAAGCTCTGAAGTGGATGATGCAGGACATGGCGCCGATCCTCGTCAGTTCCAGTTCATTTAATGCTAGAACCGCTAACTGGATGTTCCAGATGCTGGGGCAATGCGGCGAACAGGCATATCGCATCAACAAGCGAAGAATGTTGCGAATTTCGGATTATAGCCGTAGTTGCCTCGACAAAGTGACCCAGCAAGTGCCGTTGGACTTTGATCATCGGACTAAAGGTACGATCGAGTTGTTCCGGGATCAGGAAAAGATGGATTCCATTGGAGCTGATCTGGCCTCTCTTCAGGAGTGTGGTGTGGAGCACGAGGTCATTAATCATGCCGAGTGTATTCAGCACGAGCCGGCTCTGGCAAACGTTTCGGAAAAGTTCGTCGGCGGTTTGCGGTTCCCCCAAGACGGTACCGGTGATTGTCAAAAATTTACTACTGGGCTTGCTCTGCACTGTCGTGATGCGGGTGTGCAATTTATGTTGAACACGGAGGTGCATAAACTCGAAGTCACCTCCGGAAAAGTTACCGCTGCACATACTAGTGGGGGTGAGCTTACTGCCGACGCTTTCGTGGTGTGCATGGGAAGTTACTCGCCCATGCTGCTTAACCCCTTGGGGTTCAAGCTGCCAATCTATCCAATTAAGGGTTATTCATTAACCCTCCCGCTCCTAGATCCAGCCAAAGCGCCAGAATCTACGGTCATGGATGAGGCCTTTAAAGTGGCGGTCACCCGTTTTGATGATCGAATTCGAGTAGGGGGGACTGCCGAAATAGCTGACTTTGATCTGAGCCTAAAAGAAAAGCGGCGAAAGCCAGCTGAGTTTGTGGTCGGCGATTTGTTTCCAGGTGCCGGCGACCTTGATAATGCCACCTTCTGGTGCGGGCTCAGGCCAATGACACCTGACAGTGTTCCAGTGATCGGTTCGACGCCAATCGTCAACCTCTATACCAACACCGGACACGGAACGCTCGGTTGGACAATGTCTCAGGGGTCTGCTTGCTTGATTGCTGATGTGATCAATAACAAGGCGCCGGAGATCGATAACGAAGGTCTTTCCATTGACCGCTATCTACACTAAGCCGTTTCATCGATCAGGAGGCAAAAAGCATGGCCAGACCTGCTGTAGCTGAAATAAACCTAGCTAATATTCGAGCCAATTTTCAGCTGGCTGCTTCTATGGCCCCAAATGGGAAAACCCTTGCCGTAGTTAAAGCCAATGCGTATGGCCATGGAGCACTGGAGGTTGCCGAATGCCTTGCCCGGGACGCCGAGGTGTTTGCTGTAGCATCAATAGAAGAGGCAATGACCTTGCGTGCTTCTGGGTTGCGACACCCCATTTTGCTTTTGGAGGGCTTTTTTGAGGATAGTGAGCTCGAAATTATCTCACGTGAAGGTTTCTGGACAGCTGTACACAGGCAAGAGCAGGTGGATGCATTGAGGCAGCTCTCGCTGTCTAACCCGGTGACTGTCTGGCTGAAAGTGGATACCGGAATGCACCGGCTCGGGTTCAGTCCTGAACACGCAGCTGGGGTCTATTTGGAGTTAAAGCGCTTACCACAGGTCTCGAACGTGGTGGTGATGACGCACTTGGCGAATGCTGACGATTGCTCAACGCAGGGCGTGTTGGTTGAGGCTCAAGTATCCCGACTGCCTGCATCCTTTTTGGAGTCGGGGGTTGAGCTGAGCTTAGCGAACTCTGCAGGAATACTTGCTCATGAAGTGGTGAGGGCACACTGGCAGCGGCCCGGAATCATGCTGTACGGAGCGTCTCCATTGGCTAAGGCCAACCCTTTTAGTGAGCAATTACGGCCGGTCATGACCCTCAAAAGTAAGGTGATTGCTGTCAGGTGGGTGGGCCAACGAGCAGGAGTGGGTTATGGCGGGCGCTTTGTGGCCGAGCGCCCGACGAGAATCGGGACCGTCGCCATGGGGTATGCCGATGGCTATCCTCGACAGGCGGCTGAGGGCACCCCGGTGCTCATCGATGGCCAGCGCAGCAAGTTAGTGGGGCGTGTTTCGATGGACATGTTGACGGTCGATCTGACTGACCTTCCAGAGGCTGGTGTGGGTAGTGACGTCGAATTTTGGGGTGAGTCGCTATCGGCGAATGAGGTGGCGGCCTATTGCGACACCATCGCCTACCACCTGTTTACCGGCGTCACCCAGAGGGTGCCGAGAAAGTATTTTAATTGAATTAGTGGCGTTTCCGCCGACCTTTACCTTCTACCTAAGTCTGGTGCCCGAATGTCAACACGGGCATCGGGCAATGCTATAATCGCTTCCCCCGCCGTGCATGGCGGATTCAGTATTTTGCCGGCCACGTCGGCTTGAGGGGTAGCAGATTTTGGAAGCGAGAAAGCAAGCTATTGCCGAGTTCGGCTTGCAGCAATGCTGGTTGAGCGCCTTGCATCGGGTGCCTTGGTGGTGATTGAGCGCCAAGGACCGTCATTGGGCCAAGTTAGCGACTTCGATCTCCGTATGATCCGCGTTTTTAAGGCTGTGGTGGAGTGCGGCGGCTTTACTGCAGCCGAGGATGTTCTTGGTATAAGTCGCTCAGCCATCAGCTTACATATGAACGATCTTGAAAAGCGCCTAGGGCTTCTGCTTTGCCAGCGTGGTCGAGGCGGGTTTTCCCTCACCGAAGAGGGGCGCCAAGTTTACGAAGCTGGGTTAACGATGCTGGCGTCGCTTGAGACGTTTCGTACCGAAGTTAATGGTTTGCACGATAGCCTGCGTGGTGAGCTTAATATTGGTATCAGTGACAATCTGGTCAGCATGCCACGGGAGTGCATCACTCACAGTCTTGCCGACCTGAAGGCACGGGGCCCAAATGTCAGAATTAATCTCTCAATGGAAGTGTCTGATAGTGTCGTCCGGGGGGTTTCAGACGGCCGCTTTCATGTAGGGGTCGTTCCTGAAGTCAATCTTTTGAAGAGCTTGGCCAGCGAAGAGCTCTACGATGAGCGTTCCTTATTGTACTGCGCCGACACCCACCCACTCTATGCAACGCCAGATAGTTCTATTACAAAGCACATCCTGGCGGGTTATGATGCGGTTATCCCTAGTTACCCTTTACCTGATGCCGGGCGAAGTGCCCACTCTTTGTTGCAAGGCGCGGCTTCAGCTACAGATAGATCCGGAGCGGCCTTCCTGATTCTCACCGGTTGCTACATAGGCTACCTGCCTGACCACTTGGCAGCTCCCTGGATTGCTGCCGGCCGCTTGCGAGCGATATGTCCCGAGCGTTTTAAGTACCTTACGCCTTTAGTAACCATTACCCGTTGTGACCGACGCCCGCACCGTGTGCTGGAGGCATTTCTGGCGTTGCTGGCAACGCGGATTCCGGTTCGCGACTGAGCAAGTTAATCCCTGAATTCTCTCTGATCTCTGCAAGCTAAAGCTGCGGTAAGCCTGATGGTTATAGGCTTTTGCAGCTTGCGTCAGTTTTTCTGGACGCTCACGTCAGAAAGCAAGTCTTTAAGGTGTTGGCGCCAACGGGATACTCTCGAATTGTCATGGCGAGCAGCACTAACTTAAAACCAATAAAACGCTGCAATGCTTTCGCAACTAATAAATTCTTACAATAAAAGTATTCAGTTCAGGTGCAATTTTATGACTATCCCAGAACTCCATTAGATTTAGTTGAATGCGGCCGTGGGCTTTACCGGTTGAAAAATATAAATCTATAACTTTCCGAAGAATTCAACGCTATAGCCATTAATTAAATTTTTATGGTTTAAGGCTTTCTATTGTCCAAAAAACATTTTCATTTTTTGTTTTTCAAGAACCTTGGTTTTAGACAGAAAATCCAAGAATGGTAGGTTTCAATAACACATAAACAATAACAGGAGATGATGTTATGAGTATTCGTGAAATCCCCATGTACATTAATGGCCAACCCGTTGTTTCTCGAAGCGAGGACTGGCGTGATGTGGTGAACCCTGCCACTCAGGAAGTGGTAGCTCGGGTGCCATTCTGTACTTCTGAAGAAGTCGAGCACGCCATTGCCAATGCAAAAGAAGCCTTTACTACCTGGCGCAAGACACCGTTGGGTAGGCGCATGCGCATCATGCTCAAGTTTCAGGCGTTGATTCGCGAGCACACCGACGAGCTGGCTGCGCTGATCAGCGAAGAGCATGGTAAAACCCTGCCTGACGCAGTGGGTGAGGTGGGCCGAGGCTTGGAAGTGGTGGAGCATGCTTGTTCAATTACTTCGTTGCAGTTGGGCGAACGTGCCGATAACGCGGCCAACGAAGTGGATGTCTACACACTGAACCAACCTTTGGGGGTCGGTGCCGGGATCACAGCGTTCAACTTCCCAATTATGCTGCCCTGCTTCATGTTCCCGATGGCCATCGTCACTGGCAACACCTTTGTTTATAAGCCCTCCGAGCAGGACCCTAGCTCGTCCATGCGCCTAGTCGAGCTTGCCCACGAGGCTGGTGTGCCACCAGGAGTACTCAACGTTGTCCATGGCGGGCCAGAAGTCGCCAACCAGATCGCCGATCACGCTGACATCCAGGCGTTGTCGTTCATTGGCTCCACGCGGGTAGGCCAGCTGCTATACGACCGTGCTGCCGCCGCAGGAAAGCGGATGCAGGCCATGCTGGGCGCCAAGAACCATTGCGTCGTCATGCCTGACGCCAACCGCAGCCAGGCAATTAACAACTTGTTGGGATCGGCCTACGGTGCGGCTGGCCAGCGGTGCATGGCCAACTCGGTAGTAGTGCTGGTAGGTGAAGCCCGGGAATGGATCGAGGATATTGTCGAAGGTACCCGCAAAATGAAGGTAGGTCCGGGCACTCAGCTTGATGCCGATCTTGGTCCACTGGTGTCACCCGCTGCCAAAGAGCGCGTTGAGCGCTTGATCGCAACCGGTGAGCAAGAGGGTGCCACGCTCGAAGTTGATGGCCGCGATTGCCAGGTGGAAGGCTATCCGAATGGCAACTTTGTGGGACCGAGCTTGTTCACCAATGTTACCGCCGACATGACAGTGTACCGCGAAGAGATCTTTGGTCCGGTACTTTGCGTGGTGAATGTTGAAACGCTTGATGAAGCGATTGCGTTCATTAATGCCAACCCTAACGGTAACGGCACTTCAATCTTCACTAACTCCGGTTGGGTCGCACGTCGTTTCGAGGCCGACATTGATGTGGGTCAGGTGGGTATCAACGTTCCGATTCCTGTACCCGTGGCTTACTTCAGCTTCACCGGTTCGCGGGCTTCCAAGTTGGGTGATTTGGGGCCAAACGGTAAGCAGGCTATTGGCTTTTGGACGCAGACAAAGACTGTGACGGCACGTTGGTTTGAGCCTGAGAACGTGTCTAGCGGGATCAACAGCACTATTTCACTTGAGTGATCAGCGCTACTCACCTTAAACCGACAGGGGATAGAAGAATGTCGAAGGCGTATTGGATTGCGTCAGTAAAAATTACTGACCCTGAAAGATACCAGCAGTATGCAGAATTGGGCCCCAAAGCATTTCAGAAGTATGGGGCAAGAATATTGGCCAGAGCCGGGGAAACCAAGTTTATGGAGGGGGAGGCTCGGCCAAGAAACGTGGTTGTGGAATTTGATAGCTTGGAATTGGCTGAAGCCTGTTACAACTCTGAGGAGTACCAGGCAGCCAAGAATTTGCGAGAGGGCGCAGGCGAGGCAACGATATTGATCGTCGAAGGCGTTCAGTAAGCAATATAAAACTCATAGATAAAAAGCGGAGTTAAAATGAATCATAAATATAAAAAATTCATTGGTATGTCTGTTGTGTCATTGTGCATGGCGGTTTCCATCTCAGCTCAGGCCGGTAATTATTCTATTGGTACTGTGTTTGGCAAAGAGCATGCGGTATCAACAATGTCTGTCGATTTCTCCAAAAGGGTTAAAGATTATACCGATGGAGATATTAAGGTTCGTGTGCGCTATGGCAGCCCGTTTGGCGATGTTTACCAAATTGGCAAGCAAGTGGCTAATGGTCAGCGGAAAATTGATGTTGTGACCGTATCTTCCGACATAGATCCACGGCTGACGATTGGTTATATGGGGGGACTGGTTTACAACTATGAGCAGGCCGAAGAGCTGTATGGGCCTGATGGCGACTTCATGGAGCTGTTGAACGATATCGGCATGGAGTCCGGCTACAAGTACCTTGCTTGGGCTCCCACGGGGTTTGGTGGCATTGCCTTCCGCAACGAAGCACCAAGTGAAATACCGTCACCTAAACGATTCAAAACCCGAAGTGCTCCTTATAAGAGCATGATCAACCGTTACGCTGGGTTGGGGTTCGATCCTGTGCCGATGGCCTATTCCGAGACCTACACCGCGCTACAAACCGGCGCAATCGATGCAAAAGGGGCTACTCCTCCTGAGGAAGCATATCAGGTGTTTGCTGATGTAATGGGGGAGTACGTTCACACCCGGGATTACTTCGAAGGCATTATTGGCATTGCTGTTAATCTCGACTGGTATGAAAACTCTCTGACTGATGGCCAGAGGGCGGCCCTCGATAAAGCGGGTAAAGAAGCAACGGCAAACATCTGGAAAGGCGCAAAAGAGCGGGAAGAGGAATTTCTCGCAAAGCTGCGCGCGGCTGATGTGAAGGTTACAACCTTCAGTGACGAGGAATACAAGGCAATCTCGGATCTGGTTAAAGAACACGAGTGGCCTGAAATCGAGAAGCTCGTCGGGCCAACCATGATGGGTCGCATCCGAGATATGGCTTATTAATTCAGGACCGAGGGGAGGGCTGGTCTTGTGGCCAGCCTTGTCGTTAAGCCAAGATTCGAGGCCGTTATGTTACCTGCATTCTTTGAGCGAACGTTAAAAGTCATCATATTCACCGGCATGATTGCAACCACAGGGCTGACCTTCTTTCAGTCGATTTTTCGTTATTTCGGTGATCTGAGTTTTCCTGGCGCCAATGAGCTTATTCTGCTGTCCGTAGTTTGGGTTTACTTTATAGGTATGTCCTATGCAACTCTGAAAAACGAAAACATTCAGGGTGGTATGGAGGATCTTATTAAGAATGCGCCCTTGAGAAAGGCATTGGCTATTGCGGCAAGCTTTTTCTCCTCTGTATTTGCTATTACGGCGACATACTACAGCGCACAACTTCTGGGAAGTAGTATAGATAAGGGTTATGTAAGCATTTATTACGGATTGCCGGATTACTTATGGGTATCCAGCGTTTTTGTAGGATTTGCATTAACCTCATTTTTTTTCGTCAAGACATTAATCTCGCAGCTCTCCTTTACTGGGAAGTGCCATCTCCAGGCAATGCATTTAACAAAAATATAGTCTTTATCATTTGTTGGAGGTTTTCATGTATATCTCAGTAGTGTTTACGCTGCTCTTTGCGATGCTGCTTGTAATTATAGGAGTGCCCGTTGCCTCGTCTTTTGGTTTGGGTGCCTTGGCCATCGGTCATAGCAATGAGATAGACATTGTTGGGCCTTTCTCAACCATGTTTTCCAAAATCAACTCGCCCACTCTGGTTGCTTTGCCGCTCTTCATTTACATGGGCTTCCTGATGGAGAGAAGTGGGCTGGGCGGGAGAATTATTGACTTTGCCTCCAGTCTTGTTGGACGGGTCAAGGGTGGGCTCGGCGTTGTTGTTGTGTTTTCGTGCGCCATTTTTGGTGCTGTGTCCGGCGCTGGCAGTGCTGCAGTGGCAAGTATTGGTTCGGTCATTATACCCAGAGCCGTCAAGCTGGGTTACCCCCGTGAATACATGGTTGCTCTGGTCTCCAGTTCGTCCGTGCTGACCTTGCTGATCCCCCCGAGCATTCCACTTTTGATACTGGCACTAACGATGCAAGTGTCCATCGCTGGAGCCTTTCTGACCACCATTCTGCCTGGGATTGTTTTGGCGGTCGGGTATTCGGCACTCAACTTGAAGATCTGCAAAGGGTTTCCTATTAGCCAGGGTGGGGCCGACCACGAGGGCGGGAACAAGCCTGGTTACTGGCGAGAAGTGTCGGCCTCAGCCAAGAAGTCGTATCTGATCATGTTAATGCCGTTGATTGTTTTGGGTAGCATTTACGGTGGTATCGCCAGCCCGACAGAAGCTGCGTCTTTTGGCGTGGTTTATATAGCACTATTGGCGTTTTTTGCTTACCGGACTATGGATTTTGAGTGCTTCTACAACGCCACCGTAGGCGCGGGTAAGCTGATCGGAGCGCTGATCTTCATGATTGCCTCGCTGCTCTTCCTGAGCCAGATACTGATTTATCAGGGCGCGCCCTTTGACCTGGCAGATTTTGTATCGGGTGAGATGGAGTTGTGGCAGGGACTGTTGTTTATAAACATCATTCTGCTGTTGATCGGCATGATTATGGACGACATCTCTGGTTCCATCATTGCTGCCTCCATTCTCTACCCGGTGGCATCTGAGCTGGGTGTCGATCCCTTCCATTTTGTGGCCATTGTGGGAGTGAACCTCGGCTTGGGAAATATAACCCCTCCGGTGGCGCCCTTGTTGTTCCTGACCAGCGGTGTGGCTGGCAATGTTCCGATGAACCGCTACGCCGGACATCTTTTTAAGTTCATTGCCTTTGTGCACATTCCTGTGCTGTTGCTGGTGACCTACATCCCGACCTTCTCGTTGTATTTTCCATCCTTGCTTGGGTTCAGGTGAGCGATGGCGTTGGTGGCGTGTTGATGACCGGCAGGTCTACAAGAGTGCCCGGCTTTCGGGACTACTGAGTACAAACAAAAATCTGACAAAAAGCGACTGTCAGTGATTCGATAAAGGAGCGGCTTTATGAGCAGTAATGAAAGAATGCCAGACAGCATTTGGCGGCACATGACACAGCATCAGTCACTTGTGGGCACCTCACCTGCGGTGATGACCCAGGGTGAAGGCTGTTACCTTCGCAATGACCAGGGCCGCAAAATACTGGATGGTTTCTCTGGCCTTTGGTGCGTCAATGTGGGTTATGGCCGCCAGGAGCTGGCGGACGTGGCCTATGAGCAGATGAAAAAGCTCAGCTACCTGGCGCCGACCATGGTCAGCGAACCCAGCGTGCAACTGGCGGCCAAAATTGAACAATTGCTCGGCACAACGATGCACGTCTATTACTCCTGCAGCGGTTCCGAGGCCAATGAAACGGCCTTCAAAATTGCCCGTCAGTATCATCTTCAGTCCGGCAAGAGCGATGGCCGCCGGCGCTATAAGATCGTGTCGCGTTATCGCGGTTATCACGGTGCCACCATGGGGGCTATGGCGGCAACTGGGCAGGCAAACCGTAAGCTTGGCTACGACCCTGAGCCGGCGGGTTTTATCAAGGTGATGCCGCCTTACCCTTACCGGGACCACCAGAAACTGACCCTGGAAGAGCAGGGCGCAGAAGCGGCGCGGCAACTGGAGGAAACCATCATTCATGAAGGGTACGAATCCGTTGCTGCGGTCATCATGGAGCCGGTCATCAGTGGTGGCGGTGTTATTGTTCCACCCGACAATTACCTGCCGTTGGTACGCCAGATTTGCGATCGCTATGGGGTATTGCTGATTCTGGACGAAGTGGTCTCCGGCTTCGGGCGTACCGGGAAAATGTTTGGACATGATCATTGGAACACCAAGGCCGACATTTATACTTTTGCTAAAGGCTTGGCCAGTGGCTATCAGCCGATTGCGGCAACGGCGGTTAAGCAGGAAATTTTTGATGCTTTTTACGGTGAGCCTGGAGACGGGCGCGAGTTTCGCTCGGTGAACACTTTCGGTGGCAGCCCTATTTCTACAGCGGTTGCGTTGCGAAATATCCAGATACTTGAAGATGAAAACCTGGTGGAGAACGCAGCTCGGCAAGGTGATTATTTCCGAGCCCAGGTGGCTGATCGGCTATCTGAGCATCCATTTCTGGGAGATATTCGCGGAAAAGGTCTGTTGACGGGCCTGGAGTTGGTAGGGGATAAAGCAACTCGGGAGCCACTGGATCAAGGTAAAGTCACCGCGGTGATTGCTCATGCGCTGCAGGAGTACGGTGTAATTATTGGACGTAATGGCAATACCGTACCCGGGCGTGAAAATACACTGATCATCGGGCCTCCATTAGTTTCAACTGAAACCGAAATGGATCGTATAGCCGAGGCCATAGCTGGCGGGCTCGAAACCGTGCTGTCCATCAACTGAAGTCGATCAGCTGGTGCTTGTTGATGTCGCGAGCTGCATGGAAGGGGCTGGCGACATGGCCGCTTATGGACTGATATTTAGGCGAGTACTGTTGAATGCCGGAGCGTATTCGGGCGGGATTCAGTTGGTGGATAGGCCAAGATCACCAACCCACAGAGTAGGGGGCAACGAGCTTCGAACCTTCATGGGAAGACCCATAGAAATTATAAACAAGGAGTTTTGCTATGAAGCAATATGATGAGCAGCCAGACAGTTTCTGTGTTTTGGCGATGAGCCTGTAGACAATCAAGTTGGAATGATCCTTCAGGAAAGCTAGCGATCCTTGCTGGATGCCTCCACTCGCATGCTTTCGGCACAATATGGGCGCGGGGTGGGGCGTCAGTGCAGATGATATTAAAGAGTCTGTGACCACCGCTATCAAGATGGCAATGCTGATTGGTAAAATAAAAGAAATCCGGTCCTAAAATTGGCGCGCTGGCAAATTGCGCCAGGTTCCCTGAACGCGACCGTGGTATATCCGCTGGCGCCGTTCAATTATGAGCAGAACGCATCAAAATACGTTGGGTTGGTTCCCTGAGAAGAAGTTCCTCTGTGGAGGCTTACTTGGCGTTTTGCTTTTCCTGATATCTTGAGTAGAGACACCACCCAGTGAGGATGGCTGCGCCGATGATGCCGATGGCCATGGCGGTCAAAACTCCGGTTTCGATGGTCATGTGGTCTGGACCTCCGCCTGCTTTCGCAGCGACGTGAATTTCGTCAGCATGATTTTGACATTTTTGGTGAGGGAGTACACCAGCTGGTTGCCGGTTTGTGCTTACCTTATTTGTTCAGACTTTCTTAGTGTAGAGTTTCTTAGTAAGGGGACTTGTTTTCGGGTGTCAGCTTATCCGTTATCTGGCAACCCGTTGCCGGTAAATCGGCCCCCGGTTAAAGTCGGATTCGCAGGCGCCAGAGGTATGCATAAAAGCTTCCGATGCAACACTCCGGCTCGGCCCGAAACTCCCATGTTTCATCATTGTATTTCGGCGCAGGACCCATGCCTTCAAACTATATACTTCTTGTGGCGTCGAATTGGGCCACATGCGTATCCGAGGTTGCTGCCTCTCAACCATATCTGACTTTTTGGGGCCCCAGCTCATGGTGAGATGCTCTTTGAGTTCAGAAGCACACCGGGCAAAAATAGTGAATCGAGAAAGTCAAACGCAGTTGCCCGTCGTTTATAGTGAATCAACGGGTGGGGGAGGGCTTTCAAAGAACCCTCCATAACATGGCCGTGCTTTGTAACCTTAAACTGGCTACGCATAGCTGGGATAAGATGGTATCGGGGCGAAGTGTGATATCTAGCTTTTAAACAAAAGCGAACATTTCAGAGCCACCCACTTACAGCCATTTTTCATGTTCATCGTCTTGTTTGGTATTTGAGGCTGGTCACGCAGCCCTCGCCTTGAAAGCTTCTTTCATTCGCGAGGAGCCGATGCCAGCCTCACTTTTAAATGGTCAAACCGTCACTACGATCTTTCCAATCTGCTGATTAGCTTCCAGAAATCTATGTGCTTCCTGGATCTCGTCCAGCGCAAAGGTTTTTGCAATGAGTGGTCGGAGCGCTCCGGATTCCAAACCCTCAAGAATAAACGCTTTGGCTCTCGCGAGAGCGCTGGGGTCAGCAACGATTTCCGCATAAAGGTAGCCCTTGAGAGTCAGGCTCTTACCCAGAACGGTAAACAGTGGGAACGGGGTTGGCTCGGTGCTCAATGCGCCATATTGCAGAAGAATGCCGCCTCGGGCCATGCTCTGTGTGAGTGGCTCGAAAGCTGGGCCACCAACAGGATCGAACACGACGCGGGCACCTTGCCCGTCAGTCAACGCCATGACTTGCTCGACGATATCTTCTTCATCGCTCACGATGACATGAGCTGCTCCAGCATCCAGAAGCGCTTGTTTCTTTGCACGGGTGCGGGTAATCGCTATTGGTGTAGCGCCGACCATGCGAGCCATCTGGAAGGCAGCCAGGCCGACGCTACTGGAAGCGG
This sequence comes from Marinobacter sediminicola, assembly GCF_031157525.1. Classification (GTDB taxonomy): domain Bacteria; phylum Pseudomonadota; class Gammaproteobacteria; order Pseudomonadales; family Oleiphilaceae; genus Marinobacter; species Marinobacter sediminicola. The sequence continues at coordinate 19,876 of NZ_JAVIXR010000018.1, forward strand.
CAGTGACCAGAACAAAGTCGCCTTCCTGCAGTTTCGCCTGCTCAATAAGGGCGCCCCAGGCCGTAACGTACTGCATCCAGGATGCAGCGGCCTCTTCGAAGGACAGGTTCGCTGGGTTCTTGACCACAAGGTGAGCCGGCACATTGGCCAATTCGCCGTATGTACCCCAACGTGCTATATCCAGTGGGGGAATCAAAGCGACGGAATCTCCCACCTTGATATCCGTTACCTCGCTACCAACAGCCGTTACAAGGCCTGCGGCCTCGTAGCCAAGGCGACTGGGAAAGTCGGCCTCCTGCAGGTAAGCGTGATTACGAAACATCACTTCGGCGCGGTTCAAGCCAATGGCTTTAACACCAATTTGGATCTCGTCTGCTGCCGGTGCATGTACGTCCAATTCTTCCAGCTTGAGGACGCTAGCGTCACCGTATTCATGGATTCTTACAATTCGTGCCATTGAGGTTACCCCTTTCGTCGTTAAGGCCAGGCAAGAGGGCGCATTGGGCAGAGTGATGGGAATGCTTCTCATATATCAACGCTGGTTCCGTACGCTCTCGTGGTGTAAGCGACAATTTAGAGGTTGCCCGGTAGTTGATAAAGCCCTATGTTGGCTCAAGATTAGAAACATGGGTTTTATAATGGATCGCCTGTCTCAGATGGCTACGTTTGTCAAAGCCGTGGAGTTGGGATCTTTCAGTGCCGCTGCTGATGACCTCAATATGTCCCCTCAACTGGTTGGCAAGCAGGTAAAAATGCTTGAGCAGCACCTAGGAGTCTCTCTGCTGAATCGAACGACACGTCGGCAGAGCCTCACCGATTTCGGCCGGACATTTTACCAGCGCGCAAAGATGATCCTGGCAGATATGCACGCTGCAGAGAGCTTAGCTGCTGAGGCCCGTGGCGTACCTAGTGGCCGCTTGCGGATCAACGCCCCCGTCACCTTTGGCATTCACGCTTTGTCCCCGCGTCTTCTTGAGTACATGGTCAAATACCCTCAGGTGTCACTGGACCTGACACTGTCGAACGAACTGGTCGACCTGGTTGATGGCGGTTACGATGCCGTGTTTCGGATCGGTGTGCTGCAAGACAGTGGCCTAAAGGCAATTCCGCTCGTGCCCTATCAGCTGGTTCTGTGTGCCGCTCCGTCCTATCTGGAGAGGTGGCCCCCCATCAAAACACCCTGGGATCTCCAGCAACATGAGTGCCTAGGCTTCGGCTACTCCGATGGTCGTTCGAGCTGGAGTTTTGACGGTCCTGAGGGACGGATAGATGTACCAATTACAAGCCGATTGACCATTAATCAGGGTGACCCCTTACTGGCGGCGGCCGTAGCTGGACTAGGTGTTATTCTGCAGCCACTAGAATTAGTCGGGGAGGCGCTGAGAAATGGGACTCTTGTGAGGCTACTTGGTCAATATTCTGTGCCTGCGTCGCCGTTGCACATTTTATACACCCCAGACCGCCGGATGACTCCTAAACTGCGCAGCTTCCTGGATTTCTCTGTAGTGGCATTCGGAGCTAGGGGTAAATAATGTTGATCTGGATTAATTCTCCTTGGGCCGGTCGACTCGGCTAAACAAAAGCGAATATTCGAGATTCATCTTCCGGTTAATAACGCTTGACGTTAATGTTGCATCGCGTCACTATTGAATCATGATCATATCGCTCAAGTGTAAGGACACCGAGAAGTTGGCAAGCGGACGCCGCGTCAGGCGCTTCGTCAATTTTGAGCGAGTTGCGTTAAGGAAGATTCGGCAACTCCAAGCTGCAAGCCAGTTGGATGATTTGAAAGTACCGCCCGGAAATATGTTGGAGCCATTGCATGGTGACCGCCAAGGCCAGCACAGCATTCGAATCAACAAACAGTTCCGGGTTTGCTTCCGCTGGACCAGGGCTGGCGCGGAAGATGTCGAAATTGTTGATTACCATTAGGAGGTGGCTCATGCGCAACATTGATGCTGTCACGCCAGGCGAGTTGCTCAAAGAAGATTTTCTGGAGCCGATGGGCATTTCTCAATACCGCCTGGCCAAAGAAATTGGGGTGCCTGCTCAGAGAATAGGCCAGATCATCGCGGGAAAGCGTTCGATTACCGCAGACACGGACCTGCGACTCTGTCGTTTCTTTGGCTTGTCTAACGGCTACTGGTTGCGCGCTCAGGCAGCCTACGACACTGAGATTGCCGAAGATGCCCTGGAGGATCAGTTAAAGACTATTCGTCCGTGGACTGCGGTATCTGAAATTAGACACAAGGCATAACCAACGGCTTCACAGCTATCGATTTTCAGCCGTTTTGCGACCGGTTGGCCAGAAGCTACCGCTCAAACTCGAACAAACATGGGCTATTTGAGATAACCAAAAAGACGCGCGAATCGGGATGGTCGTGTTCGCTCACTGTGATCTCTGGATTGCTCGCCAGGCCGACTCGGCAAGCTGATCTCGGTACTCTGAGGGAGAAACCTGGATTCGGCCGGACAACCAGGCTCTACAGAGATTTTCAGACGGACCAATGATCAAGGACGGAAGCAGCTCGGAAGATTGGATAATCTCATGGGGCCCGCGATCAAGGCTGAACAGCCGGTCTTTCAGGTCGCGATAATTCTCTACATTTCTTTCTTCCAGTTGTTGTCGGTGAGGACCTTTGGCCACTGCTGACCGTGCCTGGAATAAAAATCGTGCCCAATCCGGGTGGTCGGTAACCCAGTCTACATAGCTCCGAACCATGATATAGACCGCATCCTGCAGAGTGTTTGCCTTCTGCAGAACCGCTTTCAGTTGGGCCCGTTGATCGTCCTGGGCGATGAAAAACAGCGTGCTCAGAATTCCTTCCTTGTTGCCAAAATGGTGATAGATCGCTCCTACGCTGGTGCCGCAGCGAGTCTTTACGGCATCAATGGTCGTGGCCTCTATGCCAAGCTCGTTGAAGCAGGCTAAGGCGTGTTCAAGGATTTCACGCTTCAGGGCGGCCCGCCTGCCGGGGAGAAGTCTGTCCAGAATCTTGTCTTCGGCCATAACTGAATATCCTGGTTTATTCCTGTATTGATCAGCGGCTCAGTTTACCTCTTGACACTGCCGCCATAAACAGAACATTATTTCGCAACAGAATAATATTCTGTTTATGGTTTTCACAGTCGATTATTGGAGGTCTACTCAATGAGCCAGGCACTTGCAGCATTCAACGCCTTTGGGGCAGAAAGCTTTTCAAACATGGTGTGCCAGCAGGCACCGTACTTCAGCACCATCGAACCAACACTAACCGAGCTGAAGCCGGGGTATGCGGAAGCCAAAGTACCCTTCAGAAAGGAAATCACTAACCATCTGGGCACCGTCCACGCCATTGCCATGTGCAATGCTGCCGAACTGGTGGCTGGATTGATGACGGATGCGTCCATCCCCAGCAATGGCAAGTGGATTCCGCAGGCGATGACGGTGAATTATCTGGCCAAGGCCAAAACAGATCTGCGTGCGATTGCAGACGGAGACGGTATTGATTGGGAAACGGCCGGTGAAAAAGTGGTACCGGTTTCGGTGGTTGATGAGGATGGGCAGACGGTATTTACTGCCCGGATCACGATGAATGTGAAGCTCGCTTAGCGGTTTACGTTCAATAGAGTGAACGGCATCGCGGGTGGCCTGGAATATCAGGCCACGTCTACGAAGGTCCTGCGCCAGCCCCGGGGACTCACGTAGTGACGTTGCTCGAAATGCTGCCGGAATGACGTAGCCGTGTGGAAGCCGATTCGTTCCGCGATGGCTTCCACTGAAAGTGATGTGCTTTCCAGCAGTTCCTGTCCTCGCCGAAGCCGTTCACTGACCAGCCAGTCCACAACGGTCATCTTAAACCGCCGTTCCCGTTGCATTCTGACCAACCTAGAGGAGCGAGCCCTGCTGGACCTTCTGCCCGGTCGACAGCAGGATGCCGTGATCAAGCGCCTCATGAACATGACCAACCGCCACAATGTGGAGACCGTCAGTATGGATATGTGGAAGCCCAACCGCCGCGCTGTTCAGGCGGTTCTTCCACAAGCCCGCATCGTGGTCGATAAGTTCCACGTCCTGCGCATGGCCAACGAAGCCTTGGAGAAGGTCGGCAAGGGCCTTGGGAAGGAACTGAAGGCCAACCAGCGTCGAACACTCAACGGTGATCGAAGAATCCTGCTGAAGCGCGCTCACGATGTCTCAGACCGTGAACGTCTCATTATCGAGACTGGACAGGGGCCTTCCCACAGCTCTTGGTAGCCTACGAGCACAAGGAGCGGTTCAACCACATCTGGGACTCCATCAGCCGGTGTGATGCTGAGAAGACAGCTAGCTGCCTGGATTGACGATATCCCGCAGGGGCAGAAGGAGGTCTGGAAGGATCTCGTCAGCGCCGTCAGCGGCTGGCGTGAAGAGATGCTAACCTACTTCGAGACCGACACCCCGACCACGAACGTCTTTACGGAGTCGATTAACCGGTTGGCCAAGGACAAGAACCGCGATGGGCGAGGTTATTCATTCGAGGTGATGCAAGCCCGGAGCCTATACGCCACAAGCACAAGAAAAGGGCACCGCAGACCAAGGAATCCCTATTCCTAGGCAAGGCCACCTGACCTACAGCATGGGGCTCCCAGAGCCAGAGAAGAACTTTGGCGTTGATCTATCAACCTTCTGGGAGGATTAAGGTATTGATGGAGCAGCAAGGATTGTCAACCGCTTAATCCGGATACCAAAAACTCATGAACTAAAAGGCACAGTGCGTGACAACGTTTAACTCATGAGCAATGCCTTTATTCATAAGCTCAAGCCTGATGCCTCGGGCTAGAATGTATGAGTAATATTTTCAATAAGTCGCTGAAAATATGGTATTAATGCCCGCAACACGCATATCGAAGGAAATATTTACATGCAAGATATTGGGGTATCCGTCAGTGGGCTGCTGGGGTTGATTATTACCAGTTCGATACTCATTGCTGTACCTGGCCCAAGCATCATGCTTTTTATCGGGCAAGTTATTATGAAGGGCAGAAGTCATGCGTTGCGTGGCGTGATCGGCAATGCAATTGGCATGTTAAGCATTGCGATACTTCTTTCTTTTGGACTTGGCCCTCTTATACTGAAATCCGATTTTGCTTTGCCTGCTATCAGAATGCTGGGTGCGGTCGCCTTGCTGCTTATCGGCATCGGGTATCTTGTAGCCTCAAAAGCGGCGAGTCCGGCTGCAACTGACCAGCCAGCAAAGAGAAAGTCACCGCTCACTGCGGGAGTGATAGTCGGTATCACCAACCCCAAGGCATTGATCATGTTCGGAACCATAGTTCCAAGCTTCCTCAGTGGCAATCTTGCGAGCCCCACGAACGTCCTGATCATGTACTCGATGATACCTATCCTATTGGGTATTGCGATCGATAGCGTGTGGGTTGTAGTTGCTCACAGCTTAAGCTCCCGCCTTTTTTCCAACGCAGACAGTGTCAGAATAGTAAACCGTATAGGAGGAGGCTTAATTATTCTGATGGCCCTTATTTTGGCACGCGAAGCTGTTTCTGGGTTTTTGTCAATCAACAGGTGGCCGGCACCGTGGGCGTGACCGAACTGGGGGAAGCTTTCGCTATTTTTTGAAAAACTGAGTGTGTCGTGGCATAGAACCGGGCCGCTGTTGTTCCCTCCGGTAATGATCACGGGTATTCCGTATCTGAAGATAATCGATGTCTGGTGGCCGGTTTACCCCGGCAAATGAATCAGCGGAAGTGGCGATTGGGGTTTGACGGTCTGGATCGCAAAGTTGCTTCGAATGTCCCGAACTCCAGGTAACTTGAGCAGCGTATTGCTCAAAAACTCCTTGTAGGCGCGAAGATCGGGCACCACAACCTGCAACAGGAAATCCGACTCCCCGGACACCAGGTGAGCCATCACCACTTCCGGCATGACACTTACCGCCTCGCAAAAAGCCTCGGCTTCCTTTTCCTGATGACGCTCCACTTTGATGCCAACGAATACGGTTAGCCCCAAACCCACTTTTTCCTGATCCAGGATTGCGCTGTAGCCCTTGATCACCCCGGACTCTTCAAGCAGCCGCACCCTCCGTGAGCAAGGCGACGGGGACAGGTCTATTCCCTCGGCCAGATCCGTGTTGGGCGCGCGGCCATCCGTCTGCAGTGCCTCCAGAAGCTTTCGATCAAATCGGTCTAACTTATGGATTGGCATAAGAATCTCCATATAAGAATAAAATTAGCGAATAGCACCAATTTTATATTCTTTTGTGGCTGAAAGCGCAACCATCCGCTAAGCAACGGACGGTATAATCAAGGCTTTAATACCAGCAAGAGACATGACCCGTGGCTGACCTTCTACTGTTCCTGACTGCGCTCGTTGCGATTTACCTTACGCCAGGACCGGACATGCTCCTGGTACTTGGTACCTCCGTGAGCAGTGGCCCCAGAAACGCCATGGCCGTCGCTGTGGGCCTTGCCATTGCCCGGGGCTGCCATGTTCTGCTGGCGGCGGTGGGGCTTGCGACTCTGTTTGCGACTCATCCCTGGACCTACCACACGGTACGATTACTGGGCGCGGCTTATCTGCTCTACCTGGGTTGGCAATTCTTCCGGACAGGTCATTCTCTCCCTGATCAACCCCAGTCAGCGGCAGGTAATCTGCCATCCGTGGGATATCTGGCTGATTTCCAAAGAGGGCTGGCAACTAACCTGCTCAACCCCAAATCCCTGATCTTCTGCTCTGTACTGCTTCCGCAGTTCATCCACCCGGAACGCTCAGGCATTGCGGGACAGTTCGCCATACTGGCACTAATTCTGGTGCTGACCGGACTGATCTTTGATTTTACCTACGCAGTTCTGGGGCGGGCACTCTCGGCAGCTACCAGCGGCAACGCCCGATACCACAGAGTCCAGAACAACCTCTTTGGCTGTCTGCTGACAGGCATCGGGCTGAAGGTTGCGTTGAGTTGATTCAACGAAAGCGTCCGGCTATCACACCCTGCGTGGGGAAGTGTATACTTGTGCCAGCTTAAGGCATCTGTACTGGTCCGCTCTAACGTTAGAGAAGAAATTGGGAGCGACACCGGGCCTTTTTGCGGCCTCCGCATACTCTAACCATTTTGTAATCCCAACAAATGGTTAGAAACATGCAAAAGTCTCACGTATTCCTCCTGTTACTCATACTTGGAACGGCCTTCTGGGGAGTGTCGTTCTCTTTCGTCAAAGTCGGTGTGGCAGACGGCTCACCTTATGTCTTCCTGACCTATAAATTTGCCCTGGCAGCAATAGTCCTCGCGGTACTGTTCGCGAAAAGATTCAACCGCCTGAACCGGAAAACCATTGTCGCCGGCGCGTTGATTGGACTTCCGTTGCTCTTAGGGAACGTGTTTCAGACTATTGGGCTACAACACACCAGTGTCACCAACACCGCATTTATCACCGGCCTGGATGTTCTTCTGATTCCGCTATTCAAGTGGGGCCTATTCCGAAAGCCAGTGCAAAACCGCATATGGATTTCCTGCTCAATTGCACTTTTCGGGCTTTATTTGATAGTCGCGCAATACGGTTTACACCTGAATGTTGGCGATCTATGGACGATGGCCTGTGCAGTGTTCTTTGCTTGCTATGTAATGACTGTAGGGTATTTCTCACATCGATGTGACGCAATGCTGACAGTGACAATTGCGATGACGGTATGCAGTCTCGGCAGTGGTCTCGCGGCACTGTTCGATAAGCAAGCAGTATGGATGCCTTCAGATACGCACTTTTGGGAGGGGATTATGTTTGCGGGCCTGCTTGGTACTGCTTACATGTACAGCATACAAAGCTCCGCTCAAAGGTATCTTGAAGAAGAGAAAGTTGCATTAACCTATCTTTGCGAGCCTATTTTCGCAGCCCTCGCCGGCATGATCATGCTCGGGGAGCCTCTCAGTCTTCGGACCATGGCTGGCGGGGGGTTGATCTTGATCGCGCTAGTAGTAGCAGAACTTGATTTCAAGCGCCTGCAACCGCGAGATGCTTAACGGATCAGGGGTCATGCCTCTTGAGTTTGGCAGACTGGGTTAACGTCATCACCGCAGTGACATTCCCGAACACTCGGAATGTCAGGCATTCTCACCAAACGTTTTGCGCCAAACCCGAGGACTTACATGGTGACGCTGCTTGAAGTGTTGCCGGAAGGACGTTGCGGTATGGAAGCCGATTTTTTCCGCGATGGCTTCCACTGAAAGTGATGTGGTTTCCAGCAGTTCCCGTCCTCGCCGAAGTCGCTCACTCACCAACCACTCCATCACCGTCATGCCCGTTGCCTTCTGAAAGTGGCGGGTGAAGGTGCGTCGGCTCATTTTGGTGTGGGCAGCCAACTCATCGATGGTGTGAGTTTCGGCCAGATGTTCCCGCAGGTAATCCAGCAGCCGGTTGATGTGAGCATCCTGGGTGGACATCGCGACCGGCTGCTCAATGAACTGAGCCTGGCCACCTTCCCGGTGCGGCGGAACAACCATCAGGCGGGCAAGGGTATTGGCGGTCCTGGCACCGTAATACTCCCGCACCAGAAACAGGCAGCAATCCAGCCCCGCAGCTGTGCCAGCGGACGTGACCAGCCGGTCATCCTTCACATAGAGGGCGTTGGTATCCAGATTCACCTGTGGAAACCTATTGAGGAAGTCCTGTTCTGCCAGCCAGTGGGTCGAGGCTCTCTTGTTATCCAGCAAACCCGCATAGGCCAGCGCATAGGTGCCGTAGCAAAGGCCTACCACATGTGCGCCCCGTTCATGGCAGCGGGTGAGAGCCTCCGCCAATTGCGGCGGTGGGGCTTCGCTCAGATCGTGCCAGCCGGGTACTACCGCAATATCAACCGCATCCAATAATTCCAGCCCGCCATCTGGCTGAACGGTCATGGCCCGTTCGGATGTGAGGGGCTTGCCGTCTGGGGTGATAATCAGCAACTCGAACAAGGGGCCGTCGGGCAAGGCAATACTGAACACCATGTAAGGAACAGAGAAATGGAAGGGGCTGAATTGTGGGTGAAGGATAAGCCCGACTTTCGGTAGCGCCACGGTGTCACTCCTGTGGTTCATTTAACCTGATAATAACTGCTTGGCCCGATTCTTTCGATCATTGTCTTTCAGGTCAATATTGGTGGTGATCACATCTCCGTAGACTTACTCCATCAACGAACACCCTGTTGGAGGATAAATACCATGTTGATCAAAACTTTCGCTGGCGCCCTGATGCTTGCTTCGACTGTTTTTACTGGCGCTGCTTTCGCCGAATCGTATACCCGGGAACCCAGCCACCAGATACAGCAAATCCGCAATGCCACCATCAAGGTTACATACGGAGAGACCACCTTTCTGATTGATCCTATGCTGGCCGAACAAGGAGCTTACCCGGGCTTTCCGGACACTTACCGCAGTGAGCTGCGTAATCCTTTGGTGGGCTTGCCCATGGCCGCTGAGGATGTGATTGAGGGTACCGATGCGGTGATCGTTACCCATACCCACCTGGACCACTGGGACGATGCCGCCCAGAAGCTGTTGCCGAAGAACATTCCCCTGTTTGTGCAGAACGGGGCGGATGCCGAGCTGATCCGCTCACAAGGCTTCAAGGATGTGCGTATTCTGGATGGCGAGGCTGAATTCGGCGGCGTGATACTCCATAAAACCGGCGGCCAACACGGCTCCAATACCCTTTATGCCATTCCCGAGCTGGCCAAGGCGCTCGGTGAAATCATGGGTGTGGTTTTTGAAGCCGAGGGGCAGGAAACCACTTACGTGGTAGGCGATACCGTGTGGCGTGATGAAGTGGTTCAGTCATTGGAGCGCTTTCAGCCGGACGTTGTTGTGTTGAATGCCGGGGCGGCGGAACTGACAGGCTTTGAGGGCGACTCGATCATCATGGGCAAAGAAGATACCCTGCGAGTGCACCGAGCTTTACCAGATGCGGACATTGTCGCCGTGCACATGGACGCCGTGAACCATATGACCCTGAGCCGCGAGGAATTGGCGGAGTTCGTTCAGAGCGAGGGAATTGATGAGCAGGTTTTGATTCCGGCGGATGGTGAGAGTCTTTCTTTCTGACCAGAACACACCTGAAATAAATGACCAAATGAGGAACCGTCTAATGAGTAAACGAGCCGTTATTGTTGTCGATATCCAGAATGAGTATTTTGCCTCTGGCAAACTGCCACTGGTGAATATTGAGCAGGCAGCCGCCAAGGCGGCACAGGTGATCGACGCAGCGCGTCAGAACAAAGACCTGCTGGTGCATGTTCACCACGAGTTCCCGGATCCGAATGCGCCTGTGTTCACACCTGGCTCAGACGGCGTGAACATCCACGAATCCGTGGCACCGGAAGGCGATGAGCCGGTTATTCTCAAGAACTACCCCAACTCATTCCTGAAAACCAACCTGAAAGAGCTGCTGGATTCCAACGATATTGAGGAAGTGGTGGTGATCGGTGCCATGAGCCACATGTGCATCGAGGCCACCAGCCGCGCCGCTTCAGACTTTGGCTATAAGGTCACTGTGCTGGAAGATGCCTGCGCCACGATGGACTTGGAGTTCAACGGTGTGACCGTGCCTGCGGCACAGGTTCATGCCACGGCTATGGCGGCTCTTGGGTTTGCCTATGCGAGTGTCCAGTCCACCCGGGATTACCTGTGAGGAAACTGCTCTTTGTATCTGTGGGGTGTTTGCTCCCGTAAACGGAAGCCGACCGGCTAGAAGCATCTCAGCCGGTCGTTTCAATGCAATCGATCGACCAGAATTCATCGCTGGCTCGGACGGATCCCGCATGAGAGATGGATGAAAGAGTGGTTCTGTAATGACTCTCATGTGTTTCTGATTATACTGGTCGCATGAAGTATTCTGAGATCGGCTTGCATATACGAACCTACGAGGACGAGGGAAAAAGCCACTCCCACGACCATCATCAACTGGTATTGCCGTTGGTGGGAACGTTATCTCTGTCAGTAGATGCCAAGGAAGGGGAGGTTGCGCAGCATCGAGCGGCAATTATTCCCGCGGGAATTGGCCATGGATATGCTGCGACCGACGATAACCGGTTTTTGGTTGCAGACGTCCCCGAAGGCTTGGCCCCGGCGCTAGACAAGCTACCTTGTTTCGTAGGCCTCGATCCAGCCTTGCTCCATTACGTCCAGTTCCTTCACGCACAGCTCCAAAATGGGACTGAGTCGGATTTTACCCAACATCAAATGCTACTCCTGCTTATTCAGTT
>NZ_JAVIXR010000019.1 GCF_031157525.1 Marinobacter sediminicola
GGCTTGAATGGCGCCTTCAGGAAGGGGCTCGTCATGTCGGGAACGGGAAGATCAAGCAGGTGCTCGACGATGAGCACCGCGAATAATCTGAGAAATTATCCATACAAGTGCAGGCACGGCGACGCCCACTACATTGCGCCTTCGGCTCCATTCCGCAGGCGCGCATGCTGCAAGCGTTAGGGCTGCAAAGAGCCGAGGAAAAATATGTCTAACGTAATCCCTTTTCCCAGTAAGAATAAGTTTTCTGAGCAATTTAGAGGGAAGGTCCCTGACCAAATTCTCGACGAAATTTTAGCGGCCCATGACCGAGTTTCGGCCCTGAAAGATCAGCACCCATCTGGCGAATTTCGGGTGAATTCTGAGGATGAGGAGAAGGCCCAACAGCTGTTCAAGGACTATGACGAGTACGTCCTGTCTCTTCTGACCAGAATTTTAAGTTTAGAGGCTGAGCTTTGTTTGGCGAAGTACAAGCCCTAACAAATCAATTAAGTACGTTCCGGCCCGCGGCCTCCACCGGACGCCCCTGTCGGGCCGCCGCTTATTTTCGGCGTTATGTTCAATATGGTAAGGATATAGAAGTGTCAATATGTATATACGTTGATGTTGATGAAACCATAGTTAGAAACTATGGGCGTAAGCGTATCCCTATGCCAAATGTAATAGAGCATATAAAAGAACTGAATGAACAGGGGGCAACTTTATACTGCTGGAGTTCAGGTGGAGCTGATTACGCAAGGGAAAGCGCAGCTGAGTTCGGAATAGAGTACTGCTTTACAGGTTTTCTACCCAAGCCTCAGGTAGTAATCGACGACCAACAATTTAATAGTTGGCGTAATCTAATAGAGATTCATCCTAATGAGTGTGCAGACAATACTATTGATGCTTACAAAGAAAAAATAATGAGCAAAGTTCACACATAACAAAAGTGTCAACCTGACGCCTGGCGGCGCAGGTTACCCAAGTGTTATGTGTCAGGAGAGTAAATGACATCACCATTAGTGGGTGCAAAAGAAGCACGCAGTGAGATAAAGAAATTTCATGTGTCTTTGAACCAAGAGAATCTGGTTCCTGAGCAGTGCTATCGACGGAATCACAGAAATTACCCCATGGTCTCTTATGTCAGCCAAATAGTCGCACTATTCTTCAGTAGTAACTACGAAGTGATTCCGGTTTTCATTAGTCGTACGGTAACTGAGCTAGAGCGCAATGCTGGCCAGCATCTTACTGAAAACTATAGAAAAATTATATATGAATATCTTTGTCATATGGCTTATTTTCTAGCAAATTACACCAACGTTGATTCAGAAACGCTTAAATGTCATATACCAGAGGAAATTCGCAACGCTGGGAGTCGCAAAGCACCGGAGATAGATTATCGTACATCGCAATTTAAAAACACATAACAATCGCATGTTGTCGGACTGGTTTTCCGCTGCGCTCCAAACCAACCGCAAATGCGGGCGTTATATTTCAAGGAGTGAACTTTGGAGCTCGTAATAGGGAATAAAAATTACTCGTCATGGTCGTTAAGGCCTTGGCTACTTTTGTCAGTCCACGAGTTACCTTTTAAGGAAGTGCGGATTCCGCTGAATCAAGACGATACATACACTGCGCTTGCCCAGCATACCGACGCAGGGAAAGTCCCGGTGCTCAAAGACAAGGGCTTGGTCATCTGGGATTCGCTGGCAATTTGCGAGTATATTTCAGAGCAGTATCTGGACGGCCGCGGATGGCCAAGTTCCATTCGTGCACGAGCGGAAGCAAGATCTTGCTGCGCAGAAATGCACTCGGGTTTCACAGAAATTCGAGGCCAATTGCCAATGAATTGCCGCGCAATCGGACGCAAAGTCCCTTTTAATACAACCCTTGAACGAGAGATAGCTCGGATAGACCGAATCTGGTCGCAGTACCGAGAAACCTATTCGGCTACCGGCCCGTGGTTGTTCGGTGAGTTCTCTATTGCAGATTGCATGTTTGCACCAGTTGCGTCGCGATTTAAAACCTACGGGATCGAGGTCTCGGCGGTATCTTCAGAATATATGCAGTTCGTCCTCGATCATGAACAAATGAGGGAGTGGGTTAGTCAAGCTCACCGTGAGCCCGAAACCATAGGCGTGTCCGAGGTAGGAATATAATTAGCTGTTACGTGTTCCCATATGGAGGAGCTATCGCATGGATCTGGAATTTCAGCCAGGCAAGAACATAGCCATGAAAATCCCGGCTCACGAGTATCAGAGCACGGTACGATTCTATAGAGATGTGCTCCGCTTCACTGAGATACAATCCAATGGCCCGAACGACACACCAAGATTTGAATTTGGGGACAAAGTTCTGTGGCTCGACTGCATGCCTGGTTTAAGCCAGTCTGAGATTTGGTTGGAAGTCGTCACCAGCGATATTGGTGCAGCCTCTGAATATCTCAAGGAGCAAGGTTGCCATCGTAGAGACGAGATCGAGCCACTTCCAAGTGGGTTTAAGGCGTTCTGGATATCAAGTCCATCCAACATTATTCATTTGGTGTCCTCGAGCAGTGACACGTAACAAGGCCACTAAATTCGCTCCCTGCGGTCGCCGGACGCTCGTTCCTCACGCTGTTTATGGCGGGCGTTAAATCCCGGTGATAGCCATGTCCAAGGCTCCAACAATTTGGTCTCTAAAGTGCGATAGAGAGCCAACCGGGTTTTTGAGATGCTTTTCTGAAACAGAGGAAATTTGAGGCGTTAACAGCAGAAGCTCTTGGTCTTCAAAGCTGATTTCAGGTGTGACTCCTTGCATGGCTTCACCACTAAATGCGGAGAGTTTCCCCAAGGGGATGACGATGCGCGTTGCCAGCTCGCTCAGCAGGCTGCTCTGAATATCGACAAGGTAAGGGTAGTGCGCTTTGCTGGTCTTGCTTGGGTTGGGGTATACATCGAACTGTGCCATCAAAATTCCCTGAATTCGTCGCCAAAGCATCCATGTTGTTCGACAAAGTCGTTGTAACTTTTTATCGCGGCGCGATTTTCTTCAACCCATTGTTCTGACTGACGTTTTGAGAGCTCTTCTTTCAGCGCTCGCTCGAGGGTAGCAGACAGGTTAATGTTTAGTTCACGGGTCTTACGCAGCAGATCGCTATTGATTGAGAGGTTTGCCGCTTTTTTGGGTGCAGCTACGTTGTAGAGTTCTGCCATTCGAGCCTCCAAGTGGCTATTTAATGGATGGTCTAAGTTTATGCGCATGCGGATGCGCATGCAAGCATTTAGCCAATAGCCGTTGTCGGACGCACCTACGCCGGCGCTCCGGTGCGCCGCAAAGCCAAGGCGTTAGGCAGAAAACATGATCGAGCAGGAAGACCTCAAAACTAGAAAAGTTCTCGCTGAGATATCACTATTTCCGATGGCGTTATCAGGTAGGTCGACAGGCATCACATCTGGATACCGCCCGAACCATAATTTCGGGGGGGCGACTCGTTGATATCAAGAAAGCGAGAATGCCGTTTATAGCGTTAAATGGTCTTCTAGTTTTAATTCCATGCGCCATTTTCCCAAACAAGTGGGCATCTGAAGGCGCTTTAGATATTAGATGCTCATAGGAAAACGTTTAATGTCGAATGCCCGCATCATTGTTCTTACGTCATTAGCCATGGTTGCTTTTGCAGGTAATTCATTGCTGTGCCGGGCTGCGCTCAGGGATACCAGTATCGACGCAGCCAGTTTTACGACTATTCGATTGGTTTCCGGTGCCTTGGTGCTTTGGCTAATCGTGCGAATGAGGCACAGCTCACCTGCCGGCGGTGGCAACTGGACATCTGCTCTTGCGTTGTTTGTTTATGCCGCCGGCTTTTCATTTGCCTATACAGGCTTGTCTGCAGCAACTGGTGCGTTGATACTCTTTGGCGCCGTCCAAGCGACCATGATCGGCTATGGTATTTGGGGTGGGGAACGATTGCATATACCGCAACTCATTGGCCTTTCCCTCGCTTTCGGGGGGTTAATTGGCCTCATGCTGCCGGGACTCTCAGCACCGCCACTATATAGTTCCTTGTTAATGTTGGTTTCCGGCATTGCATGGGGCATCTACTCCCTGCGCGGGAAGGGAGGGGGGGATCCGACCAGGGTTACAGCGGGGAATTTTCTACGCGCTGTTCCGATCACAATAGCAATGAGCATATTCATGTTGAGCGGTGCGTCGCTCGATACTGATGGGTTCTGGTATGCAGTTTCGTCGGGGGCACTGGCGTCCGGGGTCGGTTACGCCATTTGGTACACAGCCGTACCTGGGTTGAAGGCCACTAATGCCGCGACAATTCAACTGAGTGTTCCGATTATTGCGGCTCTGGGTGGCGTCATTATTTTGGGTGAACCCGTAACCCTGCGTTTGGTATTGGCGTCTGTAGCTATTCTCGGTGGAATCGCGCTGGTTATTATGAAGAAGCAAAATGCGACAAGCGCCCAACAAATAACTGCAGGTGACGTTTGAGTTCAGGCGTCATACGCCAAGCATAGTAACTTGCTGAATAGCCTGTCGCTTCTCCACGCTCAGCACCAGTCGGGCATCATCCGCCACTTCATCGAGGCCTTCGCCATAGCAGAGCAGTCCGTTCTCGTCGGTGGTTAAAACGTCATTGCTCTGCATGTTAGCGATGAAATTCCGGAACAGGCTCTTGTCGAAAAACTCAGGTGCATTCAGCCCGAACAATATGGACATACGTTCTGCCAGCAAGGTGCACTGTTCTTCCAGTTCTGCTGCGGTAATCGTCCCTGAACCATTTTTACGCAGTATGCCCAGTGCGATATGGTACCGCTCCACCGTCTGAATGATGAATCGGGACAGTACTCTGAGGCGCAGCATGGCTTCAGTGCCTTCTTCAGGGCGCGCGATTCTGTCGTCATCCTGGGCAACCAGTAGACCCTGCTCTACCAGAACGTCAATCCACTGGTTAATCACCGCTTCCGCTTCTTCAGGCTGGTACTTCAGGAACAGTTCAGACTGAATGTAGGGATAGGCTACGCTGGCAAGATGGACGATTCTTTCCCGTGCAAGTGAGCTTTTGTTCTCGAACAGGCTAGCCACCAGGGCGGGCAGTGCAAACAGGTGCTGGATGTTGTTGCGGTAGTAAGTCATCAGTATGGCATTGCTGCCTTCCAGCCCAATGATGTCACCCAGCTTCTGGGGTTGGCGCGAGATCAGCCCCATGGATTCGCAGTAGGTAACCCAGTCTTTGCCTGAGCCCTCAGGCAAGGTGACGGTATCGGCGTAGGGGAAGGTTTTGAGCAGGTGTGCGTACTGATCTGCCAAGCGAATAAGCTGGCCCTCATCCATGGCCAGCCTTTCAGCGCCAAGCAATACGGTTGCGATCATGCCAATGGGGTTTACTGCTACCGATGCGTTGATGTTGGAGGCAACGCGCTGTGATAGTTCGCCAACCGCCTCATTGAGCCAGGCAGGACGATACTCTGAGCTGTAAGCCTCATCGCGCCAGCTGTCGCGGACATCGTCCAACACCTCAGACAAATGTATGGCCTCGCCAAAGTTGAGTGCAACTTTGCCGAAGGAGCTGCCAAGGTTGCGGGCGGATTTTGCCAGCCCGAACACGCTTTCTTTCTGCTTTTTCTTACCCCGGAGTTCGCCCAGGTAAGATCGCCCTTCCATAACCTTTTCATACCCGATGTACACAGGAACAAAAACAATCGGCTTGCGGTGATCGCGCAGAAAGCTGCGCACTGTCATGGCGAGCATGCCCGGGCGGGGTTGCAGCATACGGCCGGTGCGGCTGCGACCGCCTTCTACAAAATATTCAACCGAATAGCCACGGGTGAACATTACGTGCATGTATTCGTTGAAAACGGTGCTGTAAAGCGGGTTGTCCCGGAAGCTTCTGCGCATGAAGAAGGCCCCACCCCGGCGCAGGATTGGCCCCAATATCGGCATGTTCAGGTTGATGCCTGCTGCGATGTGCGGCGGCATCAGGCCGTTTTTGTAGAGCACATAAGACAGCAACAGGTAGTCGATGTGGGAGCGGTGGCAGGGCACATATATCACCGTGTTGTTCTGAGCCGTCTCCTTGGCCACGCGAATGTTGTTAACGGCAATGCCTTTGTAGATACGGTTCCAGAGCCAGGCAAGTAGTACCTCAAAAATACGGATGGTGACGATGGACATGCTGGCGGCAATTTCATCAGCGTATTTGTAGGCCCGGGCACGCACCTTTTCTGGCGCCAGGTCCTCTTTGGCTGCGGTTTCCCGGATAGCCTCTTTAACAGCCTGAGTTCTTACCAGGCCCTCTACAAGTGTTCTCCGGTGCGACAAATCCGGGCCCAGCACCGCTTGTCGAACCTTGCGGAAGTGGGTTCGCAAAATACGGGCAAGCTTACGGTTGGCGCGCTCTTCGCTGTGGCGATACTCTTCAACAATCTGCTTCAGGGGGAAGGGCTTATTGAATTGCACATAGGTGTTGCGGCCATGCACCAGAATAATCAGGAATTTCTGTAGTCGGCCAGCAACAGACCAGGTGTCTGATAAAAGCAGTTTCACCAGGGACTTTTCTTTGTCTGGAGAGCGCCCCCAGAACAGGGATACAGGAACAATCTGTACATCCTTCTCCGGGTTTTCCAGGCCGTAGCGCACCAACGCCTGGAAATCAGGGGTTGGAACGGGCGCCTGGCGTTTTCGGAATGCCCCGCCCGCTCGGCGGTAGAGAAAAAAGAATGAGTGCGAGGGACCATTTTTAACCGGAAGCGAGGTGGTTGCACCGGGCAGTTTTGCTCGTATCACTTCCTGCTCAAGCACAAGGCGACTGGATAACGAGCTGTATTGCAGCACATAGCAAACGGGCTTTTCAGGCGACAACCCCAGTGCTTCAGCGCTGTTCCCGCTGACATCTGTCCGAACCCATAAAAACAGGATTTTCCGGAAAAGTGTCAGGATCAGGCTTCGAATACCCTGGTAAAGACGCATAAAATGTCGCTCCGATGAAAAAACAGCCGCCAAGTTTACTTGGTTGAGTGAGAGCCGGAAAGCCAATGCTTCATTCTTGCAGCTCTCTTGTGTGTGATACATTCCTGTTTGGCCCGTTTAACACTACAAGGTGCGATGCTAGATGGCGACATCAACAATTCAGTGGAGCCCCGGATGGACAACCAGACAGCCCGAGCGGGGAGACCTTGTGTTGGCACTGTCAGGATCTGGTGTGCTCAAGCCGGGTGACGGATGGTTGCAGCCACTGGAAAGTCTGCCTGCGCAGGCAGGTAATGCTCGCTTTGTCTCTTTGGGAAGTGTTGATGGTCGCCGGGTTTTCGTGACTGAGGTGCCTGAATCCATGGGTGTCGCCGGTGATGTTGTTTCTCTTCGCGACGCCTTACTGATGATCAGTGATGTGCCTGCGGCCATGCTTAGCACCGGTTTTCAGGTTTGGCAGTGGTTTCAGGATCATCAATACTGTGGCCGTTGTGGTGGTAGCACGGGATTTCATCGGCGGGAACGAGCAAAGTGGTGTAGTAATTGCAATATTCCTTGGTATCCGCGGCTTGCACCCTGTGTAATCGTGGTGATTCGCAAAGAGGATCACTACCTTTTGGCCAAGTCTTCTCGGGTTAAGCGCCATTTTTACAGTTTGATTGCGGGTTTTGTGGAGCCGGGGGAAAGTCTGGAAGCTGCAGTTGTCCGTGAAGTAAAAGAAGAGACCGGCCTGGATGTGACCAATATTAAATACCAGGCGTCTGAGCCATGGCCATTTCCCCACCAGTTGATGGCGGGTTTTTTTGCTGATTATGCCGGTGGCGAACTGGTTCTGCAGGAAGATGAGCTGGCCGATGCAGGTTGGTTTTTGCCCGGTAGCAGGCCGCCAGTACCACCGGATACTACGATTTCCGGGCGGCTGATACGGGATATGGAAAGAATGATTACTGGCGGAGTGACCGGCTTTGAGTGAGCATGGCTTACCGCGGGTTCTGGTTTTTGATTCAGGCGTTGGCGGGTTAAGCGTTGCAGCCTGCGTCCATAAAAAACTTCCGCATGCTTCTATTGTCTATCTGGCTGATAACGCGGCCTTTCCCTACGGAAACCAGACAGAATCTGTCGTAGTTGAGCGTTGTAGTTCGCTCATTGCGAAGGCGCTGGAACACTATCCGTGTGATGCGATTGTTGTGGCCTGCAACACGGCCAGCACGGTTGCTCTGCCGCACGTGCGTGCCATAACAGCTGTGCCGGTAGTGGGTGTTGTACCTGCGGTGAAGCCGGCAGCCGCTCAAACCCTCAATCAGCGGATTGGGCTTCTGGCCACGCCTGCAACGGTGCGCCGGCCCTATCTCGATGAGTTGGTGCGGGAGTTTGCCTCTCACTGCGAGGTTGAGCGTGTTGGGCACCCGGCGTTGGTTCAGTGGGCGGAGGATTTGGCCAGAGGGGTAGCTGTGCCTCAGGCTGAACTCGATAGCGCAGTTGCTAGCCTGCGAAATGCTGGAGTGGATACCGTTGTTCTCGGGTGTACTCACTATCCACTGTTGTTGGATAATCTTCGGTTAAGTCTGCCGGAGGTGAAGTTCTGGGTGGATTCCGGGGAGGCAATTGCGCGCCGTGTTGCCTGGCTTCTGGCGCAAGCCGCAAAGCCTTATACCGCGGCGGCGCCCAGTGACGTTAAAGGCGAGCCTGTGGCGGCAGCCCTGTTCACCGGTAAGGCTCCGGAAGGTGTTGCCAATTATATGGCAATCGTGGGCCTGCAGCCTACCAGGGTTGTCGGGAATTGGCCTTCAGGGTCATAGCACCTGGGTCAGTTTGAACATGGCAATAAACTCAAGCGCCGGTATGCTCCGCTTGTGGCAGCAGTAGGTCTTGAAGTTGTCGCCGCGGAACCGTGATTTAGTGAACTCCAGTCCCTTAAAGTTATAGATAAAATTACCCCGGTTGTAGATGCCGTGCAGAATGCGCTTTAAAAGCCGCCCTTCCTGATGTTCCGTGGTTGAGTCAAGGGATAGCGGGATAAGCCCCAGATCCAGATAGGGCACGCCTTCGGCTTTAAATGCCTCCATCGCATGTGCCATCAGGGTATAGAAAATGCCCTGTTTGAAATCCGCGTTGGCACGGGAAATATTAGGGACGTAGCTGATAATCTCGTTATCGCGATAAATCGGATCAAAGTAGATAAATCCGACCGCTTTGCCATCCTGATACGCATAAAATCGGCGTTCATTTTCCCGGTATTCCATGTCCATGGGGCGAATCAGAAAACGGATTTCATTACTTTTGCATTTGCGTGTACGAATCCAGGCTTCCGAAATTTCGCGGGTGTGGTCGTCGCTGAAGCGTTCCTGCACGGTAATGGCACTTTTTTCAGCCTGATTCAGTGCCGTGCGCAGAATTTGCTTTTTCTTGCCGCTGAGAGACCACTTGCCCAAGTCGATCCGGGACTCACTGCCAAACTGTGTACCGTACAAACCAAAGCGCTGGTGCAAGAAGTCCACAACCGGCTTGGAAACCTGCACATAGGAAGCGTTAGGGAAGCGTTTTTGGAACAGTTCCAGAACCGCACCAAAGTTTTCGGGGGCGCAGACGGGGTCTGAGAGAACGATGGTTGTGCCCCACTGGCGCATGTAGGCCACATAACCCATGCCCGGTACGTCAAAATACTGCATCCCGGGCTGCAGGGTAGAGAAAGATTGGGAGTGGCCGCCAAACCTCTTCAGGTAACCCACCCGCTCACTGAAGGCAAAAGCGTTGCTTTCAAGCTCGGAGGCCTGGTCGAGAGCAAGAATTTGATCTGACATGGTGAATCTCCTCGGTTTTTATTATTTGGCAGATGACCTGTTATGCCTGCTTGCGGCCGAGAATTGACCAGTAACAATCCATATTCAGCAGTTTGAAATGCTTTTTCTCCGTTACTTCAAGGCCAAGGCTGCGCATGTGTTCCGGGTAGTTGTAAATTTTGTGGAAAGCATTGTTGGCAAACAGCCAGAAGGTAAAAACGGCCATGTACCAATACAGCTTTTTGAACGCGCGTGAGAGTACATTGCCGGTTGGGTAGCAGAAATCGCCAACAACAATGTGGGCGTCTTCCTTGCCCAATTGGATCAGGTGTTCCAGGACCTTTACCATCATGGTTTCGTCAAATACATTGAGGAAAAAGTTGGCCACAACCATGTCGTATTGACCGACTTCATCCACTTTCATGATGTCACTGTGAATGCGGCGGATGTTGAGGTGGGGGGCTTCGCTTTCCTGGGCTTCTCCGAACTTGCGAAGCATGGTTTCTGACAGGTCAACAACTGTAACGTCTGCGCCCAGTTCCGCTGCACGTATGGCATCTCTGCCATGGCCAACACCAGCAAACAGAATGCGGTCTCCGGGTTTAACTGTTTCTACGTCCAGCATGGCTGTTTTACAGCGGTGGATGTTTTTTCCGCTGTAAAGGTTGCTGAGGAAATCGTATACGGGGCCTATGTAGCGGTACTTGTCACGCATGATAACTGCTGCCTGTTCTTGTTAGCTTGAATGCTGCCATCGTTATTGTGTTTTTTTGCCATCCTGACTTGTCAGGATGTTTCGATGGCCAATGTCTTTGTGATTCAAGTCTATTGAGCGGAGCAGAGAAAGTATGTGCCGTAATCCCCATTTCGAGATACACAAAGTAACCTGAGGCAACACTTTGATAACAGATTCAAGATTTGGGCTAGGATTGTAAGACAGTATTTTGGGGCGCTGATCAGCGTGAAACGGCTACCGCCATTTTGGTTTCGGGCTGCGCCAACAGTTTGCTGATTTCTGCAGCAGGTTGTGCGGGGCCGTAGAAGAATCCTTGTACCTGATGGCAGCCGAGTGCGCGTAGGTAATCGAGCTGCTTTTCCGTCTCTACGCCCTCCGCAACAATTTCCAGCTTGAGCCCGTGGGCCATGGCCACAATCGCGTTAACGATACAGGCATCGTCGATGCCACTTCGGATGGCTTTCACGAAGGACTGATCAACTTTCAGGGTGTGGATAGGCAGTCTGTGCAAGTAGTTCAGTGATGAATAACCAGTGCCAAAGTCATCGATTGCGATGCGCACGCCGATATCTGCCAGCTCCCGGAGCTTGTGACTGATTTGCTCCAGGTCGTTCATGATCACGTTTTCGGTAATTTCGATTTCCAGATTTTTAGGAGGAAACTGGTTGACGTTGACCCGTTCTATCAAGGTTTCCACAAACCGGGGATGCTCCACCTCAATAGGGGACAGGTTGACGGCCAGGCGCAAGTTTTTATGGCCGGCGCGGATCCACTGGCCAACATCCCGGCAGGCCTGATCCAGAACCTGCTCGCTCAGCAGACCAATGAGCTTGGTTTCTTCAGCCAGGCTGAGAAAATCCCGGGGGTAGAGCAGGCCGCGTTCAGGGTGCTGCCAGCGCACCAAAGCTTCGAGCCCGACGATTTGATCCGTGCGGGCACAAACCTGAGGCTGATAAAATACTCGCAGCTCTTTCTTCTCAAATGCCATGCGCAGATCCCGCTCCAGCAGCAAGCGGTGAGTGCTGTCGATGCTCATGCTCTCGGAGTAAAAGCGATAGCTGTCCTTGCCTCGGGCTTTAACGTGGTACATGGCAATGTCAGCATTCTGGATCAGCTGATCCATGCTGCAGCCTGCTTCCGGATAGATAGCGATACCAATACTGACACCCACATACACTTCATGCTCGCCTAGCAGGAACGGTGCTTTCAGCGTCTTGATGAGCTTTCTGGCGATCTGGCTTGCATCCTCCTGGCCATGAACCGACGGCAGTAACAGAGTGAATTCATCGCCGCCGAAGCGTGACAAGGTGTCGCCCTTGCGCAGGCAGCCTTCCAGTCGCTGGGTGACGGCTTGCAACAGTCGATCCCCCATAGCGTGGCCAAGGGTATCGTTGATGATTTTGAAACGGTCCAGATCAAGAAACATCACCGCAAGCTTTTGGGTGCTGCGGCGCGCGTGGGTGATGGCTAATTCCAGACGATCTTTGAACAGCGCACGGTTAGGCAGGCGCGTGAGCAGGTCGTGATAAGCCTGGAAATTTATAAAGGCTTCGGCTTCTTTGCGCTCTGTGACATCGCGGGCTGTGCCGTAGTAGCTGGCGTTTTGACCACTTCCGCCGCCGTTGGTGCTGCTATTGTGTGTCCACGCCTGGGGTGAAATGGGAAACGCGGTTATCTCGAAATGCCGCGTCGCTTGGCGACTACCCCGTGTTTTGAGGCGTATCTCAAGAGTGCGGGGGTTGTCTGCGCTGATGTCCGGCGCATTGAGGGCGTACACACCCCTCGCAAGATCACGATCATCAAGAATGTTCCGGAAGTGCTTGCCGCAGAGCTCAGCTGGCTTGTAGCCCAGCAGGCTTTCAATCTTGCTGTTGATAAAACAGAAGTGCCCCTTGGCATCCAGCATAAAAACGATATCGGGAGAGCTGTTTACGATGTAACGATGCAGTGCTTCAGACTTTTCAAGGCGTAGTTGTATGTCTTCGTGGGCTTTGAGGAGTGATTGTTTGCCAACGACGCCTTTGACTGTGGCAACGAGTTCTTCCGGATCAAACGGCTTGCGAACGTAGTCCAGAGCGCCACGCCTGAGTGCGCGGCTAACGGCTGCAAACGAGCTCTCTCCGCTGATAACGATAATTGCGCATTCGGGCTGCCGACTGTCGAGGTGATTCATTACCGCAAAGCCATCTACCTCTGGCATGCGCAAATCGAGAAGAGCGAGATCAAAACGAAGGGTGTCGGCCAGTTCACAGGCTTGTTTCCCGCCATGGGCTTCGGAAACGTTGTAGCCGCAACTGCGTAGCAGGGTAGCCAAAGCGCTTGCCAGACGTGGTTCGTCATCAACCACTAAAATACGCGCTGCATTTTGCGAGATATGCCTGTTGGGCTGATCAGGTGCCATTGCTCTGCATCCGCTATCGTTTATCAGTCGGTCTTGGTGTGTTCGAGGCTCGCCGCAGGTAGCAGTAATCGGAAGGTGGTGCCTTCCTGCCCTGTGTGACAAGCAATGATGCCCTCCATGTCATCAACAAGCTGTTTTACAATGCTCAGGCCTAAACCGCTGTGGCCTTTTCCTTTTGTGGTTTTTCCCGGTGTAAACAGGGTTTCCCGTAAGCTCTCGGGAATGCCGGTGCCTGTGTCGGTCACTATCATCTCAACCCAGTTCCGGTGCCCTTGCCATACCGGAGCCAAGGTTTTGATTGTTACGGTGCCGCCTGTCTCGAACATGCTTTCAGCGGCATTCCTGACCAGATTGATCAGGATCTGGCGGGTAGTAGGCGGGCCGGCATCAACGAATGTTGGTGTGTTGCACAGTAGCAGGTTCAAATTCAGGTTGCCGTTGCTGAAAAGACTGTCTTCCAGTACACGGGCGAGGCTCGATACTTCAGTATTCAGGTCGGCGGTACCGTCGCTGATGTCGCCAGCATTGGTGTGGTTGAGTTGCAGTAGTAAATTACTTGCTCTGTCCAGTTCGTCCCGCACCACATCCAGCTCTTTCTGCATTTCCGGATCGCTAAGCCGGCTCTTGAGCTGGTGAATGTACTGGCGAATGATGGTCAGAGGATTGCTGATTTCATGCACCTGCCTGTGCAGCTTTTCCAGCGCAATCTGGCGATCCAGGTCCGCGTCGTCGGTGCTGATCTCCAAGGTAGGGTTCTTGTCCTGAAGAACGGCTGAAAGCTGTTGGATAAACAGCCGGACCAGATCTGCAGTTCTGTCGGGAATTTTGCCATCGGTGCCCATTACAAATACGCCGAGGCAGCAATCACCTGTGATTACTGGAACAGCGGTCAACGACGGTGTTCTGAGTAGCGATAAAAGCTGGTTGTCGAGCACGTTGGGCACGCGACCACCAAGGCTGGTGAGCCTTCCCGATGTAAAGGCCTCAGTCAGGGCGCTGCCGCCGGCTTGTGCGCATACGGCCAGGCGGGGGTTGTCCCCTGCAGTACCAGACAACAAAACAAGGCTGTCATCTTCAAGCCCAAAGCACAGTACCGGTAACCCGGTAATCAACGTAAGACTACCGACAGTTTCCGCAAGAATGGCGCCGCCGGTGCCGGCTAAATCTGCAAAACCAAGGGCTTGCTGCGCGATGGCTTGCTGCAATACGGTCTCGCGGAGCTGTTCTGATCCTGGCTCGGCGCTGTAACTATTGATCAGCGGAATCCCCATAGATTCTGCCATTCGGGAAACGTCGTGGTTGATCCGCCGGTTGACCTCCCGGATCAAGTCTTCGCTAAGGCCGAACATGGTGCCCGCTGCTGCAATACCGGCAGAATCAGACAAGGCGAGGCGGGTGGCAAGGCCGATAACCTTTACGAGATGCCCTGCGTCCCGCAACTCTGAGGGCAACGCCTGTTGGTAGCGCATGGCATCTGCTGCCATTGATCCTAGCCCCCAGGAGGTAACCAGATCTGCTGCGATCTCGGACTGTCGATTCATGAATTCTTGCCGCGCCTCGATATCAGGCGTCTTGATTGCGATCAGCTCACCGATGTTGTGGAGCATCCCGAGCATGAAGGCTTCATCGGCTTCCGGGTAGCGGGTCAGGGTCGCCAATGCCCGTGCTGTAAGTGCGGTTGTCAGGGCATGGCGCCAGAAATCCCGCAATTGCTGCCAGGCGCCACCACCCAGGTCGAAGAGTATCTGGCGCAAAGCGACGGTCAGTATCAGTGTTTTGAAGCGCTGGGTTCCAAGGCGCATTAACGCCTGATCAATGGATCGTATTCCGGGTGTGGGGCCATACAGGGCGGAGTTGGCCAGAGCCAGGATCCGAACCACCAAGGCCGTGTCTGAGGATACGATTTCGCTGATTGCGCGGTAGTTATCATCCCGATGGCAAGCTTCAAGCGCGCGCAGAGTGACTTCCGGAAGGCTCGGGAGCTGAAGATCGGGAACTGTATTCATGGGCTTGCCTATAAGTAAGCGCGCTAAAATCAGACTGTGAAACTATGTTCATTTTTATTGTGCACTGGAGCTTAGTCAAAAACACAGGAAGATTAAACAACAACTGTTCTTTTTTTGATCGGCGTATGCATCGTAACGTGATGTGTGTACAATTTTTACAGACTAAAGCGCCGTTTGTTGTTTTTGCAAGGATGTAAGGTCGCCCGCCATGAGTGCTCAACATTCCCTGGTACACAAAGCGAACTCACCCAGAACCATCGCCATCACTGGCGGAAAGGGCGGTGTGGGAAAAACATCCGTGGCACTGAATTTGGCGCTCACGCTGGCGCGCCACGATAAACGCGTACTGCTTTTGGACGGCGACACAGATCTTGCAAATGTCAGCATCATGCTGGGCCTTTACCCCGAGCGCACACTGGCCAATGTGGTTGCTGGTGAATGCCGCTTGGAGGATATTCTTCTGGAGGTGAATTACGGCCTGCACATCCTGCCTGGAGCTTCTGGTGTTCAGGAATGCATGGATATGGCACCGGAGGACAGTTTTCGTATCCTGCGTGCGCTTTCAATGCTGGAGCGGCGCTACGATTACGTAATAACGGATACGGCTGCCGGTCTTCAGCCCACCGGTTTGCACATGATTGCAGCGGCGGAGCTGGCATGCGTTGTGGTAACGCCGGACCCAGCTTCGCTGACGGATGCTTTTTCCCTGATCAAAGTGTTAAGGCGCCGTGGCTATAAACGAACACCCAGTGTATTGATCAATATGGCACAAGGTGCCAGTCAAACCCGCTCAGTGTTTCAGCGCCTCGACTCCGCCGCACGACGTCACCTTAAGTGCTCTCTGCATTACATGGGAGGGATATGGCGCGATGAGACTCTGCGCCAGTCCGTGCTGAATCAAAAGCCTGTTGCACTCTTGCCTCAGTCAGATCCGTCATGCCGGCAGTTCGGTACACTGGCGGATATGCTTGAGGTGCGCCTCACGCAACTTCCTGCCCGAAAAGCCGGCATAGCGGCTTATTGGCATTCCGTTTCGAAGCGCCAGCAGACCCGCGAGCGGAAGATGGAGGCATCCAGCCCCTCGGCGAGCCCTCGTGAGCGTTGTTTGACGGCTATCAGCGAACTGGAAGCAGTGCTCGGGCCTGCAAATGAGTGCGCCATGCTGCGCTACGATGTTTTTATGCAGTTGTTTGCGTTGCTGGGGCGCAAGCCAGATAACGACGCCATTGAAATTATCCAAACCGGGCTCGGTGCTATTGCCTGGGAAAGTCTGAACCGAGAGCAGCGTGATCATCTCGCAGCCCACCTCAGGCATTTAGCGGAAGAAATCTCGCCCCCTGCTACGGATGATACCCGTGACGTTGTGAAGAGCTTGCCGCAACCTGTACTTCCTGAACCATTTTACGACCGCATCAGCTTTGGTGATCAGGAAAACCTGGTCAGGGTGTTGAAAGAGCAGCCTTCCGGTATTGCCCTGAGCCAGCTACTGCGGTCGTTGGTAGATGAGGAAGACAGTGGCGCTTAAGAAGGTTCGCCTTGGTGCATGAACATGCCGGTTAATTCGCCATTTCATCGGGGGAGTTTGTAGAGTAGCGTTTTGTGCTGGCGCTGTTGCGTGAGTTTTGGTGATAACCTTGCAGTTTGTCACCGTACAGCCATAGATGTTGTGCAAGGATTGGGTACCTCAAGCATCCATGGAAAAGGAGTGTTCGTCATCACAAATATAATAAAGGAGGCGGTAATGTCTTCGTCAAAGGTACTTGAACAGCTGCGAGGCAAGCAGGTCTTGATTACCGGCACCACGGGTTTTCTGGGCAAGGTTATTCTCGAAAAGCTGATTCGTACGGTGCCGGATATTGGCGGTATACACCTGCTGATACGGGGCAATAAACAGCATCCTGACGCCCGTGGGCGCTTTCTCCAGGAAATTTCCACCTCCTCTGTATTTGATCGTTTACGCCAGGAGAACAGCGAAGCGTTTGAGTCATTTCTGGAAGATCGCCTGCACTGTGTCACTGGGGAAGTCACTCAGCATGGTTTTGGACTGAAGCCTGAGGCGTTTCAAAAGCTGGCGGGCAGTGTTGATGCTGTTATTAACTCCGCTGCCAGCGTTAACTTCCGGGAAGAGTTGGACAAGGCGCTATCTATCAATACGTTGTGTCTGCAAAATATTGCGGAACTAGCACAGCTGAACCCCTCCCTTGCGGTGATTCAGGTTTCAACCTGTTATGTGAACGGAATGAATTCTGG
Organism: Marinobacter sediminicola; assembly: GCF_031157525.1. Taxonomy (GTDB): domain Bacteria; phylum Pseudomonadota; class Gammaproteobacteria; order Pseudomonadales; family Oleiphilaceae; genus Marinobacter; species Marinobacter sediminicola. The sequence continues at coordinate 17,110 of NZ_JAVIXR010000019.1, forward strand.
TCAGGTTACTGAATCAGTGATCAAGCCTGCGGGTGCGGATATCCCTCGCAGCTCCTCAGGTTATTACGAAATTGAAGAACTGATCCGGGTACTTAATGACAGCATTGCAGATGTGCGCTCGCGCTACACCGGCAAATTGCTGGAGCGCAAACTTGTAGACTTGGGTATCCGTGAGGCAAACCGATACGGCTGGAGTGACACTTACACTTTTACCAAATGGCTAGGCGAGCAACTGCTGATGAAAGCGCTGGAGGGGCGTGCCCTTACCATTGTGCGCCCGTCCATAATTGAAAGTGCTTTAGAAGAGCCGGCACCGGGCTGGATTGAAGGCGTAAAAGTAGCAGATGCCATCATTCTTGCTTATGCGCGAGAAAAGGTAACTTTATTCCCCGGCAAACGCTCCGGTATCGTTGATGTTATTCCCGTTGATCTGGTCGCGAACACCATTATTCTTGCGGTTGCGGAAGCATTGGGCGAGCGCCCGGAAGCCAGGATTTATCAGTGCTGCAGTGGCAGCTCCAACCCGGTGTCAGTCGGTGAGTTCATCGATCACCTGATGGCGGAAGCTAAGAGCAACTATGCTTCCTACGAAAACCTGTTTTATCGTCGACCCGTCAAACCCTTCATTGCAGTGAACCGTGCTCTGTTTGACGCGTTAGTGGGTGGTGCTCGCATTCCATTGAGCCTTGCCAGCCGCATGAAGGGCCTGCTGGGGCAGGGGCGTGAGCTTAAAGCCTTGCAAAACCTTGATACCACACGCTCGTTGGCTACTATTTTTGGTTTCTATACCGCTCCGGATTATATCTTCCGCAATGACGACCTTCTGGCTCTGGCCGCGCGCATGGGTGAGGTAGACAAGGCGTTGTTCCCTGTGGATGCCCGCGAAATTGACTGGGCGGTGTATTTGCGCAAGATTCACTTGGCTGGCCTGAACCGGTACGCCCTGAGTGCGAAAAAAGCCCGACTTCCGCGAAGTTCCCGTGGGCGAAAGAAAGCCGCCTGATTCCACTTGGCCCCGTTCAATCGGGCTGGTTTATCTCTCGGAGACGCAGAACTGCCTTTAATTTGAAGTTCATGCTGTTTGGAAATTACCCTTGAATTCTTGCAGGTTACTGTACCTTTCAGGCTAAAAGTTCAAGTAGGTTAGGACGTTAGTCTAATTCATTGTGTGGTAGTTCACATGTTGAACTACGGCTATGAATCCGCGGGGTCTGTATACCCCACCGCTCTGGATTGACCAAATCTACAATGACAACAAACTCTGTTCAAAGGGGAGCACTATGACTGATAAAAACCTTTATCCGGTAAGCCCGGAGGTGGCCAAGCGGGCCTTGATAAACCGGGAGCAGTATGACGAAATGTATCGTCAGTCCATTACAGATCCAGATGCTTTCTGGGGAGAGCATGGAAAGCGAATTGACTGGATCAAGCCCTACACCAAAGTTAAGAACACCACATTCGATCCTAAAAACGTTTCCATCAAGTGGTTTGAAGATGGCGAGTTGAATGCGTCTGCAAACTGCCTGGATCGACATCTTGAAACCCGCGGCGATCAGACGGCCATTATTTTTGAAGGCGACGACCCAGCCGAATCCCGTCATGTCAGTTATCGCGAGTTGCACGAAGAGACCAGCAAGTTTGCTAACGTACTGAAAAGCCTTGGCGTAACAAAAGGTGATGTTGTCACGATTTATATGCCAATGATTGTTGAAACCGCCGTGGCCATGCTGGCATGTACCCGTATTGGTGCTATCCATTCGGTTGTTTTTGGCGGCTTCTCGCCTGAAGCATTGGGTGCCCGAATCGTGAACGGTAAGTCGCGCTTTGTTGTTACCGCCGATGAAGGGCTTCGCGGTGGCCGTAAGGTGCCACTCAAAAAGAACGTGGACGCCGCCCTGAAAGACCGGGAAGGCGTGGCCGTTGAGAAGGTTGTGGTTGTCAGCCGCACCGGAAACAAAGACTTGCCCTTCCAGGAAGGTCGGGATGTGCGCTACGAAGATTTGATGGCAACCGCATCCGCTGACTGCCCGCCAGAGCCAATGAATGCTGAAGATCCTTTGTTCATGCTCTACACATCAGGTTCTACTGGTGCACCCAAGGGCGTTTTGCATACTACCGGCGGTTATCTGGTGTATGCCTCCATGACCCATGAGTATGTGTTTGATTATAAAGAGGGTGATGTTTACTGGTGTACCGCAGACTTTGGCTGGGTAACAGGCCATAGTTACATTCTTTATGGCCCTCTGTGCAACGGCGCTACATCGCTACTGTTTGAAGGTGTTCCCAATTATCCGGATAGCTCTCGTATGGGCCAGGTTGTTGACAAGCATCAGGTCAACATTCTGTACACCGCCCCAACTGCTATTCGGGCGCTGATGGCTGAAGGCGAAGCCTGCATGGCAGGCACAACACGCAAGAGCCTGAAGTTGCTGGGTTCCGTGGGCGAACCCATAAATCCGGAAGCCTGGGAGTGGTACCACCGTGTAATCGGCAACAGCCAGTGCCCGATTGTGGATACCTGGTGGCAGACAGAAACCGGGGGCATTCTGATTGCACCGCTGCCCGGCGCCGTTGATTTAAAGCCGGGCTCCGCGACTGTGCCTTTCTTTGGTGTAAAGCCTGGCCTGATGGACAATGAAGGGAATCTGCTGGAAGGCAAAGCGGATGGCAATCTCGTTATTCTGGATAGTTGGCCCGGGCAGATGCGCACGATCTACGGTGATCATGAGCGTTTTATCCGAACCTATTTCAGCGCCTACCCCGGGATGTACTTTTCCGAAGATGGCGCGCGCAGAGATGAAGGCGGAGATTACTGGATTACCGGGCGCGTGGATGATGTGCTTAACATTTCCGGGCACCGCTTGGGCACTGCTGAGGTAGAAAGCGCGCTTGTGGCTCATGATAAGGTGGCAGAAGCTGCGGTTGTTGGCTTCCCCCATGACATAAAAGGCCAGGGGCTTTATGTTTACGTTACTCTGATGCAGGGTGAAGAGCCTTCAGATGAGCTCAAAAAAGAGCTGGTACAATGGGTTCGCAAGGAAATCGGCCCCATAGCCTCTCCGGATGTCATCCAGTGGGCACAGGGCATGCCAAAAACGCGGTCAGGCAAAATTATGCGCCGGATTCTGCGTAAAATTGCTGCTAACGAGCACGATCAGTTGGGAGACACATCCACACTTGCAGATCCAAGCGTAGTGGATGATCTCATCAGCAATCGTGAGTTTAAATAAGGTCTGAAAACAGGCCGAAAACCTGTGAGGAATCGGTTTAATGACACAAACAATTATCGTCGCTGATGATCATCCGCTGTTTCGGGCCGCCCTGAAACAGGCGGTCAGTCAGGCGGTACCTGATGCGGAAACCGTAGAAGTTGATAGCATCAAGGCACTCCAGGCGTCGGTAGATTCGCACCCGGATGCAGATCTGGTCCTGCTTGATCTGAATATGCCGGGTGCCCACGGTTTCTCGGGGCTGGTGTTCATGCGTGGACAATACCCCGGGCTACCCGTGGTGGTTGTGTCAGGGTCGGAGCAATTGCAGGTAATGCGTCGCTCGATCGACTATGGGGCGTCTGGCTTTATTCCAAAGTCGGCGCCACTGCCCACCATCACCGAGGCTATTCGAGCTGTGCTTGAGGGGGATGTGTGGCTGCCGGAAGGCGTAGCAGACAAGCTGGAGCGCATGCACGCCGACACCACCGACTTTTCTGAAAAGCTGGCATCACTGACCCCGCAACAATTCCGGGTGTTGGGCATGCTGGCGGAAGGCCTTCTGAACAAGCAGATTGCTTATGATTTGGAAGTTTCGGAGGCTACGATCAAGGCGCACATCACTGCCGTGTTCCGCAAGCTTGGGGTTCGCAATCGCACCCAGGCGGTAATCGCGATACAGCAGATGGAGATAGACCCTTCGGATCAGTCGTTGTCTGGTAGCTGAGGCTCAGTAAGTCAGGAGGCCGGACGGGGGGAGGTGTTCCCGTCCGACATTTGTGGGAACTCGGCTACTTGCTCCCAGCGTACCCCAACTCCTTATCCACCAGATTGAACAGCTCCTCACCACCGTGCCAGCGGTCAAAATTCTCCAGAAACTGATCGGTAAGTGCCCGGTGCCAGCCGATAAAGTCACCGGCCATGTGTGCTGTCATGATGACGTTTTCCATATCCCAAAGCGGGTGGTCTTCCGGTAACGGCTCTTCTTCGAATACGTCGAGCCCGGCACCGGCAATTTCGCCACTCTCCAGCGCAGCAATAAGATCGGCTGTTTTGACAATTGGGCCGCGGCCAACGTTAATCAGGCGTGCAGTGTTTTTCATCGCCTTGAATGCCTTCTCGTCAAACAAACCCTCTGTCTGCGGTGTCAGCGGTGCAGCAATCACCACGTAATCTGCCAGTTCCAGCTGGTGATATAACTCATCATTGCCATGAACCGCCACAAAATCCGGGTCTTCCGTGCGGGCTGTTCTGGCAATGCCGTGGGGCTTCATGCCAGCAGCGGCAACAAGACGTCCAATCTGCCGACCGATAGAGCCTGCGCCCACGACAAGAACCTGCTTGCCTGTCGCTCTTTCCGTATCCCGGTGCTTCCACTGGTGTTTCATTTGCAGGCGGATTGAGCCGGGAAAATCCTTGGCAAACATCAGGATGGTGCAAAGCACATATTCAGCGATGGTGCGGTCAAATATGCCTCTGGCGTTGGTGACAATCACACTGCTTTTTGTGAGGGCAGGGAACATCAGGGCATCTACCCCGGCGCTGGTGGCATGTATCCACCTCAGTTTATCCGCACAGCCCCAAGCCGCCTCAAGTGCCTCAGTTCTGAAATCTGTCACCATCATCACATCGGTGCCCGGCAAGGTACTTCGCAAGGTTGCCTCGTCGCTGGCGAAACGCACTTCGGCGCGAGCCCGAAGCGCATCCATTCCCGGTGGCTCCTGCTCTCCGGGAGCAGTAAGGACAGTTACAACAGGCTTGCTGAGATGGGACATTGAACCTCCGGGGCTTCGATTGCTGATTATCGAGAGTTGTTTTACGGGCCAAGCATTTTCCTCTACAAAACCCTTGAAGCCAGTCTGGTAGGCGGATGCCGTCTGGTCAACCTCAGCTCGCACCTAAGGTAGTGATCATCGTTGATCCTGGTGGGTACTTGTACCTATCAAGCCCGTCCCTGCATTACCTTGTATGCCCGGATTTTCCTGACTAACCTGCAAGAGGGTCTGTTTTGGCCCTCCCGTTCCCGTTGTAGGAGGTTGTTATGGCAAATGGCGCCAATAAAGATACCGGCGAGGATAAAGTGCGGAGAGTGAAATACCGGAAGGCGAAGGCCAGTTGGAACCCTGCGATGCAGGCGATTCCGGTACCGGGGATTCGGCGCATGGTCAATATGGCAGCCACTATGAAGGATGTAATTCATCTTTCGATTGGCCAGCCTGACCTCCCTACACCCAAGCATGTTATTGATGCTTATATTGACGCCCTCAATGCAGGACAAACTGGCTACACCATGGATGCCGGTTTGCCTGAACTGCTTGTGGCCTTGAGGGATTACTACGGCAAGCGATACAACCGAAAACTCACCAGGGATAATATTCTGGTGACCAGCGGAGCAACCGAGGCCATGTATCTGGCTATCTCGGCGACATCTGCACCGGGCCGCCAATTTATCGTTACAGACCCTTCTTTTTTGCTGTACGCGCCACTCATCCGCATGAACGGGGGGGAAGTGAAGTTTGTACCGACCCGTGTGGAAAACGATCATCAGCTTGATCCCGACGAAGTGATCGCAGCCATGGGGCCGCGTACGTTTGCCTTGATACTGAATAATCCGAATAACCCTACTGGGGCGGTATATCCCCGCAGTACCGTGGAAGCCATTCTGGAAGAGTGCGCCTATCGGGGCATACAGGTGTATGCCGATGAGGTGTACGACCACATGATTTTTGATGATGAAGATTTTGCCAGTGTTCTCAGTTGCTCTGTGGATCTGGACAACATCATGTGCATCAGTAGTTTCTCGAAAACCTACAGTATGGCGGGGCTGCGTGTGGGTTGGGTCATTGCCAGCCAGGCCACAATCAAATACCTACGGCGCTACCACATGTTCACCACGTCGGTTGCCAATACGCCCTCACAATATGCGGGTGTGGCAGCACTAACGAGTGACCAGCAATGCGTAACGGACATGCTGGCCATCTATCGGGAGCGCAGGGATAAGGTAGTGGAGCTGGTTGATCAGACCCCATACCTGACCGGGTATAAGCCAGGAGGAGCATTCTTTGTCTTCCCGGACTTGCCACCCCATGTTGATGGGTCAGATCTGGCCTTGCGAATGCTCAAAGAAACCGGCGTGTGTGTGGTGCCGGGAGATGCATTTGGCGAAGCCTGTACCAATGCCGTTCGAATCAGCTTTTCTACTACGTGTGAGAAACTTGATGCGGCGTTTGACCGTATCATTCCGTGGATGGCCAAACAGAAGTTCTGAGGAGTGCTTATGTCGGCTCTGGATTCGGTTCTTGTCCAGTGCCCCTATTGTTGGGAGGCGCTGGATATCAGCGTCGACCCTTCAGTGGCGGAACAGGAATATGTTGAAGATTGTCAGGTATGCTGTCAGCCCATTCTATTGCGTGTGGTTTTCGATGATAATCTTACCCCGCACGTAGAGGCCCGGGCCGAAAACGAGTAGTAAACCCCGGATTCTGACCGATCATTAATCTGCCAATCTTGTCTCGCCTCCCATGCTGCCGCAGGATAGGGGGTCAATCCACGGAGATTAAACGATGAAATATACACGCCTTAATGGCCTTTGGGGCTTAATGTTGCTGGCTTTTGCTCTGACGAGTGGCTGTGCCAGCATGTCCCCTTATGCAATATCGGAAGGTGAGCTGGAGCGGCACCTGCAGGATGTTGTGAGCGATTTTGACCGCACGCAGTTAAAGAACGGCTCTCCGCTTAGCATGAGCCTTAGTGATGCCGACATTACTCTGGGGCCAGATGGTCGCGATGTGGCAGTGATTGATCTGAAAGGGCAGGTGGCGCTGAATGCTTTTCTGGCCAAACTTCCGGTTGATATCGCGCTGAAAGTGGAAGGTGCTCCAGTTTATGACAGCAAGGAAAAAGCCATCTATATTCGCAGGATCAAGTTGCTTGAAAGCAGCATTGATTCCGGCTTTTTCAAGGGTGATCTTGCGCCCGTTACAGACACCGTGATGGGCGTTGTGGCCCAAATGCTGGAAACCATGCCGGTATATCGTCTGGACGACACCAACATGGCCCAGCGTATGTTTGGAATGGTGCCTATGGATGTTCGGGTAGCGCCCGGGCGCCTTGAATTTGTAATGGCTGACAAGTAAGCAATATTTAGTGGACCAGAGCCAGGTGCTGTTTTCTGGCTCTGGTTCAGCGGTCGATCAGGCTGACAGGCGTTGGCAGATTGCCTCTCCGATCTCCTTTGTTCCCCTCCGTGCACCCGCATTTTCTGCCAGATCCGCCGCTACCGCGTCAAAAAGTTCCTTACCAGCTACTGCCATCACCGGATCTTTCCTGCCAAACCATTCCAGCATTCGTGCTGCGGTAAACAGCATGGCGGTTGGATCTGCCAAGCCCTTGCCTGCGATGTCCGGAGCGCTGCCATGGGTTGGCTCGAACATGGATGGCATGTCCGGGTCGGTGGGGTTCAGGTTGCAGGAAGGGGCAACGCCCATACCGCCGGATAGCACGGCCGCAAGGTCTGTCAGAATGTCCCCCTGAAGATTGCTCGCAACTACTACATCGAATGCCCAGGGGGCCTGCACAAACTTCATGCAGGCTGCATCTACCAGTTCATGGTGGGTGGCCACATCCGGGTATTCTTTGCTGATTTCTTCGAAGGTTTCAGTGTACATATCGCCCCAGTAACGCAGCGCATTACGTTTGGTGATCAAACACACCTGGCTTTCGCAGGTGCTGCCATCAAGGGTGCGAAACTCTCTGGTGCGGCCTTCTTTTGCGCGTTCGGCTGCTCGGGTGCGGGCTTGCTCGAACCCGTAGCGAATGATTCGGTTGGTAGCTTTGCGGGTAAACACCTCCATCTGGGTCGCAATTTCATCCTCAGTGCCCTGACGCAAACGCCCACCCTGGCTAACGTACTCACCCTCGGAGTTCTCGCGGATTACCAGCATGTCTATGTCTTTTGCACGCTCATCAGCGAGATATTGGCGGGCACCGGGCAGCAGTCGGGCTGGGCGCTCACATACCCACTGATCAAAGCCTTTGCGCATTTCCAGCAGAGGTGCCAGTGAAACGCTGTCGGTCAAAAGGTAGCGATTCGGGTCCTCCAGAGGCCCTGGATCACCCAGGGCTCCAAGCAGAATGGCGTCGTAAGCTTTGAGCTGGGCTAACGCATCCGCTGGCATGGATTCGCCATGTGCTTGATGCCAAGCGTGAGAAGGCCATGGGAACTCATTCCATTCAAGGCTGAGGTTGTGCTTGGTGCGCAGGGTTTCCAGGCAGCGTATGGCTTCCCCCACAACCTCCGGGCCAATGCCGTCGCCCGGTGTCACTGCAATGCGGGTAGTTTGGGCCATTTTGGAGACTCCTTTTCAAATTGACTCGTATGGATAACCAACCCAGTTTAGTCAGGGAAACCGGGGTTGCCACCAGTGAAGGAAATAAACCCCTTTTACCCGCCCGCAGCCCGACGCTATAGTGTGTTCGCAATTGGCGCATTCGCGCTTTTTATTGGTTCCATTTACGACAGGACGGCAACTTTGCTTTACCGACTTCTTACCATAATTGGCGGCTTGGTATTTGTGGCGGCGCTTTTCGCGCTGGTATGGTTTTTCTGCAAGAAGTTTCTGCAGCGTCAGGGCGTTACTGAGAACCTGTCAGATCGCACTACCGAACTCGCCACATGGACCTTTGCGGGCATCAGTATTGGGATGGTATTTGCAGTGGTTGGGGCATTTGTACTCGGCCCCTGGGCGTTCTATCGCACCCTGCGAGGGCATGGCGTGGCTATTTCCGATGGCGCGGCCATTTGGTGGGGGTTCGGCATAGTGTTGGCCTCCCTGGGTATTACTGCCGTTGGCTTCTTCGGCTTTCTGATGGCCGTAGGGGCTTACTGAATCGCTTTGAGTTGTTCCCTGAGCCAGATAAGCGCCGGCTCCTGACCGTAGGCTGTGTGCCAGTACAGGTGTACATCGACTAATGGCAGGTCGGCTGGCGGGTTCATGATGGTGATATTTGCCCGCTCTGAAATGATCTGGGCGTAGGTTTCAGGCATGGTTAGTAACAAGTCTGTTTGTTCCACTACACGGCAAGCGGCGTAATAGTGCTGACAGCGCAGTCGGATACTGCGTTGAACTCCGAGCCTTGAGAGCTCAAAGTCCTCAATTCCCGGCCCTTCTGCGCGTGACGAAACCAGTACGTGGCGCGCAGAAAGGTAACCGCCCATATCCAGCGGGTTGGCCGTCAGCGGGTGGCCCTCCCGAGCCAGAACTACAAGCCTGTCCTGCCTGAGAAGCTCGTGGGAGGTTTGGTTGCTGACTGGCAACAAAACATCCACAGCAAAGTCCAGCTTGCCTGCAGCCAGTTGCGTTTCCATATCCCGCCGGGGAATGCGCTTGCTAGCTATTTCCAACTCCGGATAGGCGTTTAACCGCTGCATCAGCGGCGGTAGAAACGTTGATTCCAGAACATCCCTCAGCCCCAAAGAATAGGTTTTACGCTGATTTGCCGGGTCAAAGGCGTGGAACTGATTCACCGCACCCTGAATTTGGGTAAGCCCAGGCTTCATGGATTCCAGAAAGCGCCTGGCCAAAGGCGTGGGTACCATCTGGTTGCCCTGGCGGGTGAACAGAAGGTCGTCAAAATGGTCTCTCAGTCGAGACAGGGAATGACTAACAGCAGGCTGGGTAAGGTGCAACGCCTTCGCAGCCCGGGTAAGGCTGCCTTCTCGGTAAATCGTGTCAAATACATGCAGTAGGTTGAGATCCAGACGATTCCCGGCCATAGTTATTAATCTCTATGCGGATTAGTTTTGTTAATAGTAAACGATAAGAATAATTCAGTCGCGTAATAGTTTGAGCAACCCTAGACTGGTTTCATAGTGCTTATATTCATCGCACCGTTTGCTAGTCTATCTAATAGATGTTGTTCAATTTCTGAGAGGGTTCGGCAATGGATTTCAGTATCTCCGAGAAGGGTCAGGATTATCTCGAGCGTGTAAAAGCGTTTATGGCGGAAGAAATTTTCCCGATTGAAGCCCAGTACCAGAAGGAGCTGGCGTCTCTGGAAAATCGCTGGGTTGTACTGCCAATCATCAAAGAATTGAAAGAAAAGGCAAAGGCACAGGGCCTATGGAATATGTTTTTCCCAGATGAGAAGCATGGTTGTGGCCTGCTTAACTCTGATTACGCCCTGATTGCTGAAGAAACCGGCCGCAGCTTTATTGCCCCCGAAATTTTCAACTGCAACGCGCCCGACACCGGCAACATGGAAGTGCTCATTCACTACGGCTCCGAGGAGCAAAAAGCGGAATGGCTGCCACGCTTGCTTAGCGGCGAAATCCGCTCCGCGTTCTGCATGACCGAGCCAGCTGTTGCTTCCTCCGATGCCACTACTATGGAAGCAACAGCCGTAGTGGAAGGCGATGAGGTTGTACTGAACGGTCGCAAGTGGTGGAGCACAGGTGTTGGCCATCCGGACTGCAAGGTTGCTATTTTCATGGGCTTGTCAGACCCAGACGCCCACAAGCACCGCCGTCACTCCATGGTTCTTGTACCTATGGATGCAGCGGGTGTAACCATTGAGCGCATGCTCCCAGTATTCGGTGAATACGACGAGCCCTACGGCCACGGCCAGGTGCTGTTCGAAAACGTTCGCCTGCCCAAGAGCGCCTTTATTGCAGGCCCCGGCCGCGGTTTTGAAATTGCCCAAGGTCGCCTTGGGCCTGGCCGAGTACACCACTGCATGCGCGCAATTGGCGCGGCAGAGCGTACGCTGGAGCTTTTGGTGAAGCGGTCGTTGAGCCGTGAAGCCTTTGGACGCCCACTGGCCAAGCTTGGCGGTAACCCGGACATCATTGCCAACGCCCGCATGTCGATTGAACAGGCCCGATTGCTGACCCTGAAATGCGCTTGGGCTCTGGACACCAAAGGCATTGCAGGTGCCATTCAGGAAGTCGCCATGATCAAAGCGGTGATTCCAAACATGCTGCAAACCATTGTTGATCAGGCTATTCAGATTCACGGTGGTGCGGGTGTGAGTGATGACGACTTCCCGCTGACCCAATTGTTTGCCTATGCTCGTGTACTGCGCTTGGCAGATGGCCCGGATGAAGTGCATCGCGCGACGGTTGCGCGTCTTGAACTGCGCAAGTATAAAAACTCATAACTTGGTGTAGGAGCGGGCGGGGCCGGCTTTCTGAAACACGCTGTGAATACGTCCATGTACGCTTGGCTC
>NZ_JAVIXR010000001.1 GCF_031157525.1 Marinobacter sediminicola
TGTGCGCTTGTCTTCGGCCGTCCTTGGCCTTCGACATTCCCGGGGAAGAGCCCCCACTGCCGCACCCTACATTAGTCGTGCCTGCCAGTGATTCGTAGGTGTCTGAACGCTTCGTCATTTCAACCAATCAACAACTGCATGTATTATCGATGGCAGTTAATTGAGCCACCCATACCCAGGAGTAGTAATGGAACCCATCCGTCCAGATGATGATGAGCTCAGAGCCGAACGGCCTATTGGTGCGCCGGAAAAGAAGGCGCCAACTCTGAAGAAGCCGAAATCGTCAGGCGAGAGTGTTGGTAAGAGTGGAAGCAAGAGCGCAGGGGGAAATCCCAAACCACCGAAGCAAGCCAAAGGTGCCAGCAATGGCGGCGGCAGTGGTCGAGCCGGGTTGGCTGTTTTGTGGTTGCTGGTGATTGCGGTAGCGGTTGCGTCAGTGGCGGGGTGGTATTCCCAGAATCAGCGTCTTCAGGTTTTGGAGGCGCAGTTGGAAGAGGCAGACTACTGGGCGCGGCAGAGTAAGTTGGCGTTGGCGCGGTTTGAGGGGGATCTTTCAGAGACTGGAGAGACTCTGGCAGAGAGCGGCGCGTCTTTGGCTGAGAAGCTGGAGGCCCAGAGTAAGCAGTTGGACGCAGCGGATAGTGAGATACGGAAGCTTTGGGTTATCGCAAACGAGCGAAACAAAAAGCAGCTGGAGGACCACCAGAACCGTATTGCAGCGGCAGAAACGAGGCTTACGGAGAACAAGAAGTTATTGGCTGATACGGGTTCTACGGTTGAGAAGGTTCGAGTGTCGCTGGGTGCCGATGTGGCCGCGTTAACGAAGCAAACAGAAACATCCGTGGCGGCGTTGGAAGCTGAAAATCGGCAGGCAGCAGAGCAGTTGACGACGTTGAGCAAGCAGTTAGCGGATGTTGATCAGGTGATTGAGCGAAGGGTGCGGCGCTTTGAGCAGGAGCAGAAGCTTGGGATCAGCGGCATCGAGGGGCGTTTGTCTGCTATCGAGAAGAAGCTCGCAGGCGTTTCGGGTAAAGAAAGTGAGCAGGCACTCAGGAATGAACTGGCGGCGATCAAGAGAGACATTCAGGCAATTGATTCTTCCCGCGCTCAGCTTACGTCAAGGCTTGTGCGGCTGTCACAAGAGGTGAATCAGCTTCGTAGCCAGGTCTCCGGGCAGTAACGGGTCGGGGGTTTATCAGAGTGGCGTCGCACTGGCCGTGGGCGCCCGGTTTCGTAACATTTTGTTATCCATCTCTTGCGGTACCTCTCATTTATACCGAGTGGCAGTTGCTATGATCTGGCAACTCACCAAAGGATGAAGAGTTAACAAAAATGAAAACCCCTGTGTCTTTTCTTGAGTCATTCAATCTGCGTACGTTTTCCCTCCGTGTGCTTTTGGTTACATCAATGCTATCTGTATCCGGGTGCACTATTTACCAGTCGATCGGGAAAAGTACCGGGTCGTTCTTGCACCCGGTGTCTGGCCATGATTTCGTGCATATTGATAACGACGACTGGGATCGCAAGCACGCCGTAATCTACTTTTATCGGACGCACTCTGAATGGGCCGACGATGAAATTGAGGCGCCCAGTGTTTACGTTGATGACTCACATTATTTCAATATCCGAAACGACAGTTATACCTGGCTGGTAGTCAGCCCCGGCGAGCGCCATGTTGCCATGCGCAGGCCGCTATTGGGACTTGAGGGGTTAAACTCGTTCAGTCTTAGCCTGATTGCGGATGCCACGTTTACCGTAGAGCCGGGCGGTATCTATTATTTACGGTACAACGAGCTGTCTGAGCCCTCGCAGGCTCACCCAGGGCTGGATCCGGAGCATCCGCTTGCTCAGGGTGATCTTCAGTTGGTTACCCGGGAATACGCGATGCAGGAAGGGGAAATAATCTCGACCCGCTTCCTGAATAGCGATTTGCTGGCACCGAACCATGCGGCTGCATCTATTGTGGAAGACAATGAAGATGCCGACTACGAGCGGCGCATAGCGCTTTTGGAAGAAGAGCGTGAACTGGAGTTGGAGCGGTTGGAGCGTGAAGGGTTGTATGAGCCGGCGCCCTGGTACTGGCCTTTTGGTGGTACACCATCGGTTCCATTGGAGTCGGATCAGAAAATTGCGCAGTTGGAGCAGGAGTACGCCCAGCTGGAGGAGGAGCGTAAGCGCCGTAAAGAGGAAAACTCCAGCGGTTGGTGGTTTTTCTAGGGTTTCCGGAAAAAGATTTGACACCGCCGAACAAATGCTTAAAATGCGCCTCTCACTTGGTTGAGCAATAGAGTCTGTTCGCAGGCAATATCAGCAAATTCAAGTGAGTGCCTTTGAAAGGTGACTGAAGTGGGTGGTTAGCTCAGCTGGGAGAGCATCGCCCTTACAAGGCGAGGGTCACTGGTTCGATCCCAGTACCACCCACCACTTTCTTTCAAGGCAAGTATCGGGCTCTTGAGTTCGGTACACGATTCAGGCTTAATGCCGGATCAATGCGGAGCGGTAGTTCAGTTGGTTAGAATACCGGCCTGTCACGCCGGGGGTCGCGGGTTCGAGTCCCGTCCGCTCCGCCACTCTTTCTGGGTGGTTAGCTCAGCTGGGAGAGCATCGCCCTTACAAGGCGAGGGTCACTGGTTCGATCCCAGTACCACCCACCAGATACTAAAAAGGGCAAGTCCATCGGACTTGCCCTTTTTTTTACTTCCCGATCAGTGATTGGCCGCACACTCGTACAACGTTCCCGTTTACCCCACCGGATGCAGGACTGCAGTACCAGGCAATGGTTTCTGCTACGTCAACAGGCTGGCCGCCCTGAGACACGCTGTTCATGCGTCGACCGGCTTCGCGCAGGGTCATGGGCATGGCTGCTGTCATCTGGGTTTCAATGAAGCCAGGAGCGACTACGTTGATGGTGACCCCGTTCTTTACCTGCTTGGCCATAGCTTCCACATAACCAATCACGCCGGATTTCGCAGCTGAATAGTTGGTCTGCCCGAAGTTGCCAGCAATGCCGCTGATAGATGAGATGCAAACAATGCGGCCATTTTCTTTAAGCAGATCGCGGCCCATGAGCTCGTCATTAATATGCTCTTCAGCCGTCAGGTTGACGGCAATGGTCATATCCCAGAAGTGTTCAGGCATATTTCCCAGGGTTTTGTCGCGGGTGATGCCGGCGTTGTGAATAACCAGATCTACACCGCCAAAGTGCTTTTCGATAAAGTCTGCGATTTTTGCTGGCGCATCTGCCGCCGTGATGTCGCAGGCCAATGCCTTGCCCTTGATGGCGCTGGTTACTTTTTCGAGCTCTTCCATGGCGGGCTCAATGTCCAGCCCGATCACTGTGGCGCCATCCCTGGAAAGGGTTTCTGCAATGGAAGCACCAATGCCCCGTGACGCGCCGGTTACCAGTGCAATTTTTCCGGTGAGAGGCGCCACCGGGTTTGTGGTTGGTGCATCGGTGGTTTTGCCAATACGAACGACCTGGCCGGAAACATATGCAGACCTTACAGACAAAAAGAAGCGCAGGCTGGATTCCAGTTGCTTCTCGGCATTGGGTGCAATCCATAGTAAGTTGGCAGTCGCACCTTTTTTGCCGATTTCTTTACCTACGGCGCGAGTGAAGCCCTCCAGAGCTTGCTGCGCTGCGGCCTGAGGGGCTTTGCGGCAAGTTGTCGGGTCTTGGCCTATGATCACTACTCGTGCATTGGCTCCGAGCTTTTTGATGGTGGGATGGAAAAAGTCGTAAAGAGCGCGAAGATCATCAGGGCCTTTCAGGCCTGTGGCGTCGAATACCAGCGCTGAAAACTTAGTTGCGTTATCTGAAGCCAAATCCAGCGCCTTTGCTTTATTCCCGGCTTTGGATGAATCTTCCAGCGATTCTTTGCCGCTGGCATGGTGCAGTGTTGCCGCGCTGGCGCCAAGCACGCCGCCAACCACCGCTATGGCTTTGCCGCCGTTGCCCGCACCAACCAGCACATCACCTTCAATAAACGGCTGGTCTGCGCGTTTGAGGCGCTTCAGCGGCACGGGTGATGGCAGGCCAAGGGTTTGTGCGGCTGTTTTGCCTACCGGGGTGTTTACGAGTTTAAGATAGATGTCAGACATGGGTTCGTCCTTGCGTTGATGAGATGTGTGGAGCATGTTGATGCACAGAGTAATGAATCCGCCAGCCATGTGATTGACTCAACGCTTGTGCGGCATTGTCATGCCTGCCAATGAGACGGCTGTAGTTAGCGCTAAACTGGCGTTCCTATACTGCTTATCTTGAGTGTAGGGGCATGAAGAAGGAGCCTTCTTCATGCCCTCTTACTCTGGAACTAAATTAACGAAAGGATAGCATCATGGCACAGGCTCAGAAGTCCAACCAGAAGAAACCTGCAGCTACAAAAGCAGCAGAAAAGGGCGCAAGTGGCGTTCGACGCGTTGCTATTCTTGGTGGCAACCGGGTTCCTTTTGCTCGCTCCAATACCGCTTACAGCAAGATCAGCAATCAGGAGTTATTAACTTCGGCCTTGCGCGGTTTGGTGGATCGTTTCGACCTCCAGGGCAAGCGCCTTGGTGAGGTTGTGGCCGGTGCTGTGATGAAGCACTCCCGGGATTTCAACCTCACCCGGGAAGCAGCGCTTAGCTGCGGTCTTGCACCGGAAACTCCGGCCTACGATATTCAACAAGCCTGTGGCACAGGTTTGGAATCTGCCATTCTGGTGGCTAACAAGATTGCTCTTGGCCAGATTGAGTGTGGAATTGCAGGTGGTACCGATACAACCTCTGATGCGCCCATTGGCGTAAGCGAAGGCCTGCGGGAAATTCTTCTCGACCTGAACCGTGCCAAGACGACTGGTGACCGGTTTAAGATTCTCAGCCGTCTACGCCCAGGCCACCTGAAGCCGGATATCCCGCAAAATGGCGAGCCTCGCACAGGCATGTCCATGGGTGCCCACGCCCAGGTTACGGCTCATGAATGGTCAATCCCAAGGGATGAGCAGGATTTGTTGGCGTGGGAGAGTCACCAGAAGCTGCTTAAGGCTTATGAGGAAGGTTTCTTTGAAGATTTGATGACGCCACTGGCGGGTCTTGAGAGAGATAACATCCTTCGCCCGGACACCACGCTGGAAAAGCTGGCAACTCTCAAGCCGGCATTCGATCGCGAGAACGGCACCCTGACCGCTGCGAACAGCACGGCTTTAACTGACGGCGCTTCCTGCGTACTTTTGGCCAGTGAAGAGTGGGCGAAAGCCAACAATTTTGAAGTAAAGGCCTGGCTGACTTTTTCGGAGGTGGCAGCGGTTGATTTTGTGGACAAAAAAGAAGGCCTGTTGATGGCTCCAGCCTACGCTGTGCCCCGGCTTCTCGAAAAAGCAGGCATTACGCTGCAGGATTTCGACTTTTATGAAATTCACGAAGCCTTTGCCGCTCAGGTTCTTTCAACCCTTAAGGCGTGGGAAGATCCAGCGTTTTGTATAGACAAGCTAGGTCTCGATAAGCCTCTGGGCAGCATCGACCGCGCTAAACTGAACGTGAAAGGCAGCAGCCTCGCCACTGGCCACCCATTTGCCGCCACGGGTGGGCGCATTGTGGCTACGCTCGCCAAGATTCTGGAAGAGAAGGGCAGTGGCCGGGGGCTAATTTCAATCTGTGCAGCCGGTGGACAGGGCGTAACAGCCATTCTGGAGCGATAAGTTGCCCGAAATTCGGAATAGTCTTTGACAGATCGGCCTCGGCTCCGTAGTATGCGCGCCACGGTGATCGAGAGACCACCAACCAGTTTGATGCGGGGTGGAGCAGTCTGGTAGCTCGTCGGGCTCATAACCCGAAGGTCGTAGGTTCGAATCCTGCCCCCGCTACCATATAAAAGAAAGGCAGATCAGTAAGTTACTGATCTGCCTTTTTTCATTTCTGATCTTCTATTTTCTTCCTTCTAAAAGAATACTTACAAAAGTATTTCCTTAAGAGAAAGTGTGTTCGCAGTAATTCGTTCCGCTCCTGTCGCTGTGATCCGTACCGTTTCACTGAAGCCAATACCAAATTCACCTGGTTTGCGCAGGCAGATCGGCAAGTGGAATACCATATCCTCTTCCAGAATTGCTTCGTTGTCAGCGGCGATGAACATCGAGCCAGCCACCCAGGAAGGAGGGAAAGCCGCGCCGACGGGATAGCCGAACACGCCGGAGAAGAAGGCGCGATCTACAAGGGGCGCAAGTTCAGCTTCACCCGCGCGTGCTGCTGATGCGAAGCTTGAACCGGCACGGGCTGCGGTCATCACCGCTTCGAGAACTGAAAGGCACACTCCATGGAACTCACGAATTTCGGCCGAAGCTTCGCCGACTATGGCGGTGCGCATCATCGGAGCAGTATAGCGCTTGCGTACGGCACCGAATTCTGTGAATACCACATCACCCTGTGCAACCGCGTAACCCGCATGGTTTGTATGAATGATGCCGCTGCGCATGCCAGTCGTTACGATCGGCTGCATGCTCATGAATTCGCTTCCGGCGCCTAGCATGGAACTGGCGCCAGCCTGAGCGATTTCATGGTCAATTGCCCCTTCTTGTATGACGGCCGCTGCTGCATCCAGACCGGCTCCGGTGATGGCGGCGCTTTCGGCAAGATAAGTCAGTTCGGAAGGAGATTTAACCAGACGAACACGATCAATCAGTGCGCCGAAATCGATAAACGTGGCAGCGCTGAGTTCACTTTTGAGTGCTAAAAGAAGCCCCGGCTGTGGCGCGCACCTGAGCAGCCAGTTCGCAGGCTACTGCCTCGGGCGCCTGCCACGGATAGCCGATAACTGTGTCGACCCGGCTCAGATACACAGCAGGACCGATTTCAATGGCAGGGACGAACAGTGCGGTTCGGTCTAGCGCCACAAGAAGCACGCACTGAACGGAAACCTCGAAGGTGGTGTATCCGGTGAGGTAGCACAGCTCTCCGGCGTCGGTCAGGAGCAGCAGGTCTAGCCCTGCTACGGCCATTCCCTGTCGAACGGAAGCGAGCCGTGCTTCGTATTCATCGGGTTCAAATGCCAGTACTGGCTCTGGAAACTGGTGCTGCAGCTTGTCGCGGTAGGTAATGTAGTCCATAGCCAGGTGCTCGCCGTTCCGGAAACCAGTTTCATTAAGCGTGTATTTGAGTTCGGTTTGCAAGAAAATGGTTTCCAGATGCCACGTTACCTAGAGCGCCTTGTGTGCGATGTCACCTTCTCGACCTCTAAGCATGTAATCGAAGTAAAATGGGGGCAGGGCGCGCTTTTTTACCTGCCAGTAGAATGCAGATTCTTTGAAGGGACTCAGTGGCAGAGTGGGTGTTACTTTGCCGCCATACACGAACTCTGCAAGCATAACTTTCCCATAACCTGTCACGATGGGGCAGGAGGTGTAGCCGTCGTAGTTTGCCTGAAGTTGACCGCTGGCGAGCTGAGCCAGAATGTTGGCCGCTGCTACCGGCGACTGCTTGCGAACGGCAGCTGCTGTTTTTGATGTTGGCAACGAACTGCAGTCACCCAGGCTGAACACGTTGGGGAAGCGCACATGCTGCAGCGAGTGCTGGTCTACATCTACCCAACCATCGGCGTTCGCCAGTGAGCTGGCTTTCACGAAATCAGGTGCGCACTGGGGTGGCGTTACATGAAGCAGGTCGAAACGTTCGGTTATTTCCCGGCTTTCTCCATCGCTATCGGTGAAGCGGAATGTCGCTTCTTTCCTGTCACCATTCACAGCGACCAGATTGTGGTTCATTAAAAGGCCGATGTTGTACCTGCGAGCCACTTTTTCCAGGTGCGGGACAAAATCCGGTACGCTGAAAAGCGCGCCGCCTGCAGCGTAAAACCTTAATTCACTCTGCCCGGCTGTCTGATTTTTTCGGAAGTAGTCTGCGGCTAGATAAGCAATTTTCTGGGGGGCACCGGCGCATTTGATGGGGGCCGGAGGTTGCGTGAAAAAGGCTTTCCCACCACGGAACTGTTTGATGCACTGCCAAGTGTATTCTGCCACTGACGGGTCGTAGTTGCTGCATACGCCATTGCGCCCCAAGGTTTCCCGCAAACCCTCTACTTTATCCCAATCCAGCTTCAGGCCCGGTGTGACGACCAGAATGTCGTAGCCAAGGGTGCGCCCGTCGTCAAGAGTAATCCGGTTTTGCTCCGGTTGAAGCGCCTTTGCGGCCGCTCTTATCCAGCGCGCGCCTTTCGGGAGGGTTTGTGCTTGAGGGCGAGCCGTTTTGGCAAGAGAGTAGGCGCCGCCACCCACAAGTGTGAGAGCTGGTTGATAGTAATGAACGTCGCTTGGCTCAACGATGGCGATATCCAGGCCAGGGCGTTGCCTTAGCAGCGATGCAGCAACACTGGTGCCAGCAGCACCGGCGCCGATAACGACCACTTGGTGGGTGTGTAAAGATGCACTCTGTGACATTGCTGATACTCCTTGAAGAAGCCTGCTCGAAGCTCCTTGGGCATAAGAAAAGTGGTATCAGCTTAAAAGGATTTAGATATTCTATGAAATGATTAAGATCATTTCGATTAGAGCTATTTGGAATATCTTTAATGTATATAAAAGACAGCTAATTAGCTCTTATATCGGAATTATCGATTTATTTGTCCTGTCTATTTCATTTTGTCACTCATTTGGCGATTCATAGAGTGCGGGGAGGTTTCATCAGGTTTGGCTGGAAACCAGTAATTTATTTACAGCCCACACGGATCATCCAACATGACGACAGATCTGAACTCATCTCCTCTCTCTGCGGATCAGCAGGCACGGTTGGCAGAGCTTCTTGACGGCATAAGTGAAGGGCAGCTTTACTGGCTGGCCGGTTTTCTGGCCGGAAAGTGCTCAGGTGGAACCGCGAGTTCGACGGCCCAAACCGCTGTTTCCGCAAGCGCGTCGACGCCTTCTGCTCCTGAACTGACGGTTTTATTCGGGTCGCAAACCGGTAACGCAGAAGAGCTTGCGCAGCAGCTAGCGGCCCGTGCTTCAGATAAAGGTATTTCCGCCAAGCTGGTGGATATGGCGGGCTATAAACCCAAGCAGCTGAAAAACGAGCAGTACCTGGCGGTGCTGGCGTCTACCCATGGAGAGGGCGACCCACCGGACAATGCGCTGGATTTGTATGAGTTCCTTCATGGCAAAAAGGCGCCGAAACTGGAGAGGCTTCGCTACAGCGTTCTGTCGCTGGGGGATTCCAGTTACGAGCATTTTTGCAAAACCGGTCAGGATTTTGACCGCAAGCTTGCGGCGTTAGGCGCAACGGCCCTGGCCGAGCGGGTGGATTGCGATGTGGATTATGAGGATCTGGCGGAAGGCTGGATCAACCGGGTTTTGGAAACCATTGCCAACGAAGCAGGCGCCAGCCAGCCTGCGGCTGCCCGTTCAGTAACAGCAGAGTTGACGCCAACCTCCGCCTTTAGCCGGAAGAATCCCTATTCGGCGGTCATTCTCACCAATCAACTGCTCAGTGGCCGAGGTTCCGATAAGGAGGTGAGGCACATCGAGTTGTCATTGGAAGACTCCGGCCTGGTCTATAAACCCGGTGACGCAGTGGGTGTATACCCCGAAAACAACCCGGCCCTGGTTAACGAGTTACTGAATACCCTGGGCTTTGACGGTGAGCAACGTGTCTCTGCCGATGAGCGTGATGTTCCACTGCGGGAGGCGCTCGCTTTCTACCGGGAGATTACCCTGCTTACTCCGCCGCTGATGAAACAGTGGGCAGAGCTGCTGAATGACGATGATTTAAAGGCTCTGGTGGCAGACAGCACAGAGCTGCGGGCCTGGACAGAGGGGCGCGATCTTCTTGACCTGATTCAGGCCCGGCCCATTGCCTGGCTGACACCACAGGACCTGGTGAACCTGCTGCGTAAACTGCCTGCAAGGCTGTATTCGATCAGTTCCAGCCAGGCTGCTGTGGAGGATGAAGTACATATCACGGTGGCCGCCGTGCGCTATTCCAGCTATGGCCGGGATCGTGAGGGTGTGGCGTCGGCCTGGTTATCTGACCGGATGAACGAAGGCGACCAGGTGCGCGTCTATATCGATCCCAACAAGAAGTTTGCGCTGCCGGATGATAGCAAGCCGGTGATCATGATTGGCCCCGGCACAGGCGTAGCGCCCTTCCGTGCCTTCCTGCAGGAGCGAGAAGAACGGGAAGCGGAAGGTGAAAACTGGCTGTTCTTCGGTGATCGTCGGTTCCGCAGTGATTTTCTCTACCAATCGGAGTGGCTCAAGTGGCGCCGTGATGGCCTGCTTACAAGGCTGGATGTGGCTTTCTCCCGGGATCAGGCTGAAAAGCGCTATGTACAACATTGCCTCAAGGAGAACGGTTCCGAGGTATGGGCCTGGTTGCAGCGCGGTGCCAGCCTGTATGTGTGCGGCGATGCCGAAAAAATGGCCCCGGATGTACACCAGGCATTGCTGGATATTGCCAGTGAACAGGGCGGGCTGAATCCGGAGCAGGCTGAGGATTACCTGCGCCAGTTAAATCGGGATAAACGTTACCAGCGGGATGTGTACTGATGAGTGGAAAATTGCCTGAAGCCGAAGTAATCAAGCGGGAAAGCAACTACCTGCGTGGAACCATTCTGGAGGGGCTGGCGGATCGTACCACCGGTGCCTTGCCGGAAGACGACACCAAGCTGACGAAATTCCACGGATCTTACCAGCAGGATCACCGGGAAGTGCGAGATGAACGTCGGCGCCAGAAGCTCGAGCCGCTGTATCAGTTTATGGTGCGTTTGCGTTTGCCCGGGGGTGTTCTGACCACGGATCAGTGGTTGGGCCTCGATAAAATTGCCGACGAGTGTGCGGATTCAACCTTGCGCCTGACCACGCGCCAAACGTTCCAGTTCCACGGCGTATTCAAGGAGCAGATGCAGCCGTTCATGCAGAAAATCCATGCTTTGGGCCTGGACAGCCGTGGAGCCTGTGGCGATGTGAATCGTAACGTGATCAGCAATGTGAACCCTCATCAGTCGCAGCTTCACGGGGAAATTCATGAGCTCTCTCTGGCAATCAGTGAGCGCTTGCGCTGGCGATCTGCCGCTTATGCCGAGATCTGGCTGGGGGAAGAGTGCGTCCAGAAACTGGGTGAGGAAGAGGAGCCGTTTTACGGGTACAAGTATCTTCCCCGCAAGTTCAAGATTGCGCTGGCGGTTCCCCCTGAAAACGACTGCGACGTGTTTGCCAACGATATCGGCCTGATCGCAATTGTTGAAGATGACCAGATTCGCGGTTTCAACGTGGTCGTTGGCGGTGGAATGGGGCTTACCTATGGCGATCCGGCCACCTATCCGCGCCTGGCTACAATGGCGGGCTATGTTGCGAAAGAGCAGATTGTCGATGCGTGCGAAGCAATCTGTGCCATTCAGCGGGATTTCGGTGACCGTACCAACCGCGCCCATGCTCGATTCAAGTACACCATTGATGATTACGGCATGGACTGGTTCCAGGAGCGCTTCGAGGAATACCAAGGGCACGCCTTTGCAAAACCGCGCTCGTTCAGCTTGAGCCACAACGGCGACCGGTTTGGCTGGGTTGAGGGCGAAGATGGCAATCAGCACCTCACGCTGCTTATTCCTACAGGTCGGGTGGCAGATACTGAAAGCGGGCTTTTGCGAACAGCGCTGCGCAAGATTGCAGAGGTTCACAACGGCAGTTTCAGGATCACCTGTAACCAGAATCTGGTGATTGCCAATGTACTGCCGGAGAAAAGGGCGGCGGTAGATGCCATCGTGGAGGAGTACAAGCTGGATGCCGGTACCCGCAGTTCGCCCCTGCGCCAGAACTCCATGGCCTGCGTTGCTCTGCCAACCTGTGGTTTGGCGATGGCAGAAGCCGAACGCTTTCTGCCGGAATTTGTAACCCGGGTTGAGAGAACCATGGCGGAAGAGGGGCTGGAGCCAGATGCCATAAATCTGCGAATTACCGGTTGCCCAAACGGCTGCGCCCGGCCATATTTAGGGGAGATTGCACTGACTGGCAAAGCGCCTGGCAAATACAACCTCTACCTGGGGGCCGATTTCTCAGGCCAGCGTATGAACAGGTTATACCGTGAGAATATTGACACGGACACCATATTGGATGAACTGCGCCCCCTGTTTCGCGCCTATCAGCAAGAGCGCGAAGCGCAGGAGCGGTTTGGTGATTTTCTGGTCAGAGTTGGTATTGTGGAACAGGAACGCACGCCGGCTATGTTGCATCAACCATTGCAATGAACCGGGCTGTGTAAAAGGAGCATTATGAGTGACGCAGAAACCAGAGAGTGTGAGCGTCTTGCCTTTGTAGCGGGGCGGGATGGTGTGCCTGCTGCATTGGCATTTGCTCAGCAAGGTTTCCGGCAATACAGCGCAGCTATTCGTGAAGCGGAATCGGAAGGCAATCAATACGGCGCGGCTTATCGAGACAGCTTGAATGCGTCGCTTGCCGTTTATCAGTCCTATATCGCAAAGAATGAGTAAGCGATAACAAAAACCTCTGAATAATACGGCCGAAGTCGGCGGTATTATTCAGAGGTTGGCTATTATTCGCTTAACACAGTTTGCCGCTGTGCCGGCTGAACGTCAGGCCTGGAACCGTGGCGACAGAATGTCCCGCTCCAGGTACATCTGCTCCGATAAGCTGAAATCCAGGCTTTTAAGCTCATCATACAATCTGCGCCATGAGCGACAGGCGGCTTCGGGCGCTGTGTATTTGCCGGTAAGCTCTCGCAGTCCGCGGAGTTGCAGTTTGAGAAGGTCATGCTGCAGGCAGCAGAGCTTCCCGCCTTCCTGGTGTTGAATATGATCGGCCAGTATTTGCTCAATCTGCTTTACCGCCCGGGTTATTCCCAGAGGGACGCCGGGAGTTGCTCGGTGCACTGCTTCAATCTTTCTTGCAAGGCGGTGCAGGGCGGGCATTTGCTCAAGGTGAACGGCGTAATATTCGGTGTTCAACAGTTCCAGTAAGGTCTCTGTTTCCATTTTCTCCAGAGGCTTGTGTTCCATACACACATCGAACAGCTCTCTGCATAAGGTTTTCCCCGGTATACCCGCTTGCGCTGCAGCTTCTTGCACAGTCTTGTTGTGATCGTTGTTCACATCAAGGCTGTGGCTTTGAAACACTGTGGATGTTTCCGGGCATTGTTTAACCATGCCGCCTATGGTTGTTTCGCTGCAGTTTCCTAGAATGCTTTGGTATCTCATGACTCACCTCCCATCTATCGATAACTAATATAATAGATGAATGTTTAAGATTTGAAATGAGAATGATACTTATTACCGGGCTTTTTTTGTGAGCTTCAAAACCCGTTCGGAATCTCGAATCCTGCCAGCCCGGCCTCCTCAAGCAAGCGTGCGAAACCAATGGTGGTCAGGTCCATTCCCGGTGCGCCGATAATCTGCACGCTGAACGGCAGTCCGTCCCTGGTGCGCCCGATGGGCACGGACGTTGCTGGTAAGCCGAGCACGGTGGCGAAGGCGATCCAGCAGAACTGGTCCAGATAGGCCCGGGGTTTGCCATCAACGGTAATACGGCGCTTGAACATGGGTTGGGAGTGGTCATGTAGGATAGCGGCCGTGGGGGTAATGGGCGTTAGCAGCACGTCCACATCCTTGAACAGGGTTTCGATTTCTGCTCGCATCTTTTCCCGTCTCTCGCTCATGGCCATCCACTGGTAGGCAGGCTGGGTAGCACCGCGGCCGTATTCTCCGATGAATGGCGTAACCGGGCCGAAGAGATGGAGCCACTTTTCCAGCAGGGCCATCCATTTCAGTTGGCGCCGCTGGGCCGGTTTGAAGGAGGTGCTCAGCAGGCTGCCCAGCAGATTCATGTAGGCGGGCAATGGGTGTTCAAGGCTTAAAAGCGGGTGTTTGGCATCGGATACAAGAGCGCCGTGATCCGCGAGTTGCTTGCCCAGCTTGCGGTATCCGTCGGTCAGCTCCTGTTCCACCGGGCACAGCGGGTCTTCCAGCCATAGCCCCACCCGTGCCTGCTTCAGGGATTTCAGTCTTGAAGGAGCCAAATTCAGCTGCCAGCAACGGCTATCAACCGGTTTTGGTCCGGCAATGACTTTCAACAAAAGTTCCAGGTCCCTGGCGCTGCGGGCCAGAGGGCCACCCTCTGCCAGATCCGGTTGCGACTGCGTGCCTGGCGGCCCTGGAATGTGCCCGCGAAAGGACACCAGCGTTCGCGACGGCTTGTGCCCGAACACCCCGCAAAAGTGCGCGGGAATACGAATCGAACCCGCCAGGTCACTGCCCACTTCCAGCGGCGTCATTCCTGCAGCCAGAGCCGCAGCGGCGCCACCGGAGGATCCACCGGAGGTGTGATCGGTATTGAAGGGATTGTTGGTTACACCAAACAGTTTGTTATAGCTTTGCAGATCGCTGGCGTAGACCGGCACATTGGTTTTGCCCAGAATAATGGCGCCGGCATCTTCCAGGCGCTGTACTACATCTGCGTGGCGTTCAGGCTTGTGGTTTTGCAATGCTCTGGCACCGGCGGTGCAGGTCATTCCCGCCACTTCCCAGATATCTTTCAGGGTGAGGGGCAGGCCGTGCAAGGGGCCGACTTCCGCGCCGGAAGCCCGTGCCTGATCGGCTTCCCTTGCTTGCTCAAGGGCGCGGGGTTCATCGAGGGTAACAATGGCGTTCACCGCCGGGTTGTGTTCGCGGATTCTTGCGAGCAGGGCCGTCACCAGCTCTTCGCTGCTCAGAGTGCCGGCTTCAAGTTGTGCAAGCAGCTCATGGGCTGGCTGATAATGCAGTAAATCCATGGTACGTCTCTTATTTGGTTAGGGGAGCTGCTCTCGCCAGCGTTTGACTTTGACCTGGCCCTTGATGGCGTCAATGATCTCGACAATCAGCGCGATTAGCGCTTCGTTTCTTGCTTCCACGCTGTCGGCTTCGCCTGGCCCGCGAATAAAGGCGTTTACTATATCTTCAATAAACGCATGGTTTGCAGAAGAGGCCAGGTCCTCCAAAATCTGCTGGATAACGTTGGCCACAATATCGCCCACAGCATCTTCCAGGGTTTCCTGAATGGTTGAACCCACGATCGGCAGGTATTTGAGCCGCGACAGTTCCACGTTCTGTTTCAGCGCATGATCAACCCGGTCTTCAAGGTAGTTTCTTAGTGCCCCGCGGTTGGGCACATAACCTTCTTTTGCAGCTTGCGCTACCCGTTGAGATATCCAACCGGACAGCATCTCCCGTCGTGGATACAGAATGTCGTTCTGGACCTTCTCGAAAAGCGGCGAGCCCAGTGTTATTTCGTGCTGCACTCCGCTCAGGACCTTGGTCACGATGCGATCAGATAGCTCTTCCATAAAGGCTTCGTAGTAGAAATTGACGAAGCGGTAAATTCCGGTGCTGGTAACATCGATTATCTTGTACTGATGCAGGCGGTACACGATGGAAATAATCCGCAAAATCCGCAGGAAGCGCAGGCTTCCCACGGGTATACAGCCCACCAGATCATACCAGTGGATAAAGGGGTAAAAGTACCAGCGGTCGTACACTTTGGCCTTGATTGCATAGGCCCAGCGCACAAAAAACTCTGCCAGGAAAACCGCGACGAACATGGCGTCGTAGAAAATGAAGTTTTCGTGAATGGGATGGTAGGCGGCCTGAAAAGCCGGAAGGTGCTCTTTCAACACATTCTGGATAGCAACGAAGTTATAAACAGAATCCCAGACAATAAGCGCGAGGTTGATGATAATCAGGCCCAGCATCAGGAAATCGATAATCAACCAGGTAAGCTGGTGGCTGGACTTCAGGTTCTCACGGTTAATTTTCAGCATTCGCTGGTGTCCGTCCTCTATGGTGTAATAGCGTTCGCAACTATTTCGACAGGTTAGCGCATTTACACCGGGTCGACGACTTGTCTGAGGGCGGATTAACTTGACCACCCGTCGTTAAACTCTCAGGCTTGAGCGATAATCACTTCTGTTACGAGCAACATTGAAACAGCCGGATGCTATCACTTGAACACATTTTGAAATCGGGACATATCCGGCTTCTGGGCCTGCTGCTTTTGCTGTGGTCTTCCACGGGCCTGGCGCAACAGGTTGAGGTGCGGGTCAAAGGCGACTATCCGGCGCTCAAAGAAAACGCCGAAGCCTTCATTGGTGAGGTAGAGGGCCGCAGTGCCGGTAACCTTCGACGCTATGCCTCTACGGCGGTTAGCCAGGCTCGCAAAGGGTTGCGGGCACTAGGCTATTACAGTCCAATTGTGGACTGGCAGGTCGATGAGGGGGATTCCGAAGAAACGGCGCACCTGACTCTGGAAATAACACCTGGCGAGCCGGTTCGTATCAAGACTCGTACCGTTGAAATCCGCGGGGCTGCATCGACCGATCCGCGGTTTACCGACAATCTGCCTGTTCATCCTGCCGAAGGCGACATACTGAACCACGGCGACTACAGCAATCTTAGGAACATTCTGCAAACCCGTGCCCGGCGCCGAGGGTATTTTGATGGCCGGCTTGTTACCCGCAGCCTGGAAGTGAACCCGGAAACCCTGGAGGCTAACATCACTCTCGTGTTCGACAGTGGCGACAGGTACCGGCTGGGAGCGGTTACCTTTGAAGATGGGCACTGGTTCGAAAGTGACCTCCTTCACGATTTTGTTACGTTTGAGCCGGGCATTCCATATCACGCTGATGAAATTGCAAAGCTCAACAGCGACCTGCTCAGTAGTGGCTACTTCTCAGGTGTAGACATTGATGCGGCCCCCTCGAGCGCAGAGGATGGTGTCATCCCCGTTCGCATCAGCCTGACCCGCCGGGATGGCCGCTCCATTGCCACAGGCCTCGGATTTTCCACAGACGTGGGGCCGCGCTTCAGGGCTACTTGGCGGGAGCACTGGATCAATCCGATGGGGCACACCCGCGGTGCAGAAACTGAACTATCTGAGCCAAGGCAGAACCTGAGCACCTGGTATGAGCTGCCGCTGGACCCGCCCATGACCGACCTCATTCGTTTTACGGCGGGTTACCAGCGTGAAGATATCGAGAATATCGAATCAGAGCTGCTGACGTTTGGGCAGCAATGGCAGCATCAGCTGGATAATGAATGGTTGCAGGTTTTGTCTTTGAGTTGGGAGGGGGAGCGCTTTAGCATTGGTGATGATGAGCAGGATACGAGTACGCTGCTGCTGCCGGGGCTTGGTTATTCCAAGCTGCACGTCAACTCACCTCTGGATCCCAGCAAGGGGTATCGTTTGCAGGTTAACGTTACTGGCTCTCACCGGGCGGCCCTTTCCAGTGTGGATATTCTGCATGTGAATGCCATTGCCAAAGGCCTATATACGCTTGCTGGAAAACATCGATTCTTGTCACGGCTTCAGATCGGTGGTGTAGGGACAAACCAGTTTGAAGATGTGCCGCCTTCTTTGCGATTCTTCGCGGGTGGTGACCAGAGTGTGCGCGGTTATGGTTACCAGACGCTCTCACCGGAAAACGATAGCGGCGTTCCGGAGGGGGGGCGCTACACGGTGGTGGGTAGCGCTGAATACCAGTATCAGTTTGCGCAAAAGTGGCGAGCCGCCGTTTTTGTTGACCATGGCAACGCAGTTAATGACCTGTTCGACCCTCTTGCCACAGGCGTCGGCGCTGATATTCGCTGGATCAGCCCCTTGGGGCCTTTGCGTCTGGACCTTGCCAAGGGCTTGAATCCTGAATTTGGTGGTGAGTGGCGGATTCACTTCTCAATGGGGCCTGAGTTGTGACGGAACTGGAAAGTAACAATAACAGAGCTGACGCCCCGGCTGATCCCCGACGCAAGCGGATGAGCCGACTTCGATTCTGGACAGTGTTACTGCTGGGCCTGCTTGTGCTTCTCCCGATAGTTTTGGTCGCTGCGGTTTTGCTCGCGCTGCGCTCAGAAACAGGCACCGCCTGGGTTATTGACCAGGTGCCGGGTCTTGAAGCCGTGAACGACCAAGGCTCCCTGTTCGGAACCTGGCAAGCAGACCGAATCGAGTGGCACGGCTATGGGGTGGATGTAAGGGTTCAAGCCCCTCTCATAGACTGGTCACCCTCCTGTCTTTTTGATCTGCAGCTTTGCCTTGAAACCCTGCATCTGGAACAGCTGGACGTTAATGTGCAGCCTTCTGACGATCAGCAGAGCTCCCCGGAGGACATCAGTTTGCCGAGGCTTGAGTTGCCACTTGGACTCAGGGTAAGTGATGTGCGGCTAGGCACGTTTACCTTCAATGGCAGCAAAGTGTGGGACAGATTCGAGCTTGATTCCAAGGGTTCCGGTACGGACTGGACGCTCGAACGGGTTTACTACGAGCGTGATGAATACACAGTGGTGGCCTCTGGTCGTGTCGAAACACGACGGGACTGGCCCGTAAATCTTGACGTTAGCGCTTCACTGCCGCCGCCCTATGGCACGGATTGGGTGATTGATCTGGTTTTGTCGGGGAGTGTAAGGGATCTTGCAGTTACGGGTCAGAGCCGCGGTTATTTGAATGCTGCGCTGGAAGGAAAGGTAGAGCCTCTGGCAGCCAGCCTGCCAGCGCGCTTACGGGTAACCTCTGAATCTTTCCGGGCGGTAGAGGCTTTGCCAGACACACTGGTGCTGAAAAACTGGTTCGCGGAGGCTCAGGGAAGCTTGCAAAGCGGATTCAGGACGAAAGGCCAGGCCACATTGCCTGGTACCGAAGGGCCGGTTGAGTTGAAACTGGCGGGATTGGTTACAACCGCTAACGCCAAAGACATACGCCTGGCGCTGACGGCAGCCAGTAAAGACGCGAAGAACCAGGCAGAGAGCGCACCTAAAACCGTTGTAGTGACCGGCAGTACCCAATGGCAAGGCGGCCTGAGCGCGGAAGCAGACATACAGCTCCGGCAGTTTCCCTGGTATTCGCTGATTGCTGGCTTGGAAAAGCCGCCGGTTGATCTGCGCAGACTCGATGGAAACGCCTCATGGCGCGACGGGCGTTATCAGGCAAACTTCACCGCCGAAGTGGATAGCTCCCAAGGCAGTACAGAATTGGCGGCCTCGGTTGATGGCGACACTTCCCAGGTCCGGCTGACCGAGCTCTCTGCGGTTACTGAGGCAGGCTCACTCTCAGGCGAGGGCGCTGTCAGGTTTGCTGGACCGCTGAGTTGGCAAGCGGCGCTGGAGCTGGAGAACTTTAATCCGGGCTATTGGGTTCCGTTTCTGGAAGCTAGTCTCAGCGGTGGTGTTACCACAGAGGGCCAGCTTACTGATGGCCCTGTCCCTGATATGACGGCCAGTTGGGACCTTGCGGGACAGTGGCGCGCCAGCCCCACGGTGATTGCAGGCAGCCTTGATACCTCAAGCGGTGACTGGGACGTTCCGGAACTGAAACTGATTATTGGTGATAACCGTGTTGAAGGTAGCGGGCGTTGGGGTAATCAATTAACAGCCAGCCTTAACCTTATGCTGACGGAGCCGGAGAAAATTTTACCGGGCCTTGGTGGGCAAGCCGATCTTCAGCTACGGCTTGCCGGTACACCCGATGACCCGCGAGGAACCTTGACGGCCAGCGCAACCGAACTGCGCTGGCAAGACCTGCTGGTTGTTGAAACTCTGGATGTAAATGCACAGTTGGACCAGGGATTCCGTCTCAACAGTGAGGTACAGGGGAAAGGCGTTTCCGTCGGTGGGCAAACTATTGAGTCACTAGCCGTGAAGGCGCAAGGTACCCAAGGGGGGCACACGGTCACCCTTGATGCTCAGCATGAAGAAGCAAGGCTGCAGCTGGATTTCAAAGGTTCGGCTACGGATAGCTGGAAAGGTTGGGAGGGCGAGCTTGCGCGCGGTGTGA
Source organism: Marinobacter sediminicola (assembly GCF_031157525.1). Taxonomy (GTDB): domain Bacteria; phylum Pseudomonadota; class Gammaproteobacteria; order Pseudomonadales; family Oleiphilaceae; genus Marinobacter; species Marinobacter sediminicola. Next base: position 19,764 of record NZ_JAVIXR010000001.1, read on the forward strand.
TTGATGTGCCTGGGCAGGAGCAGAGTTGGAGGCTGGAAGCGCCCGCCGGGCTTGTCTATGAAGAAAACGGCGAACTCAATTTTGCTGCACATTGTTGGCGCTGGCAGCAAAGCTCGGTTTGCGCTGACGACCAAACCTTGCTGCCAGTGCCTAGTGTTGCCTACCGCGTTGACAGTTTCCCGGCTGCGGCCTTGGCGCCGCTTATGCCAGAGTCCTTGCGCTGGCATTCCAGCATCAATGGCGAAATTGCCTTCACCTCTGCCGATGCAGGTCCGGATGGCCGGATAGTGCTTGATGCGGGCGAAGGCCGCTTCGAAATGCTGCTGGATGGCGATTGGGAGACCTTGAGTTACACAACCCTGAGGACAGAGCTGGAGCTGAAACCCGAACAGGCAGATCTGGCCGTGCGGCTGTCGGGGCCTGAACTTGGCAATCTTTCGGTTGATATGATCCTGGACCCTATGGCCGCAGACCGGTCAGTTGAAGGTAGCTTCAAGCTGGAAGGGCTCGGTATTGCTCTGGCCGGCTTGTTTACCGGGCTAGAGGAAATTGCTGGCGAGGTTAACGGCGAGGGTACAATTTCCGGGCCACTGATGAAACCGGCAGTGAAAGGTGAGATTGCATTGACCAATGGGCGGGTGGTAGATCCACGTTTACCGCTGCCTATGGAAGAAGTGATCGTTAGCGTTGAGCTCAACGGCTATTCCGCTGATATTCGTGGTCGAATTCATAGTAATGCCCGCAGCGAAGCCGTTATCGAGGGGGAAGTCGACTGGCAGGGGGCTCCCGGGGGCCAGATTCGCATTACCGGAGAGCGGTTACCCTTTAGCCTGGAACCCTACGCGCACGTCGAAGTGGCGCCAGATCTCACCATTGCCTTCCGTGAAAGCACGCTGAGCGTGGAAGGCCGGATTGAGGTGCCCCGAGGAAGTATCGAGATTAAAGGTCTGCCTGCTCAGGCGGTGTCCGTATCTGAAGACGAAGTGATTGTGGGCGTGGAGCAGGAGGAGCCTCTTATCCGCTCACTGGATATGGATGTCACGGTGGTGGTCGGTGATGATCAGGTGACCTTTAAGGCATTCGGCGTGACCGGTGATCTGGAAGGTTCGTTGCGAATCCATAGCGACATGGACACAAGAGGCACACTGCAGTTGGTCAACGGCCAATACGAGGCCTATGGGCAGGAGCTTGAGCTGCGTCGGGCGCGATTACTGTTTGTTGGTAATCTGGTTCAGCCGTACCTGGATATTGAAGCGATCCGGCAGGTGGATACCGTTGTAGCAGGGATTCGATTAAGTGGGCCGGTTCAATCGCCCACAACGGAAGTGTTTTCCAGCCCTTCCATGCCGCAATCAGATGCACTGTCTTATGTGATTCTTGGCCGCGCCCCCGGTGGCCAAAGCGATGATGGCCAAATGAGTCGTGCTGCCATTTCCCTTGGCCTGAACCAGGTAAACCGGGTGACAGGCCAGATTGGAGAAGAGTTCGGCATACGCCAGCTAACCCTGGAAGCCGAGGGCAGTGGCGATCAAACATCGGTGGTGGCCAGTGGTTACCTGACCGACGAACTCAGTGTTCGTTACGGGGTCGGAATTTTTGAGCCGATCAGTACAGTGGCGTTGCGTTATGATCTGGGCAAATACTTCTATCTGGAAGCCGCTAGCGGGCTGGCTGCATCTCTGGATATTTTCTATACCCGGGATTTCTAGCATCCATCAGTGTTGGTGGTTTCGCTTGGTGACGATTCGGTGGCTGTGCCACTCGACAAACGGGCCAGCTTGAATGACATGGCGGCCTCCAGAAATTGACCGAAGATGCGCCTGTGCCCACCGTGGTAAAGCAGGTATTCCGGGTGCCATTGAAGCCCCATAAGCCATTGCCCCCGGGAGCTTTCAATGGCCTGAACAAACAGGTCGTTATCCACTGCGGTGACCTTCAGGTTTTTACCAAGCTGCTTTATTGCCTGGCTGTGGATGCGGTTGGCACCTATTACGGGCGCTCTCATAACCTGCCCCAGCAGGCTTGTTGCTACAAGTCGCACGGTTTGCATTGGTAGCAACAAAGGACGGTGCCTGGTGTTTACCCTCAGGGGCGTTACGTTCTGGCACAGGGAGCCGCCATGGAATATGTTGATGAACTGCGCACCCCTGCATATGCCCAATACAGGGATTCCTATCGACTCCGCTTGCTCCAGCAGCAGCTGATCTGTGCTATCTCGTGCTTTGTCGTACTTGGCGCTCACCTGGGGTTGCTGGCCATAACGTTCAGGGTGAACGTGAGTTCCGCCGGAAAGCACCAGGCCGTCAAGCAGGGACACATCCACTCTTGCGCCTGGGCGAATGTAGTAAGTGTGCGCACCCTTCAAGCGAAGCGCCAGGCTAATCAAGCGTTGGGCAACACGCTTCCGGGCCGGGCCACTGATACCTATCGTTAGCCCTGGCAGGCTGTCGTCTGGATCGATGTGTTTAGACATAGCCCTTGCTTTCGAGCCAGTTTGCAGAAGTTTCCTGCCAGCTTGTAGTCAGATTGCGTAAGCTGATTTTACGGCTGTCCCTGAACAGGGTGCGCAGTTCTTTCAAATCCTCAGCATGATTTGCCAGTTGTTCGACTACGACCCAATCATTCCAGACAGTAGAAAAATGCCATTCAGGATTGTCGATGTCACAGTCCGGAAGTCTGTAGTGCAGGGTGGGCCTGCTTTTAATACGGGGGTCTTCGACGTATTCGTCGAGCAGCGATTTGTCGAGATGCGCGAACAGGGGCAACAGATCCAGCGCCCGGTTTCGTGTGGGGTTGGATTCGAGATAATCCACCATCATCTGCCGCTGATCTGGCACATAGTCGTCCTCAATCAACAGGTCAGTGTACTTGCTGCTCCATGGCTCAATATATGGCGTAAATTTTCTGCTGATGTCCAGCTGATGGCGCGCCTTTAGCCATTCATATAACACTGCAAACGCCTGATAGTAGCGCACGAGTGTTGTCGGCTTGAGATCCGGCAATTCAGGGTTGAGCTGTAAGCCGAATGCAAAATAGATCGCGTTTCTGCTACCCAGTGCACCCGCCTCCCTGAGCTCGTCGACCAGAGTCTCAATCTGGCACAAGTCTGAAAACTCCATGGGCGGGCTGACAATCTCCAGCGGCACAATCAGTTCAGCCGCTGCGTCTATAACCTCCATTGCTTGCCCGCCAAGTTCCCGAATGGGTTGGGGTAAGCGGTCGTCTGCGAGGTCCAGATCCTTGATTGGGTCTGAGTCCAACTCGATAATAAAATGACCAAAGGGTGTTTCAAGCGTGCTTACATAGCGGGACTCCGGTTTTGATTTACCGCCCAACAATTCGCCAGCCAGATCTACGAGCTCCTGATACCCCAAACCGGACAATTCAATCTCCACACCCACCCGGCGCTCTTTCCCGTCGGCTGTTTTGGCAGTGTCTGGCATGTTTAACGTGATGGTTCGATTCATGGTTCTCTCTAAAGGCGGAGTGTGAGGTTTTTAACTTTATCACACTACCAAAGCCTTACCAGTCAGGGGGCTTCAAGAAAATGAAGTGCTTGGCTTTACACTGGATAAAACACTGTATATAGTGATTTAACTGTATAAAAAAACAGGATGGTTGAATCACTGTATACGCCATCTCTTATAAGACCCGGCTTGTATAAGCCCTGCATGCAGCAAGCGGAGCAGCGAAACAATGAAGCTGACAGCAAGACAGACTCAGGTACTGGAAATTATTCGTCGATCTGTAGACGAAACCGGCTATCCACCTACACGTGCAGAAATTGCGACAGAGATGGGGTTCCGTTCGGCGAACGCTGCGGAAGAGCACTTGCGAGCACTGGCGCGTAAGGGTGCCATCGAAATGGTTCCAGGTGCCAGCAGGGGAATCCGCTTGCCTGAAGTTGCTGAAGATCCTGGCCTGCCGGTAATTGGCCAGGTAGCTGCGGGCAGTCCTATTCTGGCGCAGGAGCACGTTGAAGAGCATTGCACACTGAAGCCGGAATTCTTCTCGCCGTCCGCTGACTATCTGCTTCGAGTCAGAGGTATGAGCATGAAGGATATCGGGATTCTTGATGGTGACCTGCTTGCTGTACACAGTACTCAGGATGTTCATAACGGCCAGGTGGTCGTGGCCCGGGTGGGTGATGAAGTGACTGTGAAACGTTTTAAAAAAGAAGGTTCGAAAGTCTATCTGATCGCCGAAAACGAAGAGTTTTCGCCGATAGAAATCGACCTGAAAGAGCAGGAATTGTTTATTGAAGGGCTGGGTGTGGGTGTTATCCGGCGTTCCGATCTGCACTGATCGGGCGGGCATAACCACAGACGCATTGAAAGGCGGGTAATTTATGGAACAGTTAAGTTTTAATCAGAATATTGCGTGGCAGCAGAGCGTTATGCCAGGCCTGATATCGGAATACGCAGCCCCGAAACAGCGCACGGTTATTCGGGCTCGGCACAAGCCCGATGTGGAAAGCACCAAGCCGGCTGGCAATGTGACGGAAATCATTCTCCCGGAAGGGCAGGTAGAGAACTTCCAGTTGCTATTGCCAATGCTGACTCAGCTGAACCAGGAGAAACGCTGGCTGGCGTGGATAGACCCGCCCCAGGCGCTGGTGAGTAAGTGGCAGAAGATGCACGGCATTGTGACCGGTGAACTGCTGGTTCTACGCTCCACCGCTGAACACCCGGCTCGCCAACTTGCTGAAATAGCTCTCAGCGCGGGTACCTGCCACGCAGTAGTTATGTGGACAGGAAAGCTGGGTAAAACAGCGTTTGCCTCCTTGCAGGAAGCAGCTGCTAAAGGTAACAGCCACGGGGTTGTTCTCAGGCAGCGTTGAGCCTGGTCTTAATGAAGGGTGTATGCGGGCTGGGTGTCTGAAATGTCCAGCTCGTCATCCTCCCAGTCGATGTCGTGAGAGACAGTTCCGGCGGCTTCTATTCCAGCTGCAATCATGGCTTTGGCCACAGACATATCCCGATCTCCCATCATTTCACGGGCTTCATCTGAAAACGAAATTTTGACCAATGGCGCGTTGTCGTCATCGATGCGCCGCAGGGCGTAATCGCCGTTGTTCAGTTGTACAATTTCAAAAAACGATGGTGACATTTCAATAACCTTTTAATGTTGAGAACCTGAGGCTGTGTGCTTGGTAGGGGTTACCACTCGCCGTGCTGCGCTTCCAGATTGTCGGTAAACTGTTTCATGGCTTTCAGCGTTCTTCTGAGAGCTTGGGCTGAGCGGTCTGGCCCAAGCTCTGTTGAGACGGCAATAATGTTTTCTGAATTCACCGTCTTCCGTGTCGCGGGCGGGCTGTTCTGAGCAGTCTCGAGTTGCTCAATGTGGCTCCACCAGCTTCCGCTGTCCCGCTCGAGGGCGGTAAGCAACTCAATTTCTGAGGCCTCATCGCCAATAAGGCTGGCGAGTTCTGCGAGAGACAAGGGTCCGTTTGGGCGCTTCTGGTAAAACTTGGCAATCATTACCAGCAATAACCGCTTTGCCCTCAGTAGTAGCTCGATAGAGCCTTGTGTTGCTGCTTCCTGTTGCAATTTTTGCGGTGGCGCCGAACTTCCTGTAATCGCAGTTTGGGCCGCGACATCAAGTAACGTGCTGGCAAGAAACAATTTTTGTGAAACCAGCGAATACCATTGAGAAGCCATCGAGCGCTCACCTTAATTAATCAGCCATTCTACCATTTTGGTTTGCAGATTTCTTTATCCCCCTTCAGACTTGCGCCCAGGTGACAATAAAACACAATTAATGACTTGAAACGGGCGTTTGAATTTGGCAAAAAGCATGCTTCGTCTTGGGTTATTGGGTTGTCTGGAGGGGTAAGGAATGCGGAGCCGATTAGTCGCATGTATGGCAGTTTTTTTGGTCGGGTACACCGGCCAGGCGCTGTCAGCAGTAACGGTAGCTGAAGCAGAACGGCTAAAACAGGATTTGACGCCGGTTGGTGCTGAGCGGGCAGGCAATGCCTCTGGCAGCATTCCCGAGTGGACAGGCGGGCTGCGTGAGGCGCCAGGAAACTGGCGTAAGGGGCAGGTTGAGATAGACCCTTTCTCTGCAGACGATACGTTGTTCGTAATCACTGCGAACAACATGCATCTCTACAAAGACAAGCTCTCTGATGGCTCGCTCAAAATGTTGAGCCAATACGGCCCGAACTTCTTTATGCCGGTTTATCAGACTCGTCGCACCGCCGCATTTCCTGAGCATGTGTACGATAAGTTCTATGAGAATGCTCTGACTGCAGAAGTACTGGATAATGGTAACGGCGTACGCAACACCATTATGACAAGCCCGTTTCCAATCCCGAAAAGCGGGCTTGAGGTGATGTGGAACCACATTCTTCGTTACCGTGGCGAGGAAGTTTCCTTCCGGAGTGCCTCTGCGACGCCGCAGGTAGATGGCTCCTTCAACCCAGTGGTTAACCACTACGACTACTACTTCCCTTACAGCAAGGAAGGCACTGAGCTTGCAGATATAGATAACAAGATCTTCTATCTCAAGACCGATACGATTTCACCATCCACTCTGGCTGGAACAATCACGCTGGTGCATGAAACACTGGATCAGGTGCGATCCCCTCGGTTGGCTTGGCGTTACGACGCTGGATCACGGCGCCTGAGGCGCTCACCGAACCTTGCGTATGAGACAGACTTGCCTAACTCTTCGTCGCTGCGTTCGGTCGACCAGAAAGATATGTATAACGGTGCGCCAAACCAGTATGACTGGGAGCTGAAGGGCAAGCGTGAATTGTTTGTTCCTTACAATGCCTACAAGCTGCATGATGAGTCGGTTAAGCCGGGTGATGTCATCCGCCCGGGGCATATCAATCAAGAACTGGCCCGCTACGAGCTTCACCGAGTCTGGGTTGTCGAAGCAACTCGTCGCACCGGCATCAAGCACATCTACGACCGTCGTGTTTTCTATGTGGACGAAGACAGTTGGCAAATCCTGATGTCGGAAGAGTATGACGAGGCTGGTAACTTATGGCGTGTGTCCGAAGCTCACAACATCAGCTATTACCAGGTACCAGTATTCTGGACTACCATGGAGATGACGTACGACCTCAAGGCGAAACGCTATTATATTGATGGTTTGAACAATAACTATCCTGCGTATAATTTCGAGCCCGGGTTCCGTGGCAGCGAGTTTACGGCTTCCTCAGCGAGGCGGGACGCTCGCCGCTGATTATGGTGTAAATGGTTGAGCCGCTAGCGTTTGCCGGTGGCTTGTCCCGGGTCGTCCGTATTCTATCCCTTGCTTCCAGGAGAACACGCTGTGGCCGACCCTCAAACTCCCCCTTCAACCGCACTCCAGACATACCTGGATAGCTTCGATCAACTTATGGCAGACCTCGGTCGCGCGCTCGCCGAGCAGGACTGGGATGCCTTGGTTCGGCTCAATGAGCAGGTTAAGCCTACAATAGAGCCACTTATGACTTCGCTCGAAGCCGGGCAGGCGGATCCGGAACTGGTTCGGACACGGCTTGAAGAGTTGCGCCAGTTTATGGACGCAGCAGGCGAGGGCGCTACCCGAGCCAAGGCCGAAGCGGAACAGGCCTTGAAGGGCGTGAATCGAAACCGCAGTGCCGCCAAGGCCTATCAGAACGTTTCAACAACCCAGCCTAAATAGCGTCATAAAATTGACTCTTCTGTGTTTACAGTCTTAAATACCGCACATATCCCCCAAAGAGATGTTTGTGAATGTCCAAAAATAACAAGGTGTTGGTGCTGAGTGAGGACGAGTCGAGGCGCCGGGATCTGGCGACTATTCTGGAGTTCATCGGCGAGGAGCAAGTTTTAGCAGGCAGCGAAGCCTTGGCGCTCCTCGAATCCGGCGATGCAGGAAGCTTGGCGGACATCTCGGTTGCTGTGGTAAATGGGGAAGACCCGAACATCGTCAGCACCATTGAAAAAGTGTGCAAAGCGGTTCAGGGCGTTCCTTTCCTGATGGTTGGCGACCCTGTACTCAAAGGCCTTCCGGAAGCGGATGCCGCACGCATCATTGCCCGTATGGAATGGCCGCTAAACTACACCAAGTTTGTTGATTCGTTGTACCGCGCTCAAATATACAGCGATCAGTTCCGCCGCTCCAAGGAACGTGGTGAGCAGCGAGGCCTGCAGCTGTTTCGCAGTCTGGTTGGTACCAGCCGCAAGGTGCAGCAAGTGCGCCAGCTGATGGAGCAAGTGGCCGATAAGGATGTGAGTGTACTGATTACCGGGCCGTCTGGCACCGGCAAAGAGGTTGTTGCCAGAAACCTTCATTACCATTCCTCCCGTCGTGACAAGCCGTTTGTGCCCGTAAACTGCGGCGCCATTCCTGCGGAGTTGCTGGAAAGCGAATTGTTCGGCCATGAAAAGGGTGCATTTACCGGCGCTATTACAGCACGGGTTGGGCGTTTCGAGATGGCGGAAGGCGGCACTCTGTTTCTGGATGAAATCGGCGATATGCCCCTGAACATGCAGGTAAAAATACTGCGCGTTTTGCAGGAACGTACGTTTGAGCGGGTTGGCAGTAACCGGACGATTTCTGCGGATGTTCGTGTTATTGCGGCCACTCACAAACACCTTGAAGATATGATTGAATCCGGTGAGTTCCGGGAAGATCTTTACTATCGCCTGAATGTCTTTCCCATTGAAGTGCCGTCACTGCGGGATCGCGTGGAAGATATTCCACTGCTGATTAATGAGTTGATTTCTCGCATGGAGAAAGAGAAGCGCGGCTCTTTGCGAATGAATTCGGCGGCCATCATGAGTTTGTGCCGGCACGACTGGCCGGGCAACGTGCGGGAGCTTGCGAACCTGGTGGAGCGGCTGGCGATTATGCACCCGTATTCGGTAATCGGGGTGCAGGAGTTGCCGAAGAAGTTCCGGTATGTGGACGATTTTGATGAGAATCGGCCAATTGAGGATTCGGGCATGCCTTCTGGTATTCCTGGTCTGGTTGGGTTGGATGCCCCGGCTTTGTTGCCGGTGAATGGTATTGATCTCAAGGATTATTTGTCGAATCTTGAGCGGCAGTTGATTCAGCAGGCTTTGGATGAAGCTGGGGGAGTGGTTGCTCGGGCGGCGGAGAAGCTTAGAGTTAGGCGGACGACGTTGGTTGAGAAGGTTCGGAAGTATGGGCTTCGGGAGGAGGAGTCTGAGGAGTCCTGAGGTGGCTGGCATTGGTGGTGGCGCGGTCGCGAGGTAGACCTTTTCAAAAAAGTGTCGCAAAACTCGCTTCGCTCAGACACGCGACATTTTTTGAAAAGGGCTACCCCACACCCGCGCATTAACTGTCGAGTTGCCTTCTTTTTTCTTGTGACAATAAGACGTCAAAGGTTTTCGGCCTTTGGCGTTTTCTCGTTTCTGGGCGACGTAAACCCGTCGCTTGCCTTTCTTCGGGTAATTCTACTCATTGATTTATATAGTAAAAGTCTAGTTGGCACGATGCTCGCTTTGTAACCTGCAAACGAATCATCCTAAGGGTGTGGCCCGGTGTAACGGGTTAATCGGGAGTCAGGTTATGAGTCAGGCACAGTTTGTCATTCAGTCGGTGGAGCATGAGGCCCAGGCCAATGCTGCGGCGGATGCTAACGATAAGGTTAGGGCGTTGTTTCCGCAGCAGGATGATGAGGCGGTGGATTCTGCGTTGGAGATGTTTAACCAGATGTCGCGGCAGATTACCGATTCTTATCGCACGCTGGAGTCGCGGGTTAACCAGTTGTCTGGCGAATTGAGCCAAGAGTCTCTGCAGCGTCAGCAGGAACTGGAGGAGAAGGAGCAGTTGGCTGATCGGCTTTCTACTCTTTTGAAAGCTCTGCCTGCGGGTGTGGTGGTTCTGGATAGCCAGGGTGTGGTGTCTCAGAGTAATCCGGCGGCGGCTGAGTTGTTGGGTGAGCCTTTGGAAGGTGAGCGCTGGGTAGATGTGATTCGCCGTTGTTTCTCGCCCCGCCGGGATGATGGTCACGAGGTGTCTTTGAAAGATGGGCGCCGGGTGAGCATTGAAATCCGTACCATGGAAAACCAGCCAGGGCAGCTGATTCTGCTGACCGATCAAACAGAAACTCGTCATCTGCAATCACAGCTTGCTCACGCACAGCGGCTTTCCGCCATGGGCAAAATGGTTGCGTCGCTTGCTCACCAGATTCGTACCCCTTTGTCTGCAGCTATTCTCTACGGCGGTCATTTAACCCAGGATGATCTGGATGAGGAAATGCGCCAGCGTTGTGCTTCCCGCTTGATGTCACGGCTTACCCACCTGGAGCAGCAGGTGCGAGATATGTTGATTTTTGCCCGGGGTGAGACTCGTTTGGCGGAGGAGCTTTCTGCCGCAACACTGGTTTCAGCTCTGGAGTCGGCACTGGAAGGCATTAAGCCCGCATCCGGATCGGATGTAATGCTAAGGAATGAAGTGCCAGCGGATTGTCGGCTGATGTGTAACCGGGATGCATTGGTCGGCGCCTGTACCAATCTGGTGAATAACAGCCTTGAGGCTGGTGCAACCGCCGTTGCGGTCCAGATTACGTTGGAAACGGGCGAGTTACTGGTCCGTGTAATGGATAACGGCCCGGGCTTTGCCAAAGCAGAAGCTGGCAGGCTTGCGGAAGCTTTTTACACAACGAAATCTCACGGCACGGGGCTTGGCTTGGCGGTTGTGCAGGCCGTTGTTAAGGCGCACCAAGGGCAGTTTTCTATTGATTCGCCAGAGCAGGGCGGCGCTATTGCAACTCTGCGCTTGCCGCTTTTGAGCAATATTTCCCGTAACCCTTCTCGTAAGACCGTTTAATCGGAGGCAACCATGGCCAAGGCCCAGATACTGATTGTTGAAGATGACCGCGACCTGCGGGAGGCGCTGGTAACCACTCTGGAACTGGCAAAGTTCCGCGTGCGTGAAGCTTCCAATGCCCATGAGGCGCTGGCTCGACTGGCAGAGGCACCAGTCGATATGGTGGTCAGCGATGTAAACATGCCGGGCCTTTCCGGCCATGAACTGTTGGGAGAGGTGCAGCGACTGTACCCGGGCTTGCCGATGATGCTGATCACAGCCTACGGCCAAATCAGCCACGCGGTTTCTGCCATGCAATCCGGTGCAGTGGATTATTTGGTCAAGCCCTTTGAGCCAAAGGTATTGGTTGATGCCGTCACCAAGGTGGTCGGCGGCAGTCGCTCGAAGTCTGGCGATGAGCCAGTAGCTGAAGACCCGGCCAGTAAGCGCATATTTCAACTGGCAGCCAAGGTGGCTGGCAGTGATTCTACGGTGATGATTTCCGGCGAGAGCGGTACTGGTAAAGAAGTGCTGGCCAGGTACATCCATCAGCAGTCGCCCCGGGCGGAACAGCCGTTTGTGGCCATTAACTGCGCGGCTATTCCCGAGAACATGCTTGAAGCGATTCTGTTCGGCCATGAAAAAGGTGCCTTTACCGGTGCGATTGCATCAGCCCCAGGTAAATTCGAACAAGCTAATGGCGGAACGATTTTGCTGGATGAAGTGTCAGAGATGGACCCGGCACTACAATCCAAATTGCTTCGTGTTCTGCAAGAGCGGGAAGTGGAGCGGGTAGGTGGGCGCAAAACCATCTCGTTGGATGTTCGTGTGATTGCGACCACCAACCGGGATCTGGCAGATTTCGTGCGGGAAGGCCGGTTTCGGGAAGATCTTTATTACCGGTTGAGCGTATTTCCCATGCATTGGCAGCCATTGAGGGAGCGCCCTCTGGATATCCTGCCCATGGCAACTTATTTGCTTAAGAAGCACTGCCGCAAGATGAAACTTACCGGCATCAGCTTTGCTGCCGATGCCCGCAGCGCGCTGGCTCAGCATAGTTGGCCCGGGAACGTGCGGGAGCTCGATAATGCTATCCAGCGTTCTCTGGTTCTGCATCAGGGTAACGTGATTCATGCGGGCGACTTGTGCCTCGATATGGGTACTAGCGGACGCTTTGATGGCCATGCAGTTGCACCAACATCTCCTGCCCCGGTTGCAGCGGGTATTGAAGAGCCGTTTTTGCCACACGAGGGGCTGCCAGCGCCTGCGACGGGGTATCAAGAGTCCGTCGACTCAGCCCCGTCAGCCGTTGAAGCCGGGTCACTGGGAGATGATCTGCGCCAGCAGGAGTTTCGTATCATTATCCAGACCCTCAGGAGTGAGCGCGGCCGCCGTAACAGGGCGGCGGAGCAGCTGGGCATCAGCCCCAGAACACTGAGATACAAGTTGGCTCAGATGCGCGAGGCCGGAATAGATCTGGATGCTGAGCTGGCGATGGCGTAAACCCGAATTACCGTAGTACCCCTTCATTCGGCACCCTCTGGGTGCCTTTTTTATGGCTGCGTGCCGTGCGCTGTGCAATTTCACACCAGTTCCTTGCAGGCCCCATTCCATGGTGTTGTAGGTGACATGTCCTTGCTGTGCTAACAATCTTATCCACAGGTATTGTGGGTAATTAAATCCTGTCAAAACTCTGTCGTTATGTAACCTTTGTCTTTGTTGTGTACCCTTAACCTGTTGTAAATGAAGCGTTATGTAATTCTGGCCTGACCATTGCTTAGTCTTAATCAATACAGATAGATCAGCAAGCCAGCCCCTACAGGGGTGGTGTCAGGAGAAAGTTATGGTTCAGCGTGCCGACATCAACAGTGTTCTTTCGGATATACGCGCACTGCGTTCGCAAATGAATCAGAACCAGCGTGTTGACCAGGATTTGTCAGTGCGTGGCCGTATCGACGGGCCGCGCCGGGTTGATCAAACCCAGGAAACAGCCAGCTTTGGCAACATGCTGAGCAAGGCCGTTAACAATGTGAACGAGGTTCAGCAGGATGCCAACGCATTGCGTACGGCCTACGATATGGGCGACCCCACTGTGGATATTACCCGCGTGATGATTGCAGCCCAGAAATCTACTGTGTCTTTTGAAGCTTTAACCCAGGTACGTAACCGGGTGGTCAGGGCTTACGAAGACATAATGAATATGCCGATCTGATAACGGAGCACAGACATGGCCAGCGTTCCCGCAGAAACAATTCCGAATATGCCAGCCACTCAAGGTGGCGGTGGCTCCGAAAGCAACAGTGATTTGTTTCTGGGCTTTAACCGCCTGAACCTGCTGCGACAGGTTGGCCTGATGGTAGGGCTTGCTGCCAGTGTTGCCTTGGGCCTCGCAGTTGTACTTTGGGCGCAGGAGCCGAATTATCAGCCCGTGGTGGGGGACTTGTCTGCATACAACCCGCAAGACGTAACCACCATTCTCGACAGCAATGGCATCGATTATAAAATGGATACGCGCACCGGTGCTCTGTTGGTACCTTCCGATCAGGTATACACGGCTCGGCTTAAATTGGCTGCCGAGGGTGTTACAGATCAAAAAACCATGGGTTACGAACTGCTCGACAAGGATCGTGGCCTGGGTACCTCCCAGTTCATGGAAACCGTCAGCTACCGCCGTGGCCTTGAGGGCGAGTTGGCGCGCACCATTAGCAGTATGCGTGGCGTGCGCGCTGCCCGGGTTCACCTGGCTATTCCGGAGCGTTCCGTATTTGTGCGGGACGCCCGCGATCCCACCGCATCGGTTTTCCTCGAAGTGTTTGCAGGACGTCGCCCGGAACAGGAACAGATTGCAGCGATTGTGAATCTGGTTGCCGGCAGTATTCCAATGATGAACAAAGACCATGTCACGGTTGTTGATCAGAACGGGAACCTGCTGACTGGTAAAACCACTCGCGGCGATGGCGAGCGCATGCAGGATCAATACGAATACACCTCGCGCCTGGAAGAGCGGCTGACGCGCCGCGTTGCCTCTCTAATCGCGCCTATTGTTGGCGAAGGCCGGTACCGGGCCGAAGTGTCTGCAGACCTGGATTTCTCTTCAGTTGAGCAGGCCGAGGAGCTGTTCAACCCGGAGCAACAAGCGGTGCGCAGCGAACGTGATCTCACAGAGCAACGTGTCGCCGGTTTTAACGGCGGCGTGCCGGGGGCTCTGTCCAATCAGCCTCCTGCTAACGCGACAGTGCCTGAGCAGGTTAATGCGCAAGCCGGCGATGTAGAGGGCGGCGTGCCAGTACCACCGCCAGTGAACGTGCGTAAGGAGTCTACGCGCAACTATGAGATGGATCGCACGGTTAGCTATACCCGACAGGAGCTCGGGCGCGTAAGGCGCGTAACGGTTGCACTGGCTGTAGACGACATGAAAGTGGTCAATCCGGACACCGGCGCGGTAACCTATGAAGCTTGGCCCGAGCAGGAGTTGCAGCGACTGAGCATGTTGGTGCGGGATGCTGTAGGCTATTCTGCTGCACGCGGCGACAGCGTGACCGTAATGAATACAGCGTTTGCCCCGGAAGAGACTTACGAGTTTGAAGCGCCCGGGTTCTGGGAGCAGCCCTGGTTTTGGGATCTCATGAAGCAGGTTTTGGCTGGTCTGGTAATTTTGGTACTGGTGCTAGGCCTGTTGCGACCAACATTGAAGAGCCTGTCCGGTGGTGGCCAGCGTTCCCGGGGTGGGGATTCTGATTTGGATGGGTATGATGATGAAGGTGGCAACGACGCTTTGCGGAAGGCATTGTCCTCGCAGGACGACTTGCTTTTGCCGGGCGCTACAGACAGCTATGATAGACAACTGAATGCTCTTAAAGGCCTGATTGCCGAAGATCCGGCGAGGGTCTCTCAGGTGATGCGCCAGTGGGTGAATGTTGATGACTGATCAATCCGGAGCGCCAGGTGCTGATGCACCGCAAGCGCCTCAGCGGAAAATTCCTCGGGTGGAGCAGGCGGCGATCCTGCTGATGTCTCTGGGCGAAGCAGATGCCGCCGAAGTGCTCAAGCATATGGGGCCCAAAGAGGTCCAGCGGGTAGGTGTTGCCATGGCTCAGATGAAAGATGTGAGCAAGGGCGATGTGACCTATGTGTTGAATCAGTTTGTCGATGCAGTCGGCGGCCAAACCGGGCTAGGTGTGGGCAATGACGATTATATTCGCGCCATGCTGACTCAAGCACTGGGCGACGACAAAGCCGCGAGCCTGATTGATCGCATTCTTATCGGTGGCAATACCACCGGTCTGGACACGCTCAAATGGATGGAGCCGAGAGCTGTTGGCGATATTATCCGTTATGAGCACCCGCAAATTCAGGCCATCGTTATCTCCTACCTCGATCCGGACCAAGCTGCTGAAATTCTGGCAACGCTGGATGAGAAGGTGCGCCTCGACGTAATGATGCGGGTGGCTTCGCTGGAAAGCATTCAGCCCCAAGCCCTGCAAGAACTCAACGATATTCTGGAAAAGCAGTTCTCCGGTGGGTCTGCGGCCCAGACCAGTCGCATAGGCGGTATAAAGCGGGCGGCGGACATTATGAACTTTATGGATCGCAGCATTGAAGGCAGTCTGCTGGACTCCATCAAGGATATGGATCCGGACCTCGCAACCACCATAGAAGACCTCATGTTTGTGTTTGATAACCTTAAAGATATCGACGACCGGGGTATTCAGGCGTTGCTGCGAGAGGTGTCCTCTGAAGTGCTGGTTGTTGCCCTGAAAGGTGCTGATGACGCTGTACAGGAAAAAATCTTCAAGAATATGTCCAAGCGAGCAGCCGAGTTGCTACAGGACGATCTGGAAGCGAAAGGCCCGGTGCGGGTGAGCGAAGTGGAATCAGCTCAGAAAGACATTATTAACATTGCCCGTCGTATGGCCGAAGCGGGAGAAATCACGCTGGGCGGCGCGGGTGAAGAAATGATGTGATGAAAGACTCCTCCAAAGATACTGTTAAAGATCTCAGCCGCATTCCCAAGGAGGAACTGACCGCCTATGAACGGTGGGAGCTCCCGTTGCTGGATGCCCGTGGTAATGAGGTTGCTCGCGTGGAAGAGCGTGACCTGAAGCCTCTGACCGCTGGCGATATCGCTGAAATTCGCCAGGCTGCACATGAAGATGGCGTTAACGAAGGCCGGGAGCAAGGATTGCAGGAGGGCCGAGCTGCGGGTTTTGAACAGGGCCATAAAGAAGGCCTTGAAGCAGGACTTGCCGAAGGGAAGGAGCGCGGGCAGAGCGAAGGTTATGACGAAACCCGCAAGGAAGTAAGCGCAAACCTTGATCGCCTTGAACAGTTGCTGGGCGAGTTACTGGTGCCTATCGGTCGGCATCAGGATGAAATTGAAACGTCACTGCTGAACCTGACCATGGTCCTTGCCCGGGCCGTTGTTTACCGCGAACTGACCATTGACTCTTCACAGATACGCAAGGTGGTGCGGCGTGCCATAGAAGCACTGCCCACAACTGCGGAAAATGTCCGAATTTATGTTCATCCGGACGACCGAAGCGCCGTCCGCGAAGTGGCCGAGCGTTTTGAGGCGAAAGCCTCTGTTGTGGAAGATGACAAGTTACTGCCTGGCGGCTGTCGGGTTGAAACCCGCAATAGCCTTGTAGACTTTACTGTCGAAAAACGCTTTCAGCGTGCCGTTCAGAGCATGTTGGAGCAGCAGATCGGTGACGGTGAAAACGGTGAACCAGAAGAGCTGGGTGCACTTATGGATGATCTGACAGATTTTCAGCGGGACGTGCTGAGCTCCCCGGGAGAATCGCCAAACGAAGACTCTGTTGAAGGCGCGCCCACTGAAGATAAGCCCATTGAAGGCGAACCCGATGACATCCTCCCTGGCTGATCGCCTCGATCGATATCAGGCGTACCTCCGGGCAGATCTGGACCCCGAGCTTTCAGGGCGCCTGACCAGAATGGTCGGGCTAACGCTCGAGTGTGTCGGTTGTCCCATGGTGGTGGGCGACCGCTGCGTGATCAAAGGAGAAGGCGGCAGCACCGTTGAGGCGGAAGTGGTAGGGTTTGAGGACGATAAAGTTTACCTCATGCCTTTAACAGCCATTGAAGGCCTTAAACCGGGCGCAAGAGTGGTTCGGTTATCCTCAGCCAGCCGCGTGCCTGTTGGCCCTCTTATGCTGGGCCGTGTAGTGGATGGCAGTGGCGAGCCCCTTGATGGCAAGGGGCCGTTGCAGGCTGAAGCCCGGGTGCCTCTTACCGGCGATATTATCAACCCTCTTAACCGCGCTCCTGTACGCCAATCCATGGATGTGGGCATCCGGGCTATTAATGCCTTGCTGACCGTTGGCCAGGGGCAGCGTTTGGGCCTGTTTGCGGGCAGTGGTGTGGGTAAGAGTATGCTGCTTGGCATGATGACCCGGTTTACAGACGCCGATATCACCGTTGTTGGTTTGATTGGTGAGCGGGGCCGGGAAGTTAAAGAGTTTATTGAAGATATACTGGGTGAAGAGGGCCTGGCGAGATCGGTTGTTGTTGCCTCTCCGGCGGATGATTCACCCTTGATGCGATTGCGTGCGGCCATGCTTACCACTCGCATTGCAGAGTACTACCGCGACAAAGGCAAACGCGTTCTGCTGTTGATGGACTCCCTCACACGGTATGCGCAAGCCCAGCGTGAAATTGCGTTGGCGGTTGGTGAGCCACCGGCAACCAAAGGCTACCCGCCTTCGGTATTTGCCAAGTTGCCACAACTGGTGGAGCGGACGGGCAATGGTTTGCCCGGGGGCGGCTCCATTACTGCGTTCTATACCGTGTTGACCGAAGGCGACGACCAGCAAGACCCCATTGCAGATGCCGCCAGAGCCATACTGGATGGTCACATTGTGCTGTCCCGCAGGCTTGCGGAAGAGGGCCATTACCCAGCCATCGACGTTGAAGCGTCTATCAGCCGGGTTATGCCACAAGTAACAGAAACCGAGCATTTTGCCCGTTCCCAGCGGTTCAAACAGGTTTATTCACGTTATCAGCAGGCACGGGATTTGATCAGTGTAGGTGCTTACGTGAAAGGCTCCGATCCCGAAACCGATTTCGCCATTACCCACATCAGCAACATGCGCCAGTTCCTGCAGCAGGATCTGAACGAGCGTGCGTCGCTACCTGAAAGTATTGAGGGCTTGTTGTCGGTGGTGCCGGAGAGGCGCTCACCGGAACGCCGGAAATCTGCCGCTCCTGACCCAACGGCCGGTGCCACTAGAGGTGCTGGTTAATGCTTCGCTCCCAACGCCTCGCAGTTGTGCTCACTCTCGAAGAACGGAAGGAGAAAGAAGCGCTGGAGCAGATGGGCAAGGCTCGCGAAGTGGTGGAGCAACACAGCGAACAGGTCGATAAGCTCAACCGTTACCAGCAGGAATACCGGGATCAGATCCGAAACAGCGCCCATGGCGTGGTGCAGGTAAATCGCTTACAAGCCTGGCAGGCATTTATTGCCCAGCTTGATCAGGTTATCCTGCAGCAACAGAAACAGCTTGCCCAGGCTGAAGCAATGTTTGAGGCCCGCCGGCGAGAGTGGCAACAAGCCTGGGAGCGTCGGCGGGGTATGGAGAAATACATTGAAACCTGTCGCCAGCAAGAAAGCAGGGCGCAGGATGCTCAAGAGCAAAAGCATGCGGATGAGGCTGCAGGCCGGGCTTTTGCTCGCCGTCGTCAATGACGCTTACGCTGAATTAATCTTCACTCCATGCAATCTCACAGCGCTGCGCTATCCTTGTATAAGCAAGGTTTGCCTGAACCAAGGCTGCCAGATGTTTTAACGAATGCCACCGGAGGTTTATGCGGATGCCGATTGAGACTCACCGCAGTCGCGATGGACGGTCCCTGACCATCAAGATAGAAGGTCGCTTTGATTTCAGCACCCATCAGGCCTTTCGGGATGCCTATGAACATGGTGGGCGAGATGTTAGCGGTTACGTTGTGGATTTGTCAGACGCGACCTATCTCGATAGTTCTGCGCTGGGTATGCTGCTCCTGCTCCGGGATCATGCCGGGGGAGACAGTGCCGATATTGTCATTGAGAACTGCAACAACGATGTCCGCAAGATACTGACCATTTCCAACTTTGAGCAACTATTCACCATTCGGTGATCGCGCAGATCACGGAAACCTGCCATGGACGAATCTGCAGCAGAGACTACCCCCCTAAATATTCTTATTGCAGACGACAGCGACAGTGACCGCCTGATACTGAAAGCCATACTGAAGCGCCTGGGCCACAGGGTAGTCGATGCGGCCAATGGGCGTGAGGCGGTGGTGCTCTTTCAGTCAGAAGCGCCGGATATTGTCTTGCTGGATGCACTCATGCCCTCCATGGATGGTATGGAAGCCGCGCGACATATCAAGACACTTGCGGGCGAGCGCCTTGTGCCGCTGATTTTTATTACCTCACTGACTGAACCCGAGGACCTGGCAGGGTGCCTTGAAGCCGGGGGGGACGGCTTTCTCAGCAAGCCCTATAACCGGATAATGATTGAAGCCAAGGTCAATGCGTTCAATCGGATGCGCCTGATGCACCGGGCGCTGTCTAATCAGCGCGATTTGATGCATGAGCGAAACCGCCAGTTGTTAAAAGAACAGCACATAGCTCGTGGGGTTTTTGATAACGTCGCTCATACCGGTTGCTTGAATGCGCCTAATATTCGCTACCATGCATCTCCCTTATCGGTGTTCAGTGGCGATGTACTGTTCGCCTCGCCACGGCCTGCCGGTGGGATGCTTGTATTCGCGGGAGATTTTACTGGCCATGGATTGCCAGCCGCTATTGGTGCTATGCCTGTGGCCGAGTCCTTTTATGGTATGGCGGGCAAGGGTTTTAATGGCGCCGATATCCTCAGGGAGATTAACCAGAAGCTGGTCCGCATACTCCCGAAAGATATGTTCTGCTGCGGTGTTATGGTTGAAGTAGACTTTACTCTGAATCAGTTAAACATCTGGAATGGTGGTCTGCCTGATATGTGGCTGATGCGATCGCCAACAGAGCGTTTCAGCCTGCCTTCACGTCATTTGCCCTTGGGGATATTGAGCCCTGATCAGTTTAATGCAGACATGGAAACCGTCAGGTCGCGCCCAGGTGACCGGTTACTCTTGATGACTGATGGCGTGTTGGAATGCACTGACGGTGCGGGGCAGGTCTTTGGAGAGCAGGGCGTTCGTCGGGCTATAGAAAACGCTGGCTTGGACAGGCATCCCTTTGATGCACTGATGGGGGAAATACAGCGGTTTACCGGGCAGCAAAAGTTTGGCGACGATCTCACGCTCTGCTGTCTGGAAATGGTTGAAGAGGAAGGTCAGGTGGTTTTGCCTGATGCCGTTGAGCTTTCGACCCTGGCGGGGCCAACCCAGTGGCGTAGTGTGTATGAACTCCAGGGCAGCACGTTGGGGGAGTTTAACCCTCTGCCACTGCTCCTGCACATTTGTATGGAGGTGCCTGGGTTGCGGAGAAAGAGCGGAGAAATCTATACACTGCTTTCAGAGTTGTACAATAATGCGCTAGAGCACGGTGTGCTTCAGCTTCCATCGGAATGGAAGTTCACCCCTGAGGGCTTTGACCGATACTATTCCGAGCGGGCCAAACGCCTGAACAGGGTGAAAGGTCACTATATACGGTTCAGCTTTCATCACGATTTGATGGCTTGGGGTGGGCGTTTGCGTGTTGTCTGCGAAGACAGCGGTGAAGGCTTCGACTTCCAGAACCATCCTGTTCTGCAAGCCACAGAGATGGCGCAGAGCGGTCCCCGCTACGGCGGCAGGGGCTTGGCATTAATAAAGCGACTGGCGAAGTCGGTCCAGTTTTACAAGAAAGGGAACCGGGTGGAAGTTGTTTATGAATGGTTCTTTTAATAATAACCTTTAACAGGAACAAGGGAGTTGGTCATGGTTGATAAACCACACCTTGATGAAGAAGCTCTGGCAGAGCTTCAGGATGTAATGGAAGATGAGTTCGAAACACTCATTAACACCTACCTCAGCGATTCGAGAGATAGAATTGAAAGCCTGAAGAAAGCGATAAGTGATGGAGATGCAGGCGCCCTGGCCCATACCGCTCACAGCTTTAAGGGCAGTTGCATCAATATTGGAGCACCGCGTCTTGGAGCCCTCAGCCGAGAAGTAGAGAAAGCCGGGCAGGACGAGCGCCTGAGTGATGCGCAGCCCGTTCTTGCGGCCATTGAAGTGGAATTTCAGCGGGTGACGGACGCCCTGCACACGCTCATGGCTGGGGGCGCGGGATAGTCTTCTGAGCCGGCAATAGTGCCCAAGCCTTTAGGCTGGCACCGCTTTTGCAGTTATCTGGGTATGAGCCTGATAAACCGCTTTGAAGCGGACTGAATCAGGCATCCAGGGTTCAAAAGCGGCAAGAGGTTGCCATGACTCAGATGGTTCTTCCCCAGACTCCCGCACCAGGGATGCAGAATGATGCCGGTGCCTCCAAAACCGGATCAGGTCGAGACAATGTGGCCGGTGAAAGCCGGTATGATTCTGTTTCCCGTATGGAGCAAAAACGGCTGGATCGCCAACAGACCCAGCGTCGTGACGATAACAAACAGGCCGAAACGAAAAGTGCCCGAAACGCCAACGGCGAGCCGAATGCGAACCAGGCTCAGCCTTCCGGGAAGCACGGTGAACCGGGCAAAAATGGCAAAACCGCCACAACAGACGAAGCAACTGTGGTTGGTACCGGTGCTGACGGAGCGAGCGCAGAACTTGCGCCCGAGATGGAAGCTCTCGCCATTCCTCTGACCTTTGCAGAATTGCAGGCACTGCTGGTGCCGGCGACAGGGCAGACATCTGCCTTAGGCGGATTAGCTGCTAACAATCCTGCGGTAACAGCGCCAGGTGCCGAGTTGGTTGCTGGGCTTGCCGGAGCTAAACCTGAACAGACCTCCCCTCAGTTAACCGACGCATTGATGCCTTTGGCCGGTAAATCGGCCGGCTCTGTTGATCCTTCTACGCTGCTGGCCGGAACCCGTTTCGAATCGGCGGTTGAACTGGTTTCCCAACAAAACGCCAACAACGCTGCCGGGAAACTGGCGGCAGACGCACAGGTACCCCTGAGGAGCTACGCAACATCGGTTGATGTGCCGGTAAATCATGCAGAATGGGGCGACAAGCTGATGGGCAAGCTCAGTTGGCTCACAGCCAAAAACCTGTCGGTGGCAGAGATTCACCTGACGCCTCCTGACATGGGCCCAATGGAGGTTCGGGTACGAGTTCAGAATGACCAGGCCAACATAACCGTACATGCAGCGAACCCTGTGGTTCGTGAGCAGCTGGAACTTCATTCCCACCGGCTCCGCGACATGCTGGGTGAGCAAGGCCTTTCTCTGGCTCAGTTTGATGTGTCGGATAACTCTCGGAATTCGTCTGGAGAGCAGAATACAGACGAAGGAAACGGCTCTTCGCCCGGGACCGGCACAACACTCTCAGCTCTGGAAGGCGGTGACGAAGGGGGGCTAGCCGGCAATCTTGACCTGAGCTGGAACGGCGCTATCGATGTATTTGCCTGAGCATCAGCGCTAAATACTGAGTTCTGCTCGCCAAACGCCTTTGCCCAACACCTCTTGCAAGGCTAAACTGCGGGACTGAACGGAGGGTAGGGCGTTCTGGCCCACTCCTTGCAACCAAATTTACAAACGTCATGGGCAAGAGCGTTCATCGACGGATTTTTGGCGAAAAACACTATGGCAGAAAACAGCGCAGCTGAAGCAACACCGGCCAAAAAAGGTAAACTGAAACTGATCATTTTGCTGGTGATCGTAGTGATATTGGCAATAGCGTTATCCGTCGCAGGAACCCTGTGGTTTCTAGGTGGCACCCTACCCGGAATGGGGGGCGACGGCGCCAGCGAGGACAGTGCAGTAACCGAAGAGCCCTTTATACCCAGTGCTTATCTGGATATCGACAAAGCTTTGGTAACAACGGTTCAGGGAGAGGGGCGCCAGCGTTATGTGCAGGTGTATGTCTCGCTGGAAGCGCTGGGCCCTCAGGCTCTGGCTGCGGCCGAGCTGCACATGCCTTTGATTCGTAGCCAGTTGGTGATGGTGCTCGGGAATAGCAGCTTTGCTGAACTGCAAACGCCAGACGGTCGTAAAAATCTCGCGGCCAGTATGCTGGGTACAGTGAATCAGGTTTTGGAGCAGGAAGGCGAGCCCGCCATCACCAGGGTGTTGTTCAGGAACTTTGTAGTTCAATAGTCAGCGCAACAGAGCCCTTTTTTTGGGCAAAGCTTTTCAGCGGCAGGACAAGGTATGCAGGATTTACTGTCACAGGATGAAATTGATGCGCTCCTTCACGGCGTAGATGAAGGTGACATTGATACCTATGAAGAAAGCGACGAAACCGGTGTAAAGTCCTACGACCTTTCCAGTCAGGATCGTATTGTCCGGGGTCGGATGCCGACGCTGGAAATGATAAACGAGCGCTTTGCCCGCTACACCCGTATCAGCCTGTTTAACTTGCTGCGCCGCAATGCGGATGTCTCCACTGGCGGCGTTCAGATCATGAAATTTGGCGAGTACATACACACTCTGTATGTGCCCACCAGTTTGAATCTTTGCAAGGTACGCCCGCTGCGGGGAACCTCCCTGTTTGTTCTGGATGCAAAGCTTGTATTCAAACTGGTTGATAACTTTTTCGGCGGTGAGGGGCGGCATGCAAAGATCGAAGGCCGCGAGTTCACGCCAACAGAAAACCGCATTGTTCAGATGGTCCTGAATCAGGTTTTTCAGGACATGCAGGAAGCCTGGCAAGCGGTTATCAAAGTCGATTTCGAATACCTCAGTTCCGAGGTAAACCCGGCCATGGCCAACATTGTCAGCCCCAGCGAGGTGGTGGTGGTCAGCACCTTTCATATAGAGCTTGATGGCGGCGGAGGTGAGCTACACTTTGCTTTACCCTATTCAATGATTGAGCCTATCCGTGACGTGCTCGATTCTGGTGTTCAAAGCGACGTTGATGACGTGGACGAGCGCTGGGTCAGCGCCATGCAGGAAGACATCAAAGAGGTGGAGGTCCCGATCAATACCACTGTCTGCAGGCGCCGGATTTCCCTGAGGGAGGTCGCCAAGCTGAAGGCCGGCGATATTATACCGGTAGAGGTGCCTGAGCATCTGACAGTCACCGCCAATGGTATTCCCATTTACAAGGCAACCATGGGAACCCGGGACGGAAAGCTGGCGTTGAGAATTCATGAGCGGGCGGAACGCCCAAAGGTAAAAAAACAATCGAAGGTAGGACGCAATGGCTGACGACAATAAAGAAGGTCAGGAGCTGAGCGAGGACGAAAAGCTGGCTGCCGAATGGGAAGCGGCTATGGAAGAGTCCGGTGATGAAGGCTCCGAAGAGTCCACGGATGATGAGTGGGCTCAAGCTATGGAAGAGGCTGGGGAGACAGGGGCTGGTAAGGCCGCCGATAGCAGCGTCCGCACCGCTCCCATGGAGGAGTTTGACGAAAGTGGCATCGCGACCACAGGCAGCGCTACGCCGCCAGATCTGGATGTGATTCTGGATATACCCGTCAGTATCTCTATGGAGGTCGGGAACACCCAAATACCCATTCGCAACCTGCTGCAACTGAACCAGGGCTCGGTGATCGAACTGGATCGGCTTGCAGGCGAGCCGCTGGATGTGTTGGTAAACGGAACCCTTATCGCCCACGGTGAGGTCGTTATGGTCAACGAAAAGTTCGGCATCCGCCTGACCGACGTGATCAGCCCGGGCGAACGCATCAAGCGGCTGCAGAAATAATATGAGGATTCAGACAGCGGTAGTGTCGCTGCTCCTGCTGGCAGTACCTGCCATTGCAGAAGAATCCGCTGAGGCCGTAAAGAGTGCCCCTGCAAAAATGACGGGCAACGCTCCGGATACCTTGGGCACCTTGCTTAGCCTGGGCGTCGGCTTGCTGGCTGTTATCGCCGTTATCTATGGTTGTGCCTGGATCATTCGCAGAATGAATGGCATGACGGGCATGAATAACAATGCCATCAAAGTTGTCTCCGTAATGGCCATTGGCGCCCGTGAGCGCATTGCGTTGATTGAAGTGGGCGGCCAGCAGATCTTACTGGGGATCACCCCATCCGCTATACGAACACTGCAGGTGTTTGAAGAACCGGTTGTGGATGCAGGTAAAGCAAATCCCGGAGACTTCGCCAAACGCCTGCAGGGCATGATTGGTAAATCCTGGACAGCTCCGAGCAAGGAATGATTAGCCCTATGATGGTGGCCAAGCTCAAACGACACTTTCCGCTCTTCGTTGTGCTCGCAGGCCTGCTGTGGACGCCTTTGGCGTTCGCAGATTTGCCTGGTATTCCCGCATTCACCGTTCAGCCCGGTGAGGGTGAGGGTGTTCAGGAGTACACGGTAACCCTGCAAATCCTAGCGTTGATGACGGCGCTGACGTTCCTGCCTGCCATGCTGATGATGATGACATCCTTCACTCGCATCATCGTAGTCTTTGCAATTTTACGACAGGCTCTGGGCCTGCAGGCGACGCCTTCAAATCAGATACTGCTTGGCCTTGCACTGTTTCTCAGTATTTTTATCATGAAACCAGTGCTGGAAGAGGCTAATCGCGCAGGGTTGCAGCCCTACCTTCAGGAGGAGGTGACTTCTCTGGAAGCCGTGGAACTGGCCAGTAAGCCGTTTAAAGAATTCATGTTGGGGCAAACCCGAGAAGACGACCTTGCGTTGTTCATGCGCATTGCAGACGTGAAGTATGATACGGCTCAGGATGTCTCGTTCTGGATACTGATGCCGGCGTTTGTGACCAGTGAGCTGAAAACAGCCTTTCAGATAGGGTTTATACTGTTTATTCCGTTTCTGATTCTCGACATGGTCGTCGCCAGTGTTTTGATGGCCATGGGTATGATGATGTTGTCACCCATCATTATCTCGCTGCCGTTCAAGATTATGTTGTTTGTTCTTGTGGACGGCTGGGCCCTGATCATGGGCACCCTCGCAGCCAGTTACGGGATATAGACAGGCTATGGGAAACAGGAGAGCAGCATGACTCCGGAAACCGTTATCGACATCATCCGTGAAGCCCTGTGGATGATTGTGCTTTTTGCGTCTGTCATTATCGGGCCGGGACTGGTTATTGGTCTGGTGGTGAGTACCTTCCAGGCGGCCACCCAGATCAACGAACAAACCCTCAGCTTTCTGCCACGCCTGCTGGTAACACTTATTGTGATCATTGTTTTGGGCCCTTGGTTGCTGACCAAGCTTCTGGATCATGCACACCGGCTGATCTCCAGCATCCCCTACCTGATTGGTTAATCCATGACCCCCATGGAACTCAGTGCAGACATGCTCGGCCAGTGGGTTGGGCAGCACCTTTGGCCACTGTTTCGCTTGGCCAGCTTTCTGATGGTCATCCCCATTTTCGGTACCCAGTTGGTTCCGGCCAGAGTGCGCTTGGGGCTTGCGCTGTTAATGACTATTTTGATTGTACCGATGATTCCAGAAGTGCCAAAAGTCGACGCTCTGAGTGCAGACGCGGTCGTTATCACTCTGCAGCAAATACTGATCGGCGTAGGCATGGGATTCGCGTTGACGGCGCTCTGGCAGCTGTTCGTTGTTGCCGGCCAGATGATCGCCATGCAAATGGGCCTCGGCTTCGCCTCCATGGTCGACCCTGCCAACGGCGTTAACGTGCCTGTACTGGCGCAAATCTACACCATAACCGTTACCTTACTGTTCCTTGCCATGAACGGTCATCTGGTGGCGTTTGAGGTGTTTATTGAAAGCTTCCGAACCATGCCCATCGGCATGGAAGGCTTGGGCCAGGTAGGTGTATGGGAACTGGCGCACCGCATAAGCTGGATGTTTACGTCTGCCATGCTGCTCGCACTACCGGCAGTGACTGCGGTGCTTATTGTCAGCATATCCTTCGGCGTAATGACCCGGGCCGCCCCTCAAATGAACATCTTTGCGTTGGGCTTCCCAATTGGCCTGATTTTTGGATTGTTTGCTATATGGGTGCTGCACGCCAACTTTCTGCCGCATTTCCAGAACTACACTGAGCAAACCTTTGAGTTCATGCGGGGCCTTCAGGGGCAACCCTAACTGATACGCCAAGAGTTTTAGCATGGCTGAAGAAAACGACAACAGTCAGGAGAAAACCGAAGAGGCCACCCCCCGAAGGCTCGAAAAAGCCAGGGAGGATGGCCAAACTGCCCGATCAAAAGAGCTGGCCACCATGGCGGTCCTGATTGCTGGGGCTGGCGGTCTGCTGATGTTCGGGGCGCAACTGGGTGCCTCAATGGAAGCCATCATGCGTGATGCCTTTACTCTGGAACGCTCAGCCATATTCGACACCCGGCACATGAGCATTCAGCTGATGGCGTCCGCCAAAGAAGCAGCTTGGGCGCTTTCGCCCATTCTTGTTCTCTTGGTCATCGCCGCTATCGCTGGCTCTATAGGCATTGGGGGATTGCTGTTCAGCGGCAAGGCCATAGCCCCCAAACTCAATCGCATGGACCCCATCAAGGGTCTGGGCCGGATGTTTTCCGCACGCTCCCTGATCGAGCTGGTCAAAGCCATCGCCAAAGTGGGCCTGGTAATGGCCTTGGCGCTCCTGATTCTGAACGTTCGCACCGAAGATTTACTCTCTATCGCCAATGAGCCGGCAGTGCCCGCCATGGAGCACGTGCTCTGGACATTGGGTTGGAGTTTTTTCCTGCTCTCGTGTGCCACCATCATCATTGCCATGATCGACGTACCATTCCAGATTTTCGACCATCAGAAAAAGCTGCGAATGACCAAGCAGGAAATAAAAGATGAGTACAAAGACAGTGAAGGCAAGCCTGAGGTCAAAGGCAAAATCCGCCAGCTCCAGCGCGAAATGGCCCAACGCCGCATGATGCAGGACGTGCCCACGGCCGACGTGGTCATCACCAACCCGACTCACTATGCGGTAGCGCTGAAATACGATCCGGACTCCATGGGGGCTCCAATGGTTGTGGCAAAAGGCAATGACCAGACGGCCTTCAAAATTATGGAAATTGCCCGCGAGCACAAAGTCGAAATCCTCCGCACGCCTCCGCTAACCCGAGCCGTGTACCACAACAGCGACATAGGCGACGAAATCCCCGATGGCCTCTACATGGCCATAGCTCAGGTTCTGGCTTATGTGTTCCAGCTCCGGCAGTTCCGCAAGGGGCGAGGGCCCAAGCCTGGGATGCCTGATTTGCCGATTCCTTCTGATTTGCGGCGGGATATTTGAGTTGGGTTTAGCTGGGTAGTTTTGGGGCAAAGCGGCAGTGGCGGGGCGGTTCAGGGCACGCTATGTCGAGATATCTGAGAAGCCGGATAGCCTACGGGTGAGTATCCCTCCCAAAAATGTCGTAGGCCAAGGACGGCCGAAGACAAGCGCACATGGATGTGCTCGTAGCGGTTTTTGGGAGGGATACTCACCTGTAGGTTATCACCCAAGATGGCAGGCTACAAAAAAGGAGGGTAGGTACAAGGAGGATGAACCACCACCAGTGCCCGAAGGCACCAGTGGGGCAACAATTAACGCTGAGGTCAGTCTTCTTTGTGTTCGTAAATCGCCTTACCCCATGCTTCGCGGCTGCCCGGAAGAATCAGGTTCAAGATGATGGCCGCAACCGCGCACAGGGCGATACCTTCGAGATGGCCCAGAACCATGCCGCCAATGCCGAACACCAGAGTTACGCCTACGATAACCAGATTCCGCGCCTGGGATAGATCAACTTGATGGCGGATCAGAGTGCTCATGCCTACCACGGCAATAGAACCGAACAGCAAGCACAGAATGCCCCCCATTACCGGTACCGGAATAGTCTGCAGAACCGCACCGAACTTGCCTACGAAGGCCAACACGATCGCAGTGCAGGCGGCCCACCACATAACCTTCGGGTTAAAGTTACGGGTCAGCATCACAGCGCCGGTTACCTCGGAGTATGTAGTATTCGGCGGCCCGCCCAGCATGGCGGCAGCACTGGTAGCAAGGCCATCGCCCAGCAGCGTGCGGTGCAGCCCGGGCTTTTCCAGATAGTTTTTGCGGGTCACGTTACCGATCGCCAGAACATCCCCGATGTGCTCAATGGCCGGAGCAATGGCCACCGGAATCATGAATAAAATCGCCCCCCAGCTAAACGCTGGTGCCACAAAGTTGGGAACGGCAAACCAAGGGGCTTGCTGTATAGGCGTAGTATCAACAATGCCTGCAAGTGCAGATAATACATAGCCAACAATCACACCAAACATAATGGGAATCAGGCGGAAAATGCCCTTAGCCCATACCGAGGCAACAATCGTCACAACCAGTGACGTCATTGCAATCCAAAGAGCTGTAGCCTCTGGTATCAACTGCACAGCACCATCGCCGGTGCGGCCTGCCGCCATGTGCACAGCAACAGATGCTAGCCCAAGGCCGATCACCATGATCACCGGGCCGATCACCACAGGGGGCAATAGGCGGGTTACAAAGCCGGTTCCTCGCAGCTTTATGGCGCCACTCAGGATGATATAAAGAATACCTGCCGCCATCAGGCCACCCAGGGTTTCCTCAAGGCCAAACTTGCCCTTGGACGCGATAACAGGCGCGATAAAAGCGAAAGACGAGGCCAGGAAAATAGGAATCTGGCCGCCAGTAACGATATGGAAAATCAGAGTGCCCACACCGGCAGTGAAAAGGGCAACGTTCGGGTCAAGGCCTGTGATCAGTGGCATCAGAACCAGCGCGCCAAATGCTACGAGGAGCATCTGCGAGCCGGCAATCGCCTGCTTCCAGACAGGATCCTTAGTGTGGTCTTCCATGATTAAACGTCCTTCTGCTTGGTGCCGAAAATTTTGTCGCCGGCATCGCCAAGCCCGGGCAGGATGTAGCCTTTCTCGTTCAGGCCATCGTCTACAGACGCGGTGTAAATGGATACATCCGGGTGCGCGTCCAGAACCTTCTTGATACCCTCGGGCGCTGCTACCAGTACCAGGGCACGAATTTCAGTGCTTCCGGCTTTTTTGAGAACGTCGATGGTGGAAATCATTGAGCCACCCGTCGCAACCATAGGGTCTACGATCAAAGCCATGCGCTGATCCAATTCACCCACCAGCTTTTCCAGATAGGTATTGGCTTCCAGAGTTTCCTCATTACGGATCTGGCCTACCACGCTCACTCGGGCAACCGGAATCAGGCTGAGTACACCATCCAGCATGCCGAGCCCAGCTCGCAGAATGGGAACGATAGTGATTTTTTTGCCCTGAATTTGTTCAACGCTAACCGGGCCAGCCCAGCCATCTATCGTTTTTTCCTGCAGGCTGAAATCCTTGGTTGCTTCATACGTCAGCAAAGCCCCGACTTCCTGGGCCAATTCACGAAAATTCTTGGTGCTGATCTCTGCGCGGCGCATCAAGCCGAGTTTGTGTCTGATCAGGGGGTGTCTTACCTCGTGGACTGGCATGGGCTCACCTGTTTTCTGGGTCTGGGGTTAAAGGGTTGTGTTGCAGTTTAGTGGCGCAAGGATACCGCATCTTACAGGGTGAGTCAGGCACCGGAAGTCAGCTTGTGAATGAAATACTGTGCAGGCTGGTACGGATCTTGCGGTAACAGGGTAAAAGATACGTATGTGTCAGAATCTCGACCATGAAAACGCCTTCAGAATCAGTAAATCGGAGTAGCTTAGGGCATGGACAGAGCTTTAGTCCTCAGTAACGTCAAATCCCTGACGCGGGGTAACCTCGGCGTACCCATTATGCTGATGGGATTGCTGGGCATGATGATACTGCCCATGCCGGCGTTTTTGCTGGACGTATTCTTCACCTTCAACATTACGCTCTCCATAGTCATTCTTCTGGTGTGTGTTTATGCCTTGCGCCCCATGGAGTTTGCGTCTTTTCCAACGGTACTGCTGGTTGCGACTCTGTTGCGGCTTGCCCTGAACGTGGCATCTACCCGAATTGTATTGCTGGAGGGGCATGAGGGCGGTGATGCGGCGGGTAAGGTTATTGAATCCTTCGGTGCCGTTCTGATCGGTGGTAACTACGCGGTGGGTCTCGTGGTGTTCGCCATTTTGATGATCATTAACTTCCTCGTGGTGACCAAAGGTGCTGGTCGGGTTTCGGAAGTGAGCGCCCGGTTCACCCTGGACGCCATGCCTGGCAAGCAGATGGCCATTGATGCCGACCTGAACGCAGGCCTGGTTAATCAGGACGAAGCAAAACACCGTCGCGAAGAAATCGCCCAAGAGGCGGATTTCTACGGCTCCATGGACGGTGCCTCGAAGTTTGTTAAAGGTGATGCGGTTGCCGGTTTGCTGATTCTTGCAATCAACATCATTGGCGGTGTTGCCATTGGCATGATTCAGCATGGCCTCGATTTTGGGCTTGCAATGGAACGCTACGCCTTGCTCACCATTGGTGACGGCCTGGTTGCCCAGATCCCTTCACTGCTGCTCTCTACCTCCGCTGCCATCATGGTTACCCGTGTTACTTCCAGCCAGGATATGGGTGGGCAGATACTTCAGCAGATGTTCAGTGCGCCAAAAGCCCTGGCGATTGCTGCCGGCATTCTGATATTGCTTGGTTTGATTCCCGGTATGCCCCACGTGGCCTTCCTTGGTCTTGGCGGGATTGCAGCGGGGAGTGCCTGGTATATCTGGAAAAAAGACAGTCAAACAGTGGAAGAGGGGGGTATGTTTCCTAGCCGCGGAGGCGCGGGTGTTGTGTCTGGCCCTGGTGGGCGTGACTTGCCGCTAACCGGTGATATGGGTGGTGATCCGGGGCGTCAGTTACCCGCGCCGGGCGAAACTCGCGAGCTGGGTTGGGACGACGTAGCTACGGTTGATATTGTCGGGCTGGAGGTGGGTTACCGCCTGATTCCGTTGGTCGATAGAACCCAGGGCGGTCAGTTGCTTAGCCGTATAAAAGGCGTGCGTAAAAAACTGTCTCAGGATTTGGGGTTCCTGATGCCCTCCGTGCATATTCGCGACAACCTGGATCTGATGCCGAACGTTTACCGCATCACGTTGATGGGAGTAACCATCGCGGAGGCGGATATCCACCCTGATCGCGAACTGGCGATCGATCCGGGTCAGGTGTTCGGAAAAATCGAAGGTATAGAGGGAAAGGATCCTGCTTTTGGTCTGGATGCGAGCTGGATTGAGCCTGAAAAGAAAGATCAGGCGCAGACGCTCGGTTATACAGTGGTGGATGCCAGCACGGTTGTTGCAACCCATCTGAATCAGGTTCTGCAAAAGCATGCCCACGAACTGTTGGGGCACGAAGAAGTGCAGAAGTGGCTGGATCAGCTCGAAAAGGCCTCGCCCAAGCTGGCAGAGGAGCTGGTGCCGACCACTGTGTCTATCAGCCTCCTGCTGAAAGTTCTGCAGAACCTCCTCAAAGAAGAAGTCCCCATCCGGGATATGCGTTCCATTGCTGAATCCATGGTGAACGTGCATCCAAAGAGCCAGGATCCAAAATTATTGACCACGGTGGCGCGTCAGTCTCTGCGCAGGATGATTATCCAAAGCATCTGTGGCAACGACTCGGAGATACCGGTAATTACCTTGGATCCGGATTTGGAACAGTTATTGCTTAAGTCTGTTCAGCAGAGTCAACAATCTGGCGGGTTGGAAGATATAGGCCTGGTTCTGGAACCGAATATGGTGGAGAAGCTGCAACGCTCATTACAAGACAGCGTGCAGCGCCAGGAGATGCTGGGTAAGCCCGCCATCCTGCTGGTATCCGGGCCCTTGCGGCCAGTGCTCGCAAAGTTTGCCAGTTACGGTGTGGAGCGGCTGCATGTGCTCTCCTACCAGGAAATACCGGATAACAAACAAATAACGATCGTGGCGTCCGTGGGCCAATAGGCTGGCGGATGAAAGAACGGGCAGCTCAGATAGAGTGTGGCCGGTGGAGGATGCAATATCATGAAAGTTAAACGTTTTTTTGCCAAAAGCATGGCCGAGGCGCTAAAGCAGGTTAGCGAGCAAATGGGGCCTGATGCTGTCATCCTTTCCAATCGCCGTGTAGACGGTGGCGTCGAGATCGTCACTGCGCTGGACTACGACGAGAATATGGCGCGCCAGAGTTTGGGCGCCGAGGCCAGTGAGGCCACCAATGGCGCCCGCCTTGCAGAAATGCAGGCAGAGCGACATCGCCGGTTGGAGGATGAGCTGAGCCGTTCCCGTTCCCGTATTCGCGACGTGCGTGAAAGTCGCGCCGCGCGAGGTCAGGGCTATGCTGATGCGTCATTTGCAGAGCTGCACGGGGGTGCGAGTGACGATTTTTCAGAGCCGCTGAGCCAAAGTCCCGCTAATACAAACTATTCCGATGAGCTTGCGCGCATGCGTGCGGAAATCAGCTCGTTGCGGGATCTAATGAGTGGCCAGCCTGGTGAGCCGGAGAAACCCGGTATCAATGCGGTTCAGCAGCGGCTTGCAGAACGACTTCAGGAATTTGGTCTTGGTACGGACCTGGCAGGTTCGCTCTCCCGTCGCCACAAAGGCGGCAAGCTGGAAGACGGATGGAAGCAGTCACTGAAAATGCTCGTTGCGGGCATACGCACTCCCAGTCAGGAATGGCTTGACGAAGGCGGTGTATACGCATTGGTTGGCCCTACAGGTTCTGGAAAAACAACCACCATAGGTAAGCTTGCAGCGCGTTATGTGCTGAAACACGGTGCCGATTCAATCGCCCTGGTTACGACAGATAGATATCGGGTTGCGGCCCATGAACAGCTTTTTGTATTTGGTCGTATTTTGAATGTGCCGGTGCGAGTGGTGGATGAAAGCAACACCCTTGACGATATTCTTGATGAGCTGTCAGACCGGCACTTGGTGTTGATTGATACTGCGGGTCTAACCAGCACAGATAGAGGGTATCAGGAGCAGTTGGCAGAGTTGGCCCGTAGTCATCATAAGATCCGGACACACTTGGTGGTTTCTGCAACCAGCCAGCCGCGTATTATGAAATCCGTCTGGCATTGCTATAAGATGGCAGGTCTTACAGGCTGTGTGATGACCAAGATTGACGAAGCCCTGACTCTGGGCGAATCTTTGGGCTTTGTGATGGAAACAGGGTTGCCGGTTGCCTACTACACAGATGGACAAAAAATCCCGGGGGATCTGCATCATGCCGAAGCAGTTCCGCTTGTTCGTTTAGGCGTCGAGCGCCTGAAAATGCTTCAGCAGCAGGCAGCGGCAGAGACGTTGCCTGGCACAGAGCGCCCGCGGGAAATTGCGTGAGGCTCTGAAGTTCCGAGTTGTATCCGGCTATGAACCATATCCGGTTAATCCTGGCGAGAGATTATAAACAGTATGAGCAAAGCACATCCGGTACAGGTGATCGCGGTTTCCGGCGGCAAGGGCGGGGTCGGCAAGAGCAATATTTCAGTTAATCTTGGCATCGCTCTGGCTCAAAAAGGCAGGCGCGTTGTGTTGCTCGATGCCGATCTGGGCCTGGGAAATCTTGATGTGCTGCTCGGGGTAACCGCCAATCGTACCTTGCAGGATGTTTTGGCAGGAGAATGTGACCTCCGGGACGTTCTGGTAAATGGCCCTGGCGGGGTGAAGATTGTACCGGCATCTTCCGGAACCCAGCGCATGACTCAGCTCAGTCCCATGGAACACGCGGGCCTGATTAACGCATTCAGCGAGCTGGGCGATCAAATTGATGTGCTTATTGTGGATACAGCGGCCGGGATTTCAGAGTCTGTTGTAAGTTTTTTGCGGGCCTCGCAAGAACTGCTGTTGGTGGTGTGCGATGAGCCCACATCCATAACGGATGCCTACGCTCTGATTAAGCTGATGAACCGTGATTACGGTACTAATCGCTTCCGCATCCTTGCCAATCAGGTGAGTAGTGAGCAGGAAGGCCGCCATTTATTTGAAAAAATAACCCGGGTAACCGAACGATTTCTCGATGTGGCACTACAATATGTAGGTATGGTGCCCTACGACGAAGCTGTGAAGAAAGCCGTTCAGCGCCAGAAAGCCGTGCTGGATGCATACCCCCGAGCCAAAGCGTCGCTTGCGATCAAGGCACTGGCTGACAAGGTAGAAAGCTGGCCACTGCCTTCATCACCCCGCGGACACTTGGAGTTTTTTGTGGAGCGGCTCGTCGAAGTCTGAAACGGATCCCGTAAAAAATAAAACCGGATGCATGACATTGGCGAAAAACCTGGGAATTTATCATCAGGCTGGTGTGAAAAGTCCCTCGGACCTCATAGAAACTCACGCCCCCCTGGTAAAGAAAATCGCACTTCATCTTTTGGCTCGGCTACCGGCCTCGGTGCAGCTCGACGACCTCATGCAGGCGGGCATGATCGGGTTGTTGGAGGCCGCACAGCGCTATAGTTCGACCAAAGGCGCAACCTTTGAAACCTATGCAGGAATTCGCATCCGTGGATCCATGGTGGATGAAATTCGCAAAGGCGACTGGGTGCCGCGCTCTGTTCACCGAAACGCCCGTCGTGTCGCCCGTGCAATCAAGGCCGTAGAAGATCGAGAGGGTCGCGAAGCCCAAGACTTTGAAGTGGCCGAAAAGCTCGATATGGAGCTTTCGGAGTACCACGCCACTCTGGCCGACACCAATAGCGGACGGCTTTTTAGTCTTGATGAGCTCAATGAATCCGGTGAGCTGCCGATAGAAGAAACAGAGGCCCGGGATAATCCGCTGGATGATCTCACATCTGATTCGTTTCGCAGCAACCTGGCGGCCGAGATTGAGCTGCTTCCCGAGCGGGAAAAGCTTGTGCTGAGCCTGTATTACACGGAAGAGCTCAACCTCAAAGAGATTGGCGCTGTGTTGGGTGTCAGTGAAAGTAGAGTTAGCCAGATTCACAGTCAGGCCGCGTTGAGATTGCGTGGAAGGCTGTCCGAGTGGCGCCTTGAGGAGCACAGCTAGGCGTGGCAGGAGACTTCAGGGTTCTGATGAAGTGTAGTATTTGGTAACCGATGCTTTACAAGCGCGATAAAGATCAGACAATACATGGTTAAATCAGCGGCCTGCTACACTTTAAGCGCAAAGGTCAAAACGAATTCCGGGTCTTAATAACTGGAGGTCCCTTTGGACAAAAACATGAAAATTCTCATTGTGGATGACTTCTCCACAATGCGACGGATCATCAAAAACCTGCTCCGTGATCTGGGCTTCACCAATACGGATGAAGCGGATGACGGCAATACGGCTTTGCCCATGCTGAAAAGTGGCAAGTACGACTTTCTTGTGACGGATTGGAACATGCCGGGAATGTCTGGCTTTGATCTGCTCAAGGCCGTGCGGGCCGATGAAAACCTGAAAACCCTTCCTGTTTTGATGGTTACCGCCGAAGCCAAACGTGACCAGATTGTTGCAGCGGCTCAGGCTGGCGTAAATGGGTACGTGGTAAAACCATTTACTGCAGCCGTTCTAAAAGAAAAAATCGAGAAGATTTTTGAACGAATTCAGTAACTGGAAATTGGATGGGTCGTATGAGCGATAACAAGAAGATCCATCGGGGTCTTGAGCCAGAAGTGACCGAAAAGCTCCGGCACCAGGCAGCAGAGCTCGCCCAAAGCGTTGAGCGCGGTGATTATGCCAGCGCTATGAACCTGATCAACGAGTTAAGCGAGGTCAGGGACCAGAGTCTTTATCGTGAAGTCGGCCGTTTGACGCGAACGCTTCATGAGGCAATTCGCAACTTCCAGATAGATCCGCGCAGCCCGGAGCAGAAAGAAGTCCTGTCCCTGATGACCGATGCGTCCGACAGGCTGGCTTACGTTGTTCAAATGACTGGCCAGGCTGCCAATCGCACTATGGATCTGGTTGAAGAGAGCATGCCTCTTGCTCAAACCCTGCGCGAAGAAGCTACGTCATTGAGCCAGGAGTGGCAGCGATTGCGCCGCCGCGAAATGCAGCCCGCTGAATTCCGTGATTTGTATGGCCGTATCGACGCCTTTTTTCTGAGCGTAACCAACGATGCGGACACCCTCTATAACGGTCTTTCTGAAATTTTGCTGGCGCAGGATTTCCAGGATCTGACCGGCCAGGTGATACAGCGAGTGACCGCGTTGGTGAAGGAAGTTGAGGAGCAGATGCTCAGCCTGGTGGTTATGGCCAGCCATGTTGATCAACTTACCGGCACAGTGCACCAGATTGAAAGTGAAGAAGTCTCCGCCGAACAGGGTGTGGGACCTCAGATGAAGGCAGAAGAGCGCGAAGATGTAGTCTCGGGACAAACTGACGTAGACGATCTGTTATCCAGTCTCGGTTTCTGAACAGAAGAGGTTAACCCATGGCGTTTGATGCCGATGATGAGATCCTGCAAGACTTCCTGGTGGAGGCTGGGGAGATCCTTGAGAAGCTGTCGGAACAGCTTGTTGATCTTGAGCAACATCCAGACGACAGCAATTTGCTCAACGCCATTTTCCGTGGATTCCACACCGTAAAAGGCGGTGCAGGCTTTCTGCAGTTGGATGCTCTGGTGAACTGTTGCCACTCCGCTGAGAACGTGTTCGATATTTTGCGCAACCATAAGCGCGCGGTGGATTCCGAGCTGATGGATGTTGTGCTGGAAGCTTTGGACCATGTGAATGCCATGTTCGAGCAGGTGCGTAACAGGGAAGAGCTGACCCCTGCGCCTGATGAATTGATTGCGGCTCTGGATGCCTTGGCACTGCCTCAAGTTACTGGCGAAGTGGTGAGCACCGAGCGAGCAGACGTTCCTGCCGCCCCTGAGAGCGATCAGGACGGTGGCGATATTACTGATGAAGAGTTCGAGCAATTGCTGGATGCGTTGCATGGCGATGCACCGGTGTCTGGTGCAGCCGATAGCTCCGCGCCTGATCAGCCCGCCGGAAGCAGCGGCTCAGGGGACGAAATTACAGATGATGAGTTTGAAGCCCTGCTGGATGAGCTGCATGGTAAGGGTAAATTTGCCGCAAAAGCAGCCGCAGCTGACGATACTCAGGCAGCGTCAGGTGCTGCCAGCCCGGCCGTGGGCAATGATGGCGAACTGATCACTGACGACGAATTTGAAAAACTGCTCGACGAGTTGCATGGCAAGGGCGGAAGCCCTACCACTGGCGGC
Source organism: Marinobacter sediminicola (assembly GCF_031157525.1). Lineage (GTDB taxonomy): Bacteria > Pseudomonadota > Gammaproteobacteria > Pseudomonadales > Oleiphilaceae > Marinobacter > Marinobacter sediminicola. The sequence continues at coordinate 57,595 of NZ_JAVIXR010000001.1, forward strand.
CCCGCCGAAAAGACATCACAGCCGAAAGCTGAGCCAGCAAAAGTGCTACCTGAACAGGTGCCTGAGACGAAGCCAGCTGCTCCAGCACCTGCCGGTAAAGCGGCCCCTCCCAGAGATTCAGCACCAGTGGCCGAAACCACTGTGCGTGTCGACACCAAGCGTCTCGACGACATCATGAACATGGTGGGCGAATTGGTGCTGGTGCGAAATCGACTTCAGAGGCTGGGCTCCGACAGTGAAGACGAGCACATGCACAAGGCGGTATCCAGCCTTGATGTGGTGACCACAGATCTTCAGGCTGCAGTGATGCAGACTCGCATGCAGCCAATCAAAAAAGTTTTCGGTCGCTTCCCGCGGGTTGTTCGTGACCTGGCCCGGGGCATGAAAAAAGAAGTGAATCTGGTGATGATTGGCGAAGAGACCGATCTCGACAAAAACCTTGTTGAAGCCCTGTCGGACCCGCTCGTTCACCTGGTACGAAATTCTGTTGACCATGGTATTGAAACGCCGGATGTTCGTGAAAAGGCGGGTAAGCCGCGGCAAGGCACGGTCACCCTCTCTGCTGAACAGGAAGGCGACCATATCCTCCTGTCTATCGATGATGATGGTGCAGGTATGGACCCGGAAGTATTGCGCCGCAAAGCGGTGGAAAAAGGGATTTACGATCAGGACGCTGCCGATCGCCTCACGGATACAGAGTGTTTTAACCTGATTTTTGCCGCCGGGTTTTCCACCAAGGAGCAGATTTCTGACGTGTCCGGGCGCGGCGTGGGCATGGATGTGGTGAAAACCAAAATAAATCAGCTCAATGGTCAGCTCAGCATTGTTTCAGCTTTAGGCAAGGGTTCTCGCATTATCATTAAAGTGCCCCTGACTCTGGCGATTATGCCAACCCTGATGATCAAACTTGGTGATCAGTCTTTTGCTCTGCCGCTGGTGAATGTGGTGGAGATATTCCATTTGAATCTGACTCGCACCAATGTTGTAGATGGTCGTGAGTGTGTTGTTGTACGGGACAAGGTGTTTCCGCTTTTCCATATAAAGCGCTGGTTGGTGAAAGGGTCTACTGGCGTAACGGGCCCTGAAAGCGGGCACGTGGTAATCGTTGCCATGGGCACCAACAAGGTTGGTTTTGTTGTTGACCAGCTCGTCGGTCAGGAAGAGGTGGTTATCAAGCCTCTCGGGCGAGGGTTACAGGGCACACCGGGTATGGCAGGAGCCACAATTACCGGTGATGGCCGTATTGCGCTGATTATCGATGTTCCTAGCTTGCTGCAGCACTACAGCTGAGTTGTTTACAGGCAGCGCAAAGCTTTATGGATCAAAGCATTTTGGTAGGAGAAACGGATGACAGTTTCTGTCCTGGTCGTTGATGATTCAGGTTTTTTTCGCAAGCGACTAACAGAGATACTCACCTCGTCGGGCCAGATCCGTGTGGTGGGCGTGGCAGCCAACGGCCGGGAAGGTGTTGAGTTGGCGGGATCGCTGCGCCCGGATGTTATTACCATGGATTACGAAATGCCGATTATGGACGGTATTTCGGCGGTGCGGGAAATCATGCAAAAGCACCCGATACCGGTGCTCATGTTTTCTTCACTCACCTACGAAGGCGCCAGAATTACACTGGACGCCCTGGAAGCCGGTGCGGTGGATTTCTTGCCCAAAAACTTCGAGGAAATCGCGCGGGATGGCAGCCAACTGCAAAAGATTCTGATCGATCGCGTACTTGATGTTGCGCGCAGTCGACCAGCCAGCAGGGCACAGCCAGCTTCGCCTTCTCCCAGGGCACCTCAACAATCTGCACCTGCCGCACCTGCCAGGCCTGCAACGTCAGGGCGCCCTGTGGTGCCCAGGCGCCAGGCTGTTCAGCCAACGCAAGATGACACGCTCAAGCGCACTGCGCGAAAGAGCCCGGCACGACAATTCGCTGTTGTGGGTATTGGTACCTCAACCGGCGGGCCAGTGGCGCTGCAGCGTGTGCTTTCGGCTTTGCCGGCCGGTTTCCCGTCGCCAATTGTTCTGGTGCAGCACATGCCTGCAAGCTTTACGCCGGCCTTTGCTGAGCGCCTCAACAAGCTGTGCAAGATTGAAGTCCGGCAGGCAGAAGACGGCGATATCCTTCACCCTGGATTGGCACTGCTTGCCCCCGGCGGCAAACAGATGATGATTGAAAACCGGGGTGGTCAGCCCCGGGTTCGTATTCTGCCGGGCGACGAGCGCCTGAACTACCGGCCCTGTGTGGACGTTACCTTTGGGTCCCTTGCCCGCGCATTTCCCGGGAAAACGCTAGGCGTTATCCTTACGGGAATGGGGTCTGACGGGAAAGAGGGGTGCCGAATGATGAAGCAAAGCGGCTCACCCATCTGGTCTCAGGATGAAAGATCGTCTGTCATTTATGGTATGCCCATGGCGGTTGCTAAAGCAGGCTTGAGTGATGAGGTTTTATCGTTGGAGGAAATAGGGCCCAGATTGCTTGAGGGCGTTTGCTGATGGATATACTCAGCCTGCTCGGTGTCGTTCTGGCTTTTGCTGCTATTCTTGGCGGCAACCTGCTTGAAGGCGGAGCACTGAGCTCACTGTTTAATGGCCCAGCTGCCATTATTGTGATTGGTGGCACCTTGGCCGCGACCATTCTCCAGACCTCCTGGCCGGTTCTGAAACGGGCTGCTGCCCAAGCACGCTGGGTGTTTGTTCCCCCATTTATCAGCATTGAAGACGGAATTGGCAAGGTAATCGATTGGAGCGTGAAGGCCAGAAAACAAGGACTTTTAGGGCTTGAAGGTTTGGCGGAAAATGAGCCGGAAACCTTTGCTCGCAAAGGCCTTCAGTTGTTGGTAGATGGTGCTGAAACCGAAACAATCCGCAGCATCATGGAGATAGATCTCGATTGCCGCGAGCAGCGAAATCTTGAATCTGCTCGAGTGTTTGAGGCCATGGGTGGTTATTCACCGACCATCGGTATTATTGGCGCTGTCATGGGGTTGATACAGGTGATGACGAACCTCGAAGACCCGGCGTCCCTGGGCAGCGGAATTGCCACTGCCTTTGTAGCAACCATCTATGGCGTGGCACTGGCCAACCTCCTGTTTTTCCCGGTTGCCAATAAGCTGCGCGGGCTGGTCAAGGAACGTTCACGGTACGAAGATATGATGATCGACGGTCTCATTGCCATTGCAGAGGGTGAGAACCCCAAATCCATTGAATTGCGGCTGCGGGGCTTCCTGCAGTAAGCAAAACCGGTTCCTAATATGCGGCGTCGCAGGCAACCTCAGGATGATTTGCACAACAAAGAGCGTTGGCTGATTTCCTATGCGGATTTCATAACGCTGTTGTTTGCTTTTTTTGTAGTGATGTACTCGGTCTCATCGGTGAATGAGGGTAAGTACAAGGTACTGTCTGAGACACTTACAGGCGTCTTCAACGCACCGCAGCGCTCCTTTCAGCCTATTGAAATTGGTGACCAGACTCCACGACCGGAAACCCAACCTTCAGAGGATGTGATACCCCCGGCGGTAACAGAGGCACCCAGAAATTCAGAACAGGATACACAGGCCCGCACAGAAGCCTTGCGCACCATGGCAGATCAGTTGGCGATAGAGTTTGACGAACTGATCGATCGTGGGGTGGTTACCCTTGAAGTCAATGACCGCTGGCTTTCACTCAACCTGCCGGATAGCCTGCTTTTTGGCAGTGGCGATGCGGAGCCTCACTATGATGCGTTTGATGTGATGGATAAGGTGGCGCGGGTTCTCAGGAACCGGGATAACGCGGTAAAGGTTGAAGGTTTTACCGATAACCAGCCCATTCGCACGTCGCGCTTCCCTTCCAACTGGGAACTTTCCACAGCACGGGCAGCGGCGGTAGTCCGTATGTTGAGCATGGAGGGTATTGAGCCGGAACGGCTGGCTGCGATTGGTTATGGGGAGCATCAGCCCCTGGCCCGTAACGACACTGAGGAAGGTCGCCGTCGCAATCGGCGGGTAGTGCTGCTTATTTCCCGTGATGCCAGTATCCGGGGAGTCATGCGCTAGGGGATTTCTGCGAGAGTCCTTGCTGGCACGGTTTCTGTATAACTCACCCCGTATTTCGTCAGGCGGCAACCGACTGCCGGTACTTAACCTGCTGGTACTACACCTGCTTAAGTTACATAAGAAACGGCCGATAAACGGGATACGTTCCTGTTTTTAGCGGGTCGCAACACAGTAGTTTCGGAGTATAAACGTGCGAATCTGGGCTATAGCCAATCAGAAGGGTGGCGTGGGTAAAACCACCTCGGTGGTCGCGTTAGGCGGCCTGCTGGCGGAGCGTGGCAAGCGTGTTCTGGTGGTTGATCTTGACCCTCACGGTTCACTGACCAGCTGGTTCGGATACGATCCGGATACCATCGCGCACAGCCTTTTTGATCTGTTTCAGCACCAGGGCAAGGTGCCTGATGGGCTTCCGGCCCAGCTTATTACAGAAACCAGTTGCCCCGGATTGGATCTTTTGCCTGCCAGTACAGCGTTGGCGACACTGGAGCGCCGAATGGTGGGCGCGGAAGGCATGGGGCTCATTGTTTCCCGGGCGCTTACCCAGCTGTGGGATGATTATGATTTCGTCCTTCTTGATAACACGCCCTCGCTGGGTGTGCTCATGGTCAATGCATTGGCAGCGGCACAACACCTGATTATTCCCGTGCAAACCGAGTTCCTTGCCATCAAAGGCCTTGAGCGCATGTTGCACACTCTGCAGATGATCATGCGCTCACAAAAAAATCAGCTGCCTTACACCATCGTGCCCACCCTGTTTGACCGGCGCACTCAGGCGTCGATGCAAAGCCTTAATCTGCTGCGTAAAACTTATCAGGACAACCTTTGGAGGTTTGCAGTGCCGGTAGATACCAAGTTCCGCGACGCCAGTCAGGCAGGTATAGTACCGTCAAAGCTGGAAGCCCAGACACATGGCGTTCGGGCTTACAGGCACTTGCTGGATGATTTGCTGGCAAGAACAGGCGCACAGAAGGAACGTCAGCATGGCTGACGAGAAATTGACAAAATTGGCCGATCCAGCCAGCGCGATTGCCAGTTATCTGGATGAGTTGCTGCACACAGCAACGACAACAGCGCAGCATGAAGCGTTGGCTGCGCCAGAATTTGCCGTAAAGGCAGAGCCTGAACCTGAAGCGCCCCCAATAAAGAGGCAGGTGGTGGCCACCACGCCAGCGCCTACGCCAGGGTATGAAGTTCCTGCGGCGCGCCCCGAGTGGTCAGAGCGCCCGTTCGAGTGCCTGATTTTCACGGTGGCTGGGCTGCAGCTTGCGGTACCTTTGGTGCTGTTGGGTGCTATATATCAGATTGAAGAGAGTATTCGGCCTATTCCCGGTAGCCCTCGCTGGTACATGGGTATTCGCATGGGAGCCCATCAGAACTTGAGGGTTGTAGACACGGCTGAGTGGATTATGGCCGGGCGAGTGCCGGCGAATGCCCGTGATAATTATCGCTTTGTTATTCGCCTGGACAACAGTGAGTGGGGCCTTGCATGCGATAATGTGGCCCAGTCATTCACTCTGAGCCCGGATGATGTGCGCTGGCGCACGGCCCGCAGCAAGCGGCCCTGGCTGGCTGGCACAGTCATTGAGCAAATGTGTGCTCTGGTTGATGTCCGTACCATGGCAGATTTGTTGGTGCGCGCAGAACAAGAGCAGCATCTTGACCTGAGTTGACCGGAGAAACCCGGTTACCTAATGAAACCTTGTCGTACTGGCACGGTTTGTGCCCTTAATTATAGTATTGGGCACTGATGATGTTTTTTTGACGATCAGGCTGCCCGCCCGGGTAAGCCGTACAGGAGAGACTGGTTATGGCATCCCCGAGCGGACCGCAAAAACAGGCCAAAGACGATCAGGTACTGCAGTATGTGACCTTCCGGCTGGATAACGAGACCTATGGTCTGGATGTTATGCAGATTCAGGAAGTGCTGAGATACACGGAGATTGCGCCGGTGCCGGGTGCTCCGGACTATGTACTCGGTATCATCAACCTGCGGGGCAATGTGGTGACGGTAATAGACACCCGTCGCCGTTTCGGGTTGGCAGATGCAGAAATGACAGACGCCACCCGAATTGTAGTGATGGAATCTGCTGACCAGGTGATGGGTATTCTGGTGGATTCAGTAGCCGAAGTTGTGTACCTGAAAGCCAGTGAAATTGAGACTGCACCGAACGTGGGTAATGATGAAAGTGCCAGATTTATCCAGGGTGTGTGTAATAAGGATGGCGAACTGATCATATTGGTTGAGTTCGATAAAATGCTGTCAGACCACGAATGGGCAGAGATCGCAGGACTGTAAACCGGCGCCATACCGGCCAGACCTGATGATGGATGCCTCAAGTGGCTAATAACCGGAGACATCCATCATGTTTACTGAAATTCCTTCCTATCTTCCATGGGCGTTGACTGCCGTAGCGATTACGCTGGTTTTTGTGCAGGGCGTTATGCTTGGCCGCCAGAACAGAGAACTGAAATCCACACTCAAAGAGCGGTGCGATATCCTCGGTAGGGAATTGCATGCTACTGCCAGTGGCAGCATGGGGGTGGGCCAACGCCTTGTGGCTTGTGAGCGGCAGTTGCATGAGCTGAGAACAACCATGGACGAGATGCGCCAGAACGATCCTCTGCGTATATCTTACGATGAAGCTTCACGGCTTGTTGACCTTGGCGCAGATATTGACGATCTGATGAATACATGCGGAATTTCCCGTCCCGAGGCCGAGCTGGTATCGGCGCTGAAGAAACGTCAGGCGGCTTAAGCAGGCCAGTGGCTTTCAGGGATTATCTGAGCTACTGCCGGCGTCTTCAGGCGTGCGGCCGCGTATATGAAAGGCAAACGCAAGAATTTCTGCAATAACCCGGTAGAGGTTTTCGGGTATTTCGTCATTGAGTGACAAGCGTGCGAGAATCCCAGCTAACTCGGCATTTTCATACAGTGGCACGTTGTTTTCTCTGGCAATCCGGATAATTTCATCAGCCAGTTCGTAAGTGCCTGTGGCCGTGATGGTCGGGGCATTTTCGCCGTCGTATTTCAGTGCAACTGCGGCACTGGATGATTGGCCCTGGTTTTTCTCTTTCATGCTCGGGTGTCCACCAGTCTGTGCTCCAGCTTGGTCGTCGGGTACGAGGGGCTGCCCCGCCGGCATTCCAGATCTGTCACTTCCAGCCCTAACTCCACAAGGCTTCGCCTCAGAAGCGGCAGTTCTTCGTTCACCTGCTTTAACGTTTCCTGTTTTTCTGCCCACACCCGAGCACTGACTTCATGCTGGCGCAGGGAAACCTCAAAGTTCAGAGCGCCGGCCAGTTCCAGATCAATGGCAAGATTCAGGCGCCATTCGCTGATAGCAGCACGTTTTTCGTTACGGCCCTTGGCTGAAGACTCGTCTTTGTATTGCTCCAAACGCAGCTGTGCCAGCTTGGGCTCGTTTTGGGGCGTTACCCAAGGTAAGTCCATAAGCAGGGTGGAGGTGGGTGCAGGCGTGTCACCGCCGCCTCTTGCCGTCAGGATTTGGCTGTGTAATTGGTTAACCGTAATCCGGTTCAGCATGCCCGCCAACATGCGCAAGGTCTGGCCCACGGATGTGGGCTCGGAACTCGTGGCGGGTACTATTGCCTGTGGGAATTGCAGCGGCGCCTGAACCAGGCTGGGGCTTGCCAAGGGCATAAGACGATTGAAGGAGGTTGCGGTGTTACCGCCTTGCTCTGCAAGCAAGCTGGTGATCATTCGCCCTATGGCAAGTTTGAGGTCGGGCAGTGCGGGCGAAGGTGTCTGGGTCAGGCGGGATTCTGCAAACAGTCCACTCTCGGCTACCCATTGCCGGATTTGCTGTACGCTGTTGTTCTGAGTGCCGGCACCGGGCGCAAGGGTGTTGCTGGCAGGCAGCCTTGCAATCAGAGTCTCAAGAGCCTGGCGCGCCGCTTCCGGCAAAGGTTGCAGGCTGCGGCTGGTGGGCAGTTGCCCGGGCGTCAGTTCAGGAACCAGGCCCCGGTTCAGTGCTGTCATCAGTTTTGCCAGGCCACTGTCCAGGCTTTGCTGCCAGGGCATGCGTTGCGCCAGAGCCCGTGCAATCGCGGCTTCTGGTGTCGCTACCAGCTTGCCCATCAGTTGCAGTTCGTTACCGGCCCGCATTACTTTTACCCAATCCCCCGGCGTCAGCTCCGTGGCACCAATTGCTGCATTAACCTGTAGCGGCTTTCCTCGCACATCCAGCAACACTTCTGCGTTGCCACTGCCTTGACGGTTGATGACGTCTGCTACCCGGGCCAGTATGGTCTCACGGTTTGCGAGCTGTACCTGGTCCAGTTGCTGTCGGGCCGACAGCGCCGCTGTTTCTCGGCCTGGCTGCGAGGCTTCATTGGTCTGCGTCGGCCCGGGAGTTACCGGTGCCGGAGGGGTAGGGGACTGTTGGCCGCTGGGTAGTTTCATCGCTGCTGACTTGATACCAGACAAGAGTAATCTGTAGACGCTTTCGTTATAATACGCCGCGCCGGCAACTATTGTCGTGAATACACCCGATGCAATTGTGCATCGTCCTGATTACGGGGCCCTGATGTCCGAGCCGTTACCCTTGATTCCCGAACCATTACTACAGGCTGTTAACCTGCAGTGTGAGCGGGACAAGCGGATACTTTTCCGTGAGTTATCCTTTTCCATACTGCCCGGTACAGTAACTCGTGTCGAGGGGCCAAATGGCTCCGGTAAAACAACCCTGCTGAGAATACTGGCTGGCCTGAATGATGCCTGGACCGGTGAATTGAAGTGGTGCGGGGCGCCGGTGGCAAACCACCGGGAAGAGTTTCTCCGCAACATGCTGTATCTCGGGCACCGTCCGGGTATCAAACCCTTGCTTACTCCGCTGGAAAACCTCCGGGCCTTAATGGCGGGTCGCAGGCCAGTGTCTGACGCAGCATTAAGTCAGGCTCTGCAAGGTACCGGCCTCGCTGGCTATGAAAACGTACCCTGTCGCAATTTGTCTGCCGGTCAACAACGCAGAGTTGCATTGGCGCGGCTGTTAATAGCTGACGAGCCCCTTTGGCTGCTCGATGAAGTGTTTACCGCCATTGATGCAAACGGTGTGGCAGCTATCGAAGCTCTTTTGCAACAGCGAGCTGCTGAAGGCGGTGCTGTGCTGGTGACCACTCACCATGATTTGGCGCTTCCGGGCATGCACAGGTTGGTGCTTGGCAAGGGAGGCGTGGCCGATGAACGCTGAAACCCGTCTGGCAGCTCAGCTGGCCAGTAGCCGTGTTGGCGCTCTGGCTGCCATGAAAGGTGTGTTTGCACGGGATATGAAGGTGGCATTTCGGCAACGCCAGGATCTGCTTAACCCGCTGCTGTTTTTTATTATGGTCGTTACGCTGTTTCCCCTTGGTGTCAGCCCGGAGGTTTCATTCCTCAGCCAAGCGGGTGCCGGTATACTGTGGGTGGCAGCGCTGCTTTCTGTTCTGCTGTCGCTGGATCATCTGTTTCGCCATGATTTTGACGATGGCACACTGGAACAGCTTGTGCTTCAGCCGCAGCCGCTGTTTCTTCTGATTTTGGCTAAAACTACGGCGCACTGGATGCTGACAGGCTTGCCCTTGGTTATTTTAGCCCCTGTTCTTGGTGTAATGGTGCATCTCGACGGGAACTCTATTGCTGTTTTGTGTCTAACGCTGTTGATTGGTACGCCGGTACTGAGTTTGATTGGCGCTATTGGTGCTGCGTTAACGCTTGGGTTGCGATCGGCAGGTGTGCTCTTGTCCCTGTTGATCATTCCCCTGTACATTCCGGTGCTGATATTCGGCACGGGCACAGTTGCGGCAGCGGCAGAGGGCGCATCTGTGGGAGCATACCTGGCTTTGATGGGCGCTTTCCTTGTGCTGGCGCTGACACTTGCGCCGTTTGCAGCAGCTGCAGCGCTGAAAATCAGCTTGTCGAACGGATAAAACAAGGTAAACGGTAGGACGGTGACCATCTGATGTGGCAAATTTTTCACAAACTGGGTTCCCCAAAGTGGTTTTTCGGGATATCCACCCGGTTCATGCCCTGGCTGCTGGCAGGCGGTGTATTGCTGCTTATGGCTGGCGTAGTCTGGGGCTTGGCGTTTGCGCCCAAGGATTATCTTCAGGGCAATAGTTACCGGATCATTTTTATTCATGTGCCTACTGCGTTTATGGCGCAGTCGGTGTACATAATGATGGCGTCTGCGGCCCTTGTAACGCTGGTGTGGCGTATGAAGCTTGCCGATGTGTTCGTCAAGGCGGTTGCGCCGGTGGGGCTGGTTCTGACATTTCTGGCGCTCTTTACCGGGTCGGTTTGGGGCAAGCCGACTTGGGGCACCTGGTGGATTTGGGATGCCCGGCTTACCTCCATGTTGATTCTGCTGTTCCTGTATGGCGGCGTTATCGCACTGGATCGCGCTATCAATGACGAAAAATCGGCAGCCCGCGCTGTTGCTGTTCTGGTGGTGGTAGGGGTAGTGAATATCCCCATTATCAAATACTCCGTAGACTGGTGGAATACACTGCACCAGCCCGCGACGTTCAAGCTCACAGAAAAGCCGTCCATGCCGGCGGAAATGTGGGTGCCACTGCTGCTGTCAGTGCTGGGCCTGTACCTGATTTTCGGATGGCTCGCCTGCGTTCGTATGCAGACAGAAATTTTGTCCCGGGAGCAACGCACCCGGTGGGTGAAAGAATTCGTATTGAAAGGACGGGTTTGAGCCATGGCATTTGATTCTTTTTCTGCCTTTATCGCGATGGAGGGCCACGGCCCTTATGTGTGGGCCTGTTACGCTGTGTTTTTTGTGCTGATGGCTGTGCTAATGGCGGGATCATTGCGGAGCAGGAAAGCGATGGTTGAGTCCTGCCGTCGTGGTTATGAGTTTCAGGCCGACAAGAGTAAAGTGGCCTCGGCTCCAGCATCTTCTGCGTCTTTCGCGCGCGTAAACGTTTCCCAAGACTGACTGACAGGTATGTAAATGCACCCGATCCGTAAAAAGCGGCTGACTATTGTACTGTTTCTGCTGGCAGGGCTATCCGTAGCAGTGGCGCTGACAACCTATGCGCTGCGCCAGAACATTAACTTGTTCTACGACCCGAGCCAGATTTCTGCTGGAGAGGCCCCAATTGATGTCCGTATCCGCGCAGGCGGCATGGTTGAAGAAGGCTCGGTTGTGCGGGACCCGGAAAGCCTGAAGGTGGAGTTCCTGGTAACTGATTACAGCGCTTCTGTGCCTGTAGAGTACGTTGGAATCCTGCCTGACCTGTTTGCTGAGGGACAGGGCATTGTCGCCATGGGTCGACTCAACAATGAGGGGCGTTTTGTAGCGGATCAGGTTCTGGCCAAGCACGATGAAAATTACATGCCGCCAGAAGTGGCCAGTGCCCTGGAAAAGGCATCGGAGGCGGGAGCCAAGTCGGCGACTGAAAGCACCAAATCCGCAACCTACTAAACACATTACAACCAATAGCCTGATTCCTGGAGAGCTTTGATGTATCCCGAACTCGGACAGCTTGCACTGATACTCGCGCTGGTTCTGGCAGTGCTTCTGTCGGTTGTACCCCTGGTTGGCTCACTCACCGGCCGAGACAGCCTGCAGGCGTTTGCGAGGCCGTTGACTACCGGCATGTTTGTGTTTGTCGGGCTGGCGTTTGCGGTGTTGACCCATGCCTTTTTAACAGACGACTTTTCAGTCGCCTACGTGGCGAACAACAGCAACAGCATGCTGCCCTGGTATTACAAGTTTAGCGCGGTGTGGGGTGGCCATGAAGGCTCACTGCTCCTGTGGATATTGATGCTGACCGGGTGGACCATGGCCGTTGCCATTTTCAGTCGCCGGTTGCCTGCGGTGATGATCTCCCAGGTGTTATCTGTTCTCGGCATGGTCAGTGTTGGCTTTATGCTCTTTATTGTGGTGACTTCAAACCCATTTGACCGTCTGCTACCAAACGTACCGGCTGATGGTGCGGATTTGAACCCGTTGTTGCAGGACTTCGGCCTTATTGTGCACCCGCCCATGTTGTATATGGGTTACGTTGGCTTTGCCGTAGCGTTTGCATTCGCCATTGCGGCACTGATTAACGGTCGTCTGGATGCCGCGTGGGCGAGATGGTCACGGCCCTGGACAACGGTTGCCTGGGCATTTCTGTCTATTGGTATTGCTCTTGGAAGCTGGTGGGCGTACTACGAGCTTGGCTGGGGTGGTTGGTGGTTCTGGGACCCCGTAGAAAACGCCTCGCTGCTGCCCTGGTTGTCGGGTACTGCGCTGATGCACTCGCTGGCGGTGACCGAAAAACGCGGTGTGTTCAAAAGCTGGACGGTACTGTTAGCCATTGTCACCTTTTCCCTGAGTTTGCTGGGAACCTTCCTGGTTCGATCTGGCGTGCTTACCTCGGTGCATGCCTTTGCGTCTGATCCGGAGCGGGGCACCTTTTTGCTGGCGTTGCTTGCATTAACCATCCTGGCCAGTCTGATGCTCTATGCGTTTCGGGCGCCTGTGGTTCATGTGCGCTCCCGCTATGGCTCTCTATCGCGGGAAATTTTCCTGCTGCTGAATAACGTACTGCTGGTTTCTGCAACGCTGCTGGTCGCAGTGGGCACGCTTTATCCACTGGTTCTGGATTTCTTCGAGCTGGGCAAGATATCCATCGGTGAGCCGTTCTTCAATCTCACGTTCAGCCCGCTGGCTGTGGCGACAGGGCTTTTACTTGGCGTTGGCACCTTCTCGCGCTGGAAGAAAACCGATGCCGGTTGGCTTGCGCGCAAACTCTTGTGGCCGCTGGCGATCAGTATGCTGCTCAGTACCGCGGTCATGGTTGTGTATGGCGGATTCAAGCCTTGGGCCTTTATTGGCGTATTTACAGCCCTATGGGTAACTACTGCAACCTGTTGGGATCTGTGGGACAAGTCTTCTTCCAAAAAGGGGCGAGTGCATGGCCTTAAGCGCCAGTCCCGCAGTTACTACGGCATGGTGCTTGGTCATCTCGGATTGGCTCTCACCATGGCCGGCGCAACGGTGGTGTCGAACTATGGCATTGAGCGGGATGTGCGCATGGTGCCAGGTGATGTGGCAGAGGTTGGGGATTACCAGTTCCTGTTTGTGGATATTGGTGAGCGCCGCGGTCGTAACTTTACTGCCCAGTACGGCACGTTCGAGATCATGCGGGATGGCAAACTGGTTGCGGAACTGCACCCCGAAAAACGCCAATACGCGGTGGGCATGAGTGTTATGACAGAAGCGGATATTGATGGCGGTCTGTTCCGGGATATCTTTGTGGCTGTCGGTGAACGTATTTCTGACAACGCCTGGGCTATTCGCCTGCAATACAAGCCGCTGATCCGCTGGCTCTGGCTTGGGGCTCTGTTTATGGCCGCCGGTGGATTCCTGGCCATATCGGATCGCCGTTACCGGATACGTGAACGCTCGACGGAACGTTCGACATCCCCGGCACCATCACAACCAGGCTCCCAGGAAACAGCTGGAGCAGTTTCATGAAGCGGTTTTTACTGTTCCTGCCGCTGCTGGTGGCCATCGTAGTGGGTGCATTTCTGTTTGCGGGTATCGGTAAAGACCCCACCAAGCTGGATTCCGCTCTGGTAGGAAAGCCGGTTCCGGTATTCGGCCTCAAAAGCCTGAAACAACCTGAGGCGACCCTTGATGAGAGCCTGTTCCAGGGTGAGGTTACCCTGCTGAACGTGTGGGGTACCTGGTGCCCTGCCTGTCGGGACGAGCATGCTGATCTCATGTGGTTGGCGCAGGAAAAGAAGGTGCCAATTATCGGTCTGAATTACAAGGACAGCAGAGATGAAGCGCTAGTCTGGCTGGACAGGTTGGGCGACCCCTACCGCACGGTTATCTACGATCCAAAGGGCACCCTCGGTTTTGATTTGGGTGTTTATGGCGCGCCTGAAACCTTTGTGATTGATGCGTCCGGCGTTGTGCGTTATCGCCATGTAGGGGTGGTCAACGTCGAAGTGTGGGAACAGATCCTGTTGCCAGTGATTGAAGAAGCACGGGAGAACGGCTAATGCTCCGTATTATGTGGTTCCTGTTGGCTATTCTTACATCCAGCGTTACCTCGGCCGATGTTTCTGCTGTGTATGGTTTCGACACCCGCAGCGAAGAGCAACGCTATCAGAATCTGATCGCAGAATTGCGCTGTCCCAAATGCCAGAACCAGAACATTGCGGATTCAAACTCACCGATTTCCAAGGACATGAGAAATGCGGTTTATCAAATGATGCAAGAGGGGGCCAGCAACGATGAAATTGTGGAGTCTCTGGTGGGCCGCTTTGGAGAGTTTGTAAAGTACAAACCCGATCTGGATAGCCGAACTTTCGTTCTCTGGGCAACGCCTGCGATTGCCGTTCTGGGTGGGTTACTCGTAGTGGTCGGGGTGGTTGTTCGCTCTCGTCGCTCGGGTACAGCGGCGCCGGCACTCAGTGCTGACGAGCAGGCCCGTATTAAAAAAATGCTTGCGGAAAAAGATCGTAACGGCAAAGCCTGACCAACACCTATGGCAAACGCCCGGATTCGTAGCTATACGCACCGCCTTATTCATTTTGAACCTGTGATAATATTTCCATGACCCAAACTTTCTGGATTGCCGCAACGGTACTGATCATTCTTGCCCTGGCATTTGTAATCTACCCAGTGATGTTCCACCGCCGGGCCGACCGGCAGCAGACAGATCTCAGAAACCAGAACCTGATGGCGTATCGCAGCCGTATGGTTGAGTTGGAAAAAGAGCATCAAGCGGGAATTATTGACGAGGAAACTTACCAGCAATTGCGCGACGAACTTGCCGGAGCCATGTTGGATGATATGCCCGATAATGAGGTTCGGGCAAAAAGCATTCCCGGTCGCAAGGCCGCGATGGCGGTGGGTTTGGTCTCAATACTCCTGATTCCCGCAGCCACGGTTGTGCTTTATGAAGAGTGGGGTGCCCTGGATAGTGTGGAAGCTTATATCGCCATGCAGGAGTTGGGTGGTTCGGATGAAGCCCGTGCAGCGCAGATGGACACGCTCACAGAACAGTTGCGCGAGCGGCTGGAAGCCAGTCCCGATAACCCTGACGGATGGGCGATGTTGGGCCAAACCTATATGCGCCTGGAGCGCTATGAAGATGCAGCATGGGCATTCCGGCAGTTGGCTGATAGTGTGAAATCTGATGATGGGTCCCAGGCGGTCGCTCTGGGGCTATCTGCGCAGGCGCTATTTTTCCTTAACCAAGGTGCCATGACCGATAAAGTAACTGCCACGATTGAAGAAGCCAGATCATTGAACCCTGACGAAGTAAATTCTCTTGGTTTGTTGGGCATTCATTCCTTCAGTCAGGGCGCCTATCGCGAGGCTATCCAGTACTGGGAGCGTATTCAGACAGTCGCACCAGATCACCCACAGTTGGGCGCCATTCAGGGCGGCATCAAAGAAGCTTATACTCGCCTTGGGGAGCAGCCACCAGCACAGGAACCGGCTCTTGCTGCAGCGGATGATAGCGCTCAGGGCGTGGGCGTAACTGTGAGTGTGAGCCTTGATGAGGCGTTAAAGCAGGATATTCCTGACGACACTACATTGTTTATCTTTGCCCGTGCAGCCAATGTCCAGAGCGGTCCACCCTTGGCTGTTGTCAGATTGACGGCAAGCGCTCTGCCCATTGATATCCGGTTGGATGACCGGTATGCGATGACCCCGGAGGCGGTGATTTCCGGTGTTGAAGAGGTGGCTGTAACGGCGCGGCTGACACGTTCTGGTAGCATCAGCGCGCAAGCGGGTGACTGGCAGGGAAGTACCGATACACCTATCACGGTTACCAAAGAGCAGGGCTCACCGGTAGCCATAGTGATCAATAAGCAATTGACCGGAAGCTGATCGGAACACAACTCAGCTGAGCCGGCAGGTGTCGGCCCAGCGAGTATTCAGACTGTTTGGAGTAGTCGCTACGCTGGCCCTTACACTGAAAGGCTGTTTGGGTAGAGTGGTGGCAAGCCGGATTCCTGGTTTGATCTGTTTCTCTGTTGCCTTGCGTGCCTGAGGGCTGTAACCAGCTGCTCCCCATCCCACTGTTCACTGTTGTTACCATCACCGGAACGATCACGGCTGAACAGGTGTGCCTGCAGTGCGTTCAACTCCTTGTCCAGATCCGGTGCTGAAACTACCCGGAAAACGTCACCGGCAGAGCGAAAGTCGTGTCCTGGCCAGTGTAAATTTGACCAGTGTACAAACAGCCCGGGAGTAGATGCCCGGCCATCCTTTGCCGAATTGAGCATCTGCTCAAACGCATCGCGTTCATTTCCACTTTCCTCAGAATCGGTATTGGCAGGCGTATCGGCAGTCATTCTGCGGGTCCGCCACCAGGCCAACATCGTCAGAATCCATATACCCGCAAGCGCAAGACTGACCCACTGCCAGAATGTGTTATTCGTTGCTGCACCGGTGCTGCCATGTCGATCTTCACCACCAGTGGCGGGTGGTGAACCTTGGCCTCCGGCAGGAGTTCCAGCAACAGCCGTTGCGGCTTCAGAGGCGGTAACGTTAAGGGTTTGCGCGGGGATAACAGCCACTCTCTCGCTGTCTGATTCTGTATCCCACCAGGGAATGCGCACCGCCGGGAGGGTCAGTTTGCCCGATTCCACGGGAACCAGCGCGCTGGTTTGGGTCAGAGTCGAAACAATTCCATCAGGCCCCACGCTGGTGTTTCGTTGAGGCTCTTCCGGATATCGACGAAGCCCATCTGGCATAGAGTCGGGTAAGGGTGGTAGCGCTTCTGACGGCAGCCCTGTGGCTTGCAGGCTTAGTGTGCGGGTGAGATTGTCACCGGTCTTCAGGTTCAGTGTGGGTGGCATGCCTGCCTCTCTCAGAGTGAGGCTGGCGGCCGGTAACCAGGTTGAGCCGCTGAATTCTGCTGGAACATCTTTTACGGGCACTTCAAACAATGAGGCACTGTCCCGGAGGAACCGGAGAGAGCCGTCGGCATCTCTGGCCTGGCCTTCAAAACGAATGGGGGGTAGGTTCATTACGCCGGGCTTTTGTGGAAACAGGGCATAGCGCCGCTCCACAACCCGATAGCGTACGCCGTCGCGGTCACTGGAATATTCCCGTTGTTTGCCCAGACTTTCGATGATCGCATTGGGATGCTGTGGATCGGATAGTTCACCACGAATAAGATTGCCCCGGAAGAACAGCCTCACCGTCAGGATCAGTTGCTCCTGTACATAGACTTCGGCTTTATCAGCCGTCAGCTCAATGAAACTGCCCCGGTTTGGGCCGGCCTGATCTGGAGGCGTGCCGTCAACAACCTCGATCGTCACCGGCTTCGATTTGGAATCCTTGAAACTCAGCGGGGGGATGGTGAGTTTTCCGGTTGATCTGGGTGCAAGTTGGTAGGTCCAGGTTATTTCTCCCACCATGTCGCTGTTTACGGTGCGAATGCTGTAGCGCTGGTTGCGGGCCAATATTTCAAAATCACCTTCCACCTTTTCGATATCCGGAGAGGGTAGGTTCGATAGATCAAAATCGAACAGGTTGCTCAGGCTGATATCAATCTCTGTGCTGCCCTTTACGGTAAGCGTCAGCACTTCGCCTTCGTAAAGCCGGGTTCGGTCTGGCTCGACGCTCAGTTCGCCGGCGTGTGCTCCATGCCCGAATACCATAAGCACTGCCAGCCAGATTGCCGGGAGAATCATCCGTTTTACCATGGTGTGTCGCCCTCATCAGATGGTGTCTGACGCTCCTGATACTGTTGCAGGAATTTTCGTTGTAAAAGCCCGCCCGGGTTGTCTGGGACCCGCCGCAGGGATTGCTCCTGGCTTTGGGTCAGGGGTGTTTCAGAAGTAGGGGCGGGTGTTTCGACTTCCTGATCGCCGGGCTCTGTCTCCGTAGCCTGATCGCTTGAGCTCTGGTTTTCTGATGCGTCGCCCGGTTGTTGCTTGCGAGATTCCTCCTGATTTCCGTTCTGCTCTTGTTCTTCGCTTCCGCTTTCAGACGATTCAGGTTCCCGGCCCGAGTTCTGCGGCTGATCCTGATTTTCGCTGTCACCGGATGAACCGGAAGGGTTCCCCTGTTGCTGACCGTCGTTCTGGCTGGAATCCGACGAGTTCTGATCGTCCTTACCCTGGTCCTGACTGGATTGCTTCTCTTGCTGTTCGAGCAGATCCTCTACAATCTGGCGGTTTACCTGCGCATCTTCCATGTCTGGTTTGCGCGCCAATGCGCTGTCGTATGCCTCAATAGCCTCTTTTAGCTTACCGGCCCGGGCGAGAGCGTTACCACGGTTGTAATCCCCGAGGGTGCTGTCTACCCCGGCGAATGCTTTGGCTGCTTCCTCAAAGCGCTCCGCCCTGTAAAGAGCAGAGCCACGCCATTCCGGAGATTTGAGCATGCTGGCCGCTTCAGTTGGATCTTCCCGGATCAACTCTGCTGCGCGTTGATCCTCCCGCTGCCACAGGCTACCCCAATCCATCGCTTGGGCTGGTTGTGGCAGAGCGGGTAGAAGAATCAGTGCCATGGCGGTAAAGGCACCACGGCGCCAGCCTAGTAATAGCAACGGCAAAGCCAGCCACAACAGCCAGTAGCCGTCGTCCTGCCAACGGTTTACCGTGAGCCCGGTGCTGGAATCCTGCCACTCGTCGGTTTCAACGGGGCTGAGATGCAGGGCCGCTATGTCGCTGTCATCCAGTGTCAGTTCATGGCTGCTCCCCCCGTTGTTTCGAGCGAGTTCCGCGAGCATGTCCGGGTCGGTGCGTGTTATGACAATGTTTCCGTTATCGCGAATAAAGCCCCGCCGGGCAAGTGGAATGGGGCCGCCTTCGCGGGTGCCGACTGCCAGAGTGCTTAATGTGTAGTTGGTGCTCTTCAGCGCAGTGCGAATAGGCTCGCGGTAGCGGTCTGGCACCTCGTCGGTAATCAACAGAATGCGACCCATGCCCGGAGCACCTTGCTCCAAAAGCGCGCGGGCTTTGGCAATCGCAAGATCCGATCGGTTGCCCTGAACCGGCATGATCACGGGATCGAGTACGTTGAGCATGCCAGTGACAGTGTTGATGTCGTCGGTGAGAGGCGTGACGACGTGAGCATCGCCGGAGTACACAATCAGCCCGGTGAGACTGCCTTCCCGAACGGCGAGAATGTCACGAATTTTGCGTTTTGCCCGGGTTAGGCGGTCTGGTTCCAGATCGGTGGCCAACATGGACAGCGACAAATCGAGCGCGATCACCAAGCTGTCTCCTGGCTTTTTCAGGGGCGTAGGCGCTTCTCGCCAGGCTGGCCCCGCGAGGGCAATGGCGAGGATAACCAGTGCGCTAATTGCAGCTAGGAGTTTTGATTTCCCCTTGCCTTCCGGGCCGCCATAACGTCGGATCACCGGAGCCAAAAGCTGCTCCGGAATCAGGCCTGACCAGCCACTGTCACCCGAGCCTCGGCGCGTCAAAGCGATGTACAGCAACGGCACAAGGAGCAGCAGCAGAAGCCAGAGAGGGCGGATAAAGTGGAAGTCAGCCATGGGTCACACCTCCTTCCGTAGTCTGCCGAGCCCGGCCCCGCCAACTCGTAACGCGCCTGAACATAAAGAGGCCAAGCCAGAGGGCGACCGCCATGCCCGCAGGCCAGAAAAAGAGATCGGTAACCGGACGGTAGGTTTTGCCGTCCAGCTCAATGGGCTCAAGCTGGTTGATGGTTTCGTAAATCAACTCCAGTTCGGGCAGGCTACGGGCACGAAAGTATTCGCCACCGGTCTGCTGTGCCATGCGCGTTAGCAGATTTTCGTCCAGATCTCTTGAAGGGTTTACCCGGCGGGAGCCAAGCAAGCCGCGTCGGATCATCGACTCGGCACCAATGCCGATTGTATAGAGGCGAACGCCTGCAGCCGCTGCAATTTCTGTTGCTTTGTCGGGTGTGATTTGGCCGGCTGTGTTGGCGCCATCTGTAAGCAGCACAACCACTCGTTGCTGCTGGGGGCGCTCTCTAAGGCGTTTCGTAGCCAGGCCGACGGCATCCCCAATAGCGGTTGCGCGCCCGGCCATACCGATGCCCGATTCCTGCAAAAGTATCTCGAGGGTTTCCAGGTCAAAGGTCAAAGGCGCCTGAACATAGGGCTCCGTGCCAAACAGTATCAGGCCCAGCCTGTCTCCTTCACGGCGGGCAATAAAGTCGTTCAGCACTCCTTTAACGGCCTGCAAGCGATTAATGCTGCGGCCCTGAATGATCATGTCCTGCTCTTCCATACTGGGCGAAATGTCCACCACCAGCATAAGGTCGCGCCCGGACACGGGCATTTGCACCTGCTCACCGACATGCTGCGGCCGTGCCAGTGCCAACACCAGTAGCGCCCAGGCCAGAAACAGCACCAAGGTTTGCCAGCGGGGCACGCCATTGCCCTGTCGAGTAACCCCCGGCAACTCCGAGAGCCAGTGCCCGACCGGGAAAACCGGGGCGTCCACTGTGTGGGTGGCGGGCTTCTTCCATTGCAACAGCAGGGGCACCAGAATCAGTAGCAGTACCCAGGGGTAGGTGAGGCTCAGCATTTTTGCGCCTCCAGCCAAATACGGGCGAATGCCAGAGCCTGTGCGGGTTCGGTTGTCGGCTCCGGTTGCCAGGTGCTGTTTATCAAAGCATCGACAACAGGGCGATGGGCTATTCGGCCTTCAGGGAGATGGCGGATCAGGCATTCCGCCCATTGCTCGCCAGTCTGGGCTTCAGGGTTTTCGTCCGGATAGCGCGCCCGCGCCACACGCTTGAGCAGCGCATTGAGTTCCGTGAACCACTGTGGCTCTTTAACGGCCGAGCGCTCCAGAATAGCCAGTTCGGCCTTTGCAAGCCTCAGCCAGCGGTTTCGGCGGTGGCGGCGGATGGCTGCCCAGATCAAAGCTGCCACAGCAAGAAGCAGGAGAACGCCAAGAATCCACCAACCCGGCGCCGGTGGCCAGAAGCCGCCGGTTATTGGCAGGTGAATATCTCGCAGTTGGCTCAGGGGATCCTCGGGCGTCATCCGATTCTCCCTCCCGGCCCGAGTATGGATTTAAGGCTCACTGCAGGTGATTCATGGGTGGAAACCTTGGATGCCCATACGCCAGATAGCCGAAAGCACTCTTCAAGCCTGGCCTCGTGGTGAGTGATCTTTTTACGCCAGGCCTGCTGAAAGCTGCTATTGGATGCATCAAACCAGACCGGGCCTTCCGCACCGGCAACTGCAAAACGCCCGCTTTGGGGCAGTTCCAGATCCAGGGGGTCCACAACTCGCAAGGCGCTGACGCTATTATGGCGAACCAGGGCGCCGAGCAGTGCCGGGGTGCTGTCCGAGATGCCAAGGAAATCGCTGATCACGAAGATCCGGCTACCGGTATGGGCAACACGCCGGGCTTCCGCGAGCGCGGTATCGAGGGAGGTTTCTGATGCGGCGTTTTCTATGGATGTGTGCTGTTGGCTGGCGAGGGTGTCCAGCAATCCTAATACGGATTTTTTTCGCCGGGCCGGGCGTTGAACGTTCAAGGTGCTGCCATTGAATACAATGCCGCCTACCTGATCACCCGCCATAAGTGCCAGCCAGGCAAGAATGGCCGCAAGCTGAGCGCAGCGCACCTGCTTGAAGGCTCCAGTGCTGGCGAAGAACAGAGTAGGGCCCAGGTCGCATATCAGTAGCACTGGCCGCTCCCGCTCTTCCTCGTACAGCTTGGTGTGAGGTGCCTGGCGACGGGCGGTTACACGCCAGTCAATACTGCGGATATCATCGCCCGGCTGGTAAAGCCGCACCTCCGAAAAGGCCATTCCACGACCACGCTGCGCCGAGCGCTGGAGCCCGGCCTGGCGCGCTCTTGCTGGGCGCGCTGAAGGCAGCTTCAAAGCCCGGGCATCTGCTTGCAGGCGAATAAGTGCCTGCAAGCTTACGCGGGTCGTTGCATCACTGGCGCGTACATCCATGGCCAGCCTCAGGAGCTCACGGGCACGCGGTCAATCAGGCGCTGTATCACTGTGTCTGCCGTTACGCCTTCCGCCTCGGCTTCAAAGGTCAGCAGGATTCGGTGTCTGAGCACATCGAAGGCAACCGCCCGAATATCGTCCGGAGTTACATAATCCCTGCCGTTGAGCCACGCGATGGCACGGGAGCAACGGTCGAGCGCAATGGTGCCTCGGGGGCTGGCGCCAAACGCCGTCCAGCGGCCAAGTTCCGGGTCCAGGACACCGGAATCTCTGGTGGCCAGCACCAGGGCAAGAAGGTACTGCTCAACCGATTCCGCCATATAGATGTCGGCAACCTCAGCCCGGGCTTCGAAAACCTGGTCTGCGGTCAGTCGAACTTCAGCGGCAGCTTGGCCCTGACGGTAGTCGTTTCTGGCCAGATGAAGAATGGCTTGCTCGGCCTGAGCTGATGGGTATCCGATCACCACGTGCATAAGGAACCGATCAAGCTGGGCTTCGGGCAGCGGGTAAGTGCCTTCCTGCTCGATGGGGTTCTGGGTTGCCATCACCATGAACAGGCGATCAAGGGGGAAGGTGCGCATGCCCACACTGACCTGGCGCTCGCCCATGGCCTCAAGCAGAGCAGACTGAACCTTTGCCGGTGCCCGGTTGATTTCATCGGCCAGTACCAGGTTGTGGAAAATCGGCCCGCGCTGGAATTCGAACAACCCGGTTTCTGCCCGGTAAATCTCGCTGCCGGTCACGTCAGACGGCAATAAGTCCGGGGTGAACTGTATGCGGTGAAAATCCCCCGTGAGATGGTCTGCAAGGGCTTTTATTGCAGTGGTTTTCGCCAGCCCCGGAGCGCCTTCTACCAGAAGGTGTCCATCCGCAAGCAATGCAATAAGAAGACGGTCAACCAGCTTTTCCTGACCTATGATCCTTTTGGCTAACTGTGCCCGTAGTTCACCGAACGTATGCTGTAACGACATAGGAAGTGATTGCTCTCGTGCGTAAGTAGTTGCCGCAGTTTTGGTGTCTGTGCGGCAAAAATCAAGGGTTTGACTATGCTTATCTCACGATATCCCTATTACGTTTATTTCACACTATCTGAGGTCGCCCATGAATGCGCTGACAGTGGCAAGCAAAGATCAGTTTTTCGAACTTTTGGCTGAGGAGTTTTCCAAGAAGCTTGCCAAAGCCGAAGCCAAGAAAATCAGCGAATTTGTAAAGCAACATTACGCCCATATTCCTCTGGACGAACTTCTTGAACGGCGTCTCTCAGATACCTACGGGGCAGCAATGGCGGCCTGGCAGTTTATGCAGAAGCGTGGGGCCGAAGAAGCGCCAGTGGCAGTATTCAACCCGGATCTGGAAAGCGACGGCTGGCAGTCAACTCATACCGTTGTGTTTATTTTGCACCCCAATATTCCGTTTCTGATTGATTCCCTGCGTATCGCGATTAACCAGCGGGAAATTGCGACTCACTCTATTCAGCACTCCATTCTTAATCTGGAGCGGGATAAGTCAGGAAACCTCGAAAACTTGCTGGCGACCAAGAAATCCGATTTGGGCTCTGCCTATGAGGCATTCATCGTTCTGGAAATTGCCCGGCACAACAATCCCGAGGATCTTAAAGATCTGGAGCAGGTTCTTCGGGCGGTTCTCCACGAAGTGAGTATCGCCGTCTCGGATTTCCCGGTGGTTACCGATAAGGTCAAGCAGATAATTAAAGAGCTTGATAGCACTACAGCAATCATTAGCAATGAGCAGAAGGAAGAAGCGCAAGCGTTCCTGAAATGGCTGGTAAGCGATCACTTTACTTTTCTTGGCTACGACGAGTATGACTTTGCCAAGGAAAAGTCAGGCATGGTGGTTCGCAGGATTGAAAATTCCGAGCTGGGAATCCTCCGTGTAAATAACGAGCGACCGGAACAGGTTCGTCTTAACGAACTGCCCCAGCGCACGCGCCACGAGATGACGCGGGCTGACGATATTTTCATTTTCGCAAAATCTGCTCAGCGCTCACGTGTTCACCGCCCCGCCTATCCGGACTATATCGCCGTAAAGAAATTCAATAAAAAGGGGGAGGTGGTTGGCGAGCGCCGCTTCCTGGGCCTGTATACGTCTCGTGCTTATAACGAACGGCCAGATGAGATTCCGCTGCTCAAACGCAAATTTCAGAGTGTGATGACACGCTCCGGGTTCTTGAAGGCAGATTACGCAGGTAAAGAGCTTGAGCAGATTCTTACCCTTTATCCCCGGGACGAGCTGTTCCAGATTGCTGAAGATGAACTGCTGATAGTGGCGAAGAATATCCTGTATATACAGGAGCGCCATCGCATTGAGCTATTTATGCGTGAAGATGTTTACGGACAGTTCGTTACCTGCCTTGCATTTTTCCCTCGGGATATTTACAACACCGAGCTTCGTTTGAAGGTGGAGCAGGTACTGCTTGACCAGCTTGGGGCTGAAGATATCGAGTTTGTGACGCATTTTTCCGAATCTGTGCTGGCTCGAGTGCAGTTCACCATCCGTGTTCCCCAGGTTGAAAATCGTAAATTGCCGCTGGCTGAAATCCGGGAGAAGGTCATTGAATTGGCTCAGTCCTGGCGAGATGGTTTGTCTGGTGCGCTCAGTGAAACCTTTGGGGAAGAGCAAGGTAATGAGCTGCATCGCCTGTGGGCGAATGGCTTTCCGGCAAGCTACACCGAGATGTTCTCGCCGCGTCGCGCCGCCATTGACCTTGAACATATAGCGGCAGCTTCTACCGGTAATGGCCTTACAATGAGTTTTTACCGGGCACTGGAAGAGGACGAAAGCACCTTGCACTTCAAGCTGTTTTATCCTGACCAGCCCCTGCCTTTATCCGACGTAATGCCCATTTTTGACAACCTGGGTTTCCGTGTTCTGGGTGAGCATCCGTTCGAAGTGACCGATCGGAACAATAAAACCGTGTGGATTCACGATTTCACCCTATATGCCCACGGTGGCAAGGCGGTGGATATCCACCGGATACGGCCCATCTTCGAGGAGTTGTTCCATCGGGTGTGGTACGGCGAAGCGGAGAGCGATGCCTTCAACCGTATGCTCATCACGTCTTACATGAGCTGGCGGGAAATTGCCCTGTTGCGCACCTATGCGCGTTATATGCGGCAGATCCGCTTTTCTAATAGTCAGACCTTTATTTCCAATACTTTGGTGAATCATGTTGAGCTCACACGGATTCTGCTGGAGTACTTTGAGGTGCGCTTCAACCCGGATCGCTTCCAGAGTGAGGTGAAGTGCCAGGCGGCTCAGCAGAAGCTGGAAATCGAATTCAATGCCGGGCTCGATGAGGTGGCTAACCTCAGTGAAGACCGTGTGCTCCGTCTTTATCTCGAATTGATGCAGGCTACGTTGCGCACCAACTACTACCAAGTGGACGAAGCTGGCCAGCCCAAGCCCTATATCAGTGTGAAATTTGATCCCTCCGGAATTTCAGACATGCCACTGCCGGTGCCTGTGTACGAGATATTTGTGTACTCGCCGCGTGTTGAGGGCGTTCACCTGCGTGGTGGCAAGGTTGCCCGGGGCGGATTGCGTTGGTCAGATCGTTTTGAAGATTACCGCACGGAAGTGCTTGGTCTGGTGAAGGCTCAGCAGGTAAAGAACGCAGTGATTGTGCCAGTGGGTGCCAAAGGTGGCTTTGTTGCCAAGCGCCTGCCCGATTCATCGGATCGTGAAGCGTTCCAAGCCGAAGGCGTTGCAGCCTATAAAACGTTTATCCGTGGCTTGCTCGATATTACCGACAATCTGATCGATGCCAGGATCCAGCCACCGGAGCGGGTGGTCAGACACGATTCGGACGATCATTATCTGGTTGTTGCCGCTGACAAAGGCACTGCCACGTTCTCTGATATTGCGAACGGCCTGGCAGCGGAATACAACTTCTGGATGGCCGATGCATTTGCCTCGGGCGGCAGCAATGGCTACGACCACAAGAAAATGGGCATCACGGCGCGGGGAGCCTGGGTGTCTGTGGAGCGTCACTTCCGTGAGCTGGGCATTAACCCGGCGGAGGATGAGTTTACCGCCATTGGCATTGGCGACATGGCCGGAGACGTATTTGGTAATGGCATGTTGAACTCTGAGAAAACCCGTCTGGTGGCAGCGTTTAACCACATCCACATTTTCGTGGACCCGACACCCGATGCGGCCAAGAGCTACAAAGAGCGTAAGCGCCTGTTCGAGAAGCCCCGCTCAGCCTGGACGGATTACGATACAAAGCTGATCTCGAAAGGCGGTGGGGTATTTAATCGCAATGCGAAATCCATAGCGATTGGCCCGGAAATCAAGAAGCTGCTGGACATCAGTTCCGACCGTGTACCTCCGAACATGCTGATTTCGCACATCCTCAAGGCTCGGGTCGATTTACTCTGGGTTGGAGGGATTGGCACCTATGTTAAGGGCAGTGTCGAGTCCAACAGCGATGTGGGAGACAAGGGCAACGATGGCGTGCGCATCAATGGAGACGATGTGCGCTGCAAGATTATAGGTGAGGGCGGCAACCTGGGTATGACCCAGCTTGGGCGCATCGAATATGCGTTGAGTGGCGGGCGGTTGAATACAGACTTTATCGATAACTCGGGTGGAGTAGATTGCTCGGACCACGAAGTTAACATGAAGATCCTGCTCAACCGTGCGGTAGCAATGGGAGATCTTACCTTCAAACAGCGCAACGTCATGCTGGAAGAGATGACAGACGATGTAACAGCGCTGGTTCTCAAGAACAACTACCGGCAAACCCAGGCCATCAGTATTGCCAACGAGGACGCAGCCACGCGCCTTGAGGAATACCGCAGGCTGATGAACACCTTTGAAAGCGAAGGCAAGCTGAACCGGAGCCTGGAGTTCCTGCCTGATGACGACACCCTGACTGAGCGCAAACTGAACAATAAAGGGCTGACCCGGCCAGAGCTGTCGGTTCTTATTTCCTATGTGAAAGGCGATCTGAAGCAGACGTTGATCGACAGCAACTTGCCAGATAACCCGTTGCTTGCCCGTGAAATGTACAAAGTGTTCCCCAGGGATATGAACCAGAAGTTCTCCAAGGAACTGGGTGAACACCAGCTGCGTCGGGAGATTATTGCGACACAGATTGCCAACGATATGGTCAACCACATGGGCATCACGTTTGTGGAACGGTTGAACCAGTCTACCGGAGCAGATGCTGCGTCCATTGCGTTGGCATGGCTGATCACCCGGGATGTTTTCCGGATTGACAACTGGTGGGACAAGATTGAAGCGCTCGATTTCCACATTCCGGCTCAGCTGCAGATGAAACTGATGCAGGATCTGATGCGCCTTATGCGCCGCTCTGTGCGCTGGTTGTTGCGTAATCGTCGCGCGGAATTGAGCATTCAAAGCCACATGGAGCGCTTTGCCGACAGTGTTTGGGCGATCACGTCCGGCTTGCCGGAGTATCTGGGCGAGTATGCCAGCAGCGAGTGGGCAAAACGTAACGAAGCGCTCGTAGGTGAAGGGGTGCCGGCGGAACTGGCATCTGTGTTGTCTGGCACCAGTTACCTGTACTCATCCCTTGGCATTATCGAGGCTCAGGAAACCACTGGCATGCCGCTTAAAACCGTCGCCAACCTCTACTACGAGTTGGGCGACAGGCTCGACCTGAACTGGTTTGCCACGGCCATTGCAGGCCTCAAGCCTGGCTCTCATTGGCAGGCTCTGGCGAGGGAAAGCTTCCGGGAAGATCTGGATTGGCAGCAGCGGGCATTGACCATCGGAGTCCTTCGTCTGGCTGGAACGCCGGAGGATGTGTCTGCTTCTGTAGACGCGTGGCTGCAGCGGCATGAGACGTTGATTGAGCGCTGGAAAAGCATGCTTCAGGAGCTCAAGGGCGTAAGGGAGCCCGAGTACGCGATGTTTTCTGTAGCACTGCGGGAATTGCTGGATCTGGCGCAGAGTACGCTGCACCAATCACAAGGCGAGAGCTAGCTCGAAAGGCTGTTAAACATGACTCAAATAAACTGAGTGTTGCGTTGAAGCCGTGATTCCCGTTCAATCACCATCGGGAATCACGAAACGGAGTCTGTTAATGGGTCAACTTGACCATCTTCTTGAAAAAAACCGGGCTTGGGCTGACGCTATCAGAGCCGATGATCCGCAGTTTTTTCATCGCTTGTCGAATCAGCAGGCCCCTGAGTATCTCTGGATTGGTTGCGCCGATAGTCGAGTGCCTGCCAACCAGATAGTGGACATGCCACCGGGCGAGCTTTTTGTGCATCGGAATGTTGCTAACGTCGTCGTTCATACCGATTTCAACTGTCTGTCAGTGTTGCAGTTCGCCGTCGAGGTGTTGAAGGTCAAGCACGTGCTTGTGGTCGGCCATTACGGCTGCGGCGGCATCAAAACAGCTCTACGCAATGAGGGTTTTGGTCTCATCAGTAACTGGTTGAGGCATGTGCAGGATGTTCGGGATCGTCATCAGTCTGTACTCAATGCCTGTAGCAACGAGAATGACCGGGCTGATCGGCTGTGTGAGCTGAATGTGATTGAGCAGGTAGGACATGTGTGTCAGAACAGCATTGTTCAGGAAGCCTGGAAGCGCGGTCAGCGGCTGAACGTTCACGGCTTCGTATATGATCTGGCAGACGGCATACTCCGGGATATGGGTTTATCTGTTTCCGGTGCTAAAGACTGGGAGCAGATCAAGCAGAACAGTCTGGACGAGTTGGTCTTGCGCCCTGTGCGCTCTGGCCGACAGAAACAAGTCTAGTATTCACCGCAAAACGGCATCATCCACTCCATGCAAAGTATAACCGGCTCCGGCTTACCTAATTCCCATCAGGCGCTGCTCAAAAACCAGCACCTGTTGTCCGGCCGGCTGGCCCTGCTGGGCGTTTCATCAGCACACTTGCTGCCAGCGCTCCCTTTTAATGGCCTTGCCATGAGCGAGCACGCGGGCGTTTTTAGCGCGCTGGAGCGCCATGATGGCTGGCAAGCTGCCTTTGGTTATGACGATCCGGTGCTGGCTGACAACAGCTATGACAGCATAGTGGTGTTTTTGCCAAAAGCCCGTGCCGAGTTGGAAATGCGCCTGGCGTTGGCCCGTTCTCTGGCGGCAGGCAATGCACGATTGATACTGGTCGGCGAGAAAAAAGAAGGCATAGCGGGTGCCATCAAACAGCTCAAAGCGGTTGCGCCCCAGGCATCAAAGGCAGACAGCGCACGCCATTGTCAGGTCTGGTGTGCAGAATCGGTTGAGCCGGTTCCCGAATTTCGCGCTCAGGACTGGTTGAGCTGGAGCACCGTTGAATGTTCAGGAATCTCCATTGAGGTGGCCGGATTACCCGGGATATTCAGTCAGGATGGCCTCGACAACGGAACCCGCATGCTGCTGGAAACTCTGGCAGAACAGCCAGTGCGGGCAGACAGGCTGCTCGATTTTGCCTGTGGTGCAGGTGTTATTGGTGCCTGGATTCAAGCCTGGCAGGCCGCGAGGCAAGTTCCGGTTGCCAGTATCGATGGCGTGGATGTCCAATCGCAGGCAGTTATCTGTGCAAGGGAAACCTACCAGCGCAACCGCTCCGATGGCACCATTTTCGCCTCTGATGGCCTGGCCGGGATTGACGGCCTCTGGCCCGGGGTAATCAGTAACCCTCCCTTCCATACCGGTGTAAAAACCGACACCTCCATGACAGAGCAGTTTCTTCAGGATGTGAAGCGGCATTTGCAGCCGGGTGGTGAATTGCGGTTGGTGGCCAACAGTTTTCTGCCCTACGAAGCGTTGATCAAGCGGCACATAGGTCGAGTTGAGCGCCTGCGTGAAGATGGGCGCTTCACTGTTTACCGTGCTTTCCGGGGGCAATAACGAAAAAAGCCCCTGGGGTGAGGGGCAAAGGGTTCGCTTCCCAAAAAATGGAGCTAACCGAGAATGTGTTTAAGACAAACCCTCGTGCTGAGGGTCTTCTTAAAAGTGAACAAAATAAACAATAGGGTTATTTTCTAGAGTAATCAGCCTAAAATGGCGTGTTTTACACGAATCCCCTCTGGATGCCTGATATGACAACCGCAGTGCTGGACTTTCCTGGTGGTAGCCTGACCCTCAGCCGCCCTGGCACGGATGATCCGAGCCTGCGAGCCTGGAGCTCTGCTGACGAATTGCTGCTACAGGAGGCGTTTGGGCGTTTGGCCATTGCGCCTGATTCGCGGGTGTTGGTTATTGATGATCAATACGGTGCCTTGACGTTAGGTTTGTCTCCATTCTCTCCGGATTCGGTAGCTGATAGCGCTCAACTTCGCTCTGCATTGGCGTTGAATGCAGCCCTGAACCCCGATTGTACTGTTCCAGAGCAGGTGTTCAGCTGGATGCAGCCACCCGTTGATACCTATGATCTGATTCTGCTGAAGATTCCCCGTGAAGCCGACTATCTGGATTGGCTGCTGCGTTGGGCCAATGGTGCGCTTAAGCAACACGGGGTCATACTGGCGGCAGGAATGATCAAGCATCTTCCTGATCGCAGTGTGGATGTTTTTGCCAGAACGGTGAATGTTGAGAAGGTAGGCAGGGCGGTAAAGAAAGCTCGGCTGATTACCTGTAGCGAAGGCGAGGTCAGGCTGGATAATTGGCATGGCACCTGGAAAGGCTATGAGCTGGAAGCGCAGAGTGTTCGCGTCGATGCCATGCCAGCGGTATTTGCTCGGGAGAAGCTGGATATAGGCACTCGGCTGATGCTGCCCCATCTGAAGCCCGCTCTTGAATCCTGCCCGCCGGGTGCCCGTGTACTGGATCTTGCGTGCGGGAATGGCATTCTTGGGCTGAGTGTGTTGGCGGGCCGGGCAGATATTGAAATGACCTTCAGTGACGTATCCAGCCAAGCTGTCATGAGTGCTCGCTGTAACGTAAGCACTGCCTTTCCGGATGCCAAGACGACATTCCTGCACGCAGATGGCGTTGCCGGCGATCGGGGTTCATTTGATCGCATTCTGCTGAATCCGCCCTTTCATGAAGGCGGTGTGGTGGGAGACCATATCGCCTTGAGGTTGTTTGAGCAGGCGGCGCAGAACCTGTCTGATACTGGCCGTTTGGTCATCGTAGGAAATCGGCACTTGGGATATCACAAAAGCCTGCGCCGATACTTTCCCCAAGTGCGTCAGCTCGACGCTAACCCCAAATTTGTTGTCTTCGAAGCCTGCCGCGGCTGAGCGACGGGTTTTTACCTTGGTGAGGCCGGCCGGTCATACCCCAGACGCGCAAGCGTATCCACGATGGTTTGTGTTTGACTGTCGATCTCGATATTTACCGTCATGCCTTCTTCTATTTCACCAAAGGTGGTGGCCCGCAGGGTTTCAGGTATCAGGTGCACGTTGAACCGGTTGCCGTCGACCTCACCGATGGTCAGGCTTGCACCGTTGATGGCGATATAGCCTTTCGGGAAAATGTAACCTGCCCATTGATCCGGAACTTCAAACCACAGGGTTACATTGTTTTCAGGCCGTAGAATCTCGACGACGTTTGCCGTTGTGTGTATGTGCCCTGAGAGCAGGTGCCCACCGATCTCATCCCCGATACGCGCGGCTCGTTCAAAGTTGACCAATTGCCCAGACACCAGGTTGCCGAGCGTTGTCAGCCTGAGAGTTTCCTGCATGGCATCAAAAAACAGCGTGTTGCCAGATTGCTTGGTAACCGTGAGGCAAGTCCCGTTGATTGCCACGGAGGCCCCAATGGTGACGCCCTCTGCGCTGTTATCTGGCAAGCGGATAGCGAAGGTGCTTAGCCCGGTTGCTGCGGTAACCTCTTCCACAACAGCAATACCTTGAACAATACCTGTGAACATAGCAGACCTCATTGGCGAGCGGAGTGCGGCATAGGAGGGGAAGGATAACGACCGAGGTTGCTATTGCCAAGCTTGAGGGCTTTTGACGAAATGCTGCTGCCTGAATAGGTGTGTGCAAAACACGTAACTCAAGATATACCGAGCACTGTCGATACCCTCTAATAAGAACGGCCCTAATAAGACCTGCCGCTTGAGGGAGGCTCTTTAACGCATTGGATAAATTGTGATGGCTCAGAATCAGACCGTGACAGAGGCGCAAACCGGAACAGCTCAGGGAGCTGTATTGAGACCGGGGCGTGCGGCTGACCCTGTACCGGAGAAAGTGGCGTTGGCTGCAAGCCAGAATAACCCGAAAAATGTTGCTGCCGCGGCTCAAAACCTTAGCCATGGCACCGTCGGGGACGGTAGTAATGAAAACCTCCGTGAAAGTAGGGAGCAACCAGACGAAGAACAGGGCAATAGTACTGAAGCCTCTGATGCAACTGAGCCTGTGCTGGCGGAATCACGCCAGCGAAAGCTAAGGCTAATGCTGCGCCAGTGTGATCGTGTATTGCTGATGGATTTTGAGTTGCTGGCGATGAGTGATTGGCCTGATAATTTCAGTGTTGCGACGGCGCGTCGGAGCCGGGATTTGTGGGTGTTCAGTGCGCTGGTGGCGGCAGTTGTGTTCCTCAGTGGGCTGACAGGCTTTGTGCCTGCGTGGGTTGCGGGCGGCGGGTTTGGCGCCTTTGTTATTATTGTGCTGCTGGGAATTCCGGTGGTTCGTCGCGTGTATACACCGGCACCTTCATACCTGGATTTGCTGCTCAAGCGTCAGCGCCTGATGCGTGATGCGCGAAAGCACGCAGAACACCTTGAAGGCAACGAGGGGTTGATCTGGCAGTGTGCCCGCATGGCAGACTATAACCCCGCTCTGAAAAACACACGGTTCAGCAACCTTTTGCGTCTGTCAGAACAGAAAGCGCTACCTCGGGCGCTGTCCCGGCGTGAGCATGTGAGGCTCTACCTGATTTATCTGCTTGAAGCGGAGAAGGCGTATAGTCGGGTTCAGGCCGCATTTTTGGAGGGCAACCAGAAAGCAATAGACGAAGGCTGGCAGGCAGCCGTGGCACAGCCCGAGGACAGAACTTGACATAAATGTGCTTCAAACGTATGTTTCAAACAGACGTTTGCTAGAGGCACTGAAAACAAAATGGCCCAGTCAGATACTGTTGACCGAATTCTGGATGCTGCAGAAGAGCTGTTCGCTGAGCGTGGTTTTTCAGAGACGTCTCTGCGCATGATAACCAGCAAGGCAAAAGTAAACCTTGCAGCTGTTAATTACCATTTTGGCTCCAAAAATGCACTGATACACGCTGTTTTTGGCCGCTTTCTCACCCCATTCTCCGCAACGCTTGAAAAAGCATTTGATGAGCTTGAGGTGCGGTGCGACGGCAAGCCACCTACCCTGAATCAAACCCTGTGGGTTCTCACAGAGAGCGCCGTGCGCATGCCTCAGCGCAATGAAAAGGGCATTTCAATCTTTATGCGCCTGCTCGGGCTTGCGTACACTCAGTCGCAAGGGCATTTGCGTAAATTCCTGGAGCAGGAATACAGTGAGCCTTTCAGCCGTTTCATGCGGCTTCTGAAAGAAGCAACTCCCC
Organism: Marinobacter sediminicola; assembly: GCF_031157525.1. Classification (GTDB taxonomy): domain Bacteria; phylum Pseudomonadota; class Gammaproteobacteria; order Pseudomonadales; family Oleiphilaceae; genus Marinobacter; species Marinobacter sediminicola. The sequence continues at coordinate 90,978 of NZ_JAVIXR010000001.1, forward strand.
AACTTTCTGCCGTAGATCGATACTGGCGCATTCAGTTTATGCTGGGTGCAACGGCCTTTACCATGTCCAGTAGCGATGCGTTACAGGACATTTTGCGCAACAAGCTGGGTGTGGACACTACGGTTCAGGAGATTGCTGCGCGCCTGGTACCCTTCCTCGCCGCCGGCATGCAAGCCCAGGATGCCGTGCTGACTCCCCCTGCTGAAAGCAAGATCCCGGTTGCCTGAGCTGCACCCTCTCGGTTAGGCTTCCCTCTGAATTACAGAGGGAGCCAACACCGTTGTGAGCCACCACAACCGCAATGCCTGTTCGATTGACATCTGCCTGGACGACCAGATCCTTACGCTGCGTGATGAGCACGGCTCCGCCATTGCCCGTTACCCGGTGTCTACCGCCCTTAATGGTGCGGGCGAGCAAGATGGTAGCGGTTGCACCCCGAGGGGGGAGCACTACATCCGTGCCATGATTGGTGCCGGATTGCCTCCTGATACAGTTTTCCGTGCCCGCCGTCCTACTGGGGAAATCTACAGCGCGGAGTTGGCGGCTGCCAACCCTGCCAGAGATTGGATCCTGACACGTATTCTCTGGCTATGTGGCTTGGAGTCAGGCAAGAATCGTGGTGCTGGTGTTGATACCTTTCGCCGCTTTATATACATACATGGTACCCCTGATACCGAGCCCATGGGGTTGGCGTTGTCTCATGGCTGTATCCGTATGCGCAGTGCGGATGTGGTTGAGCTGTTTGGCTGTGCCCATGCGGGTATGCCGGTTACTATCCGTTGAACCCGGATTAACAAAACTGATTAGAGGATTCCGATGATCGGAGAAATGATGTCCACGCTTAATGGCTGGATCGAGAACTTTGGTGTCCTGTCCGAGGCATGGCGCGTGAGCATTGTGGTGTTTGCGTTAGTGTTTGGTACGGCCACGATTGCCTATGTTGCCAGCCATATCATCGGAGCTCTGGAAAACAGGTTCGCCAAAACCAACAATATCTGGGATGACGCCCTGTTGCATGCCGCTCGTGCACCGGTAGTCGCATTTGTATGGTTACAGGGGATCTACTGGGCTGCAGAGGTGGCGCATCACTATTCGTCAGCAGAGATATTCAAGGCCAACGGGATCCTGCTGCAGGTCGGCTTCATTTTTATCTTCGTCTGGGTTTTGCTCAGATTGATCAAAGAGTTGGAGAACATAGTTGTCTCTCCGGTAAAAATGAAAAAGCCGATGGATTACACCACGGTTAACGCCATCAGCAAGCTTTCCCGGGCGGTCGTTATTATTACAGCCGTGCTGATCAGCTTGCAGTCTTTGGGCTATAGCCTTTCAGGTGTGCTTGCCTTTGGTGGTGTGGGCGGTATTGCTGTGGGTTTTGCGGCGAAGGATCTGTTGGCAAACTTCTTCGGGGGCTTTATCGTCCATCTCGACAGGCCTTTCAAGGTTGGAGACTGGATACGCTCTCCCGATCGTACAATCGAGGGTACGGTCGAGCACATAGGTTGGAGGGTAACCACCATCCGAACGTTCGATAAGCGGCCTCTGTATGTTCCCAATGCCACGTTCACAACCATCGCAGTAGAAAATCCCTCGCGAATGACCAACCGGCGCATCTCCGAAACTATCGGTATCCGTTATGCCGATGTCAGCCAAATGGCTACTATCGTTTCAGATATCCGCTCAATGCTTGAAAAGCATGAAGACATTGACAGCAAGCAAACGTTGATTGTCAACTTTTTGGCGTTTAGTCATTCATCCCTGGATATTATGGTTTACGCCTTCACGAAAACCACCCAGTGGGTTCGTTTTCACGAAGTTAAACAGGATGTGCTCCTGAAAATCAGTGATGTTATCGAGGGTCATGGTGGCCAGGTAGCCTTCCCGACACAAACCATACATTTTGGCGATGACCGTTTGCCTGCGCAGGCTGGCAAAGACCAGGACGGAAAACGTGAAAGTGATGAGGCGGGTGACGAAAATCCTGAGGATACCAGCAATGCCGCTAGCTCTTCGCAAAACACACGCACACGTAGCAAGCGCGATCGCAGTCGCCGTCACGATACCCAAGCCGGTGATGAGGGTGAGCAATCCCTGGATGCAGGAGATGGAGACTGATGTCTGACGGTAGTGGAGTAGTAGGCATTATTGGTGGCACAGGCCTGACAACCCTTGCAGGCCTGACGATCACGGGGACACGATCTCTTGAGACGCCTTGGGGAGCTCCGTCATCTGTGCTGACTGACGGACTCCTTGATGGCCAGCCTGTGGTGTTTTTGTCCAGACACGGCAATCCTCACAGGATTCCGCCCCATGAAGTGAACTACCGGGCCAATATAAAAGCACTATACGACGTGGGTGTCCGCACTGTTATCGGAGTGAATGCGGTCGGCGGGATACATCCGGATATGGGGCCGGCCTGCGTGGTTATCCCTGACCAGATTATTGATTACACCTGGGGCAGGGCAGGGACCTTTTTTGAGGGCGATCTGGAGCATGTCACGCACATCGATTTTACCTGGCCATACGACCGGGAAGCCCGGGACATAATGATGCAAACCGCATCAGCACAGGGAGTGCCATTTGCCGGGTTTGGTGTTTATGGTGCAACTCAGGGCCCAAGGCTGGAAACGGCCGCTGAAATACGGCGCATGGAGCGGGATGGGTGTGATCTGGTTGGAATGACCGGTATGCCTGAAGCGGCCTTGGCGGCTGAACTGGGTATGCGCTATGTGTGTTTGGGCCTGGTGGTTAACTGGGCGGCCGGGAAGTCAGACCACATTATTACCATGGCTGAGATCGAAGCGGCCATCGAACAGGGAATGTCGGGTGTCAGACGCATTCTTGAAGTGTCGATGGCCGGCCTTGGTAAGCTTAGGGTGTTGCCTCAATCTTCTTGAAAAACACAAGAACGCCGATAGTGGGGGAATCCAGGAAATGGATTTCTTCACTTCGCATCCTGCGAGTTTCACGAATCCAGGTAAGCAGTTCCAACGGTATTTCTGGCTGAACTTCCAAGCCTGTGCCTGCCGCAACCGGTATGGCGCCCGTTTCCGCACCCTCGGGCAGATTGTTTTCGCTTTTGGTTTCGTCCGCCCTGACCGCTTCGGTTGCAGGAACGGCAATCTTCCCTTGCTGCCAATGGTTCAAATGAACCGCAACGTGGAGGTAGCGCTGCCTGTCGATGGTAATGTGCCCTTCGATTGCTCTCTGGCCGGCCTGTTCCAGCCATTCTCCTATCTCAACTCGTAGAGGTTGGCCTTTATAGTCTGGCGGGAAAGCTTCGTACCAGCCCGCCGCCATGAGTACCCGATAGCGACCACTGTTTTCAAGTCGGTTTGCCGCGTTACCCAGGTGAAGTTGGGTGCGGTTTGCGAGTTTTAGGGATGAGCTGCTGGCGCCGCCTGCAGCCACGCTGTAAAGGGTTTTGCCAGTGTCCACCGGCGCTTCGACTTTGCGAGTGGCCATGCGCTCATTTACTGCGCCCGGGTCGATGATGCGTTCCAGGATCACGAACTCTGCCCGGTAATAGTCGTTGGGCGTTTGCTGGGCATGGCTTGCCAGAGAAGTTGCTGCCAGAACGGCCGTCAGTAGAGTGTGTGCCCATAGCCGGCACAAGCGATTACCATCAGTCTGCAAGAGAATGCTCCAGTTTTGTTCAGGCCCGTTTATTCAGGCAATAATCAGGCGGTAGCCGCGCTTTTTGCGGGCAGAAGTTCACCCAGCATTGCGGAAATGCCGTCGAGTTTACCACTGGTTGAGGTGTCCTTCAGCCGAAAACGGAAGCTGTTGGCACCTTCAAGGCGATAGGCGTCCGGTGCGGATTGCATTTTTTTAATCAGCACAAGAGGGTCTACCGGGGTGGAGTTGCCAAACTCAAGGCGAGCCCACTCCTTTCCAGCGTCTACTTTCACTATTCCAAGCGCTTCTGCCTGTAGTCTTAGCTCGGTTTGCCGCATCAGGTTCTTTGCCGGTTCCGGTAATAATCCGAAGCGGTCAATCATTTCAACCTGAAGTTCTTTTAATCCTTCGCGATCGCTCACGCTGGCAATGCGTTTGTAGAGCATGAGTCGGTTGTGAACATCGGGCAAATAATCTTCCGGAATCAGCGCGGGTATGCGCAGGTTCATTTCCGTGCCGTGGCTTAAGGGCAGTTCAGCATTGGGTGTGCGGCCTTCCCGAATCGCTTTTACGGCTTCGTCCAGCAGCTGCATGTACAAAGTGAAGCCGATACTTTCTATCTGCCCGCTCTGTTCGTCGCCCAGAAGTTCGCCAGCACCACGAATCTCAAGATCATGGGTCGCCAGCATAAAGCCGGCGCCAAGATCCTGGGCTTCGGAAATGGCTTCCAGCCGCTTTCTGGCGTCCGCACTTATGGCTTTAGGTGGTGGCGTCAGCAGGTAGGCGTAGGCCTGGTGGTGGGAGCGGCCAACCCGGCCACGGAGCTGGTGCAGCTGTGCCAGGCCGAATTTGTCTGCGCGTTCGATAATAATGGTGTTGGCACTGGGGATGTCGATGCCGGTCTCAATAATGGTGGTGCACACCAGCACGTTGAAGCGCTTGTGATAGAAGTCCGACATGATGTTTTCGAGTTGCCGTTCCCGCATCTGACCATGAGCGACACCTACTCGAGCTTCTGGCACCAGGCGCCGCAGATCTTCGGCGGTTTTTTCGATGCTGGAGACGTCGTTGTGCAGAACGTACACCTGGCCACCACGGAGAACTTCACGCAGGATGGCTTCCTTCACCATTGCATCGTCCCGCTGGCGCACAAAGGTTTTCACTGACAGGCGCCGTGCTGGAGGGGTGGCAATAATGGACAGATCCCGCAAGTGCCCCATGGCCATGTTCAGCGTTCTGGGAATGGGCGTTGCCGTAAGGTTCAGCATGTCTACTTCTGCGCGAAGCGCTTTTAGCTTTTCTTTTTGGCCGACGCCAAACCGGTGTTCCTCATCAATAATTACCAGCCCAAGATTTTTGAATCGGATGTCGCCTTGAAGCAGTTTATGAGTGCCTATAACAATATCGGCTTTCCCGGTCTCAATGGCTTCCATGGCCTTGGTGGTTTGGCTTGTACTGCGAAACCGGCTCAGAAGTTCAACAGTGACCGGGGTGTCTGAGAAACGATCGCGGAAGGAATCATAGTGCTGCTGCGCCAGCAGGGTTGTGGGCACCAGTACGGCAACCTGCTTTCCGGACCAGGTCGCCATAAAGGCGGCGCGCATGGCGACTTCTGTTTTTCCGAAGCCGACATCTCCACAGACCAGCCTGTCCATGGGCTTTTCGTTGGTCATATCCTCAAAAACAGCTTCAATAGCCATCTGCTGATCGGGTGTCTCCTCAAAGGGGAAGCCTGCGGCAAATGCACGGTAAGCTTCCTTGGGATCTTCAAAGGCGAAGCCTTTACGGGCTTCCCGACGAGCGTAAACATCCAGAAGCTCAGCTGCGGTATCACGGATCTTTTCGAGTGCTTTTTGTTTGGCGGTGCTCCAGCGCTCGGTGCCCAGTTTGTGCAGGGGGGCATGCTCCGCATCTGCGCCAGCGTAGCGGGAAATCAAGTGTAGACTGGATACCGGTACGTAAAGCTTGGATCCCCCAGCGTATTCGAGCATCAAAAACTCGCTGGCTTCCCCTTCTACTGTAATGGTTTCCAGCCCAAGGTAACGGCCCACGCCGTGATCGATGTGAACAACAGGCGAGCCGGTGCGTAATTCAGACAGATCGCGGTAGCCGTCATCATTCGTTTCTGTCGGTTTATCCCGGCGGCGACGCTGTAACACACGTTCGCCGAACAGGGCGGTTTCGGTGATCAGTGCAAGATGGTGCTCAGGCAGCACCAATCCTTGCTCCATCGGAGCGACGGTGATGCCCAGAGTGCATTTCGTGTCGGCCAGGAAGTCCTGCCAGTTTTCAAATGCTTGCAGCCGAAGCTGGTGCTCGCTCAGGTTGTCGATCAAGGCTTCGCGTCGACCAGACGATTCCGCGCAAATCAACACTCGCCCGTCAAAGCTAGTGATGAAGCGCTTCAAGCGGCCAGCAGGGTCGGCGGCCCGCGCACTCATGGCGATATCCGGTAGCGCTTCGCTGAGGCAATTTACCGCGCCGCCGCCCTCTGCTGTTTCCGGGGTCATGGTGACCCTCGGGAAGGCCTTGAGGTGGCCAAACAGTTCATCGGTCAGCAAGAACAGATTGGTAGGCGGCAGGATCGGGCGATGCCTGTCATGGCGGCGATCTTCGTAGCGATTTCGGGTTTCTGTATCAAAGTGGTTGACCGCCTCGTTCAGGCCTTCAGAGGTGAACACCTGTGTGGTGGCAGGCAGGTAATCAAACAGTGTGGCGGTTTGGTCGAAAAACAGCGGCAAATAGTATTCGATCCCCGGCGGTGTAATGCCGTGGCTCACGTCTTGATAAATAGGGGAGTCTTTGTCTGCATTTGGAAACTGTTCAAACCAGCGTCCGCGAAAGGCTGAGCGGGCTTCCTTGTGCCACGGGAATTCATAGGCGGGCAAAAGTTCGATGCTTTCAATCCGGTCGATCGAGCGCTGGGTTTCCGGATCAAACGTGCGGAGGGTTTCAACTTCGTTGTCGAACAGGTCGATCCGATAGGGCAGGTTGGACCCCATGGGAAATATATCGAGAATCGAGCCGCGCACCGCATACTCACCATGTTCGTATACGTTTTCGGTATGCCGGTAGCCGGCAGTAGCCAGCTGAAGACGCCAGTTGTCCAGATCCAGCGATTGCCCGGTTTCCAGTAACAGAGTGTTGCCCTGCAGGTAGCTGACCGGCGGCAGGCGGTGCATCAGGGTGCGGGCAGGCACCACGATAAGCCCATGCTGAGTGCTCGGCAGGCGGTGCAGGGTGCGAATGCGCCGTGAGGTTATGTCCTGATGCGGTGAAAACAGATCGTAGGGAAGGGTTTCCCAGTCTGGCAGAGACAGTAACTCCAGGCCGTCCTCGGTAATCGTGGCTCCGTCTTCTTCCGGCGGCAAGCCCAGAAAAAAACGCATGGACTGCTCCAACCGATTGGCTTCGGCTGTGCTGCGGGTGATCACCAAGGTAAGCCCTTTGTGTGCTCTGGCGCTTTCACAGATAGCCAGAGCACTGCTGCTGCCATGCAACTGTCCCCAGATGCGGTGATCGGCCGACTTTTCAGGAAATGGCGGCGCAATCAATGTTTGCGGCGAAGCGGAAGTGGGGGCACCTTGATTCATGGGCAGTCGTGTTCTCCTGCTGAAGGGGGTTGGGGAGCCGGTGAGGCGGCTATTCTAACGCCGCTGGATGTCAGTGTCATGGCGGTAAGTCTAAGAGGTCCGTGCCAGTTCGTATTTGCCGTTAGCTGGTTTAAGTTGGATAATGCCCGACCTGAATTATTACCACGTGCGAAACAGGGGTCCCTACCGTGAGTCACGAACAGACAAATCAGTGCCTATCCAACTGGATGGACAGAGAATCCAAAGCGGAGGCCATGATTCCGCTGATCGGCCGCCTTTACCGTAAGAATAACGTTGTTACTTCGGTATATGGCCGTGCCATTATCAATCAGTCGGTAATCGACATTATCCGCGCCCACAGATATGTGCGTCAGGTAGAGAACAACGAACTGTCTGTAAACGATACTTTGCCAATCCTGCAGATTATGGATCAGATGGAGCTTGGGCGTGCGCACGTTGACATCGGCAAGCTGGCAGTAAAGTTCAAAGAGCAGGGCGGTGATCTTACCGAGTTCGTAAAAAATGAAATCGGATCAGTCGCTGGCCAGTATTCTGTGCAGTCTGAAGAAGACGCCAGCAACGGCACCAAAGATGTCGTGCTTTATGGCTTTGGCCGTATCGGACGCTTGCTCGCTCGCATTCTGATTGAGAAAGCGGGCGGCGGTAACAACCTTCGCTTGCGTGCCATAGTGGTTCGCCAGGGTGGCGCTGAGAACGATCTTGAGAAGCGTGCCAGCCTGCTGCGTCGTGACTCTGTACATGGTCCTTTCAATGGCACCATTCGCGTTGATGAAGAGCAGTCTGCGCTGATTGCTAACGGCAACTTCATCAAGGTGATCTACTCAAATGGCCCCGATCAGGTGGATTACACTCAGTATGGCATCGATAACGCCATCGTGGTGGACAACACTGGTATTTGGCGCGATGAAGACGGACTTGGCTTGCACCTCAAGTCCAAGGGCGTTAGCCGCGTTATTCTGACCGCACCGGGCAAAGGCGATATCAAGAATATCGTTTACGGCATCAACAACGACTGGATCACTGACGAAGACAAAATTCTGTCGGCAGCCTCCTGTACCACCAACGCAATCACGCCAGTGCTGAAAGCAATTTACGACGAATACGGCATTGAAGATGGTCACGTTGAGACTGTCCACTCTTACACCAACGACCAGAACCTGATCGATAACTACCACAAAGGCAGTCGTCGTGGTCGCAGTGCTGCGTTGAACATGGTAATTACCGAGACAGGCGCTGCAAAAGCAGTTTCCAAAGCCCTTCCCGAGCTGAAAGGCAAGCTCACAGGTAATGCTATTCGTGTTCCTACGCCGAACGTTTCCATGGCAATTTTGAACCTCAATCTCAAGAAAGAGGTCGATGTGGAAACTGTGAACGATTATCTGCGCGAGATGGCTTTGCACTCAGAGTTGCAGAAGCAGATCGATTTCGTGAACTCTCCGGAAGTAGTCTCAACCGACTTTGTTGGCTCTCGACATGCTGGCATAGTTGATGCTCAAGCCACGATAGCTGGGGGTAAGCGCTTGATTCTGTACGTTTGGTACGACAACGAATTTGGCTACAGTGCTCAGGTGATTCGTGTGGTTAACCAGATGGCGGGTATTGACTACCCCATCTTTCCGAAGCGCTCACGCGAGTGACGGAATGCGCCTGAGTTGGCGTTGATAGTTCCATAAGCCCGGCGTCGAAAGTCGCCGGGTTTTTTTGTTAGCGATGGCGGGTTGCTGTGGGTTTACAATCCTGTACAAACCCGTTCTCGTTTCAGGTGGAAATAGCTTGCCTTAAACTCTATAATTGGCGCGAATTTGGGTATGTCTGGCTCCCTGTTTCTCAACTTTTTCTGGGCCGCTGGTGTCAGGCAATACGAATCCACAAAATAGTTTCTGATGATTGGATGAGGCTAATGATTAAGATCAAAAAAGGCCTGGATCTTCCCATCAGCGGCGCTCCCGAACAGACCATCACAGACGGTAAGCCAGTTCGCCATGTGGCGTTAATTGGTTTCGACTACATCGGCATGAAGCCGACGATGGCTGTTAAAGAAGGAGATCGTGTCAAGCGCGGTACGCTGCTGTTCACGGACAAGAAGACCGAAGGCGTTCGTTATACATCACCTGCAGCTGGCGTGGTGAAGGAACTCAATCGCGGTGAGCGACGGGTATTCCAGTCAATTGTTATCGAGATTGATGGCGATGAAGCTGAGACCTTTGCCAGCTACAAAGCTGCGGATCTTGCAGGCCTTGAGCGCCAGCAAGTAGTCGATAACCTGGTTGAGTCCGGTTTGTGGGCTGCCCTGAAGACGCGCCCATACAGCAAAGTGCCGGCGATCGACACTGCTCCCCATTCTATTTTTGTTTCCGTTATGGATACCAACCCATTGGCTGCGGATCCCACCGTGGTGATCGCAGAAAATGCAGCGGCCTTCGAAAACGGCCTGACCATTCTGGGTCGGTTGACTTCGGGCAAGGTGTTCGTAACTGGCCGGCCCGGTTCCAATGTGTCGGTTCCCAAATCAGACCAAATTGATGTCCAGCAATTTGATGGCGTTCACCCTGCCGGCAACGTTGGTACCCATATTCATCACCTTGATCCGGTTTCTGCCACCAAGACAGTCTGGGCAGTTAACTACCAGGATGTGATTGATATCGGCATCTTGTTCACCACCGGTGAGCTGAATGTTAACCGCGTTGTTGCACTCGGCGGCCCCAAGGCCCTGAAGCCGCGCTTGGTTCGTACCCGCATTGGCGCGAGCCTTGCGGAGCTTCTCGATGGTGAAATACCCACCGATTGTGAAGTGCGTGCGATTTCCGGCTCTGTGTTCGGCGGGCGTCGTGGAGATGGCCCTGTTGCTTATCTTGGTCGTTTCGCGAACCAGGTGTCGCTGCTCGAAGAAGGCCGCAAGCGGCTTTTCCTGGGCTGGCTAACTCCTGGTGCAAACAAGTTTTCGGTTCTTAATATCTATCTGTCCAAGTTTATGGGTGGCAAGAAGTTTGACTTCACAACCACTACCAACGGTAGTGAGCGTGCCATGGTTCCAGTGGGTTCCTACGAGAGGGTGATGCCCCTGGATGTCCTGCCAACTCAGCTGCTGCGTGCGCTGATTGTAGGAGATACCGAAATGGCTCAGAAGCTCGGCGCTCTGGAGTTGGAAGAAGAAGATCTGGCGCTGTGCACCTTTGTGTGCCCGGGTAAATATGAATACGGTCCGATTCTCCGCGAGAATCTGACCCGAATCGAAATCGAGGGCTAACACAATGTCTATCAGACAGTTTCTCGATGGAATCGAGCATCACTTTGAACAGGGTGGCAAGTACGAGCGCTGGTATGCCCTGTACGAAGCAGCCGATACTATTTTCTATACGCCCAGTTCGGTAACGGGCACAACCTCCCACGTGCGCGATGGTGTAGACCTGAAACGCATGATGATCACCGTTTGGTTGTGCGCCTTCCCCGCGATGTTCTTCGGCATGTGGAATATTGGCTTTCAGGCCAACAATTTCCTGGCGGCCAATCCTGAGGCGTTGATCGCTGACGGCGGAATGCGCACTGCCTTTATTCAGGCTCTTGCGGTAACCGGAGCGGGTGCCGGCATTTGGGATAACTTCGTATATGGGATGGCCTACTTCATTCCGGTTTACGCGGTGACCTTTATTGTTGGTGGTTTCTGGGAAGTGCTGTTTGCTACCGTGCGTCGTCACGAAGTAAACGAAGGCTTCTTTGTAACCTCCATCCTGTTTGCACTGATTTGCCCACCATCCATTCCTCTTTGGCAGGTGGCTTTGGGTATTACCTTCGGTGTAGTGATCGGTAAGGAAGTGTTTGGCGGTACAGGTAAAAACTTCCTGAACCCGGCACTGACTGGCCGTGCCTTCCTGTACTTTGCCTATCCGGCACAGATCTCTGGCGACACCGTGTGGACGGCTGTTGACGGTTTCAGTGGCGCGACTGCGCTGAGCTGGGCTGCAAGTGGTGGTCTGGAAGCTCTGGAAGCAAACATTGGTTGGATGAATGCCTTCATTGGCAATATTCAGGGGTCAATGGGTGAAACCTCGACCGTCGCCGTGATGATTGGCGGTTTGGCGCTGGTTGCCATGCGTATCGCAAGCTACCGTATCGTTGGTGGTGTACTGATTGGCATGATCGGCACGGCTGTTCTCATGAACGTTATCGGCTCCGAAACCAACCCCATGTTCTCGGTTCCGGCCCACTGGCACCTTGTAATGGGTGGCTTTGCCTTCGGCATGATGTTTATGGCAACCGACCCTGTATCAGCCGCCATGACCAACACCGGCCGCTGGTGCTTCGGTATTCTGGTAGGTGTGATGACCATTCTGATTCGGGTTGTTAACCCGGCGTTCCCGGAAGGCATCATGCTGGCGATACTGTTCGCCAACCTTTTCGCGCCGCTGATGGATCACTACGTGGTTCAGGCAAACGTTAAACGGAGGCTCGCTCGTGGCTAAGCCTAAAGAAACTGTCTCCAGAACGCTGTTTGTCGCTCTGGTATTAAGTATCGTGTTCTCCGTAGTGGTATCCACCGCTGCGGTAGTGCTCCGCCCGGCCCAGATCAAGAACCAGAATCTGGACATCAAAACCAACATTCTGGCGGCCGCAGGTATGCTGTCGAATGGCGCAAGCGCTGACGAAATCGAAAGCGTTTTTTCCCAGTTTGATGTGCGCCTGGTTGATCTGGATACCGGTGACTATGTAGAGCCGTCTTTCGTGGATGTAAATGATCCAATGAAATACGACATGTACAAAGCCGCTTCAGACCCGGAGATGTCAACCAAGATTCCGTCGTCTGAAGACAAGGCTGGTATCAAGCGTCGCCCTAACATTGCCAAGGTATACACCTTGAGCGAAAACGGGGAAATGAAGCGAGTGGTATTGCCGATTCACGGCTATGGCCTCTGGTCTACACTGTACGGGTTTGTGTCGCTTGAAGGCGATCTGAACACTATCGAAGGCCTTGGCTTCTACGCCCATGCAGAAACACCTGGTTTGGGCGGTGAAGTGGATAACCCCCGCTGGAAATCCCAGTGGGTTGGCAAAGAGCTTTACGGTGAGGATAAAACCGAGCCTCAGATCCGCCTGATGAAGGGTGGCGTAAGCGCCAACGCAGCCGATAAAGAGCACAAGGTGGATGCGCTTTCCGGTGCAACACTGACCAGTCGCGGCGTTGAGCACTTGGTCAACTACTGGATGGGTGACCGGGGTTACGCACCGTTCCTCAAGAAACTTCGTGAAGGGGAGGCCTGATCATGTCTGAAATGACCGCCAAACAGGTTCTTTTCGAACCCATATTCAGTAACAACCCCATCGGGCTGCAGATCCTTGGTATCTGTTCCGCACTTGCCGTAACCACCAGCATGAACGTAACCATCGTTATGTGCCTGTCGGTTATTGCTGTTACTGCATTTTCCAACCTGGCTGTGTCGCTGGTACGTACACAGATACCGGGCAGCATCCGGATCATCGTACAGATGACCATTATTGCGTCTCTGGTTATCGTGGTTGATCAGATACTGAAGGCCTATGCCTACGAAATCAGTAAGCAGCTGTCGGTATTCGTTGGTCTGATCATTACCAACTGTATCGTTATGGGTCGTGCCGAAGGTTTCGCCATGAAAAATGGCCCCTGGTTGAGTTTCCTCGACGGTGTCGGCAACGGCATGGGCTATTCGATCATGCTGCTGTTTGTGGCGTTTTTCCGTGAATTGCTGGGTGCAGGGTCGCTCTTTGGTGTAACCCTTCTGACGCCGGTTAACGAAGGCGGCTGGTACATCACCAACGGCTTGCTTCTGTTGCCACCAAGCGCCTTCTTCATTATTGGCCTGGCTATCTGGGGACTGCGTGCCTGGATGCCTGAGCAAGTAGAAGAAGAGGACTTCAAAATGTCCCGCCACACCCATAAGGAGGCCTTCTGATGGAGCACTATATCAGTCTGCTTCTCAAAGCAATTTTCATTGAGAACATGGCGCTCGCGTTCTTCCTGGGTATGTGCACATTCCTTGCCATTTCCAAGAAGATTGAAGCAGCTACAGGCCTTGGCATTGCCGTTGTGGTGGTTCTCACGCTGACAGTGCCGGTCAACAACCTGATCTACAACAACATCCTTCGTGAGGGCGCGTTGTCCTGGGCTGGTTTGCCTGATGTGGATCTGAGCTTTCTCGGGTTGATCACCTACATCGGTGTTATCGCGGCCATTGTTCAGATCATGGAAATGATACTGGATAAATACATTCCGGCACTTTACTCCGCACTGGGCGTGTTTCTTCCGTTGATTACAGTTAACTGCGCCATCATGGGTGCGGCACTGTTCATGGTTGAGCGTGATTACACCTTCGGTGAGAGTGTGGTCTATGGCTTTGGTGCTGGCGTGGGCTGGGCTTTGGCCATCGTTGCTCTGGCAGGTATCCGTGAAAAGCTGAAGTACAGCGACGTTCCAGACGGGCTCCGTGGTCTGGGCATCACCTTCATTACTGTTGGTTTGATGTCTCTTGGCTTTATGTCCTTCTCAGGGATTTCCCTGTAATTCACCCGGTGATTCGGTTTAACGAAAAGGCGAGACCATGTATACAGAAATAATACTCGGCGTGGTCATGTTCACCGTTATCGTTCTGGCGCTTGTCGCGATCATCCTCGCGGCAAGATCCAAACTGGTAAGCACCGGTGAAGTGACCATCGAAATCAATGACGACCCGGAACACACCGTGAAAACGGAAGCCGGTGACAAACTACTGGGCACCTTGGCGGGCAGTGGGATTTTCCTGTCGTCTGCCTGTGGTGGCGGCGGTACCTGTGCACAGTGTAAGTGTAAGGTTCTTGAAGGTGGCGGCGCCATGCTGGCCACGGAAAAGACCCACTTCACCAACCGGGAAGAGAAAGAAGGCTGGCGTTTGTCGTGCCAGGTTCCGGTTAAACAGGATATGAAGATTGAAGTACCGGAAGAGTTCTTTGGCGTCAAGAAGTGGGAGTGTGAGGTTGTATCCAACCACAACGTTGCCACCTTCATTAAGGAACTGGTACTCAAATTGCCTGAAGGCGAGGAAGTTGACTTCCGTGCCGGTGGTTACGTACAGCTGGAATGCGCCCCTTACGAAATCGACTTCAAGGAGTTTGATATCGAGAAGGAGTTCCACGGTGACTGGGACAAGCATGATATCTGGCGCTACAAGGCCATCAACAAGGAAGAGACTGTTCGAGCCTATTCCATGGCGAACTACCCGGAAGAGAAGGGTGTCCTCAAGTTCAATATCCGTATTGCCACTCCGCCTCCCGGGACTGATCACGTGCCTGGCATCATGTCCAGCTATGTGTTCAACCTGAAGCCGGGTGATAAGGTCACTGTAATGGGGCCGTTTGGTGAGTTCTTCGCCAAGAAGACGGAAGCCGAAATGGTGTTCGTGGGTGGTGGTGCTGGTATGGCCCCCATGCGTTCCCATATTTTTGATCAGTTAAAGCGTTTGAACTCCAAGCGCAAGATCAGCTTCTGGTACGGCGCTCGCAGTGTTCGCGAGATGTTCTACGTAGAAGACTTCGACATGCTTGCCAAGGAGAATGACAACTTCGAGTGGCACGTTGCTCTTTCTGACGCACAGCCGGAGGACAACTGGGAAGGCCCAACGGGCTTTATCCATAACGTACTCTACGAGAACTATCTGAAGGACCATCCGGCTCCGGAAGATTGCGAGTTCTATATGTGTGGACCCCCAATGATGAACGCATCTGTAATCAAGCTGCTGAAAGATATGGGTGTTGAAGAAGAGAACATTATGCTGGATGACTTTGGAGGTTAAAGCTTTCACATGACATCCAGTATCTTTCAACCCGCCCGGGCGGCCGTTGCCAGCATCTTTACGATGCTGGTATTGGTGGCCCTGGCGGGTTGCTCGTTTCAGCCGGATGAAGAAATCTGGGAAATCTCAGGGCCCGTGTTCGGTACCAGCTACCACATCAGTGTTGTTTTGCCGGAAGATCACCAGCGGCTTGAAGCATTGGCAGAAGGCATCGATGAGGCCCTCGACGGAGTGGATGCCTCCATGTCGACCTGGAGGGACGATTCCGAGCTGTCAAAGCTTAACGGCCTTGAGGATCAATCGGATTGGACCCCGGTATCCCGTCCACTG
This sequence comes from Marinobacter sediminicola, assembly GCF_031157525.1. Classification (GTDB taxonomy): domain Bacteria; phylum Pseudomonadota; class Gammaproteobacteria; order Pseudomonadales; family Oleiphilaceae; genus Marinobacter; species Marinobacter sediminicola. The sequence continues at coordinate 106,333 of NZ_JAVIXR010000001.1, forward strand.
TTTGAAGTGCTGTCTCGGTCGGCAGAGATTTCACGCCTGACTGAAGGGGCCTTCGATATCACTATCGGGCCAGTGGTGAATCTCTGGGGCTTCGGACCCGATGCCCGGCCTGTAAAGGTTCCCTCTGACGAGGAGTTAGCCTACGCGCTGGCATCAACGGGTTTTGAAAACCTCTCGTTGCAGGCGGATCCGCCTGCTTTAAAGACGTCGTCACCGCAGTATATCGACCTGTCAGCCATCGCCAAAGGCTACGGGGTAGACGTAGTGGCTCGGTACCTTGATAGTGAGGGTATAAAGGCGTATCTCGTAGAGATCGGCGGGGAAGTGCGCACTCAGGGTAAAAAGCCTGACGGCAGTGTGTGGCGGCTTGCCATCGAGCAACCTGTCTCGGGTGAAGGGCAAACCGTAAACCGTATTGTTACTTTGCCTTCGAAGGCGATGGCCACGTCCGGTGACTATCGTAACTATTACGAATCGGAAGGGCGTCGTTTATCCCATACAATAGATCCTGAAACTGGACAGCCGATTTCGCATAACCTGGCTTCTGTCACGGTGATTGCTGAAGACAGCATGACAGCGGATGCACTGGCCACTGGTTTTACAGTGATGGGGTATGAGCGGGCAAGTGCGCTCGCAACACGGGAGAATATTCCTGCCTATTTTATTATCCGGACGGAAAACGGGTTCGAGTCGCATCAGACCCCGGCATTTTCTTCCTACGTTACTCAGTAAGGGGAGGGCAACATGGGTACCTTTCTTTTGGTTTTTTTGATAGTGGTTTTGCTGGTTGCCGGAATGTCCGTTGGTGTCATTTTCGGGCGTAAACCAATTAGCGGTACTTGCGGCGGTATTGGCGCGCTTGGCATCAGTTCTTCCTGCGACATTTGTGGTGGCAACACCCAGAAGTGCGAGGAAGAAAACCAGCGTGTGGCGACCGAAGCCGTAACAGCCGACGATCTGGCTTACGATGCCTCCAAGGCTGGCCGGAAGCAGTAACTGCTGACAGAAACGAATAACTACAACTACTTTTCACGACGTAGATAAGGAGTCACTGCGCGCATGGCAGAACATCATTACGACGTCGTCGTTATCGGTGCCGGACCTTCAGGTGAAGGTGCGGCAATGAACGCGACGAAGCATGGCAAGCGTGTTGCTATCGTTGAAGACAAGCCTACCGTGGGAGGCAACTGCACCCACTGGGGTACGATTCCTTCCAAGGCTTTGCGTCACTCGGTCAAGCAGATCATTACCTTCAACACCAATCAGATGTTCCGGGACATTGGAGAGCCTCGCTGGTTCTCATTCCCGCGGGTACTGCAAAGTGCACAGAAGGTTATTGGCAAACAGGTAAAGCTCAGAACCCAGTTTTATTCCCGGAATCGGGTCGATCTGATCAATGGGCGCGCGTCGTTTCTGGACAATAACCGGCTGGAAGTTCGTGGTAACAAGTCAGTTGAAACCCTGCATTTCAAGCAGGTTGTTATTGCTACTGGCTCACGCCCGTATTTGCCGCCTGATCTGGACTTCCGCCATCACCGGATCTACAACTCAGACACCATACTCAATCTTTCCCATACACCGCGCACGCTGATTATTTATGGCGCCGGTGTTATCGGCTCCGAATACGCATCTATCTTTGCGGGCTTGGGTGTGAAGGTGGATCTGATCAACCCGGGTAGCCGTTTGCTATCGTTCCTCGATGACGAAATCTCAGATGCACTGAGCTATCACCTGCGTAATAACGGTGTTCTGGTGCGCCATAACGAGGAATACGACTCTGTTGATGGTGACGACCACGGTGTGGTTCTTTCACTGAAATCAGGTAAGAAGATCCGCGCAGATGCCTTCCTCTGGTGTAACGGCCGAAGTGGTAACACTGATAGTCTGGGGCTTGAGAATGTGGGATTGACGCCGAATAGTCGCGGCCAGCTACCAGTAGATGAACACTACCGTACCGAGGTAGATAACATCTATGCTGCAGGCGATGTGATCGGATGGCCAAGCCTTGCAAGCGCAGCTTATGACCAAGGGCGTTCTGCATCGTCAGACATCGTTAATGACGATTACTTCCGGTATGTGACCGATGTGCCAACGGGCATTTATACGATTCCTGAGATCAGCTCTGTGGGTAAGACCGAGCGCGAGTTAACGGAAGCCAAGGTGCCTTATGAAGTTGGTCAGGCATTCTTCAAGGATCTTGCTCGGGCTCAGATTACCGGTGAAGCCGTGGGCATGCTGAAAATCCTCTTCCACCGCGAAACCCGGCAGATTCTGGGCATTCACTGCTTTGGTGACCAGGCAGCTGAAATCGTCCACATCGGTCAAGCCATCATGAATCAGGAGGGTGAGGCAAACTCACTTAACTATTTTATCAACACAACGTTTAACTACCCGACCATGGCGGAAGCCTATCGGGTAGCGGCGTTGAATGGTCTGAACCGGATCTTCTGACCGGTTCAGGTTCAAAGTCAGCCGGCGGGTAAAACCATATTATCTGCCGGCTTGCTTTCATTGCGTTCAGGCAGGGACAGAGAAGCGCGTGCGCGGTTATCAAAGAACATGCGCGTGCTTGTAGGGTAGTCTGTAATAACGCTGTCTATGCCCATAGCTTCAAGCCGGAGCATGTCCTGGATGCTGTTCACGGTCCAGCAGGATACGTGCATCCCTTTACGGCGCGCATTTTCCACAAGTTGCGGTGAGCACAGCTTCCAGTTGATGCATAAGTACTTGCAGCCCAACCTCGCAGCCAGTCCAATGGGCCTGGGGAATCGCCGCTCTGCCACCAGCCCGGTGCGAATGCGTTTGTTCCTTCTGCGAATTTCCTTCAAAAACCAGGTGTCTGCCGAGGTAATCGCAGCCGTTTGGTAAAGATCCCGATGTTGAATGATTTCTGTTAGTCGATTGCAAAGGATATTCAACCTGGCGCGACTGTCTGACTTCACTTCAAGCTGTAAATGCTCGAGGTCCTGGAACTGATCGAGCAAATCTTCCAACGATGGAATTCCCGCTGGGGATGGCCATGGGCTTGTGTTTTTGCGTGCGTCCATTGAGGCAAGTTCAGCAGCGGTATAACGAGCTACCTCGCCTTTCTGATCGGTTGTACGATCGACGGTTAAGTCGTGCACCAGCACAGGTTTACCATCTTTTGATAGCACCAAATCCAGCTCAAAATGCCTTACACCCTGCCTGTAGGCGTGCCTGAAACCGGGCAGCGTGTTCTCGGGGGCTTCACCTTTAGCCCCCCTGTGTCCGTAGACGATCATTCCGGTACTTCACCTTTTAAACGTTGGTAAATGGCCTGGCGCTTTTTCCAGGTGTCGTGGCACAGATGTATATCTTCAAGGTAGGCTGGCAGTTCGTTCATAAGCAAGGCCTGAGGCCCGTCTACCAGGGCTTTCTCTGGTTTCGGGTGGAAGTCCACCAGCACCATATTGGCCCCTGCAATCACGCCTTGTGCCGTCGCGTGCATTACGTCGAGGATGCCGTCCGGGGATTTTTCCCGGGTGCCCACAGAATGGGACGGGTCGACGCAAACCGGCATACGCGTCAGCCTTTTAACCGCAGGTACGTGGGCAAAATCCACCATGTTGCGGTGCGGCTGGCCAGCTTCGGTTTTCATGCCGCGCAAACAGAATATAACGTTTGCGTTGCCTTCGCTGGCCAGATATTCCGCCGCATTCAATGATTCATTCAGGGTGATGCCGAACCCACGCTTGAGCAGAACCGGATAGGTGCGCTGCCGGCCAATGGCTTTTAGCAATTCAAAGTTCTGTGTGTTCCGGGTGCCGACCTGAAGCATGACGCCCGTAGGCCGCCCAAGTTTTTCGAGGCAGGTATCAATCTCTTCTATGTGGCTTTCATGGGTGATTTCCATGGCCACCACTTTAATGCCGTGTTTACCGGCTTTTTCAAATACCCAAGGCAGGCAGCCCTTGCCGTGCCCCTGGAACGAATAGGGGTTGGTGCGGGGCTTGTAGGCGCCCATACGGGTGCACACCTGGCCATTTTCCTCCAGGGCCTTCAGCATCATTTCAACATGCTCTGGTATATCGACAGCACAGAGCCCTGCAAAAATATTGAGGTTGGACTGGTTGAAATCGACACCGTTATAGCTAAAGCCTGTTTGCCGGTTGTCGTCCCGGTGGCGCCCAAGAATCCGGTAGTCATCGGAAATGCGGATGACGCGTTCAACAGCCGGCAGGGCTTCGATATCTTCTTTATCGAGCGGCTTGGTGTCGCCCAATAAGTATATTTCGGTCAGTCGTTGGCTAACGCCCTGAATCTCGTGTACCCGTACGGTCACGCCGGGCAGATGTTCCAGGTAGTGCATTGTCTGCCGATAGGCGTCGCTATCCAGAGGCGTGTTGGGGTGAAGTATGGCTAGCATGCTGTCTCCTGAGTGGTCTACAAGCTAAGAACGTACGCTCTCAGCCCTATGCCGCGCCTGCATGAATTCCCGGTGGTTAAGATGCAGCAAATCAGCAATACGGCGAATAAGGTGTTCTTCGTATTTGTCGATGCGATCATCAGCAAGAGCAACATGCCAGATGTTCTCCAGCAGTGACTGTTTGGCATCCTGATCCAGCGCCTCGTTAATCTGCCCGGTAAACTCATAGAGGGACGTGGCATCCTCTGCCTGACTCAGGGCGGATTGCAGAATATCTTCCGCTTCTTTCCGGGTTAGATCATGCGCTTTTATGGCGCAATCGATAATCGCCTGGAGTTCTCGCTCATCCTGTTCGTTATCGACCTGTGATAGCTGAACCATTAACGCAGTTGCAGCAATCGCGAGCTGATGCTCATCGGGTTTACGATGCTCCGTTTCCGGTGCACTAAACAGCTTTTTAAGGCTTTCGATCATAGTCTGACCCGGGTATTTGGGTATGTTGGATTGCGTTGAAACGGCATTGGGTTCAGGCTGCTTTAGAGGCCAGCTGGCGAACCCGGTTTTCCAATTCAATCTGGTCAATGGTAAAGCGACGAATGCCGTCGGCCAGTTTTTCAGTGGCCATGGCATCTTCGTTAGACTCCCAACGGAAGCGCTTTTCATCCAGAACCCCGAAACCATCGGTGGAAGAGGCGCCGGCGGCTGAAAGCTTGCGCTCCAGGCTGCCATTGTCATCTTTTAGCTCCTGGAGTAACGCGGGGCTGATGGTGAGCCGGTCGCAGCCAGCGAGCATTTCGATCTCACCGATATTGCGGAAACTGGCGCCCATAACCACGGTGCTGTAACCATTTGCTTTGTAGTAATTATAGATCCGTGCGACAGAGAGTACGCCGGGGTCTTCGGCAGCGGGGAAGTGATCACGGCCACTGTTGGCAAGGTGCCAGTCCAGGATGCGGCCCACAAACGGTGAAATCAGGAAGGCTCCGGCCTGTGCACAGGCAGCCGCCTGAACAAATGAGAACAGCAAAGTAAGGTTGCAGCGAATACCTTCCTGCTCAAGTATCTCCGCGGCGCGGATGCCTTCCCAGGTGGCTGCTATCTTGATTAGAACCCGGCTTGTATCTACGCCTTGCTGATCATAAAGCTCGATCAGGCGACGGGCCCGCTTGAGCGTAGCCTCGGTATCAAATGACAAGCGTGCATCCACTTCTGTAGATACCACGCCCGGTATCAAACTGAGGATTTCCTGACCTGCCAGAACGGCGAGCATATCCGTAGCCAGAGTTAGCTGCTCAGCATCGGAGCCACCCTGTTTGCGGGCCATGGCTACGGCTCGCTCAAGCATCGGCCGATAAGCATCAGACGCTGCTGCCTTCAGCAACAACGAGGGGTTTGTGGTGGCATCCTCGGGGCGCCATTGGGCGATTGCGTCGATATCGCCAGTATCTGCCACTACCGTGGTCATGGTTTTCAGTTGGTCAAGCTTGTTGGTCATTCGTAACGTCGTCCCGATTGATTTTGTTATCAGCACATCCAAATCCCGGATGCGGGTAATGCTTCTACAATAACGGGCTGTACAGACAGGAACAAGACAGCAAAAGGTAAGGTTGCGGTTACGATTCAGGAACCTTACCCAGCGCCGTCTGAATTACCTCCAGGCCTGCACCCGGTTTGTGAGCGTTTTCGCTGATATAGCGACGGAACTGGCGGCCGCCAGGCATGCCATGGAACAGCCCCAGAAAATGCCGGGACATATGGCCAAGGAATACGCCGCGCTCCAGTTCGCTCTGAATAAACGGGTACATAGCTCTAAGTACATCGTGGCGCGTCGTAGCAGGGGGCTTGGTGCCAAAGAACTCCGAGTCCACGCCCGCCAGAATCCAGGGGTTGTGGTAAGCCTCCCGGCCGAGCATTACGCCATCGGTATGTTTCAGGTGTTCATTACATTCTTCAAAGGTTTTTATGCCGCCGTTGATGATGATCTCAAGGTGCGGGTACTTTTGCTTCAGCCGGTAAGCCCAATCGTATTTCAGCGGCGGCACGTCCCGGTTTTCCTTTGGGCTGAGCCCTTCAAGAATCGCGATGCGTGCATGAACAATAAACGTGCGACAGCCGGCGGCCGCCACTTTCTCCACAAACTCACAAAGGTCTTCCCAGGATTCCCGGCCATTAATACCAATGCGATGCTTTACCGTAACCGGAAGGCGGGTAGCTTCAATCATCGCCCGAACGGCCTCTGCCACCTTATCTGGATGCCCCATCAGGCAGGCGCCAATCATATTGTTCTGAACCCGGTCGCTGGGGCAGCCAACGTTCAGATTTACTTCGCTGAAGCCAAACTGCTCAGCAAGCCGCGCACAATGCGCCAGCTCCCCCGCATCGCTGCCGCCAAGTTGGAGTGCCAGAGGGTATTCCGCAGGGTCGTGGCGCAAAAACCGTTCAGTATCCCCATGAATCAACGCGCCTGTGGTGACCATCTCGGTGTAAAGCAGAGTGTGCTGGCTTAGCAGGCGAGCGAGGTACCGGTAGTGCGGCGTGGTCCAATCCATCATTGGCGCAACACAAAAGCGGCGGGATGGCTCTGGCCCGAGGTTTTCAGGAGTTCCTGAGGTGTTTTCTGAAGGGATGTTATGGATCATTATTTACTCAACGCTGCCCGTTTCTGGCCGCAACTCGAAGGTCGGCTTCCAGGCTGAAGGGTTCAATCGGAGGGACCACTTAAAGAGGGCAATTCTATCAGGAAACCGGCTTGGATGGTTTGTTGGGGGCAACCAGTGTTACACCTGGGTTAAATGGTTGTGTTGGCTAAGCAGGATGGCGTCAAAGGTCGGCTGAGGAAACCCGGGAGAAGTCCATCATATAAAACCATCGCACGGATCTGCTGAACTGACTATTCTAATATTGCAGACGCAAATCCCCATAAGCCCCGAATGGCGTGAAAGGAAACTCAGATTGAATTTAAAAGGATTTATTGCACTAGTTGCCTTCGGGATGATGCTTTCAAGCTCGGCTTTTGCCGTGACAGCCGCTTCGCCCGGTGCGCCGAAGCAGTCTATGGGTTATGCGCAGGAAGGTGTTTGTGCAGAGTGCCATCAGGGGCAAGCCAAAGCCTGGTCACATTCTGATCATGCCTGGGCTATGAAGCCAGCGGGTGAAGGCGCTGTTTTGGGCGACTTTGAAAATACTGCCTTTAATGATGGAGCCTCCCAGGCAGAGTTTTTTCGCCGGGGTAAAGACTACTGGGTAAAGATTGAAGGAGAGGAGGGTACAGAAGCAGAGTTCCGCATTGCCTACACCTTTGGCTTTTATCCCTTGCAACAATATCTGGTTGAGCTCTCCCGAGGCAGGCTTCAAGCGCTGACAATAGCTTGGGACAGTCGCCCCGTTGAGGAAGGCGGGCAGCGTTGGTTTTCGCTGTATCCGGGAATGAGTTTCGAACCAGGTGATTCTCTGCACTGGACCGGCCGCAACCAGAACTGGAATGCCATGTGCGCCGACTGCCATTCCACGTACCTCACCATGAATTACGATGCCAAAGCGGACAGCTTTGCCACAACCTGGCAGGAGCAGAATGTTGGTTGTCAGGGCTGCCACGGCCCGGGTGAAAAGCATGTGGATTGGGCAAGAGAACAGAGGCAAGATCAGGTAGAAAAGGCCGGCCCTGCTGAAGGCATGGGCCTGTTGGTTGATTTTGGCGGGATGGCCCCCGGCAAGGTTGTCGAAACCTGTGCCTATTGCCACAGCCGCCGCCAGAGCATTCAGGACGGGCAGCACGCACACGAGGGCTATTTGGACAAAGCCTTGCCAGCGGTGCTGATGCCAGACATGTACCATGCTGATGGCCAAATTCAGGGCGAGGTGTATGTTTACGGCTCGTTTACGCAGAGCAAAATGGCGAAAGCGGGCGTTACCTGCCTGGATTGCCACGACCCACACACCACAAACCTGAAAATTGAGGGCAACGGTTTGTGTCTGCAATGCCACAATCCGGCTCCGCCCGAGCGATTTCCTACCCTTAAAGCATCGAATTACAACGTTGCGGAGCATCACAAGCACCCGGAAAACTCTGAGGGCGCGCAGTGTGTGAATTGCCACATGACCGACGAAACCTACATGGTGGTCGATCCACGGCGTGATCACAGTTTCCGTATACCCAGGCCGGATTTGACGGTCACTGCTGGTAGCCCGAACGCCTGCAACAGTTGCCACGAAGACAAATCTGCCCAGTGGGCAGTGGGCATTCTGAAAAAGTGGTATCCGGATAGTGAGAAGCCAGAGCACTTTGCAGACACTCTTCAGGCTTTCCGTGCCGGCGAAATGGATGCCATGAACCGGTTGGGGCTTCTGATCAGGAAGACCAGTGAGCCCGCGATAGTGCGAGCAACCGCAGCAGAACACCTGAGCACCATCGGTGGTGATTCAAGATTCTTTCTGCGTTCCGGGCTGTTTGATAAGGAGCCACTTGTGCGCGCCTATTCTGCAGGAGCCTTTGCTCAGATACCGGTTGGCGATAACTTGAAAGTACTGGTGTCGCTGCTTGGTGCTGACCAGCCCAAGGCGGTTCAGGATCAGGCACTTTCAGCACTGGCTGGCGCAGATTTGAGCGGGTTGTCTGAGGCAGAGCGAAAGCGCTTTGATGAATTGGATTCGGATTATCAAAAGCGTCTCGAAAGCCTGTCTGCACTTTCCGGGTCCCGCTTTAATTGGGCAAATTATTTGCGGCGTTCCGGGAAAACAGACGAGGCGATCGCGCAGTATCAGAAATCACTTGAGCTGGATGCGACCTTCTCACCTGCCCGTGTGGCTCTGGCCACGCTGGCCAGTCAGGTTGGCAAGCAGGCGCTGGCAATGGAAACATTGCGCGCCGGGAGCCAGTCTGAACAAATACCTGACACCGACCGAGGGTACCTGGCCTACCTGTTATCGTTGGTTTTGGTGGAGGAAGGCCAGGACGCGGAGGCACTTCGCAGCTTTGAGTTGGCGTTAAAGCTTAACCCCGAGAACCCACGGGTTGCCTACAACTACGGGTTGATTCTGGTTCGCCAACAACAGTGGGCGCAGGCTGAGCGCGTGCTTGGGGCAGGCTTGCAGGCCCACCCCTCGGATTACAATGTGCTCAACGCCCTGGTGCATTTGCACCTGCAGAAGGGAGAGCTAAAGCAGTCTCTCGGGTTCGCCAGGAAAATGTTGGAGCTGTACCCGGATGACTCATACAGCCGCAATGTGGTGCAAAGGTTGGAACATGCTACTTCCAGGTAAGGTGCAAGTCACCCCGCAGAAACAGCAACGCATCTCTGGTCGTTTGCTCCGGTAGTTCCTCCATGGGGATATGCCCTGCGGTGGGGTAGACAATCAGCCTCGCCTTCGGGATATCTGCCATCCACTTGTCTGCAAGCTCCAGGGGAACCCGGGCTTCGATCATTTTCAGGGTTATAACGTACTGAGGCTTTGCGCCCGGGCACGATCACACAGTGAGTTTTTGAGAACTCGTCTATCCAGGCGTCACTCTGACAACAGATTACAGAGTTCGGACACTTTCATACGCAGTTCCAACCGATCGACGGGTTTGGATAGATACGCGTTAAAGCGCTCTGAGTCGCATTCTTCTGGCCGTGGGTTGCTGTTTTGTGTGCCTGAGAGCAGAGCTACTGGCACGCTTGGCCATTGGGAGCGTGCAGAGTGGAGCACATCTGCGCCAGAAGCACCCGGTAGGCGGTAGTCAGTAATAATGACTGAGGGGATGTCGCTAGGGCTGGCGGCGGCTTCTATAAATGCTTCTGCCGTTGTGAAGAGCGTCACCTCAAACCCCATGTCAGAGAACTCCTCGTTTAGTAATTCCCTGACCGCTTGAGAGTCTTCCACAATCCAGGCCAGTTGGCCCTGTGCGTCAAATTTAGGCAATAGATCCTTTACGGCTGCAAGAGATGACACTGCTAACTGCTCATCGCCAGCGATATAGGGGATGGTGCAGGTGGCTGTAGTTCCTTTTCCAGGCTCGCTTTCCAGCTCAAGAGTGCCGCCCAGTTTCTCTGTGAGCTCAAAGCATATGGCCAAGCCAAGGCCAGCCCCGGGGTTGCTCTCCGAGCTTTGGTAAAAAGGGGTGTAGATCTTTTTGAGATCGTCGGCTGGTATACCCCGGCCGGTGTCGCTTACTCGAAAGATCAGCATCTGTTCCTGGCCTGAAGTGTCCGCGACAGCAACCGATAGTGAAAAGTTGCCGTCGCTGGTGTATTTCGCTGCATTATCCAGGAGGTTCAGCAAAATACGCTGCAATTGCTTGCTACTGCAGCGAACCACTGTTGGGAGGTCAGTTTCAATTTTAAGCTGAAAGCGGTTATTTTGTTTGCTGGCGATTATGTGGGAGTGATTAACCAGGTTGTCGATAAAGGCGATCAGGTAAATGTCTTGCAGCTCGTTGTCGTCTACCGTGATGTCATGGGCATAATCGACCAAGCCGTCGATCAGGTCTTTCATATACAGCCCGCGGTCCTGGATGACCTGAGTCGCCTTTTCGGCACTGACAGCCCCACCCGCCTGGAGCTGGGCATAACCCAGAATGGCGGTTAACGGAGATCTTAAATCGTGGGTGACTTGGCCCAGGAAATTCACCTTTGCCGTGCTGGCCTTTTTGGCAGTTTCAAGAGCGGTGTTTAACTCTTCTGTACGGCTTGCGACTGCTTGTTCCAAGGTGCGCAGGTACTCAGACTCTTGTGCTTTTAGCGTTTTCTCAGCGGTGCTCAGTCGGCTTTTTTGCTGCCAATTGAATGTCAGTATTAAAGCAACTGCGACCATAATTTCGATAGAAATTCGTGTAAATGTAGAGACAGTGGTGTAGTCAAAGTTGAAGATGTACTTTAGCAGCGCGAGCGTGGTGGTGGTCCAATAGATGGACAGCAGTAGCAAAAGCAATAGCTTTGCTGGCTCTGAACGAGAGGTGCGCAAAACAGGCGTTACCAGGAACAACCAGGCCCCAAGGTACGCAATCATAATCACAGTGACCAGTTGCCTGATAGCGACACCATCGAGCACAAAAGTGAGGCTGGCGATGATGGGCATTGATACGGCCGTTAAGATGAGAAACACCCGCCACAAGCGATGCTTGTTGAAGCCCAGCAGGAACACTGAAGTGGCCAGGAATAATTGTGATGTGAATGCCGCTGCTGAAACTCTCAGGTTTATCGAATAGCTTTCGAGAAAAGTCAGCAAGTAATTGCTGAAAAAACCGTCTTTTTCAGCTTCCACAATAAATCCGGATAACAGCCATAAACCGGTCAATAAAAAACCAGCGTTGAACTGGAGTATCAGAACCACCAGTAGAGTGAGAATGCCTGCAAACAGTGCGGCTTGGAATATCCAGTTTTGATTGATGCTCTGTGAATAAGAGACAGGATCCCAGCTTTTTACGCTGACAAAGGGAAGGCTGTCACTATAAATCTTAATAAACAGTTGTTGGGTTTCGCCTGCGTTGAGGTGCACCGGAATTATAGTTTTACCATTGTTTACAGCGCGATCCTGTAAAGAAACAGTAAGCCCTGTGGTTTTCTGCCAGAGGATTTTTTGAGTGTTTGGGTCGAGAAAATAAGCGTCTACCCGGTTCATTCTCCATGGCTCTAATACCAGCCAGCGTATGAGTGAATTCTCATTACTGTTATGTACCGAGGCCTTTAGCCAGATTGTGCTGTGTTGACGAGGTGCGTCTAGGTTGTCTTCGTCGGGACGAACCCAATCGGTGTGCATCAGAGCGCTGCTGAGGCTTTGAACGTTACTGAGCCTGGGAATTGCCAGCATCGCACCTATAAGTTCTTGGCTATTCGCTGTGCTTGCCAGGTCTATAACCGGGCTTTGGTTGGGCGTAGTGTTTGCCAGTGCAGCGGATGAAAGAACTATAAATAGCGAGGCGATAATTGTAGTAAGAGCGCTTATCCGGTGGTTATAGTTCAAAAAATATCTTCCCTGAAGTCAACTGTGTTGCTGTCGAAATTCTCTGGGCGTTAGCCCGAAGCGCTCTTTGAATGCCGTGGCAAAATTACCACTGTCGTTAAACCCAACCTGAAGTGAAATGTCTTTTACTGACAAGCTTGTGCGTTGCAGTAACTCCCGGGCTTCCTTCATGCGCTCTTCTCGAAGATACTCGTACACAGTCACGCCGGCGCATGCCTTGAACGCTGTGTTCAGGTGTTTGCTGTTGGTTCCTGTCAGCTTTTCCAACTCTTTCATTGTGGGTGTTGCAGACAATGATTTCAGCAGGTGAGTGCGTGTTGAATGAAACACAATAACATCCCGGTTGCAGGCCGAAACAGTTTCGGGTTTGGGCTTGTCTTTGCTGGCCTGTACGGCGGGCTTGTGCCGCAAGTGTATGGCCAGGCGCAGTTTAACCTCATTAAAATCAAAGGGCTTGTTGATGTAGTCAACAGCACCCGCAAGCAGTCCTCTGATGCGATGCTCGGGCGAGATCATACCGGAGATAAAAATAACAGGGATGTCGCGCGTTCTCGGATCTTGAGTGATTATTTTGCAGGCATCATGGCCATTACAGCGAGGCATCTCTGAGTCCATCAGGATCAGGTCGGGCTGCAGGGCGCGGGCTTTCTCGATGCCTTCAAGGCCATCTTGGGCATAAAATATCTGGCAACCGTGTCGTTGAAGGTAAGCAGAGAGCAGCATGCGGTCTGCTTCCTCATCGTCCACAATCAAAATTCGCCTGTGTTCCAGCGTCTCCATCTCTGTCCTTCTGGTTTGCTGCTGCCCGGCTCCGCGGGCGCCTTTGTATTGTGCCCATGCTTACACTCCAGATTCAACAGTATGTAATGGGCTGTGTGTGCAATCAACTGGCGGCAAGTGGATAAAACTTTCCCTCCGAGAACAGGTTTTGCCGCGCTATCACAGGTTCTCTGCTGTGCAAGGTATACGATCAGGCCATTCTGACACTAATAACTCGTTGCTTTGGGATGGAGCTTTCAAGCTCAGGTGTGCTCCGAGCTTCCGGTTTCGCTCGCGCACGCCAAGCTTCTGCCCATTCCCTCATAAAGCCAGCGTACTGATCACATCCGCTCCAGGCCCCTCGCCTGTATCGGCGGCCTTGAGGATATTATGGCTAGAACTCCCTCTCTCGCAAAATTAGCACTTGCCGTTTCTTTGAGTTATTCCGCAGTTGTTGCGGCTGCAACAATGCCACAAGACGACTTGTTGAGCGTTGTGAAGGAAACTCTGGAAACCAACCCAGAGGTGCAAATTCGTTTGAATGCGTTTCAGGCGTCTACCTTTGACCAGCGGGAGGCATTTGGCGGATATCTGCCTTTTATAGATGTAAATGCCGCCGGCGGTATTGGCGACCGAAATTATGATGGTCGTGGCAGCTATAACCGCAACTATGCGGAAGTGTCGCTCACACAAATGCTGTTCGATGGGTTTCGGGTGCGCAATGCTGTAGCCAGAGCGGAGCACAATAGCAGGGCTCGTTATTATGAGCTTTTGGACGAGGCTGAAACCAAGGCGCTGGAGGCCAGTGAGGTTTATCTCAGCGTTCTCAGGCACCGGGAACTGGTTGCCCTTGCTCAGCAAAACGTTGCCAACCACCAGCGTGTGCAGCGTCATGTAAGTAATCGCGCCGGGCGGGGCGTAAGCAACCGGGCAGACCTGCAGCAGATTGATGGGCGATTGTCGCTTGCCCGCTCCAATCTGATGACAGAAATTGCAAACCTGCAGAGTGTTACCGCTCGCTTTCAGCGCCTGGTTGGCCGTTTTCCAGCTGAGGAGCTAAGCCCCTTTGAAGTGCAGTCACAACTTGTACCGGGGGAGTTGTGGCAGGTTCTTACTACGGTATATGCCAATAACCCAGCGCTGTTTGCCGCCTTCGAGGAGATTCAGGCTTCTGAGGCCTCTTTTGGCGAGGCGAAAGCAGGCAGGTATCCCACACTCGAGCTGGGTGCTCGTCATGGCACCTATAAAAACAACAACAGCTTCGATACCCGTACCGACCCACACTCCTACGGGGACGATACGGTAATTGAGTTGCGTGCACGCTATAACTTGTACCGCGGTGGCAGTGACAGGGCTGCGGAGCGTGCGGCAGATCGCCGGATTAGCCAGGCAGAGAGCATGCGGGATAAAACCTGCGTTGATTTGCGCCAAACGGCAACCATTGCCCACGGAGATGTGCTTAACCTTCAGGTGAAGCTGGACTCTCTCGAGTCCCATCGCGAGAAAGCTACGGGTGTGCTTGCAGCTTATCGCGAACAGTTCGATATCGGGCGGCGTTCTTTGCTGGATGTTCTCGATTCTGAAAACGAGCTTTTCCAGGCCGAACGCGCCTATATCAACGGCTCCTATGATCTGGAAATCAATCGCCTGCAAACCCTTCACAGCATGGGGCGCTTGCTGACTACTTTGAATGTGAACAGTGAGGAGTTGCCAGACCTGGGTGATATCAATCGCTCAGTGAATCCCGGTTCCAGCCGCTACTGCACCCTTCCGGGTGAAGGCGACAGAAGCTTCGACCGCTTCCTGCAAACAGCAGATACCGAAGAGGTTCTAAGCTTTGGCAGCGACACCCTGTTTGATATTGGCAGCGCCGAGTTCAAGCCAGAAGCAATGGCTCGCTTGCAGCAGTTCGCCCGTCATTTGCTGGAGCGTGACACGGTTAAATCCATCAACATTGTTGGCCACACCGACAGTTCTGGCAGCGACGCGCTGAACCGCGAACTGTCTCTGGCCCGCGCCATAGCTGTGCGTGATGCATTAATCGACAGCGGCGTTGATAACACGGTGATGCTGGTTTCGGGCGCAGGGTCTTACCAGCCCAATGCAACCAACGACACGGCTGAGGGCAGGGCGCTGAACCGCCGTGTTGAGGTGCGCGTTACTCACACAAGAA
Source organism: Marinobacter sediminicola (assembly GCF_031157525.1). GTDB lineage: Bacteria > Pseudomonadota > Gammaproteobacteria > Pseudomonadales > Oleiphilaceae > Marinobacter > Marinobacter sediminicola. The sequence continues at coordinate 121,593 of NZ_JAVIXR010000001.1, forward strand.
GGTGAATGTAAAAGGCCGTTATGGATCAGACAAATGACCCCTTAAGCGCCTGCCTGTTATGGCTTGCCGCGGAAAATGGCACCACGATCAGCCACGATGCGCTGATCGCTGGCCTGCCATTGGTAGACGGCCGTTTGTCGCCTTCAGTATTTGCCCGCGCAGCGGAGCGGGTCGATATGAAGGTAAAGCTGGTGCGGCAGCCGTTGGAGCGCCTGAACAGTCTGTTGCTTCCCTGCGTTATTTTGCTTGAAGGCAATCGCGCTTGCGTGCTGGACAGTATCGATCTTCAGGGCCAGACAGCACAGGTGCGGCTGCCAGATGTCGATATGGAAATCGAGCAGCTGGAGCTGGCTAAACTCAAGGAAAGCTACTCCGGCATTGCGCTCTACTGCCGGCCGGATTTTCGTCTGGATCAGCGTAAAACAGGTGCTGGCTCGGCGGTTGATAAGGGCCACTGGTTCTGGAGTGTTATCAAGGCAAACCGGCCGGTGTACCGGGACATCCTGATCGCCGCCTTCTTTATCAACCTGTTTGCCCTGACCATGCCCCTGTTCGTAATGAACGTATACGACCGGGTGGTGCCTAACCATGCCACGGATACCCTGTGGGTGCTTGCCCTTGGTGCATTGATTATTATCTGCGCCGATCTTGCATTGCGTTTGCTGCGCAGCTGGTTTGTTGAGCTGGCGGCAAGCCGTGCGGATATCACCTTATCTGCCCGGATTATGGAGCGCATTCTCGGCACCCGCCTTGAGCATGCGCCACTTTCGGTGGGCTCCTTTGCGGCCAACGTTCAATCGTTTGAATCCGTGCGCTCGTTTATCGGCTCCATGACGGTGACGGCACTTATTGATCTGCCGTTTTTCCTTGTATTCGTGGCCATCATCGCCCTGATTTCGCCTGTGATGATCATTCCGGTACTGATCGGTGCCACGATCATCATTCTGTACGCGCTCTCGGTGCAGGCAACCATGCATCAACTCTCGGAAACCATGAGTCAGGCCAGTGCCCAGCGGAACTCCGGCCTGGTGGAAAGCCTGGTGGCTGCGCCCACGCTGAAAAGCTTCAATGCCAGCAGCCGTATGCAAAGTGCCTGGGAGCAATCCACCCGGTTTTTGTCTGGCTGTTCCGGCAAACAGCGCATGCTGGGTATGTCGGTCGGGGCCGGGGCTTCCTGGATACAGCAGGTGGTGTCGGTAGTGATGATTATCACCGGTGTATATCTGGTTATTAACGGTGATATGAGCCAGGGCGGGCTGATTGCGGCTTACATGTTGTCATCCCGTGCCATGGCGCCGGTGTCCCAAACCGCTTCGTTGCTTACCCAGTATCATCAGGCAGCGACGGCCATGACCGCCGTTGAACAGATTATGGATGCCGAGCAGGATCGCGAGCCCGGAAAACAGTTGATCAGCCGCGGCAAACTGCGCGGCGAAATTGAACTGCGCGATGTGTCCTTCCAGTATCCCGGTGAAGAGCGGGATGCCTTGAAAGGGGTTTCGTTGCACATTCGGGCTGGCGAGCGGGTGGGCATTCTTGGTCGTGTGGGCTCAGGAAAGAGCACCCTGGAAAAGCTCATACTGGGTTTGTATCGCCCAACCTCTGGCGCCCTGCTGGTGGATGGCGTGAATATCGGCCAGATCGACCCCGCCGAACTGCGCCGCAACATTGGCTATATTCCGCAAGACGTCCAGTTACTCAGCGGCACGGTCTACGACAACGTCACCCTGGGCATAGAACACCCCAACAACGAGCGCCTGTTGCAGGCCATCAATGTGTCCGGCCTGAAGGGCCTCGTGGGTGACCATGCAGATGGCTTGTCAATGCAGGTAGGGGAGGCTGGCAATCGCTTGTCCGGCGGGCAGCGCCAGACAATAGCCGTGGCCCGCGCGGTGATGGCGGATAGCAGTATCTTATTGCTGGATGAACCCACCAGCGCCATGGACAGCACGCTGGAGAATCACGTTAGCAAAGGCCTGAACCAGTTCGGCCAGGGCAAAACCGTATTGCTGATAACCCATCGCACCAGCTTGCTGGATCTGGTCGACCGCCTGATTGTTATGGATGCCGGGAAAATCGTTGCGGATGGCCCTAAGCAAACCGTGCTTCAGGCACTTCAGCAGGGCAGCATTCAGAGGGGGGCGCAATGAGCATCGACCCCAGGATTGCTGAGAAAGCGGAACAGAAAGCGCTGGAGCAACAGGCATTTGAGCGCTTGAGCAAGGCGGATGCTGTTGGGGCACGGGGTAAAGGCTTTATAAATCGCCTGTTCCGGCCATTTTTTTCCGCGTTTCGCAGCAATTCACGACACTGGCCTGCGGATGCAGATCAGGCCATGGAGCAGCAAAGCACCCTTCGCGCCCGCAGCCTGCTGTACGGCATTGCACTGACGTTTATTGTTTTGATTATCTGGGCTGCATTTGCACCCTTAGATGAAGTCACCCGGGGTGAGGGCAAGGTGATTCCATCGCGGCAGCTACAGGTTATTCAGTCCGCCGATGGCGGTGTCATTGAAGAGGTATTTGTAGACGAGGGCGCCAGAGTGAGCAAGGGCGACCTGCTGGTGCGCATAGACCCAACGCGCTTTGTGGCCAGTTATCAGGAAGGCAGTGTGCGGGCATTTGCACTGGCCACCAAAGTGAAACGGCTACAGGCGCTGATCCAAAGCGAGCCGTTAGAACTGAATTACAGCGAAGCATTAACGCCCGTGCAGGAACAGGTGTTGCAGCAGGAAGAAGGCTATTACAAAGCCAGCTTGAAAGAACTGGATGAGCGCTTATCGGTTGCCCAGGAACAAATTGCTCAACGGCAACAGGAACTGAGCGAGGCACAGGCTCGGGTGTCTGCGGCGGAGCAGTCTTATGGCATGTCGACACGAGAGCTACAGGCAACGCAGCCACTGCTGGCTTCGGGTGCGGTATCAGAGATAGAGATTTTGCGTTTGCAGCGGGATCAGGCCGCCGCAAATGGTGAGCGCCTGCAGGCCGCTGCCCGTGTTCGCCAGGTAAAAGCCAGTATTCAAGAGGCAGAGTCCAGGTTGCTGGAGGTTGAATCTTCCACTCGCAACCAGTGGCGCGCAGAACTCAGTGACGCAAGCTCGCAGCTAAATAGCCTGAACAAGAGCGTTGCCGGGCTGGCCGACAAGGTAAAGCTCTCGGAAATTCGCTCGCCGGTGAATGGCACGGTGCAGCGTGTGCTGCTGAATACCATCGGCGGCGTTGTTCAGCCTGGGAATGCCCTTGTTGAAATTGTTCCCACCGATGACCGCCTGCTGGTAGAAGCCAAAATAGCACCCAAAGATATAGCCTTCCTGCGCCCCGGCTTGCCGGCAACCATCAAACTCCACGCCTACGATTTTTCAATCTATGGCGGGCTTGCCGCGACCATCGAGCACATAAGTGCCGACACGATTACAGATGATCGCGACAATACTTTCTATCTTGTGCGCGCGCTAACCACCGAAAAAGACTCGGCGCAGCATTTATCCGTTATCCCGGGCATGACCGCACAGCTGGACATCATGACCGGCAAAAAAACCATTTTATCTTACTTGCTAAAACCATTATTGCGCGCCAAAGCAAACGCTTTGAGCGAACGCTGAAGTAACACTATTTTGAGGTCCTTATGACTACTCTGGCAATTGTTGTATCCCTGGTCGGGCAAGCGTGGGCTGAAAACGCCAACGGCGAACGCCGTGCACTGGAAGTAGGTGATCAGCTGGCGGTTGATGAAACCCTGATCATGGCAGAGGGTGCCCGTATCGACCTGGATTTTGGTGACAACCAGCAGTTGACCTTCCTGGGTGAGCAGCAAGTTACCGCAGAAGAAAGAGGGGCGCTTATCGAGCAAACTGAAGGCCTTGCTCCTATTGAGAGCAGTGAGCAGCCGGCAGCACCTTCCCCTGCAGCGTCTGGTCAGGGCACTTCGTCTGAAGGACATAGCTTTGTGCAATTGGTGCGCATCGGAGAAATCATCGAAGCGGATGGCTACACGCCGGTTACCGTTGCACGAATTCAGGAAGTCTTACGCCCGCTTGGTTTGAGTTTGCCGCAGCGGGAGTTTGTGCGGAGCAGCGAACGCGATGGCACCCGATACGATGAGCAAAACTATCCCGAGAGTGGCTCCAAGCTCGCAAAGCTGAGCATCTCCATTGATGCGATTACGGGTGACGACATAGTAGATGCCACTGAATCGGGGCAGGCTATTACGCTAACAGGCAAGGTTGGTGGCGGCGTATCGCCTGGTGATACCGTAGTCGTAACCGTGAATGGCCAGCTATACAGCACTACAGTGAATGCCGATGGCAAAACCTGGCAAGTGGATGTGCCCGGCAGTGAGTTGGCAAAAGATAATAAGGTTCACGCGACCGTTAACAGCGTTGAACCAAACGGCACGCCTGTTTCTGAAAGTACAGAGCGCCCCTATTTGGCTGATGACATAACGCCAAGCGTTAACGTTGAGCTTGAGCCCGGATCTGGCCCTAATGGTGACTACAACAGTAGCGACCTGAACGACGGCAAAGTCAGCGGCACCATTACCTTCAACCCGAACAACACGTTTCCCGGCGATAAGGTGACTGCAACAGATAAAGACGGCAACCCGGTTTTCGACGCCAATGGCGACCCAGTCACCGATTATGTGCTAACCCAAAACGATATTGATAACGGTATTGTTGTGGATGTGTCCGTAGCGCCTGGCCAGACCTACGTTGAGTTGAACGTTGATGTAACTGACCCTGCAGGTAACACCAGCACAGGCTTCGACAAAAACCCGAAGGATGACATCACGCCTACAGCAGACGTGGAGCTTGAGCCGGGCTCCGGCCCCAATGGCGAGTACAACGACGGCGATACCAAGGATGGCAAGGTTACCGGCACAGTGACCTTTGACCCCGGCACCACAGAGCCAGGTGATACGGTCAAGATCACCGACAAAGACGGCAAGGTGATTATTGAACGCCCCGTAACCCAAGACGATATCGATAACGGCATTCAGGTGGATGTGCCTGTTACCGAAGGCCAGACCGATGTTGAACTGAACGTTAAGCTGACCGACCCCTCCGGCAACACCAGCAGCACGGGCGATAGCAACCTGATTGATAACGTTACCCCGGGGCTGGTCGTGGAACTGGAGCCTGGTTCCGGCCCGAACGGCGAGTATAACGACGGCGACACCAACGACGGCAAAGTGGAAGGCACCATTACCTTCGACCCCAACACCGCCGTGCCCGGCGATAAAATTACGGTTACCGATAAAGACGGTAACCCGATACTGAACAGCAACGGCGACCCGATCACCGATTACGAAATCACCCAGGGCGACATCGACAACGGCATTATCGTCGAAGTGCCTGTAGATCCGGGCCAAACCGACGTCGAGCTAAATGTTGATATTACCGACCCGGCTGGCAACACCAGCACCGGCTCGGACAACAAGGTTGTTGATAACACCACCCCGGGCGCGACCGCGACTCTTGAGCCTGGTTCAGGTTCAAACGGTGAGTATAACGACGACGACACCAAAGACGGCAAAGTAACCGGCACGGTGACCTTCGATCCTGACACCTCGGTTGGCGATACGGTAAAAATCACCGACAAAGACGGTAACGTCATTATCGAACGCCCGGTAACCCAAGGCGATATTGATAACGGCATTACTGTTGATATTCCTGTAGCGGATGGTCAGACCAACGTTGAGATGAACGTTGAGGTAACTGACCCTGCGGGCAATACCAGCTCCACAGATGACAGCAAGACCGTCGATAACATCACGCCGGGCGTAACCGTTGAACTCGAGCCTGGCTCAGGCACCAACGGTAAATACGATGCCGGTGATTTCAGCAGTGGGAAAATCGAAGGGGAAATCACGTTTGACCCGGCCACTACATCCCCGGGCGACAAAATAACGGCTACCGATAAAGACGGTAACCCGATTCTGGACAGCAAAGGCGACCCGATCACCGATTACGAAATCACCCAAGGCGATATCGACAACGGTATCAAGGTTGAGCTACCCGTAAGCCCCACCGATACAGAAGTCGAACTCAACGTCAAAATTGAAGACCCGGCAGGCAACACCAGCACAGGCTCCGACAGCAACCCTGCCGATGGCGTTGTGGTTACCGCAGAACTGGCCGTTAGCGCAACGAACGTGGATGAGGGCGCCGCGACTGATTTGCAGTACAGCGTTACTCTCAAAGATATCAATGGCGACCCCGTTGTAGCCAATAACGACATTACGGTAAACACGACCGTTGGCCCCATTACCATCAGCGCAGGCAACTCTGCAGGCACCCTGAATATACCTGTACAGGGCGACGATGTTTACCTGGATGGCGAAACGATCACTGGCCAAATCATCAACATCGTTGAAAACGGTTTGGGTGGCGCAGCAATATTTGAAAACCTCACCTTCGACAATACGCCAGTACAAACGACCGTTAACGACACCACAGATACGGTTACTGCCAAGTTGACCGTTAGCGAAACGGCTGTTGATGAAGGCGAAGTGAATAACCTGGTCTACACCGTCACGCTGGAAGATGCGGCCAATAATGCCGTGACTGCCAACAACGATGTGACGGTGACCACCTCACTGGGCACCATTACCGTTAAAGCGGGCGACAGCTTTGGTGTGCTCGTTGTGCCAGTTCAGGGTGACGATGTTTATATTGATGGCGAAACGGTCAGCAATGCCATTACTTCAGTTGCTGAAGCGAATGCCGGTGATCCGAAGGCGTTTGAAAGCCTGACGTTCGATGGCACAGCTGTTAGTACTGCTATTAGCGATACCACCGATACCACCACCGCAACATTAAGCTCAGTAGGTAGCGGTGATGAAGATAGTGGCTCCATCACATACACCATCAGCCTGGATAATGCCCCGCAAGGTGCCCAGGCTTTCGATCTGGAGTTAAGCAACGGCCAAACCGCAACCATTACCGTAGCGGCTGGCGCCAACACCGGTTCTGTGACCTTTGGTTGGGGCTCTGGCCTGGTAGCGGGCGCCGTTCAGTTGGCTGGCTACCCGGATTCCGATGTGCACCTGGAGCCAGACGACGTTCTCAGCGTTGACAGCATTACTGCCAGTGGCACCGGTGGCAATTTCGAGGATTTGGTGGTTGCTGATAACAGCACCGACCTGACGATTTCCGATTCCATCGACACCAGCACGGCCACACTGACCTCGGCTGGCAGCGGTGACGAAGACAATGGTTCTGTTACTTACACGGTGAACCTGGATCACGCCACCGAAGGTGATCAGGACTTCACTGTTGCATTGAGTAATGGCCAGATTGCAACCATACAGGTGGCGGCAGGCGCAACCTCAGGTTCGGTTACCCTGGGCTGGGGCACAGGCTTGACCGGCACTGCCATTGGCTTAAACGGCTACCCGAGTTCGGATGTTTACCAGGAGCCGGATTTTGTACTGGAAGTTGATAGCGTTACGGCAAGCGGCACTGGTGGCAACTTCGAAAGCCTGGTTGTTGTTGATAATAGTACCGACCTGACGATTTCCGATTCCATCGACACCACCACGGCCACATTGACCTCGGTTGGCAGTGGTGATGAAGACAATGGCTCGATCACCTACACCGTCGACTTGAGCAATGCTCCACAAGCTAACCAACTGTTCAGCATTACCCTCAGCAATGGCCAAACGGCAAATATTTCAGTAGCAGCAGGCAATACATCAGGGTCCATCACATTTGGCTGGGGCGCAGGCGTAGCTGCGGGTACACAACCGTTGGCTGGCTATCCAGATAGTGATGCTTATCTTCAGCCTGATTTTGATCTGACAGTTACAGATTTTGTGGCTCTGAGTCATGGCGGCAACTTCGAAGACCTGGCGGTTGTAGATAACAGCACCGAGCTGACAATTGCCGACTCTATCGACATCACAACCGCCACACTAACCTCTGTTGGCAATGGTGATGAAGACAACGGTGCGATCACTTACACCGTTAATCTGGATAACCCAGCGCAAGCTGCCCAGGATTTCACCATTAACTTGAGCAATGGCCAAACTGAAACTATTACTGTTTCGGCAGGCGCGACCACAGGCTCTGTCACTTTTGGTTGGGGTTCGGGATTGACTGGCTCAGCTGTTGCTTTGAGTGGCTACCCTGGCTCTGATGTCTACATAGAGCCGGATTTTGTATTAGGTGTTAATAGCATTACTGCAAGCGGCAACAGCGGAAATTTTGAAGACCTGACTGTTGTTGATAATAGCACTGACCTGACGATTGCAGACATCATCGATACCACCACGGTTTCTTTGGGCAACGTCACAGTCGATGAAGGTGATGACATAACCATCACTGCCACGGTTGACCATCAGCCACAGGATACCGACCTGGTGCTGACCTTGGGCAATGGCCAAACGATTACGATTGCTGTGGGCGACACCATGGGCAGCGTGACCTTCGCTAATCCGAAAGCAGACACACCTTATGCGGATGGCGAGGTACAGGAGTACAGCATCACTGGCGCCATCGGTGGCAACTACGAAAGCCTGGATATCTCCGATAAAGCAGTGGTTACCGTTAAGGATACGGTTGATACCACGACCGTTACTTTGAATGACAGCACTGTTGTTGAAGGTGGCGATATTACAATCAGTGCCACGGTCGACCATGCGCCGGAGGGCAGTGACTTGGTGTTGACGCTGAGTAACGGCGAACAAATCACTATTGTGGCAGGTACCACCACCAGTAGTGTCACCTTCGCTAATCCCAATAGTGATGATACCTACCTTGATGGCGAAACGCTCGAATACACCATCATAGCTCATACCGGCGGTAACTACGAAAGCCTCGATACCGCCGCCAAATCTACGGTAACTGTAGAAGACACTACTGATGCGGTTACAGCCAGGATGACTGTCAGTGAAACTGCTGTCGATGAAGGTGAAGCTAGTAACCTGGTGTACACCGTCACGCTGGAAGATGTGGCTAGCAATGCCGTGACAGCCAATAACGATGTCACGGTAACTACCTCACTCGGCACCATTACCATCAAGGCTGGCGACAGCTTTGGTGTGCTGGCTGTTCCGGTTCAGGGAGATGATGTTTACATCGATGCTGAAACGATCAGTAACGCGATTTCTGCCGTTGTTGAAGTCGATGCTGGCACGGCTGGGGCATTTGAAAATTTGACGTTCGATGGCACGGCTGTCGATACACTCGTCAGTGATACCACAGATACCGTCACCGCCACGCTGAGCGTTAGCGAAGCCTTTGTCACCGAAGGTGCGGCTGACTTGGTATATACAGTCACCCTGGAAGACGCGAACGGCAATGCTGTTGTTTCAAACAGCACCATTACAGTTGCCACCACCTTAGGCAATATCACGGTGGCCGCCGGTAGCAGTACAGGTACTCTGTATATTGCTGTTCAAAGTGATGACGTCTACATCGATGGCGAGACTGTCACCAATGCCATAACGGGCGTTACTGAAGCCGGTGCGGGCGCGGCCGGTGCGTTTGAAAACTTGGCCTTTGATAGCACAGCTGTCAATACAGTTGTTAGCGACACGATCGACCCTGTTTACGCACAAATCTCTGTTGATGAAAGCGCGGTTCTTGAAGGCGGTACGCTCACCTATACCGTTAATCTTGTCGATAAAATCGGTGACCCTGTCACCGTTGCGGCAGGAAAAAACGTCACTATAAACCTGGACTGGACGGGGACAGCCGGTGCAGCCGATGTTGATAGCTTGCCTGCAAGCATCGCCATTGGCGTCGGTAATTCAAGCACAAGTTTTAACGTAGTTACCAATTCAGATGGTATTGCAGAACTCAGCGAGTCACTGACAGTTATTATCGACAGTGTGCAAGATAACGATGGGATTGATAGGGGTTTTGAAAAACTACAGGTTGATAGCGGTAACAACAGCGCTACTTCCAACATATTGGACGCACCCACCATTATTGCCGTTGATGGTAACGGTGCAGCAACAGGTCACATCACCGTATTTGAAAAAGGCTTAAGCGATGCGACAGATAACTCTGAAACCGCCTATGGAATCTTGCGCGTTGCTGCACCCACAGGGCTTGAAAGCATAGAGATTGCAGGTACAACTATTTCTCTCGCTGACTTACAGGCTCTGCCACAAACAATCACCATCGCCGGTCATGGCGAACTGACTTTAACCAGCTTTACAGCATCGGCAACAGCCAACGGTGTTGATGCTTCCTGGGACATCGATTACAGCTACGAGTTAACTAATGCCCAAGTGCATGCGTACGGCGCAGGTAAAAATGAGCTGCCGAAAGACATCGCTCTTGGTGTAACTGCTGATGGAATTGGTGGTTCAGGTTCGATTACTGGTGCGGCAAGCAACCTGGGCGTGCTGGTGATTGATGATGTACCTGCAGTTAACACAACCGGCAATGCCTTGGCAGACATTCAAGTAACAGAATCTGCTATAGGCACACCTGCTTCTGCCAATCTTGCTAATGCTTTCACCCATACATTTGGTACTGATGGGGCTGCTGCAAGCGCGAGTCTTGTTTATGGACTCGTCGTAAATTCTGCCGTTTCCGGGCTCAAAGACACGGCTACAGGCAAGGCCATTGAGCTACAACTGGATGGCAATGTGATTAAAGGCACTTTAGAGGGCACAGCAGATGTTGCCTTCACTATAAAAGTGAATGCCAGCACCGGTGAAATCACCCTAGAGCAAACCCGACCACTGCTGCATGGTGACACAGCCACAGCCAGTGATCTGGTGACTATAGCTAACGGATCGATCAGCCTGACAGCCACTGTTACTGACGGTGATGGCGATACTGCGGTTGATTCCGTCGTTATTGGTGATCGTTTCAGTTTCCAGGATGACGGCCCGGCAGTAAATGTCATTACAAGTGGGGTAACTCTTGATGAGGCAAATCTGCCAGCTGGCAGTGAGGGTGACGCGAGCAAGACCATCAGCGACATAGTGCGCTTTGGCATCGATTTTGGTGCCGATGCGGCGGGTGATGTTCGTTTTACCGACACGGGCGCAAACTCCACTATCGAGAGGTTAAAAGCGCTGGGCTTGAAATCGGGCGTTGTTTTGGAGTTTGATCTTTCTTCGGATGGCCACACGATTATTGCTTATCGTGGTTCGGGCCGAGCTGAAGCCGATAAGATATTCACGGTAAGTATCGTAGATGTGCCAAGTAATCCGGGCTACCAGTTAACCTTGAACGGTGCTTTGGATCATGTAAGTAAATATGGTGATGTGCTCTCGGCGCTGGATATACCGTTTGAGGGTGTTCTTGTTACCGATCGAGATGGGGATTCTGCGGAAACACGGTTCACTGTTAGCGTAGTAGATGACAACCCAAGCACCACAACGCCTAAAAATGTAGTTGTTGATGAAGATTCAACTCGGGCCGCTAATCCTGAGAATACCTTTAATACCAACGCTGATGCCACGAGCAGCAATACGACCATAGGCGATGGCAGCGATGGTACTGTAAAACCTGAGCATGGCATCGCCACAGTCAATTCTGATGGCACTATCTCTTATGTGCCCAAGGCTAATTACAGTGGTGAGGACACCTTTACCTACACCACGAAAACGGACAACGATGAAAAGACCTATACAGTTGTCGTAACCGTTACTCCTCAATCCGACACGCCCGACATCCCCCATGCCAGCGGAGCGGTTGATGAAAATGTGCCTGCAGTAACATTGAAAACCAATGAAGACACCAGCGTAGCGCTCGGCCTGAAAATACCTGTTGTTACGGATAACAATGACCAGAATGGGGCTGGGACCATTGGAGATGACCCTGAACGCTTGGGCGCGATCACATTAACACCCTCCGCGGTTGGCTCAGGAGATTCAGCTCCTTCAGGCACAGTGCTTACCAAAGGTGACGGCACGCCGCTGACAGTTAGTGGTGATGGCAGCTACATCATTGTTATTGTTAAGACTTCTGGCGACACAGATGCGGACACCGACCTGCATCTCTCCACTGGTCTGCCAACGACTAATGTTAATTATCTGACTCAATCCGAGTACGAAGCAATTGAGGTTAGGCCGGCTGATGATCGCCATGAGAACTTTGATGTTACCGTGAGCGTGGATAGCTATGAGGTGGATAACACCGGGAAGCCGCTTGCTGATACCGATGTCGTCGGCACAAATGGCGCTAACAACACCCAAACCATAACCGTAGATGTTCAGGCAGTAACTGACGTGCCAGAAATCAATTTGACAGCACCGGCTGATCCAGAAAACGCTGGTGCTGTCAGTCTTTCAGTCACTGCAGCCACTGTTAGCACTAACGGTAAGATCATTGCGGCCATCAATGAGCAGAGCGATGATCCTTCCGTCAGCAATACCGTCCTTAATCTTCAAAACGTGCTGGGTGAGACATTTAAAGATGACGATGGCTCAGAGTCTTTTGGTTATGAAATCACTGGTCTCCCAGAAGGCACAGTAGTAACCATCAATGGCAAATCATATACCGCCAATCCGGCTGGTGGAATTGCCATGCCCGAAAGCGACTACCTGAGCACCAAGGATGATGGCAACCCGGGTTTTACCATCACTCCACCTGAAGACTACTCAAACAGTCTGCCGATTACTGCCACCATCAAGTTGATTATTAAGGACACTGATGATGACAGCAGCGGTGGCATTGGGACTGAATCGGTCAGTGTCGATCTGGAACTTCGGGTGTACGCCAAGCCAGATAATGTTTCCCTTGATAACCCGGAAGCAGCGCCAGAAGACACGCAGGTTGCTTTCCTCAGCAAGCTGATGCTTGGTGATACCGATGGCAGCGAGACCATATCGAAGGTGCGCATTACGGATCTACCTAATGAGGGCAGTACCGGCCCGGATACTTGGACGTTGTTCGACCATACCGGCAACCCTGTAACTGTTCCTTCAGGTGGTAATGCCGCGAGCGGAGGCCTTGAACTGGTCGTTGGCGAAGGTACTGGCGAATACACGCTTAGCCAGATTAAACAGTTCACCATCAAACCTCCTGCACACAGTTCTCTGGATGGCACCATGAAGGTGTATGTGACCACTGAAGAAGCGGGAGCCAATACCCAGAGTGGAAATCCCGAAGCGAAGGAGTGGGAGCATGAGCTGATTATTGAGGTGACGCCAGTGGCTGAAGTCATTGGTGCTGGGCCTGTTGGCGATACCGACAGCAATGGCACACCCGACCTGGCGATGAATGGCAGCCATGTGTACAAAACACCGGGTGCCGAAGACGAATGGCTCACGCTCGGCACTGATACAGTTTCAAACCCTACATTTGCTCTAAGTGAGGGTTGGGCGAATGAAGATGGTAAAGGCTCTAACCCGAAAGGCACCGGCGTTATTGGCGGCACGGGCAGTGAGGATACCTTTGCCGTTTTCACGCCATTTCAGGTGAAGAACAATAACATTCAGGCAAACGTAACCGGTGGCGAACTTGACGGCTCGAGTTTTCAGTACGTTGACGGCTCCGGTACTCTGCAAACGGTTGTATTCAACGGGGAGCCAGTGAAAATTCCGGTGGAATATCTGGATTCAGTTAAGTTTAAGGGGCCGGAAAACTACAGCGGTGTAGTCAAAATAAAAGTGCAGGCTGGCACTATTGATTACGATGAAGACGACGATACGGCTACTGATATGGCTGTTTCTGGTGAGTCCTGGTTGACAAACATTATTCTGACGCCAGAGGCCGATCAGGTGACGCTCTCCGTTGATGCCCGGGTAGCAACTCATGAGGATGTGCCGGTAGAACTTAAAATTATGCCGAGCAGCAGTGACAAAGGTGAAACCTTTAACGTCACCATTAAAGATATTCCTGATGGTGCAACTATTACCTATACCCATAAAGGTACTGAATACACTATCAGTGAAAACTTTGATGGCAGTGGTATCGATGGCCTGAGCGTAACCGCTGGTGCCGGCAGTTTCGAGGTAACGATTAATGATTTTGATGCTGGCAATCAGCCAGTCCTGACACCGCCAAAAGACAGCAATCAGACAATCAATCTCAAAGTAGAAGCGCAATCAGTTGATGTGCTGAATTATATAGATGAAACCGGGCAGCCTCAGAGCATAACCAGCACCGCCGATAGCAGCCTCACGCAGGAACTGGGCATCAATATCTCAGTGAAAGGTGTGCCAGATGAGCCCGAGTTTGTTACTGAAACCAATAAGGTTTACGACGAAAACGCACTCGATGGCGCGGTAACTGAGCCCAACACTATACCTTTAAGTGATTTTGTTACCGCTCTTGAGTCTGGCGAAACCAGTGCAGATGGTTCTGAAACCGTCACCCTGCGCATAAGTAATTTGCCCGAAGGTTTCACCTTGATTGGCGCTGGTAGCTCGCTGGGCGGCGAGGGAGAAACGCGGCTTTGGGTTATCAGTGAAACAGAGCTTGCGAAAGTAAAGATTCAAACACCTACCAATTTCAGTGGCACAGTCGAATTCACCGCCCAGCCGGTGGTAACGGAAAACGACAACGATTCGGAAACCTTCTTTACGCCGAAAAATATAAGCTTTCAGGTGACGCCTACCCCGGAAGCTACGCTGAGTATTAGTTCCGATGTGAAGGAAGACACTATTAGCAAGGTGGATTTCAGCGCAGTTCACCAGAATGGTGATACGGATGAATTTATCAGCGCGATCAAAATTGCTGTAGTTCCCGGCGTGACCTTATACAGCGATGCCGCTGGCGTAACCGAGTTAACACCGGTCGGGGGATTCTACGAGTTTTCCGGCAAAGCCGCGGTTGAAAGTATTTATGTCAAAACCGGGCCGAACTTCAGCGGCACTCAGGCAATCGGCGTTGAGTACAAGGTAACCGATACGTCTTCTGATAATACCTTGATCACAGAGTCAGTCTGGCAATCAGTCAGCCACGACCTGATTGTCAAAGCCGTAACGGACGATATTGAGGCTAGCGTGAACGACGTTACCGGTGTTGTCGGTGCCGGGGATAGCTTCAGCTACGACAACAGTAGCCAAACCGCCACTATAAACGGCTCCGGAGCGGTCAGAGTTAAGGTTGATCTTAGTCAGCAAGCAGATGTTGCGGCTGGCAATGCGAAAGATATTGATGGCAGTGAGCAGCTCACTCACCTTGTGGTTAATGGGGTTCCCGACGGTGTGAGTGTAGAAAATGCTGTTCAGGTTGGCCCCGGCCAGTGGCTGGTTTCAACCAATAAAGCCTTCACTAACGAAACCTTGACTCAGGATATAATCTTCCAGGTTACCGGCAATGCCAGCACAGCTAACTCCCCGATAACTATTACTGGATACAGTAAAGACACCGGCGCTGAAACATCCAAGCGCGCAGACATCAGCATTAACCTGGATGTTGTTCAAACGGGTACTGGCACGGGGGTGGCTTTGCCTGAAGTGTCCCTGACTCCTGAGCCCACCGATCAAACCGAAGATAATGCATTTGCACTGGCTACTCAGGTTAGTGGAGGCTTGTCGGGAGGTAACCAGAACGAGTATCAGCTTACGGTCACTCTGCGGAGTAAGCCGGGGGATGGTGTTGAGTTTAAAGATGCCAGCGGTAGCCAACTGGCTCGTACCGAGGTGTTGGAGAACGGAGAAAACATAGTGCTCTGGACTCATACAGCCACAGTGGGAGCAGGCGATAATGCAAACACAACGCTTGAGGGCTTATTGAACGATATTCAGGTTCACGCGCCAGAACACACCAATAACAACAATCTGCCTGGCGGCCTACCATTAGATATCACGGTCGCCGCTCATGCTCAGGGGATGAGCAAGCAGGCACAGGTTACGCAAACCGTTGACATAATCCCGGTTACTGATCCAACCACAGTGACTGTGCAGGCCGAACCCGTAGGGGAAGGAGAGGATGTTTCACTGAATATCAGCCTGAGCAATGAGGCAGATGCCGGTTCCTCCACGATTGAAGGGGGCAAGATAGTAATAGAGTTGGGCAACGGCCTGGCTGGTCAGTTGCTGGATGCCAGCGGCGATCCAATAACTCCGGTTAGTGGCAATCAGTATGAAATCGCCCTGAAACCTGATGGCCAACCGCCAGAACTGATATTCAGGCCCGACTCAGGACAGCCATTTCAAACGGGAAGCCTTACAGTGGATGCCTGGATTGCCCATAAAGAAGATGGCGCAGCCAATACGGAAATATCTCAGGGTTCCGGGATGTTGGAAATCAAGCCCACTAACAGTGGTTTTATAGGGACAATCACTGCTGAAGGAAGTGAGCAGATACAGGAGCAATCCGTTGAAACACCCACCGAGCTGATCTTCAGTGATGCGGGGCTTAAAGATCCTGATGAGATGATTGATTCTGCGTTTATTAAAGGCTTACCACCTGGCTTTACTGTGCTGTTTGGCAGTGACGCTAGTAACGCCGGATTGGCAAATAATGCGGGCAAGGACAGCAATGGCAATAACATCTGGTCAATCCCCGTGGCCGATGGAGCCCAGGGTTTGCCTGGTTATATTGCGGTGCTGCCACCTAAAAACTGGAGCGGCTCACTGAATGGACTCACTATAACTGTGATGAGTGGTGAAGCCGGTCTGGATTCGACGGGTTCGGATTTGTCTTTTGACTTAGAGGTTAGACCGATAGCTGACGGGCTGGAGTTGAACCCGACTCTGAGTTTTGGTGAGGCTGGCGATATCATTAAACTGAACCTGAACGCCGCCATGAAGGACCCCGCAGTTAGTGATGCTGGAGATGCAGGGCAGCCCGGTTACGCTGAAGACGGCCACAGGGAATTGACAACAGTAGAGCTGACAGGTTTTCCAGATGGTGAGAAAACCCTGTTTTACGCGAAGGGTGTCGAGTTGGATGCAAGCCGAATCAGCTTTTCGGATAACACACATACCATCACCGGCCTGACCCAGGATGAATTGGGCAATCTGGGTTTTAAGCAACTGGGAACCAATGGTCCCAAGGATATTGGCGTAAAAGCCTGGACCGAAGAGATTTTGGTTTCAGATGGCAGCAGTGGGGGTAGTGTTTCTGCCTCGACAACAGGAATTGCTAAAATAAACGTTTCCGACAAATTGCCAACTACTGGTGATGATAATCTGCTCTGGACAGGTGATTTGGTTGACGGGAGGGGTGGTAATGACACCATTCAGTTGCGCTTCGGTGAAGACCTTTCTGGTGCGAATGGCGATTTCGCTAAACTAAAGAATATCGAAATCCTTGATATGACGAGTTCTGGCTCAAACCAGATAGGAGAGTCCGGGGCAGGCCTGAGTATTCAGGACGTTCTGGACATAACTGATAGCCGCAATGCACTGAAAATCGACGGAGACGGAGATGACTCCGTATTCCTGCAAAACAGCGAATGGACAAAAGCCGGTAACAACGGCAACGGCTATCTGGTCTACACCGATATAGCCAGCGGCGCATCCTTGAGTATTTCAGACCAGATTACGAGCATAACCATGGTTGACTGAGCTCAGGTGGCGTCTACATTCGCCACCCCAAACGGAATATGCACCATAGGAATATCCCCGGCATCAGATTCCAGGTGAGATCGTTGGTCATCAAAGAACATATGAGGCTTGAGCACGTTCAAAATACGGTCTTTCTTCATTCCGCCCAGGAAGAAAACCTCATTGGCGTCCACGCCCCAATGTTCCAGCGTTGTAATCACCCGCTCGTGGGAAGGGGCATTGCGGGCAGTCACAATGGCTGTTCGCAGTATTCGCTTATAAGCCGGGTCGTCCGTTAATGCCTGGTCCTCAAGCTTTTGCAGGTGTGAAAGCTTGCGGAACAAATCCGCCAGCGGGCCTGGGCTGTGGGGGATTTGCGAGCGGGAGGTTTCGTGTTCCTGAAAGTCTTCCAGCGAGCCGGCCTTGTAGACCCGCTCTGAAGCGTCATCTGCAATCACACCATCAAAATCGAACGCTATACGAAGCTCTGTATCCGCTTCATCATCCACCACCTTGCTTGGCAGCACAGTGCCAGCCGCATAGCCGTAGTCGATCGCTTGGGATACATCGCCAGCGTTCGCAGACAAGAACAGCGAGGCATTGAATGCCGGAATGTAGGCGTAGGGTGATTTGCCCTCGAGAAATGCCGCGCGGGTAATATCCAGGCCATGGTGATGAATGGAGTGGAATACCCGTTTGCCTGTGATCACAGAGTTTCGCGAGAGTAATACCACTTCAACCGGGCACTGCTCTGGGAACTTCTGGTTTATGCTCAAAAACCGCCTCACGAAAGGAAAGGCAACGCCTTTGCGTAAAGGCTTGTCCAGGTTGGCTTCCTGGTGTTTCCGGTAGGCCTTTTCCCCCTGCTCACGAAACACACGGTCAGACTTCGACAAATCAAATAGGGCGCTTGAGGCCACCGCGATCACGAGTTTGTCTTCTATGGGGTAGGGCATGGGCAAAAAGTTCCTTGCTGGTTAGCGTCAGGACTCAGCTTTTTTGGCGCTCTCATAGCTTGGCAACACCGGCGCAAACACCTTCTCCCACAACACCTCATAACGCTTTCTATGCCAACCAATATGGCCGATGCGCTTCTGGTTAATCTCTTCTGGCGTTACGCGAATATGCTGCTGAGGTGCATTAGTGAAAAAATCGTGCAGCATTCTAACGTTGGTGGGCGACATCATGTCGTCATCTGAAAATTCAATGGCTGTAATAGGTGTGCGTACACTGGCAAACCGCTCCCGCAACCAGTCTCCTTCGCAGCCGACAGAGTATTCTTCATTCAGGCACCAGCGGCGCCACTGCATGATGACGCCCTTCGGCATATCGCACATGAGTTTCAGGCGGTTACCGGGGAAATAACCCATGATTGGGACAACCGTGGGTACAAGAATGTACCAAAGGAACCATGCAATGCGCTTAGTGGGTAGTGAGTTATGCCACCAGGTGCCTGTTCCGCAGCCAACGGTAATTACCTGATCGATATCCGGGTTATGGCCCATAAAACCAATCATATGGCCGCCGACGCTGTGGCCGATCCACACTAGCTTCAGGTCGTAAAATTTCTCTTTAACGAATGCCAGAACTGCCGGGCAGTCGTATTTGCCCCAGCTCAGCTTGTCACTTTTGCTGTCTTTTACATGGCCATTTACCGATAGCCCCATGCCTTCATAGTCAAACGTCAGGGCATGGAAGCCCTGGGTGTTCAGCCAGCGGGCGAAGTCGTCGTACAAGTACTGGGCTACGCCGGTTGCCGGCGCAAGCACGCAAATACCCCGCACCTCCGCACTGTCGGCTGTAAATAGCCGCGCTGTCAGGTTGTGGCCGGCGCTTGTGGTGATGCTATGAGTCTGAGGCGGGTTCATTACTGCGTCTACCTGAGGTGGGTTTTCAAAGCGTGGGTGCAATAGTGCTCAAACAGATGGCATGTTGGCAAATTAAGTTAATGAGCTAGCCTGAGAGAGCATCCATGGATGCTGATGGGCTCGGTGTGGATTTCGTAGCAAGTGGCTTGGATAGTCGCGGGCGCTGGCAATCTAATAACGAAGGAGCCAATATGGTCTTAGAAAAGATAGCTATAATACGAGCTACCATCATAAGGAGGCTTATACATGGCGACGCTTAATCAAATACGCCACGACCACGCTAACATGGCCCGGTTGCTGCACGTACTCTTGCTAAGGTATGAATCCCTGACCCAGGGCGAACGCCCGGATTTTCATCTTATTAGAGAGGTTGTGGATTACATACTCGAATACATGGAAAGCTTTGTTAAGCCGCTGGAAAGGCTGTACAGCGAGCACTTGGTGGCTAAAAAGTTCAAAGAGGGTGAGGTAGGTCAGAAGCTTGCTGAAGATTACCAAGCGTTGCGGGATCGCCTGAATATGCTTTCAGAGAACATTGATATGATTCTGCTGGATGCGGTAGTGCCGATGGACCGCTTTGCCGATGATCTGAAGGCTTACCTTGATGCTCACGGTGCCTATCTCCGTGCGGAACGAGAACTGCTGTTCCCATTCTTCCGTGAGAAACTGTCGCCGGAAGAACAGAAAAGCCTGCTCAAAATGTTGCCAGAAGGAGCGCAAGCTAACCTGGCACGCCTCAAGGACGATCATCCTGAATTGTATGAGGAATTTAAGGAAGCCCCTTCTCCATTTTCCTGATCGGCTCGATGTCATAGTGGCGCGCTGTGACCGTCATTCTTATGGCGTGAGCGTGCTGAGTATCTATTAGTTCAGGGTTTGTTCATCTGTGGACAGGTGGTTGCGGATGAGCTCAGCCAGCTGTTTCGCGGGTTCTGAGGGTCTTCCGGGTGGGCGGTGCAGAGCTATATCAACCGAATGCAGTGGTGGCATGCCGTTGCGTTCATCCAGTACCCGAAGATGTGGCGTCAGCATATTGCGTGTCACCACAACCACCGCAAGACCGGCAGCCACGACCGGCATGAGCCCCGTCATGGATTGGCTGGAGTAAGCCATTCGCCAATCCCGTCCCGCACTGGCCAAAGCTTGCTCAGCAGCATCACGGAACACATCTGCGCCGGGGGAGTAGAGTGCCAGCGGGATTGGGTCCAGTAACGATGGCTGAGCGGTGGCGCCTACTGCCCACATTAAGGGTTCGCGCCGGATGACCTCGCCCCCGGGCGATCGAGCCTGACGGGTGACGACCGCCAAATCCATGCTGCCAGCCTGCACCTGTTTTACCAACTCGACGCTTGATCTGCAGGTCACCTGTAACTGCACCGCGGGAAATTGCCGGTTGAAGTGGGACAATACCGATGTGAGAAGAAAGGCATAATCTTCAGGAATGCCGAGGTTCAGCTCTCCGGATATCTGTTGTTGCTGGACATCGTCGAGGGCTTCATTGTTCAGTTCCAGCATTTTGCGAGCGTAACCCACCAGTTTCTGTCCTTCCGGAGTAAATCTGATCCGCCGCCCATCTTTCTCATGGAGCGGAACCCCAACGGCAGCCTCTAAACGGTTTAACTGCATACTCACAGTGGATTGCGTGTAGGACAGCTGTTCTGCCGCAGCGGTAACTGTGCCGGTGTCAGCAATGGTCACCAGAGTCAGCAACATGTTGAGGTCCAGAATGCGATTTCTCAATTAATCAATTCCTGTGATGCTATCCATCAAAAAGCATTGTTTTTGTGATGAATCAGGATTGTATAGCATGTCAGTGTCGAATCAAATCCACCAACCTTGTAAGGAGCCACGACGGTGCATGCGATCATCAATCCTTCTCGCCCACTTTATATCAGTATCATTGCCGCCCTTTTTGCCGTTGTGCTCTGGGCCGGCGCGCCCCTGTTGGTCGATCTGGCCAGTTCGGTTCCGCCTTTTCAGCTCACAACCATTGCACTGCTTAGTGCAGCAGTAGTCGCGTTACCGGCTAGTATTCGCAAACGCCGGAGGCGCGGTCTTCAGGCGCCACAGGCGGCTCTAACGCTCAATTGGAAACTGGCAGTTTATGGTTTGCTACCCGTCCTGATACTGGGCGCTATAGGTGGTTATCTGACAGGCGTAGGCATGGCGCCGACAGCGGAGGCAGCGTTGATTACCTACACCTGGCCGATCATGTTTATTGTGATCAGTCAGTGGCTCTTTCATCGCCGGATACCACTTCCAGTGCTGTGTGGAGCGCTCATCGCGTTCTCCGGTGCTGCGGTGTTGCTCTCACCGGGCGCAGGAAGTGAAGGCTATACCCAGTACGTGTTGGGGTATGGTCTGGCATTGATGGCGGCATGCTGCTGGGCACTTTATTCCTGGATTTGCCAGGCGGCACCGGTTGCTATTGCGCCAATAATGCCCAGGCTGTTCTTGTTGGCGGCTGCAGGAGCGGCAATCGCGGATCTTCTCTCAGGGACAGCTTTTGGGCTGCCCACTGGGCTGGCTCTTGTGGTTGGTATTGGCCTTGGTGTGGGGCCATATGGACTTGCCATGCTGGCGTGGGATGTGGCGCTCAGGAGCGGGCCAGCGGCGTTGGTTGGCAGCCTGGCCTATGGTGTGCCCGTACTGGCTGCTGGTTTTCTGGTTATTGCGGGAGTTGCAGCGCCAGATTGGCGGTTACCGCTAGCCGCTACGCTCGTGGTTGTCGGGTCATTTGTGGCAACTATGAAGGCCCGCGAGCCTGCTCTGAAATACTGATATAAACGTAATAGAATACGGATGGTGGATCTACTTGTACGACTGTCCGGTGATGTATTAACAAACCAACGCGCAAAACTATTCTGAGACGGCCGGCTGATGATGCCGGCCAAAACTTCACGGCAGTGTGCGTATCTCTCACATTCTGCTTTGTTGTTTACTCAATGCTGCTGGTGACAGTTCCGGTGTACGGCTTGGAACTGGGCGCTTCTCCTCTAATGCTGGGTGTTATTCTCAGCTCTCAATATCTGCTTCCTTTTTTGTTGGCCATTCCTTTGGGCGGCGCGGTTACTCGCCACGGTGGCCGGGTCACACTAGTGATCGGTGCGTTTGTAATGGTTGCGGGTTTGCTTCTGATGCAGGCTGTACCTGGTTACTACGGGCTGATTGGTGGCCAGCTATTGATCGGGCTGGCGCATCTGCAGATGGTGTTGTCTGCGCAAACGATTATTTCTTCTCTGGCCACTGGGCCAAAGCTTGAGGGCTACTTTGGTTGGTACTCCACTTGGTTATCTGGCGGGCAGGTGGTTGGGCCCTTGATTGCTGGAGCATGGATTGAGTGGGCTGGTAGTGTCGATAAGCTATTTTTGGTGATGGCGGGAATTGCCTTGTTGGGCGCGCTCACCGGCTTTGCTTTGACGGGCGATGCCACCAGGGGTATTCGAGCTACTGGCAAGCAAACCGGATTTCGTGCGCAGGCAACGTTGGCGCGGACCAATATCGGTGTTCAGGTGTCTATCGCCATTACGGTGGCCGGCATGTTTACCCTGGGTGTTTATGGAAGCTATTTACCTGTGTACCTCGATAGCTTGCAGATGAGCGCTGTGATGATTGGTGTGCTGGTTAGCTTGAGGGCAGGCGTGTCGATGGTTATACGGCCGTTTATTCCCAGGATTATCCATGCCGTAGGAGGGCGCGGAAATGCAACAACCATCGCGTTGGGCGGTGTGGCAATTGGCTTGGCATATTTAGGATTTGCAACCGGTGCTCCATCTATTGCACTTGTGGCCCTGCTTGTGGGTTTTGGAGGAGGTCTTACGCAGCCTCTTTCCATGGTGGTTCTGGCTGAAAGTGTGGGGGCGGAGCAACGATCGGGCGCGCTTGGCATGCGGTTGATGGTCAATCGGGCTGTTCATTTTGTGGCACCGTTATTCTTCGGAGTGTTACTTGGTGTGAGTGGCTTTGGGGTCGCATTCGGGGTTTCGGGGCTGCTAATTGCTCTTGTTGCCATTTCACTTAGGCGCCTCCAGAATCGGCGTATCGATCCAGCGGGCTAATAAAATGCGAATTACTTGGAAATCAGTTGCCTGGGGACTGTTTGCAGTAGTCGTGCTTTCTATGCTGATGGGCATTTTGGCAGCTCGTCACTTCTGGAATCAGGCTCTGGAGCAGAACGGAATCGAATCTCTGGAGTGGCAGGGGCTGGATCTGTCGTTCAGTGGTGTATCTGTTCGCGAACTCACACTAACTCAGTCCATTCCGGAGAGGGATCTTGCTTTGCGTGGCCGGGAGCTGTCACTGGGTTGGCGCTGGCCGGCGTGGGAAGGTGAATGGCAGCCGCAGTTAACTAAATTGACCGCGGAGTACCTGAGGCTCGGTTTGTACACTAAACCAGTAGCTCAGTCCGACACGGCACCGCAACAGCAACAGCCAATCCAGTGGCAGCCGGAATTGCTGGCTTTGCTGCCATCGAAAGTAAGCGTACAGCAGTTTGACGTGACCTTGCCATGTGAGACAGGCCGCTGCCCGTTGGCAGGTAGTCTGGCCTTGACCAATTCCCATGAGACCCAGGTCACTGAGGCCCAGGTGCAACTCGACCATGAAGGCCATGAGCTTGCCTTGTTGGCGATTCTCGACAGCGCTGGGCGCGATAGCCTGAACTTGTCAGCAGAAGTATCGATTGATGGTGTGCGGTATCTTGTAGCGCGTTCGGCTTACACTCCCCGGAACGCCAATGGTCTGGTGTCGTGGCAGGGTTCTGTTGATGTGCCGGACTTACCCCGGACAGATTGGTTGCTGGCTTGGCTCCAAGCCTGGCAGAGCCTACCCTTGGAGCAATGGCCGGAACAGCCAGAGACCGGCTCTGCATCTGCCAGCTGGCAACTACAGGGTCCCGGAGATGAAACCTTTTTGGCCAAAGCGACGGGCAGCGTGAAGGTGCAGGCACGACTGCCGCAACCTTGGCCGGCACCCGGTGTTGGAACAGTCAGTGGCAATGCAGAGGTTGCATTGACGGTTGATGAGGGCATCTGGCAGCCCGAAACCCTGCAGGCGGACCTTAAGTTGAGCCATCCAGCACCCTGGATCAAAAACATACCGCAATGGATGCGCCCGGAGATTCTCGAACTCTCCGTTCGGCCAGCAAAGACTATACCTTCAGCGTCTGCCCGCGCTGCTGCTACCCAAGCCGGGGCAGAGCCTGCTTTGCTACCGCTAAATCTCGCGGTGACCAGTCAAGGGGGTGCAAACCTTGCCATAAACTCCCATCTGGCTGTGGCTACAAGCTCTCCATGGCAGGTGCAGTTAGGGCGCACGCATGTCACTGCTGCACTGTCAAAACTTGATGTGGCCGGCTGGCGGTTGACCAAACCCAAAGTAGAGGCGTCGCTGACAGGTTGGCTGGACACCCGTGCAGCCGCGTTGAAATTCGGAGAGCCCGCATTCGTGGAAGCTGAGAAACTTGAGCCGCTTTCCGGCACGGCAGCCGTAGCTGATGGTACGCAGCTAAATGGCTTGCGTGTGGACTTGTCCGGAGCGGCACTTGAAGCAGGTTACCGTCGCGAGCAGGGCGGGCTGAGCCAGCTGTCTTTGATTGGGCCGCTGGGCATCAAGGCAAAACAGATCCGGCATCCGCAGTTACAATCGCAGTCCTGGCAGCTGGATGGCGATGTGAATGCCACACTTGACCGTACCGATGTTAAAGGCTTGCTGAAGGCCAAAGCCGGGGCATCCGTAAATCTCAATCTAACATTCCCGTATGACGGGCCATTATCCCTTGAAGCTAGCACTCGTGTGAGCGGTGAAAGCGAAGCTGAGGCATTGTCCCGCATATTTACAGCATGGCCAGAGCCCATGCTTGTATCCGGCGGCACTGTCAGTGCGAATGCCAAGTATGAGCGATCCCAAAATGGCCCAATGCGATTGGCGGGAAAGCTGGTGTTTGCGGACTGGAGTGGCACATACGACCGCACGGCGTGGGCCAACATGAACGGCGCCACTGAGTTCGTTCTTGAAAACGAGCGCGTTAAAGTAGCAACAACGGAGCTGGCTGTAGAAGAAGTGAACCCGGGTTTGCCTGTTGGTCCAGTGCGCTTGGCTGGCCATTACGAAGCGCCTCTGGCCCATCTTGCGGCAGGGGTGATGACTCTGGGGCAGGCCAGCACCGGTGCTTTGGGTGGAGAAGTAAACATTCAGCCCGGACACTGGGATTTGGCGCAGGCGCCAGTGACGATTCCCGTTGAGCTCCATCAACTTAGTCTTGCTCGTCTATTACAGCTCTACCCGGCAGAAGGGCTGGCAGGTACAGGCATCCTCAGTGGAACAGTACCGGTGTTGTTTGATCCTGCTACCGGCATTCGGGTGGAAAAGGGTCGAATCGATGCACTTAAGCCAGGCGGACGGCTGGAGGTGACGGCGGAGAGGCTAAAGGCACTTGCCAGCCAAAGTGAGTCCATGGAGCTGGTTGCGCGTGCACTGGAGGATTTCCGTTACTCTGTGCTCGATAGTGGTATCGATTACGATGAGAACGGCACTCTGATATTGGAGCTCCACCTTGAAGGCAATAGCCCGGAAGTTGGCCAAGGCCAGCCTGTAGTGCTGAACATCAACCTGGAAGAGAATATACCGGCGCTGCTAACCAGCCTGCAGCTAAGCGGCCGAGTGAGCGATGCTGTGGCGGAACGGGTTAAAAATTTACTGAAGAAGCGCGAACGGGATTCAGATGACCTGTTAGAGTGAAGGGTAACAAAGGAGTACATCGATATGACGCAATTTGGTTCGAGGTTTCCCCAACATGCATTTGCCTTGGTGGCGGGTCTGGTGATGGGCAGCTTATTGCTGGGCTGCACTCCAACCGTTCAGGTGGCTGCGCCCAAGGAGCCGATTACTGTGAACTTGAACGTAAAAATTCAGCATGAAATTTATGTGAAAGTTGATAAAGACGTAGATGAGTTATTCAGTGAAAAGGGCCTGTTCTGATCGCCTTGGTGTTTTGTACAAAACGAATGATGAAGGAGTTAACCATGACATTATTTGCCCGATTCAGTGCCCTGATTTTAGCCTTCTGTCTTGCGTTGCCGGCAATGGCAATGAGTTTGGATGAAGCCAAAAACGCCCTCGAATCTGCAAAAAGCCAAGGCCTTGTGGGGGAAACACCGGCAGGCTATTTGGCCGCTGTAGGCTCTGACCAGAAGGCTAAGGAGATTGTAAGTGCGATCAACGATGCCCGGCGTGAAGCGTATAAAGAAATTGCTGCAAAGCACGGCATCGCGGTCACTAAAGTTGAGACGGTGGCGGGTCAGAAAGCGGTGGACAAAACACCGGCTGGACAGTTCATCCTGGTGGGTGAGCGCTGGCTAAAGAAATAGAAGGTATTCGTTACGGGGTGGGTGCGATATAACCAATCGATATTAATGTTTGGCGCGCGCCTGCCGTTAACCGTTACACATAAGCCCATGCACGAGGTTAAGGTTATGGTAGCGCCAATCATTGGTCGCGGGCCGGATGTAACCGGTCGAGTGAATACGAGCCCCACCGAAGCCAAGCCCGCAAATCGCGTAGCCGCCGAGACTCGAACCGAAAAGCAGGCGACCATCCGTACACCTGCCGATGCGATCAATGTGATGCGGGCGCGTATGGAGCAGCGACTTCAGGAAGCCATGGGCGGTCAGAACAAGGCTGTATCCGGGGCAGATAAGTACGCTGCACAGGCGCAGCCACCCACTGCTTCAGATGTCGCTAGTGTGATCCTCGGATTTGTCCAGAACCGACTGCAAACAGAAGCAGACGGTGGTGCAGATTTGGAGAAGCTTACAGATTTGATGTCCCAGGCCCGCGCGGGTATCGAGAAAGGTTATGCTGAAGCACGAGAACAGATAGTCGCTTTGGGTATGATGAACGACACCCTGGGTGCGGAAATCGATGAAGGCTTCAATCTTATTCAGGACGGCTTGCTGAATTTGGAGAAGCTGTTTTTAGGCAAAGAGCCCAGCGTGGATAATTCCACCGAGACCGGTTAATCGGCACTCGGCTTTTTTGCAAGTCCCTTCGTTTCCTGGGCTTTGTTCAGCATGGCAGAAGACTCTACTTCTCTGCCTTGTTTGGACAAGGCTTCAGCCAGATTATTCCAGCCAGCACTAATATCAGGAAATTGTTCGGTCATGGCGCGGTAGTATTTTTCCGCTTCTGACCAATGGCCTTGCTGGTAGGCCAGATTACCCGAACCAAGCAAGGCTGCAGGTTGATCGGGCCAGGTTTTGGCTGCGGTGCTGTAGGCAAGTTTTGCAGCGTTTGTTTGCTGGGTCGTTTCCAGATCGTGGGCTGCCATCAGGAATTCCAACGGCTCCGCCGTCGCAGGCAACTGATCTGGCGGCAGCATTACCCGTGCCCATCGCTCCGAGCGATCCCAGGTTGCCATAAAAGCGCTGGCGGGCAGGCGGTAATTCTCTTCTGTTCCGGAATGCAGTATCAGCACTTCCTTTTTGCTGTCGTAGCCAATTACCACGGCAAAGTGCCATTGCGGCCACCATCCAAAACGAAGGTTCTGCAAAACCAGAACCGGGTGCCCAGCTTCAACTTCCTTTAGCACAACGTCCAATTCCGGCTTCAGCGGATAAACCAGCATGCCGTATTGGCGAGCCGCTGCCACCATCTCGACCTGCAACGCGCCTTTGCGCTCAGGCAGGTAGACTTTGCTTACCAATTCATCGGGGGTTGCCTGCACATCCTGGGCGTTGAGCATCATCGCAAGAGAAGCAGGGCCACACTGATACAGCTCTTGAGGATGAAAGGGTACGTTGGTAAGCGTGGCTTTTTCGTAGGCATCGGGCCATCTTGGTTGGCTGGCGCAGCCTGAGAGGATAACCCCCAGGAGCGCCACCAATAGTAGCCGGGCCGAATGTGGCCGGAAAGTATGCATGGAGGTGATGTTTAGCGAATGCAGTTAATAAACGGGAAGATATCCGTTGCACACAGCATGTCTGTAATAATGAAAACCAGCAGGAACAGTACGATTATTCCTACAACTCCTTCACCAGTCGGTGCTTCGGCAAGCTGCTGTTTAAAGTCTGCAAGCTCAGAGGGGGTGAGGCTTTGAATTCTCTCTCGTACTTCCTGTTCGCCCACGCCCATGCTGGCAAGCGCGCCTTTTACGTCTTCGCGTTCCAGCATGCTCATCAGAGCTTCTCGGTCGATATCAGCCCTTTGTTCAGTCAAGAGTTCGCCGGTACCAACAATGTTGGCAGAGGCAGGAATTGCCCACATAGAGCTCAGTATCATTACCAACGCCATAATGGCGGAAACGGACTGGGTGTAGGATCTTATGGCTTGCATCAGGCTGCTCCTGCTAGTTGTTGCTTTGGATATTGATTCTGGATCAGTCAGAGCATAAGTGTAAGCATTTGCGCGCCATTTGCCGTTAAAATCAGATTAACATGCATTAACTTCCGGTTTAGATTTGGTGACGAACAAGCATTGTCTTGATCCGGCCAATTTGCTTCATGGGGTTGAGCCCCTTCGGGCAATAAGCTGTGCAGTTACCAATTCCCCTGCAGCGAAATACGCTGAACGGGTCCTCCAGCTTTGCCAGGCGCTCAGTCGTTGCTGTGTCTCGCGAATCCAGTAAAAACCGGTGGGCTTGTAGCAACCCCGCTGGTCCCACGTATTTTTCCGGGTTCCACCACCAGGAGGGGCAGGCGGATGAGCAGCAGGCGCACAGAATGCATTCGTACAAACCATCCAGTTTTGCGCGATCTTCCGGGCTTTGGAGTCGCTCGATCGCGGGTCGCGGTTGGTCGTTTATTAACCAGGGCTGAATGCTTTTGTATTGTTTGAAAAACAGGGATTGGTCTACCACCAAATCACGGATAACTGGCATGCCGGGGAGTGGCCGGATGACCAGTTTGGACGACTTGCCAAGAACATCGGCCACCCGGGTAATGCAGCCAAGCCCATTGCGGCCATTAATGTTAAGGCCATCCGAGCCGCACACACCCTCACGGCAGGAGCGGCGGAAAGAAAGCGTGGGATCGACCGTTTTCAGGTACTCAAGAACGTCCAGTACCATGCGGTTGCGGTAACTGGCATCCACTTCCACATCCTGCACATAGGGCGTGTTGTCAGTTTCCGGGTTGTAGCGATAGAGTTGGACGGTGATAGTTTCCATTGCGTTATCCCTCGTTGCCTCGCTGAAGCGCGAAGGGCCAACTGCCGGTTAAGCGCGCTCCAAGTGATGTTAACGTCCAAAGTTCTAGCAGAGGCAGGTAGCTTTCACCTACGGATATATCAATTTGTACGACTCGGGAATGATCCAGCGCATTGCGGTTGTCTATGTTATTCATTTTAGTGGTGATGATGAAAAGAATGGCCGCAATTTAGTCTATGCTTAGGGCAGTTCCTATCAAACAAGTTTGGGCTCTTGATCATGTCTGAAGCAGACGCTGCCGTTTTCGAAATTTTCCCATGGAACCGGAATTTTGAAACGGGCATTGAAACAATTGATGAGCAGCACAAGGTGCTTGTTGAAATAGTTAACAGGCTTGCCTGGCATTTCGCATCCAGCACCTCCGAGCTTGAAGTTAGCCATGTTCTCGATGAGTTGCTTTCTTATGCCGCTTACCATTTCAAGGCTGAGGAGGAAATCTGGAAAGCTACTCTCGGTGAGCAGGAAATGGTGCAAAACCACCACGATGGCCATCAACTGTTCTTCGTTCAGATCCAGATGTTTCGCTCCAGTGATGAGCCAGGGGAGAAAGTCATGAGCGATTTGTTCTCCTACCTGACCCGATGGCTGGCATTTCATATTCTGGAGTCTGATCGCCGAATGGCTCTCACCATCAAAGCGGTGGAGCGAGGTGTTCCTTTATCAGAAGCCAAAAATGAAGTTGATAGCGAACTGAGCGGTGCGGTGTCTGTGATGGTTTCGGCCTTGTTGGAAATCTACGAAAAGCTGGCTGCCAGCGCCATGCAATTGATGCGTGAAAAAATGGCGCGGCTCAGAGCTGAGGATGAACTCGCTCGCTTGCATCACGACAACCTTAATTCCGCACTCGAGAAACAAGCGTCAGAGCATGCAGAGCAGTTGCAGTTTCTCGCGTATTCGGATCCTGTTACAGGGCTGATGAATCGTAATGGAATACTCCGGGAGATCCGGCATGTTATGCAGCAGGAACATCTGCCGGCAGAATCCTTCGCTGTGATCTCTATTGATCTGGATAATTTTCACAAAGTGAACGCCCGCTTTGGCGAAGAATCTGCCGACCGACTGCTTGGCTTGCTGGCCCGGCGCTGGAAGGATGCAATTGGCAAAGCTGGGAAACTCGCGCGGATCAGTGGAGACGAATTTGTTGTGCTTTTGGCCGATAGCGGAAAAGTAGAAGCCCAGCTAAAGGCATTGAGACTAACGGCAGAGCAGCCGTTCATGCTTGATGGTGGCAGTGTGAGCATGGCATTCACCGCTGGTGTTGTCCGATTTCCCCATCACGGCGCGGATGATGGGGATACGCTTTTGCGGCAGGCTGACCACACGTTGTTTCGCGCCAAACAGGAACAAAAAGGTGAGTGGCTGTTTCTGGATGCAGACGCACAGCGCCAGTCAGTTGAGCGCCAGCGGCTTTTGGCGGACATTCGTGCCGGGCTTGCAGGCGATCAGTTCAGGTTGCTCTACCAACCCAAGGTCTGTCTTAGAACTGGCGGAGTAATAGGTGTTGAGGCGCTGATTCGGTGGGAGCACCCGGAAAAAGGTACCTTGAGCCCAATGCAATTTTTGCCAGCATTGGAGTATCACCCACTGATGATCAGCATAGGTGAGTGGGTTATTAGCCAGGCGCTCAGGCAAATGACGGTTTGGGATAGTGAAGGCTTGGCTTTGGATGTGGGTGTGAACATTGCTGCGGTACATCTCCAGCACCCGGATTTTGCATCCTGGTTGGCCGGGGCGCTGGCCAGATACCCACATGTTGCCCCGCAAAGACTGGATCTGGAAATACTTGAAACAGCTGCTCTTGGTGAGCTTGATAAGGCAGGCAGTATTATTCGGGAATGCGAAAGCCTTGGGGTAACCTTTTCATTGGACGATTTTGGTACCGGCTACTCTTCACTTTCGTACCTCAAAAAGCTACCTGTCAGAACCCTGAAAATAGACCAGGGCTTTGTAAGCAGTGCATTGTTGAATGGTGACGATAGAGCAATCCTCAAAGGCATAATTGGCCTTTCTCATGCGTTCGACAAAAAGTTGGTGGCGGAGGGGGTAGAAACCATGGAACACGGGAAGCTTCTGATTCGCCTTGGTTGCTATCATGCTCAGGGCTACGCCATTGCCAGGCCCATGAAACCAGAGAAAATAGCAGCCTGGAAAAAACAGTGGCGGCCTTATCCTGAATGGTCTGCCGGAGAATATGTAAAATAATGATTACGCCCGCAAATACAATGGATAACCGCAAGATCGCGGAAGCGCGACTGCCGCGAATGATGTTCGATTACTTTGACGGTGGTGCCTTTTCGGAGCAGACCCTCAGGGAAAATGCGGGGGATTTCCAAAAGCTGCACTTCCGCCAACGGGTCATGCGGGACGTGTCTGCTGCCTCTGCTGCTACACGAATACTGGGCCAGGATACCTCTTTACCACTGGCTCTTGCGCCAGTTGGTCTGGCCGGCATGCTCGCCCGCAGGGGAGAGGTTCAGGTAGCACGGGCAGCGAAAAAAGCTGGCGTGCCCTTTTGCCTCAGCACCGTGTCCATTTGTTCGCTGGAAGAGGTTGCCGCGGCAGCCACTGCGGCTAACTGGTTTCAACTGTATGTCTTGAAGGACAGGGGCTACTCGGAAGCCTTGCTTGATCGTGCACACAAAGCCGGATACTCAACTCTGGTGTTTACAGTGGATCTTCCCAAACTTGGCGTACGTTATAGAGATATACGTAACGGCATGAATGGCGGCCTCTCGTCTTGGGGCAAGATACAAAAGCTGTCTGATTTGCTTTCCCATCCCCTATGGCTTTGGGATGTTGCCATCAAGGGCAAACCTCTAACGTTTGGCAACCTGTCTGATGCCGTGCCCTCGGGCCGCAATCCTGAAGATTTCAAAGCATGGGTAGACCAGCAGTTTGATGCGTCGGTTACCTGGAAGGATCTCGAATGGGTACGCCAGCACTGGTCGGGCAAACTGGTTATCAAAGGGATTATGGATCCTGACGATGCCCGTTCGGCGGTAGATGTTGGCGCCGATGGCATTGTTGTTTCCAACCATGGTGGGAGACAACTGGATGGTGCGCCTTCAACCATCTCGACGCTGCCTTCCATCGTAGAAGCCGTATCCGGAAAAACCGAGATCTTGTTTGATGGCGGAATACAGTCTGGTCAGGATGTTGTGCGGGCGCTTTGCCTTGGCGCGAACGCCTGTCTGGTGGGCCGCGCATGGGCGTATGCACTAGCAGCCGGTGGTGAGGGAGCGGTTTCTGGAATGCTGGAAAACTTCCGTTATGAGGTGGAGCTGACTCTTGCATTGCTAGGCAAGAATTCGGTAGAACAGTTGAGCCCGGATGATCTTGTCTGAACGATAAACGGAGGCTTGATGATGGATATTCGAATCAAGAGAGCTTACGAAGACGCCGCACGTTCTGACGGCCCACGCATTCTGGTCGACAGGATATGGCCCCGTGGCGTTGCCAAGGAAGACGCAGATATCGAGGCCTGGCTAAAAGGGTTGGCGCCTTCCACTGAACTGCGAAAATGGTTTGATCACGACCCTGAGAAGTGGAAAGAGTTTCGGCAGCGCTACCTGAAGGAGTTGAAGGCCGCGAAGGAAGGGGATACGGCTGAGGCTCTGAAGGAGTTGCAAGCGATTGTGAATGAGCACAAACGCATAACCTTGGTATTCGCCGCAAAGGATACAGAGCACAACAACGCTGTAGCCCTTCGCGACTTTCTCGATAACGGCGATTTATAATTTACCAAGGGCTTGCTGAAGGTCTGCTACCAGGTCTTCAGCGTCTTCAAGCCCTACAGACAGCCGCAGCATGCCGTCGGTAATACCACGGCGCTCTCGCTCCTCTTGGCTGATGCCATGATGGCTTGTGGCGCAGGGCTGGGAAACCAGGCTTTCCACGCCGCCCAAACTGGTGGCCAGCAAGAAAACCTGCAAGTTGTCCGCAACTTTTACCGCTTGTTCCCGGTCCCCTTTGATCTCTATCGTCAGCACGCCGCCAAACCCGTCCATTTGTTGCTTCGCCAGGTTGTGACCCGGGAAGTCAGGCAAGCCTGGGTAGAGCACTCGTTTTATGGCCGGGTGGCCTTCCATCGCGCGGGCAACCGCCAAAGCATTCTCATTGTGTTGCTTTACCCGCAGGGGCAGGGTTCTGAGGCTGCGAGAGAGTAGAGCAGCGGTTTCTGGTGCGAGAATCTGGCCGAGGTTTTTACGCCACTGGGCGATGGGCTTTATTCGTTCCGCAGAGGTCATGACTGCGCCTGCTGTAATGTCGCTGTGCCCACCAAGGAATTTATTTGCGCTGTGAAGGCTCAGGTCTGCCCCCAGGTTTAACGGCCGTTGGTTCACCGGCGATGCAAAGGTATTGTCTACTGCAAGCAGGGCGCCCTTGGCATGTGCTTGCTGCGCCAGCTGCTGAATATCCAGTATGCTCAACGTCGGATTGGCCGGCGATTCACAGTACACCAACATGTCGGGGTTGCTCAGTGCGCGGGCCAGCTGATCGGGTTCATGCCGTAACAGGAAGGTAACGGGAATGCCTAGAGGTTCCATGTGCTTGGTCAGCAGTTCCTGTGTACCGCCGTAAAGATCGCCAACGCATACAATGCCGTTTCGGCCATGGGCAAACAGGGTTGCCGAGATGGCGGCCATCCCCGAGGCGAAGGCTAGCGCATCTTCTGTCTCTTCAAGGCTGGCCAGGCCTTGTTCCAGCTCCTGAATGGATGGATTGCTTCCCCAACGGGTGTACAGGTTACCCGGCGCACGGCCTGCAATGACCTCTTGCAGCGCTGCTGTATCCGGAAACCGGTAGGTGGTGGTGTTATAAATCGGCGAGTAGGGACTGCCAAAGCCATCCTTGTGGCGGCGGTTATGGATGATTCTGGTTGCTTTACCGTGCTCTGAACCTTTTTGCATGGGCTGTCCCTCAAGCTGGCTATGGTTTTAAAAGGAAGTGGGCGGTGTCGTGTGAATTATTCTCGCAGGCATGGCTCGCGCTGACTACTGGGACAGATGACCGTGGGCATAGAGTGTTATAGAAATAACCACTTCGGGACGGGTTATTAGTCATCTGATATGCTCGGCGGTTTCCCGGTAAAAAGTTCGGGATAGATGCTTATTTATCAGTTTTGATGCTGGAGTATTCGGTATGCCGGTTATGGTTCAGGCCCTCGTGCCTGTTTTTGCGCTGATTGTTTTAGGGCACCTGTTCAGGCGCTGGGCATTTCCGTCGATTGAATTCTGGCCTCAGGCTGAACGCTTTACCTACTACGTGCTCTTTCCCGCCATGCTGGTATTCAAACTCGGGCAAGCTCGTTTACCCGCCTCGGCCTATGGTGATACTGCCTTACTTATCGCGTCCATGCTGCTGGCGATGACGTTGCTTTTGGTGATTGTACAGTTCTTCTGGCGCTGGAATGGGCCGGTTTTTTCTTCGGTGTACCAGGGGGCTATCCGGTTTAATTCCTACGTGGCGCTAGCAGCGGGCGGCATGTTACTTGGGGATGATGGTCTGTCCCTCACGGCCATTGCCGTTGCGGTCATGGTGCCGCTGATTAATTTGCTGTGCATTCTGATGTTTTCGATTGTGGCAACCGACGGCCCGGCCCGGCTGGGGCCTGTGGTGCGCGCCATTGCATCAAACCCACTGATTATAGGGTCGGTACTCGGTGTGACCTGGAGCTTTTTCGAGATTGACTTTCATCCGCTCCTCGCAGGAACACTTGAGCCGCTAAGCAACCTGGCCTTGCCTATGGGGCTGATGACCGTTGGCGCAGGGCTTCAACTAAAAGCCCTGCGAGGCGCTTCCGTGCCTTTTGTAGTGTCGTCTGTTTTAAAGTTGTTGCTGTTCCCGTTTATGGCCGCAGGCTTGGCCCTTCTGTTGGGCCTTGATGGCACCCTGGTGCAAGTCGCGATACTGCTGGCCACTCTGCCAACAGCGACCTCGGCCTATATCCTGGCACGGCAGTTGGGCGGCGATGCACCGTTGATGGCAGGTATCATCAGTGGCCAGACACTTTTGGCCATGGTGTCTATTCCTTTAATGCTCAGCATTCTCTGGTAGGCATTTGAGCACGGCATCGGCAATGCTTTGCTGGAAGGACACATAACCCTCCGGGGTTGCAGCTATCTCCGTGGCCAGCGGGTCCCAGGTGCTGAATGTCACATCCAGCCCACTGGTGATGGAACGCCACCACTGCCGGTTGAATTGCGGCTCCGTTAGCAGGCAGGGATGATTCGCACGGCGCAGGCTGCTCTGCACTTGTGCGATGTGCCGGGCACCCGGTGACAGCTCGGGGTTGAGTGTAAGCACGCCCTCTACATTCAGGCTGTAGTGTTCTGCGAACCGTGTGAAGGCGCTGTGGTATGCAAACAGGCTGGTGTCCCGCAAGGGCTCCAGTTGCTTCCGGATCTGCTGCTCTTTGGCTGTCACTGATGCTCTGAATGCTTCCAGGTTGGCATCGAGGGCAGGCTTGTCTGCCATGTTCCGTTGGGCCAGGGTATCCCGGATGGTCTCTGCCATGGTTAGCGCCATGTGTGGGTCCACCCAGATATGAGGGTCTTCACCATCTCCATGGTCATGCCCGTGGCTGTGTTCATCATGACTATCTGCACTGTCAGCGTGTTCGCTGTCTTCATCGTGCTCCATGAGTGTGATCGAGCGTCCGCCAAATTCGCTACCCGTCAGCAGGCGATTCAGAAACGTCTCCATTTTAGGCCCTACCCAGAAAACCACATCGGAATCTTCCAGTGCTCGGCGCTTTGACGGTGTCATTGAGTAGTTGTGAGGGCTGGCGCCTGGCGGTACCAATGTACTTACATGCATGTTTTCCGTGGCTATCGCACGCACCAGAAGTTCCAGTGGCTTGATGGAGGTAAGAATGCGAGTCTCGGCAAGCGTGTTGTCGGAATAAAACAAGGTGCTGGTTGTCAGCATTAGAGCCAGGGCTATGATTTTGGCGTGCATGTTAGGTCGGAATCCTGAAGCTGGTTGGTAATGTTATAATGTAACACTGTTCGTGATGTCATCGCAAAATCTTGTTGTGTCTCGAGGCGCCAGCCCAATGATACGATTTGCACTCATGCGAAATAATGCCCGGCCCGGTATAATGCCTGGCTAATCAAACGGCCACCGATTTTCAGGAAGGTTCCATGACTGTACGTACCCGAATTGCCCCATCACCCACCGGTGACCCACACGTTGGTACCGCCTACGTGGCCCTGTTTAACCTTTGTTTTGCCCGACAGCACGGTGGCAAGTTTATCCTGCGCATTGAAGATACCGACCAGGCTCGCAGTACGGCGGAATCCGAGCAGGATATTCTCAAGGCTCTGCGCTGGCTCGGCCTCAACTGGGATGAAGGTCCCGATGTGGGCGGGCCCCACGGTCCTTATCGTCAGTCAGAGCGCAAGCACTCCTATGCTCAGTACGCTGAAGACTTGGTAACGGCGGGTCATGCGTTCTATTGCTTCCGCACGGCTGAAGAGCTGGATGCCATTCGCGAAGATCGCAAGGCGCAAGGTTTGAACCCGGGCATCAAGGGAAACCTTGAAGTATCCCAGGAAGAGATCAAGCGCCGTTTGGATGCGGGTGAATCCTATGTTATCCGTATGAAAGTGCCCGATGAAGGTGTTTGCGAAATTGATGACATGCTCCGGGGCACTATTGAGATCGACTGGGCGCAGGTGGATTGCCAAATCCTGCTGAAGTCCGATGGTATGCCGACGTACCATTTGGCCAACGTGGTTGATGACCACTTAATGGAAATTACCCACGTATTGCGTGGCGAAGAATGGATTAACTCTGCGCCCAAGCACAAGCTGCTGTACGAGTATTTTGGTTGGGATATGCCTGTGCTTTGCCATCTGCCGCTGCTGCGTAACCCGGATAAGAGCAAGCTCTCAAAACGCAAAAACCCCACCAGTATCAACTTTTACGAGCGCATGGGCTTTTTGCCGGAAGCCGTAACCAACTACCTTGGCCGAATGGGCTGGTCCATGCCGGATGAGCGTGAAAAGTTCACTCTGGATGAGATGATCGGTAATTTCGACATTCAGCGGGTATCCCTCGGCGGGCCGGTTTTTGATGTTGAGAAGTTGCGCTGGCTTAACGGCCAGTGGCTGCGCGATGAGCTAACAGAAGACCAGTTTGTCGAGCGCATGAGCCAGTGGTGGTTCAACAAGGATTCACTCAAGGCAATGGTGCCTCATATCCAGGGCAGGGCAGAGGTGTTCTCCGATGTGGCGCCCATGGCTCAGTTTATGTTCTCCGGCATGCTGGATTTAAAGCCTGAAAACTTTACCCACAACAAGCTGGAAGAATCGCAAATCAAACGGGTATTGCAGTTCACTCTGTGGAAGTTGGAAGCTCAGCGTCATTGGAGCAAGGACACCATTTTTGCCGATATCAAATTCCTGGCGAAAGCCATGGATCTGAAAATGGGCGATTTCATGTTTTCTGTGTTTGTGGCCATTGCCGGTACCCCGAACTCCTGGTCTGTTATGGATTCCATGGATATGTTGGGCCCGGATATGACTCGCGCCCGTTTGCGCCACGCTCTGGAAGTGCTCGGTGGTTTCTCCAAGAAAGAAACCAAGAAAGTAGAGAAAGAGTACGCGGCTTTGGGCGCTTAATGACAAGTTTGGCCAAGAAATGAACGCGATGGACAGGGAAGTTCAGAAAAGTTGAAAAAAGTGGGGCGAAAGGTTGACGACCATGGGGTGGATCCTTAATATACGCATCCGTTGGGGCCATAGCTCAGCTGGGAGAGCGCAACACTGGCAGTGTTGAGGTCGACGGTTCGATCCCGTCTGGCTCCACCAATTTTCTAGTCCCCTTCGTCTAGTGGCCTAGGACTCCGCCCTTTCACGGCGGCAACAGGGGTTCGAACCCCCTAGGGGACGCCAATACGGCTTGACGGTTTAGTCCACCGGATAGCCATCAAAAAAACCGCCTTCGGGCGGTTTTTTTGTGCCTGAAGAAAAAGCTGAAGGCTAATACAGAAACTATGGTGGCAAGCAGGGAGAGTGTGCTCCCAAAACTGTGTGTTGCCAGGGATGGCAACACCAAGCCCCCATGGATGGGTTCACGGCGTGTTTTGGGGGCACACTCTCCCTGCTTGTCAGTGCTCGGAGTAGGCAGTGTTAGCGGGAAGCTATGGCGCCTTTGCCAACGCCTTCGTAGGCTTTTACGAGAATCGTGTCAGATGGGAATTTGGCTTTCAGCGCGTCTGCAATGTGAGCGGCAATGAATTCCACAGTCGTATCTGTGTTCATCATATAAACCCGCGCCTCGGGCAGGGTCAGGGCAAACTCACCCTGGTTGGACTCATATTCGAAGGTTATGTAAGCCACGCCATCTTCTACATGGCGGCGTACGACATCTTCCTCAGAGCCCACATAAATATCCTGCCATAACTTGGCCCAAGAGCGTTCCAGTTCCCCGTCACGTTTGCCGTTGCGGTCTATCCGAATAGGTGAGCGGTGGCCGTGGGCGATGCGCTGGCAGTTGCCCAGATGCTTTTTCAGGCCGTGTACGTAGTGATAGTAAGCCCCTTCAAGCACTTCTTCCCGCAGGTTGATCTGCACTGAAGTGACATTCGAAGGAAGAACGGCCAGCAATTCCCGCTCGAGCAAGGCGGCGACAGCCGATGGAATAACCCGGTCTGCAGACAGCCATACAACGGCTTCGTCGGGGGACCGGTGGACGATGTGACTGCCATCGGTAAGCGCCCAGGTGAAGGTGTCAGGCGTGTCTTGGTTCCAGGAGAGGCCTTCGTAACCCCGGGGTATTACCAGCCGATGATCTACGCGTTCATCGATGATGCGCTTGATGGTGCGCTTCACGTTGCTGAAATCGAATACCATGCCCTGGTCATCAAGCTCACCTCCCAGCACAACGTCGGCAATCCAGCTTTCCCCTACTAACCCACGGGCAGGGTCCAGGTAAGCAAAATCAATAACGGTGAGGTTGTCTACAAACAGATGGTTCATTAAATTTCCGGGCGGGTATAGTTGATTGATGGAGGGATTCTAGCAAAAATCCCTTAGTGAGTGTCTTGTCGAGTTATTGCACTAAAACGTACCTCGTCACTCTTTTTCATGTTCATTGCCTTATCAGGAGCGACATCATAACTGCCTCTCGCCATGACTTCGATCAGGATTTTCCGGCACTTGTGCTCGCAGCTGGGGCTTCCAGCCGGCTTGGGCGGCCTAAAGCCCTGTTAAACGTGGGAGGCATGGAAGGGCCCAACGATACGTTACTGAGTAACGCTATAAGGCAGGCCAGGGTGCTTAGCCGCGATGTGCGTGTTGTATGTGGCGCCTGGTATCCATTGATTCGTTTTCGCTGTCGCCAGCAGCCTTCCCGTTGGGTCCCTGTGGCGTGCTGGCACGAGGGTATGGCAGCTTCATTAGTGGCGGGTATCCAAAGCCTGGGGCCTCGGGCAAAGGGCGTGTTTGTGTTGGTTGTGGATCAGCCACTGCTGGATATAGGAGCCCTTCAGGCGTTGGGTGAAGCCGCGAGATGTTTTCCCACGGTGCCAGCGGCAGCGGATTATGGCCGGCGCCCGGGCGTACCGGCTTATCTGCCGCGATGGCTTTGGCCTGACGTGTTGGCACTGGAGGGTGATCGAGGTGCTGGTCGCTTATTGGCGGAAGCCAATGCAGCGCGTCTGAATATTCCGGGTGTCCATGACGACATAGACACGCCGGAAGATTGGGTGAGGGCTCGGGAGGAACTTAACCGAAGAGCCCTGCAAGCCACGCAATTCCGAGACTGAACACCCCAAGGCTAACCGCTAGCCCGACGGTGTAGATTCTGGACGATGCGGAACGCTGCTGCGCTACAAACAAGTCGATCGTGCGCTGGGCGATGTCTTCCGCAGTTTCGCGGGAGATTTCGTGGGCTTGCTGGATGGCTTCAGATTGCAGCGTCTGCCAGAACTCCGTATCAATGGTCTGTACGCTGGTAATGTGATCCTTCAGTTCAGCCATGTGGTTGGCGGTAAAGCCTGAGTTGCGTGAGAGATCCTTTTTAAGATCCGCAAGCTCCCGACCCAGACTGAGATTTACCTCAGCGGCGACATCATCGCGCAGGTGTCGTGTTCGCTCCTCTAGCATTGCACTCATGGCGCCCAAGCGTTCTTCAATAATGCTTTCCTGCTTTCCGCGGGATTCATCCAGTGCGCGCTTGAGATTTTCAAACTGCTCATCAAACAGCGAGCTGAGCAATTCATGCAGATTGTTATTAACCTGGCCATGGGCCGCTGAGCGGGCGATCTGCTCAATCAGATCGCTTGTGAGTGGCACGGTGTTGGATGCTTTCTTGCCGTTGAGGGCAGCCTCAAGATCAGAGGGCTCCGCTGACATTTCCAGCGAGTCGCTTTCGGCCGTGCCAACAGCCAGATCGTCAAGCCCTGATTCCGATAGAGGAGAAAGGGGCAGGGTTCCGCTTTTTACGTCGCTGGCGAGTTGCTCAAGCACCAGGCCAAGACCTTCGGGCTGAGTTGGCTTGGTCAGGATGTTGTATACCCCGAAGTTTTTCGCCTCTTTGGTAAAAGATGACGACTTCTGAGACGTACACATAATGATTGGTATACTCGCGGTATTCGGATTGCTCTTGATGGCCTTGGTGGCTTCCACGCCATTCATGCCGGGCATCAGATGATCCATGAAAATGACGTCCGGATGTTCATTGTTGTCCAGAAAATCCAGAGCTTCTTCAGCTGAACCTGCCATGTTGACATGCATGTCGCGGCTTTCCAGCAGTTTGCTCAGGGCAAACCTGGCTACCTTGGAGTCATCCACCAGAAGAGCGTTCTTGATCGCCATCTTACTACCTCAAGCTGTTACTTCATTCGCGTTGGTTATCGGGCTGGTTTTACTGTTAGAGCTACCAGCCTTCGAGTTTCGGGCACTGTGTGGCCCTGTAGCTTTTGTCCCGATAACACACGCCGGGCTCTGTTGTTCGGGCAGTGAAAATCTCACCTGCCGCCGTGGTCAGGCGAACCTGACCATAGGGTTCACCGTGGCGGAATGTAGCCTCGATGGAGCTGCCATTCGGATTGCGCAGCAAACCATTTCCGTGGAACTTGCCTTCAATATACTCACCTTCGTATTTCTTGCCATTGGCAAAAACTTCCGAGCCGCGACCATGGAAAGTACCATTTGAAAAGTCGCCTTCGTAATGACGGCCATCGGGGTAGGTGAGAGTGCCGCGCCCATGAAAGTCGCTGTTGCGGAACCCGCCGACGTACAGCATCCCGTCGGCTGTTGTCAGGGAACCGTGGCCGTTGAGCCGCCCCTGTGACCACTCTCCGGTCAGGATATCACCGTTGGCAAGAGTGAGGGTGCCCTGGCCCTGGAACGAATCGGCGGCAAACTGCCCGGTATAACGTGAGCCATCTGCGTCGCGCCATACGCCTTCGCCCGCACGCTTGCCCGTGTCCCAGTCACCTTCATAGCGGGTTCCATCCGGGTACCAGGCTGTGCCAGAACCGTGGAAAGCGCCATCTACAAATTGACCTTCGTATTTAAGGCCATCTTTGTCTTCATAGGTTCCGTCGCCGGTCTTTATGCCGCCTCGCCAATTCCCGTTCTGGTAATTGACGGTAGTGTAGGCTTCCAGTTTGCCTACGAGGGTCAGCTCGTTGCCAGCATCGAGGGCAACGCTTTGCTGCCAAGGGCGGAACCCGTCTTTACTGATGGTGATATCGTATTTGCCTGGGGCCAGTTCAAGATCCAGCCGGGTTGCGCCGTAATCCTTGCCGTTAATTTCAACCCGGTCGCCAGCCACGTTAGAGCGCAGTGTAAGGGCGCCGGTAGTCGGGGCTGGTGGCTGCTCTGGCTCAGCTTTGGCGGTATAGGTGGCTATTGCTGCTGGAGGTTCGGCCGAGGCAAGCATGACCGCCTTATCCGGAAGATCTGGAATATTGAATTGCTCGGTGCTCCCTGGCTGTTCCACAGGCGCGGCTTTCACTTCCACGGTCGCTTCAGCAACAGTTTCAGGTGCAGGTGCAGGTGCAGGTGCAGGTGTGGGTGCAGTTTCA
Source organism: Marinobacter sediminicola (assembly GCF_031157525.1). Taxonomy (GTDB): domain Bacteria; phylum Pseudomonadota; class Gammaproteobacteria; order Pseudomonadales; family Oleiphilaceae; genus Marinobacter; species Marinobacter sediminicola. The sequence continues at coordinate 164,110 of NZ_JAVIXR010000001.1, forward strand.
GGTGCTTCAGCAACGGTTTGTGGGCTTTGCGTTTCCACCGGTTTCCTGGCGGGCTTAATTGGCGCTTCATCTCGCAACGATTGCAGAGGGGCAGCGGCGACCGGCAGTTCACTTAGAACAGAAGCAAAGCCGGCTGTTACCAGAAGCATAAGAGCCAGTGCATTCAAAAACAAAAGTGGTCTGAAATCGACCATGGCGGAACCTCTTAATCCTGCATTCTACAGATTCGTGAGCAACTTCATCTTACCCAGCGAAAGCGGCGTTATGTAACAGAAAGTGTCTGAACTTGGCGAGAATGCTGGCCAAATCACACTTTAGACGGAAGCTGGTCATGGTTGAGCTGCTCCCACGCCCTCATGTAGACATCGGCTTCATATTCGTAAGGCGACTTGAACGGTGTCAGCACAAAATCAAACATGAGGAAGAAGAAGCCAACCGATGCCCAGGCGATGGTCAGGGTGCTGAGCGTTGTAGCTTGTACTTCCGGGTTGCCGCTCACAAAGTCCTGGAGCAGGGGGATCAAATCCGACGCCATTACAACCGGGTTGAAGCTGGACAGCACCAGCGGAATCCAGAACGCCATGAATATCGGAAAGAAGCCAAACGACCAAAGCACGCGGCGCGCCAGGTAGATGGCCACCTCTCGCCAGAAGCGCTGTCGCACCTCAGGGGATTTGCGGATGCGCTCAAGGTATCGACGGCGTTCTGCCCAGTAAGCGGCAACTTCGGGAGCCTGGGCTGTTTTTTTGGGGCCTGACAATGTGCTCATGATCCTGGCAGCTACCTTATAGCTAGGGTGACGGATACAGGATAACCGATACTACGTGTTACCCTGTCATTCTCCAATTGTTTAACGACAGGAATAGTTTGAATGGCTGCAGTGATCGATAACGCAATCCACCCGGCTTTTGAGAAGCTTCGCAGTCACCGGATTGACACGCTTAATCTTGATGTTGAAGAGTATCGTCATATTAAAACCGGTGCCCGTCATCTCCACCTAGCGGCGGATAACGATGAAAACGTGTTTTTTGTGGCGCTAAGAACCTTTCCCATGGATTCTACCGGCGTTGCCCATATTCTTGAACATACGGCACTGTGCGGCAGCGAGCGTTACCCGGTACGCGATCCATTTTTCATGATGATTCGACGTTCCCTGAATACGTTCATGAATGCGTTCACCAGCAGCGACTGGACGGCTTACCCCTTCGCGAGCATGAACCGTAAAGATTTCGATAATCTCCTGTCGGTTTATTTGGATTCAGTGTTCTTCTCCAAGCTGGATCCGCTGGATTTTGCCCAGGAAGGGCATCGACTGGAGTTTGAAAAGCCCGATGACCCAAGCACTGACCTGGTGTACAAGGGCGTTGTTTATAACGAGATGAAAGGCGCCATGAGTTCGGCAACCTCTCAGCTCTGGCAGAACCTGAGCAGCCACCTGTTCCCGACAACGACCTATCATTACAACAGCGGCGGCGAGCCGGATCATATTGTTGATCTGAGCTATGACGATCTTATTCGCTTTTATAAGCACCACTACCACCCAAGTAACGCCATTTTTGCCACTTACGGCAACATTCCGGCCCATGAGCACCACGAACGCTTCGAAGAGCTGGCTCTCAAACGATTCGACAAGCTGGATATCGAACTGCCAGTGCGTGATGAAAAGCGTATGTATGCCCCGGTTCGTGTAGAGCAGGGCTACGGCGTTGCCGAGGGCGAAGATACCGCCGGTAAAACCCATATTGTGATGGGCTGGCTGTTGGGCCACAGTTTTGACCTGCAGGAAAACCTTGAAGGGCAGTTGTTGTCTTCGGTGCTGCTGGAAAATAGCGCATCGCCGTTGATGCGTGCGTTGGAAACCACGGATATCGGCCATGCACCTTCGCCTATGTGCGGGCTCGAAGACTCCAACAGGGAAATGACCTTTGTTTGCGGTATAGAGGGCAGCGAGCCAGAGAAACTGAAAGATCTGGAAGCCTTGATCGAGACTACGCTTCAGAAAGTGGTTGAGGAAGGCGTTAGTGAAGAGCGACTGGAAGCGATTCTTCACCAGCTGGAATTGCATCAACGCGAAATTGCCGGAGACAGCTTTCCTTATGGTCTTCAATTGATCATGAGTGCGATAGCGCCCATGGTTCACGGTGGCGATCCGGTTGAACTGCTTGATCTGGAGCCTGTTTTGGCTACATTGCGTGAGAAAATTCGCGATCCTCAATATATCCCCGATCTGATTCGTCGCAAGTTGATGAATAACCCGCATCGGGTAACGCTCACTCTGCGACCAGACGACAAGTTGGATGGCCGTCGTCAGCAGGCTATTCGTGAAGCCCTGGCGAAACGCAAGGCAGAGCTTACCAGCGAAGAGGTCACGCAGATTGTTGAGCGGGCTAAAGCGTTGGAAGAGCGGCAGATGCGTAAGGATGATGACTCCATTCTGCCGAAAGTGGATCTAACGGATGTGCCCCTGCAAATGCCTGAGCCGGAGGGGCGTTTTGACGGGGACATTTCAGCAACGGTTTATGCACGGGGAACCAATGGGCTGATTTATCAGCAGGTTGTGCTGCCGCTGCCAGACCTGACTGACGATGAGCTCCTGCTCCTGCCGTATTACGGTGCTCTGATTTCCGAAGTTGGCTGCGGTGATCTGGATTATTTGCAGATGCAGGATCGGATTTCGGCGGAATCCGGTGGTATTGGAGCGTCGTTCAGCGCCAAAGGCCGCATTGATGATGTTCAGAGTCTTTCTGGCTACGTGATATTCAGTGGTAAGGCGCTTGCCCGAAACCGAACAGCGCTGACGACACTGCTCCGTGATGTCTACACCAATGCGCGGTTTGATGAAAAAGACCGTATTCGGGAGATTATTGCCCAGATCCGCGCCCGTCGGGAGCAGTCGGTCACCGGCAGTGGCCACGCATTGGCCATGGGGGCCGCATCCCAGGGTATGGGGCCTGGCGCCTGGCTGAGTTTCCGTCTTGGAGGGTTGGCAGGTATTCGTGGCACCAAAGAGCTGGATCAGTCCCTGAAAGACCCGGCAGCACTTGATGCTTTTTGTAAGCAGTTGGCAAGTCTGCACGACCGAATTCGCCAGCAGGCTCGCGAATTCCTGCTCATTGGTGAGGATGAGCATCTTCCTGCATTGATTGATGACCTCAAATCCTGCTGGCAAGGCGATGAAGGAACAGCTTCATCCAGCTGGTCCATGGAGCCTGTGAACTTCGTAACCCGCGAAGCCTGGCTGACCTCCACTCAAGTCAACTTCTGCGCACGCGCCTACAGCACTGTTCCGATTGATCATCCGGATGCGGCGGCACTCACGGTGCTGGGCGGCTTCTTGCGCAACGGGTATCTGCACCGGGCTATCCGGGAGAAGGGTGGTGCTTATGGTGGTGGCGCATCTCAGGACAGTGTGAATGGCACTTTCCGCTTTTTCTCATACCGGGATCCGCGCCTGACCGAAACCCTCGAAGACTTCGATAAGGCCTTGATATGGCTTCAGGAGACCGAGCATGAGTATCAGGAGCTCGAGGAATCCATTCTTGGAGTGATTGGCCAGCTAGACCGCCCACGGTCTCCGGCGGGTGCGGCGCGACATGCGTTCCACAACAAGCTGTTTGGGCGCAGTGCTGAGCAGCGTGCGCGTTTCCGTGAGCGGGTGCTGTCAGTGACGCTTGATGATCTCAAGCGGGTTGCGACAACCTGGCTGCAGGCTGAAAAGGCCAGCACTGCAGTTGTTACTGGGTCTGAAAATCGCGCCCTGGTTGAAGGCCTGGGTCTGGCTGTTCAGGAGCTGTAAGTTGCAGGGCAGGCGGGCCGGTAACGGCCTGCCTGCTAATTCAACAGGCTAGATTTCAGCGGTTTCTCTTAAGCCCCGTGGTAACTATAATGCGGGTCGAAATTTCTTCCACGGAGTAAGCGGTCGTATTCAGGAATGGAATGCGCTCCCTCCGGTACATAAGCTCAATCTCTTCAATTTCATGCATGCATTGCTGAATCGAGGCGTAGCGTGAATTCGGCCTCCGCTCATTACGAATGGTGGCCAGTCTTTCTGGTTCAATTGTCAGTCCAAAAATCTTTTCCTTGTGCGGCCGCAGAGCATTGGGCATCTGTTGGTCTGACAGGTCGTCTTCAGTGATCGGGTAGTTGGCGGCTTTTACGCCATACTGAAGTGCCAGGTACAGGCAGGTTGGGGTTTTTCCGCTACGGGACGCACCAACCAGAATCAGGTCTGCTTCATCGTAATGTCGTGTACGTGCACCATCATCGTTATCCAGAGCAAAGTTCACCGCGGCGATACGTCGCTCATAAACCCCTTCGTTATTGATAGAGTGGGATTTGCCGACAGAGTAGGACGACGAAGATTGGAGTTCAGCCTCGAGCGGTTTAAGGAAAGTCCCGAATATATCTATCATGAAGCCCTGCGCATCAGAGATAACCTCTCGAATGGAGCTATCGAGGATCGTATCAAAGACCAGTGGGCGGGCACCGTCGGTTTCCGCTGCACTGTTAATGCGCTTGACCATGTCCCGGGCTTTCTCAACATCGTCTATGTAAGGTACGGTAACCCGTTCAAAATCAATTTTATCGAATTGGGCCAGAAGGCTGTGCCCAAGAGCCTCGGCGGTAATGCCGGTGCCGTCTGAAATGAAGAAGGCTGTGCGTTTCATGATGTTTTTCCGGGTCCGTGTCAGGAGAAATGTCGGGGCGCATTTGTCAGGGGCTCCCAGCAACGTACAGTGTACTTTCTCAGGGGCTCCCTAGGTAAATTCCGAAGGTTACAGTATCATACACGGCAAGTTAGAGACTCCGCAGTGGTTGTTGTCCGCTTTTTACGCTTGCCGCCGCTGGCACGGTTTTATTCTTCAGTACACAGATTCGAGGGAGACGCGCTTTGGAAGATTACATAATCTGGTTTGATCACCTGGGAATGTCCGATGTTGACCGGGTAGGCGGTAAAAACGCCTCCCTCGGTGAAATGATCAGTAATCTCGCCAATGCAGGTGTAACCGTTCCTGGCGGTTTTGCTACCACTTCCCATGCCTATCGTGAGTTTCTCGCTAAGGATGGTTTGAAGGACAAAATTGATAACCTCCTTGATACGCTTGATGTAAATGATGTGAACGAACTTGCCCGCGTAGGGGCAAAAATCCGCCAGTGGATAATTGATACGCCGTTTCCGGATGCGTTGGAAGAGTCTCTCAAGGAAGCTTACGTACAAATGCAGGACGGTAATGAGAGTATGGCGGTAGCCGTGCGCTCGTCTGCAACCGCTGAAGATCTGCCGGACGCCTCGTTTGCTGGCCAGCAGGAAACCTTCCTGAACGTGGTTGGCCTGGAGCAGGTTCGTACCTCGGTCAAGGAGGTGTTTGCGTCACTGTTTAACGATCGTGCTATTTCCTACCGCGTCCATCACGGCTTTGATCACAAGCTTGTAGCCTTGTCTGCCGGCATTCAGAAGATGGTACGCAGTGAAACTGCAGCCAGTGGCGTAATGTTTACGCTGGATACAGAGTCTGGCTTCCGTGATGTGGTGTTCATCACTGGTTCTTATGGCCTTGGTGAAACGGTAGTGCAGGGTGCGGTAAACCCGGACGAGTTCTACGTTCACAAGCCCACACTGGCCGCAGGCAGGCCCGCTGTTCTGCGCCGTAACCTGGGTAGTAAAGCCATCAAAATGGTTTATCACTCAGAGCCGGACACGGGCCAGCTTGTAGAGACCATTAAGGTAGATCCGGAAGAGCGCGGTCGGTTCTGCATTACGGATGCAGAAGTTGAAGAGCTGGCCAAGCAGGCCATGATCATCGAGAAACATTATCAGAGGCCCATGGATATCGAATGGGCCAAAGATGGCGACGACGGAAAAATCTACATCGTGCAGGCTCGGCCGGAGACGGTTAAAAGCCGGGCGTCTGCAAACGTGATGGAGCGTTACCTGCTCAATGAAACCGGTACGGTGCTGGTGGAAGGCCGTAGCATTGGTCACAAAATCGGTGCAGGCCCTGTCAAAATTATTACCAGCATCAAGGAAATGGATCTGGTGCAGGATGGCGATGTGCTGGTAACGGATATGACAGATCCGGACTGGGAGCCTGTTATGAAACGGGCTTCTGCCATTATTACAGATCGCGGTGGCCGTACTTGTCACGCAGCCATTATTGCCAGGGAGATGGGTATACCAGCGGTTGTAGGCTGTGGGGATGCCACCGAAGTACTGACGAACGGGCAGGAAGTAACAGTTTCGTGCGCTGAAGGCGACACGGGGCTGATTTACGAAGGTGCACTGGACTTTGAGCTGCGTGAAAATACCGTAGATTCCATGCCCAATATACCGTTCAAGATCATGATGAACGTGGGCAACCCGGATCGTGCCTTCGATTTCCAGTCGCTGCCCAATGAAGGCGTTGGCCTTGCACGCCTCGAGTTTATTATTAACCGTATGATTGGTGTGCATCCCAAAGCGCTTCTTAATTTTGACAGTCTGCCCCGGGATATAAAGCAGACTGTAGAAAAGCGTATTTCCGGTTATAGCTCACCCGTTGATTTTTATGTAGATAAGCTGGTGGAAGGAATCTCTACCCTGGCCGCTGCTTTCTCACCCAAGAAGGTCATCGTGCGCTTGTCTGATTTTAAATCCAATGAGTACGCCAATTTGATTGGTGGCACTTTGTACGAGCCAGACGAAGAAAACCCGATGTTGGGTTTCCGTGGGGCATCTCGCTACATCTCTGAAACTTTCCGTGATTGTTTCGAACTGGAGTGCCGCGCGCTCAAGAGAGTGCGCAATGAAATGGGGCTGACCAACGTAGAAATTATGGTGCCCTTCGTGCGCACCGTGGGTGAAGCAGAGCAAGTGGTCAAGTTGCTGGCTGAAAACGGTCTTAAGCGCGGCGAGAATGGCCTGCGGGTGATCATGATGTGTGAGCTGCCGGGCAACGCATTGCTGGCGGAAAGGTTTCTTGAGCACTTTGATGGTTTCTCTATCGGCTCCAACGACTTGACCCAGCTTACGCTTGGGTTGGATCGTGACTCGGGTATTATTGCGCACCTGTTCGACGAGCGGGATGAAGCCGTCAAGATTCTTTTGTCCAGTGCCATCCAGGCCTGCAAAAAGGCAGGTAAGTACATTGGCATCTGTGGTCAGGGGCCATCTGATCACCCGGATCTTGCAAAATGGCTGATGGATCAGGGTATTGATACCGTATCTCTTAACCCGGATTCGGTGCTGGATACCTGGTTCTTCCTCGCAGACGAAAAAATCGACTGACTGTTTCTTGCACTTACTTTGGCAATTAAGGAGAGCAATAAGGTGACAACGATTATTACTCCGGATTTGTGTGATGAGTTTCCGGAAGTTGAGGTGGCAGCACCCGGCTTCAATAACTATGGCGGAATCAAGGCCTTCGGTGGCGAAATCGTCACTGTAAAGTGCTTTGAAGACAACTCTGTAGTTAAGGAGCAGGTTGGCCTGCCTGGTAAGGGGCGTGTGATGGTGGTAGATGGTGGCGGCTCAATGCGCCATGCGCTGCTTGGCGATATGCTGGCTGAGAAGGCCGCCAGTAATGGCTGGGCAGGCTTAATCATTTACGGCTGTGTGCGGGATGTTGATGAGATCGGGAAAACGGATCTGGGGGTGCAGGCGCTGGCTACCTATCCCCGGAAAAGTGAAAAGCGCGGTCTTGGCGACCTGGATGTGCCAGTAACGTTCCACGGCGTGACCTTCCGTCCAGGCCACTACGTGTATGCTGACAACAACGGCATCATCGTGTCAGAGAAATCCCTGGTATAGCGCCAGGGGAGTGCGCCTAGCGGGTGACTTCGCTGATGTTGGCCCCCAGCAGAAAGCCGTCACCCTCAGGTTCGCAACGGATAACCTCGCATATTGTTTCCAGTGGAGGGAACTGATCGTTGCTCGGGTGTAGCACCGTGCTCAGTTCCTCTCCGACGGCTACGGGGTCTCGGACAAGCAATTGCATGCCCGTAGCACTGAGATCTCTGCAAATTCCAGCAAACGTTCTTCCTTTGCTATCAGTGATCTCTATTTCTGACTCAACCTGCATGCGATGAAAATCGCGCTTCTCCGAATAGTCCTTCATATAATTCACGCCCAGTTATCAGTTTTTCTTGTGGGTTTGAGCATCGGTATAAGCAGAGCCAGAAGAACACCTCCAAGTACAAGGCCGGCACCAACCAGCATGAAATCAGATTCCTTGCCGGCTTCCAGCCGCTCGTTCTCAGCGGTTAGTACTTCCAGGTCGTTGCGCAGCTTCTGATTCTCCTCCAGTAGCTCACGATTTCGGCGAGCCAGATTGATTGAATCTGAAGCTATGCTTTTGATACGTCTGAGTTCCTGCTGCAATTCCTCTGTCTGGGTCGAGAGCGTCGATTCTGCCGAACTCAATGTGTCCCGCTCACTGGAAACGTCCTTCAGCTGCCCTTTCAGTGAGGCCAGTTCTGTTTGCGCCTGCTCGAGTTGACGGCTGACGGTTTTCAGTCTGTCCGCTGCGATGGGCGTTTCACTGAGGTATTGGGTAGAAACCCAACCGTCATTGCCTTTTGGTGTACGTACTCGAGTATAGCCGGAATCAGAAACGTCGATAACTTCCAAAGCCGTGCCGCTGGGTACGGCGTTTTCAATGATGCGGAACTGGGTGCCGGCGCCCGAACGAACAGGTAGGTAGAGTTGATCATCAACCCAGACGGTTTTCGCCTGAGCCATGGCTATGGATGACAATACAAATAAAGCACTGATGGCAAGGCGAAAAAGCGTCACTGGCAAGGTTCCCACAATGTTCGGTTTAAAAACTCGTTAATATTAAAGCCGCAATTTTGTCACAGATATGCGGTGGTTCAAGCGAGCTGTCATTACAATAAGCTCATGGAATTCTATTGGTAGCGTCAGGGTAGAACTACTTTAAATGGTTTAACCGTTACTCTGCTGTAAACGCCTGCGTCCATATAAGGATCGTTGGCCGCCCAAGCCTCAGCTGCCGCCAGGGAGTCAAACTCCGCTATCACGAGGCTACCTGAGAAGCCGGCTTCGCCGGGATCTGGGGTGTCTATAGCCGGGTGAGGCCCGGCAACGAGAAGTCGGCCTTCTTTCTTCAACTGTTGCAGACGTTCAATATGAGCAGGCCTTGCGCTCTTGCGCAGGGCAAGGCTGTTATCAACATCTTCACTGATAATGGCGTAATACATGGGGTCTCCGATTCCTTGAGGGCCTGCAAAGTGACGCATGGAGTTGCGGGGCTGGTACACTGTATGTTCCGGTCAGCATAATCTGGCCTGAACCTGTGTGTTGCCATTCACTTCGTTATTTATTTCACTTGGAAATTTTTGTGACTATACCGCAAGACCCTGTTTTGTGCATTGATCTGCATTGTCATAGCACCGCGTCAGATGGGGCGCTCTCACCCACGGAGCTATTGGTTCGTGCTGCAGAGAACAAGGTTACGCATCTTGCTCTTACGGATCACGATACGATTAGCGGCCTTGCTGAAGCCCAGGTTGCAGCAGACGCCAATGGAGTGGTGTTGATTTCTGGTATCGAGCTTTCCTGCTTGTGGCGAAGTCGCACGATACACATCGTCGGGTTGGACTTTGATATCAACAACAGCGAATTTCTCGCGGCGTTAAAGCAGCAAAACCGTAACCGTTGGGCCAGAGCCGCGATGATTACTGACCGGCTGAGCAAACTTGCCATTCCGGACTTGCTTGAGCGTGCCACTACAGAAGCTGGCGGTGATGTGCCTGGGCGGCCACACTTTGCACGGGTGATGGTGGAGTCAGGTGTGGTGAAAAATGCTGCACAGGCGTTCAAGCGCCATCTGGGGGCGGGTAAAGTGGGTGATGTAAAGGCCTACTGGCCAGAATTGACGGAAGTTGTGCAATGGATCAATTCAGCGGGAGGGGTTGCGGTACTGGCTCATCCCAGAAAGTATCAGCTGACTGCAACGAAGTTGCGGGAACTGACGGCCGATTTTCGCCGTGCCGGGGGGCAGTCCATTGAAGTGAGCACATCGGGGCAATCCAGTGGTGACCTTGGGTTTTTAACCGAGTTATGTATGCGGGAGAAGCTTCTGGCGTCTCAGGGTAGTGATTTTCACTTTCCCGGTGCGCCTTGGTGTGAGCTGGGGCGGATAATGAAAATGCCAGACGGGCTGGAGCCAGTCTGGCATCATTTCAAGCAGGTTCCTGGCGCCCACGCACCGGATTAATCCGGTGCGTGGAACAGCAGGTAAAGATCAGTCAGCGAGTCAGGAATAGCATCTGCCATCTGACCTGACAGCTTTTCACTGCTGCGAACGTTTTGGAAGTCTTCGTCATCAAACAGTCCTGACAGTGTCAGCATGGGCACCATCAGGTCGGCTGTCTCTTCTTCGCTTGCGGCGTCCAGCCACTCATCTTCATGCTCCAGGAAGGTGTCCACAAAACCTGCACACCAGTTTTCCAGTGCATTCATCGGGTCACCGTCTTCCGGTTCCGGAAGTTCAATAGCCTGGCCCATATCGAGGGCTTTGGTCATGTCTCCCGCCAGTTGCCCAACGCACTGGCGGAAGGTTTCCGGAATTCCGCCGCCGGGTGTGTCATCGGTACCCGTCACGAGCCGGAAAACGGTTTCCACGCTCAGTTTGGCTGGCCCGACGACACTGGCGCAGACCACGCCATGAAAGCCGAAGAAGTCCAGGGCGTCGTCGCCCCAAGGCTCTGCGAACAGTATGTCTTCCAGTGCTTCGATGTCGGAATTGGACAGCATCGGTTAGTTTTCCTCGGATTTTTTGGCTGCTTCGGCCGCTCGTTGGCGCTTGCGCACTTCACGAGGGTCGTTGTATGCGCGCCCGGGGGTTACTGGAATGCCAGTATCAGCCACCGGCGTGGCTGCTGCCGGAGCAGGTTTGCTCTGTTCTGGCGCGGGCTTATCTGCCGGTGCCTTCCCTACAGACTTGTCCTCAGCTTCTGCAGGCTTATCCTCAGCGGCAGCTTTGGCTTTGCTTCTGGCGGGCGCTGATCTTGGCTTTCGAGCCGGAGCTGCTTCGCTTTCAGGAGCGGCAGGCTCAGCCTTTGCAGGGGGTGTTTCTTTAGTCTGCTTGGCTGAAGGCTCTTTGGTCTCGTTAGCTAAGGGCTCTTTAGCCTCTTTAGCCGAAGGCTCTTTAATTTCTTTAGCAGATGGCTCTTCGGCTTTAGCGGAAGACGCTTCTGCAGCTCTTACTGTGGGCTCGGCTGTTGCTGAGGGCTTCTGTTCGGTCTCTGCAGCAGGCTTTTGCGCTGGCTCAGTTGTGGGCTTGCTGGCAGGCTCAGGGGTGCGCTCACTAGCGCTCTGGGCCTCAGGCTCCTTAGCCTTAGGGGCAGGAGATGCCTTGCTCGCCTCGGTTGTCGCTTCAGGTGTATCAACTTTAGGCTTTGCAGCAGGTACTTCGGGCTTTTCAGCTGCCAAATCTTTAGCTGGAACTTGAGGCTTTTTCGCCTGCTCCGGTTGCTTTTGCTCGGCTTGCTGAGCTCCAGGTGCATCGGTAGTAACGTGAGCATTGGCCTTTGCAGGCACAGCTGCGGCTGCTGTTTTTACATCAGCGTTGTCGTTACCTGCTTCAGGCTGAGTGTCCTTCTGATGCCGCTCATTGCGGGTGTTCTTGCGGGCAGCCGGTGTAGATGCCGGGTTCTCGGAAGGTGAGCCATCCCGATTACGGGGGCGGCGTGGCTTACGACGGCTATCGTCAGAGCTGGACTTTTCAGTAGGGGCCTTTTGTGGGGCGTCTTGCTGAACCGTGTCTTTTTGATCACCGTTATTTTTAGCTTCACGCTGCGGGCGATTGCGGTTTTGACCACGGTTCTGGCCATCTTTTCGGTTGTCCCGACGGTTATCGCCACCGCGACTTTCACCATATCTGTTGTCAGAGCCCTTGGTGTCGGTGTCAGCAGCCTGACGATTCTGATTGGGACGGGCCTGGTCGTCGTTGCGGTTGCGGCCGCGCGAGCGGTTTTCGTCACCGCGGTTCGACTGGTTGTTGCCTTGACGGCGCTCGTTAGGCTTGCGGTTGGTTCCGCCAGCGTTTTGGCTATCGCGGGCAACACGTGTTTTACGCCGATCTTGCCGAGCCTGGTTGCGCTGATCTTCGCGGTTAGCGTTTGCCTTGGCTTTGCCTTTGCCGCTGACTTCGCTCTGAGACTCTTCTTCACCGCTAAAGAAGCACGCAATCTTGCGGCCTATTCTGCGGAACAGGCCATCGTCTTGCTCTGCTGACGCTTGGGCGGCAGCTGCTTGCGGGGCTGCTGCGGTCGGAACAGGAGCCCTTGGGCGAATAGCCCTTATGGCAGCCTGTTCGCGAGCAGGTTTGTCCGCTGCTGGCGTTTCAAAGACTTCTTCTTCGCGCTCGCTGTATTCCTGAGCTACCTGGTGGCTCGACACATGCTCCGGAGCTGCTTCGTCGTCGCGCATACGCAGGATTTCAAAGTGCGGTGTTTCCATATGGGGAACCGGCACAATAACAATGTTCACTTCCTGGCGGGCTTCAATATCGGCAAGCTGCTTGCGCTTTTCGTTAAGCAGGAATGTGGCCACAGAAACCGGCACTATAGCTCGCACCTCTCCGGTCTTGTCCTTGGATGACTCTTCGTAGATAAGGCGCATTATGCTCAACGCCAGGGATTCGATGCCACGGATCGTGCCTTGGCCTTCACAGCGCGGGCAGACTTCACTGCGGGTTTCTTCCAGAGAAGGGCGCAGCCGTTGGCGTGACATCTCCAGCAGTCCGAAGCGTGAGATCTTGCCAACCTGAACACGGGCACGGTCGATTTCCAGGGCTTCGCGCATTTTCTGCTCGACTTCGCGCTGGTGTCTGGCTGGGGTCATGTCGATAAAGTCGATGACGATCAGGCCGCCCATGTCTCGCAAGCGGAGCTGGCGTGCAATTTCTTCGGCTGCTTCCAGGTTAGTCTGGTAAGCGGTCTCTTCGATATCCTGGCCCTTGGTGGCACGGGATGAGTTGATGTCGATGGAAACCAGAGCTTCTGTTGGATCGATAACAATAGAGCCGCCAGAGGGGAGCTTTACCTCACGCTGGAATGCGGTCTCAATCTGGCCTTCAATTTGATACCGGCTGAACAAAGGGATTTCGTCCTTGTACAGCTTGATCTTGTTCTCGAAGGTTGGCATTACTGCGCGAACGAAGTTAAGCACGTCTTCGTAAACGCCTTCCGAGTCGATCAGTACCTCTCCGATATCCTGGCGCAGGTAATCGCGAACAGCACGGATGATAACGTTGCTTTCCTGATGAATCAGGAAGGGTGCCTTGCGCTCACCGGCGGCCTGGGTAATGGCTTCCCAGAATTGCACCAGGTAGTCGAGATCCCACTGAAGCTCTTCAGACGTGCGGCCGATGCCTGCGGTGCGCACGATAATGCCCATGGACTTGGGCACCTGAACGCTGTTCATGGCATCTTTCAGCTGCGCGCGCTCTTCCCCTTCAATGCGGCGGGAGATACCACCTGCACGAGGGTTGTTGGGCATCAACACAAGATAGCGGCCGGCAAGGGAGATAAAGGTTGTCAGTGCGGCACCTTTGTTACCACGCTCTTCTTTATCAACCTGAACAATGACTTCCTGACCTTCAGCAACCACTTCCTTGATGTTCACCTTGCCTTCAATCTGGCCTGGTGACTTTTTGAAGTAATCCCGGGAGATTTCTTTTAATGGCAAAAAGCCATGGCGGTCTGCACCGAAGTCTACAAATGCGGCTTCCAGGCTCGGCTCTACGCGGGTAATTCGCCCCTTGTAGATGTTGGCCTTTTTCTGCTCACGGGAGCTGGATTCGATATCGAGGTCAAACAGACGCTGGCCGTCAACCAGGGCGACGCGCAACTCTTCTGGGTGAGTTGCATTGATGAGCATTCTTTTCATGGAAAGAGGTTATTCCTGTCAGTAAATTTTGACAGAAAACCATAGGGCGTCGCATCTGCGAAGCAGGGATATGCGTGCCGCTGGCCCTGTTACATCAGGGGGTGAGCGGCGGACAGACGAATCATTCCCTTCCGGGGTATGATCCCGTTGATCTGAGACCACCGCTGACAATCCGCCTACCTAATGGCAGAGAAGAGTCGTATAGGGTTCGTGTCTGTTGGCGCATATAATCCGTTTTCTAGTTCACACAAGTGCCTGGGTCTCACGTCGTATTCGTAAGCTGGACGGCCCGGCCTTGCGTGGCAGTGATTCTTCGCGATATCGCCCGGCGGTTTTCCGCGCGGTTTCAGTTTCTCCGGTGTCAGCTCGCCGTTTCTTTTTACGGGTCTGCTCTGACACTCCGGAAGCATTTCTTACGCCGTGCCCGATAGTGATTGGGCGTCCGGCGTTCAAACTCTTGAATAGTGTCGGTATACTCTTCTGCCGCTCCGGCTTCTGACTAGAGTAGGTCAGGCCGTAGACAAACGACAGATCACGCCGGAATATAACAGTATTCAAAGAACCGTTCAATCCTGCTTTTGTCGCCAGTTTTACCACCCGTGAAAGGAACCTTATGTCCCGCAAAACTGCTACCGGAAAGCCCGCTAAATCCCGGGTGAGAAAGTCGGCGCCTCATCCGGTGTCTCGCGAAGACAGCAAGCAGGCTAGCCCTGGCCCGCAAGTGGTGCAGCAGGGGGTTGTATGGGTAACGGTAGATGAGGATAACCATGGTCAGCGCGTGGATAATTTTTTGTTGGCGCAGCTTCGTGGGGTGCCCAGAAGCATCATTTATCGCATCGTGCGCAAAGGCGAGGTGCGAATTAATAAGGGCAGGGTGAAGCCGGATACCCGTCTTGTGACGGGCGATCAGGTGCGTATCCCACCGGTTATACGGAAAGAAAAAGTGCCGCAAGCTGCTCCAGGTAGTCGGGTGCAGAGTGTCGTAGAGGCTGCGGTAGTGTTCGAGAACGACCAGATGCTGGTGGTTAATAAGCCATCTGGAATAGCAGTGCACGGTGGTAGTGGTCTCAGTTTCGGGTTGATTGAGGTGCTGCGGTCAGCTCGGCCGGAGGCGCGCTTCCTCGAATTGGTGCATCGCTTGGACAGGGATACTTCCGGTCTGGTTATGGTTGCCAAGAAACGCTCAGCTTTGCGTTTTTTGCAAGATGAACTTCGGCAAAGGCGCATTCGCAAGCAGTACCATGCACTGGTTGCCGGGGATTGGCCGGATAAGCTTAGTCGTGTTGAAGAGCCTTTGTTGCGCTATGAAATGCCTAATGGGGAGCGTCGGGTCAGGGTGGATGAAGCTGGCAAGGCCTCATTGACAACCTTTCGTTGTTTGGAGCGCTACAAAGGGTACAGTCTGGTGGAGGCCTCGCCCATTACTGGTCGAACCCATCAGATTCGCGTTCACAGTTTGTGTTCCGGTCATCCGATAGCGGGTGATGACAAGTATATGGATGATGTAAGTCTCAAAGCGTTTCGGGCGGTTGGTGGGCAGCGTTTAATGTTGCACGCCAGAGCACTCGAATTCTCCCTGCCTGTTACCGGGGAGGCGGTTCGGTTTGAGGCACCTTATGATGATGTATTCAGTCACGTGCTAGGCAGGCTTGAAGTGCGTGCGACGGGAGCAGATTAATGGATGTGAAAGCGGTTATCTTCGATTGGGATGGAACCTTGGTGGATTCCGTAGACCATATTGCCGAGAGCCTGCACCAGGCAGCCACAGATCTCGGGTACCCGGCGCTGGAGCGAGAGGCATACCGGGACATAATTGGTTTGGGCATGGTTGAGGCTTTGGAGCGGCTTTATCCGGGGCTTGGTCGCGACGAGATAACAAGCATACGAGAAGGGTATGCGAATTATTTCTTTCGTAAAATAACAACGCCGCAGAATCTTTTTGAAGGTATGGCGGATGTCGTACTGGATCTTCAGAGTTCTGGTCGCGGGTGTTCGGTAGCAACTGGCAAAAGTCGCAGAGGGCTTGAGCCCGCGCTGGTTTCCAGTGGGTTGGGGCCGCATTTTGATATTACCCGCTGCGCCGATGAAACCCGATCCAAGCCAGATCCGCGCATGCTGGAAGAGATTTTGCTTTTTTATGGCATCAAACCTGCCGAAGCCGTCATGATCGGCGATACCCGCTATGACCTGGAAATGGCGCAGCGAATCGGTATGCCCTCTATTGGTGTGGAGTGGGGTGTGCACAAGCGCGACGTGCTTGGTGATTATGCGCCTCACGCGATTGTAGATACTGTTGCGGACCTTCGCGACGTACTTGGTTTGTAGGTTGGCCTTGGTAAATTTATTTCTGACAGGAAACGTTCATGAGTGACTGGGATTCCGATAAAGCGCCTGAGTGGGGAGATAAACCTGCCGAGCAAGGTGCGTTGCGACGCAAGCCAAACCTGCCGCCGGAGACAGGGCGCGACTGGAAGTTGATAGAAAAGCTGGTGATGTCATTGCAGTCTGAGCAGCGTCGTAGCCGGCGCTGGGGTATCTTTTTCAAGTTCCTTACCTTTGCTTACCTGTTTGCACTGTTGGCGATTGTTTGGTCACCGCTCGGTGGGAGCTTGGAGGCAACAACTGGCGAGCATACAGCGGTTGTCGAAATTAGCGGGCCAATTTCTGCTGATGAGATCGCCAGTGCCGACAATATTGTTGGCTCGTTGCGATCAGCATTTGAGCAGGAGAATGCTGTGGCGGTGATATTACGTATTAATAGTCCGGGAGGGAGTCCTGTTCAGTCCGGTTATATTTACGACGAGATCAAACGCCTCAGGGGCGAGCACCCGGAGAAGAAAATCTATGCGGTGATCTCGGATATCGGTGCGTCCGGCGCTTATTATATTGCGGCAGCGGCTGATGAAATCTACGCAAACCGCGCCAGCCTTGTAGGCTCTATTGGTGTTGTAGCTGGCGGTTTCGGGTTTACAGGTGCTATGGATAAGCTGGGTGTTGAGCGTAGGCTTTATACATCAGGCGATAACAAGGCGTTCCTGGATCCGTTTTCCCCAGAGCAAGAAGGGGAGGTGGCCTTCTGGCAAAGCGTGCTCGAGAACACGCATCAGCAATTTATAGAGGCTGTAAAGAAAGGGCGCGGAGACCGCCTTGCGGACGATGAGCGGCTGTTTAGTGGGTTGGTTTGGAGTGGAGAGCAGGCTCTTGAGCTTGGGCTGATTGATGGGCTGGGAAGCACCTCCTATGTTGCCAGGCAGATTGTTGGTCAGGAAGACTTGGTCGATTACAGTCGCCGCAAAGGGGCGCTGCGAGATCTTGTGGATCAGCTTGGTGTCTCTTTTGGTCAGGGCATTGCTTCGCAACTCGTGGAGTCTCGACTGGAATTACGCTAATAGCGGGCGGGAGAGGTTGCTAGGGCTCCATTAGCGGATTTCTGTCCCAGGCTATCAGCATTTCATTGAGCGCGATAAGTGGGAGGCCGACAAGGCTGTTCGGGTCTCTGCCTTGCAGTTCTCGGAAAAGGCTTATGCCCAGGCCTTCCATTTTAAAGCTGCCCGCGCAGTCGTAAGGTTCTTCTTTGTGCAGGTATGCGTCGATCTCCCGGGTCGTCAGATCGCGAAAATGTACGGTAAATTGCTCACAATAAGTTTGTAGATTTCCGGAGTCGACGTCCAGAAGCGCAAGCCCGGTATGGAAGTTGACGCTTTTGCTACTGCACTGCTCCAGTTGCTGGAAGGCAGTTGAGTAATTTCCGGGTTTATTTAACAGGGTGCCGTTGGGTAGGGCGGCAACTTGATCCGAGCCAATAATCCAATGTCCTGGGTAACTGGAAGCCAAGGCGATGGATTTACTTTCGGCTAAGCGTGTCGCCAGGGTAACGGGATCTTCTCCTGGTACTGGTGATTCGTTAATATTCGGACTTGCACAGCTGAAGGGCAGCCCGAGCCGGGCTAGAAGCTCCCGGCGATAAGGGGAAGAAGACGCCAGCAGCAGGTGTTTCCGGGGCATGAGTCGGTGCTCCTTCGATAATTTTGGGCCAATTTCTGTGCCCGTATCGTAAAATACACCTACGAAAACGGAAAGCCCTTGGCAAAAGCGGACGAAGTCTTTGACAGCAGCGAGCTTCGCCCCTAGAATTGCGCGCCTATGTCAAATGCGTCTAGTGCCGAATTACCGAAAATAGTCGACCCATATAAGTTGGCGGAGCACAACAGCGTACTGGAGGGAGAAATTCCTCTCAGTGCATTGTCTCGTTTCCGTGAAGCTGTTTTTGGGTTTGAAGATGGTGCTGTCTGTCGCGTAAAGCTGTCCTTTTATAAGGATAGCGAGCGTCGCCGCATCGTCTCGGGTGAGTTGGAGGTTCCGGTAAATCTGGAGTGCCAGCGTTGCATGGGGCCTATGAAATCTGTGTTGGTTTCTCAGTTCGTACTTGGGCTGGTGACCAGTGATGAGCAGGCCCAAGGTTTGCCTAAAGACCTTGAACCTTTTCTGACTGATGATTTCAGTGCGGATTTGTGGTCGATGACAGAGGACGAGTTGCTGTTGGTTTTGGCGCCGTACCCTCTTCACGATCGGGGCGAATGCCCGGCTAACGAAGACCTGAAAGCTTATGAGCCAGATGGTTCTTCTGCAAAACCTGAGAAGAAGGCAGGCGAAAACCCGTTCAGTGTGCTGGCGGGGCTCAAGAATACAAAGCATTAATCAGGGCGTGGGCATCTATAATGGGCGCCGGCGCAATCAAACGAACATACGTTATTCGTAACCCTATTCAAGTAAAGTTTACGTTAACAGGTCAGGAGTAGAACCATGGCTGTACAGAAGAACCGTAAGACTCGTTCCAAGCGTGGCATGCGTCGTGCCCACGATGCCCTGAGCACTGCAGCTCTGAGCACTGATTCAACAACGGGTGAAGTTCATCGCCGTCACCACGTATCTCCAGACGGGTTTTACCGTGGCAAGCAGGTAATCGAAGCTAACGACGAGTAATCTCGTTGTATAGCCGCGCAAACCTCAATCGAGTGGGCAAGCGGTGAATCCGGTTACCATAGCGGTTGACGCCATGAGTGGCGATCGAGGCCCGGCAGTGGTAGTAGCTGCGGCCCTCGAAGCGGTGTGTGAAAACAAAGCCTTGAGCTTCATTCTGGTGGGAATCCGGAGTGAGCTTGAGGCTTTGTTGCATGAGGGGCACCCACGAATTCGTATTGTTGAAGCTGCAGACGTTGTGCGCATGAACGAGCGCCCGTCCCATGCGTTGCGGCATAAAAAAAACTCGTCCATGGCAATTGCCTTGAGGCTGGTGCGTGATGGCGAGGCTCAGGGGTGTGTCAGTGCGGGGAATACCGGGGCCTTGATGGCATTTGGTCGTTCCATTATCCGTATGTATCCGGGCATTGAACGCCCTGCAATCACCAAACTTATCCCCTCGCTACGGGGGCGCTGCCATGTTCTGGATCTTGGCGCCAACGTTGATTCCAGTGCGGAAAACCTCTACCAATATGCCCTGATGGGCTCACTGATGGCATCGGCAATCTGCAGTCAGGGCGAGCCTCGAGTGGCGCTGTTGAACGTTGGCGAGGAGGAGATAAAAGGCAACGAGCAAGTTCGCCTTGCCTCTCACATGCTCGCCCAATGCGACTCCATTAACTATATCGGCTACGTGGAAGGCAGTGATCTGTTTCGTGATGTTGCGGATGTAGTGGTTTGTGATGGCTTTGTGGGTAATATCGCGCTGAAAACGGGCGAGGGTGTCGCCGGGTTGCTTATTGAGTTGATGGAGCAGGCATTTACCCGCACTCTTTACGGCCGTTTTGTAGGTCTTCTCGCACGTCCTATCATCGGTAGGCTTCTCCGTTTGATGGATCCTTCGCGGCACAATGGTGCCAGCCTTCTTGGCCTTCAGGGCGTGGTTATAAAAAGCCACGGCAACGCCAATGAACGGGCCATGCTTGCGGCCATTCGCCAAGCCGTTCTTGAGGTTGAACTCGAGGTCCCCAGGCGCATTAATGAGCGTCTCGATGATTTGATGCTTTGAGTAGCCCTCTGCCTCTGGCTCCTTGAAAAAGAGCTTGTTTGAAATCATTCGGTTTATTCGCGCAAAATCCAGCCAACTTGTACTATTGGCTAATCTCCTGAAACTCCCAATGACGATAAGATCCCGCTTATGAAATCAGCCTTTATATTTCCCGGACAGGGTTCCCAGTCGGTTGGCATGCTATCCATAGCTGCCGAATCTTGGCCCATGATTAACAAAACCTTTGCAGAAGCCTCGAATGTGCTGGGCTACGACTTGTGGCATCTTTGCCAGAAAGGGCCGGCAGAAGAGCTCAATCAGACCATGATTACCCAGCCCGCGATGCTGACTGCAAGCGTCGCACTATGGCGTGAGTGGTTTGTTGCCGGCGGGCCGCGGCCCGATTTTCTGGCGGGGCACAGTCTGGGTGAGTACAGTGCGCTGGTAGCTGCTGAAAGCCTTGATTTTGTAGAAGCTGTGAAATTGGTGCGCCTGCGTGGTGAACTGATGCAAGAGGCCGTTCCTGCTGGCGAAGGCAAAATGGCGGCTATTCTTGGTCTGGAGGACGCCGATGTTGTTGCGGCCTGTGAAGAAGCTGCGAATGGCGATGTGGTGGCAGCGGTTAATTTTAACGCGCCCGGCCAGGTTGTCATTGCCGGCTCAGTTGCCGCGGTTGATCGGGCTATTGAAGCCTGTAAAGCCAGGGGCGCGCGTAAGGCTATGCCTTTGCCGGTCAGCGTTCCTTCGCACTGTGCTTTAATGAAGGGCGCAGCTGAAGAGCTGGGTCAGGCTCTGGATGAGGTTCGTTTTAACGATGCTGTCATCCCGGTTATACAGAATGTTAACGCTGCAGCGGTTACAGATTCAGCTACACTAAAGGCAAATCTGTTGAAGCAGTTGTATTCTCCGGTATTGTGGACGGATTCGGTTCGCACACTGGTGGGGAATGACGTTAAGGTTGCCCTTGAGTGTGGCACTGGCAAAGTGCTTGCAGGGCTGGCCAAGCGAATTGACCGGGGGCTCGCCGTTCATGGCATCGAAGACCCCGAGGCGTTGGCTGCTGCACTTGCGGCATTTGAACCGTCTTGATGTTTAATGGAGTTGTGCATGTCTCTGGAAGGTAAAACAGCACTGGTAACCGGTGCTACTCGCGGAATCGGAAAAGCTATTGCTCTGGCGCTCGCAAAGCAGGGTGCAGAGGTTGTCGGCACTGCCACAACCGCAGAGGGGGCAGCAACTATTACCGAAAACCTCCAGGCGGCTGGTGCAAACGGTTATGGCATCGTGATGAACGTCGCGAATGCCGAAAGCATTGAAGCTGGCCTGAAAGAAATAGCCAATAGATCTGCGGCACCTCTGATTTTGGTCAATAATGCTGGCATCACCCGTGATAACCTGCTGATGCGGCTGAAAGACGATGATTGGGCGGCGGTTCTCGAAACCAACCTCTCAAGCGTGTACCGTACGACTAAAGCTGTGTTGCGAGGCATGGCGAAGGCACGTTGGGGGCGCGTTATCAACGTAAGCTCTGTGGTTGCCAGTATGGGCAATGCCGGGCAGAGCAATTACTGTGCAGCAAAAGCCGGCGTTGAGGGGTTTACCCGCAGCCTTGCTAAAGAAATGTCGAATCGTGGCATCACAGCGAATTGTGTAGCCCCTGGATTTATCGACACAGATATGACAAAAAAACTGGACGACAAGCAGCGTGAAGCTATGCTGGAAATCATACCCGCGGGTCGTTTGGGGGAGCCGGAAGAGGTGGCAGCGCTTGTTGCTTTCCTGGCATCGGATGTTGCCGGTTACGTGACTGGGGAAACCATTCATGTGAACGGCGGAATGTACATGGGATAAGCTCCAGCATCGGAGCTCGTGCGCAACTCGTTGTCGCGCAACATGTTTAACCGGATCCCTGCTTGTTTGCAGGTAGGGTTTACACTAAACTGGCAGCACTTGAGTTGCTTGGTAGATACACAATAAGTGAGGACATTATGAGTACAGTTGAAGAGCGCGTTAAGAAGATCGTTTGTGAACAGCTGGGCGTTAAAGAGTCCGAAGTTCAGAACTCATCTTCTTTTGTAGAGGATCTTGGCGCTGACTCACTGGACACCGTTGAGCTGGTGATGGCACTGGAAGAGGAATTTGAAACTGAAATTCCTGATGAAGAAGCCGAGAAGCTGGCCAGTGTTCAGGACGCGATCGACTACATCGTCGCGCATACCTGATACTCTGCATTGTAGTTAGCCAGGCGAAAAGCCGTCCTTGTCATTCAGTGAGGGACGGCTTTTTTATTGCCTAAAAATGACCCGAAATGCGGGTTCATTCAGCAACACTGACGCATGAAATGACCAGGTGAGCGCAGTTATGAGTAAACGACGGGTTGTTATCACGGGCATGGGGATGTTGTCTCCACTGGGAAACGATGTAGCGACGTCCTGGGAGGCTGTTCTTGCCGGGCGAAGCGGGATCGGCATGATCGACCGTTTTGATACGTCCGGGTATGGCACCCGCATTGGTGGTGCAATCAAAAACCTGGATCTGGAGTCCTATCTCTCGACAAAAGAAGCCAGAAAACTGGACGCGTTTATTCACTACGGCCTGATTGCCGCTCAGCAAGCTGTCGATGACAGCGGGCTTGCAGAATATGCAGCGCTGGATAAGGATCGAGTTGGTATTGCTATCGGCTCAGGTATTGGCGGGCTTGAGTATATCGAAAAGAGCGTGCTGACAATGGAAAAGTCTGGCCCGCGCAAAGTGTCGCCGTTCTTTGTTCCCGCATCGGTGATCAACATGATCTCCGGTAATGCCGCCATTCGCTTCGGGTACCGAGGCCCGAACATTGCCATAGTGACCGCCTGCACTACCGGTACTCATAACATTGGATACGCTGCCCGCACCATTGCTTACGGCGATGCCGATGTCATGCTTGCAGGTGGTTCTGAAATGGCAACAACGCGTACAGGCGTTGCGGCCTTCTCGTCCGCCCGCGCACTTTCAACCCGTAATGACGAGCCGGAAAAAGCCAGTCGCCCATGGGATCGGGATCGCGACGGTTTTGTACTGAGTGACGGTGCCGGGGTTCTTGTGATGGAAGAGTTGGAGCACGCCAAAAAGCGTGGTGCGACCATTTACGGCGAGCTGGTGGGTTTTGGTATGAGTGATGATGCTCACCATATTACCGCGCCGCCGGAAGATGGCGAGGGCGCTGCCCGCTCGATGGACAATGCGCTGAGAGACGCAGGCCTGAAACCGGAAGATGTTGATTACATCAACGCCCATGGCACTTCAACGCAGGTCGGCGATGTGGCAGAGATTGCAGCCGCCAAGCGGGTATTTGGTGCACACGCAGGCCGACTGGCAATGAGCAGCACCAAGTCCATGACAGGGCACTTGCTCGGCGCAGCCGGTGCGGTTGAAGCTATATTTTCCTTGCTTGCTATACGTGATGGCGTACTGCCGCCCACGATCAATCTGGATAATCCCGATGAAGGTTGCGATCTGGATTTGGTGCCTAATACCTGCCGAAAATCTGATGTTCGCGTGGCTTTATCCAACTCGTTTGGCTTTGGTGGAACCAACGGCACCTTGATTATGCGCCGCTACGAAGGCTAAGGGGCCATGTTCAACCTGTACTGGGCGGATGAAAGAGGACTCCCCGCGGGTGACCGGGGTGCGTCATACGGTGATGGCCTTTTCGAGACCGTAAGAATGCATGGTGATCGGGGAGTGCTTTTATCTCGCCACTTGGATCGCATGGTTCGTGATGCGGGCAGGCTGGGGATTCCCATTGCGCTTACGGATCTTCGCAAAGCCTGCACAGCAGCTATCGATCGCTATCTGGAACGTTTCGGCAAAGCCGACGCAGAGGGTGGCTGGGTGCTCAAGCTGATGCTTACCCGAGGCGAAGGTGGCCGTGGCTACCAGCCAAGTGTTGGAGCCCGGCCAAACCTGATGGTGTCCGCTGGCCCCATGCCTGTATTACCGGCAAGCTCAGGTGTTATCGCTGACTTTTCCCGAGTACCGCTCACCGTTAACCCTCTGCTTGCTGGCATCAAATCCCTGAACCGACTCGAACAGGTTATGGCAGCCAGAGAAATTAACGGGGAGCTGTATGAGGTCATCATGGCTGACAGTGCCGGTAGTCTGGTTGAAGGGACTCGCACCAATTTGCTTCTCAAAGCGCCTGATGGCTGGGTAACGCCTCCATTAAAAAGCCTTGCTGTTGCCGGTATCATGCGACAGTGGGTGCTGGAACGGCTGCGTGCGCGGGGAGAGTCCGT
The DNA here is from genome assembly GCF_031157525.1 of Marinobacter sediminicola. GTDB lineage: Bacteria > Pseudomonadota > Gammaproteobacteria > Pseudomonadales > Oleiphilaceae > Marinobacter > Marinobacter sediminicola. The sequence continues at coordinate 188,285 of NZ_JAVIXR010000001.1, forward strand.
CTTCGAGCGCTCGGTGAGCATCGCAGATAGTATGGGATCCCACTGTCAGGGCCTTTTCCTCCTGAATAGCGTTGTAGGAGTGGTTCCTGTGCGGCGGCTTGCCGGCCAGGATTTGCCTGTAGATGACGGAGTTGCGACAATCTTCAATCCTCTCGAAATGCTGGAATAATTCTTTTGTTCAAGAAACTCTTAATTGCAGGAATTTGCGCTGCCTTGCTCGTGGCTGCGGGTACAGGATTATGGGTCTGGCAGGGGCTAGGGTCCTTATCGAAGCCCGTTGCTATGGATGAGCCCGTACTATTTGATGTGCCGGCCGGCACAGCGTTCAGTGATGTTGCGAGGCAATTAAAAGCTCGCGGGTTGGTCGAAGATAGCTTGTGGGTTCGTGTGTTCGGTCGGCTGTATCCAGATCAAGCCAGAATAAAGGCGGGAGAGTATGAATTTATCGATGGCATGAGCGCTAGAGCCATGCTCGATAAAATGGTCACGGGTGACACCAAGCATTGGTCCGTTCAATTTATTGAAGGTTGGACGTTCCAGGACATGCGCGCAGCTTTGGCCACTACCGATCGCCTTAAGAAACTCACTACAGAATGGTCTGATGAGCAGATCATGGAAGCCGTTGGCGCGGAGGGTGAGCACCCGGAAGGCCGGTTTTTCCCGGACACTTACCTGTTTACCAGCAGTGAATCCGACCTTGATCTGCTCCGGCGTTCGTATCGGCGTATGGAGTCCGTTCTTGCTGAAGAGTGGGAAGGTCGGGCAGAAGGTCTTCCATACGATAGTGCCTATGAAGCCCTGATTATGGCTTCGATCGTAGAGCGGGAGACCGGCGCGCCCCATGAGCGAAATGAAGTAGCGGGTGTGTTCGTTCGCCGTCTTCAGAAAGGCATGCGTTTACAAACAGACCCTACTGTCATTTATGGAATGGGCGACAAGTATAAAGGCCGTATTGGCAGCCGTGATCTGCGTACTCACACGCCTTACAACACGTACCGTATTAATGGATTGCCGCCAACACCCATTGCTTTGCCAGGTCGTGAGGCCATACACGCATCCTTGCACCCGGGCTCCGGTTCGGCTCTTTATTTTGTGGCTCGCGGTGATGGTACCCACAAGTTTTCAAACACTTTAGCGGAGCATCAGAAGGCAGTTCGCGCGTTTCAGTTGAATCGTCGGTCGGATTACCGGTCTTCACCTGCTCCTGGCAAGGATGACAAAGAATGACAGTTCGTGGCCGGTTTATTACCTTCGAGGGAACTGAGGGGGTAGGGAAATCCACTCAGATAGCCACGGCTGCTGAAACCCTCAACGAACTCGGTATTGATTGCGTTGTGACCCGTGAGCCGGGCGGTACGCCCATGGCCGAAGCGATTCGTGAATTGCTTTTGGCGCCACGGGATGAGTCTGTGAACGAACTCACTGAGTTGTTGTTGATGTTCGCAGCCCGTGCGCAACACTTGCACACATTGATTCTTCCTGCATTGGAGAGAGGACAGTGGGTGCTTTGCGATCGCTTTACCGATGCGACCTTTGCCTACCAGGGCGGAGGGCGTGGTGTTCCAAGTGAACGGATTGCACTGCTGGAAAGCCTGGTGCAGGGTGATGTTCGCCCGGACCAGGTGGTCCTATTGGATGCGCCTGTTGAAACCGGTATGACCCGCGCGAGGAATCGAGGGCAGTTGGACCGTTTTGAGCAGGAGGCGGTGGCCTTTTTTCAGCGCATTCGTGATACCTATCTGGCTCGCGCCGAAGCGGCCCCGTCTCGCTACAGCATTGTGAATGCGGCAGACCCACTGGAGCAGGTTAGCGCCCATATCCGTGAACTTATGTGCAAGTTCCAATCAGATCTGCTTTAATTGAGTCACATTCTCAATTATAGGTTCCGGTCGCGTCTATGTTGGATGCCCGTCTACTCAAATTGCCCATAGCCGCTCACCAGCACCGCCATGAGCATCACCAGATCGTTATAGGTGTTCAGGGCGAGGCAGATTTGAGCGTTGACGGGACCGGATCTCATCTGGACACCTGGAAGGCCTGCCTCGTGCCCACAGAGGCCAGGCACGACTATTGCGGTGATCATCAGAATCACGTGATGGTCATCAATCTTGATCCATCAACGCCTGCTATTTCTACACCAAATCATGCTGACTATGAGCGCATGGTTCGTGTGTTTGAAAAGCCCCGTACCATTCAAATGGACAGACGGTTGCAGGGCCTGGTCCAGTTTGCGGCCGGCGAATTCGATCGGTCACCCGGAAATCAGGCAATGCAGGGTCATCTTGCGGCCAGTATTCTCTATTGTATGGCTGACAGAGTGGTTGATCAGAGAGTTCGGACGTCTCACCGCCACAGCCTGAACCCGGATGCCATGAACCGTTATATTCGGGCAAATCTGCATAAAAAAATCAGGGTGCAGGATCTCGCCAGTGAGGCTTGCTTGAGCGTAAGCCGTTTTCATGAGGTATTTCGTGAGGTGGTAGGAACTACACCGCACCAGTTTTTGTTGGAGGCTCGGCTGGATCAGGCCATGAAACTTTTAATTTCGACGCCGCTTTCTGTCTCGGAAATCAGTTATCGGGTTGGCTTCTCATCTCAGAGTGCGTTGACCAATGCACTGCGCAAACACAAAGGAACTACCCCTACAAAACTGCAAGTTCGTGATAACGTTGCCTGATTTTATCTGAAGTTGCGTCATTCCCGTAGAATTCGACAAAATTACCGTAGGATTTTGTAAGCGGATAATACGTAGTAATACTAGGCTGGTTGCGTCAAATCTCATGCTGAGAATCTGTTGCTTGGTTCGGTCGCAAAATGGCAATACTTAACTATAGTTAAGCCTGAGTGTGCGATACGTTGTTTCGCTCAGATTCGTAAGGCATACCCGTAAACAAGAAGAACGACACAGTTAGCTGGCGCTCTCGCCAAGGCTGTGCATAGCGAGCGGATATAATCCGACTCATTAAACCGGAGGAGTTCCATGGCTATTGGTGTTTGGATTAGTCTATTTGCTTATTTTGCGGTGATGATTGGCATCGGCCTTTTTGCGATGCGCACATCTACCTCTTCATCCGAAGATTACATGCTTGGCGGTAGGGGTCTGAGCCCCAAAGTAGCCGCTTTGTCTGCTGGCGCTTCCGATATGAGTGGCTGGTTGCTTCTGGGTCTTCCGGGGGCGATGTATGTGTCAGGCCTTGCTTCAGCGTGGATCGGCGTTGGTTTGTTTGTAGGTGCGTTTTTTAACTGGGTTCTTGTTGCTCCCAGGCTGCGATCACAAACAGTTCATTACGGTAACGCCCTGACTATTCCAGCTTTTCTAGCCAACCGTTTCCCCACTCAGGCGTTGCCACTACGAACTGTGGCGGCGATCGTTATCGTTGTGTTCTTCTCGGTTTATACAGCCTCTGGCCTGGTAGCCGGGGGCAAGCTCTTTGAAAGTGCATTTGCCGGAATATTCAACTTCGGCGGTATGGGTGATTACGGCGTGGGCATCGTCATAACGCTGGGTGTTGTACTTGCCTACACCGTGGTTGGCGGATTCCTGGCTGTGAGCATGACCGACTTTGTTCAGGGCTGCATCATGATGATTGCTCTGGTTCTCATGCCGGCCGTTGTGCTATTTGGCGAAGGCGGTGGCGGCTTTGCCCAGGCGACCGCTACGCTGAATGAGGTTGATCCCACCCTGCTATCCTGGACAGAGGGGCTTACCTTTGTTGGATGGCTCTCTGCAGTGACTTGGGGCTTGGGCTACTTTGGCCAGCCGCACATCATCGTTCGCTTCATGGCAATCCGTTCAGTGAAAGAAGTACCGACTGCCCGTAATATCGGCATGTCCTGGATGGCGATTTCCTTGATTGGTGCGATTGGTCTCGGTATTTTCGGTCGCGCCTATGCAGTGCGTAATGGCATGCAAATTGACGATCCCGAAACGATTTTTATCATTCTCGCAGACTTGCTGTTCCACCCGCTAATTACAGGCTTCCTGTATGCAGCCTTGCTGGCGGCGGTAATGAGCACCATCTCCAGCCAGCTGCTGGTAGCATCTTCTTCACTGACTGAAGACTTTTACCGCTTGTTCCTGCGCAAAGAAGCAGGTGACCGCGAGTGTGTAAACGTTGGTCGTGTGTGCGTAGTGCTTGTTGGTCTGGTCGCAGCGGTTATCGCATCTGACCCAACCTCCAACGTGCTGAGCCTGGTTGGTAACGCCTGGGCAGGCTTCGGTTCGGCATTTGGGCCTCTGATCATTCTCGCACTCATGTGGCCGCGCACGAATGGTGCTGGCGCACTGGCGGGTATGATCGCAGGTGCCGGTACGGCAATGATCTGGGTATCCTTGGGCTGGAATGGTGAGTTCATGGGAGGCCCCGGTGTTTATGAAATCATGCCGGGCTTTGCAGCCTCTTTCATTGCAATCATAGTGGTTAGTCTTATCACTTCCGATGCCAATGAATATCAGGCAGAGCAGTACAGCTAACCGCGAGTGCGGTGATGCGTTATAAGTTAGTAAGAAAGGGCTCCTGCGGGGGCCCTTTTTTATGGCCTGTTTAGCTGTATGGACTGGTAGATCCAGTGGAGTGCAACTATCTTTAGTTAGTTACACTTCTATGATTGGGCAAAAACAATGATAAAAAGGGAGCTATCCATGAGTAAGCGCAGGGTTTTTAAATACGCCGCGGGGCTGCTGACAGCTGCCGCAGTCTCTCTTTCCAGCGGTGTACAGGCGGAGGGCAATTACGTGATGGGTACCGCCACAACGGGCGGTACCTATTATCCGGTGGGCGTTGCTATTTCAACGCTGATCAAAGTTAAGCTGGAGCCTTCGACCAACATATCGGTTTCAGCCATCAGTTCAGCAGGCTCTGCTGAGAACCTGAAGCTTATGGACGAAAATCAGATCCAGTTCGGCATTCTTCAGGGGCTATATGGAGCTTACGCCTGGAACGGCACAGGGCCGGTTAACAAGCCGTATAAAAATTTGCGCTCGGTATCAATGCTTTGGCAGAACGTGGAGCACTTCGTAGTAACCAAGGGCATCGCCAAAACCGGCACAATTGACGATATGAAAAATCTGTATGGGGAAAGCTTCTCCATTGGTGCCAGAAACTCAGGAACCGAGGGTTCCGGTCGCTTTATTTTGGGCAAGGTTGGCATTGATCTGGAAAAGGTAAACCTAGCATATCAAGGCTATGGACCCAGTGCGGATGCTCTGCAGAATGGTAATATTGATGGCATGAATATTCCGGCGGGTGTGCCAGCGGCGGCAGTAACAAGAGCCTATGCCAATATGGGTGACAAGATTACCACCCTTAACTTTACGCCAGATCAGGTTGCCAAGGTCAACAGTGATTTTGAGCTGTGGACGCCTTATACCATCCCGGCAGGAACCTACCCCAAGCAGGCCGAGGATATTAATACCATTGCGCAGCCCAATATCCTGGCAGTTCGAGATGATGTCTCGGAGAGCGATGTCTATGAAATCACGAAAACCATCTACGAGAACCTTCCGTTCTTGAACAACATACATCAGGCAACGAAAGCGATGGCGCTGGAGAAAGCCATAGCAGGTCTGCCAATGCCGCTCCATCCCGGGGCTGCCCGTTTCTATCAAGAGCAGGGCTTGACCATTCCTGAACGCCTGCTGGCGAAGTAATGGTGACAGCTAAAGCAGAAGGCGAGCCCGTAATTGCGGTTCGGGATGAAAGTGCCAGCGAGGCGAGCGAGCGAGTAGATCACTGGTTGTTAGGGCCAGTGATCTTCTGGCTCGCGATCGCTACTGCGCTGGTTCATCTGTATTTCAACACTTTTTCGACGCTCTCTGAGCTGTGGAGCTCAGCTCTGCACTTTGGTCTTTTCGGGCTGATCTGTACGCTAACCACCCCCATGTTCAAGGCTCAAACGGTTGGTGGGCAGAGGCTAGCGCTTGGTGTAGATGTGATGCTCGGGCTTGCTGCACTTGCCTGTGCTTTTTATCTGATTTTCTTTGAGGATGCTCTGTATCAGCGCGGGTTCAATTTCTCTACCGGGGACTGGGTTTTCTCCATCGCATCCGTGGCGTTGGTACTGGAATTGGCACGTCGCACAGTAGGCTGGTTTATTCCCGTGCTGTGTATTGTGGCTCTGACCTATGTGGCTTGGTGGGGCCAATACGTTGACGGCATCTTTAATTTCCCCGGGCTTTCCTGGGAGACAGTTCTGTATCGCTCATATATCGGTGGTCAGGGAATGCTGGGTTCCATCGCACGTATTTCATGGACCTACGTATTCATGTTCATTCTGTTCGGTGCCTTTCTCGTGAAATCCGGAGCCGGGGACTTTATCATCGAACTGGCGCGCTGTGCCGCAGGGCGTTTCGTGGGCGGTCCCGGATTTGTGGCGGTGTTTGCCTCCGGCCTAATGGGGTCGGTCTCGGGATCCAGCGTAGCCAATACGGTTTCTACCGGTGTTATTACCATCCCCTTGATGCGAAAAGCGGGCTTTCCCGCACGCTTTGCTGCCGGCGTTGAAGCCGCCGCTTCAACCGGGGGGCAATTGATGCCTCCAGTGATGGGTGCGGGTGCTTTTATCATGGCTTCCTACACTCAAGTTTCCTACCTCACCATCATTGGTGTAGCAGCACTCCCAGCGCTTCTCTATTTCATCTCGGTGGCCATGTTTGTGCGCATCGAGGCCAAACGCAGCCATGCTGACAAGCTGGAAGATGAAGCTGCGCCCTCGCTAAAGGACGTGCTGAAGGGCGGTTGGCACTTTTTGCTGCCACTGGTCGTTCTTGTAGCCGCGCTTATTTACGGGTTTACGCCAACCTACGCTGCGGGGATAGCCATTGTGTCTGTTATTGCTGCGTCATGGCTATCGAAGAACCCAATGGGGGTAAGAGATATACTCGACGCTCTGGCGATGGGGACGCGAAACATTACGACCACAGCGATCCTGCTGATTACCGTCGGGCTTATTGTGATGGTGGTGTCTACCACGGGCATAGGTAATACGTTTTCGCTGATGATTACCGATTGGGCCGGGGGAAGCCTGCTGATCACCATTTTTCTGGTGGCGCTGGCCTCGCTGATTTTGGGAATGGGGCTGCCCGTAACGGCGGCGTATATTGTTCTTGCGACACTTTCAGCACCTGCGATTTACAACCTGATCGCGCAAAGCCAGTTGTTGGAGTTGATGGTAAATGGCAATCTTCCCGAGCAGGCCAAAGCCATCTTCATGCTCGCAGCACCGGATAAACTGTCGTTATTGGATGGCCCCATGGATGCCACTACCGCGCAACAGATGCTCGCATTGGTGCCGGATACCTTCAGTAGCCAACTCCTTGAGCAGGCGTTATCGCCGGAATCACTTTCCATGCTGCTGGTGGCTGCGCATATGGTCATCTTCTGGCTTTCCCAGGATTCCAACGTGACACCTCCGGTTTGCCTTACAGCTTTTGCTGCTGCAGCTATTGCCGGAACCCCACAGATGCGCACCGGGTTTACTGCCTGGAAACTGGCGAAAGGGCTTTATATAGTGCCGCTTCTGTTTGCCTACTCGCCACTGATTACCGGCGATTTTACTGAAATGATCCAGGTGTTCTGTTTTGCGTTATTCGGTATCTACGCCATCATCGCGGGTCTCGAAGGTTACTTGGAGCACAAGCTTAACCTGCTGGTTCGAGCGTTGATGTTTCCCCTTGGCGCCTTGATGCTTTGGCCCCATGGGCAGCTACTGATTGATGGGGCAGGGCTAATTATATTTATTGCTGTTCTGGTGTGGAGCAGTCGTTGTGGCAAACGTCTCAGTGGAGCTCGCTCGGGGAATAACGCAGGAAGCGCGAACGCTGCATGAGCATTACAGACGTTATAGCATTGCTGGCGCTAGGCGGCATTGCCGGATTCATCAATGTACTTTCAGCAGGTGGGTCAATGCTTACGCTGCCACTGTTGATGTTTCTTGGGCTTCCGCCTCAGGTTGCAAACGGTACCAACCGAGTTGCAATTATTCTGCAAAGCACCACCGCTGTGGCAGGCTTCCGGCGCCTGGGCCACGGTAATCTCCGTGTTAGCTTGCACCTTGCAGTGCCAGCAGTTCTTGGCTCGTTACTGGGAGCCTGGGTAGCGACATGGGTGCCAGACGCTGTATTCGAATGGGTGCTGATTCTTGCCATGATTTTCGCTTCGGCATTCATGCTGTTGCCTCAGCCCCACCTGGAAACCAGTCCGCTGACTGTAAACAGGCTTGGCCCGGTGATTTATATCGCCATGTTTCTGATTGGCGTGTATGGCGGCTTTATTCAGGTGGGCGTGGGCGCTCTGTTTATAGTGGTTTTGTATCGATTGCTGCGCATTGATCTACGCCAGGTCAATGTTTTCAAGGTGTCTATTATTCTGCTTTACACGGTTCCTGCATTGTTGATTTTCGCCCTTAATGGGCAAGTACGCTGGGGGATGGGATTGGTTCTGGCGCTTGGCAATATTACCGGAGCATTTGTCGCCGTTAAGGTAAACCTGAGCAATGAAGGCGCTAAATGGGTGAAGTGGATAACCCTTGTGATGGCAGCCGCGATTCTTATTCGGTTGATTGTTTACTGACCACATCCTGACAGTAGGAGATATGGCAATGAAGGCGATGGTTATCGAGGAGTTTGGCGGCCCTGAGGTGTTTGTCGAGCGGGAAGTGAAGACGCTTGAGCCGTCGACTGGGCAGGTTCGAATCAAAGTGGTGGCTTCCAGTGTTAATCCTATTGAAACCAAAATACGCTCAGGGGTTGTAAAAGCTGGACCTGAGATGCCGGCAATCCTGAACGGTGATGTGTCTGGTGTTATAGACAAGATTGGCCCGGGAGTGTCCTTTTTTGCTGTGGGTGATGAGGTTTTTGGGTGCGCAGGTGGAACTAAGGGCTGGCCTGGCGCACTCGCAGACTTCATGGTGGCCGATGCCCGGTTACTCGCAAAGCGCACGCCAGCTATGAAATTGCCTCTGGCTGAGTGTGCTGCAGTACCGCTAGTATTTTTGACTGCTTGGACAGCCCTTGTTGAACGAGCGCAAATCCAGGCTGGCGAGCATGTGCTGATTCATGCTGGCACGGGTGGGGTGGGGCATGTTGCCATTCAGATCGCCAAGCACTTTGGGGCGCGAGTGGCTACAACTGTATCTACCCCAGAAAAAGCTGCGTTGGCAAAGAAGCTGGGTGCTGACGACATTATTCTTTATCGTGAAGAGTCTGTAGAGGGTTACAAGCAGCGGTTGACTCAGGGGCGGGGTTTCAGCCTGGTCTTCGATACTGTGGGTAAAGAGAACGTGGATCGGGCAATCGAGGCAACTGCTATTTCGGGGCGTCTCTGTTCCATTAATACTCGCTCCACCCATGATCTGAGCCTGATGCATGCCAAAGGCCTGACGCTACATGTGATTTTTCGTTCTATTCCCTTGCTGCATGGAATTGGAATGGATGATCAGCCGCGCCTTGTTTCCGCCATGAGCGATATGCTGGAACAGGGAGCGCTACAGCCGTTGCTCGACAAGGAGCGGTACTCGTTTACCAATGTGGGTGATGCCCATCGTCGTCTTGAATCCGGGCTCGCCATAGGCAAGATACTCCTGCTGCGATAACCCGCGTTGCTTTTCAGCATCCACAAATAAAACGCCAACCCGAAGGTTGGCGTTTTCGTAGATCTAAACCTTGAAGCTTAATGCTTAGGCGACAGTCGCTTCAGCAGCCTTCTTGGTGTAGTTCTCCATCTGATCGAAGTTCAGATACTTGTAGATCTCAGCAGACATGCTGTCCAGATCCTTGGCGTATTCCATGTACTCCTCAGGAGAGGGGAGTTTGCCCAGGATAGCGCCCACAGCAGCCAGTTCCGCAGAGGTCAGGTACACGTTGGCACCATCACCCAGACGGTTCGGGAAGTTACGGGTGGAGGTAGACAGAACGGTAGACTTGGGAGCTACACGCGCCTGGTTACCCATGCACAGGGAGCAGCCCGGCATCTCGGTGCGAACACCGGCGGTGCCGTAGATGTTGAAGTAACCTTCTTCCATCAACTGCGCCTGGTCCATCTTGGTAGGTGGAGACATCCACAGACGGGTGTTCAGGCCGCCTTTGTGTTGCTCAAGCAATTTACCAGCGGCACGGAAGTGGCCGATGTTGGTCATGCAAGAACCGATGAACACTTCGTCTACCTTATCGCCAGCCACTTCAGACAGGAACCTGGCATCGTCAGGATCGTTCGGGCAGCAAACGATTGGCTCTTTGATGTCAGCCAGATCGATTTCAACTACGTGTGAGTACTCAGCATCTTTGTCAGCACGCATCAGCTTGGGATCAGCCAGCCATGCTTCCATCTGCTGGGCACGACGCTCCAGAGTACGGGCATCGCCGTAACCTTCAGCAATCATCCAGCGCAGCATGGTGATGTTAGAGCGCAGGTACTCGGCAACAGACTCTTCAGACAGGTTGATAGTACAACCAGCAGCAGAGCGTTCAGCAGAAGCGTCGGACAGTTCGAAGGCTTGCTCTACCGTCAGGTGCTCAAGACCTTCGATTTCCAGGATACGACCAGAGAATTCGTTGATCTTGCCTTTCTTCTCAACAGTGAGCATGCCTTGCTTGATGCCGTACAGCGGAATAGCGTGTACCAGATCGCGCAGGGTGATACCTGGCTGCATTTCGCCTTTGAAGCGAACCAGAACAGACTCAGGCATATCCAGTGGCATAACACCGGTAGCCGCAGCAAACGCAACCAGACCAGAACCGGCCGGGAAGGAGATGCCCATCGGGAAACGGGTGTGAGAGTCACCACCGGTACCCACAGTGTCAGGCAGCAGCATGCGGTTCAGCCAGGAGTGGATGATACCGTCGCCTGGGCGCAGGGATACACCACCGCGGTTGCGGATAAAGTCCGGCATCGTGTGCTGCATTTCAACGTCAACCGGCTTTGGGTAAGCCGCAGTGTGACAGAAAGACTGCATAACCAGATCAGCCTGGAAGCCCAGGCAAGCCAGATCCTTCAGTTCGTCACGGGTCATAGGACCAGTGGTGTCCTGAGAGCCTACAGTGGTCATGTGAGGCTCGCAGTAGGTGCCTGGGCGAACGCCTTGGCCTTCTTCCAGTCCACAAGCCTTACCAACCATCTTCTGACCCAGGGTGAAGCCCTTGGTGCCAGCAGCGGGATCGTTTGGCAGACGGAACAGATCAGTGGCGCCCAGACCCAGAGCTGTGCGCGCCTTGGCTGTCAAACCACGGCCAATGATCAGAGGGATACGGCCGCCAGCCTGAACTTCGTCCAGAATAACATCAGACTTGAAACCGAATTCGGAAATGGTCTCGCCAGCCTCGTTCAGAATCTTGCCTTCGTATGGGCGGATTTCGATTACGTCGCCCATGTTCATGTTGTCTACGGGGGCTTCGAATACCAACGCGCCAGCATCTTCCATGGTGTTGAAGAAGATGGGGGCAACCTTGTTACCGATACACACACCGCCGGCACGCTTGTTTGGTACGCCCGGGATGTCGTCACCGAAGAACCAAAGCACAGAGTTGGTGGCAGACTTACGTGAGGAGCCAGTACCAACCACGTCGCCAACAAAAGCAACAGGGAAGCCTTTGGCTTTGATTTCATCAATCTGGCTCATTGGGCCAGTTACGCCGGGCTCTTCCGGCTTCAGGCCGTCGCGTTCCATTTTATAGGCAGCGCGGGCGTGCAGCGGGATGTCCGGGCGGGACCATGCATCCGGAGCCGGGGACAGGTCGTCGGTGTTGGTTTCACCGGTAACCTTGAACACCACCATCTTGGTGCTTTCGGCAACCTTGTTTTTCTTGGTGAACCACTCGGCATTGGCCCAGGATTCAACAACAGACTTGGCAATAGCGTTGCCAGCGTCCATTTTGTCTTTCACGTCGTTGAACGCGTCGAACATCAGCAGGGTATGCTTCAGTTGCTCGCCAGCCAGTTCGGCCAGTTCGCTGTCGTCGAGCAGGTCTACCAGAGTTTCAATGTTGTAGCCGCCTTGCATCATTCCCAGCAGTTGAACAGCTTTAGGCTTGTCCAGCAAAGGAGAGGTAGCTTCGTTTTTAACAATGGCGGTCAGGAACGCTGCTTTCACGTAAGCGGCTTCATCTACACCCGGTGGAATACGGTTTTCCAGCAGGTCAACCAGAGTGTTTTCTTCGCCAGCAGGCGGGTTTTTCAACAACTCAACCAGCGCTGCAGTTTGTTCTGCGTTCAGCGGCTTGGGAGGAATATTCAGAGCCGCACGTTCTGCAACGTGTTCACGGTAGGCTTCTAACACGATTTGAACCCTCATCAGTTGGTATGTCCCGCGCCTTTAGCACACGCCTGGCGGGAGTTTTATGGCGGATGGACTTTAAGTTGGCGCTGTATTCTATAGGAAAGCACCTATAAAGTTAAGCTGGCCAGAGGTCGGAGAACACGGATAGCTGCGCTATAATCGCCCATCCTTTGAATTGACGCTGTTGATTACCATGACCCAGAAAACTGATTCTATAACCAAAGCCTTGCAAGATATTCACGATTTTCTGCCTTGTGCTACGCCCAAGCAGTGGATTGATAACGCTTTAGCCAATCAGGACCTGATGTTGATCGATCACGCACATTGCGAGAAAAAAGCTGCATCGACGGCACTGAGCTTGATGTACCGCTATGTTGATAACAGCGACTTGCTCAACAAAATGTCGCGGCTGGCCAGGGAAGAATTGCGTCATTTCGAACAGGTTTTGGCCATTATTGATAAGCGCGGGATCCCATACTGCCATCTTACCCCTGCGCGCTATGCTGCCGGCTTGCGTAAAGAAGTGCGCACCGACGATCCGGGGCGACTGGTAGATGTAATGCTTGTGGGTGCCATCATCGAAGCCCGCTCATGCGAGCGCTTTGCGGCATTGGTTCCGTTTCTTGATGATGAGCTTGCGGATTTCTATGGCAGCCTGCTCAAGTCAGAAGCGCGACACTATCGAGATTACCTGGCGCTGGCCGTGCAGGCCAATAAGGGGCCTGTTGATGAGCGGCTTGCGGATTTCATCGCCATTGAAAAACAACTCATTCTGGAACCGGATACTGATTTCCGATTCCATAGTGGCCCTGTAGCCTGAGCCTCAGGTTAGGGCTCGGCACAGCTTGATCCAGGCATCAATACCCGCACTGCGGTACTTCTGCTTGTGCAGGATAAAGTAGAACTGTCGTTCAAAACTACGGTGTTGAGGCGCTTTCAGAGCTACCAGGCTGCCGCGCTTGATGGCATCTTCCAGAACCACTTCCGACAGGCACCCTATACCCAGGTCGGCCTCCACCGCGCGTTTGATCGCTTCTGTGTGCTCCAGCTCCAACAGTACGTTCATGTCGGGTAGTAGGCCATGCATGCCGCGTTCGAAGCTTTGTCTGGTTCCGGAGCCTTGCTCTCTCATAATCCAGGTGGCGCCTCGTAGATCCTCGTCTGTCAGAGTTTCTTTCTTGGCGAGTGGGTGGGTTGGTGAGCAGAACACAACCAATTGGTCTCCGCGCCATGGCAAAACTTCAAGCTCGGAAGATTGCAGCTCGCCTTCGATAAGCCCTATATCCAGCTCGAAATCCTTGACTCTCCGCACGATGGTGCTGGTGTTGGCTACTTCCAGCGCTACCCGGGGCCGGGTAGGGGTATTCATGTATTGGGCCATAACGCCAACGGCCAGATAGTTACCTATAGTTAAGGTGGCTCCGACTTTAAGGGCGCCTATTTCAGAGTTTTTGCTGAAGGCTTGTTCCAGCTCTGTTGCCTGGGCGAGGACAGCTTCCACCTTGGGTCGGTAGAGACGCCCAAGTTCATTCAGTTGCAGGCGTTTGCCAACACGGTCGAACAGCTGGATGTCGAACTGGTTTTCCAGTTCTTTAAGCGCACTGCTGGCGGCAGATTGCGACATTGCCAGCGATTCCGCTGCCCGGGTAATGTTCTGAAAGTGTGCGGCAGCCAGGAAGACTTCAAGTTGCCTGAAACTGTATTTCATACAAAACGCTCTAAATCGATGAAACCGAATAGGGTTATGGGAATATCCCATTTCATCGATAGGTTAATGGTGGGTTAGACTTTAGGCAATTCATATTTTCAATATTCTCCGCCGATAATGAATCGAACGGGTGAGGGGCTTCAATGAGTAACTTGATAAAAGAAACGGTAACCAGCGTTCATCACTGGAACGATACTTTGTTTAGCTTCAAGACCAGCCGCGACCCCGGGTTTCGGTTCAAGAATGGTCACTTTGTGATGATTGGTCTGGAGTCTGAAGGCAAGCCTTTAATGCGCGCCTACAGCATTGCCAGTGCAAACTACGAAGAAGAGTTGGAATTTTTCTCAATCAAGGTCCAGGACGGCCCGTTGACATCCCGCCTGCAGAAAATTCAGGTGGGTGATGAGATTCTGGTCAGTCGTAAGCCCACTGGAACCTTGGTTCTGGATAACCTTCTGCCGGGTAAAAATCTCTGGTTGATCAGCACGGGTACCGGGCTGGCGCCATTCATGAGCATCATAAAAGATCCTGAGATTTATGAGGCGTTTGATAAGGTCATCTTGACCCATGGTGTGAGATATATTTCAGAGCTTGCCTATCAGCAAGAAATTGAAGAGTTGCCAGAAAACGAGTTCTTCGGCGAGATGGTGAAAGGGAAGCTTGAGTACTACCCGACGGTTACCCGGGAGCCGTTCCGCAATGAAGGCAGACTGACACGAGCCATGCAGAGCGGCAAGATCACCGGTGATTTTGGTTTGCCTGATCTGAACCTTGAAGATGATCGATTCATGATCTGCGGTAGCCCAAGCATGCTTAAAGACACATGCTCCATCCTTGATGAAATGGGCTTCAAGGAAGCTCGGGGTGGCGATTTGGGTCACTACGTGATTGAAAGGGCGTTTGTGGAGAAGTAGGGCCGCGCTCGTTAAGCTCAGTGTGCAAGCAGGACGGAAGCGAAATTTCCGTCCTGCTTGATTTCAAGAAAAACGTGCCTACACGCAGAGGCACATATTTGGATCGTTTAACTAGATCGCGAAGCCACCCAGTTTGGTTTCCAGATATTCTTCAATACCTTCCTGAGCACCTTCCCGACCAAGCCCGCTATTTTTCATGCCGCCGAATGGGGCCGCTGCACTGGTTGGGTTGATGTCGTTAATGCCAATAATGCCGAAATCCAGAGCTTCAAATGCGCGCATCGCTGTCGTCATGTTGTTGCTGTAGATGTAAGCCGCTAGCCCAAACTCGGTGTCGTTGGCCATGGCAATCACATCGTCGTCGGAGCGATAGGTGATAACAGGAGCGACCGGGCCAAAGGTTTCTTCCCGGTAGATTTTCATTGCCGGCGTTACGCCGGAGAGCACGGTTGGAGCGTAGAAATAGCCGTTTGAAAGGCCGTTTTCTGCTAAACGTTGCCCACCGGTTTCCAACGTAGCGCCTTGAGCAATTGCATCTTGAACCTGCGCATCGACCTTCTGAATGGCCTGCTCATTGATCAACGGGCCGATACCAACGCCTTCGGACATACCATTACCGGCTACCAGGCGAGTGGCCCGACTGGTTAGTTCCGCAATAAACGGCTTCAGGTGGTCTTCGTGTACAAATATCCGGTTAGGGCTAATGCAAGCCTGACCGGTGTTAAGAAACTTAACCAGAGACAGGCCTTTCGCTGCGTGTACTGGATCGGCATCGGGGAACACAATGGCGGGTGCATGTCCGCCAAGCTCCATAGACACTCGCTTCATGTTGGCTGCCGCCAGCGCGTTCAACTTTTTGCCAACGGGAGTGGAGCCGGTGAACGTCAGTTTTCGGACTCTTGGATCAGTACAAAAAGCATCGCCTACCCGCTCTGGATCCCGCACTGTGAGCATATTGATAACTCCTGCGGGAAAGCCTGCTTCTGCGAAGATCTCGATCATGGCCTTAGCGCACAAGGGCGTGCTTTCAGCGGGTTTCAGTATTACCGTGCAGCCGGCAGCTAATGCAGGTGCCAGCTTGCGCGTAATCATGGAAATCGGGTAGTTCCAGGGCGTTATTGCGCCGACCACACCCACGGGCGATTTCTGGACAATAAAGCGCTGATTTTCACGGGCGGAAGGAATGCTCTGCCCGTATACACGCTTGGCTTCTTCAGCGAACCACAGCAGGAAATCTGCGCCGTACTGTACTTCGTTGAGTGATGCTTTCAGGGGTTTTCCCTGTTCGCGGGTCATCAATTCAGCCAGCTCACGCTTTTGCCGAATCATCAGCTCCCAGGCCCGGTAAAGCAGTTGGGAACGGTAATGAGCCGTGGTTTTCTTCCATTCTTTAAAGGCACAGTCTGCGGCCGCGATGGCGGCCTCAATGTCTTGGTCTGTGCAGTTGGGCACTTGCCCGATGATCTCGCCCGTTGCCGGGTTGGTGACCGAGAGCTCAGAACGCCCGGTTAACCATTCACCGTTTATGTACATGAGGCTTTACCTTCTGACTGGCATTAAAATTCAATCTCTGGAAGCGCCATTATGGCATCGTCACCAGATCGTATCGCGCTCAGATGTGATGAACAACGCGGTAAGATGTGGTCAATAAAAAAGCTGGTTGTCGTCAGCTTGTTGGCTGCAAATGTGCTCTGGTCAGTCAGATCATTTGCCGCAGCGATAGCTGCTTTTAGCATCAACCAGCCTGCCGTTACTGTGGAGCTCAACATAAGGTAGTCGAATGCAACGGCACCGGTGAATTGGTCGTCATTACCCCGCTCAAGAACCACGCGCGTCGCATCCTCAAGGAAGGCGACTGCCTGGTCAAATTTTGCTTGGCGCTCTGCGGTTAACACACAATTGCTTTGCAGTGAACCAGTGAATGGGCGCATGTCTTCAATCAGTTCAGCCATTGCCTGACCCTGATCGCGAACGGTTTTCCGACCAATCAGGTCCAGTGCCTGAATGCCATTAGTACCTTCATAAATCGGCAGAATGCGGGCGTCACGATAGTGCTGTGCAGCGCCCGTCTCTTCGATAAATCCCATGCCGCCATAGCATTGGATGCCCAAAGAGGTAACTTCCTGGGCGATTTCTGTGCACCAGCCCTTCACCAGAGGTGTGAGCAGGTCTACTCGGCGCTTATAACGAGCCCTGATGTCGTCTGGCAGGTTCTCCGCATTGGCGTAATCGACGGCCACGCAGCCGGTGTAGGCGAGACCGCGCGCAGCTTCGGTCAATGTTTTCATGATCATCAGCATTCGGCGTACGTCCGGGTGCTTGATGATAGGTGACACGCCTTGTTCGCCGGGAGCCGTGCCTTGAGTGCGCTCCAAGGTATAATCCCGGGCCTGCTGATATGCGCGCTCGGAAATGGACACGCCTTGCAAACCAACGGTCAGGCGGGCGTTATTCATCATTGTGAACATGCAGGCCAAACCACGATTTTCCTCGCCCACCAGATAGCCAATGGCACCCTCATTGTCGCCATAACTCATGACGCAGGTTGGGCTGGCGTGGATGCCGAGCTTATGTTCCAGCGAGACCGCCTGGCAGTCGTTTCGCTCCCCGGGCTCACCGGAAGCATCCGGGAGATATTTGGGTACGGCAAACAGTGAGATGCCCTTTACCCCCGGAGGGGCATCAGGCAAGCGAGCGAGCACAAGGTGGATAATATTCTCCGCCATGTCGTGCTCACCCCAGGTGATGAAAATCTTTTGACCCTTTATCCGGTATACATCGCCATCCGGACGGGCTTGAGTGCGAATGCCTGATAGGTCTGAACCAGACTGCGGTTCGGTAAGATTCATGGTTCCGGTCCATTGTCCGGAAATCATTTTCGGCAGTAACAGCTGTTTAAGCTGATCGCTGCCCTTCTCGGAAAGCGCTTCAACCGCTCCTTGAGACAACAGCGGACAGAGCCCCCAGGCCATGTTCGCGGCATGCCACATTTCCTGAACAGGAATGGCCAGTGAGAAAGGCAGGCCTTGGCCACCAAACTCCGGGTCAAACTGCAGGCTAGCCCAGCCACTTTCCGCATACTGCTGGTATGCGTCTCGGAAGCCGGCAGGCGTGACCACATTGAGGTCAGGATCCAGACGTACACCGGTTTGGTCTCCGATGACGTTGGTTGGTGCGATGACGGAACTTGCAAAGCGAGCGGCTTCTTCAAGAATGGCGGCGACGACATCCTCGGATGCGTCTTCATAACCGCACGCTTTGGCCATTTCTGAAAACCCTGCGACCTGCTGCAGGGTGAACATCATCTCACGGGTGGGTGCTCTGAACGCTGTCATGGTTTACTCCCTTAGCTCATGTACTGGCCGCCGTTGACCGACATATTGGTGCCGGTCACGAAGCTTGCTTCGTCCGCTGTGAGATAGACGACGGCTCTGGCAATGTCTTCAGGCTTGCCAAGGTGGCCAACAGGGATGCCCGCAACAATGTTGTTCAGCACTTTTTCAGGTACCTGGCGCACCATGGGGGTGTCGATGTAGCCAGGGGATACCGAGTTTGCAGTTACGCCTTTGCGAGCGCCTTCCTGAGCAATGGATTTGGTGAATCCATAAATGCCTGCTTTGGTGGCGGCATAGTTGCTTTGGCCAAACTGGCCTTTCTCGCCGTTGAGCGACGAAATGTTAACGATGCGGCCAAAACCACGCTCGCACATGTTTTCGAACACTTGCTGGCACATGTTGAACATGGAAGTCAGGTTCACATTGATAACCTGATTCCACTGTTCTGGCTGCATTCTCTTCAGCGGTGCGTCGTTGGTGATACCGGCGTTGTTGACCAGAATGTCGATGGGCCCCAGATCCTGCTCTACAGCGGCAGTAAATGCTTTACAGGCTTCAAAGTCGGTTACGTCGAGCGGGTAGATAGCCACGTCAACACCCTCTTCACGAAGGCTGGCCTGCCAGTCTTTTGCTTGTGCTGTGAACTCTTCACCGGGTAGGTGAGTGCCCACCACTTTCCGGCCCTGAGCGGCCAGTGCCTTACACATGGCGGTACCCAGGCCACCGGCTGCTCCGGTAATAACTGCGATACGATTAGTCATGGTGTTCTCCTTACGTTTCAGGGTGGTTTATTTCAAAAGTTTCTTGATATTGGATGACAGGGAAATGGTTCCCTCTGAGGTGTACTGGTTACTGCGATGTACGATTTTTGGAAGCTCGTACAGATAGTTCACCATCAACCCGGCTGATTGCTTTAGGCCTTTGTCCGATGTGTCTGCCATCCAGTTGAGCCGCGCGAGTTGCGCACCATTGCTCAAATGGAAGTTTGCGACCGGATCGTTTGCACGGGATGTGCCGGGCTTGGTTGAGCTTAGATAGGTCGCAGCAAGTTTCATGATGGCTTCTTGCTGGGTGCCAGTGGCATCCCCCTGACTAGCGAGCACGGGATCACGTGGCGGCGGTGTGTTGAGCCATTGTTCCCCCCCAGGTAACTGCATGAGCTGGTCGGCTGACGTGCTGTCCAACCAGCGGCGGAAGCCGGGGATGGGTGACAGGGTGGCAAACTGCTTAAGCTGAGGGAACTCCACTTGCAGCTTGCTGACCACTTGTTTGATCAGGAAATTACCGAAGCTGATGCCCGCTAAGCCTTGTTGGGCGTTAGAAATCGAGTAGAAAATGGCGGTATCGGCTTTATCAATGTCCTCTGTTGGCGCGTGCTCGTCCAGAAGTCTTTGAACATTGTCGGCAAGGCCATTCACCAAAGCCACCTCCACAAAAATCAGTGGTTCGTCTGGCATGTTCGGGTGGATAAAAGCGAAGCAGCGGCGGTCGAAGTCCAGTCGGTTCTTGAGGTCGCTCCAACTCTTGATGGCGTGCACTGCTTCATAGGCGATCAACTTTTCGAGCATGGCACCACTGGAGTTCCAGCTGATCTCTTCCAACTGCAACAAACCGATGTCGAACCACGTGGCGAGCAGGTCACGAAGATCCGTTTCCAATGGCTTCAGCTGTGGATAATCTTTGCGCAGGCGAAGCAGTTCCTCTCGCATATCCACCAGGAATTTCACCCCGGAAGGTACGCCGTTGAACTGCTTCAGCAGTGCCGTTCGGCTGGGTATCAAAGCCTTGCGTAAGGACTGGGCGGCTTCTGTTTTCTCGTTGTGCTTGGCGTTGTGCCATTGATCGATAGCGCTCTCGACGGACGCCTCGTTAACGCCGTAATGCTCTGCAAGCAATCCCAGGAAGCGTGTCCTTCCGGTCGTAGTCAGCTTCAGATAGGCGCGGCCCAACAAGGCTGCCCGCTTGCGAGCTTCTACCTGACCGCCATTCTCAGAGAGGCAATCGTCTATCCACTCCTTAACGATTGCGATGTCAGATTCCGGGAGGTCTTCCGCAACGCTCAGGATGTCTGAGCCACGACGGCCTACGGATTCCAGTCCACCTGAAACCAGCTTCTTGAAGGCCCTTTCAAAAATGCTTACGGGTTGCCTCTGCATGACTGCGACTCCCTTGGTGCAAAGCGGGGTTGTTTGGATTGATGAGAGAAGGCTACCAGAGCATTTTGAAAAAACCAAGTAAAAGTACTTGGTTTGATGGATATAAACCAGTAGTGTAGTCAGTGAATGGATCAACATGAGGAAGCACAATGCAAGAATTACACGGGTACTATCTTGAAGATCTGGAAATTGGAATGGAGGCGTTCTACGCCAAGACTATTACTGAAGCAGATGTGGTTTTGTTCGCGGGCATCAGTGGTGACGACAATCCGGTACATATTAATGCGGAGTACGCGAAGACTACGCCGTTTAAAGAGCGGATTGTTCATGGCATGTTCAGTGCAGCGCTGATTTCAGCTGTATTGGGTACGCGTATGCCAGGCCCTGGGGCGATCTATATAGATCAGCAGATTAGATTTAAAGCACCGGTTCACATTGGCGATACGGTGGTTGCGTCTGCAAAAGTTATCGAGATTAACGAAGAGCGTCGCCGAGTAAAGTTGGAAACCATCTGCAAGGTGGGTGATAAGGTTGTTGCGGAAGGTGTCGCCACCAACATGGTTGATCGCCGCCCTGCGTAAGTCTGGAGACTATTATGTTAATGGATATAGAGAAGTCCATCGTTGCGGTTATTGATGTTCAGGCCCGACTATTGGGTGGAGTGCATGAAGCCGATAAACTGGTGAATAACTGCAGTTGGTTGGTTCGTCTGGCAAAGCTGATGGATGTGCCAGTAGTCGGATCGGAGCAATACCCGGATGGGCTGGGGCCCACGGAGGAAGGTTTGCGTGAATTGGTGGGCCCGGCCAATATATACGGCAAAGCTCACTTTTCCTGCATTGACGACCCCGGGTTCGAAAAGGCATTCCAGGCGCATGATCGAAAACAGGTTGTCCTGTGCGGCATGGAGTCTCAAGCCTGCGTGATGCAGTCGGCGATCAGGCTGCTGGAGAAGGGGTTGGACGTATTTGTGGTGGCTGATGCTATTTCAGCGCGTAACTCATACGACACCGAAGTAGCACTGCGTCGGATGGAGCAGGCCGGTGCCAGAATTGTCACAAAAGAAATGGTCGGGTTCGAGTGGATACGACGTTCTGATGCGGCTCAATTCAAGGCTTTCAGCAAAGAGTTCCTGCGCTAGTAAGTCACGGGGTCCTGATGCCTTGTGGCTAAGGGCCCCGGAGACCGTCAGAATAGGGTCCGACCAGGCAACCCGAGTTCAGAGAACCCGTTTCCCATGAAAAATCGCACCCCGGAAGAGGGGCTTACCGCCCTGACCGACGACGCTGAGCGCAACCGCTTGCTGGCGGAAATGGCTGAGCAGTCTACCGATATGATTTCCCGGCACACACCGAAGGATTGGCTGTTTATCTATGCGTCTCCGGCGGTTACGCATTTGCTGGGCTATACGGTCGAAGAAATTGTTGGTATCTCGGCTTACGATCTCTACCATCCAGACGATGTTGAAGACTTCCGGTTGCGGGCACCCACGGTGAGTTATGACCGGGGTTTGTACACCCATACTTATCGCTTTCGCTGTAAAGATGGACACTACATCTGGTTGGAAAGTACCAGCCGGACCATTCGAGACCCGGAGACCAATGATATCCGGGAAATCCTTGTGGTGTCTCGGGATGCAACCCATCGAATCATGGCAGATAAAGCAAGCCGGCGTTTGGCGCGGGTGCTGGAGAGCACTCAGGACCTGGTTATATTTGCCAATCTGGATTTTACCGTTTCGCACCTGAACGAAGCCGCCCGGAAAGCTCTTGAAATGGAGTGCATGGAATACAGCTCGTTCCCGCTCTCGAGGCTTGTGACTGAGAAAGGCCTGGCCACCTTGATGGAAGAAGGCTTTCCGGCAGCAAAGGAAACAGGGAGTTGGCGTGGAGAGCTAACGATGCAAAACCTGAACGCATCTCGCATACCGGTCCTGCTCGAGCTCTTGGCTCACCGCTCCTTGCATGGGGATATTGAGTATTTCTCACTGGTCGCTCACGATCTCACCGAGAAAAAAGCAGCCGAAGACCAACTCAAGCAGTATCAGGCCGAAATTGATCATGCCAGCCGGCTGGTCACTATGGGTGAACTGGCATCGAGCCTGGCCCATGAGTTGAACCAGCCACTCTCCGCTATGGTGAATTATCTCCGGGGCATTGAACGGCGTTTTGCGGACAAGCCCACTCTCGCGTGGAGCGATGTGGAACTGCCGATTACTCGAAGCATCCGGACGGCGTTGAGAGCAGGTGAGATCATCCATCGGATGATGGATTTCACGAGAAGGCAGGAGCCAGTCGTTACTCGCCTCAATTTACGGGATTTGATCGGGGAGATGATCAACTTCTGCGAGAGTACGGCGGAAAGGCACAATGTGTCCGTAGTTTTTGAGCCCGACTTGAATTTGCCAGACGTTAAAGGTGATCGGGTGCAGTTGGAACAGGTAGTGTTGAACCTGATCGTGAATGCTGTGGAGGCGAGTGGTTCTGCTGATCGTGACGACGCTGCCATTGTGCGAGTCAGAGTTGTACCTCATGAGAGTGGGCAATTAAGAGTAGAAGTTGAGGATCAGGGGCGGGGGATTTCCGAGGTAGATATGTCTCGTCTTTTTGATCGCTTTTTCTCAACCAAGGAAACTGGGCTAGGAATGGGGCTGGCCATAAGCCGTTCATTGGTAGAGAATCTTGGTGGCGAGCTTTGGGCAGAAAACCTCCCTACGGGCGGCGCACGTTTTTCATTTACTCTCAATATTACTGACTGATAATTCATGACCTCTAAAAACGACGCACAAACAGTTTTCGTTATTGATGACGACACGGACGTGAGAGATTCATTGAAGTGGTTGCTTGAGTCTGTAGGTCTCAATGTTCAAACCTACGAGAATGCGATGGCGTTCTTTGAAGCTTTCGATACCGGCGCGAGTGGCTGTATCGTGATGGATGTGCGAATGCCAGGATTGAGCGGCATTAACGCTCAGAAAAAGCTGCCGGAATACAATATTGAGCTGCCGGTGATCATGATTTCGGCCCACGGTAATGTCGATATGGCGGTGACGGCCCTGACTCAGGGTGCCATTACATTTATCGAAAAGCCATTTGATGACCAAACCCTGATCGATCATGTGCATAACGCATTGGAAAGAGATCGGAGCCGGTCTGTTCATCGTCGCTCACAGTCTCGTATACGGGACTGTTATGAACGATTGACCCGGAGAGAGCGCCAAGTACTGGAGTTGATCGTTAAGGGGTTGTCTAACCAGGAGGCAGCAGACGAACTCGGTATTAACAGGAAAACAGTTGAAGGCCACCGGGCCAATATGACCGCAAAGATGAAAGTAGATTCGTTTGCGGAACTGGTACAGGTAGCCATCGCGCTAGGATTGGTACAGGGTATTACAAGCTTGTAAATCCAACTGCACAACGGGTCAAAGCCGAGCGAGGTTTTCTCTTGCAGCGTCCGGTAACCTGATCGGTCTTTGGGTGTTATCGTCAACGCAAACAATCACCGTTTCAGCGGTCGCGCAACACACCCCATCTTGAAAGATGCCCTGATATAGCTGTATCGAGCTGTTGCCAACATGCGTGACGGCCGTTCCAATATCTACGGTTCCTGGCCAGTGAATTTCAGCGCTCAGTTGCAAATTCAGATTGACGATTACGAAGGAGGTACCAGGTGAAGTGAGTGGTGCTTCCGAATCGTAGATCAGCTCAACTCGCCCCGTTTCAATAAACGTTGAAAATACCGCATTGTTCACATGTCCCTGTCGATCCGTGTCTGCATAGCGCAGTTTGTCGTAGGTGCGATGCGGAAACTGTTCCAGAGTCCAATCTTTAGTCGCGTCAGCTGCCATTTTCGGTTCCCCCTTTCGTCTGGGCTAAAGGAGTCGGAGCATTGCGCACGGCAGTATGTATGTCAAATTGTCCGTCCCTTCCTGGCGCGTAAGCCAGCTTTAGCATGGGTGCGTCATGCCGCTCCCCGTCGTTCTTAAGTGCATACCCATACAGGCATGGGTATTTACGCTTAATTAAATTTGCACAAACCGAGTACAAATACTTGCTTTTGGTCTATGCTGTCTTTTCCTAATAACAAAATGAAGAGGGCTCAACCCATGCCATTTGAGCACGCGAAAAAAGGGACGCTTACCAGTAGTCATTGGGGAACCTATCGAGTTCATGCAGATAACGGAAGTATTACCGCTTTAGAAGGGTTCGAGCGGGATGAAGATCCATCGCCCATCGGACAAGGTATTGTTGATGTGCTGGACGGGCCCATGCGTATTAAAATGCCAATGATTCGGCGTGGATGGCTGGAAAACGGGCCGGGAAATGCAGGGGGCGCTCGGGGAGCCGATGAGTTTGTCGAGGTATCCTGGCCTAGAGCAATCAAGTTGGTGGTGGAAGAACTAAATCGTGTGCGCGATCGCTATGGTAACCAGGCCATCTATGGTGGGTCCTACGGCTGGTCCAGTGCAGGCCGTTTTCATCATGCCCAGAGCCAGCTAAAGAGATTTCTCAACTCGGTTGGTGGGTACACCTACTCACTGAATACATACAGCTATGCAGCGGCTGAAGTCACTTTGCCTCACGTGCTCGGGGACTTCTATTCCATGGTCAATGGCGCAACCAGTTGGGACGTTATCAAGGAGCACACAAGCCTGTTCGTGGCATTTGGTGGGGCGCCTGCCAAGAATGGCCAGGTGACCAATGGAGGTGTTGGTCGTCATGTGCAGAAGCAGGGCATGCTGGATGCAGCTTCTAACGGAGTAAAGGTGGTGAATGTTAGCCCCTTGCGTTCAGATGTTCTTGATGAAATGAACGCAGACTGGGTCGCTCTTTATCCGGGCAGCGATGTGGCACTTCTCCTGGGTATTGCCCACACCCTCCATACTGAAAATCTGGCAGATACTGAATTCTTATCGACCTATACCGTGGGCTACGAACGCTTTCAGCAGTATTTTATGGGCGAGACCGATGGTGTCGTTAAAGACTGCTCTTGGGCCGCGATCAAGACGGGAATCCCAGCTTCTCGCATCCGGGATTTGGCGCGAGATATGGCTCGCCAGCGCACAATGATCTCTGTGAGCTGGTCTCTTACCCGACAGGACAACGGTGAGCAACCCTATTGGGCCGCAATCGCAGTTGCTTCCATGTTGGGGCAGCTTGGGCTGCCTGGCGGTGGTATTGGTTTTGGGTATAGCGCCATGAATGCTATCGGTGCTAATTATCAAGGCATTCCCGGCGCCTCTCTTCCCCAAGGTAAAAACCCGATAAAGAGCTTTATTCCTGTCGCTAGAGTTACGGACCTGCTTCTCCATCCCGGTAAGCGCTTTGAATACAACGGCGTAGTTGGAACCTATCCGGAAATTCGGTTGGTTTACTGGGCGGGTGGCAACCCTTTTCATCACCATCAGGATCTTGTGCGCATGAGAAGGGCATGGCAGAAGCCCGAAACGATTATTGTCCATGAATGGTGCTGGAACGCTCAGGCTAAACACGCAGATATAGTGCTGCCGGCAGCGACCTTTTTAGAGCGTAATGACATCGCTTCATCCAGCCGGGATCCTTTCCTTGTGTACATGCAAAAAGCTGCTGAGCCTGTAGGTCAAAGCCTGACAGACTATGAAATATTCAGCGCGCTGGCAGAAGAGTTAGGCGCGCGAGAAGCTTTCACAGAAGGCCGCGATGAAGAGCAATGGTTGCAGGTCATTTATGACGAAACCCGGCAAAAAGCGGGTGGCAGTGGTATTGATTTACCAACTTTTGAAGCGTTCAAGGCAAAGGGGTGGTTCGAGAACTCGATGCCGAAAGAACCACAGGTTTTAATGAAAGCCTTCCGCGAGAACCCTGCGGCGAATCCACTTGGAACGCCAAGTGGGAAAATAGAGATATTCTCTGAAACTGTCGCTGGCTTCGGTTATGAAGAATGCCCAGGCTTTCCATTTTGGAGTGAGCCCAAAGAGTGGTTAGGGCAGGAATCCCCCGAATACCCCTTGCACCTGATTTCCAATCAGCCGAAAAACAAACTGCACTCTCAATTGGATCACGGTTCTTATAGCCGGAAGTCGAAGATAAATGGCCGAGAGCCAGTGGTTATTCACCCGGTTGATGCAAAGGCCAGAAACATTGTAGACGGCAGTTTGGTTCGCCTTTTCAACGGGCGCGGTGCCTGTTTGTGCTCTGCCGTCGTGAGCGACGAAGTGCGCCCCAGAGTTTTGCAGCTGAGCACGGGGGCATGGTTTGACCCGCCACAACCGGGAGATTCAGCGATATCTTGCCGGCATGGTAACCCGAATGTTCTTACCCGGGATCAAGGAACATCGCGCCTGGCCCAAGGGCCGAGTGCATTGTCATGCCTCGTGGAAATTGAATTGTTTGAGGGTGAAGCTTCGGCTATGCCGATGGGCGCCTTTTCGCCTCCCGCAATCCGTAGCGAGCCTGTTCCGGGTTCATAAACCTCCAGTTTTTAAACTGTGTAACACCTGGTCAGTGACAAGAAATGTACTCGTGCTATTGAGCAGCACCCGGAGATAAATACACTCGCCCACTTTATCGAGTAAAAACCCTTGATCAAGTGGGTATTAATGACTAGTATTTGGGTGGGAATAGTCTCTTCCCTATGCAATTCGAAACTCAGTTGGATGGAGAACAACAACAATGTCCCTAAAAAAGAGATCAACTGGCGGTGAGCAGCCGTCAGCCTTGGGCGCACTGAACCTTCGTGTGCCCTTTGTGCATTACAAAATTGAGATTCCGGATATTCTGCAAGGTGCGATCTTGTGTGTCGTTCCGCTGAGTATTACCGCACTGATGACATCTGTTCTGGGGATTCCGTTTGAAATTGCCGTTGCTTTTGTCCTCCTCAACAACATTCTCTATCTGGTACACACGCATTTCGGTGATCCCACGGTTGCCGGTTGGATTACAGCCGGGATTCCGCTGTATGTAGCCTTCTTGTCGAGCTACCCAGAGGGGGACGCCAGAATACTGGCGTTAATTGCCTTACAGTTAACCGTCTCAGCTATATTTCTTGGTCTGGGGGTGTTCAAGGGGGCTGATGCGCTGGTGCGGAAAATGCCTGCGTCACTGAAATCAGGCATTTTAATCGGTGCGGGTATTTCGGCCATCATGGGCGAGTTTGGCGCGGATGGCCGTGTCTGGACAATGCCGATTACCATCTTGACGGGCGCTGTTTTGGGCTTTTTTATGTTGTTCTCAGAGACAGCAAGCCCACTTCGTGCCCGATACGGCTTCTTTCGCTTTGTCGCCCAATACGGCATAGCTGTGCCTTTTCTGATTGCTTATGTTTTGGGCCTTATTATCGGTGAGGTGGATGCGCCTGTTATTGAGTGGGGTTTTACCACCATTCCTTTGGGCACTATCTTGCGAGACTACAGCGTGTTCGGGCTGGGCATGCCGCCACTGCAATACTTTATTGATGCGATTCCTCTTGCGCTGGCGGCTTATATTATTGCCTTTGGCGACATATTGGTTATGGATTCTTTGTTCAAGAATGCTGATGCTGTTCGCAAGGACGAAAAATTGGTTTTCAGCCCGCGCCGGAACAGCATCATCGTGGGTATTCGCAATTTGGTGCACGGAATCTTTGCACCCTTTATCAGCCTATCTGGCCCAGCGTGGACCGGTGGTCAAGCGTTGGTGATTAATCGCTACATGAATAACCCACGTTCGGTGATGGACAGCTATTGGGGTGGTGCGACCAGCCTGTACTGGGGCATGACCATTGCCGTTGTGTTGGTTCCTGTTGTGACGTTATTCAAGCCTGGTCTCAATATCGGCATGGCGCTTACGTTACTGATCCAGGGGTATCTGTGTGGGTATCTCGCCATCGAAATGCTTGATCGTCAGACCAATCTTGAGCGTGGCATCGCGGTTATTGTCGGTTCCGTACTTGCCGTGCAGGGAGCCGCCTGGGGGTTGGGTGTCGGGCTTGTACTCTGGTTCTTCCTGGAGAAGAACTGGTTTGCGGATGCATACGTTGCAAAGCATCACGATGACGAAATGGCAGACGATACCGCAACCGAACAACGTTAGTTGATTGCGGCAAAGCACGTTTGAACGAACAACTAAGGGTTTAAAGTAATGGATAATATGTTTGAGCTCGGGCTCGATAAAACAGACGCTAGCTACACGCCCCTCACGCCGATTTCTTTTATACAGAGAACGGCCCTGGCGCACCCAACCCGCACCGCGGTTATCCACGGCAGCGTCCGTCGGACATGGGCCGAAACCTACCAACGCTGCTTAAAGTTGGCATCTGCCCTGCGAAAACTGGGCGTTCGGAAAGGGGACACAGTAGCGGCACTCCTGCCAAATATCCCCGAAATGCTGGAACTGCATTTTGCGGTGCCAATGATTGGAGCTGTTCTGAACGCCCAGAACACCCGGCTTGATTCCAAAACCATGACCTTCATGCTCAACCATGGGCGTGCAAAAGTGTTCTTTACCGACATGGAGTACAGTGATCGGTCCCGTGATGCTCTTGTCGGTTGTGATGCCAAGCCGATTGTTATTGATGTTGATGATCCTAATTTCGCTGGTGGCGAACTGATCGGCAAGATGACCTACGAAGATTTGCTGGCGACGGGTGATGACGATTTCGCGTGGGATATGCCTGACGACGAGTGGCAGGCAATTGCCCTGAACTACACGTCAGGCACTACCGGGAATCCAAAAGGTGTGGTTTACCATCATCGTGGCGCGCACCTGAACGCTTTGAGCAATATCATTGGCTTTGGGTTGCCATCAGGTGCGGTTTATCTCTGGACGCTGCCGATGTTTCATTGCAACGGTTGGTGTTATCCATGGGCGGTAACCGCTGTAGCAGGCACTCATGTGTGCCTGCGATCTCCACAACCGAAGCCAATATACGATGCCATCGCCGAGCACGGGGTAACTCATCTTTGCGCGGCACCGGTTGTGTTGAATATGCTTATCAACGCCCCTGAAGAATATAAAAAGCCGTTCAGCCAGCATGTAACCGCAGCTACCGGTGGTGCTGCACCTCCAGCCGCAACGATTGCAGCTATGGAATCCATGGGGGTGAAAGTAGTACACCTGTATGGCTTGACAGAAACCTATGGCCCCAGCTTGATCTGTGAGTTCCAGGATGAGTGGCATTCTCTGGATGGCAAGGGCAAAGCGGCGAAAATGGCTCGGCAGGGGATATTGTCATTGTCCATGGCAGACATGATGGTGGCAGATCCCGTGACTCTCCAGCCAGTAGAAAAGAACGGCACGGCGATTGGTGAGCTGTTTGTTCGGGGTAACTCCGTTATGAAGGGGTATCTGAACAACCCGGAGGAAACTACCAAATCCTTCGGCGGAGGCTGGTTCCATACTGGAGATTTGGGGGTATGGCACACCGACGGTTACGTGGAAATTAAAGACCGCTCCAAAGATATTATCATTTCGGGTGGAGAGAATATTTCGACCCTTGAGGTGGAAAGTACGCTCTACGATCATCCTGCGGTACTGGAAGCAGCGGTTGTTGCAGCACCCGACAACCACTGGGGTGAAATACCCTGTGCGTTTATCACCTTGAAATCCGGCAACGATCACCTCACGGCAGCGGACATTGAAACCTATTGCCGGGCAAATCTAGCAGGCTTCAAAGTACCCAAGAAAATTGTATTTATGGATGACTTGCCAAAGACATCGACGGGGAAATTGCAGAAGCACGTGCTGAGGAGTCAGCTTACCGGTTAAGAATGAGCGTGTATTAATTTGACGATGACATTTCCCCGGCCCATGCCGGGGTTTTTTGTAAGTGCGCTCAGGAAAAGTAGATTGGCATTCTGATTGCTGAGGAGGCTGCAGCTGGCATATTTCGTCGATTGGTGCTCACGCTGTTTTATTCAAAACAATCTCTTCATACTGCTGGTCGGTTTTCGTTGGTGAGAGGGGAATGTCGTGTCTAGGGCGTTTGGATTGGTGTGTTTAGTGACTGTTGTGATGTTGTCAGGTTGTAATTCCGAACAAAAATCGGAAAGCGTCGATGGTGCAACGGATGGTTTGGATAAAGAGATTGGCTTGGCTACGGAGAATCCTTTCGGTGAAATCTCGCTCGCGCTCAAGCCCGCACAACTCGACTGGATTGGCCAGAAAATATTTCAGAACGAGTGTGCCGGCCAGTTTCAGTGTCTTGTCCATTGGAACGACGGAGAGGCTTTTCCCTCTCTGGGTATTGGCCACTTTATCTGGTATCCGGAAGGTGTTAACGAGCGATTTGTGGAGAGTTTTCCGGCGCTTGTCGAATACATGAAACAGCGCCAACTCAACATTCCCTCATGGTTGAGGGAGCTTGAGCCCTTTAATGCGCCCTGGGCAGATAAGGCTTCTTTTGACGCTGTCGAAAATTCCGTCAATGTTGCCGAACTACGGGAATTCCTGGCGGGCACTCAGGGCATTCAGGCGGAGTTTATTGTTCGGCGAGCCAAAACCTCATTTGCCAAGATCGTCGAGTCTGTGCCTGAAGACCAGAAAACCCGATTGAAAGCTGATTTGGAAGTTCTGAGCTCCACCCCGGGTGGAATTTATGCCTTGATAGATTATGTCAACTTCAAGGGCGAGGGCCTTTCAGGCGCGGAGCGATATGACGGAAAGGGTTGGGGGCTTCAACAGGTACTTCTGGCTATGGAGCCTAACCCTGACATCGCAACATTAGCTCGGTTCCGGGCGGCGGCAGCAAAAGTTCTCACCAGAAGAGCTGAAAACGCAGTGAATCCGATTGAAAAAAACCGCTGGCTAAAAGGTTGGTTAAGGCGTCTCGAAACCTACAGGCAGCCAGACGGCGAAATCAGCTCCGCAGAATAAGTTGATAAAAATTCGTTGTTTTCCTGAACTTTGTCTATCTTGTAATGACATGTAACTGTGCTGCTTTCTCTGTGTTGTGTCGATGTATGCGACGCACTTAATTTTGGCGTGGATTCATGGTCTCAGGCAAGTAACCAATAAACGTTCGGAGAATAACAATGAAAAGAATGATACTGGTAGCGCTTGGCATGACGTTTGTTGCGGGTGCACTCTCGACGACAGGTGTTCTCGCGGCAACAACCCTGGAAAGCGTGAAGGCGAAAGGCCACCTGCAGTGTGGTGTGACCAGCGGGCTTCCTGGATTCTCCCAGCCAGATGAAAAAGGCAACTGGACGGGCATCGATGTGGACACCTGTCGGGCAGTAGCTGCAGCAGTTTTCGGAGATGCCAAGGCCGTAGAATTTACGCCGTTGACCGCTAAGGAGCGATTTACTGCGCTGCAGTCGGGCGAGATTGACATGCTGTCCCGAAACACCACATGGACGCTTACCCGGGATGTGTCACTGGGGCTTAACTTTGCTGGCGTGAACTACTACGACGGGCAGGGTTTCCTGATTAACAAGGACATTGGCGTAGACGATGCAGAGCAGCTTGACGGCGCCACCGTGTGCATTCAGTCAGGCACAACGTCCGAGTTGAACCTCGCTGATTATTTCAGGGCTAAAGGCATGAAGTTCAAGCCGATCGTGTTTGATACATCCGAGCAGACCGTCCAGGGTTTTGCTGCAGGCCGGTGCGATGTACTGACGTCTGACCGTTCCCAGCTCGCGGCTTTGCGCTCCAAGCTGGCCGATCCCAACACCGCAAAGATACTGCCCAATACGATTTCAAAGGAGCCTCTTGGCCCTGTGGTTCGTCAAGGTGACGATCAGTGGTTCAACATCGTCAAATGGGTGTTGTTTGCCCAGATCAACGCTGAGGAACTGGGCATTACCATGGATAACGTGGGCGAGATGTTGAAGTCGGATAACCCGAACGTCCAGCGCTTGTTGGGAACCGATGGTGACATGGGCGCTAAACTGGGGCTACCGGATGACTTTGGTCATGCCATTGTTAAACAGGTTGGAAACTACGGCGAAATGTACGATCGCAACGTAGGGCCTGATACAGCCCTTGGTCTTGAGCGAGGAATCAACGCTCTCTGGACTAATGGCGGTATCCTCTACGCGCCGCCAGTGCGCTGATATCTGAAAAGCTATGCCGGGGTCTTCGTGGGGCCTCGGTGTTTACTCTGGCGCAGTTTAATGCAGGGAAGCTTTTCAGGATAATGCATGAAAAAACAATCTATTGATTCCATATCCGCCAGGCCCAAACCCTGGTACGACCCGCGCATTCGAGCACTGTTTTTTCAGGTTGTTACGTTGGGCGTCGTGTTTTGGGCCGGCTGGGTTCTGATTGACAATACTCTCTCGAATATGCAAAGCCGTGGCATCAGCACCGGTTTCGGATTCCTTGATGAGACTGCCGGCTTCGGCATCATCATGCACCTGGTGCCCTTTGATGCAACCATGTCATATGGGCGCACATTCTGGGTGGGTTTGACCAATACCCTTCTGGTGTCAGCCATGGGTGTCGTTGCTGCGACCATCATTGGGTTCCTGGTTGGTGTTGCACGCCTGTCGAGTAACTGGCTGGTGGCTAAAATCGCGCTGGTCTATATCGAAGTCATTCGCAATATCCCGCTGTTGCTCCAGATATTTTTTTGGTACTTCGCAGTGCTCGCCAGCCTTCCAGCGCCACGACAGAGTGTGGAGGTTGGCGGTGCATTTTTCTTGAATAATCGGGGTCTGTATTTGCCCGGGCCGGTAACTCAGGACGGCTTCGGGCTGGTTTGGGGAGCACTTCTGGTAGCCATTGCGGCGGTTTTTGGCTTGCGGAGCTGGACCAAAAAACGTCAGAAGGCGAGTGGCCAGCTCTTTCCGACAGTCAAGGTAAGCATCGCGATTCTGGTTCTTTTACCACTTATCGCGTTTTTTTTGGCGGGCCAACCTCTGGAATGGGATTTACCTGCATTGAAAGGGTTCAATTTTGGCGGAGGGATTTCGCTAATCCCCGAGTTGGCCGCTCTTTGGGTTGCGCTCTCGCTTTATACGGCGAGCTTTATTGCGGAAATTGTACGCTCGGGCATTCTGGCGGTCAGCAAGGGCCAAACAGAAGCATCCAAAGCCCTTGGTTTACCAAATGGCCTGACTCTGAGGCTGATTATTATCCCCCAGGCGATGCGCGTAATTATTCCGCCGCTCACCAGCCAGTATCTGAACCTCGTCAAAAACTCTTCACTGGCGACAGCCATCGGTTACCCGGATCTGGTTTCTGTATTTATGGGCACCACCCTGAATCAAACAGGCCAGGCGGTAGAAGTTGTTGCCATAACGATGGGCGTATACCTCACGATCAGTCTGCTGATTTCACTGCTCATGAATCTCTATAACCGGGCTGTCGAGATCAAGGAGCGATGATGACCGAATCGACGATTAAACCACCCAAAAAGAACCTCGGGCCGGTCAAGTGGATGCGTACGCACCTGTTTTCCAGCTGGTACAACAGCTTGCTGACACTGGTAGTTGGCTACCTGCTGCTCACCAGTGTCGGGCCTCTGGTGAGTTGGGTGTTTCTGGACGCTACCTTTGAGGGCTCTGGCCCGGGTGACTGCCTGGGCGAGGGCGCTTGCTGGCTGTTTGTAAGTCAGCGTCTGAATTTCTTTATTTATGGCTTCTACCCCGACGAGCTTCAATGGCGGGTGGATATCATGTTCGGACTGTTGGCTCTGGCGTTCGTGCCTCAGTTTATCGAGGGGTTCCCCGCCCGTAAATGGCTCGGGATCTTCGGTATGAGCGGCCTGCCGATAATCGGCTATGTGTTGATCCCTGGAGGAATTCTGGGGCTGGAAGAAGTGGAAAGCTCAAAGTGGGGCGGCCTTATGCTCACACTCATCCTGGCTTATATCGGGATTCTGGCGTCTCTGCCTATCGGAATTTTGCTCGCCATTGGGCGTCGATCCGACATGCCTATTATTCGCGGCCTCTGCGTGGTGTTTATCGAGGTCTGGCGGGCCGTGCCGCTGATTACGGTGTTGTTCATGGCCTCAGTGATGCTGCCTTTGTTTCTTCCGGAGGGTGTAAGCTTTGAGAAGCTTGTGCGTGCATTGATCGGCATTACGTTGTGGCAGTCGGCCTACATGGCAGAGGTTATAAGGGGCGGACTTCAGGCTATCCCCCGAGGGCAGTATGAGGCGGCTAATGCTCTTGGTCTTGGCTATTGGCGAAAGATGGGATTGGTTATTCTGCCCCAGGCACTAAAGCTGGTTATTCCCGGCATCGTGAATACTTTTATATCACTGTTCAAGGACACCACTCTGGTGCTGATTATTGGCCTGTTCGATATTCTCGGCGCGGTTCAGTCAACGATAGCAGACCCTGCTTGGCAAAACGTTGCGATAGAGGGCTATGTCTTCGTGGCCTTCTGTTTCTGGGTGTTCTGTTTCGGGATTTCCCGCTACAGCCAGAACCTCGAACGCAAACTCGATACCGGCCACAAAACCTGATGGTAAAACTATGATGCAACACTCCGAATCTGTAGAAACTCAAGCTGAAAACAAGCCGGGCATTATCCGTGTGGAAAGTATGCACAAGTGGTATGGCGACTTTCACGTGCTTAAAGATCTTAACCTGGCGGTTGATCAGGGCGAACGCATTGTAATCTGTGGCCCGTCAGGCTCAGGCAAATCCACGTTTATTCGGTGCATCAATCGCCTTGAAGAGCATCAGCAGGGCAAGATCATCGTAGATGACGTTGAGCTTACCGACGATGTCCGTCACATAGACAGTGTGCGCAGGGAAGTGGGTATGGTGTTTCAGCACTTTAATCTGTTTCCTCACCTCACAGTGCTGGAAAACTGCTGTCTGTCGCCTATATGGGTGCGCAAGTTGCCTCGTCGGGAAGCCGAAGCAGCTGCCATGGAGTACCTTGAGCGGGTAAAAATTCCGGATCAGGCTGCCAAGTATCCCGGACAGCTATCAGGTGGCCAGCAACAACGTGTGGCCATTGCCAGGGCTTTGTGTATGAAACCCAAAATCATGTTGTTTGATGAGCCCACGTCGGCACTTGATCCGGAAATGATCAAAGAAGTGCTCGACGTTATGATCGAGCTGGCCGGCAGCGGCATGACCATGATCTGTGTGACCCATGAAATGGGCTTTGCCAAAACCGTTGCAGACCGAGTGATTTTCATGGATGAAGGTGAGATTGTCGAAGAGGCGCCGCCCACAGAATTTTTCAGCAACCCCAGAGAACCTCGCACCCAGAAGTTTCTGCAGCAAATTCTGCAACATTAAGGAACAGGCCCTCTGTCAGAGTCGCTTTTACTCGGCTCAGGCAGAGTGCGAACATGGATATCCCGTTGCGGGAAAGGAATTTCAATGCCAGCTTCGGTGAGCGCGCTCGTAATGGAGGCGTGGATTTCGTGGGACAGGGGCATCATGTCCTGCAGGTCTTTGATGTATACCCATAGCTCGAAATCAATACTGCTATCCCCCAGCGCTACACAGAATACCTCCGGAGCGGGGTCACTGACTACTCGTTCATTGTTGCCAGCAACGCCGATCAAAATCTCTTGGGTCTTATTGACATCCGACCCGTAGGCGACTCCCACACGTAGGGTAACCCGTGTAATTGAATCTGAGAGGGTCCAGTTGGTCAGGTCCTGGGTCACGAAGGTTTTGTTTGGGATAACCTGTTCTTTTCTGTCCCAGTCGACCAGTGTTGTGGCTCGAATACGTATGCGGGCAACCGTGCCGGTAATGCCATCTATTGTGACCATGTCACCCACCCGGATAGGGCGTTCAAACAGAAGAATGATGCCCGAGACAAAGTTAGCGACGATTTCCTGAAGTCCGAACCCGAGGCCGACACCCAGGGCGGCAATAAGCCATTGCAGTTTCGACCATTGAACTCCTATTACCGCGAAGCAGGTTATCACGCCAGCGAACACCAACAGATAGGCTGTGAGAGTTTTGATCGCATAGCCTGTGCCTGCCTCCAGGTTCAGCCGGCTCAGAATGGTTACTTCAAGGGTGCCCGGGAGGTCGCGGGCTGCCAATATGGTTCCTGCTCCAATTAAAGCAGCCAGCAGCACGTCCGCAAGAGTTATTGGGAGCGGATCCCCACCTTGCAAGTCGGTAGAAATGGTCCACAGCGTGATGTTGTCGAACAGTTTGAGTGCAGGGAAAACGTCGGCCCAAAGCATCGTCAAGCCGGTAATGGCCAGTGCGGCTATTACGATGCCCAGCAGTGATGTGCTCTGATGACTGATGTCCTTTAGGTTCATTGCTGGCATATCCAACGAAGGCAGAATGTTCTCTTCGGACGTGTCGTCGGCTTCCCGGTTTTCAGCTGCTTTTTGCTCCGCCGCTCGCTGTTCGCGCAGAATGTCGAGGGTGAGGCGGCGTTCACGCACAGAAAGAGCCCTCAATCCCAGATAGTAGAGCAATGAAGTGAAAGCCAGCCAGCAAATGGAGATGAACAAGTTGCGTTCAAGTTGAAGGGCCGTGTAGTGATAGCCAAACAGCGACGCAAGGGCCAGAACAAGGGGAGTGATAACGGCGATAATGTGCAGGAACACCAGGAGGCCATGTTGGGATTTGTACGCCCTCACAGCATTCATGATGCGTTGCGCAAATACCGCCAGTGCGATGGATACCAAGGTAAACAGCAGGCGGCCGAGGCTGTCGTCAAACTGTGCGCCTTCAGGGGTTGAAGTTGTGGATGTAGTTATGATGGTTACCGGCAATACGAATGCCATCAGCAGGGGGATTTCCCGGCGGATAACCAGCAGGGAACTGGGGTTCCAGTGGAAGTGGTTTTCACCAAGGCCATGCTTGCGTGCTACGTTACGGATAAACGCCAGCAAAAACATGATGAAACCCGCGGCTGTCAGCCCTTTCGAAAGGGCAGAGAAAAACTCGTTGCCTTCCATCAGCAGCAGGGCGGCCAATGAAAATACAAGCACGCCGGGCAATGCCAGCAGGAAGCTGTTAATCAGTGCCTTTATGGTAAACGCCATGCGATCATGGCCAACATTACCGATGTAGCGGCTGTTTTCGATCAGATCACCCGCGATGGCTTTCCGTGTTATAAGCAGAGCCAGAAACAGAAGGGCTACAAGGGTTATGCGAGTGCCACGTTCTTTCCACGACAGGGCGATGGCGTCACTGAGGGCACCGAAGTGCAGTTGGGAGACAAACCATTTTGCAGACTGGTACAGCCCGCCGGCGGTTTCAGTACTCACAACCGCGGCGCTTGGCAGCCAGAACAGGCGCTGTTGTAGAAGCTTCTGATATTCCTGAACCTGGTCCTGAAGGGCCGTAACTGTGCTGTAGTATTCATTGAGCACATCAATATGTTCGGTAACGGCTTTGTGCAGTTCGCGTAGCAACTCGGAGCGGCGGGTTTGCAGTTGCCCGCGGGCATCGTCACCAGGCTCCGCAATGGCTTCAAATTCTTCGAGCCTCAGTTGCTCTTCTCTTGCGGACGCAAGCTTATTCTCTATGCCTTCTATTAAATCGCTGGCAATACTCTGTCTTTGTAAGCGTTCAAGTCTCTGCTTTAACAAGTTGGCATAGTTTGCAGTTAGGTTGAGGCCCGCCTTCTCCAGTCTCAGCTCAAAACTCTTATACTCATCCTGCAAGCGGGTCAGAATGGATTCGGCGTAGGTTAGCCGCTCCTGGCTGTCTCTCACTGCTGTCTGACGCTGCGTTAGTGAGGATTGCAGCGTGCGCACCTGCTCCAGAATGTCTGAGTTGACCACCTCTGGTAGCTTGATATCGGGAGGGGAATCCGTGTCAGCTTCCAGTTCTGGTTGAACGGCCGGTCGCGATTCCTCTGGCTGTTCAGCGCTTTCTTTGCTTTGCCGGGTGGCTGTGTCTGATGGCCTGGTTGTATCACCGGAGTTTTCGGCCCAGGCAGGAAATGCCAGAGAACAGAGAAGAATAAAGCCGGCCATGTATGTTGCCAGAACTGCATAATGGGTCGGACGTTGCTTCATATTCTGCACTCCTTGCACGGACGGCTCTAGGTAGTGATCCCCTGCATCATGCAGCAGTGGGCGTCTCAGGAGTTTGGTAACGGCATCTTTTTCAGCTCTGGCTCTTGTTCAGACTGCGCAACCAGCCACCAGACATGCTTGTCCCAGTCGCCCAGAACGATTCGCTTTGCGGATTCCCCGTCTACTTCCAGAGAGTGTACAGCAGGTCTGTGGGTGTGCCCGTGAATGAGTAGAGGCACATCATGGGCTTCCATAACTCGCTGCACCTCTTCCGGGGTTACGTCCATGATATCTTCAGTTTTGCCCTGGTTCGATGCCATGCTCATTTCCCGCAGTTGCCTTGCCATTTGCTGGCGATCCTCAAGAGGGCGGGACAGAATCATCTTTTGCATTTGCGGATTACGCATTTTGGCGCGAAATTTCTGGTATTCCACATCAGTGGTGCAAAGGCTGTCACCATGCATCAGCAGAGTAGGGGTGCCATAGAGATCGATGAGTGTGGGGTCATCCAGCAGAGTGGCGCCGGCACGTGCGCAGAAATCCTCGCCTAGCAGAAAATCCCGGTTGCCGTGCATCAGGAAAATGCGGGTGCCGCTGTCGCTCAGGGTGCGCAGTGCGGCTGCAGCCTGGTCTTGGAGAGGGGTGCGCTCATCATCACCAATCCAGGCCTCAAAGAAATCACCAAGTATGAACAGCTGCTCTGCACCGGGCGCTTCTTCTTCGAGAAAGCGAAGAAACGCCCCGATAATATCGGGGCGTGACTCTTCCATGTGCAGGTCGGAAATAAACAGCGTGGTCACGCTGTGCCTCCGTCCTCGATAACAGTGGCCTTTTCAATGACCACGTCCTCGTAGGGTACGTCTTGATGGCCGGAATCCATGGTGGTGCGGACGGCGCGGATTGCGTTAACTGTCTCCATACCTTCTACAACCTTGCCAAAAACACAGTAACCCCAGCCTTCGGCATTTTTTGCTGTGTGGTCCAGAAACCCATTGTTTTCCACGTTGATGAAAAACTGGGCTGAAGCCGAATGTGGGTCCATAGTACGGGCCATGGCGACGGTGCCCTGCATATTGCTCAAGCCGTTGTCCGCTTCGTTTTTGATGGGGTCGCGGGTCTTGCGTGCCACCATGCCAGGCTCGAAACCGCCACCCTGAACCATAAAGTTACTGATAACCCTATGGAAAATCAGGCCGTCGTAGAAGCCATCGCGAACATACTGTTCAAAATTCTTTGCGGTTTCTGGGGCTTTTTCGTAATCCAGTTCGAGCTTGATATCGCCGTGATTGGTTGTCAGCAGAATCATCAGGGTTTCCTGTTCATTGAGTTGGAATCGCTTAAAGCCGGTATTGTACGCAAGAGTTTCCGGTGATGCATGAGTCCGCTCTGGATTTATGAGTATAATAGACGGTTTACGACCCACTTCTTTTAATAGAGATTGTATGAGCGCCGAGCCGAAGAAAGCCCATAACTTTATTCAGAACCTGATTGAAGACGCCGTTGCCAAAGGCGAGCATACCGGCCAGGTTGTGACCCGTTTTCCGCCTGAGCCTAATGGTTACCTGCACGTGGGCCATGCGAAATCTATCTGCCTTAACTTTGGTATCGCCAATACGTTTTCCGGTGTGTGTAACCTACGGTTTGACGACACTAATCCGGAAAAGGAGAGCCAGGAGTACATCGATGCCATCAAGGCAGACGTTGAATGGCTGGGTTACACCTGGGATGGGGAAGTACGTTATGCCTCTGACTATTTCGATTCTCTCTACTATTTTGCAGAGGAACTAATCGAGAAAGGCAAGGCGTATGTCTGTGCGTTAACTGCAGATGAAATGGTGGAGTACCGGGGCACCTTGACTGAACCGGGCAGAAACAGCCCTTATCGCGACCGCCCTGCAGATGAAAGCCTGACGCTATTCCGTGATATGCGGGATGGTAAGTTCAAAAACGGTGAACTGGTGTTAAGGGCGAAGATTGATATGACGTCCCCTAACATCAATATGCGAGACCCTATACTTTATCGCATTCGTTTTGCTGAGCATCATCAGACGGGCAATAAATGGTGCATCTACCCGATGTACGACTTCACTCATCCGATCTCAGATGCCATGGAGGGGATTACTCACTCTCTGTGCACGCTCGAATTTGAAGATCACCGCCCCCTCTACGATTGGGTGCTTGATAACATTACTGCGCCTTGTCAGCCGCGACAGATAGAGTTTGCTCGTCTGAACCTGAACTACACCATCACCAGCAAGCGTAAACTCAAGCGCCTGGTGGATGAACATTTGGTCGAAGGCTGGAATGACCCTCGCATGCCGACTATTTCGGGTATGCGCCGTCGCGGCTATACGCCGGAATCGCTCCGTGCGTTCTGCGACATGATTGGTGTTAACAAGGCTGGCGGAACGGTGGATATGGGGATGCTGGAATTCGCTATCCGCGAGGACCTCAACACTCGCTCACCTCGTGCCATGTGCGTGATGCGCCCATTGAAAGTGACGCTGACCAACTATCCGGCTGACAAGATCGAAACTCTCTCCCTGCCTGTGCATCCTCAGAACCCGGATATGGGGCAGCGTGATGTTACCTGGAGCCAGACTCTGTTTATCGACAGGGATGACTTCGTGGAAGAGGCACCACGCAAGTGGAAGCGATTGGCACCCGAGCAGGCGGTTCGTTTACGCGGCGGCTATGTGATGACGTGCAAGGAAGTTGTGCGCGATGCCAGTGGCGAAATTGTGGAGCTGCGCTGTGAATACGATCCGGCCACACTGGGTGTTAACCCCGAGGGTTACAAGCCTAACGGCGTGATCCACTGGGTGTCTGCCAGCAACAGTGTGGAGTGCGATATTAACTTGTACGACCGATTGTTCAACCACGAATCTCCGGACAGTGACAAGGAAGGAGACTTCCTGGATCACGTTAACCCGCAATCGCTTGTGGTGTTGAAGGGTGCACGGGTAGAGCAAAGCTTGGCAACGCCGCTTACAGACTTGCCGTACCAGTTTGAGCGCGAAGGTTATTTCTTCTGTGATCAGGAGTTGACGGCCAAAGCCGGGAAGCCGGTATTCAATCGCACTGTTACCTTGCGGGATTCGTGGGGTAAATAAAGAGTAAATAAGGGTAAGCATTCGGGAGACCAGCTTTGATTAGGATTTATAATACGCTCACCCAGCAAAAAGAAGTCTTTACGCCTATCGAGCCGGGAAAGGTTCGCATGTACGTGTGTGGTATGACGGTTTATGACTACTGCCACCTGGGTCACGCGCGGGTGCTGGTGGCTTTTGACGTAGTAACGCGCTACATGCGCAATCGCGGCTACGATGTGACCTATGTG
Organism: Marinobacter sediminicola; assembly: GCF_031157525.1. GTDB lineage: Bacteria > Pseudomonadota > Gammaproteobacteria > Pseudomonadales > Oleiphilaceae > Marinobacter > Marinobacter sediminicola. The sequence goes on from NZ_JAVIXR010000001.1 coordinate 229,879, forward strand.
CGCAATATCACTGATATTGACGACAAGATTCTTCGCAGAGCCGAGGAAAACGGCGAACCGTTTACCGAGCTGACCGAGCGTATGATCACGGCGATGCGCGAGGATGAGGCAAGGCTTGGTGTGCTGTCACCCAGCGCAGAGCCTCGTGCCACGGATTACATTGCTGAAATCATAGCCATGATCAATACGCTGATCGAATCTGACCATGCGTATGCCGCGGACAACGGCGATGTCTATTTTTCTGTAGAGTCATTTAAGGATTACGGAAAACTCAGCAAGAAAAAACTCGAAGATCTGCTGGCGGGTGCGCGCATAGACGTACAGGAAGCCAAGCGAAGCCCAGCGGATTTTGCGCTTTGGAAAGCTGCCGATGAAGGTGAGGTCAGCTGGCCTTCACCTTGGGGTAATGGTCGACCGGGTTGGCATATTGAATGTTCTGCCATGTCAACAAAATGCCTGGGCGATACCTTTGACATTCATGGAGGCGGACCGGATTTGCTGTTCCCTCACCATGAAAATGAAATTGCCCAGTCCGAGTGCGCTACCGGGCATGCCTTCGTGAATACCTGGATGCATGCGGGCGCTATCCGTGTGAACAAGGAAAAGATGTCCAAATCCCTGGGCAACTTTTTCACCATACGGGAAATACTCGAAACCTACCCGCCTGAAGTGGTCCGCTTCTTCCTGGTTTCCAGCCACTACCGCAGCCAGGTCGATTATTCGGAAGATAATCTGGCTGAGGCGGGGCGTTCTCTGGCCAGGCTATACCATGCACTGCGTGGCATAGAGCCAATGAATTCAAACGACGTGCCTGAAACTGAGCATGATCGTCGTTTTGTTGAGTTAATGAACGATGACTTTAACTGCCCGGGCGCTATCTCGGTTTTACACGCGCTTGCCAATGACATAAATCAACACCGCCGGGAAGGCCGTGAAGATGACGCAAGGCAAGCGGCAACTGTGATGATCAGGCTTGGTGATGTTCTCGGAATCTTGCAGCAAAACCCCGATGCTTTTTTTCAGGCTGATTCCGGTGGAGAGCTGACGGCAGAAGACATTGAAGCGAAAATTCAGGCCCGCGCTGATGCCCGTAAAGCCAGAGATTTTGCGGGTGCCGACCGCATTCGTGACGAGTTGGTAGAGCAGGGCGTTATTCTGGACGATTCCCGTGAGGGAACAAGTTGGCGGCGCAGTTAACGCTGATACCAAGGTCGCGTTGTACTCAGGGAAATGACCTTATAAGGAACTTCCCGTATAATGCGGCCTTCGATTTTTCGAGCCCGGCTGCTGAATGGCGGTTGGGACAGGGCTAACCCACTGAGGCTTATTAACGATGACAAATCGCGTACAACTCGGCGGCATTCAGGTCGCAAAGAACTTGTATGACTTCGTAACTAACGAAGCAATTCCAGGCACTGGGCTGGATGCAGATAAATTCTGGGCGGAATTCGACAAGATCGTAAATGATCTGGCGCCGAGAAATCGTGAGCTGCTGGCTAAGCGCGGTGCTATCCAGGAAAAAATGAACAGCTGGAACAGCGACCATAAGGGCCAGACGCTCGATATGGCCGCTTATAAAGCCTTCCTAAAGGAAATTGGTTATCTGGTAGAAGAGCCTGCTGACTTCCGTATCTCTACGGCGAACGTTGACCCTGAAGTGGCAACCATGGCTGGCCCTCAGCTAGTTGTGCCAATCATGAATGCTCGCTTTGCGCTGAACGCTGCAAACGCACGTTGGGGCAGCCTCTACGACGCGCTCTACGGAACCGATGCTATTTCCGAAGAGGGTGGTGCTGAAAAAGGCCGTGGTTACAACCCGGTTCGTGGTGCCAGGGTTATCGAGTTTGCACGTAACCTGCTGGATAACTCTGCGCCTTTGGCGGCAGGCAGCCATAAAGATGCGGTCTTGTATCAGGTTTCTGGCGGCAAGCTGGCTGTTAAATTGCAAAATGGCGATGTGACCGGGCTGAAAGATGAATCCGGTTTCGTGGGTTACACCGGTGCCGCCGATGCGCCTACGGGCATTCTGCTGGTCAAGAACGGCATGCACTTTGAGATCCAGATCGATGCCACTCACCCCATTGGCAAAGACGACGGCGCTCACGTAAAAGATGTACTGATGGAGTCTGCACTGACCACCATCATGGACTGCGAAGACTCTGTTGCTGCTGTAGACGCCGATGATAAGACTCTGGCCTATAGCAACTGGCTCGGCCTGATGAAGGGTGATCTGGAAGAAACCTTCGAGAAGGGCGGCGAGCGCCTGACCCGTAAAATGAACGCAGATCGTGAATACACTGCAGCTGACGGTAGTCAGATCAAATTGAAAGGCCGTAGCCTGATGTTTGTTCGTAACGTTGGCCACCTGATGACCAACCCGGCTATTCTGCTGAAAGACGGCAGTGAAGTGCCTGAGGGGTTGATGGACGGTATTCTTACTTCCCTGATCGCCATTCACGATTTGAAGGGCGACGGTAAGTTCCAGAACACCGCAACTGGCTCGGTGTACATTGTTAAGCCAAAGATGCACGGCCCTGAAGAAGTAGCGTTTACCAACGAATTCTTTGGTCGTGTCGAAGATGCTCTGGGCCTGCCGCGCTTCACTCTGAAAGTCGGCATCATGGACGAAGAGCGTCGCACCACAGTGAACCTCAAAGCGTGTATCCACGCCGCCAAAGAGCGTGCAGTGTTCATTAACACAGGCTTCCTGGACCGCACCGGTGATGAAATGCACACTTCTATGGAGCTTGGTCCGTTCATTCGTAAGGGTGAAATGAAGCAGGCAGCATGGATTGGCGCCTACGAGCAGTGGAACGTAGATGTAGGTCTGGAAACAGGCTTCCGTGGTGTTGCACAGATTGGTAAAGGTATGTGGGCAATGCCAGACCTGATGGCGGCTATGCTTGAGCAAAAGATTGGTCATCCGAAATCTGGCGCCAACACTGCTTGGGTGCCTTCGCCAACGGCAGCGACCCTGCACGCGACCCACTACCACCAGGTATCAGTTGCTGATATCCAGAAAGAGCTGGAAAGCCGTGCCCGTGCCAGCCTGGACGATATCCTGACTGTGCCGGTGATGGACGATCCTTCCAAGCTTACAGCGGAAGATATTCAGCAGGAATTGGACAATAACGCCCAGGGTATTCTGGGTTATGTTGTTCGCTGGATCGATAGTGGTGTTGGCTGTTCCAAGGTTCCTGATATCAACGATATTGGTCTGATGGAAGATCGCGCGACTCTGCGTATTTCATCCCAGCATCTGGCCAACTGGCTGTACCACGGCATTTGCACCGACGCGCAGGTTGAAGAAACCATGAAGCGCATGGCGCAGGTTGTGGACAAGCAGAATGCCAATGACCCAAGCTACCGTCCTATGGCGCCAAACTTTGCGGATAGCATTGCGTTCAATGCGGCCATGGACTTGGTTCTCAAGGGCCGCGAGCAACCGAGTGGTTACACTGAGCCGCTGTTGCATGCGTATCGCTTGAAGGCGAAGCAGGCGCTCGGCCAGTAAGTTCGGCTGAGACAAAAAAACCCGCTTCGGCGGGTTTTTTTGTGCGTGCTTTGGTGCTCTTTAAAGATCGGGGGTGCCGCGGGACTAGTCGGTGTGCAGTTCGTTCGCTGCGTACAGGGTGTTTTGCAGTAGCGTGGCAATGGTCATGGGGCCAACGCCACCAGGTACCGGGGTGATATAGGCTGCCCGGGCGGAAGCTGTTTCAAAGTCCACGTCGCCCTGCAGCTTCCCGTTTTCCATACGATTGATGCCGACATCGATCACGGTTGCGCCAGGTTTTACCCATTCGCCTTTGATCAGCCCGGGCTTTCCTACGGCAGCGATGAGAATGTCTGCATCACGAACGTATTTTTCCAGATCCGGTGTGAAACGGTGACACACAGTAGTGGTGGCGCCTTTGAGTAGCAGTTCCATGGTCATGGGGCGACCGACAATGTTAGATGCGCCCACAATCACTGCGTGCTGCCCTTTGTAGGGGGTGTTGATGCTATCCAGTAGGGTGATCACGCCAGCGGGCGTGCATGGCCTCAGGGCAGGCTTACGCTGCACCAGGCGGCCTATGTTGTAGGGGTGAAAGCCATCAACATCTTTATCTGGTCGGATTTTCAGCAATATCGGGTCGGCATCCAGGTGGCTGGGCAGTGGAAGTTGTACAAGGATCCCGTCAACCAGCGGATTTTCATTCAGTTCATCAACCAGGGCCTCCAGGGCATGCTGCGTGGTATCTGAGGGCAGGTCGTAGGAGAGAGACAGGATGCCGGCAGCGTCGCAGGCTTTACGCTTGTTGCCCACATACACTTCGGAAGCCGGATCGTTGCCCACCAGAACCACGGCAAGGCCGGGTGCGCGCAGTCCATTTTGTATGCGGGTCTCTACGCCGGAAGCGACTTGGTGTCTGACTGCGGCAGCAATTTCTTTTCCATTGATTAGTTTGGCGCTCATGATTCGTCTTGTCGGTTGGCATTGGTAATTAAAAGGGGCATTATTGTCGCACGCCTGTCGCCTAACTCCAATCAGTGGAGCATGGGGAGTTGTCGCAGCCCCGGTGCAGGTTGAGCGTCAAAATTACTGATTTAAGAGAGAATTTGATTTTCTTTGTTGACGAAGCGAAATTGCGACGGTAATATGCGCGCCAACTTTGCTGAAGCAAGAGTTGATCAGTTTGAACGGGGTATAGCGCAGTCTGGTAGCGCGCCTGCTTTGGGAGCAGGATGTCGGGAGTTCGAATCTCTCTACCCCGACCACTTTTCTACATGTTCAGCTAGGCCAACGGTCAAGCGCCCGTAGCTCAGCTGGATAGAGCATCGGCCTTCTAAGCCGAGGGTCGCAGGTTCGAGTCCTGCCGGGCGCGCCATTAAAGCCGTCGGCTTGATCGAAACCGAACTGCAGGCAAAGTTAACAGGTTTAGGATTAAAGATTATCTGCAAGGGAGTTTGGCTGCAGTTAATCCAGGTTATCGAAGATACCGAAAGGTATGTCCCGATGTGGTGGACGTAGCTCAGTTGGTAGAGCTCAGGATTGTGACTCCTGCGGTCGAGGGTTCGATCCCCTTCGTCCACCCCACTTTTCAAAGCAATGAAATCCGCATGTGTTGAATGTGTCAGCGCTGTAACATCTGTTAAGTGTCAGCGATTAAGTGATACAGCAACGCGGTACAGGTTTTTAGAATTCCGGGTTGTGGCGAAATTGGTAGACGCGCCAGATTTAGGTTCTGGTTCCGAGAGGAGTGGGAGTTCGATTCTCCCCAACCCGACCACCTTGAAAAGGCTCTTAGAGATGATCTAAGAGCCTTTTTTTATTGCTCTTGCCCCCTTTATTTTGCAGTTTTCGTCCCAAACTCCTGCCTACAAGTGCCGCTGGCGTCACGATCCCGGAAACTACATTTGGGAGATGATTCTCTCGTCAGGGTAAACCGTGATAAACTATCGGCTTTTAATTTTGGGTCATTTCCGGGGAAACGCTTCGGAATGGTCTTTTAGTTTTAATTTCATTCACATACCGAACCTGAATTTTGAGGATCTTCCATGCAAGTGTCTGTAGAAACGACCTCCAACATCGAGCGTCGCATGACGATTGGTGTGCCCGCCCAGGAAATTGAACAGGCGGTTCAGAAACGCCTGCAGGAAACTGCTCGCACTGTGCGCCTGAACGGTTTCCGTCCTGGCAAGGTGCCCATGAGCGTGGTCAAGCGTCGTTTCGGTGACAGCGTGCGCCAGGAAATAGTCGGCGAAATCATGCGCGACAACTACATTAAGGCCTTGCAGGAGCAGGATATCAATCCAGCGGGCTGGCCCAAGCTTGAGCCCAAGACCATGGAAGCGGGCAAGGACCTCGAGTTTGTTGCCATTTTTGAAGTGTTGCCAGAGATAGAGTTGGGCGACCTGAGCAAAGTCTCTATTGAGAAAATGACCTCTGAAATCACCGACAAAGATATCGACACCATGATCGATAACCTGCGTCGTCAGCAGGCCACCATGAAGTCTGTTAAGCGTAAGTCCAAGAACAAGGACGTGCTGACCATCGACTTTAAGGGCTTTATTGATGGTGAGGAGTTTGAAGGTGGAGCTGCAGAAGGCCATAAGCTGACTCTGGGCTCGGATCAGATGATTCCTGGCTTCGAAAAAGCCATCGTTGGCGGAAAGGCCGGTGAGGAGCTGGAAATCGAAGTGACGTTCCCTGAGGACTATCACAACGAAGAGCTCAAAGGTAAGCCTGCGAAGTTTGAAATCAAGATTCATGAGGTTGAAGAGCCTCAGTTGCCTGAGCTGAATGCCGAGTTCTTTACCAAGTTTGGTATCGAGGCGGAAGACGAAGCGGCGTTCCGTGAAGAAGTTAAAAAGAACATGGAGCGCGAGCTGAAGCAGGCTGTATCCAACAAGGTCAAGAATGACGTTGTAGACGGCCTTCTCGAATCAACCGAGTTTGATATCCCGGCTGCATTGGCAGATCAGGAAATCGATCGTCTACGTCAGGAAGCGGTCCAGCGTTTTGGCGGACAGGTTGATTTTCAGCAGCTGCCCAAGGAGATTTTCCAGGAGCAGGCTGAACGTCGCGTGAAGACCGGACTGCTGTTCCAGGAAGTTGTAAAGGCAAACGACCTGAAAGTAGATGCCGCCAAGGTTGATGAAAAGATCCAGGAAATCGCGTCAACGTATGAACAACCAGATGAAGTCATTGCGCACTTCACCGGTAACCCGGAGCAGAAGAGCCAGATCGAATCTTCCGTTCTGGAAGACCAGGTTGTTGACTACGTTCTCTCTCAGGCTAATGTCAAAGAGAAGAAGGTCAAGTACGAAGAAGCCATTCAGGCAGGGCAACCCCAGCGCTGATATTGGCGGCGTGACAGTACCTGAGCCTGAATACGTTTGGCTCCGGTGCTGGCCGAAAGAAATTAACAGCCGGCATGTCCGGCTGTTTTCATCTAGGCTTGAGGCTGGCAAAGTAACAGGTGCAAAAAAGCTGAGGATGCCGTGGTTTTATGCCACGCCCAATTATCCATAAGGAGTTCAGGCGAATCATGATGCAGAAACCAATCGATGGTCTCGCAATGGATACCAGGTCTGCCCTGGTGCCGATGGTTATCGAGCAGACCGCCCGTGGGGAGCGCTCGTTTGATATATACTCTCGTCTGCTCAAGGAGCGGGTGATCTTCATGGTTGGGCAGGTGGAAGACCACATGGCTAACCTGATCGTAGCGCAACTTCTGTTCCTGGAATCTGAAAACCCGGACAAAGACATCCATCTGTACATCAATAGCCCAGGTGGCTCTGTGACAGCGGGCATGTCGATTTACGATACCATGCAGTTTATCAAGCCTGATGTTTCAACGTTGTGTGTGGGCCAGGCTGCGAGCATGGGTGCTTTCCTTCTGGCGGGGGGCGCTGCTGGTAAGCGTGCATGTCTGCCTAACTCCCGGGTTATGATTCATCAGCCTTTGGGTGGTTATCAGGGCCAGGCAACAGATATCGAAATACATACTCGCGAAATTCTGAAAATCCGGCATACGCTGAATTCGATACTGGCTCATCACACAGGCCAGGATCTGGAAACCCTCGCCCGGGACACGGATCGTGACAACTTTATGGATCCGACACAGGCTAAAGAGTACGGGTTGATCGACTCGATACTTGATAAGCGCGTGCCGAATAAATAATACTGGCAGTAATTGCATCACCTTGGCCGGCGTCTCATCATTTATCTAATGCGCCGGCAAAACGAGATCAGAGGTATTTCAATGGCAGATGAAAGAAACGGCAGAGGCGACGATAACGGCAAGTTGCTCTACTGCTCGTTTTGTGGAAAGAGCCAGCATGAAGTCCGTAAGCTCATTGCAGGGCCTTCGGTGTTCATCTGCGACGAGTGCGTCGACCTGTGCAACGATATTATCCGCGAAGAAATTCAGGAGAACGCACAGGAGGAGCCGAGTGATCGCCTCCCGACGCCGGCTGAAATCCGCAACACGCTTGATGAATATGTCATTGGCCAGGACCGAGCCAAGGTTGTACTCGCGGTAGCGGTTTATAACCACTACAAGCGCCTTCGGTATGGTGAAGGCAAGGGCGATGTAGAGCTTGGTAAAAGTAACATTCTGCTGATTGGCCCGACGGGTAGCGGTAAAACGTTGTTGGCGGAAACTCTGGCGCGCATGCTCAATGTTCCCTTTACCATTGCCGATGCCACAACGCTTACTGAAGCTGGCTACGTGGGTGAGGACGTTGAGAATATCATCCAGAAGCTGCTTCAGAAGTGCGATTACGATGTGGATAAGGCCCAGCGCGGTATTGTCTATATCGATGAAATCGACAAGATTTCACGCAAGTCAGATAACCCCTCCATCACCCGGGACGTTTCAGGTGAAGGTGTTCAGCAGGCCTTGTTGAAGTTGATAGAGGGCACTGTTGCCTCTGTGCCGCCCCAGGGTGGTCGCAAGCATCCGCAGCAGGAGTTCCTGCAGGTTGATACAGGCAATATGCTGTTCATCTGCGGTGGCGCGTTTGCCGGGCTGGACAAGGTCATCCGTGACCGCACCGAAAAGAGCAGTATCGGCTTTTCGGCAGCAGTTGCCAGCCGGGATGAGAGCAAAAACACCGGTGATGTGATCAAGAACGTTGAGACGGAAGATCTCGTCAAATACGGTTTGATTCCCGAGTTTGTTGGGCGTTTGCCAGTCATAGCTACCTTGACTGAGCTGGATGAAGAAGCGCTCGTGCAGATTCTTACAGAGCCGAAAAACTCGCTGACCAAGCAGTATCAGAAGCTGTTTGACATGGAAGGCGTAGAGCTGGATTTTCGGGATGACGCACTGCGCGCAGTTGCAAGTAAGGCTCTGGAGCGTAAAACAGGCGCCCGGGGACTTCGTTCCATTATGGAAGCCACGTTGCTCGACACCATGTATCTGATTCCTTCGGAGCACGATATCTCCAAGGTTGTTATTGATGAAAGCGTAATCAAGGGTGATTCAGAGCCTTTCAAGATATACGCGAACAATGATCATGCTAAAGCAGTGCCTGATGATTGATCAGTTCTGTATAGCCGGGTTGATTAAATAACCTGAAGAAATCAGAAAAAGGGGCGGAAACGCCCCTTTTTTAATGGTTTGTATCAACAGGACGGTGTGCTGTGCTGTTTGGTAAAAAGATTGCAATTTCAGAGGTCGCCCCAATGAAGGGTGGTATGCTGAATGAAACACAGTCAGAGGATTCCTTATGACCCGGATACCCCAAGATATCGTGCAAGAATACCCGCTTCTCCCTCTTCGGGACGTAGTGGTGTTTCCGCACATGGTGGTCCCCCTGTTTGTGGGCCGCGAGAAATCCATCCAGGCGCTAGAAGCCGCAATGGAAGGGAGCAAGGAAATCCTCCTGGTGGCCCAGCGGGATGCTTCCACCGATGAGCCTGGCCCCGATGACGTCTTTGAGATGGGCACCTTGGCGACGGTACTGCAAATGCTGCGCCTTCCAGATGGCACCGTGAAGGTATTGGTTGAGGGCAATGCCCGGGCCGCGATCAGTAACGTATCAGAAGCCGAATATCTGTCCGGTGGTGCCACTCTGCTTGACGAAGAGGGCCTTCCTGAGCGCGAAGAAGACGTGCTTATGAAGACCCTTACAGAAGAGTTTGAAAAGTACGTAAAGCTGTCCAGAAAAGTGCCTTCTGAAGTCTCCAGCGCCTTGACGGGTATTGAAGAGCTGGAACGCCTTGCTGACACCATGGCTGCCCATCTGGAAATGCGAATCCCGGAAAAGCAGGAACTGCTCGAAGCACTCGATATCCGTCTCCGTGTGGAGCTTCTGCTTGGAAAACTTGATGGCGAGATCGACCTTATTGAGGTTGAAAAGCGCATCCGTGGCCGCGTTAAAAAGCAAATGGAGCGCAGTCAGCGCGAGTATTACCTCAATGAGCAGATGAAGGCTATCCAGAAAGAAATGGGTAACCTCGGAGAGGGTAATAACGATTTTGAAGAGCTTGAGCAGAAGCTTGAAGAGGCAGCGCTGCCAGAAGAGGCTCGTAAAAAGACAGAGTCGGAACTGAATAAGTTGAAAATGATGTCGCCCATGTCTGCCGAGGCTACGGTTGTCCGTGGTTATATCGACTGGATGCTGGCAGTGCCCTGGAAAAAGCGCAGCCGAGTGCGTCACGACATTGAAAAAGCACGGGAAATTCTTGATCAGGATCACTATGGCCTTGATGAGGTCAAGAAGCGCATTCTTGAATACCTTGCAGTGCAGAGCCGTGTGAAAAAAGTAAAGGGGCCTGTGCTGTGTTTAGTGGGCCCTCCTGGTGTGGGTAAGACCTCCCTCGGGCAATCCATTGCCAGGGCAACCAACCGCAAATACACGCGCATGGCGCTTGGCGGTGTGCGGGATGAGGCCGAGATTCGTGGCCACCGCAAAACCTATATTGGGGCCCTGCCAGGCAAGTTGCTGCAAAAATTGGCTAAAGTCGGTGTTAAAAACCCGCTGTTCTTGTTCGATGAGATCGACAAAATGGGCATGGATCACCGCGGTGACCCGGCCTCTGCCCTGCTGGAAGTTCTGGACCCTGAGCAGAACCACACGTTCAACGATCACTACCTGGAAGTGGACTACGACCTTTCCGATGTCATGTTTGTGTGCACCTCAAACTCCATGAACATTCCCTCTGCGTTGCTGGATCGCATGGAAGTTATCCGGATCCCGGGCTACACCGAAGATGAGAAGGTCAATATTGCACTGCGCTACCTGTTGCCAAAGCAGATCAAAGCCAACGGTTTGCGCAAGGATGAGCTCACACTGCGTGAAGATACCTTGCGAGATATAGTTCGCTATTACACGCGGGAAGCCGGTGTCCGTGGGCTTGAGCGGGAAATCGCCAAGATTTGCCGCAAGGTTGTTCGTGAGCATGTGGAAGCCAACGACAAAGCTGTTATCACGATCGAGCCTGGCATGCTTGAGAACTATTCCGGTGTACGGAAGTTCAATTACGGGCTGGCGGAAGAAACCAATCAGATCGGGCAGGTGACTGGCCTTGCATGGACCCAGGTGGGTGGTGAGCTACTCACACTTGAGTGCGCTCTTACGCCAGGTAAGGGCAGGGTTGTTAAAACCGGGTCACTTGGGGATGTGATGCAGGAATCTATCCAGACGGCGCTTACGGTTGTCAGAAGTCGTGCAGCGGGTCTTGGTATTGCAGACGATTTTCATGAAAAACACGATTTGCATGTGCACGTACCGGAAGGTGCAACGCCTAAAGATGGACCTAGCGCCGGTATTGGGATGTGCACAGCGCTGGTTTCTGCCTTAACGAAAATTCCGGTCCGTGCAGACGTCGCAATGACCGGTGAGATTACTCTTCGTGGTCGGGTTTTGCCTATTGGCGGCCTGAAGGAAAAGTTACTTGCAGCGCATCGCGGCGGCATCAAGACTATTGTGATTCCTGATGAAAACGTTAGAGATCTCAAGGAGATACCAGACAATATAAAAGAATCTCTGGAGATAATTCCGGTTAAATGGATTGATGAAGTGTTGGACATTGCGCTGGCTTATGCGCCCGAGCCGCATACCGCCGGTTCATCGTCTGAAAAGGGTTCTGGTAAGCCCCGTGATGACGAAAGTGACAGTGCAGAGCGCATAAATACACATTAAACCCGAGATGAGTTGTTGACACGCCGGAGAACCCATTGGTATAACTGTTTCGCCGTGAAGCAGCCAATACCAAGGGCTCCCGCGCAGTGTGTACCTATTCCAAACACCGGTTGAATGCCGAAAGGAATAAGAAAACCGAAGAATGGAATTCTCCGACCGCTTGTGCGATAGTCGAGAACGTCCAAGAAAAAACAATCCAACCGAGAACATCTTCAACCTGAAAGCGAAGGGGTTTAGTGTGAACAAGTCCGAACTTATTGATGCAATTGCAGAATCAGCAGATATTTCCAAAGCCGCCGCTGGCCGTGCTCTGGATGCAATGACCAATTCCATTACCGGTGCTCTGAAAAGCGGCGACCAGGTAACTCTGATCGGTTTTGGTACATTCTCTGTTAAAGACCGTGCAGCACGCACTGGTCGAAACCCGCAAACGGGTGCCGAGATCAAGATCGCGGCTTCCAAAGTGCCTGGGTTTAAAGCAGGTAAGGCCCTGAAAGACGCCGTTAAGTAACGGTTCTTTCTCCGGTGGCGCCTGTCAAAGGGAGCCACCAAGAAGAATTGAAGGCGCATTCCAACAGGGTGCGCCTTTTTACGTTGAGATTATCGGCATAGGGATTCGGGATAAATATGCTTCAAGATATGCGGGAAAATTCCCAAGGAACGATTGCCAAGATCATTATCGGTCTGTTGGTCGTGTCTCTCTCCGTCTGGGGGATGGATGCCATTGTTGGCGGCTTCTCCGGCGAGCCGGAAGTTGCGACAGTTAACGGTGAGGACATAACGGAGCGGGACTTCCTGCGGGTGGTTCAGATGGAAAGCCAGCGTCGCCTGGCCGCTATGGAGCGTCCTGACCCTGCCTTGCTGAATGAAGATCAGATTCGTAAAGACGTGCTTGATTCGCTGATTCAGGAACAGGTTCTTATCCAGGATGCCGACGCTCAGGGTCTTGCGCTCAGCGATGCTGACATTGATGCCTTGATTACCCAAATGCCCCAGTTTCAGGTAGAAGGGCAATTCAACCGTGATCGTTTTGTGGCTTCTGTGCGCAATCTGGGCATGGGTGTTGGCGAGTTCCGTGAAGCCATGCGCAAGCAGTATGTGGTCAACCAGATTCGTGCGGGTATTATGCAAAGTGGCTTGGTCGCCAACGAGAATGCCGCGCAACTGTTGCGGATTCAGAACCAGACCCGGAGTTTCCGTATTCTTCAGATTCCTGCAACTGCCGTTTCTGGTGATATCGAGATTACAGATGCAGACATCGAATCCTTCTATGAGGGCAACAGTGCCGCATTCCAGCAGCCGGAACAGGTGGATGCTGCATATATAACCTTGTCCCTAGGCTCCATGGCCGAAAAGGTTGAGATTAGCCAGAAAGAGCTGGAGGCGTACTACGAGCAGAGGTCCGGCGACCTGGCCCGTGAGGAGCGTCGTGCCTCCCATATTCTGATTGAGGATGGTGCTGATGCCGAGCAGACTCTCGCATCGATCAAAGAGCGCCTGAGCGCTGGTGAGCGCTTTGAGGAGCTGGCGAAAGAATTCTCTGTAGACACCGTTTCTGCGAAAGAAGGTGGTGATCTGGGCTATGCGGGCCGCGGCGTTTATGATGAAGCCTTCGAAGAAGCCTTGTTTTCCCTTGAAAAAGGCGCTGTATCCGATCCAGTGAAAACCACTTTTGGTGTGCATTTGATCCGCCTGGATGATGTTCGTCGGTCAGAAGTTCCATCATTGGCAGAGTTGGAGCAGCAGCTTCGCAGCGAACTTGCCCTTGAGCGTGCGCAGGAAAAATATGCAGAGGTGCGTGCAGAACTGGCGGATTCAGCCTATGCGGCAGATGATCTTGCCGGCCCTGCGAAGGAGCTGGGGTTAGAGATTCGTGAGGCTACTGGAGTCACCAAAAATGGTGGGCAGGCGCCGTTTGACCATGCAGGGCTCGTTCGCCAGTTGTTCTCGGAGGATGTTCTTGAGGGTGGCTATAACACTGAGCTGATCGATGTGGGTGACAATGTTTCCGTTGTAGCCCGCGTGAGGGAGCATCGTGAAGCTCAGAAGCTCGCTCTGGACGACGTACGAGACGATATACGCCGAACGCTTGAGGCTCGCCAAACGCGGAAGCTTTTGAATGAGCGTGCAGATTCCATCATTGCCGGACTTGAGGAAGGCAAGGCGCTCGATGCGTTTGATGCTGGCGATTGGCAGCAGTTCGAGGAGCAGGCACGTAATGCTGTGGGTGTCGATCCACAGGTTGTACAGGCCGCGTTTTCCTTGGCCCGGCCTGCTGAGGATGCGCCAAGTTACGGCTCTGCAACGACTCAGGGCGGCGTTGTTGTGGTCGCGCTGGATGCGGTCCATGAAGGTAGCTCAGATGACAACAGTGCTGATCTGGATCAGCTGCGTACGTTCCTGGCTTCACTGGAAGGCCAGCGTGAATACGCCGCTTACCAGCAGTTCCTGAGGAGCACCGCTGAAGTATCCCGGCCGTAGGTAGAGGTAAGCACACTAAGAAACCCGGGCAAGGAATTGTCCGGGTTTTTTGTTGCCTGAATTTTGGTAGAGGCGCTTAGTCCGGGGTTGACGGAAGTCGCGTTGGCATAAGGCTGTCTTTGATTTTCTTTAGATGGCCGAGGAAGTCTGCGCCGCGTTTTAGCGTTACGCCGGTGGCGAGGATATCGATAACCGTAAGGTGAATGATTCTGGATGACATGGGCATATACACCTCAATGTCTTCCGGAGCAGTGATTTCCAGCGTGGTGGTGCAAACCTCCGCCAGGGGAGAGTTGGGTGTTGTAATGCCAATAACGGCAGCGCCGTTGTCTCGGGCGATGCGAGCAATATCCACGGTTTCTTTGGTACGCCCGGTGTAGGAAATCATAACGATAACATCCCCGACACTGGCGCCGGCAGCGACCATTCGTTGCATCAGTGCATCGTCATAAGACATCACCGGGATATTAAATCGGAAAAACTTGTGCTGCGCGTCCAGCGCCACGGACGCGGAACCCCCCATGCCGAAAAAGTTGATCTGCTTAGCCTGGATCAGATAATCGATCGCCGTTGCCAGTGCGCGGGGGTCCAGCGCCTGCCGGGCCTTTTCCAGATTGGCCATGGTGCTCAGCATGATTTTGTCGGCAAACTCTGCAACGGTGTCATCAGGCTCAATGTTCTGGCCTATATAAGGGGTTCCTGTGGCAATGCTTTGTGCGAGCCGTATTTTGAAGTCTGGGAAGCCTGTTGCAGAGAAGCCCCGGCAAAACCGGTTAACGGTGGGCTCGCTTACGTTGGAGGCCCGAGCTAAAGCTGCAATGCTGTAGCGTGTTGCTGCACTGGGGTCGCGCAGGATTGCTTCTGCCACTTTGCGCTCTGATTTATTCAGAGTATCAAGTCTGGACTGTATGTCCTCCAGAA
The DNA here is from genome assembly GCF_031157525.1 of Marinobacter sediminicola. Classification (GTDB taxonomy): domain Bacteria; phylum Pseudomonadota; class Gammaproteobacteria; order Pseudomonadales; family Oleiphilaceae; genus Marinobacter; species Marinobacter sediminicola. The sequence goes on from NZ_JAVIXR010000001.1 coordinate 244,918, forward strand.
GGTTGTCGTCACGATGCGCATGGTTTGCGGCCATCAAAGCTGCTCCCTGAATTTCGGATGAAATCATTTTGAATACTGGGTGATTATACCGGGATTTTAGCGTATTTGGGGTAGTAAACGTATCATCAGCCTGATGGAGCCCTTGGATTAATCCGGAGTTGGTGCCATTATTTAGATAAAACTACTACATTTAGAAACGTGCAAGATGCATTGTTAACGCCTGACCCACCGGAGAAAAGTGCTTAATGGCCCACAGAATGACGACCCGATGCGACATAATGCTGTTTGGAGCTCTGGGTGATTTGGCTCAGCGGAAGTTGTTCCCAGCGTTTTACCAGCTTGAAAGAGCCGGGCTCCTGGCCGATGGCAGCAGAATACTGGCGATTGCCCGCAGGGAGCTTGATACGGCAGCGGTTCGTAAGCAGTTGATGGAGAGGCTTGAGAAGCACGTGAAGCCCGACGAGTTTGAGCCCGCGGTAGCCGAAGCTTTTCTGCAGAGGGTTGAATACCAGATATTGGATTTTCATGATGAGAAGGGATTCGGTGTGCTTAACAGCTGGCGCACCGAATATGAGAATCAACTCATCGTATACTTGGCGAGCCCTCCCTCCATGTACGGCGTCATTGCCCGAAATCTCAGTTCTGCCAGTTGCTGTACCGAAAACACCCGCGTGGTGGTTGAGAAGCCGATTGGCCATGATCTTGACTCCTCCCGCGTGATCAACGATGAACTTGGTGAGGTGTATAGCGAGAGCCAGCTATTCCGGATTGATCACTATTTGGGAAAGGAAACCGTCCAGAACCTGATTGCCTTGCGTTTTGCCAATAACCTGTTTGCTTCCCAATGGGACCAGAATCATATCTCCCACGTTGAGATTACGGTTGCTGAGAGTGTTGGAATTGAGGGACGGTGGGGCTACTTTGACAAGGCAGGGCAAATTCGCGACATGATCCAGAATCACATGTTGCAGCTGTTGTGTCTGATCGCCATGGACCCACCTTCGGACTTGTCTGCCGACAGTATCCGTGATGAAAAAGTAAAAGTGCTCAAGGCGCTTCGCTCTATCACGCCGGACATGATGGATACCTGCGTGGTGCGGGGGCAATACGCAGCCGGCGCCAGCACCGGAACTCCGGTTCCGGGTTATCTGGAGGAGGAAGGTGCGAATAAGAGGAGTGAGACAGAAACCTTTGTTGCACTGAAGGTGGAAATCGACAATTGGCGCTGGTCGGGCGTGCCGTTCTATATACGTACCGGGAAGCGTCTACCGGAAAAGCTGTCACAAATTATTATTCATTTCAAACCAGCCCCCCATTATATTTTTGATCCGGACCAAAAACATCTGGCAAACAATAAGCTGATTATCCGGCTGCAGCCGGATGAAGGAATGTCGCTTAAAATACTCACCAAGGATCAAGGCTTGCACAAAGGCATGCGCCTTCGACAGGGGCCGCTGGAATTGACGTTTTCGGAAACCTTTGAAGCAGAGCGCATTCCCGATGCATATGAGCGTCTTCTTTGGGAGGTCATGAAAGGCAACCAGTACCTGTTTGTTCGGCGGGATGAAGTAGAGCATGCTTGGCGCTGGGTTGATCAGATTATTCAAAACTGGAGTGATGGTGGTGACCCGCCGAAGCGATACGCTTCGGGAACCTGGGGACCAGTGGCCTCCATCGCAATGATCACGCGGGATGGAAGGAGTTGGTATGAAGATGCCTGAGCTGGATTTTCCCCAAGGTATAGAGGCGCGTTTTGGAGAGACGCCTCAACTGGTTGCACATCAACTCGCTGGCACAGTTGCTGAGTTCCTGCGAATGCGTCTTGAAAGTGCCCCGCGTGCCAGCTTGGCGGTTTCTGGCGGCTCCACTCCCTTGCCATTTTTTCAGGCCTTGTCGCACAAGGCGCTGGATTGGGGCAGGGTGGATATAATACTGGTAGATGAGCGCTGGGTTGAGGAGGCCGATGACGCCAGCAACACTCGGCTGGTCAAAGCAAACCTGTTGCAGAATAACGCAGCAGCTGCCAGGTTTTTTTCTCTGAAGCAGAAGGGTGAAACACCAGAAGACGGCTTGGCCGCGGCTAATGCCGAGCTTGTTACGCTGACGCGCCCGTTGGATGTTCTGATTCTTGGAATGGGTAATGACGGCCATACCGCATCCCTGTTCCCGGATGCCCCGGAGTTGGCCCATGCCATGAACCTGGAAATCCGGGAAACCTTAGCTGCAATGACGCCGCCATCTCAGGCGCACCCGCGCATTACGCTTACCTATGCCTTTATGCATAGAGCCCGCTTTATCGCACTGCATCTCAAGGGCGAGGATAAGTTGGCTACTCTTAAGAAAGCCCTAAGTGAGCCCGGCGGTATATTTACAATGCCGGTTCGGGGATTCCTGAAACCGGGCCTCCAGATCTTCTGGAGCCCCTGAGCCCTCTTTGGCTCATCTTAAGCCCGTGTGGAGAGAATCATGAGTTATGTGTCCGAATTTCACCGCGACCGCATCAGATCTGTTTTGGCGGCGTCTCAGCTTATGCCTGTTATCACCATCAAGCATCCTGATGATGCGGTACCGCTTTGCCAGGCGCTTTTTGAGGGTGGTATCCGGGTGATGGAAATAACTTTGCGCACGGAGCATGGGATTGGGGCGATAAAGCAAGTGCGGGAAGCCCTGCCAGAGGCTTGGGTTGGCGCTGGCACCGTCACCTGTGTTGATCAGTACCGGCAAGCGGAAACAGCAGGCGCTCAGTTCATCGTTACCCCTGGCGTTACAAAAGCGCTTCTGGATTTTGCTTTAACCTCTGAAGCACCTCTTTTGCCGGGCATTTCTACGGCTTCCGAGTTGCTGCTTGGGTACGGTTTGGGCTACCGGGAGTTCAAGTTTTTTCCCGCAGAAGTGGCGGGTGGGCCTCCTGCCTTGAAGGCTTTTGAAGGCCCGTTCCCCGATGCGGTTTTCTGCCCAACGGGCGGTGTTCGCCGGGAAACGGCCAGGGATTACCTGGCTTTGGGCAATGTGCTTACGGTGGGCGGCAGCTGGTTAACCCCGGACGACGTTGTATCAGAGCGAGACTGGCCCAGGATTACCGAGATCGCAGAGGCCAGTCTGGCTGCTCTTAGCTGATATCGGCGCCAACCCGCACAATCTTCATGGTGTTGGTTCCACCTTGGGCGTTCACATAGTCGCCCTTGGTGATGACAACCAGATCACCCTCATTGACTACGCCCAGGGTAACCAGCTCAGACACAGCCTGTGCATTCGTGCGCTCGTTCGGGATTTTCGCAGAATCAAACGGAACGGTTTGCACTCCCCGGTACATAGCCACCCGATGCTGCGTTGAATGATGCCGTGAATAGGCAAAAATCGGCAGGCTGGACTTTATACGAGACATTAAGCGCGGAGTTGCGCCCGTTTCTGTCATGCAAATAATGGCAGTAACGCCGTTCAAGTGGTTTGCTGCATACATGGCCGATAAGGCAATGGCCTCGTCAACAAACTCCATGCTTTCGTGAATCCGATGATTCGATTGGTGCATTGTCGGGTGTTTTTCTGCACCTATACAGATGCGCACCATTGCTTCTACAGCCTCTACCGGGTAGTCACCTACTGCTGTTTCGGCAGATAGCATAACCGCGTCTGTGTAATCCATAACAGCGTTCGCTACATCAGACACTTCCGCGCGAGTCGGCATGGGGCTGGTGATCATGGATTCCATCATCTGAGTTGCTGTTATAACTGCGCGGTCAAGAACCCGGGCTCGGGCAATGATGAGCTTCTGAACGCCCACAAGTTCCGCATCACCTATCTCAACCGCAAGATCGCCTCTGGCGACCATAACCACATCAGAGGCCTCAATAACTGCATCCAGAGCTGCAACATCATGGGCCAGTTCAGCGCGTTCGATTTTGGCAACGAGCCCGGCATTAGAGCCTGCCTCTTTAAGGAGCTTGCGAGCGGTGTGCATGTCTTCTGCCGTTCGTACGAATGACACTGCCACGTAGTCTGCACCAAGGCGCGCTGCGGTCACTATGTCTTGTTTGTCTTTCTCGGTCAGCGCATCGGCAGACAACCCGCCACCACGCTTGTTAAGGCCCTTGTTGTTGGAGAGCGGGCCGCCAATCAGTACTGTCGAGGTTATGCAGTGGTCTTCTACAGATTGCACTTCCATTTCGATGCGGCCGTCGTCGAGAACAAGAATATCGCCCGGCTTTACATCGTTAATAAGTTGCTCATAGTCGATACCAACACGCTCTTCGGTGCCGGCCTCTTTGTCCATCGAGGCATCCAGAACAAACGTTTGACCTGCCTTCAGAATGACTTTGTTTTCTGTGAATCGGGCAATGCGGAGCTTTGGGCCTTGCAGGTCTGCTAGCAGGGCTACAAACCGGCCCTGTGATGCGGCTGCGTCCCGCACTCGACGGGCTCGCTCCATGTGCTCATCTGCGCTGCCATGGGAAAAGTTGAGCCGGGTAACATCGACTCCGGCACGGATGATGGCAGCCAGGGATTCCGGAGAGTCGGTGGCGGGGCCTAAGGTGGCGACAATCTTGGTACGCCTGAGCATATATAGTGTCCCTTGGTTGTTCGGGTTAATGTTGTACAAGTGACTCTGGCTCCGGAGTGGCCGCCTTTATCGGCTGGCCTCCATCAGTGCGAGAGCGTTGTCCAGCATCCGGTTTGAGAATCCCCACTCATTATCGTACCAAGCCATGACTTTTACATGACAGCCAAGCACGCGAGTGTGGTTAGCGTCGAAAATGCTGGATAGAGCATTATGGTTGAAATCGATGCTGACCAGTTTCTCGATGTTGTAGCCTAGTACTGGATTGGAATCAGCAGCGGCTTTTACCGCAGCATTTACTTCTACAATGGAGGTTTCCCGGCTTGCGATAAACCCGAAATCGACCAGCGACACGTTGATTGTTGGTACTCGCACTGCCAGGCCGTCAAGCTTTCCATCCAACTCGGGAATGATTTTCCCGATGGCTGCTGCGGCGCCGGTTTTGGTCGGGATCATCGACTGGGTTGCGGAGCGGGCGCGGTAGAGATCAGTATGGTACACATCGCTTAAATTCTGATCGTTCGTATAAGAATGTATGGTTGTCATTAGCCCGCTTTCGATACCTATCGCTTTATGTAGCGCATCGGCAACCGGTGCCAGGCAGTTGGTGGTGCAGGATGCACTGGAAATAATAGTGTGCTGTGCCGTGAGTGTATTGTGGTTTACACCATAAACAATCATGGCATCGGCGTCCGGGCTTGGAGCCGAGATAATAACCTTGCGGGCGCCGGCTTTGATGTGGGCTTCTGCCTCATCACGCTTGGTGAATAATCCGGTGCACTCCAAAACAAGGTCAACATTCAGTTCGCCCCAGGGCAGATCTTCCGGGTTGCGAATGGCGGTGATAGCAATCCGGTCGCCATTTACGCTGATAGATTCGGCATCGTGGCTGACTTCTGCATTAAAACGCCCGTGAACACTGTCATACTTGAGGAGGTGGGCATTGGTTTCTGCGTCGCCAAGGTCGTTGATTGCAACCACATGGAGTCGGTTGCGGTAGTCATTATCATAAAGTGCGCGGAGGATGTTGCGGCCAATCCGTCCAAAGCCATTAATTGCGATACGAATTGTCATATTCTGGATCCTGATCTAGATGTTTTGTTCGATTCTTGCTCGAACTTTGTTGTTAATGTAGTAAATATAACAAAATAATGTTCGGTTATGAACGTCATAGTGATGATTGGCGGAAAAAGAAGGTAAAATTACGTACTATTAAGTGTAATTGCATAACTGGCAGATATTGGAGCTTCAAAATGCATCCGACGGTTCAAAAAGTTACCCAGCGAATTATCGACCGCAGCCGCGCCTCTCGAGAGGATTACCTTGGCCGGATGAATGAGCTTAAAGCACAATCGCCGCATCGGGGCGCGCTCTCCTGCAGTAATCTTGCCCATGGCTTTGCTGCTTGCGGCCAAAGCGATAAAGACACGTTGAAGCTAATGAATAAAGCCAATGTGGCCGTGGTTTCCGCCTATAACGACATGCTTTCAGCGCATCAACCATACGCGGGCTTTCCTGATGTTATTCGTGAGGCGGCCCACGGCATGGGGTCGGTGGCCCAGTTTGCGGGTGGTACACCTGCCATGTGTGATGGTGTTACTCAGGGCCAGCCCGGTATGGAACTCAGCCTGTTCTCCAGGGACACTATCGCCATGAGCACGGCGGTAGCTCTGAGCCACAACATGTTCGATGCAACATTATTACTGGGTGTTTGCGACAAGATTGTTCCCGGGCTAATGATTGGAGCACTCAGTTTTGGGTACCTGCCGACCATCCTTGTTCCAGCTGGCCCTATGCCTTCTGGCCTTCCGAATAAAGAAAAACAGCGAATCCGTCAGCTATATGCCGAGGGTAAGATAGGCAAAGAGGAATTACTCGAGGCAGAGAGTAAGTCTTACCACAGTCCAGGCACCTGCACCTTTTATGGCACGGCCAACAGCAACCAATTACTGGTTGAGGTTATGGGGCTGCATTTACCGGGGGCGGCTTTTATTCATCCGAACACACCACTGCGGGATCAGCTGACCCGTGCCGCAACCGAGCAAGTGATTCGTCTATCCAAGCCCCAGGGTGGAGAGCTTGGCTTGGGCGATATGGTTGATGAGAAAAGTATTGTGAATGCACTGGTTGCGCTACTGGTAACGGGAGGCTCCACCAACCATACGCTGCATTGGGTGGCGATTGCCCGCGCTGCCGGCATTATTATCGACTGGGATGATTACGCCGACCTTTCCTCCGCAGTGCCATCCATGACCCGTATCTACCCTAATGGCGAAGAAGATGTGAATGCCTTCCACGAAGCCGGTGGAACACCATTCCTGATTCGGGAGCTGCTTGATAACGGGCTCTTGCATAACGACGTAGAGACGGTTGTAGGGCAAGGGCTGGAACGCTATACCCAAATGCCAGCACTGGAATCTGGCAAGTTGGTCTGGCAGCCATTTACTGGAAAAAGCCTGCGCCCAGACGTGCTAAGCACTGCATCTGAGCCTTTTGCGCCAGACGGTGGTCTCAAAGTGTTGCACGGCAACCTGGGGCGTGGCGTGATCAAGGTGTCTTCGGTTGCGTCAGAGCACCACAGAGTTGAAGCGCCTGCTGTGGTTTTCAATGACCAGAGTGAATTGAAAGCGGCCTTTGATGCGGGCGAGCTGGATAGAGATTGCATAGTGATCGTGCGTTTTCAGGGCCCTAGATCCAATGGTATGCCTGAGTTGCACAAACTGACGCCGTATCTCGGAGTGTTGCAGGATAAAGGGTACAAGGTTGCCCTTGTTACGGATGGCCGAATGTCTGGCGCCTCGGGCAAGGTTCCTGCAGCAATTCACGTGTACCCGGAAGCACTCGAAGGTGGGGCGCTTGCCCGGGTTAAAGAGGGTGACGCAATATGCCTGGATGCCGATAAGGGCACCCTGGACATCCTTGTGGACGAGACGGAGTTCGCAAGCCGGGAACCCGCTAAGCCAGACTTATCGGGATATCAAAAAGGCTTTGGTCGAGAGTTGTTTGGCTGGATGCGGCGTGCGGTCAGCACGCCGGAAGAAGGTGCCAGTGTGTTCGGAGATCAGCTGCCATAACGGTCTAGGCAGGCTGATCCCCGATAGCTCACAGGTAGTGAATCAAGGTGTCTTGATCAAACCTGTACTGTTGGTTGTAGACGCCGTTCTCAGCTCGGCGGCCTGCGGCCAACACCATGGTGACCAGCCCTTTGCGGGGCAGTTTTAGCAGTTTGCGTACACGGCACTCATCAAAACCTTCCATGGGGCAAGAGTCGTAACCGTGTGCACGAAGTGCGAGCATCAGGTTTTGGGCAGCCAAGGCTGTGGATTTGGTTGCCCATACTTTCATTTCGTTCACTGAGTAGGGGCCACGGGGGACAGGGCGGGTCAGCCCTACAGCCAGTCCCAAGGACTTCTTGGCCACTCCCAAAACACCAAATGGCCCTTGGTTGTAGTGAATAGGTGCGATTTTTTTGTAGTACTTCTCAACAATGCCAGGCAGCTTTTCATCCTTTGGCCATTCTTCCAGCGCAAGGCGAGCGTGTTTCCTCCAGGTGTCTGGGCGCGCAACAATTGCAATCAATATGGGCGCAGTGGTCGCTGCGTTTTGCCCCAGGCAGGCTTCGGCAAGCTTGTTTCGTAACTCAGGTGTTCTAACAACAAAAAACTCCCAAGGCTGAAGATTGCTGGAGTTTGGTGCCAGTGTGGCCAGTTCCAGACAGTCCTCGAGTACCGCATCGGGGATGGGCTCATCTGTGAAGCGCCGGATAGAGCGGCGGCTACGAACGACCTTGCGAAACTCCTCAATATCAATGTCTGGTAGGGGTAGGGGGCCTGCTTTTGCGTTCATTATGAATACCTGATGGTGTTGCGGCGAGCGATTCAGGGCTACTTGCCGCCTTGGATTTTGAGCTCTATGGTTACGGGAAATTGATTCTTATGCAATCGCCGGGATGATTTGGAGTCTATGACGGATAAACTTGCCCACCTGTCTTTTGATGAGCTGGTACAGCAGGTACGCGCCTGCACTCTGTGCGCGGACTTCTTGCCACTGGGGCCGCGGCCGGTTGTGCAGCTGTCTCCGGAGTCCAGAATTCTTGTTGTGGGGCAAGCACCCGGAACGCGGGTTCACGAAACAGGCGTGCCGTTCAACGATCCAAGCGGTGACCGGTTGCGGCAGTGGATGGGGATTACGCGGGAAGATTTTTACGATGACCGAAAGCTGGCCATTTTGCCCATGGGGTTCTGTTACCCTGGAACCGGGAAATCCGGTGATCTGCCGCCAAGGCCGGAATGCGCGCCAGCATGGCGTAGTGCATTGCTTGAGCGCTTGCCCAATATCGCGCTGACTCTGGTGATAGGGCAGTACGCCCATGCCTGGCATTTACCCGGTGCAAAGAAATCTGTTACGGAAAACGTCCGGAACTGGCGAGATTTCTGGCCAGAAAAGCTGCCAATGCCCCATCCAAGCCCGCGCAATAACCTCTGGTTGCGCCGGAATCCCTGGTATGAATCCGAGGTGATTCCGGAGCTTCAAGAGCGGATAGCCAAACTGCTATAAGTTTTTCTCAAGGTAGGCATCAAGTGCTTCAACATCACTGGTTGACGCATAGAGCCCCTGTTTGGTTCTGCGCCACAGGATGTCCTCTGAAGTCATTGCCCACTCGTGTTTCACAAGGTGCTGAACCTCTTTCTCATACAGGTTGCCGGTAAAGAGTTGGCCTAGCTCCTCCACAGAGGTACAACCCTGCAGGAGTTCGCGGGAGGCTGTGCCGTAAGTTCTCACATAACGGCTAATAATGTCGTCAGCTAACCAAGGGTAATCCTGCTTGAGTTCGGCTGAAAGGCTATCCTTGGTAGCAAAGTCACCGCCAGGCAAAACTGCGGTTTTCGTCCAGCGGCCACTGGCTTCGGGGAAAAAGTGGCAAAGCTTGTTGGTTGCGACCTCAGCCAGCTTTCTGTAGGTGGTTATTTTGCCACCGAAAACTGAAATCAAAGGCGCCTTGCCTTTTGCCTGATCAATCTCAAAGGAGTAGTCGCGGGAGGCTTTTTGGGCGTTTTCCTCTTCACCGTCCATTAGCGGCCTGACACCGGAGTAGGACCACACCACATCTGAGGGTTTCAGCTGCCTGACAAAGTGCGCATTCACAATCTTCAGCAGGTAGTCTGTCTCTTCCGGAGAGATTTTGGCATCCTTGGGGTCGCCCTCGTACTCAACATCAGTAGTGCCCACCAGAGAGAATTGATCCTCATAGGGGATCACAAACACGATGCGCTCGTCTTCATTCTGGAGAATGTAGGCTTCCTCATCCTGGTTGATCTTGGGCACAACAATATGGCTGCCTTTAACCATTCGAATCGTTTTGGGGGCTGGCATGGAGAGCGTTTCTCCAAACAGCTTGCTTACCCAGGGGCCAGAGGCGTTAACAATAACCTTGGCTGAAACGGTTTTCTCTTCTTTGCTGACCATATTGCGGAGGGTAACAGTCCAGTTCTTGTCTCCACGCACCGCATTCACGCACTTGGTTCGGGTGAGTATGGTTGCACCAGATTCCTGTGCCTTTTTCGCAGTGAGAATGACCAGCCTTGCGTCATCAACCCAACCGTCGGAGTACTCAAACCCTTTGGTGATGTCCGGCTTCAATGGCCCTGACTTATCGAAGCGGATTGAGCGCGACCCCGGGAGCATTTCACGTTTCGCCAAGTGGTCATAAAGGAACAAGCCTGTGCGTATCATCCAGGCTGGTCTCAAGTGAGGGCGATGGGGAAGTCGAAAGCGCAATGGCCGCATGATATGAGGCGAGTTCTTGAGTAGAGACTCGCGCTCAGCCAAGGCTTTTTGCACAAGCCGGAACTCATAGTGCTCAAGATAGCGAAGCCCGCCGTGAATGAGCTTGCTGCTGTTCGAGGAGGTTGCAGATGCCAGGTCATTCATTTCACAGAGCAGCACCTTGAGGTTGCGGCCAGCCGCATCCATCGCTATTCCTGTGCCGTTGACACCGCCGCCAACCACGACAACATCGTACTGTTCATGCCCCATAGTCATTACTACTCATCTCCTGATGCTGTGGGAAAAGACGCCATTTTGATGTGCTGAAAGCGAACTTTTCTGAAGCCAAATAGATTATTTGAATAGTATGCGAAAGACTTTGGTTTTCGTAAAGGAAAATAGGGAAAATAAACGAAGATTTAGATGCGTGCTAAAGTTGGGCTGGTAGCTGAATGCCTGGGGGCTTCTCAAACAATGTGGAGTTTGATGCTGTGCTCTTTCAGAATCCGGGAGATTTCGACAGGTGGCTTTTGGTCGGTAAATACATGATCTGCCTGCGATATGTTGCCCAGCCTGACCATTGCATTTCGACCGAACTTGGAATGGTCAGCGGCGAGTAATACCTGATTGGAATTCGCGATAATAGCCTGGGCCACGCGAACTTCGCGGTAGTCAAAATCAAGCAGGGAGCCATCGTTGTGGATACCGCTGATTCCGATGATGCCGAAGTCCATTTTGAATTGATTGATAAAGTCGCGGGTTGCCTCGCCAACAATGCCGCCATCACGACTTCTGACCTCGCCGCCGGCAATGATCACATGAAAATCCTCCTTGGCAGAAAGGATGGAGGCAACGTGCAGGTTGTTGGTCACAACCTGCAAGTTATTTTTCTGGAGCAGGGCTTTGGCGATGGTTTCGGTGGTGGTGCCAATATTAATGAACATTGAAGAGTTATCAGGAATCATTGCAACCATGGCTTCGGCAATGCGTTCCTTTGCTTCCAGATCCATTATCTTTCGATCATGGTAGGAGGTATTCATGGTGCTGGAGTCAATCCCGGCCCCGCCGTGATGTCGGCGTAACTTGTTCTCTTTGGCGAGTTCGTTCAGATCCCGGCGGATTGTTTGTGGGGTTACCTTGAATTGGTCTACCAGCTGCTCGGTGGTTACAAAGCCGTTCTGTTGGATCAGTTCTATAATCTGATCCTGTCGCCGCCGCTGTGCCATTCAAAAAGCCTCCACCCTGTGGTTGTTCTTATGCGAAATAATGAGCAATTATAAACTCAGGTAGAGTAAAGTTTAGTCTTTTTGAGCGTTTTATACAGCATTTAGAGCCACTTATCTGTTCGTCAGCAGATGATGTTTGCGAAATCTCTTGGCAATCATATTCAAAAAAGTAAACATACGAACAAATAAGAAAGCGAGGACGAAATAGCGATGAGCCAGTACCTGCTATCCATTGATCAGGGCACAACCAGTTCCCGAGCCATACTGTTTGATTTGAAAGGCAACATTCACGCCGTACGCCAGCAGGAATTTACTCAGCTTTTTCCAGATAGCGGGTGGGTTGAGCACGATCCAGAGGATATCTGGTCAACCGTCACCAAGACTTGTAATGAGGTCATGGCGGAGGAGTGCGGAGTAGATGATGAGGTTGTTGCAGTAGGCATCACCAATCAGCGGGAAACCACCATCGTTTGGGACAGGAATACAGGTAAACCGGTTTACAACGCGATTGTGTGGCAGGACCGTCGAACAGCTTCCTATTGTAAGTCCCTTAAGAGCGCGAGCCGTGAACCTGCAGTTCACAGCAAAACCGGTCTGTTAATTGATCCCTATTTTTCTGCCACCAAAATTCGCTGGATTCTTGATAATGTTCCTGGTGCCCGTGAGCGTGCAGAGCGGGGAGAGCTCGCCTTTGGAACGGTTGATACGTTTTTGCTCTGGCGTCTGACTGGTGGCCGCGTGCACAAAACTGACGCCACTAACGCAAGCCGAACCTTACTGTTCAACATCCACACCCAGCAGTGGGACCCGGATCTGCTTGAGCTGTTCAACATTCCTGAATCCCTGTTGCCCGAGGTGCTGGATTCCGCTGACGATTTTGGTGAGATCACTAAGTGTGAAGCCCTCAATGGGGTGTCGGTGCTTGGTGTGGCGGGTGATCAGCAAGCAGCCCTGTTCGGCCAGACCTGCTTCGATGTAGGAATGGCCAAAAGCACCTACGGCACTGGCTGCTTTCTCATGCTCAACACGGGCGAGAAGGCTTTGAAATCAGAGCACAGGCTGTTAACAACAGTGGCCTACCGCTTGAATGGCAAGCCTACCTACGCCATGGAAGGCAGTATTTTTGTGGCGGGCGCGGCGATTCAATGGTTGCGCGATGGTCTGCAGTTAATTGAGAACGCCTGCGACACAGAGCCATTGGCAAAGGATACTCCGCTAGATCACGGTGTGTATCTTGTGCCTGCATTTACCGGGTTGGGTGCGCCTTACTGGGATCCCAACGCGCGGGGAGCGATTTTTGGTTTGACCAGAGATACGGGCATAAAAGAAATCGTAACTGCGGGGCTGCAGTCGGTGTGTTATCAAACCAAAGATTTGCAGAAAGCCATGGAAAAAGACGGTATGCGACCGATCACTCTGCGGGTTGATGGCGGTATGGTGGCGAATAATTGGGTGCTTCAGTTCCTTGCAGACATTCTGGGCGCGAGAGTAGACAGGCCATCCGTTATTGAAACAACCGCTTTGGGTGTGGCGTATTTGGCGGGGCTCAAAGCAGGGGTTTATGAGTCACTCGACGAGCTCTCGGAATTGTGGCGGTGTGACCGTAGCTTTGAGCCCATCATGACGAAACAAAAGCGCGATGAGCTGTATGAGGGATGGATTCATGCCGTTCAGAAGCTCTGATCAGCCCCGTTGAGATCAGTAGGCATAGCCGGGAGTTGGGGGTTAGCGAACCCCCAACTCCCGTAGTCGTTTGTATAGCGTGTTTCGGCTGATTGAAAGCTCCCTGGCCGTGCTGGACACGTTACCTTTGCACCTGTGATAAACCTGCAATATATGGGCATGGCTATTACGCTCATCGCCCTCCCGCCGGCAGGGAATCTTAGCTGGCTCAGGCTTGAAATCATCTGAGTGCTCGGAACCAGCAATTTCGTCTGCCGGTGTTGTGCCGCCGAACTCGGCGAGAAAGTCTGCAGGCAGGTGCCAAATCTGTACGTCCTCGCCATCTGCCAAGGCGATGGCCACTTTCAAAACGTTTACCAGCTGGCGAATGTTGCCTGGCCAGGAGTGGTTTTCCAGCGCGGATAATAGCTGAGGGGCTAAAGATTCACTTTGGCCCGGATCTCGATGTTGCTGATATATATGCTGAATCAGGCTTCGTATATCTTTACGGTGTCTTAAGGCCGGCAGCTCCACAGACAGGCCGTTGATCCGATAATAAAGGTCCGCCCGGAACTGCCCGGATTCGATGCGGGATAGGGGAGAGCGATTGGTGGCTGTGATTAATAGAATATCAACCGCAACATTTTCTGTTGCACCCACCGGCGTAACCACCCGTTCCTGTAATACCCGAAGTAGCCTTGATTGGGCGGAAACCGGCATTTCGCCAATCTCATCGAGAAACAAAATGCCTTTGTGAGCATTGCGGATTAAACCAAGGGAGCCTTTAGCTCTAGCGCCTGTAAATGCTCCAGGCTCGTAACCGAACAGCTCTGATTCCACAAGTTCTGGCGGTATGGCTGCACAGTTGACGGCAACCAGTGGCTGATCTTTTCGGTGCGAAGCCTTGTGCAACGCATGCACCAGAACTTCTTTTCCTACACCTGTCTCACCGGTTATCAAAACCGGAACGCCTCGCTCCAGAACTTTCAAACTTTGCTCAGCACATCGGCGTACGGAGGTATCACCGTATTCGAGGTTGGAAAAGCTTGCCGGTTTATCAGGGAAAGTGGAGCGCTGCATATCTGCTTTCGTCTCAGCAGGCGCTGTTCGGATGGTTGAGGGTCGTTTTACGAGGGCGCTTAGTCGGACTTTACTTTTGGTTTTCAGCTGCAGCGGAGCCTGTTCCGGGTGGCCAAGAACGTCACTGCGACTGGTAGTGAACAGTTCATCGAGCATGACATTCTTTGTTTGAGTGCCCAGTAGTTGATCTGCTCGTCGATTGCTGGCGACAACCCGGCCTGAATCATTGCACACGAGGATTCCGGACCAAGGGCTATCAAAGTTGTCGGCGGTCGTATTGAGGGTGATTTGAAAGAAGTCCGCCTCAAATTGTCGATTGAGCAGCCGGTTTTCAACGGATTGAGCAAGCAGGCGTACCATACCGAGAGTGTGATGTTGTGGCAGATAGGCATCGCTGAACACGCTCAACACACCTGCCAGCTCTTTTTCTGAATCGAATATGGGGGCAGCTGAAGCTATGAGGCTTCTGTGCACCTTCAGGAAATGCTCGCTCCTTTGTACCTGTACCGCCCGCCGGCTTGCTATGGCTGTTCCTATGGCGTTGGTGCCACATAGCTGCTCCTGCCAGTTGGCACCTTCCCGGAACCAGGGCTTCAACCGCGATTCAGTGGTGCGTTGGTCTCCCCAGCTTTTCAGAACAGTGCCCTTGTGGTTCGCCAGTAGAATCAGGCACCGACTGCTGGAAAGTACGTTCTGGTAATAAGGAACCACCTCAGCCTCTGCGCTGGCGAGTAGCTCATCATATTGGCGCGTTATATCTCGCAGCTGTTCAGTGCTGAGTGCTGGCTGAATCGGTTCGCCTTCGTGGTCAAGACCCAAGGCTATACAGCGTTGCCAGGATTCAGAAACGTCCGTTCGACTTTCCGTTTGTGGGCTATTCTTCATCAGACTACATCCCTGTGTTCGTTTTCTTGTTTTTGAGATGCTTTGGGGAGCATGTGTTCAGTTGATGCGTGAGAACTGTTCAATAATCTGTTTAACAGTTGTTCACGTCAATGCTTCGTTTGAACAAATTGTTTCCAAACGAACATCAATGCTTTCGTATGTGAAGCTGTCGTAAATATGTAATAGTGCGGTAAATCATGAAGTTGGTGGTGTTCTAGAGGGTTGAAAGAAAAAAGTGGTATGAGCTTTGCGTTCATAAACACAAACAATAAGTTTCCGGGTGTTCGTTTTGTATCCGGTTGCGCTTTTATAAGAATAACAAGGAAAGCTTATGTCCTTAACGCTGGAGAACCTCTCCCGCACGGTCGACGGTGTCGATTACGTTCGGGATGCCAGCCTCACGTTTGAGGCGGGATCGTTCAATGTTCTGCTTGGCCGGACACTCGCCGGCAAAACCTCAATGATGCGCCTGATGGCCGGGCTTGATAAGCCGACGAAGGGGCGTGTGCTCTATAAGGGTGAAGATGTAACCGGGCAAAGCGTGCAGCGCCGGAACATTTCGATGATCTACCAACAGTTCATTAATTACCCCACGCTCACCGTTTACGAAAATATCGCCTCACCGCTACGCCTTGCCAAAATGTCAGGCTCAGAAATTGATCGCCGGGTGAAAGAAACGGCATCAATGCTACAGATCGAACCTCTGCTTAAACGTTACCCTCTTGAACTTTCTGGCGGCCAGCAACAGCGAACGGCTATGGCGCGAGCATTGGTCAAAGATGCAACGCTGGTGTTGTTCGATGAACCCCTGGTGAATCTGGACTACAAGTTGAGAGAAGAGCTTCGTGCTGAGCTGCGTGATCTGTTTCGAGAGCGTCAGTGCATCGCAGTTTACGCAACCACGGAAGCCAATGAGGCTTTGGCGCTGGGTGGCACCACAACTCTGTTACATGAAGGTGGCGTTGTTCAGAGCGGGCCTGTTATGGATGTTTATCGTTCACCCGTTAACACCCTTGCAGCACAGTTGTTCAGTGAACCCCCCATGAACATCATTCGCGGCCGTGTAAGCGATACCGAGGTGACCTTTGATGAATATTCACACCACGCACTAACACAAGAGTTGGCAAGACTGGCCCCTGGCGACTATTGGTTCGGGATTCGCCCCAGCCACATTGCGCTGGTGCCTGCGAATGATGATGACCTTGAAATGTCCATGGAAGTTGCGCTCAGCGAGATCAGTGGCTCTGAAACCTTTATGCATGTTGAAAACAGCCATTTTGAGATGGTGCTGCAGTTGATGGGGGTTCATCAGTACCACACTGGCGCGCCGCTCAAGGTGTACTTACCAGTAAACAAACTGTTTGTGTTCGATAGTAATGAGCAGCTGGTGCACACACCAACACGGGTTTCAGGAGGTGCAAACTGATGGCTGAAATTCAATTGAAATCTTTGGCGCACAGTTACAGCGCCAACCCATCGGGCCCCGGTGACTACGCCATCCGTCAGCTGGATCATGTATGGCACAAGGGCGGAGCCTATGCACTGCTTGGGCCATCGGGTTGTGGCAAAAGCACCATGCTGAACATTATCTCCGGGTTGGTTCAGCCTTCTGAAGGGGAGGTGCTGTTTGACGGCAAACGGGTGAATGAGCTGTCACCCCGAGACAGGAATATTGCCCAGGTGTTCCAGTTCCCCGTGGTCTACGACTCGATGACCGTATTCGAGAATCTGGCGTTCCCCCTCAAGAACAACAAGGTGCCTGCTGCAAAGATCAAAACCCGCGTGCAGGAAATTGCAGAGGTGCTTGAGATTGAGGACAAGCTGCACAAAAAGGCGAAAAACCTTACGGCTGATGAAAAGCAAAAGGTTTCGATGGGTCGTGGTTTGGTGAGGGAAGATGTCTCCGCCATTTTGTTTGATGAACCTTTGACGGTTATCGATCCTCAGCTTAAGTGGAAGTTGCGTAGAAAGCTCAAGCAGATTCACGAGAAGTTTGATATCACCATGGTGTACGTCACCCACGATCAGCTTGAGGCATCAACGTTTGCTGACAGGATTGCCGTGATGTACGACGGGCAGGTGGTGCAGTTCGGTACACCCACGGAACTCTTCGAAGCACCCAATCACACGTTTGTCGGCTACTTCATCGGTAGCCCCGGAATGAACATTTTAGAGGTGGAGAGATGTTCGGGGGGCGTTCGGTTTGATTCAACCGAACTGCGCCTGGAGCCATGGCAGTTAGACCTTCTGGGAGCCATGACATCGGAAAACGTGAAGGTTGGTATTCGGCCCGAGTTTATCGAAATCTCCCCGGTAATGTCCGATGACACCTACGCCGCTGAAGTGCGGGATGTGGAGGATCTGGGTACCTACAAGATTGTGACGGTAGAACTTGGCGGGCAACAGATGAAAGTGCGCCAGAGTGAAGAGTTTGATGCCGGCATTGGTAGCCAGGTAAATCTCCTGTTCCCGGCGCAGTGGCTAATGCTTTATGTGGATGAATTCCTGGTACAGGAGCAACAGTGATGGACAAGATCCCGGATAACAGAGCCTGGTGGCTCGTCCTGCCGGTTTTCCTGCTAGTAGCCTTTTCTGCACTCATACCACTGATGACGGTGGTGAACTATTCGGTTCAGGATATTTTTGGCCCGGGCCAAGCGTACTACGTTGGTACGGAGTGGTTTAAAGAAGTTCTGACGGATCAACGGTTGCAGGATTCATTAATCCGACAGTTTGCCTTCTCCGGCGCGGTATTGTTGATCCAGATTCCTTTGGGCATAGGTGTCGCCTTGATGATGCCCAAGTCCGGAATCAAGGGGTCACTTTGCCTCATTCTGGTCGCTATTCCGCTCCTTATTCCCTGGAACGTTGTAGGGACTATCTGGCAGATATTCGCCCGGGGTGATATCGGATTATTTGGTTGGGCGGTGAACCAGGCCGGCATCGATTACAACTACACCGGGGATACAGTAGATGCCTGGCTGACCGTCCTTCTTATGGACGTTTGGCACTGGACACCTCTGGTTGCTCTATTGTGCTACTCAGGATTGAGGGCTATTCCTGAGGCGTTCTATCAAGCGGCTGAAATTGACCGTGCTTCCAAATGGGCGGTGTTTCGTTATATCCAGCTTCCGCGTCTCAAGAGTGTATTGATCATCGCTGTGCTGTTGCGGTTTATGGACAGCTTCATGATCTATATCGAACCCTTCGTACTCACTGGCGGGGGGCCGGGAAGCTCGACAACCTTCCTTAGCCAGACCCTGACAACCATGGCAATAGGGCAGTTTGATCTTGGGCGTGCAGCGGCATTCTCACTGATCTACTTCCTGATCGTATTGCTGATCTCCTGGTTGTTCTTCACAGCCATTACTCACGCCGATAAAGAAAAATAAGGAGAGTGTGATGAGGCAAACAGGCTATAAAAACATCGGGATCACAATATACATCCTGCTCCTTCTTACGCCGGTTTACTGGCTACTGAACATGTCGTTCAAAACCAACCGTGAAATTCTGGGGGGGCTTACGCTGTGGCCGCAGAATTTCACGTTTGATAATTATGCCGTGATCTTTACAGACCCCAGTTGGTATAACGGCTACCTCAACTCAATGGCGTATGTGTCTATCAACGTGGTGATTACCTTGTTGGTTGCTTTGCCTGCGGCCTACGCCTTCAGTCGGTACAAGTTTCTGGGGGACAAGCATCTGTTCTTCTGGTTGCTCAGCAACCGGATGGCACCGCCGGCGGTTTTCCTGCTGCCGTTCTTCCAGTTGTATTCATCTATCGGGCTTTTCGATACCCACATCGCCGTCGCACTCGCGCATTGTTTGTTCAACGTGCCCTTGGCAGTGTGGATTCTTGAGGGGTTCATGAAGGGCGTTCCTCGTGAATACGATGAGATGGCTTACATCGATGGCTACAGCTTTCCCAAGTTCTTCATCAAGGTGTTTTTACCGATGATTCGCTCAGGTATCGGCGTGACGGCCTTCTTTGCCTTCATGTTCTCGTGGGTTGAGTTGCTTCTGGCCAGAACACTGACCTCTGTGGATGCTCAGCCAATTGGCGCAATCATGACTCGTACGATAGGGGCGAGTGGTATTGATTGGGGTGTGCTGGCGGCGGCCGGCGTTCTAACAATAATCCCAGGCTTGCTGGTTATCTGGTTCGTTCGTAACCATGTGGCTAAAGGCTTCGCTCTCGGGCGCGTTTAAGGAGAAAGCATATGATTGCCTGGATGAATTGGACCCCTACGGTCATCGTATTTTTTGCAGTTATTGCAATGATTCTTGCGGTAATGACCGTTTACGAAATCGTGTCTCCCTGCACAGAGCGCAAAGGCTTTCTACCAATAGAGACAACGCGCGGAGACCGGTTATTTATTGGTTTGCTTTCGGCTGCCTACATACATCTCACCTTCCTTGCGGTTAGTGACATCACTTTGTGGATTGCGCTGGCAGTCTCAGTTGTCTGGCTTCTGGTTCTGTTGCGATGGGGCTAGAAAGGCGGCCGAACAAGGTGCGATAAACGCACCCTGAATAAACTTGCTTAAATGTTGTAAAGGATTCGAAACCGAACTATTTTTTCACCAGGAACGAACGTGATGAGTGTTTGGGTTTCGGAAGGGCAAGGCTAGAGGTAACAAGAGCTGTAACAAGCCAAAAACCGGAGCGAAGGTTTTCTTCGCCCCATTCATAATAAAGATGACGAGGTTGGGTATGTTTAAAAACAATAAATATCCTAAGACCCTACTGCTTGGCGCTGCAATCGGTGCCGTCAGTATGGGCCTGAGCTTGCAGGCCAGTGCTGACCAGTACTCGGATGCAGCTGAAAAGTGGGTAAACGACTCGTTCAAACGGTCTACCCTTACCAAAGAACAGCAGATGGAAGAAATGGCGTGGTTCACCAAGGCTGCGGAGTCGTTCCGTGGCATGGAAATCAATGTCGTATCTGAAACCATTGCGACCCACGAATACGAATCCAGTGTGTTGGCCAAGGCCTTTACAGATATCACGGGTATCAAGCTTACCCACACCCTGATTCAGGAAGGGGATGTTATCGAGAAGCTGCAAACCCAGATGCAGTCTGGGCGCAACATCTATGACGGCTACGTTAATGACTCTGACTTGATTGGTACTCACGTCAGGTACGGTAAGGTTGTAGCGGTTGAAGATATTATGAAGGGTGAGGGCAAAGAATTTACCCTGCCAACACTGGATCTTGATGATTTCATTGGCCTTGATTTCACTACAGGGCCTGATGGCAAGTTGTATCAATTGCCTACCCAGCAGTTTGCCAACCTTTACTGGTTCCGCGCTGACTGGTTTGAGCGCGACGATCTGAAAAAACAGTTCAAAGATATATACGGCTATGAGCTTGGTGTTCCTGTTAACTGGTCTGCCTACGAAGACATTGCAGAGTTCTTCTCGGTTCACGTTAAAGAGATAGACGGCAAAAAAGTATACGGCCACATGGACTACGGCAAGAAGGATCCCTCCCTGGGATGGCGCTTCACCGATGCCTGGTTCTCCATGGCTGGTGCTGGCGACAAAGGCCTGCCTAACGGTTTACCTGTAGATGAATGGGGCGTTCGGGTAGAGGATTGCCACCCTGTTGGTTCTGATGTTTCCCGCGGTGGTGCTACAAACAGCCCGGCTGCTGTATACGCGACAGAGAAGTACGTTGACTGGATGGGCAAGTATGCGCCACCAGAGGCCACAGGGATGACCTTCTCTGAGTCCGGCCCAGTGCCTGCACAAGGCAATGTAGCCCAGCAGATTTTCTGGTACACAGCTTTTACTGCCAGCATGATCGAAGAGGGTCTGCCAGTTGTAAACGAGGAAGGTTTACCCAAGTGGCGCATGGCACCTTCACCACGTGGCCCATACTGGGAAGAGGGCATGAAACTGGGCTATCAGGACGTTGGTTCCTGGACGTTCCTGAACTCGACACCTGAAAAACGTCGCTTGGCGGCATGGCTTTACGCACAGTTCACCGTGTCGAAAACGGTGTCCCTTGAAAAGCTTGTGGCAGGTCTGACCCCGATTCGCGATTCCGATATTAACTCGGACGTGATGACGGAAATGGCACCTAAGCTGGGCGGCCTGGTTGAATTCTACCGCAGCCCTGCACGTGTTCAGTGGACGCCTACCGGCACCAACATTCCCGACTACCCGAAGATGGCTCAGCTGTGGTGGCAGTATGTTGCACAGGCAGCCAGTGGCGAAGCCACAGCGCAGGAAGCGCTTGATGGTTTGGCAAAGGCTCAGGATCGGGTTATGGAGCGGCTACAGAGAGCCAATGTTCTGACCACCTGCGCTCCAAAGCTGAACGAGCCGCGTGATCCGCAGTACTGGTTCGATCAGCCTGGCGCACCCAAGCCCAAACTGGCGAATGAAAAAGTGCAGGGTCAAACTGTACCTTATGATGAGCTGATTAAAACCTGGGAAGATGCTCGCAAGAGCTGAGCCCGGTAGTAGGTTGTAGTAACTTGCCGGGCACTGTCATTCAGGCGGTGCCCGGCAAGCCGCTTTATCCCATCCCGCATAAAAAATTGCACGTTTGCCTTCTCACTGACATGATCCCTATTACGCTTGCTTGAACTCACGAGTATCGTAATACCGGATGAGCCCATGCTGAGGAGTTTTTCATGACGGCCAAGAACGCTCAGCGCGAAACCATCCTATGGCAAACCGGCCACTGCTACCTTGGAGAGGTACTGGTTGCATGTACACCAAAAGGTGTATGCGCTGTGCTCCCAGGAGAGACTGCCGACGAATTGGTTGAAGACCTTGCTGAACGTTTCCCCCGCGCTGAACTCACCCATGCAAACGATTCCCGGGCACCTTGGTTTACCGAGGTAATGAACCACCTGATCGACAGCCGAAGACCACTCACTGTCGAACTTGATCTTCGTGGCACGGAATTTCAATGCAAGGTCTGGCAGGCACTGCAAGAGATTCCTTCAGGATGTTCGTCCAGCTATGGGAACATCGCACAGCAGATAGGCATGCCCACTGCCTCCAGAGCTGTCGCAGGCGCTTGTGCAGCTAACCCGCTGGCGGTGGTTGTGCCATGCCATCGAGTGTTGCGCGGTGATGGCAGTCTTTCTGGTTACCGCTGGGGCGTTAAACGAAAGCAAGCCGTACTGAGTCATGAGCAGGGGCTGTCTGATCGCTGATGCCTCTAAACCGTTTCAATTCTTCTAATATCCGCGAGCTTATCGGTTTGAATTCTTCTGTATTTTTCCTGTTTATCTTGTTAGTGCCTTCGATGGCTCAGGCCGAGTGGTTCCGATATACAGATACGGCCATGACAACACCGGTGGAACTGGAATTTTGGGCTGACGAAAAAAGCGCTGCTGATGCAGTCGCGGAAGATGTTCTGGCGGTATTCCATCAAGTAGACAGGGGCATGAGCCGGTACAGAGAGGACTCTGAACTCTCTGGCCTTAATCGTAAGGCAGCGTATGGCCCCGTACAGGTTAGCACCGACCTATTTGAGGTTCTGAAGAAAGCCGAAGAAGTAGCTGTTCTTAGCGGTGGTGCTTTCGATATCAGTTTCGGATCTGTTGGCTACCTGTATGACTACCGGGAGCGGCAGCAGCCATCCCCTGAAGAAATTCGGTCCAGGCTGGGCCATATCAACTTTCAGGACATTGTTCTGGATGATGAGGCGCAAACAGTCTTCTTTCGCCAGAAAGGTTTGTTGATCGATTTGGGCGGCATTGCCAAGGGGTATGCGGTAGATCTGGGCATTGAGCGCTTGACAGCGGCAGGTGTAAGCCATGCCCGGCTTAGTGCGGGAGGCGACTTGCGTCTGTTAGGCGACAAGCGAGGCCGGCCCTGGCTTGTGGGTGTTCGTGACCCCCGTTCGGAAACTCGCAATGTTGTGGTGTTGCCGCTTGCCGATCTCGCTATTTCCACATCTGGTGATTACGAGCGGTTTTTTATCGATGAGCAAGGCGAGCGTGTGCACCACATACTTTCCCCCGGTACAGGGAAATCCGTGCGAGGTGTGCAGAGCGTTACCATCATTGGCAGTGATGCCCTGACAACTGACGGGCTATCTACGGCTGTGTTCGTGCTTGGCCCGGAAAAGGGCCTGGAGATGATCGAGAAGCTACCGGGTATTGATGCGATTATTATTGATGACCAGCGGATGATGCACTTTACAGAGGGGTTGGCACCCCCGGAATCGTGAAGGGGATGCCGGGGGTGTGCTGCCGCGTTAGACAATAGATTCCAGCGCAATCAACCGGTCCTGACTCGCTGCATTACCCAAGCCATGGCCGAGGAACCTCGAAGCAAAGTCTGCTTGCTCGCCGTGCAATGCCATGTAGTTCAGCAAAACAGTCTGCACCAGTTGGTTTACGTTGTTTGCAGCCGGGCTGGAAGCGGTTTCCACAGAGGCATCGCCCCGCATGAAGCCAATCTGATTTCGAATCGGGGTAGGGCGGCCGTTAGGATTGTAAACCAGGAAGAAGGACGCCGCAGTCTGCTGGTTATCACCTGTCCAAACGCCTTTGCCTCTGCCATCTTCTGAGTCATCCAGGGTGCCGTTGCTGGATAACGAGCCGTCACTGAAGACATACAGCATCAACGGCTTGTTCATTCTCGCCGCGTATTCCAAGCAGGCGCCCATGCAGCGGCCAGCCAGTAAATCCCGGCGCTCTCCGGTTGCCCGCTCGCCAGTGTGGTAGTCATAGCCACCCATGGTGATGGTGCCAGCGCCGGCATAGCCGTTTACCGCTAACTTCATTACGGATGCTGTTTTCTGGAATTCCCGATTAGCCCTGAATTCCTCCTCAGTGAAAATTCCAGTAGCCCCGACAATGTGCTCATCTATGGCGGGGTCAAGAATTGCCGGGTCGCCATAGGTGTCAACCACATCGGCGCTCTTGGCATAGCTGCACCGCACCAGCTTACGAATATCATTTTCGGCGTCTGTGCCGAGGCCGGTGCTCACGCGGTTCATTTTAGCGTCACTGATACGCTGAACGGCCTCCATCACAGAAACCGCATCCGCCTGATTCAGTATGGAGGTCAGGTCGCCCACATCCACCAATCCAATTGCATCGGATGGGCGGTCGATTTTTGTAGGCCGAACTTTCGGATCAATGAGGTTCATAGGCGCCATGGAGTTGCCCCCTGATTCCGTGCTTTGTGAACCGATCAGGGAGAGCAGGGAGCCGTTGGCACCGGCTTTATAGATACCGTACATGGGGTTGTGCGGGTTGTTGCCGGTGTCGTTTTCCGAGCGTGCGGCAATAATCGCGCCGTTGGTCTGTGAGCGGGTCATCATGCTGGTGCTTTGCTGGATACCCCGCAAAAAACCGCTGTCTGAGTGGAACGCCAGCCCGAGTTCTGTGTTAACAAACGCCGGATCGTTCGGAAGCATGTCACCTGGTATACCCAGTTTGCTGTAGCCCGCCGTGCTCAGAAAATCCATCTGTCCACCAGATTTGCCCATCAGCACATTGGAGCCCGCAATGCTGGCACCGCCGGCCAAATCAAAACAGATAAACGGGATTTTTCCTGCACCTGCGATACCGATGCCACATTCTGCTTTTATTTGTTCAGACAACTCGGCAGCTGCCATTCGGGGGTTAGCGAACAGGCCGAGCATTGAAGTGCCAACAACCGTCGCTGTGCCAGCTCTGAAGCCTTGTGCAATGAACTCCCTGCGAGTCCGTGGTCGCCCGTGGTCGTTGTGGAAGAGGGGCTCGCCATTGGCCAGAGGCCGTTTCAGGGGTTTGCGTATAAACATGAGCGTAGTCCTCTACTGAACCAGGGTGGTGGCGCTGCCAAGCACAGCGGCACAACTTGCTTTAACGATGGTTTCGGTGCGGTCGTTCGGGCAGGTGGATCCGCCACACAGGGCGAGTTGGTCGATCAGGCTGCCCACTTCATCTTCAATGACCTGTGTACTCGGTTGACTACCGAGATTGTCACCCACAAATGTTGCTAACAGAGGTCCCGTAATCTGGCTCTTGCCGCCATGATCAAAGGCTGTGGCGGCAGGTGCGGAAAAATCGAATCCCGGGAAGAAGTTCTGTCTTTTCTGGACATTCGATACAAGAGCATCGCAGTACTGAATTGCCACCTGGGTTATGGCCATTTGATGTGACGAAAGAAAGCCTTCGATATTCTCCACGGTGGGCAGTTGCTGTTTCACCGTGTTGAATGTATTTGCAACCGCAGCGTTGGTGGTCGGGATGCCGGTCATGCGGGCCATGGACTCATTAATCTCATCAAAGGTTTTTAAGCCGATATGGGATGAGGGCGGCAGGATTGCTGGCGCGACGGTTCCGGGCAGTGGTGGCACGGAACGAGAGAAGGTGCTGCTGCCGAGCCGATCGAAGGTCAGGAAGAATTCGTCGCTACCCGGGCCATTCTCGAGTGCGATGATCGTGCCTTGCCGCGATAATGGTTGGCCTTTTCCTGGCTCGTAGGAGGAACTATCCAGAGTAACCTTAAGGTTTGCCCATGCTTGACCGACAGTAGCCTCTTTACCATTGATGCCCAAGCGCATGCCTTCTAGTGGAATACCTGATGGCTCAGCTGTTTCATCAAGGCTGATGAAAAATGGCTCCGTAAAGCGATAGCTGTAGTTGTCAAAAACGCTCACATCAAAAACGATAAAGCTTTCTGGCACATCGATCAGATGGGAAACACCAAACAGCAGGTAGAACTTCTGGCCTACACCTACATCGAAGTTTGTTTTGACCTGTTCGGATGTCAGTGCCCGGTTATGGAAGGCGACCATGCGAATGACACCTTGCCAAGGAGAACGGCCATCCGTCTCGTTCCCAAGAACGAGCGCAAAGCTGTCGTCCCAATCGGAAAACAGGCCAGGGTCGTCCGGGTCGAGATCGCCGGAGTGCTCGCCGTTGACATAGATCTGCCGCCCAGTGCCAGGGCTATAGTTCACGACAACATGCTGAAGAGTGGCCTGCAGGAGTTGGTCACCATCTTGAGTAGCGAACGGAGCGTTTTCATCGCTGGTGGTGCTGCGATGGAGCACTTCGTACCGTTGCAGGGTCTGGCTCAGTGTTACGTTCCGGGCAGTGGAGGAGCCAGAGTAGGTAATGATTCTTGCATCCTCCTGGGTAATGTTCCCCGGCGCGACCCAGGCTTCGATGGCATATTCACCGGACCCTGTCAGCAAGCTGTGCAGTTTGCTGCTGCTGGCGGTCGAACCTTGCGCTTTGCCGGCGGGTATTACAGGGGCACTTTCCGGCTTGACTTCGGGGCCTATATTGATTCCCCAGCCCAGTACCCAGTCAACGTTGCCGCTGAGAGTAAGATCTAGCGGTGTGGAGACGCCGCTGGTGTCGTAGGCGATCTGACCCTGGCCAGATTGGAATTCATACAGCGCAACAATATTGTCCTCAAAGCGCCCGCCAGAATTGGCGAGAAGGCCGTCTGAATCCAGTACCAGTGCCCTGCTGGCTACCAGAGCAGGATCGACTGGCTCGGGTGATAATGGCTCTGCGAACTGCTCAATAGCCATCTGCATCATGCCGGCAGACCAGTCGCAATCTGTCTCACCTCCATTTGCCCAGCAGTTGTGGAAATCTCTCCTCAGGCGGACTACAAAACGGGAATTTTCCGGCGAGTTAAGGTCTATCCTGCTTTGGGATTGTTGGTAGGCGATATCTACATTATCGCTGGCAACGTAAGGTGTTTGGCCACCGTCGCCATGGCATTCGGAGCAGTAGGTTCTCAATACTGGATAAACGGTGCTTCCGAAGGCGCTGCTGCCTTCCGGGAAAGCGATGGTTGAGCCAGGCGATTTGAGCACCGGCGCTTGAAGCTCCACCGTTTTCACAGAGCCCTCTGCTCCATCAGCCCACTTCGAAATATAGGTGGTGAGAATATTCCCGCAGACGACGTCACTGCCTGTCCAGCAGTTATGGCCACCGGCTACTTTGGTCACCATTCTGGATTGGGAGGGTGCAGTGAGATCTACAATGGTTCTAGCTTGGGCGTAGGCGCTGTTGATGTTGTTCTGGTCAACAAATGTGGGCGACTGGCCGCCCGCACCGTGGCAGGAACCACAGCGATTGTCCTGCACAAGGTTGTCCCAGACATTCAGTTTAAAACTCTGTATATCAGCGGTAGCCGGTGCGGGGCCGCTGTAGCTAATGGTATTTGATCCAGAAGATGTATTTGGCAGCGCCTCTGTGGACTCGCCACCACAGGCGCTGAGGAAGAGGGTGAACACTATCAGTAGTGCAATAGGTGCAGCGGAGCGGAGTTGGTTTGATCCGGGGAACGTTAGTGTTTTCATCAGGCGTTACTCCCCCGCACAGTAAACAGCAGATTCGGCAAACACCTGCTTCAGATTGAAGTTATGAGACCTGAAACTCGACACCATCGTCTCGACCTGAGCATGGTCTTCGCTGGTGGAGGGCGGTCTGAGGCACACGTTCGTGAATACTTTCTTTACCTGGCATTCTGCGAAGGCGCCGGAACGGGCCCACTCTTCACCAAGACTTTTTGCACCGTGACCCGAACCGGGCAAGCTCCCATCCCAATCTAGCCGCCGGTTGGTGCCCTGGCGCCAGTAGTTATCCCATTTGTCGTCCGGCGTGACATACCCTGGGGCAAAGGTGGTGGAGTTAATGAGGTACTTGCCCTGCACCCGTGACTGAGTCTCCGGGTCATTAACGGTGTTGTAAACGAGTCTTCCAAGCATTCCATCAGGATCACTGTCCGGGTTGTATTCGTAATCGTAGTAGGCAAAAGCCTGGGTCATCGGGTCCATGCCCGTGTGACAACCCACGCAGTTGTTCAGGAACACACGGCTATCGCCACCGGGGCTTCGTGAAACGTCCTGGCGAATTCTGTCCGGGGGCAGGTTTACGTCGGCTACCTGTTCCAGATCCCGGCACATGTGGTTGATCAAGGTAAACCGGAACATGGCACGGTTGGTGCCTGCGCTGAAAAAAGCTCTGGCGGCTGCGCGAGATGTTATTACGCCGGCTGTGGCGTCCGCTGGCAGGCCGGTGAAGGCTGACTGACTTTCGGGCCGGAAATTTTGTTTGTCGGAAAGGTCGTGGCCAAGTTCTTCGATCTTCTCGTAATGATTGTTGTTCGAGTTGGAGTAGGCCGGTATATCGTTCCAGGTGCCTACGTATAAAATGTTGTCGTACAGCACCCTTCGAAAATCTGCATCATCTCGTACCAGGCCGATCACTGTAGCGGTGTAATCGTTCAAGGGGACAAAAGGCGTCATCGCCTCATTGGTCCAGGACGCTGCGAAGTTTTTCAGCGTTACATTATAAAAAGCCGGATCTTCCAGTGCAGTAAATGCAGCTTCGAGCTTTCTGTTGGCAGCAATATCCTGCGCCATGTCATCAAGTACAGAGGCAGATGGAGGTACGCCCGCAATCCTGTCATGAATTCGTTTGGCCTGTTCACGTGGCCCGGCACTGGCTGTGCAAGCAAAGGCAGCAGTCAGCAAAATCAGCAGTGACATACTGCATGCCTTGAATGCGTTGAGTCGCATCCTGTCTTTGGCTTTCATGTCGCCGTCCTCAATGGTTTAGCTTTGGCACATTAGGCCAATTTGATAATTGTTAATAGTTTATACTTGCAATTAACATGGAATTTGTGGGGTGCTCCACGTAATTACAATTACTTACGTAAAGTCCCTGGAGATGCACGGTTCCACAGACTTAATTTATGTCATGAATTCACTATATTCACTGCGGTAACACTGCTTCCAGGGGACTAAGGCGCGTGCCTCACAAATCGATCAATATCATCCGCTTGCTGGCTTTTTCCGGTCTGTTGGTAACGCTTGCGGGCTGTTTGCCAAGTGCAGACAGCCAGCAAGCAGACCCCGTGGTGGTCGAGAACCCTGTGCTCTATGTGAAGCGACCATTGTTATTCGATAGCAATAGTGGGGCGTTGGTAGAGGACAACCTGGCTGACCCTTCCGGGTTTCGCCCGGGCGCCCGCTTATTTGTAAAAAACAGTGCCTCCATCGATGCCCGTGCCGTGGATGTGTCTTCCCGGGCCTTTTCTGGCGCTGGGTTTCACAATGATGCGGGCCGCCTGTTGTATGACGTAAAAGATCTGCACGTTTCCCACGATGGTAACCGCGCGCTCTTTGCCATGCGGGCGCCGGAAATTGAAGATGCCGATGACGAAGATCAGCCCACCTGGAATATCTGGGAATACGATCGTGTAGCGGATGTCCTGCGCCGAATCATAACCTCTAACGTAACAGCGGAAGCTGGTCAGGATGTTGCTCCGGCTTATTTGCCTGATGGCCGAATTGTGTTTTCGTCTAGCCGCCAGCGGGCTTCCAAAGCCATTTTGTTGGATGAGGGCAAAGGCCAGTTTGCCGGCCTGGATGAAAACCGGAATGCACTCGCATTCGTTCTCCATACCATGGACGACGATGGTGAGAACATTCAGCAAATTACCTTTAACCAGAGCCACGACCTGGACCCTCTCGTTACCGACGAAGGGTTTATCGTGTTCAGCCGCTGGGATAATGCAGGGCAGACTCGTAACAATGGTGTGAATCTCTACCGTGTAAATCCAGACGGTACAGGGCTTACCTACCTCTATGGCCGGCATTCTCATGATTCGGTTTCCGGAGCGCGCAATGTTCAGTACCTGAAAGCCCGGAAAACCGACTCAAACTCGCTGCTGGTGCAGTTGCGGCCTTTTGAAACCAACGATTACGCCTCTGCACCGGCGGAGGTGGATATCCATAACTACGTGGAAGCTGGCTTGCGCCTTGATGGTGTTGCCGATAATGGCGGCCAGCGCCCACTGATTCCGGGCATAACGCTTGATGGTCAACTGTCGCTAAATGGACGCTACGGTTCTGTTTCACCTCTTATGGATGGAACCGGCAGGTATCTGGTTAGTTGGACACCCTGTCGGCTCAGCGAGAGGGCATCCGGCCGTATCGTGAATTGCACTGAGGAACGGTTGGAATCCGACGCCTATGTGCCCGCGCCACCGGTATACGGGCTCTGGCTGTTAGACGTGGCAAGCGGAACTCAGAGGCCAGTGGTGGAGCCTTCAGAGGGTGAGCAGTTTGATGAAGCTATGCTTATGCGAGAGCGACGTCTGGAAGGGTTTATTTCAGACGCGCAGCCCACGGGCGATGCCGCAGATCTCGCCGATGAAGGTTATGGCATTCTGCATATTCGCAGCGTTTACGATATGGATGGCATCGATATAACACCAAACGGTATCGCAGCGATGGCGAATCCTTCTATCACACCAACGGCACAGCGCCCGGCGCGATTCTTGCGCCTTGAAAAGCCAGTATCGATGCCTGATGAGAATGTGAAAGATTTTGATAACAGTGCCTTTGGCCGCAGCCGTGGGCAACTGATGCGGGAAATTCTGGGATATGTGCCCATAGAGCCGGATGGCTCGGTAAAAGTAGCCGTTCCAGCCAACGTGGCGTTTGCTATCAGCGTATTAGATGATCAGGGTCGTAGAATCACTGAGCGCCACCAGAACTGGTTGTCGGTTCGCCCTGGCGAAACGCTGGCATGCCGAGGGTGTCACGAATCTGGTTCACCTGTATCCCACGGGCGCCCGGATGCCGGCCCAGAGTCTGTGTGGGAAGGTGCCAGTGCCATCACGCTGCCTTTCCCGGGTACGGATCCGGCCTTGTATACGGATCGCATCGGCGAAACCATGGCTGAAGTTTATGGGCGAACTCAGGATATTCGGCTGCCATTGCCTGATCCCATATACAGGGATGATGAGTGGGAGGATCTTGTGAGCACTGCAGAAGATAGGTCAATGGCTTATGAAAATCTGCAGACAACGCCGCCGATTTCCGTCGCCTGTGAAAACGACTGGGCAGCTAATTGCCGGGCAGTGATCAATTACGAAACCCATATTCATCCGCTATGGGATGTGAGTCGAGTAATTGTCGACGGGGGTGGACAGGTATTAGACGATCACACTTGCACCTCGTGCCATACAGAAGCAGACCCTGTTGACGCAAACTTAAAGGCTGTTCCAGAGGCCAACTTAGATCTAACCAACGGATCTTCCGATGCCAACCCGCTGCACTTTAAATCTTATCGGGAGTTGCTGTTTCCTGATAACGCGCAGGAACTTAATCCAGGTGGCGTGCTAGTCGACACAATGGTTGATTCAGGCGAGGTGCTGAGAGACGAAGAGGGTAATCCGATACTGGATGAGGTTACTGGCCTGCCAACGCCCATTCTTGTTCCGATTACGGTTCCAGCAAGCATGTCTGTAAATGGAGCCTTAGCCAGTACTCGTTTCCGTGAAGCGTTCAAGCCCGGTGGCACCCACGATGGCCGTTTGTCTCCCGCCGAACTACGCCTGATTGCCGAGTGGCTGGACATAGGCGCCCAGTATTACAACAACCCGTTCGACGCCCCAGACAATTAATCAGGACCTGACACCACAATCATGCCCATTGCCATTCTGTTACTGATGCTCTGCTTACCCGGGACGGCCTGGGCTGGCTGGCTATGGGGCGGTGATGAACCCGAACAGCGGGTTCAGGTTGTCGAGCCTTTTGTGGCCTGGCGAACTGGCCCTGCGGTGGGTTATCCAGTGTTTCATAGCAGCGAGAAAGGGGAATGGTTAACCCTGCTGCAACGTAAAACCGGCTGGATGAAAGTACGGGACAAGAAAGGCCGGGAAGGCTGGGTGGCTGTCGCCGCCATTGCACAAACCCAGGACGCAACTGGTAAAAGCGTCAATCTCAGCGTGCCGGATATAAAGGCATTCAGCGAACGCACGTTTGAAGCTGGAATCCTGATGGGGGAGTTTGAAGGCAATCCCGTAACCGCAGGCTACGGAGGTTACTGGTTCACTCCCAACCTCGCTGGGGAAGTGTGGGGTTCGCAGGTACTGGGCAGCGCCTCGGAAATACTCATGGTGAATGCCAATATAGTGCACCAGCCGTTTCCCCACTGGAAAGTGTCACCGTATTTCACGCTTGGGGTGGGTCATATATGGGTAGATCCTAAAGCAACACTGGCCGTGCCAGAAGAGCGTGACAGCAGCGTAGGCCATGCCGGTTTGGGTGTGCGGGTGTACATCACCGAACGATATTTTATCCGGGCCGAGTTCAAGGACTACAAGGTCTTTACCAGCCGATCAACCAACGAAGAAGCGACAGAATGGAAAATCGGACTAAGCATCTTTTTCTGACCGGGTTATGCCTGGCACAGGTCATGGCTTTTGCACCTCAGGTATTCGCGCAGGAGCATGATGATCGGCCTTTGATCGAGCCTGATGTAAAACCTGTGCCGGTTAATGAGGCGCTGATTGATACCGAGAACTTCGAGATCGGCGCCTTTCTGGGCGTGATCAATATTGAAGATTTCGAGTCGTCGTTTGTTTATGGCGGCAAGCTTACCTATCACCTGAGCGAGTCCTTCTTTTTCGAGGCAGGGATAGGTTTTGCGGAAGGTGGCCAAACCAGTTTTGAAAATCTGGCGGGTAACGTGCAGGTGTTAACCGACAGCGAGCGAGAGTATCGCTATTACAACATCAATCTGGGCTATAACCTTCTGCCAGGTCAGGCTTTTCTTAGCGAGAACTATGCGTTCAATACCAATTTTTATCTGATTGCCGGCGCGGGCGCTACGGAATTCGGCGGCGATACCCGCTTTACCGTCAACGCCGGTGCAGGCTATCAGGTTTTACTCACAGACAGCCTTGCCATAGACCTGGGTGTGCGCCAGCACTACTACCGCATTGACGTGGTCGGTGCCGAGAAAACGTCCATGAACACTGAAATCCGTACCGGATTGTCAGTATTTTTCTGAACACAGGAGCCATTTGAATGAACAACCCGGTTACAGCCATAGCCCTGGCCCTTGCTTTGTCCGGCGCTGCAATGAGCGCACAGGCAGGCGCCATCAATGTTCCGGCTCCGGACTTCACTCTGGAGAGCCGAACGGGAGACAACATCCGCTTGGAAGACCATCGTGGTGAGGTGGTCATGCTCAACTTCTGGGCGTCCTGGTGCGGCCCCTGCCGGCAGGAAATGCCTCTGATGGATGATATCTACAGCCGCTATCAGGATCTGGGCTTCACCATTCTTGCAGTGAACGTGGATGAGAACCGCGATGAGGCTTTGCGTTTTCTGGAAAAGGTGCCGGTGGATTATCCCATTTTGTACGATCCGGAAAGTTCGGTGAGCAAGCTTTACGAAGTGCCGGCCATGCCCACTACTGTGATGATCGATCGTGATGGCAATGCCCGTTACATTCACTATGGCTACAAGCCAGGCTACGAAGTTGAGTACGAAGCCCAGATAAGAGAACTGGTGCGAGAGTGATTCCCGAGCGGGTAAGCAATATGCGCAAACTGACCATCATCGCGCCTTTGTTATTGGCGCTGCTGCTATCAGCAACGGCTGGGTGCAGCTCTGTCGAGCCCTGGGTTAAGCCTTATGAGCGGGATCGCCTGGCCGATCCAATCATGAGCCAGAGCCGCCATGGTAAGGCAGACTCCTACATTAACCACGTATATCAGGCGAGGGAGTCTGCCCGTGGGGCAGAAGGTGGCGCGGGAGGTGGCTGTGGCTGTAACTGAGCGCGCGCCTAAGGCCTGGCTGTTTATCATACTTATGCTAGCCGCTTCGCTTGTCCAGGCTGCAACCTTGCCAGTGGATAACGTGGATCTGTTTTATCACCGCTACGATGGCGGCGGCATGGTAATTGATGGTCCCGTAGTGCTGGCGCGCAAGAGTGTTGGGCCTCAGGTGTCTGTGTCGGGGCAGTATTATGTGGATATGGTGTCGGCAGCGTCGGTAGACGTTTTGGCCACCGCAAGTGCTTATGAAGAAGAGCGCACGGAGTATACGCTGGGCGTTGATTACCTGTATGACCGGGCGATCATGAGCCTGGGATTCACCAACAGCTCAGAGAACGATTACGAGGCCAGTACCCTGTACTTCACCGTAAGCCAGGAGTTCTTTGGTGGAATGTCCACTGTGACCTTAGGGTATGCAGCAGGCTGGGATGAGGTGGGTAAGCTTGGTAACAATAGTTTCAGTGAAGATGCCGATCGCCGTAACTACCAGTTGGGCTTTAGCCAGGTTCTCACTCGCAATTTGCTCGTTGGGCTCGACCTGGAAGTAGTCACAGACGAAGGCTTCTTGCAGAACCCCTACCGACAGAATCGTTATCTTGACCCCAATAACGCCACTGCGTTTTTGTACCAACCTGAGCGTTATCCTGAAACCCGAACCAGTACCTCGGTGGCCGCTCGAGCCATGTACCACTTGCCCTATCGAGCCTCTATCCGGGGCGAATATCGCTACTTCACAGACACCTGGGGTATTAGCGCACACACGGTGCAACTGGGTTACGTGCATGCACTGAACCAGCATTGGTCGCTGGAGGGGTCGGTGCGCTACTACACCCAGGGCGAGGCGGATTTTTATAGCGATCTTTATGCCTATGAAAACTCACAGACCCATCTGGCGAGAGACAAAGAAATGAGCTCCTTCTCGGGCACAACCTTTGGAGCCGGCGCAGTTTATGAGTGGAAGCAGACATCCTTGCCCGGCATCAAACGGCTTCAGTTCAGCCTGCTCCTGGATTGGTTGAATTTCGATTATGACAACTTCCGGGATGTCACTGCGGAAGGCAATTATCTACCGGGCCAAGAGCCACTTTATTCATTTGATGCGCTGGTAACCCGGGCATCGCTGATTCTCGAATACTGAGTTTGCAGGAAACCTGACTATGACGGATTCACAAAAGACACTGGTTGCTGGCCTGCTGGCTGCATTCATGTTGTTCATGAGTGGGAGCCTGTTTGCGGAAACGGACCCGGCAGAAGACAGCAAAGCGGTTGCAGAACGTGTTCAGGATCTCAAAAAGAAAGTGATTCGCCTGAACCGGGATCTTTTCATTCTGGAAGAAGACTTGTTGTTCCCGGCCAGCACACAGTTTGTGGTATTTCTCAGTGTTGATGCGGGCAAGTTCCTGCAGCTGGACGCAGTAAAGCTGAAGGTGAACGGCGATATTGTCGCATCCCACCTGTACACAGAGCGCCAGGTTACAGCCCTTGAGCGTGGCGGCATGCAGCGTTTGTACATCGGCAACCTCAAAACCGGAACCCACGAAGTGACGGCCTTCGTAGAAGGCATTGGTCCGAACAATCGCGCCTATAAACAGGCAG
The DNA here is from genome assembly GCF_031157525.1 of Marinobacter sediminicola. Classification (GTDB taxonomy): domain Bacteria; phylum Pseudomonadota; class Gammaproteobacteria; order Pseudomonadales; family Oleiphilaceae; genus Marinobacter; species Marinobacter sediminicola. The sequence goes on from NZ_JAVIXR010000001.1 coordinate 280,258, forward strand.
CTACTGTGTCATTTGAAAAGGGCACGGATACAGCGGCCCTGGAGATTCGCATTGAGGATCGCTCGTCAGACTACCAACCCATGGTTTCCATAGTGGAGTGGGAGTGACACGACCCGTGGCATTCAGCTTAAAGCCGAATAAAACCGGAACAGGCACACGCCTGGGTGCGGTAGCCGCCGGCTGCCTGGCACTGTTACTCAGTGTGCCTGCTGTATTTGCTGAAGAGTCGCCAGAGCGGGCCAAAGACCCTGCCTATGGTTGGGTGCTCTACAACTACCACCAAGGCGAGGCGTTTGAAGCGCTCACCCTGCTGGATGTGGCTCGCGAACGTGGTGGAATCCGAGGGCACGGCGATTATCCAGAACTGGTTGAAGGCGGGCTAATGCTCTCTTACGGCATGACTCGGGAAGCCCGTGAGCTCTTTATCCGATTGCTTGAAGATGAATACGGCCGCTCCCGCGTCACCCTTGCACCTGACGTGCGCAGCCAGGCCTGGTTTTATCTCGGCAAGGTTTTCTATCTCGAGGGTGATTACCACCTGGCCTACGAAAATCTTCAGCGGGTTGATTCAGAGGTGCTGGAAGAAGCCGACTCAGAATTACACGCAGAATGGCTATACCTGCGCGCGCAGTTGGCCATGATATCTGAGGAATTCAGCGATAGCGCGGGTGGCTATGAAACTCTGATTAAAAGCCTGAAGCACTCTGGCCCCTGGGCACACTACCTGAACTACAACCTGGCCATGGCTGACATCGCCGCCGATGATTTCACCGCAGCACAGCAAAGTCTGCAAGAGCTCATTTCTGTTATGGACGCTGAGAGCCCGAACGATGATCTGATTTCCGAGCACGGAGCCCTACGGGATCAAAGTCGGCTATCCCTTGCTCGTCTTTATCTAAGGGATGGTAAATTTGATGAGGCATTAACACTGCTTGGAGCCATGCCCCTGGATGGCGTGTTTTCCGACAGAGGCCTCTTCGATTATGCCGTTGCAGCGGCCGGTCAGGGCGAGATGCAAAGGGCATTGGACGCGCTGAACGCACTCTCCCAAAGAGACTTGTTTTTACCCTGGAGAGAACAGGTTCCCTACGCACGGGGTTATGTACTCGAACAGATGGATAAGCCCCGTGAGGCGTTGCAAGCGTTTACTCTGGCCGCGGAGCACTACGAAAATCGCGGTGAAGAGCTGGTTGCAGACAAGCAAGCACTGACCGAAGAAAACCTCATGGCACGTTTGAATTTTCATCGGGACAACGATGAGATTGTTACCGACTCCTACGGCCGCCTTCGCGTAACGCCTGCGGATTTCGGACTTTCAGAAGTGCTCGCAACAGAGCCATTCCAGCAGGCTCTGGGGGAACTCAATGAGCTTTACCGGATGCAAGCATTGCTGGCGCAGCGGGAACAACAGCTCGGCACCTTTGAAACCATGCTGGAAACCCGGCGGGTGCAACGAGCGCGCCGAAGCCAGGAAGCAGGTATTGAACTAGAGCAGCAACAACCGGATGAGTGGATAGAAGCCCAGAAAGCGTTTCGGGCAGACATTGAGGCCGCCCTTGCCGAAGAAGATGCTGAATTCTTCATGACAACGGAGCAGAAAGCCTTGAAAGCCCGATTGGGCAAGGTCGCGGCTACGCTTGCTCAGCTCCCGGACGACCAGCGCACAGCCCGGCAGCGAAAAAAGTACCAGAGAATGAAGGCCTACTTCGACTGGAGTGTCGCGAACGATTACGGTGTAAACCGCTGGGCCGCGCAGAAACAGCTTCGGGAGCTGAGTTCGGAAATGGAGCAGCTTCAAACACAGCGATCCGATATAGAGCAGTTGATGGCAGGCGACAGCGAACATGAGGAACTGGCGAGTCGGCTTGCCAATAACGCCGCCGAGGTCCAGTCGCTTAAAGTACAAGTAGATGAAGCCTTGGCTCAGGCGCGGAACATTCTCATTAGCCGGTTGGATAATGCGCGGGAACAACAGAGCAGTGAACTGAGGCGTTACCGGGTGGCATCTCGCCATGCACAGGCGCGGCTGGCGGACCAGTTGTTCAGGGCAGGCAAGAGCACGGAGGCCGCAAATGATTAAACGGCCCCGCAACACGAACGGTGATGGGCTGGACACTTTCGCGGGTGTGACTCGTGCGCTGGTGCCAGTACTGCTTACCCTGTTGGTTAGTGGCTGCCAATCGCTGGGGTGGGGGCAGGGTGGTGGAGAAATGCCCGCAGCCCGGCCAGGTACCCTGGCGTCTTTGAGCCCTGTTAGTCAGGAACGTGAAGCCGATCTCCCAGAGATTGAAGCCGGTGCTGAGGCTGTTTCTCTCGAATCTGTTATGCGCAGTTACCGTGAGTTACTGCCATTGGTGGATGACCCCATCAAACAGGTCACCATTCGACACCGCCTGGCAGATCTCGAGTTCGCCCGGGCCGAGCGTTTGATGACAGATACCGCAGAGGATGACCTTTCCGGCGCTATCGATGCATATACCGGTTTGCTGGCAGAGTTCCCGGAGCGTGCGGGCAATGATCAGATTTACTACCAGTTAGCCCGAGCTTGGGAAATGCGCGGCATGACGGCTGAGCAGTTAGCAGCGCTGGATACCCTGGTAACACAGTATCCAGGCTCAGCTTACTGGGTAGAAGCCCAATTCCGGCGGGCGGATATTCTGTTTATCAATGGCCGCTACGGAGAGGCGGAACAGGCATTTGATGAGGTCACTCTTGTGGCCAGGGAGCGCGATGCCGATCCGTCCTTCCTGATGAACGCCCAATACATGAAGGGGTGGAGTCAGTTCAAACAGGGCGACTACCAACAGGCGCTATTCAGTTACATTGAAGTGCTGGATCTGATCATGCCGCTTGAACAGGCCGCAGACGCACCAGAGCAACGCTATCAAACACTTACGGAAGACCTGTTCCGGGTTATGGGTCTTTCGCTTTCCTATCTTGATGGCGCTCAAACCCTGCAAGCACTTTTCAGAGAAACAGGAAGCCGGCCCTATGAAATACTGGTGTACGATCGCTACAGCACTTTGTTGATTGGCCGTGAGCGCTACAGCGACGCTGTTGCTGTGTTTGATGCGTTTATCGAAGATCACCCGGATAGCCTCTGGGCGCCCAGTTACCACATGCGAGCCATTGATACCCTGGAACTTGCCGGATTCGACAAGGCTATTCCGGATCGAAAAGCCGAATTCATAGAAAATTATGGCATCTATAGCCGCTACTGGCCGGAGACGAATCTAGAAACCCTGGCCTACATTGAAGTTCAGCTTGAAATCCTCCTGCCCGAATTGGCTGATCGCCATTATCTGTTAGCTGGGGAGGCGCGGAGGGACCCACAAAGCCTTTATGCGGATCAACACTACCGACAGGCAGCCGCCTATTATTCCGAATTTGCTGCGACCTTCCCGAATCACCCTCGCACACCTGAGCGCTTGTTCCTGCAGGCAGAAACCTATGTGGAGCTTCAACAGTGGCCGGATGCCATCGAAGCCTTTGAGCGTGTTGCCTACGATTTCCCTGCGGCTGGAACAGTACCGGAGAGGGCAGCTGAAGCAGGTTATGCCTCAGTGCTGGCATTCCGTGAGTACGCAGACACCTGGATGAATGAAACCACTGAAGACCTGTTCGCGTTGCAGGAAATGCAGCAGCTCAACCGCCTCAGGTTTGTGAATGCCTATCCTGAAGACCCGCGTGCGCCAGGTGTCTACTACATTGCACTGCAGCGGGAGTATGACCAGCAGAATCTTGAAGAAGTGATTCCTATGGCCGGGCGCCTCGCTACCTGGCAGCCAGCGGCAGACCCCGCCCTGGTCACCGAAGCTTTGTTGCTTGCTGGACACAGTCTGTTCGAGCTCGCACGCTATGGCGAAGCTGAACAATCCTACCGCGATGCTCTTTCCATGATGCCCCCCGAAGACCAACGGCGACCGGGCATACAGGAAAATATGGCCGCCTCGGTATTCCGCCAGGCGGAGCAGTTTGCGCAAGCAGGCGATACAGATGCCGCCGTTAGCGAGTACCTGCGAGTAGGTTTTGTCGCGCCTGCCTCCGTACTGAACGCCAATGCCCAATATGATGCGGCATCGCTGCTGGTAAGCTCCGCACGATGGGGCGAGGCGATTAGTGTGTTGACAGGTTTCCGGGCAGATTTCCCCGAGCATGAACTGGCCGATACGGTGCCCGCAAAACTGGCGTTCGCCTATCGAGAAACAGGACAGTGGGAGAAAGCCGGCGATGAGCTTAATCTCATGGTGGCCATGGCGACCACGCCAGAGGAACGCCGGCAAAACCTGCAAATTGCGGCAGAATTATATGAGCGGGCAGGGAACGACACCAAGGCAATTGATACTTGGCGCCAGTACGCAAACCGCCACCCTGAACCGGCTGACGTCTATATGGAAGCAGCCAACCGCCTGAGCGAGCTATACGCAGCCCAGGGCGACATTGACCGACGTAATTACTGGCTGAACCGGCAGATGGATAAAGTGGATGACAACCCCGGGGCGGCCGATGACCGCATGCGCTATCTGGCGGCGTCTGCCTCCGCAATCCTGGCGCGGGATGCACTGGCCCGCTACGACAGTATCCGCCTGACCTTGCCCCTGAATAAAAGCATGGTGGCCAAAACCAATGCCCTTGAGGCAGCCGTGCGCGCCTATCAGAAAACTGCCAGCTACGGGATTTCATCGTTTGCCACGGAGGCGGGCTATCAGATCGCCCATATATACAGTCGTCTGGGCGCAGACTTGATGGATTCGGAACGCCCGGAAGGGTTGAGCCAGCTGGAACTTTCTCAATACGAATTGTTGCTGGAAGAGCAGGCCTATCCATTCGAAGACAATGCCATTGATATCCATGAACAAAATATCCGCAGAGCCCGTGAAGGCATCTTTGATGAGTGGGTGAAACGCAGCTATGAATCCTTACGTCGCCTGCTCCCAGGCCGCTACAACAAACCCGAAGTCACCGCCGGAGTCGTCCATGATTTGGGTTAAAAAGCTGAACCCGGGGCTTATGTTGCTTCTGCTGCTCACGGGCTGTGCGGTAGGGCCGGAGCGCACAACTGCATTGGGTGATGCCGCCGTTACAGCGGAATCGGAGGCGCGCCTGCAGAAGGCTTTTTCGGAAGCCGTTGTGTTAATGGAAAACGGCGACGTTGAAGAGGCCAAAGCCCGCTTTGAGGAAATGGCCGAGGAGCATCCGGAGCGAAGTGGCCCTATTGCCAATCTGGGACTGTTGGCAATGCAGTCCGGTGACATGGAGCTTGCCCGCGTAAGGTTTGAGCAGGTTCTTGCTCTGAACCCCAAACACCCGGTGGCCCTCAACAACCTTGGCGTTATTGCCCGTAACGCTGGCGATTTTGCCTTGGCTGAAAAGCGTTACCGTGAAGCACTGGCTGTAAACCCTGACTATTTGCCCGCGCTCCTAAATCTGGCGTTTTTGCTGGATATATATCTGGGCCAGCCAGCCCAGGCTCTGCCGTTGTACGAACAGTACAAAGAGCGTGCAGAAGAGCCGGATCCAAGAGTGAAAGACTGGATATTCGATGCAAAGAACAGAATCTGACGTGAGGCGAAAAGCATGAAAACTATTTCCAGAATCCTTCTGCTGGCAGCCTCGCCATTGGTTAGCATACTGCCTGCTCAGGCCCAGGACTCAGGGATAGTAACCATTGAGGGCACCCGAATTCGTGGTGACCAAGAGGTGCCGACAGTGATGTACCTGGTGCCCTGGCAACCACCGGAAGTGGATGAGCTAAGAGCGCCTGATGAGCAGCTGTTGGTGGAGCAGGCTTTTAGCCCTCTGGATCGTTACGAGTTTCAACGGCTTGTCCGCTACCATGATGTCTTCAAAGCTGAGCAGAATGCGCTGGAAAATGCAGAGGCAACACCTTGAAGCCACAGTGAAATCCACCTGCCAGTGAGATGTGCGTCACAGTGTGTCTGTGTTCGAGTGCAAACTACAACAAACCGCAACATAGACCCCCGCAAACTTAACCCCTTTGAAGTAGCCTAGCGCTTAGACTATTCCCAAACCGAACCATGGAGTGCCTAAACAATGATCGATACCGCCGTTCGCTTTTTTCAGGAAGGTGGCTTTTTTATGTTTCCGATTGCCGTTGTGCTGATTATCGGACTCATAGTAGCCATTGAGCGATACGTATACCTGTCTGCCCAGAAGATCACTAATCGTAGGGATTTCAACCGTCTGCACCAGATGATTGCGAAAAAGGATTTCAAGGGCGCACTTAATTACGCTCAGGAATCCGGCACGGGCATGTCCACCATGATCGGTTACGGCCTCCAGCGGCTGGCACGTCGACAGGGCCGTGAAGACATCGAATACGCTATGGAAGAAGGGTTGCTGGATGTAATGCCGCGCCTTGAAAAGCGCACCCAGTACCTTGCAACGCTTGCCAATATCGCAACACTGCTGGGTCTGTTGGGAACCATCATTGGCCTGATCGCCGCCTTTACTGCTGTTGCTGCTGCAGATCCCGCGCAAAAAGCCAGCCTGCTTTCACAGAGTATTTCCGTGGCCATGAACACCACCGCATTTGGTCTTATGTCAGCTATTCCCATGCTGTTGGTTCATTCGGTTCTGCAAACCAAGACCAACGAAATTGTAGACAGCTTTGAGATGGCCGGTATCAAGGTGCTTAACCTGCTTAGCGATGGTTCCGGTGTTCGCCCGGCTGCTCAGCCTCAGGCTACATCCTCTTCTGCCCCGGCGGCAGCGTCGGCCTGATAACCAGCTGAAGGATTTCGGGCTATGAGACGGAAACATCGTCGATTACAGAGCGAACCGGATCTCGATATCACGCCATTCATGAACCTCATGATTGTGCTGGTGCCGGTGCTGCTTTTGAACATGGTGTTTGCACACACCAGCGTGCTTGAGCTCAACTTTCCCACTGGCGAGAGTCTTGCGTCAGAGCAGGTTGAAGAGCTGCAGATACAGGTGGTCATCCACCCGAACAACCTGGTGGTTGCGGATAATCAGGGCGGCGTTATCAAAAGCATTGACCAGAAAAAAGGCGAGCACGATTTCGTTGTCCTTAAAGAGGTCATGAAAGAACTTAAAAGCCGTATTCCGGAGAAAAAGGACGTGATTATCATGCCTTCCCGGGAAACGTCCTATCAGGTGTTGGTCAGCGTGATGGATACGGTTCGTTCCTACGACACAGTCGTTGCAGGCAGCCTGGTAGAGGCGGAGCTGTTTCCGGAGATTTCTTTGGGTGATGCACCTCTCGAGAATACTGAAGACGCAGAAAAGGCAGGAGGGCAGTCGTGAAAGAGTCAGCAAAAGCCCGTCGCCAGAAGCGTCACCACAGACGTAACAAGAGCCAGAGCAAGATGAATCTGGTGTCGTTGATGGACATCTTCACGATTCTGGTTTTCTTTCTGATGGTTAATTCCTCATCGGATGTGCAGGTGCTCAACCAGAGCAGCACCATCAAACTGCCAGATTCTTCGGCTGTGCAGCCACCGGGCGATGTGCTCGCGCTGACCGTTACCGACCAGGATATCCTGGTAAACGGGCGGTTGGTCATCAAGCGGGAGACATTGCAGGCCCTTGAGGGGCAGGTTGAGCCTGGTCTCAAGCAGGAGTTGGACTATCAGGCCAGTCGGTCCGGTCAGCCGGCACCTGAAGAAGGGCGAGCGATTACCATTTTGGCTGACCGCGAACTGCCTTACGATTTGCTCAAAAAAATCATGTCTACCTGTGTGGATGCGGGATACGCCAGCATATCTCTGGCGGTTAACCAGCAGACAAAAGAGGGAGCCGGAGCATGACCCAGCAGTCGACCCAGAGCGTGTCAGAAAATCGGTACGGATTACCGTGGAGTGGTGAGCGCGGGGAACGCAGGCGACTGCTTTCCATTGCGCTGGTTGTAGTGCCTCTGTTTGTGGTGTTTGCCGGTTATGTGAGCTGGATCGAGTTGCCAGAGAAGGATCGGCAGGAGCGTGAAGCTCTGCCGCCCCAGCTGGCGAAGCTGGTTATTGAGAAAAAAGAACCACCCAAGCCGGCTGTGCCCGAGCCAAAGCCGGAGCCCGAACCAAAAGCTGAAATAAAGCCCGAGGAAAAGCCGGTTGAAGTGGCTAAGCCGGAACCCAAGCCTGAGCCAAAGCCCCAGCTGCTGCCGCCCAAGCCTGAGGTAGTGGAAACACCGAAGCCTGAAGCCGTAGCCAAGGCCCGCGAAAAAGCAAAGAACACGGGCATTCTGGCCATGGGTAATGAGCTTGCAAAGCTCAACACACTGGCCAGCTCCATCAAACTTGATGCTCCGGTTACCCGGACCGCTGAACCCATTGCGCGGAAAACAGAAGACACCCTGGCCGCGAGAGCCACGGCCAATTCACGCAGTGCCGGTGTGAACGATGCCGCGCTTGAGCGTGAGAGCCGTCAGGTTGCCTTGGTAGAGCGTGAGAGGGCAGAAGTGGCGGACGCAACCCGTGTTGCCGAAGCCAAAGAAGCTGTGCGGCGCGAAAAGCAGGAAACCGCTTCCCGGACACGTAGCAAAGAAGAGCTCAGGCGCACTATGGATGCGAATAAATCCGCCATCTATAGCATCTACAACCGTGAGCTTCGTCGTAAGCCTTCGTTGCAGGGCAGTATTACGCCCGAATTGGTTATTGAATCCAGTGGCAGCGTGTCCCGGTGCTCTGTGGTTGAATCAACGCTGGGCGAGCCTGGTTTGGAGAACAAAATCTGCAACCGCTTGTTGCTGGTGGATTTCGGATCCAGGCCTGGGGTAGACAGAACAACGATTCGTTATCCGATTGAGTTGCTGTCAAGTTAGAAGCTTTCTGCTGCGGCTTTCAGTCGCACATAACTTCCCACTCTTACCTGATTATGGATTTTATTCCCCTCCTCTGACTGACATGCGGGTGTAGCTTGTATTGCACCCGCGCGTTCGCAGCACCAGATTTGAGGCACAGTTATCTTTAAACTCTCCGCTATTTCGGTATCTTGCCGTAACAATATGTAATCCAAAAAATCTCATGGATAACAAAAACAGGGATTTCGTCTGACATGCTGCTGGTGCTCGCTGGATCCATTCTTACATTCGCCATAGTGCAGGAAGCTACTGTGGTCGAGCCCTTTGAGAAGGGTGCTGTGGTTATCGAGCAAAAGGTCGATTCCAGCCCAGTGGAGTTACTCACGGGGTTTCGGGTTGAGCCGCTGGTTGAGCAGAAGTTCCGCAATATTGTTCGTCAGGCTTATGACTACAGCTGTGGCAGCGCGGCCTTGACCACCATTCTGAACTTCTATCTTGGGCGCACTCTGTCGGAGCGCCAAGTTATGGAAGGCCTGCTGCATTATGGCGAAAGCGAACGCATTGTATCGCGTCGCGCCTTCTCCATGCTCGACATGAAACGCCTTGTAACAGCCTTGGGTTATCCGTCTGGCGGTTTTCGCGCCACGATTGACGATCTGATAGACCTTGATCACCCGGCTATCGTTCCTATCCACCATGCCGGTTTCAAGCATTTTGTTGTGCTCAGAACCATTCGTGACGGCCGTGTGTATATGGCAGATCCTGCGGTGGGCAACCTGTCCTTCACGCTCGCCCAGTTCGAAGAGAAATGGGACGACAACGTGCTCTTCATCGTATTTCCGGGTAGTGACAAACCACTGGATAACCTTGAGCTCAAGGAAGAGGATCTACGTTTTGTAGACGATCAAACCATGACGTTGCTGGCACTAGAGCGCATGCCTGAGTTCCATGAGGCGACAGCCAGGCGCATTCAGAACATGCTTGAAAGGCAGAAAAACAATCCGGACGGCAGTGTTGAGAATACAAGAAAACAATTGCACTACCGTCGCAACTAAAAATTGTCGGGTACTGAGCCCGGCGCAGGACTACTACCAATAAAAATTAAGGGAGTCAGGATGAATCGTTGGTTTGTGCGAGGTCTTATCCTTGTTTCCGCGGCAGGTTTGCTTCCGGGCACAGCCCTGGCGCAGGATGACAATGTAGGCCAGGCGAGGGATGCGCTCGCAAAACAGGATGGTGATGAAGATTCGTCGCGTCAGCTTGAAGAAGTGTTTCAGGCTGCGGAGAAAAACTACTCCTTGCAGAAGAAAGGCAGTCACTCACTTAATTACTCGTTTGACTATACCTATACAGCTGATCAACGTCTGGATCTTGCGATTACAAACGGCTCGGTGCGCAATCTGGATGTGGTTCCTTCGGCGACCCACAGCTTCACCAACTCGTTCTCCTACGATTATGGGTTATTGGACAACTTCACGGTGGGCACACGGATTCCCCTGGTCGTAAAGTACGACACCCAGGATGAACTGAACACCTACGATTTCGGTGACATCTCCTTTACTGGGCGTTGGCAGCCTTTTGCTTATGTGCCCGGCAAAATGTCGACGACCCTGTTCGGTACATTTAGCACCAAAACGGGTGTGAGCCCATACGAGATCGATATAAACGAACAGCTATCAACCGGCAGTGGTTATTACTCTATTGGCGGTGGCGCAAGCCTGTCGAAGGTACTTGATCCGGTTGTCGTATTCGGGTCTGTCAGTGTCACCTACAACCTGCCTGCAGAAGATTTACAGCAGGTTCGTGGTGCGCGATTGCTGAAAGAAGTTGAGCCAGGTTTCAGTCTTTCCGGTTCCGCCGGCTTTGCCTATTCGCTCTCTTACGATATCTCCCTGAGTATCTCAGCGCAGCTGAGCTACAGCGACGAGACCATCCTTATATTCTCCAATGGTGACCAGGCAATGGCCCAGGACCAGATGAGCGGCTTCTTGAGTATGTCTCTGGGAACCCGGGTCAGCGATACCACAATAGTGAACACAAGCCTTGGCATTGGTCTGACTGAGGATGCCCCGGATTTCTCCCTGGGCGTGTCCCTACCCATTAACTTCTCCGGCCTCAAAGAGTGATTGGCGCCGCTGACGATTTAAAGGGAAGGGAAGGATTTCATGGGACATAACAGCCACAAGCGCCAGCTTCTCGCGGCCATGATAGCCACGACACTTTCTTGTGGTGCACAGGCCCAGTTGGCGCAGAACCTGACTATTCACCCGAAAGCTCTGGCTCTGGGTAATGCTGTTACAGCCGACCCCCCGGGGATCATGGCTGTTCACTTCAATCCGGCCGGTTTGACCAAGTTGGAAGGTCGCCAGTTTGAAATCAACCTGCTGGGTGTCTATCTGGATGTTGACGCTGATTTTACCGCTCCGGAAGGCTATGAAATATTCGGCATTGATGGCACGGAAATAGACCCGAATACTGGCCAACAGCGGGATCCGGTTGCCAACACCCACAGTCACTCCAACAACGTAGCGCTCTACGTCCCCGGCTTTGGAATTGTGCGCACGCCGCCCGGGCCTGCGATTGCGCCTTCTGCGGGTTTTAGCATCACACCACCTGGTTCAAAACTGACGTTTGCCAATGCGTTCTACCTACCCATGGCGGCTGGTTTCTACCGTGATAAAGATGATCCGGGCCGCTATCAGCCCCAAGCCGCTGCATTGCAGCGCACGACCTACCTTTCGCCGACTGTAGGTTACAAAGTTAATGATGAGTGGTCTGTGGGTGCAGGTATTCACTTGTCGCACATGGGGATTGCGGCCGATCAGTATATGCGGGCGCCGAACATGCTGTTGGGTGTTGCGGAGATTCTTCAGGATGCATTTAATTGCGAAAGTGGCGATGAGCCATTGCAGCCTTGGTTGGCCCTTTGTGGCGGTAACGTGGGCCCTTGGGACGATATAGGTGCTTTGTCGCTTAATGTTCAGGACAGCCTTTCACCTACCTACACACTTGGGGTCATGTGGGAGCCTGTAGATTGGTTTGCTTGGGGCGCAAGCTACACCTCCGAAGCTGAAATGAACATGAAAGGCACCTTCGAGATTCAGTACACGGACGACTGGTCCGGGTTTTGGCAGAGTGTTAACGGATCAGTTTTGGGTGCTATTACCTCAGCCATTCTCAGCCTGCCGTCCGGGGCGCCACGAGAGGCCGGCAACGTCAGTATGGATCTTGTGTATCCGCAGCATTTTCAAACCGGCATCAGTGTGGATGTACATCCGAAACTCACATTAAACGCCGACATAGGCTGGACTGATTACGCACAGTGGGATGCATTCCTGTTCCGTTTTGATCGTAATCTTGAGTTTCTGAACGCTGCGCGAATTCTGTCTCCGGACAATGCCACGCCGAACACACTCAAATTACCGTTGGGTTTCACCAGCCAGTGGAACTGGGCCTTCGGTGCGGAATTTCATGCTTCCTCGCGGCTCGATTTGAGGGCGGGTGTTGAGATTCGTGACTCGGTGATTCCTGATGACCAGCGCTCGGTTATGGCTCCGTTTGGTGGCGCAAACCTGTACAGTGTTGGAATGGGATACAAATGGGACAAGAATACAGAAATCGATATGAATCTCAGTTACCTGCATTCAATCGAAACGATTCCGGCAAACACCAGTTGTAATATTAACTGCGATAACATAACCAATATTATCTATAACCCCTACGCAGGGCTGGATGTGAAAACATCTCTCCGCGTTGTTATGGCGGGTATCAGTTTCCGGAAAAAATTCTGACGGCACGCTGTTTCGTGCTCAAAAGGGCGTATCAGTGAACAGACATAGATTCCTGCATGCTGCTGTTTGTCTGATTCTTGGTGCGATGTTGTCTGCCTGCCAGATTGGTGGCTCAACCGTATCAAACAGGGAAGGCTATTTTTCCTGGGTTGATGAGCAGGGGCGCGTGCGTTACTCGCCCATAGTGGAGGAGCCCGCCAAGGAAATGCCGGTCAGCCAGTCTGCCGACGCTGACGAGTTTACAACGGCCAATTATCCAGATGCAGAAGAGTTGCGGCGCCGGGGCTATGTGCGTGAAGGGGATGAACAACCTTATTTTACCTGGCGCGACGCCGATGGCACCGTTCGAAATACCTATTACCAGCCAGATACCCGAACCGATAAGGAAAAAGGGTTTATCGCTCCTCCGCTCGGGGCAACCCCTGCAAAAGTCTATCGCGCCGGCGACACTCTTATTGAAGCTGAACCGGTGGCCGGGCACGATCCTGATGCCTTTGCCATTCTTGGCATCAAGGACACTGGCGAAGACTACCTGAGCCGATTTTCCGAAACCTGCTGCGAGACGCTGGACACCGAAGATCATGAACGCTGGCAGGAAAACCGGGAATTTGGCGTACACCTGAAGGACAGTTCCCCTAAGCACATGTTCCTAACAGGCTTGAGCCCCTATCAGCTGATTTCATTGCCACAAGGAGATCAAACTGAAGGGCAGCTGCTTCGTTTGCGGTCCTATGCCAGTGCGGGCGTGGTTGCGCCTTCGGTGCTGTTTCTTGATGGCAACTTGAGTCCAGTGCGATTGGTAACGGATCTGGTGTCGGATTTTGTGCCGGAGAACTGGCACCGCCGAGGTTATCTGGAAGCTCGTATTGCATTTTCCAGCACCGGAGCGGAGCGCTGGATGCTTGTCTTCACCCGCAGTGAGGACCTCGAAGGCCAAACGGTAATTGAAACCCGCCGTGGCCCCCGAAAAATACCCCATGTCAGCACCGGTGAAATGGGACTGGACATGGTAGACGCTCTACAATAAAACCGATCAGTCTTCCGGTTTGCTCAAATCCAGCCATTGCTGTGAAAGCCAGTAAAAGCCACCCTCTTTAGCCGGGTGGGTACAGTTATAGCGGAATCGTCGGCTATTGAAGGGCTTGGGTGCCTTAATCGCCATACTGTCGCCAGACACGTTAAAATCGATCCGCCCCATGCCCGAAGCAAAGCAGGTGAGCTTGGTGGGCTTAATGTCATCGACCAACGGCAAAGTAAGGGTCGGAGGGTTGGCGCGCACGATTCCGTCAGGCAGCTTGTTTGTGTCTATGGGGAAGGCTTTACTGTTTAATTTATCTTTCAGCCCGTTGAGCTGCCCGTAGGCATTGGCCATGGGAAATCGGGGCAAGCGGGTTTTTCCTGTAAGGGGGCCGATAGCACCTGATTGTTGCCCGAAACCGTACCAGCCTCGTTCTGCGACAGCTGCTTCAAGAGCTTCATCGAACTCACCATAGGGATAAGCAAATACAGGCAGTCCGGTTCCCAGTTTCCGTTTTAATTCAGCTTGTGCGGTATCCAGGCTGTGAGTTATCCGCTTTTTCCAATCTGACTCCGCCTCGTCCGGCTTTCGTGCCAGGTGGCCGTGCCCTGCAGTGTGGTTGGCAATGCTTACGCCGTCCTGTTTCGCCAGTTCCCGCAGTTGTGCCCAGGTCATGTAGCCGTGTTTTCCGATGGCGGCCGTGTCGACGAAAATCGTGTATGGCAAACCCCGTTCCTGGAGGATGCCTGCGCCTGTGCTGTATACCGACTCATAGGCATCATCAAAGGTGATAGCGATGCGTTGGTCCGTCGACGGTTTGTCGGAAAAAATGTCCTTTGTGGCCTTATGCAAATCAACAACCTCAAGCCCCAGCTCGCTGATCATGTCCAATTGTGCATTGAACAGTGAGGTAGAGGTGCTGGTTGATGGCGGTGTAGACTCGCTGATGTGGTGATATTGAAGTACGACGAGATCGGCTTTTACGCCAAAACTTGTCAGAAAGAGTGAGATCAGGGCTGCTGATATCCAGGATTTTCGTGCGATCATGCGTGCTCCAAAATCTGACTGAAGTGTGCCTTCAGAATGGCAAACGCTTCGTTTAGTGACTGTATTGCTTCTGTCTCGCCACCACGGTCGGGGTGAGCTTGCATCACCGCCCGCCGAAACGCTTGTTTTACCGTGTGAAATCGGTCGGGAACAGAATCAAACCCGAGAACTTGGGCGGCTTGTAGAATCTCCGTGTTGCCGGGTTTGCAACCGCTTCGGCCCTCCCAGAAGTTATCCATCATTTGCTGAACCGTTTCTTCCGGTAGCTCATATTGCGATAGATCCAGATAGAAGCTGCGAAGGCTGTCCACTGCCCCGGGTAGTCCCTTACCACCGATAATATCTTGAGACTCAATACCGATACGCAAAGGAGATATGTACAGATTTTCTCCGGCTTCTGCGAGGGTATCCCTCAAGCGGTAAAGTACATGGAATAGTAAAAAGTGCACCGGGTAGAGCTTTTGAATGTCATGAAACTCCAGGGCGCCAATCAAATTCCAAGGTGGGCCTTGAAGCTTTTTGATCAGGCTGAGTTCGTCTGTGCCGGCTGGCGCGTTGCGGAGTTCATGCTCAACAGCCACCAATAGATGCTCAACCTGCTGCTCAAGCAATGTATCCGGTGCATTTGCAAACGTTCTTTCCGACAGCTTCGTAGAAGCGGATATGTTTTTCATGGTCCCAATGTTAGGCCAGCAGCCGCACTCAGGGAAGGGCAGCTAGTCCGCGAAGCCCACCTTGGAATAGTGCGGTAGTGAGGTTAGTCGCCCGGTCTACTTCAGTATCCGCTTGTTCCGGGGCCAGGTGTACCCGCCGAGCTACCACCAGGCTGGTCTCATAGGCGACGCCGAAGAACGAAGCACAGAGATATTCCTGGTCAACGTTTGGCAAGATCCCCCGGGTGACGGCGCTACGCACATCATCTTCCAGCGACATCATGATGAGCTCAAGTATGCCCGAACCAAACAGCTCTCTGATGGCGCGATCGTTACGGTGAGCCAATTCGTAAACAAGGGGGTCCTTTGCGGTGGCGCTGAAAAGCGCATGGTAGGAGCGGTGAATAAATTCTTCAGTAGTCACAGCGGATCGGCGTGAGCGAGTCAGATTCTCGTTCAAGCCACTCAGGAAATCTGTAAGAAGTGCGGCAAAGATATCCTGCTTGTTGCGAAAGTAGTTGTAGAAGGTGCCGGAAGCCAGATCCGTTTTCTTGATAAGGTCCCGAATGGTTGTGTTCTCATAACCTTTTTCTTGAAAGCAGATGCGAGCAGAATTCAGTATTGCTGAATGGTTGCGCAAGCGGTTACGCTCTCGCTTGCCTGGTGTTTCTTTACCCGAGCTCAACATATCCATGTTAGTAGCCTGTCCCTGGTAGAAGTGGATGCGTATAATCTCACGATCATTTTCCCACTGAACACAATTGATATGCCCGAAGCGATGAGTGACAGCCCCGAACAGAATTATAGTTCAGTATACGAACGTACTATTAAACTGGAGCAGAATAAACTGCAGAAACGCCTGCGCCGGGATGTTGGTCAGGCCATTTCAGACTTCTCGATGATCGAAGCAGGCGACAAGGTAATGTGTTGCCTTTCAGGTGGCAAGGACTCTTATGCCATGCTGGACATACTTCTCAATTTGAAGAAAAGCGCGCCAGTGTCGTTTGAGCTGATTGCTGTCAACCTGGATCAGAAGCAGCCGGGGTTCCCGGAAGAGGTTTTACCGCGCTATCTGGCCGAAATGGGCATCGAATATCACATCATTGAACGAGATACCTTCAGTATTGTCACTGACAAGGTAGCAGAGGGCAAAACAACGTGCGGCCTATGTTCACGACTAAGGCGAGGCATTCTCTACAACTTCGCTGAGGAGCAGGGGGTCACCAAGATTGCCCTGGGCCATCACCGCGATGATCTTCTCGAGACCCTGTTTCTGAATATGTTTTATGGCGGCAAGCTTAAAACCATGCCGCCGGTGCTGCACAGTGACGATGGCCGGAATACAGTGATTCGCCCCCTGGCATACTGCCGCGAGAAAGATATTGCCCGGTACGCGGAGCTTAGGGAGTACCCGATTATTCCCTGCAACCTCTGCGGTTCTCAGGAAAATCTGCAGCGTCAGGTCATCAAGGAAATGTTCCAGCACTGGGACAAGCAACATCCTGGCCGGCTTGAGTCGATGTTCCGGGCCTTATGCAATGTTGAGCCATCACACCTCGCTGACCCTAACCTCTATGATTTTCGCGAGGGTAAACGCTTGGGGGGCAAGCGCCAGGCTGTCCAGACGGCTATGCCGGAACAAGGCCCGGAGCAGAGCTTTGGACGGCTGGACGTTCTGAATATTTAGGTATGGCGGGATGATTGCTTGGAGAGGCACAACGCAGGCCTGGTTCAGTGGCCGGTCAGTGCCAGCAGGGGCAGGGTCCAAAGCCCAAAAATAATCAACAGAGCGCCGGTGAATTTCCGGAATGTCTGATTGCTTTTCAAACCGTTGATCCAGGTAGCCGCATAACCTGCCCCGAGCATCGAGGGCAGGGTGCCCAGCCCAAAAAACACCATGGTAAGTGCTGCCGAACCTATTGTCGGTTGCAAGGCTGCCCAGCCAAGCGTGCTATAGACTAATCCACACGGCAACCAGCCCCAGAGAGCCCCGAGAGCGAGAGCCTGCCCCGCATGATTGATCGGGAGAATCTTGCTGGCAAGAGGCGATAGACGCTTCCAGAGGGGGGCACCAACGCGCTCTACATAACGAATGCCTTGCCACCATTGTCCCATGGAAAGCCCCATGGCAATCAGCAGCAGGCCCGCCGCCGAGCGCAGCAAGATACCCATCTGCGCCCACTGATTTGCAGCTGAGGTACTTAGAAGTGCGATCAGTGCCGCGATCAGTGCGTAGCTTCCTATGCGCCCAAAGTTGTACGCAAGCAATAACATTGATTGCCGAAAGCGGAACCCCTTGCCAACCGGCAGCGCCATGGAGAGAGAAGCGCTGATTCCGCCGCACATGGCAATGCAGTGAGTGCTGCCAAGCAGGCCGATGAGAAACGCACTGGGATAACTGAGATACAATTCCGGGCTCATGTTCGGTCAGGCTTGGTCTCGGATTCGCCATCTTCAACCTGAACTTCATTGCTTGGTGAGTCAGCCGCTTTTTGCTGTTTGTCCGTGCGGGCTTCCTCCGGGATCATATCTATATCGTCATCGTACAGAATGCGGTGTGCAGGCCCCTCCAGATCATCGTATTGACCATTTTTGACGGCCCAGGAAAATAGAAAAATGCCCATCACCACGAGAATCAGCATGATCGGAATCAGGAACACTACGACTTCCACGGGATAAACCTCATATTAAAACCAGATGTTCACGGTATCAGGGCGCAACCTGTGCGCCAACTTGTAATGTTCCGGGACGAGTTTTGGCCCGAGTCTGTTTGCCGAGGCGTAATGCGTTCAATACGACAATCAGGGAGCTAATCGACATTCCAATTGCTGCCAGCCAGGGTGGAACCAGGCCTGCTGCTGCCAGAGGCAACGCACTGACGTTGTAGATGAGTGCCCATGCCATATTTTGCCGAATGATCTTTCGGGTGCGGCGGCTGGTATCCAGCGCCTCTACAAGTTGCATTAGTTGGCCATTGAGCAAGACAGCATCTGCTTTCAGTTGCGTAAGATCCGCTGCAGTGCCCATGGCAACCGATATACCTGCGCCAGCCATAGAGGGTAGGTCGTTGAGGCCGTCACCAACCATCATCACCTGATGGCCTTCTGCTTTGAGCTTTTGCAGAATCTCAAGCTTTTGTTCTGGCGATGCCTGGCCAATTGCCTCATCGATTCCCAACATGTCCGCTATCTCGCGCACATGGCCGGATCGATCTCCGCTCAACAATAACGTGCGAATACCTGCATTCTGCAACGCTTTGACAGCTTGGGCCGCGTCCTCCCGGGGCTGGTCATCAAGCCAGAAGCTTGCAAGCCATTCGGTATCGGAGGCCAGCCAGATTTCCATGCCTGTGTGGGGCTCTGATTCCGGTTCTGGCGCGTTCAGATGTTCCGCCACGAAGGCCTTGTGCCCAATAAAAAACGTGTGATCACCCAAACGCCCGGTTAGGCCACCACCCAAATGGTTGGTGACCTCTTCGATGGCTGCAGATGGCCGGTTGTGAAATACCTGTGCAATAGGGTGTTCAGAATGTTGCTCAAGACCGGAAGCCAGGCGCAGGCATGTATCTTTGCTTTTGCTTCCTGTAATGCGGGTATCAATCAGGCTCAATCTGCCTCGGGTCAGCGTGCCGGTTTTGTCGAAGATTACCGTGTCTATGGTATTCATGGACTCAAGTGCATGGCCGCGGGTGGGAAGGAAGCCCAGCCGCCGCAGTTTGACCGTGGCAGAGGTAATCGCAGTCGGCGTTGCCAGCGACAGTGCGCAGGGGCAAGTCACTACAAGTACGGAGAGAGTGATATCGAAAGCATTGTCTGCTCCTGCCCACCACCATCCGATCCAGACTACAGGGGCAAGAATTAGCACGCGCCCAACAAACTTGCCTGCTATGCGGTCTGCCATACGGGCGACAGGTGGCTTTTCGGATTGCACCCGGTCGAGTATCCGAAGAATGCCGGATAGTCGTGTTTGAGCTCCGGACTTCTCAACTTGAATATCCAGCGGGTTTTCGCCATTCACGCTACCCGCATGCACTCTGTTGCCAGGAACCCGGGTTTCCGGCAAATACTCACCAGTGAGTGCGGACTCATTGAGCGTGGACTGGCCGCGCAGAATTACCCCATCTACTGGCAGTGTTTCTCCAGGCCGGATACGAACCACGTCGCCGGGTTTTACCTGGTGGGCGGGTACAACTTCCGTTTCCTCGCCGGTCACCTTGGTTGCTACTGTTGGGTTGAAGCCCGCCAAGGCATTACCAGTAAGTCCCGCGCGGTATCTTGCCTGAGCTTCAATGTAGCGTCCGAGCAGCAGGAAAAAGGTAAACATACAGACAGATTCAAAATAGACCTCTTCACCGCCCATTACGGTTACCCAGGCACTCGCCAGGTATGCAAGGCCTATAGCAATGGCCACAGGTACATCCATGGTCAGATGTCGGGTCTTTATATCCCTGAACGCATTGCGGAAAAACGAATCGGCGCTGTAGAAAACAACGGGCGTCGCCACCAATAAACCAAACCACCGGAAAAAGGACACAAGCTCAGGTGACAGGTCGCTGACCAGCTCAAAGTAGAGTGGGAAAGCGAGCATCATGCTTTGGAAGGTGCCCATGCCCGCGACAGCCAAGCGAATCAGCATGGAGCGATTTTCTGCTTTGAGTTGATCCTCTACTTCATCTGATTGATAGGGGCGGGCGGTGTAGCCGAGCTCATGTATAGCGATCAACAGATCGCTCAGTGCGGCTTGGTTCTGAGCCCAGTTGAGGCGTGCTCTTTGCGTGGTGTGGTTTACGGAGAAAGAAATCACACCAGGCTGCTTTTTCATGTGGTTTTCAAGCAGCCATATGCACGCGGCACAAGTGATGCCACCGATTAAAAGCTGGGCCTCCTGCCCACCCTTAACGGGAGATACAAAGGCTTGCTGAACCAGCGGGTGGTCCAGCTCTCTGAGTCTGTCGAGTTCGGCGGCTGTTAATTGGCGCGGTGTAATAGCGGTGTGCGTGCGGAGCTGATAAAAGCCTGTGAGGCCTTCAGTGTGAATGGTTTCACACACCGCCTTGCAACCGTGGCAACAGAAAAAACGTGTTTGGCCATCAAGCTCAAGAGTAATACGCGGCTCGCCGTCAGCCGGCTCGCCACAATGGAAGCAATCCACAGGGGTCACCCTTGGGCGGATCCTTTCGGGCCCATATGCAAGTTGCTGTCGGTCGGTAACCAGGCCTCGCCTTTAAGGCGCCAGTGGTTATTCGGGCCGCGTAGCTCGTAGTACCAACGGCCGTTAATGTCATCCAGCATATTGCCCGTATAGTGGCCATTACCGTCACTACGGAACTGGATCGTACGGTCTTTTTCGGAAAGCGTTGGGTGAAACAGGTTGAGTATCAGATAAGGGAAGTCTGCAGGACCTTGTAGCGTGTTTACATGCATCAGGATACTGCGATCTTCGAACGAAATATCAGCGTTGAGCCCCATATCTGCCGCTGCTTGGTCACGGGCAATCTCGAGGTTAATGCCGCGCCCCTCTTTAGAGTAGTCGTCAGACACCATCGTATCTTTCATGTTCGACGCTACAGCGAGCATGATCATGCTAACGGTAATAGCACATAATGGTGCAATGGTCAGAAACCAGAACCAGGGCTGGCGATACCAGGGTGCTACGGATACTTCTTGATTCATAGTGCTCAGTCTCGTCTGTTTACAGGTTGCCAACGGTGATCACTGTGGATCACTGGGTTGGACCGACAAATCGGCTTTCGGTTTCCAGCTTCAGTGAAGCATCCGTTTCAGACTGTGCATGGAAGATGATTTCATTATTCGATTGTGGAATCGACTCTGGTGGCACATCGACAACCGTCGGCAACGATCGGTTTTCTCCGCTGTCTACGGTTACCTGGGTTTGTGTGAGAATACGAATGCCGTCCATGCCTTGTACCGACAGGCTGAATGTCTGGGGCAATTCCGACATATTTACTATTTTCAGCGTGTAGGAGTTTTCAATTCGGCCTTCACCATTAAAACTGAATAGTGCACCCCGATCCCGCAGCACATCCATCTGTGCAGGTACACGAGTGGCGATGACGAACACGATCGCTCCGATCATCGCGGTCAAAACTGCACCGTAACCAAACGTACGGGGCCGAAGCAGTTTTGAAGGCTTTCCTTCAAGTTCATTCTCAGTGGTGTAACGAATCAGCCCGCGAGGGTAGTCCATCTTGTCCATGATTTCATCACAGGCGTCGATGCAGAGAGCACAGCCGATGCACTCGTATTGAAGGCCATCACGAATATCAATTCCTGTGGGGCACACGTGCACACACTGCCCACAATCAATACAGTCTCCAAGACCAACTTCGTCTGGCTTTGCGTCCTTTTTGCGGCCGCCGCGAGGCTCGCCGCGATTTGGATCGTAGGAAACGATGCGGGTATTTGGGTCGAACATAACGGACTGGAAGCGAGCGTACGGGCACATGTACAGGCAAACTTGCTCCCGCATCCAACCGGCGTTGATGTACGTGGCCGCGGTGAAGAAGGCCACCCAGAAGTACGCCCAGCCATTCGCCTGAAGGGTGAAAATATCGGAAATGAGTTCGCGAATCGGGTAGAAGTAACCGACAAATGTTAGCCCGGTCAGCAAGGCAATAATCAGCCAAACAGTATGTTTTGCTGATTTTTTGAACATTTTTTCCCGTGAGTTGGGTGCTTTGTCGAGCTTCATGCGCTTGTTGCGGCTGCCCTCTATACGCTCCTCAACCCACATAAAGATGAACGTCCACACCGTTTGCGGGCAGGTGTAACCACACCAGACTCGGCCAAAGAGCGTGGTTATGAAGAACAGACCAAAGGCACTGATAATCAGCATGCCTGAAAGTAAAAAGAAGTCTTTAGGGTAGAACGTCGCGCCGTAGAGATGGAATTCCCGGGCCGGCAGGTCGAAGTGGATAAGCGGGTTGCCGTCCAAAGTTAACCATACGAACAGGAAGTACATACTCATGAGTAGCAGCAGACTGACAGTGCGGATGCGCTGGAACAGACCGGTTACTTCTTTGACGTAGATTTTCTTGCGACTGGCGTAGAGCTCTACTGTTTTTGTGTTTTGTGTGTCGCCCGAAGGTTCTGAGGAGGGGTCGATCTGTTTGACCGGGATTTCGTTACTCATGAGTACCTCCAGATGGAGTCGTAAAGCGGGCGCAATGCCTTTTCAGGGGCTGGTGCTGATCTTTTCAAGCCTGTGCCCGCAAGAGCAGACACAGGGTTGAACAGACCAAGCCGGGTCAAAGACCCGGCAGGAACGTCAATTTGAAAGGCTGTAAACGTAAGCAGCCAGGATCTGGATCTGATCGCTGGACAAGCGACCGCTTTGGGCGGGCATCTCGTTTTGGCGACCGTGCAGAACCGTCTCTTTGATCCACTCGTAGTTGGAGCCGTACAGCCAGATGTTATCTGTCAGATTCGGCGCGCCCAGGGCTTGCATGCCCTTTCCGTCTGCTCCGTGGCAGGCAGCGCAGGCTTGTGCAAATACAGCTTCACCCGCCTCTGCAGCGGCTGCATCCTTTTCACGACCACTGAAGCTCAGTACATAGTTAACCACTTGGTCAACCTGAGCCGCGTTCATGTTCGGCATGACGCCTTTCGCTGGCATGTTACCCATGCGGCCGTTGCGCAAAGTCTCCAGAATGGCGTCAGGTGTGCCACCCCACAGCCAGTCGTCATCAGTCAGGTTTGGAAAGCCAACCTGGCCTCGAGCGGCGGAGCCGTGGCAGACAGCACAGTTGTTGGCAAACAGGCGCTGACCAATTTTTAGTGCGTCTTCGTCTTTCGCCAGCTCTATTACCGGGGTTTGACCATATTGGGCATAGATTTCGCCGTATTTTTCATCAGCACTCGCAACTTCGGCCTCCCACTGATTAACAGCTGTCCAGCCTAGCAAACCCTTGAAGTTACCCAGACCCGGATAGAGTGCGAGATAGCCCAGTGCGAAGATGCATGTGGCCACATACAGATAGAACCACCATTTTGGCAGCGGGTTATCATATTCTTCGATGCCATCGAAAGAGTGGCCGGTAGTGCGTTCGGTTTCTGAATCGGATACCTGGCTCTTACGTGTTGCAAGTAATAGCCACCAGCAGCCAAAAACTGTACCGAGCACGATCACTGTGACCCAGATGCTCCAGAAGGTACTCATTGTTTTTTCTCCGTTTTTTCCTGTTCAAGAGTACGCTTTTCCACCTCGTCATCATCGAACGGCAGGTGGGCCGCTTCTTCGTTCGCCTTTTTTCGGTGGGCACTGAAAGCCCACCAGATGATGCCGATAAAGACCGCCATCAGTACAAGGGTGTGAACGCCGCGTAACTCGTTAATATCCATCAGATTACCGCTTGTCTGAGAGTACGGTGCCAAGCTGCTGCAGGTATGCGACCAGCGCTTCAATTTCGAACTTGCCTTCAAGCTCGTCGGCTGCACTGGCGATTTGCTCGTCAGTGTAGGGCACGCCCAGAGTCTGCAAAGCGGACAGCTTGGCTGCGGTGCCTTTGTGGTTCACCAGCGTATCGAACAGCCACGGGAAAGCAGGCATGTTTGACTCAGGAACGACGCTGCGGGGGTCCATCAGGTGCTGACGTTGCCAGGCATCTGAATAACGACCGCCAACACGGGCCAGGTCAGGCCCTGTGCGCTTGGAACCCCACAGGAACGGGCGCTCGTACACGAACTCGCCCGCAACGGAGTAGTGGCCGTAGCGCTCGGTTTCAGCGCGGAACGGGCGGATTTGCTGGGTGTGGCAGACGTGACAGCCCTCACGGATGTAGATGTCACGGCCTTCCAGTTCCAGCGCCGATATGGGCTCAAGGCCTTCAATCGGCTCGTTTACTTCTTTCAGAAAAAACAGCGGGAGCACTTCCGCAAGAAAACCACCACTGATGACCAGGATGATGAATACAATCATCAGGCCAATATTCTTTTCTACAATTTCGTGTTTCATCGGGTTTCTCTCCGTTACGCCGCCTGAATTGCTGCATTGTCCTGAGCAACCGCATCTTTCTGGCGCACGGTCATGTAGACGTTATAGGCCATGAACAGCATACCGCTCAGGAAGATGACGCCACCGAGGAAGCGTACAAAGTAGCCTGGGTAGGATGCTTCAAGACTTTCCACAAAGCTGTAGGTAAGAGTGCCGTCGTCGTTGACTGCACGCCACATGAGGCCCTGCATGATGCCGTTTACCCACATAGCAACGATGTACAGAACGGTGCCAACAGTTGCCAGCCAGAAGTGCACGTTAATCAAGCTGGTGCTGTACATTTCCTTGAGGCCCCATACTTTCGGGATCAAGTGATAAATTGCACCAATACTGATCATGGCAACCCAGCCGAGGGCACCGGAGTGCACGTGGCCAATGGTCCAATCCGTGTTGTGGGACAGTGCGTTCACAGTCTTGATAGACATCATCGGGCCTTCAAAGGTGGACATGCCGTAGAACGACAGGGAAACCACCAGGAAACGCAGGATAGGGTCAGTACGCAGTTTGTGCCATGCACCGGATAGGGTCATCATGCCGTTGATCATGCCACCCCAGGACGGAGCAAGCAGGATCAGAGACATCACCATGCTGGCAGTCTGGGCCCAATCTGGAAGGGCAGAATAGTGAAGATGGTGGCCGCCGGCCCATACGTAGGTCGCAATAAGCGCCCAGAAGTGAACGATGGATAAGCGGTAGGAATAAACGGGACGTCCAGCCTGCTTGGGAACGAAGTAATACATCATGCCCAGGAAGCCTGCGGTCAGGAAAAAGCCTACTGCGTTATGACCGTACCACCACTGCATCATAGCGTCGGTTACACCGGCATATGCTGAGTAGGATTTAAATGCACTGACAGGCAGCGCCATGTTGTTTCCAATGTGGAGTACGGCGATGGTAAGGATAAACCCACCGTAGAACCAGTTGGCAACATAAATGTGAGGCGTGCTGCGCTTTGTAATAGTACCAAAAAACACTACGGCGTAAGTAACCCAGACTATCGCAATCGCGATATCAATAGGCCACTCCAGTTCTGCGTATTCTTTAGTGCTGGTGTAGCCCATCGGCAAAGTGATGGCTGCTGCGACAATAATTGCGGTCCAGCCCCAGAAGGTAAAGGCGGCGAGTTTGTCTGAAATCAGGCGAGCCTGACAGGTGCGCTGCACAACGTAATAGGATGTCGCGAACAGGGCACTGCCACCAAAGCCGAAGATAACGGCGTTAGTATGCAGCGGTCGCAGGCGACCGAAGTGAGTCCATGGCAGATCGAGGTTGAGGGATGGCCAGACCAGTTGTGCTGCAATCAACACGCCCAGCGCCATGCCTACAATACCCCACACTACTGTCATGATGGCGAACTGTCTCACCACCTTATAGTTATATGTCAGGTTCGGATTTTGTGTGCTCATAGCCTTACCAATGGGTTCAGAGAGGGAAATTATGCGGGCGCAAGTATGGAGAAAGCATTAGCTGTTTGCAATGACGCGGGTCAACTCCTGATATCTGTCAAATGCACCCGAAACAGCAGCATGGCGCCTTTCCCATGCGCTCATGCCTGCCGTTTCAATATGATAGCGCCCGAAGCGAGCAAGTTGAACTCGTCAAAATTGACTAAGGACAAAAAAACGGTGTGAAGCGACATAAAATACGTCAAACGTCAGCTAGCACTACCTGGTCTCGACCGCGGGCTTTGGCTTTGTACAAAGCGCGGTCGGCCCGTGCGAACAATGTCTGCTTATCTTCGTCCGGTAATAGTGTCGCAATGCCTGCGCTGAGAGTAAGTTGGGCGAGGTTTCCGCCGGGAGCCTCTATCTCGGTGGTGCGTAAGTCTTCAAGTATAGCGTCGCATACTCTTTTAGCGCCTTCGGTGTCGGTGCCCGGTAACAGTAGTGCAAACTCTTCACCACCAAACCGGACGGCAATGTCCCGTGGCCGCTTCACATGGCGGCTTAAAATGCCGGCTATTTGCTGTAGCCATATGTCGCCAAAGCCGTGGCCCCATGTGTCGTTGATGGATTTGAAGTGATCGGCGTCGAGTAGGGCGACGGTTAGCGGTTGCCCGGTTCTGCGCGCCTCAGCACACAGTTCAGCCAGAATGTTGTCCATATGGCGACGGTTAAAAAGCCCGGTAAGGGAGTCGTTGAGGCTAAGAGCGGCGAGTTTTCGGTTGGCTTTCTCCAGCTCTCGCATTGTGGAACGCAACTGGGCAGTGCGCTCGTGCACTTTGTGCTCCAGGTCTGTTCGGGCTTCTTGCTCTACTTTCAGCAGTTTATCGTTCAGAAGACGCCAGCGCTGAACCATGGCGTAGTTAAGCAAAATGACCTGACCACCGATGGCGATTTGCATCAGTGATTCTCGCGCTAAAAAGTCTGCAAGATAACCGAATGCTGCACCAGCATAAGCCAAAGCACCGCCTGCCATGATTGCCCAAGCCAGAACATACCACTTTGCTGGTTGATAACCTTGACGCCAACGGCTTATAGCAATAATTGAAAGAACAAAGATGATGGCCAGCCCGAGAGCGGTGTTGTACAGAATGGTTTCGGTGTATGGGAGTATGAGTGTCAGCCCAGTAAACGCCGCGCAAATCCAGATGATGACTTTCAGGGTTTTGTCAGCACGTGTGCCTTGCTCTACTTCGAGGAATGAGCGGCCAAAGAGAGACATCGCCAAAGCGCAGAGTACCAGCGTGAGGGGAATGGATATGCTCGCAAACTGGGGGCTCTCGGGCCAGAAATACTGATTGGCAAAACCACCCATGGTAAACAGGAAAAGGCCCATGGCGACCATATAAAGTGCGTTATGAAAGTAATAGGCGGTGCGGGAACTGATAAAGAGCAGAAGGTTAAAAGCCGCAAGCACCAGAATGGCGCCGTAAAACAGCCCGTGGGTCACAGATAGGTGGTTGCTTGAGGCAATGAGCTCTCTCGGAGATTCCAGCCTCAAGGGGATGTTCAGCGCGCCACTGCTGTGCACTCGAAGTGTAATCGTGCGGGTTTCACCCCTGTCGAGTTTTATAGGAAAAAGGAAATATCGGTAGTCTATGGCCCTTGAGCCGAATCGGTGCTGGTCGCCAGTGACCAGGACGTCCCTGGAGTTGTTGCTCCACCAGTAGGTGACTTCGTCAAGCAAAGGATAGTTGAGGTTGAGATACCATAGCCCGCGCTCGCTGCCGCTATTTCGAATGTTCAGGCGAATCCAGTACACTGACCGGGTTTGAGTAAATGTCAGGTCGTGTCCGCGAGAGGGGGTCCACTCAAGGTTCTTTGGCAGTTCGTCAGGGCGCCTTGCGGAGTGCGCTGGCTCACCGGGAGAAGCTTGGTAATAGCAAACATAATGCATCAACGAGCTGCGTGCATAAACATCGTTGGCGTCTATCGCTGGGCACTGGGAGGCATGGGCAGCCATATTCGCAATAGCGAATGCCGGAACTAGGCTGCAGAGCAGAAAAACGATAAAGCGCGCTACGAGTGACATCAGCATTTCCCGAGAGCCTTGGCTTGGGGCAGAGCCTTGGAACTCGGAAGTGTAGCGAAAATGCAGAATCAGTGTTGTAAAACAGTTTGAAATTCTGCAAGCCGTCACAGGCTTTGCCCGGACGGATTAAACGCCGCTCTGTGCAAGTACCGTTATAGCTTCATCTTTGTCCATCATTGGCACTAGTTCTGCCATCAGGTTGCGGCGGTCGTCTGAAAGATACCAACGGTTCCAGTCCGCTTCAGAGCGCCAGTTTGCAAGGGTGATCCGGTGGTTGGGATCGTTTTTATCGACCAGTGTTTCCCCGGAAATAAACCCCGGTGCTGCCACAGCACGTTGCAGAACTTTGCGGGAGCGCTCTTCATAGGCAGTTTCAAGTGACTCAGCAATATGGCGTTCGATCAGAACCCGGATCATGCAAACCTCCAGATGTTTTAATGGTATAAACAGTAATTTAGCACGTATTTCTGAAAAATCAGATCATCCAGAAGGAGACATTTTGTGAGTGCTACCGATTTTGATGCCGAACTGGATGCCAGCGGCCTGTTTTGTCCTGAACCAGTGATGATGCTTCACACTGGCATCAATAATGTTGAACCTGGAAAGGTTTTGCGGGTGATAGCAACAGACCCATCAACGACCCGTGATATACCGCGGTTTTGTCAGTTTTTAGGACATGAGCTGATCAGTCATACAGAGCAGGAAGACCAGTTTGTTTACTTCATTCGCCGAGGCGAATAATGCCCGTAACGTCATCCTGCTGTGGTGCTTGAGTGGTCAAATAGAGGGCGTCAGCCCATTGAGGTGATCGAGGAACTGGCTGCGGTTCATTTCACCCAGCACTCTCTGTGGTTTCATTTCACCGCCGCTGCTATCGTAAAACAGTATCGCCGGTGGCCCGAACAGCCCTAGTTCGTCCAGCATGGCCTGTTGAGCAGGTGTGTTGTCCGTCATGTCAATTTGTAGCAGCGTAAAAGGCTTGAGCGAGTTAATGACAGTCCCGTCGCTAAATACGTTGCGCTCCATTACTTTGCATGAAATGCACCAGTCGGCGTAGAAGTCCAGCATTACAGGGCGACCTTCCTGTTGGGCTTGCAGGAGCATCGCTTCAATATCGGCGGGCGCTTCTACCCGGGTAAAGCCCGCGTGGCTAATGTCGTTGCCAGCTGTGTCACCTGGGTTCCCGCTGAAAGGCGCTTTGGCGATGAACGGGTCCAGTGGTGCAAGGGGGTTATTGGCACCGGCAATGGCGCCGGCCAGCAATGCCAGGCCATAAGCGAAAAAGATCAGCCCCAGACCTTTGCGGGTCCGTTCCCAGCCAGCCTTTGCGGCGTCAAAAGCCCCCAGCTGTACGCCGGTTATAGCAATCAGCATTCCCCATAAAGTGAGCCCAACCCACCCTGGAACCAGGCGCTCAATCAGCCAGATCGCGACGGCAATCAGCATCACACCATAGAAGTGTTTGACGGTGGTCATCCAGTGCCCGGTGCTTGGCAGAAGCTTGCGCCCACCAACCGCTACCAGAATGAGTGGGATCCCCATGCCCAGCCCTAGAGCAAAAAGAGCAATGCCACCGATTACTGCATCCTGTGTTGTTGAGATGTAAAGGAGGCTGCCTGCAAGGGGTGCAGACACGCAGGGCGATACAATAAGAGCAGAGAGCGCGCCTATGCCGAAAATGCTGATCACCCGGCCACCTGTGAGGCGCTGGCTGGCATTGTTTAATGAATCGCGGATGGCGCGCGGCAGCTGAATTTCAAACAGATCAAACATCGACAGCGCAAAAACCACGAACATCACCGCAAACACACCGAGCACCCAGGGCGACTGGAGCTGCGCCTGCAGGTTGAAGCTGGCTCCAAGCAATCCTGTAAGCACTCCGGCGCCAGCATAGGTTAGCGCCATGCCCAGCACGTAGCTGCTGGCAAGCAGAATTGCCTGGCCAGTCGTGCGGGTGTTTTGTCCGGACACTAGTGAGGAAATGATCGGAACCATTGGCAGTACGCAAGGGGTAAAGGTTAGCCCAAGCCCGAGCAGCAGAAATACGCCAGCTATAACCAGCGTCGACTGCTCCGAGAGAAAGCCCGCAAGCCCGGTTGCCGAGCTGGTGTCCGTTTTTATCTTTGTAGGCGCAGCTGAGCCCGTGGCCCCTTGTGCTCCGGCAGCGTCACTGCTTTGATAAAAGAGCACTTCGCGGGTCTGCGGTGGATAGCATAATCCTGCTTCTGCACAGCCCTGATAGGTTACCTCGAAGCGGGCTTCCCGGGCATTGTCTGGCAGAGTGACGTGAACCCGGGCTTCAACGGGATCAAAGAAGACAGTGGTCTTCCCGAAAAACTCGTCTTCTGTTTCTGTGCCGGGGCTGGAATATTGAGGGACGCCCGCACTGACACCTTCACTCAGCGATTTAATGCTGACGCGATCCTTGTAGAGATAGTGCCCGGGTGTGATGTCCCAGAGGAGCAGCACTGCGTCACCTTCTATGGAGTGGCTGAAGGGAAGGGCTTCATCTACCGGAAGAAACTGGTTGCTCTGGCCGCCAAACAGGGAGTTACCGCCGCCAAATGCCCAGGACGTATTTGTAGCTGTAAACAGCAGGGCGAATACGAACAGCAAGCTGGTTGGAGAGAGGAGGCGGCGAGCGTTGCCGGAAGTGGTAGATAATACTGTCATGGAGTAAGCAGTTTCCCGGTGAGTGTCATGGCGCACAAGAGAGCTGGCGATACAATAAGGTGCCTGCGCTCCGGTAGTATTTTGCGAGTGAATGGACATAGGGTCCGCAAGAAAGTTCCCTCTGGCATTGGGCGCGTTAAAGTCGCACAATAGCTTCCCAATGAATCACAGCCCAAACGATCTTATCATGTTGTTTAATGACCTGTTCCGGGAGGCATTCTGGACTATTTTGGTCAGAGGCGACAAAGAACCTGAATACCTGCCTGCTGGTGGCACCAGTGAGCTTGCGCAGATTGTTTTTGCTCATGGCTATTATGCCAGTGCTCTGCACGAAATAAGTCACTGGTGCGTCGCAGGTGAGCACCGGCGCACACTTCACGACTATGGTTACTGGTATTGCCCGGACGGCCGGACACCTTCACAGCAGCGGGCATTCGAACAGGTTGAGGTCAAACCACAGGCTATCGAGTGGTTGTTTTCAGTGGCCGCTGGCTCGAATTTTCATATCAGTGTGGATAACCTGTCTGGTGGGGGGGCGTCTGACGAATGCGGTTTCCGTTCCAGGGTGCTTGGCCAGGCCGAAAATTATTTGACGACTGGTCTGCCGCGGCGGGCACAGTCCTTTTTTGATACGTTGAAATCGTTTTATGGAACCGACGATAACTTCAGTACAGCCTGGCGTGATGATGTCCGGCGCGTGGTTCCGCTATATTCTGCAAAAGAACATTATGAGGCAAACTGAGACTCCATGACATCTGATTCAAAGCACACCGGCGATCTGAGATTCAGCGATCTGAATCTGGACAAACGCCTGCTGGACGCCATTGCCGCCATTGGTTTCGAATACTGCACGCCGATTCAGGCGGAAACTCTGCCCTGGACACTGGCGTGCCAGGACTTGATAGGCCAGGCGCAAACAGGAACCGGGAAAACAGCGGCGTTTCTGATTACCGCCATTCAGAGCCTGCTCGAAACGCCAATACCAGAGGGCGATCGCTTTGCATCTGAGCCTCGGGTTCTGGCGCTGGCGCCTACGCGCGAACTGGCCATGCAGATTGCCAAGGATGCAGAAGAGTTGTGCAAACACACGGGCCACAACGTCGTTACCGTAGTGGGTGGTATGCATTATGACAAGCAGCGCGAACAGCTGCACAACGGCATTGTTGATATTCTTGTGGCCACCCCGGGTCGCCTGATTGACTTCCTTGGCTCCCAGGACGTATTCCTTGATCAGCTCGACATCCTCATTCTGGATGAGGCAGACCGAATGCTCGACATGGGATTCATTCCTGATGTAAAGCGCATTATCCGCAAGTGCACTCCTAAAGATGAACGTCAAACACTGCTGTTCAGCGCCACTTTCAATCAGGACGTTCTGAACCTGGCGTCTATGTGGACCAATAATGCCGAGTTTGTGGAGATCGAGCCGGAGCAGAAAACTGCCGAGCGGGTCGAACAGACGGTTTACATGGTTGGCGATGACGAAAAACTGCCGGTGTTGGTGAACTATCTCAAGCGTCCTGAGGTTGAAAAGGCTTTGGTGTTTGCCAATCGACGTGACCAGTGCCGGGACCTCGAAGAGGATTTGCGTAACCAGGGCGTTAAAGTTGCTCTTATGTCTGGAGAGATTGCCCAGGCCAAGCGTCTGAAAACTCTGGAACAGTTCAAGGCCGGAAGCATTCAGGTGCTAGTGGCTACGGATGTTGCCGGGCGCGGCATCCATGTGGATGGCGTTACCCATGTGTTCAATTACAATCTGCCGGACAGCGCTGAAGATTACGTGCATCGCATTGGGCGCACTGGCAGGGCCGGAAAGACAGGTGTGTCGGTCAGTTTTGCAGGAGAGGACGACTCATTTGGTCTTCCGGCCATTGAGAAGTACATCGGTCAAAAGCTCAAAACAACCGTTCCGGAAGAAGAGTTGATGGCTGACATGGATAATCCGCCCATTACCCGCAAGCGTGGCCGCAGGCCGTCGCAAGGACAGGGCGGACGCGGGCCGGGTGGTCGTGGTGGCCCCCGCCCACGCAGAAACTGAGGCGGCATGAGCTTATTATGTTGATCGTCGCAGATGAAAACATTCCGCAGTTGGAGGCGTTTTTCGGTGACATAGGTGAGATTCGGCGTGTCTCTGGCCGAACGATGAGTGCCAACGATGTTCGTGATGCAGACATATTGCTGGTTCGGTCGGTTACTCGAGTTAACCGTGAATTACTCGAAGGCAGTTCTGTTCGCTTTGTCGGAACGGCCACAATTGGAACCGATCACATTGACCTGAGTTGGCTGGAAGAGAATGGCATCCGTTTTTCAGCAGCACCTGGTTGCAACGCTAACAGTGTCGTTGAATATGTGTTGAGTGTTTTGTCTCTGTACGCAGAGCGCAAGGTGCTGAATGATTGGTCGCAACTCACAGTTGGGATTGTTGGCGCCGGCAATGTTGGCAATGAGCTTGCGGAAAAGCTGGATCGCTTGGGCTTCAGTGTGAAGCTTTGCGATCCACCCAGGGCAGAGCGCGAAGGAGACCTTGCCTTCGTGAGCCTGGATGAAGTGCTTGCGTGCGATGTCGTCACCTTCCATACACCATTAACTCGAGACTCTGCTCACCCCACCCTGCATTTGATTGGCAAGCGTGAGCTGGATTCGCTGTCTTCCGAGCAGTTGCTGATCAATACCGGGCGCGGTGAAGTAATTGATGGCGCTGCACTGAATGAGCGCCTGAGCCAGGCTAATGCGCCACTGGTAGCGCTTGACGTTTGGGAGGAAGAGCCTAGGGTTGACCAGGAGCTTGTAGGAAAGACTTGGCTAGCGACCCCTCACATTGCCGGCTACAGTCTTGAGGGTAAAGTTCAGGGCACCGAGATGATCTACCAGGCGGTTAGCCGGTTTCTGGGGCTGCCGGCGCGCAAGCAAGCGGGCCAGTTCCTGCCTGAGCCTGCGCTCAGCAAGGTGTCATTTACAAGTGCAGCCGATGAGCAGGCGGCCATTCGCGTAGCGCTGCGGGCCTGCTACGACCCGAGGCAGGACGATGCGCGCCTGCGCCATATCATGGGGCTTCCAACCAGCGAAGAGCGCGGTGCCGCGTTTGACCGCATGCGGAAGGACTATCCCACACGAAGGGAATGCTCCAGCCTGAAAGTGCAGCTAAAAGGCACCAGTAAATCCCTTCAGGACAGTTTTCGTGCGATTGGGTTCAAGTTGAAAATCTGATTTGCCCCCTATCAGTCCCAACGGCTTTATTTCTCAGTAAAAAGTGTTGCTCGAACGACTTGGCCAATACGCAAGGAGTGACGGCTTTTCAGCACAGTGCGTACAAGATGAATGTGACTGGAGAGGTCTTCTTTTAGAGACGGTGGCAGGGGAGCGCCTGTGAGATTTTCAGGGTCGCCGAACGCCTGCACAAGCGCATCGGGTGCAGGTGCGCTCAAGCGTATGAAGGCTTCTTGGGTAAGAACCGCCTGATCAAGAGCGTCCTGCCGAATAGTATCCACATAGCGAAGAAAACCTTCTTCTGCTAGCCATAATAGCGTGCCAAAGCACGCCATATGGCGTTTGCTATGCAGCCCGAACTCGTCCGGCTGGTCCGCGCCGGCAATATCTTCCACAAACAGGTTTACCCGCCTTGGAAAGGCGTTGTAAAGCTGCACCAAGGCAACAGCTGCGTCTTTGTAGAATTCTTCGATATGGATGTCAGCCATAGATCACTTCTTGCTTGCCTGCCGTTTTACTGTCTGTATTTGCTGAGGAAGTTGCCCAGTCTGGTCATGGCATCCTCCAGCGTGTCTTTCCGGGGCAGGAACACGACCCGGAGATGTTGCTTGTCATCAATATTGAACGCTGAACCCTGGACCAGAAGGATTTTCTCTTGCAGGAGAAGATCCAGAACCAGCTTTTCATCATTTACAACCGGATGTATCTTCGGATCCAGTCGCGGGAACAAGTACAGTGCGCCCTGAGGCTTAACGCAGCTTACACCGGGGATGTCATTGAGCATCCGCCAGGCAGTTTCCCGCTGTTCGTATAGCCTGCCCCCAGGTGCGACCAGATCATTGATTGATTGATAGCCGCCCAGCGCTGTTTGTATCGCTAGCTGCGCAGGTACGTTAGCGCACAGGCGCATGTTGGAAAGCATATCGATGCCTTCAATCAGGTCTTTTGCCAGGTGCTTGGCGCCGCTGATGATCATCCAGCCTGAACGGTAACCGGCAGCCCGATAGTTCTTGGAAAGCCCGTTGTAGGTAAAGAAGAGCACATCATCTGCCAGTGACGCAGTAGAAACGTGTTGCGTACCGTCATAGAGAATCTTGTCGTAGATCTCGTCTGAAAGCACAATCAGGTTGTGCTTGCGGGCAAGCTCAATAACTTGTTCCAGCAGTTCCTGACTATAAACCGCACCTGTAGGGTTATTCGGGTTAATCAGCACGATTGCACGGGTGCGGTTCGTTATCTTTTTGCGGATATCGTCGATGTCCGGGAACCAGTTTTGTTCCTCGTCACAACGGTAGTGCACAGGTTTGCCACTGGAGAGTGTCACGGCAGCTGTCCACAAAGGGTAGTCTGGTGCAGGAATCAGAACTTCATCGCCGGTGTTGAGCATGGCTTGCATGGTCATCACAATCAGCTCGCTGACACCGTTACCCAGAAATATGTCGTCAATATCGACCTTGTCGATGCCTCTTTGCTGGCAGTAGTGCATGACTGCCTTGCGCGCAGAAAACAGGCCTTTTGACTCCACATAACCCTGAGCCTGTTGCATGTTGTAGATCACGTCTTGCTGGATCTCTTCGGGAACATCCAGTTCAAAAGAGGCAGGGTTACCAATATTGAGCTTGAGTACCCGGTGTCCTTCTTCCTCGAGTCTGCGCGCTTCCCGCATAACTACGCCACGTATTTCATAGCACACGTTATCCAGCTTGGCGGATTTGTAGTAGTTCTGCATAAGACCCGGGCTTCCTCAGTCAATAAACGTAAAACAGGCATCTGCCGTAAAGGCAAACCCCTATTCTAGCGGAGGCGAGGCCAACGGCAACA
Source organism: Marinobacter sediminicola (assembly GCF_031157525.1). Lineage (GTDB taxonomy): Bacteria > Pseudomonadota > Gammaproteobacteria > Pseudomonadales > Oleiphilaceae > Marinobacter > Marinobacter sediminicola. Next base: position 315,733 of record NZ_JAVIXR010000001.1, read on the forward strand.
GGGGAATTGTGATGAATTATGGCGGGTTAGCACTATATCGGCTTTATTTCCGCTTCGAGAATCGTTGCATGGGTAGGTTTTTCAAGGTAGTGTCAAATTAAGTTGTGTGCAATATAAATGTCTGATCGTAAAAATGCCTGCATGTGCAGGCGCTCATGATTTTGCCAGGGAGAAATTTGTGTCTACCAGCTCTATATATGACTTCACTGTTCGAGATATCAAAGGTAATGAAAAGGCGATGGCCGATTACCAGGGCCAGGTTCTGCTGATTGTGAATACCGCCAGTAAATGCGGATTAACGCCGCAGTTTGAAGGCTTGCAGACATTGCATAAGGAGCTTGGGGCGCAGGGGCTCGAGGTGCTCGGGTTTCCGTGTAACCAGTTCTTGAATCAGGACCCTGCCGATGACAAGGCTATCAGCGAGTTCTGCAGCCTGAACTACGGTGTGGATTTTCCGATGTTTTCTAAAATTGATGTAAATGGCGACAGCGCACATCCTTTGTTCCAGTTTCTGAAGTCTGAGGCAAAAGGCCTTCTCGGTTCAGAAAAAGTGAAGTGGAACTTTACGAAATTCCTGGTGGGGCGTGATGGTAAGGTTTTGCGCCGTTATCCACCCACCACCAAGCCTGAAGATATCAAAGCTGATATTGAAAAGCTCTTGTAGGCCAGGTTTTGAACGAATTATTAGCACTGGATAACCAGATCTGTTTTAGCCTGTATGCGGCCAACCGGGCAATTACCTCAAGGTATCGCCCATTGCTTGCCGAGCTCGGGCTTACCTATCCCCAATACCTCGTAATGCTAGTGCTCTGGGAGCGGGCCAGTGCTAATCAGCCAACCCGCGTTTCCGATCTTGGTACACGGTTGCGGCTGGATTCGGGCACGCTTACGCCCCTATTGAAACGCTTGGCTCTACGGGGGCTGATTCACAGGGAGCGACGTCAGGATGACGAGCGAGTGGTCACTATATCACTGACAGATGAGGGCGCAGGGTTGAGGGAACAGGCGGCGCAAGTCCCGCAAAAACTGCTATGCGGCCTGGATGTTTCGCCGGAACGGTTGCTTGCCCTGAGGCACGAGCTCAATGCGGTGCTAAAGGCTATTGAGGCTCAGGAGGTTGAGGAGGAGCCCAGCGGGTAATTGCTTCGGCTAACTGCTTACGGTTGTATGGTTTGGTGATGTAATCGTTCATGCCGCTGGCAAAGCAGTCGGCCCTGTCACCCTGCATTACGTTTGCCGTAACAGCAATCACGGGTAAGTTCTGCCAGTCCGGATTTTTTCGGATGCGCCGGGTTGTTTCGTAGCCATCCATTACAGGCATCTGGCAATCCATAAGCACAAGGTCGTACTGCTGTTGTTTCAGGGCTGTTAGCGCCAACTGTCCATTTTCTGCGATGTCGGCACGGTGCCCCATTTTCTTAAGCAGTGTAGAAGCCACCATCTGGTTTACTTCGTTATCTTCAACCAAAAGTACCCGGAGAGCGGGTTGTGGTGCTGCAGTGAGCTTGGCTAAACTGGCCGGTTTGGAAGGCTCGGGGGTGCTGGTCAGGTTGGGATTGCTGTATATCGGCAGCGGTAGAGTGACCGTAAAGCGGGTTCCATGCTGTTCTTTCGAATCGACTGATATTTCACCATGCATGCGCTCTATTAACTGGCGGCAGAGCGTCAGGCCCAGCCCAGTGCCACCATACAGGCGTGTGGTTTGCGTATCGGCTTGGGAGAAGGGTGAAAATATCCGGCGCAGACCTTCTTTGCTCATACCTATGCCGGTATCGGACACCTCGATGGTCATGATACCTGCGGAGTAAGTTGCGTCTATACGCACGCTGCCTGTCTCTGTGAACTTGATTGCGTTGCTAAGCAGGTTGTTCAGAATCTGCCTTACACGCGTTGGGTCACCCAGGAACTGATCCGGAAACTCAGGAGCTGTTTCTGCGATTAACTCAATGCCTTTTTTGCCAGCCTGCTGAGTGTGCAGGGTGGCGCACTCTTCAATCAGGCCGCGCATACTAAAGGGAATGGTTTCGAGGTTGAGTTTACCCGCTTCAACTTTGGAAATATCCAGAATGTCGTTGAGTATGCCAAGCAGGCTTTCGCCTGCCGACAAAGCAATTTCAAGGCTGTGGTGTTTTGAAGGGTCCTGCTCGGCCTCCAGGGCAAGCCCGAGCATCCCGAGCACACCATTCAGCGGTGTGCGTATTTCATGGCTCATGCTGGCCAGGAAGTTTGCTCTTGCCTTGGCCCGACGCATGGCATCTTCTTTGGCTTTTACCAGCGCCCGATTGCCACGCTGTAACGCCTGGTTCTTGTCAGATATTTCCCGTGTGCGGCTTTCAACTTCGTGTTCCAGCTCGCTGGAATAGTTTTTCATGGCACTTTCTGCCTTGCGTAGCTGCGCAAGAGTGGTGTCCATAGTGTTCAAATGTTGGTTGATAATCCCGACCATTGTGCCAATTTCATCTTGCCTGTGACCGGGTGGCACGGGCAGACGGATTTTTTCCGGTGAATCAGCTTTCACTTCGTTGAGAGCATTGATCACGCTGAGCATGGGTCGCGTCAATATGAGGTAGAAGATCAGGAGCAGTGATGCTGACAGTATGAGGCTCTTCAGAAAGCCGCTCAGAAGCGTGTAACTGGCGCGCTCCAGGAACTGCAAGCCGTAGTGGTATGTGTCAATCGTTACAGCAAGCTGACCAAGTGGGAGGTTGTTGAGCTGGGTAACGCGCAGTTGGCGGCTGAATACCTTACTGGGACCAAACAATCGGTCACTGATCCAGCGATAGGGTGAGTCGGAGCTTCTTTTGCTGGCGGCCGCCATGGTGCTGCCATCACTGTCTACGATTCGCGCATCAATGGTGGCAGGGTGCTGAAGGAGGCCGTCGAGAAGCTCCTCGGCCAAGCGCACGTCAATATTGTAAGCAATCTGGGAGGCCGGGTTGTGGCTGATTTCAATCAGCGCCTGTATGTCCTCTTCCATTGACTTGCGAGCAGAGAAGTAATCGAGGGTGATTTGTACAACGTTAAGAATAACCCCTAACACCATCGCAATCAGAACCGTGTCACGGGTGAGGCGATAGGAGAGGCGGTGTTTAAAGCCTTTAGTCATCGTAGTCGGCTTTCTTCTTCCACTCTTCATCGTGAAGAAAGTCGTCCCATTGTTTGTCGAGCTTGGAACCGGACTCTGCAGGGCTCCCGTTGCCACCCTCTGCCATCATGGCTTCCAGTTCCTTTATGCGAATCCGGAAGCTCTTGACCGCTTTCATGGCAAGCGGATTATCCTGTGATTTACCCATTTCTGTGCTGGCCAGATGATAGGCGTGAATGGCTTTGCGTATCTCGTTCTGGCGGATGAGGTCACGCGCCTGAAATACATGCAGATCTGCGTGGGTTTTGTGCACCAGAAAAAGCACATACTTAAGGTTCTTTTTAGCGGTTGCCGCATCGATGCGCCCACTTTTGTGCATGGATTCAATCAGCTTGAACAAATTTTGAAGCAGATCTTTTGCGGCATTCGACTTTTCTACTGAGTCAATTCTGATCTGACTCATCTCATCGCGGTTTTCTCGCACCAGTGTTTTTCGTTGCTCTGTGGATTCGCGCCACTGGTTCACGGGCAGGCTGGATTTAAGTCCTGCCAAGTCATTGCAGATGTCCAACATGCGCTTGAGTAACAAAAGCTTCAGCTCAGATGTCAGATATTGACCGGGAATTTCAGCGAGCAGGCGTTCACATCGCTTGTAGCTGTCCCCCAGTGCTGTGATTTTGCGAGCACGCTCAATGCGGGCTTTTTCGCGCATTTGAGTGGCGACAATTACGATGATCGATATGACAACGATGGCCGCCAGGGCAAGGACAATTGTGATGGTATTCATTTGTTATGTAATGACTCCAGCTTTTGGGCAAGTCATGCCTGCGACAGAAATCTGACTCGATGTACTGAAACATCCGGCAAGTATCAGAAAGATTAGCAGAAATATTGCATCGAAACCGGAATCAAATGTGAAAGTTCGTATTGTATATCAATTCTATGAATTGATTATGTGCTGTATATTAGGCTGGTGAATGGGGCTGAAAGGTTTCGCCCGGTCAATAGTGTTTTGGATCCTCAGGAGGCGTTCATGAATCTTTCCCGTATTGATCTTAATCTTCTGGTTTATCTGGATGTCTTGCTTAGAGAGCGCAATGTAACCAAGGCCGCGAACCATCTGAGTATTACCCAGCCGGCCATGAGCAACAGCTTGCGCCGCTTACGGGATCTTTTTGGTGACCCTTTGCTGGTGCGAACCAGCGAAGGAATGACCGCTACTGAGCGCGCGCAGGAATTACAGCCTTTGGTCCGGAGTATCCTTTCAGACATTGAGCAGGCTGTGCAGGAAAAAACGCCGTTTGCGGCGCTGGAAAGCCAGCGAGTGTTTCGCATCATGGCCAGTGACTATGCAGAATCCTGCCTGATGCCACGGGTGTTGCGTCGAATCCGACAGGAAGCACCTTATGTGACGCTTGATGTTCTCACTCCGAGTGATGTGAGTTTTCTCGATGTTGAGCAGGGTCGTCTGGATATGGCGATTAACCGGTTTGACAAGATTCCTCAGTCGTTTCACCAGAAAACACTTTGGATTGAGTACTTTGCCTGCCTGATGAATGCCCGAAACCCGATTCTGAAAGAGCCTTTCACCCTGGATTCATACTTGGGGGCCAGTCATATATGGGTCAGTAAAACTGGATTTGGTGTCGGTGTCGGAGTAAACCCAAAGGACGTCCAGCGGCTCGGGTGGGTTGATGAAGCCTTGTCGCGTATGGGTAGCAAGCGGCAAATTTCAGTATTCACCCGGCACTATCAGTCGGCCATGCTTCTGGCTGAGCAACACGATTTGATCGCCACGCTGCCATCCCGGGCTGCCTGGCTGCAAAAAGACAACGCCAATCTGGTGGTGAAAATTCCGCCTTTCGAGATACCACCTTTTGAACTGAAGATGGCCTGGAGCCCGTTATTGCAACACAACTCGGATCATCAGTGGCTACGAAGGTTGATTTCAGATGTTGCGGAAGAAGTAGACGAGGAGTTTGCTCCCTTTGGCGCCCGTTTTGAATCGGGAGACGCGCAGCTGACGCCCTCGTCAGATCGGTAGCTCGCGCAGCTCAAGGGAGGTGCGCCCGGCGTTCCACATGCGTTGGAAGTTTTCAGACAGCAACCTGACACGCCCGCTGTCTGCGAAGCTGGCGAACCCTGAAGGTCGGATAAAGTCGTTTCGATAAACCACGCCTTCGCGATCTGAGATAAGGAAAGGCTGGTCATCGTGAGGGTAGTCGCTGTTGATCAACCTGAGATCAATTTTACTAGGCAGTCGCCGCATGAGCTCGACCAGTTGATGCCGGCGCTTTATCAAGGGCTGGTCGTCATGAATCAACAGGCGGATTTCGCTAAGTCTGTGGCGGCGAGCAAGATCCGACACCAGTTCCCGGAACCTGCTGCGATCATATAGATCGTGATCAAGTATGCGGTCATACAGCCACAGTCGTTGGTTCGTCTGCCCTACCATTGAGTCCATAAGGCCTAGCAGGCTGCTTTCACCCTCAAAAAGCCAGGATTGAGCGTCTTTGCCCAGTTGCAGAGGTGTGAGCCTTCCAGAGTTTGCCTGTGCTTCAAGTAGAGCTGGGGCCAGGCAGCGCATATCCAGATGAGGTATGCCGGCATCGTCGTATGGTTCGGAACAGACATGGAAGCCGGCCCGTTCATAAAATGCAATGGCGTGCTGCTGGGCAGATAGCTTTAGCTCCTGGTATTGCCCGGCTGACTCAGCGATCAAGTGTTGAAGCAATGCCTCTCCGATACCTTGACCACGGAATGCTGGCAGTATGGCCATGCGCCCGATATGGCCGGTTTCGTCCATGGTTGAAAACAGCCGGGCCACGCCAACCGGGGTGTTGTCAGGAAGCACCGCAAGATAATGATCTGCAATTTCGTCGGTGTCGTCCCACTCGAGTTCTGGTGGTACGTTCTGCTCGTCAACAAACACCTTTTGGCGAATATCCCGGATATGCCTTGGGGCAAGTTGCCAGCTGTATTTCCGAATCCGAACGGTCATGGCATCACTCGAAATACACAGAGCCCTGATTATAGAGATTTGTCAGCAAGCCGAGGAGGGCAGGGTCGCCAGCGAACTGCTTCAGCCCGGTCATATCAATGCGCGATCCGGCACACAGCAAGGGTGCCAGGGGGCGCGCATCACCCTTGAGTAGAAACTGCTCGCCGTCTGCAAACAGAGCGGTTTCGCCGCTTTCTTCATGGTACGCAAAGCGAGAGCCTTCGTTCCAGCGCAGTTGCTCACCCGCTCGGATAGCCACAGCGATATCTTCATCTGAAGCAGGTTCGTCCGCAGGCACAACCACATCCGTGTTTTTGGGTGCGGTGGCGTATTGGCCAAACCATAGCGCCAGCTGACGTTTGTCATCCAGCTTTTCTCTGAGCACCGTTTGCAAGCGGTCGATGACGTCAGGCGCGATGGTGCCGGGGTTATCCTGAACCTGCAAGTCGGGGTCGTTCATGTGAGCGTCGGCCCCCGGTTGGTTACACAGGAAGTCTGTGAAGCCAGTGAGCAGGTCGTCAACGGTCGGCGCTCGAAAGCCCACTGACAGGGTGATGCAATCGTCTTCGGCTATGCCGTGATGACCTATGCCCGGTGGCAAGTACAGCATGTCGCCAGGCTCAAGTGTTACAGTTTCTTCGCCTTCCCAGCTGCTAAGTATGCGCAGGGGGGTGCCTTCTACCCGGGGCGAGGTCTGATCGCAGCGGCCTCCGAAGGTCCAGCGGCGGTGCCCCTGTGCCTGCAGCAGAAATACATCATACTGATCGTAGTGAGGCCCTACGCTGCCGCCTTTGGGCGCATAGCTGGCCATGATGTCGTCCAGGCGCCAGTTAGGCACAAAACGGAAATGCTCAAGCAGATCTGCGATCTCCGGAACCCAGTGGTCCAGGCCCTGGACCAGCAGTGTCCAATCTTGTGCAGGCAGTTTGCTGAAGTGGTCTTCCTGGAAGGGGCCGTTGTGCAGCTGCCAGGGCTTGCCGTTATCGTTTTCGATAATGATGCGGGATTCTACGCCTTCCTCGCAGGCAAGGCCGGCGAGTTCGTTGGCGTCAACGGGGCATTGAAAGCCGGGAAATGCCTGGCGGATGACCAGAGGCTTTTTCTGCCAGTAGTCCCTCAGAAATTCCGAAGGCGAAAGTCCGCCAAGCATATCCATGGTGTGCTTCCTCAAGTTAGATGTTGCGGGCCTGATCAACAGCGTTGCCGATGTAGTTGCCTGGGGTCAGTGCCATCAGTTCCGCTTTGGCACTGTCTGGCATCTCAAGGGTTTCCACAAAGTTCTGGATCACCTCTGGCGTCATGGCTTTTCCGCGAGTCAGTGCCTTGAGTTTTTCGTAGGGCTTCTCGATGTTGTACCGGCGCATCACCGTCTGGATCGGCTCCGCAAGCACTTCCCACGCGTTGTCGAGGTCTTCATCCAGGCGCGAAGAGTTGATCTCCAGTTTGCCCAGTCCCTTCAGGGTGGCTTCGTAGGCAATCAGGCTGTGGGCAAAACCAACGCCCAGATTGCGTAGCACGGTTGAGTCGGTCAGATCGCGCTGCCAGCGGGAAATCGGCAACTTGGCAGACAAGTGGCCAAGTACTGCGTTAGCAATCCCAAGGTTGCCTTCGGAGTTTTCGAAATCAATCGGGTTAACCTTGTGGGGCATGGTGGACGAACCCACTTCGCCTTCAATGGTTTTCTGCTTGAAGTAACCGAGTGAGATATAACCCCAGATATCCCGGTCGAGATCAATCACGATGGTGTTAAAGCGGGCAACGGCGTCGTATAGCTCAGCGATGTAGTCATGGGGTTCAATCTGTGTGGTGTACGGATTGAAGTCGAGACCAAGGTTTTCAATAAACGTTTTGGCATTGGCTGCCCAATCTACTGCAGGATAAGCAGAGATGTGAGCGTTATAGTTGCCTACGGCGCCGTTGATCTTACCCAGAATTTCAATGTTGCCGATCTGCTTGATTTGGCGGCGCAGGCGGTACACCACGTTGGCAAACTCTTTGCCGACGGTGGTTGGTGAGGCTGTCTGGCCGTGGGTGCGTGACAACATGGGTTGTTCAGCATGCTCTTGGGAAAGATCGCTCAGCTTGTTGGCAACCTGGTTCATGGCAGGTAGCAGGCCCTTGGCCAGGCCTTCCCGCAGCATCAGAGCGTGCGACAGGTTGTTGATGTCTTCCGAGGTGCAGGCAAAGTGCACAAATTCGGTGACTGCGTGCAGTTCCGGAACCTCGGCAATTTGTTCCTTGATAAAATACTCAACGGCTTTCACGTCGTGGTTCGTGGTGCGCTCGATTTCCTTGATGCGCTCGGCATTTTGCAGGTTGAAGTTGCTGACCATACCGTCAAGAAAGGCGTTTGCCTCTGGGCTGAATGCTGGAACTTCGGTGATCTGCGGGTGCGCCGCCAATTGTTGCAGCCAACGGATTTCTACCGTCACGCGGTTCTTGATCAGGCCGTACTCACTGAAAATATCACGAAAAACGCTGACTCGGCTGCCATAGCGTCCATCGACCGGGGATATGGCGGTCAGGGCGTTGAGTTCCATTGAAAACCTCTCAAATAATCAAAGAATCGGTTCAGAAAAAGGGATAGACCATAATACACCAGCATGGCGGGTGAATCAGTGGCAACAGATCAGTTATCGAACGAGCGGTTCGCTTTCTCGGCGAGCTCTCGCGCATGTTGAATCACCTTCCGACGGGATAAAACCAGCTGCCATCGGCGTCCGCCGGACTGTCGCCATAGCACGGCGGACCGAATGCCTGCCAGCAGAAGTGCCCGTACTTTGGCGGCATTCTCATCCCGTTGTAGTAGCGAAGGGTTGCCGCTCACCTGAATGCGCAGGCTGAAGGTGCTGATGGTGTCTGTGTAAATGGAAGCCAGGTTGCTGATCAGGTTCGAATGCACGTAGCCAAAATGGCTGGCGGTGTGCCGGGCCTGATCAATTCGGCTGCCAATCACTTCCAGCATGTCGTTGTGACGGTTGAGCTTGGATTCCAGATGAATGAGGTTCAGTACGTAGCGCAGCACCTCAATATCCTGCTGCTTCTTTTGTTCGCTCATAACTGTAGAAAGCGTAACCAGCCCCTCACGCACATCGGCGAGTTCGCCACCATAAACATCGAGGGTGCTGGCCGGGTCAGTTGCAAACAGAGAGCGCAGGCAGGTTTCCAGGCTGTCCGTGTTGCAGGTGCCATTGTTCGCAATTTGCTGAACCAGATTGGCGGCTTGAAATACGCCCGCCAATGCAAGGGTCTGGTCGTGGAGCGACCGGCTCATGGGTGTGCATCCTGTGTACGCTGTGTTGTCAGGACACGATCTGGCAGGGCTTCACCATCACGCCAGGTTTCGGTTATTACGCCACCCCCAAGGCAAATGTCGCCGTCATAGAAAACCACGGATTGCCCCGGCGTCACCGCTCTTTGGGCGTTATCAAAAACAACTTGAACACCACCATCAATAACCGTGACGTCACAGGCCTGATCCGGTTGGCGATAGCGAGTTTTCGCCATGCAGCGGAAACTACTGGCTGGCGGTTTACCTGCAACCCAGTCAATTGGGTCTGATAACAGGCCGCGAGAAAATAGAAGAGGGTGGTGTTTGCCTTGTACTGCAAGCAGTACATTGCGCTCAAGATCCTTCTCGGCCACATACCAGGGCTCGTCATTAAAATCGCTCAAGCCACCAATGCCAAGGCCCTGACGCTGGCCTATGGTGTGATACATCAGGCCTTGGTGTCGGCCGATTTTTATACCATCCGGAGTTTCGATATCACCCGGCTGCGCTGGTAAATACTGCTTCAGGAAGTCGGTAAATTTGCGCTCGCCAATGAAGCAGATGCCGGTGGAGTCTTTCTTGTCATGGGTTATAAACCCCTGTTGCTCGGCGATCCGGCGAACTTCGGGCTTTTCCAACTCACCCACCGGGAACAGGGTGCGAGCGATTCGGTCCCCTGAAACCGCATGCAGGAAGTAGCTCTGGTCTTTGTTGCCATCCAGACCTTTCAGCAGGTGTGCTTTACCTGAGCCATCCGAAAGCGGGCGCTGACGGGTGTAGTGCCCGGTAGCAATGTAGTCCGCGCCCAGGGTAACCGCATAATCCAGAAAGGCCCGGAATTTCACCTCTTTGTTGCACAGAATGTCCGGATTGGGGGTGCGGCCTGCTTTGTACTCGGAAAGGAAGTGTTCGAATACGCGGTCCCAGTATTCGGCTGCAAAGCTTGCAGTGTGAAGCTTTATGCCGATTGCATCGGCCACGGTTTGGGCGTCAGCCAGATCCGTCATGGCGGTACAGTATTCCGTCCCGTCGTCCTCGTCCCAATTCTTCATGAACAGGCCTTCGACCTGATAGCCCTGATCTTTGAGCAACCAGGCAGCAACCGATGAATCGACACCACCGGACATGCCAACGATGACGTGGGTTTTCTCGGGAGACTTTGCTTCGAATGATGGAATTGTCATGACAGCTCTGGGCACCGGTGCAAAACGCGAGAGTTTACCATTTTGTGCTGGTTACGTCTGCGAGTCTGCGATGACATCCAATGGAAAGCACCGACCCTTTCGGTAATCCTCTATGCTTTTGATGACGAGCGGGCTGCGAAGTTTGTCGCCCAGCTGCCGGATGTCTTCCAGCGACAACCAGTGGGCCGCAATAATACCGGTGTCGAGCTCATGGGTTACCTGTTTGCGTGCTCTGCCAATGAAGCAGAAACGGTAGTAGGTCACCCCGTTAGCGGGCGCCTTGTAGGTATACAGCCCGAGAAAGTGCTCGGGCTCGATGTCCCAGCCTGTTTCTTCCAGAGCTTCCCGGCGTACCGCGTCGAGAATGGCCTCGTCTTCCTCAACATGCCCAGCCGGCTGATTAAATACAACTTTGCCGCTGCTGCGCTCTTCAACCATCAGGAAGCGACCGTGAGCATCTTCAACAACCACTGCTACGGTGGCGTGTGGGGTCCAGGTCATGAGCTTCGTCCTCTCCTTGGCGTCTTGGCAGAACGTCTGTGGAACGGTTGTTTTCCAGGGTGTGATGCCGCGGGCAGGTTGATGGCTATCTTTCGGTATTTGCCCGGCTCAAGCCCATCCAACGACCAGTCACCGATACGATAGCGGATCAGTCGCAACGTTGGAAACCCGACAGCAGCAGTCATGCGCCGTACCTGTCGGTTGCGCCCTTCGGTGATGGTCAGTTCCAGCCAACTGGTGGGTACCGTGTCGCGGCGGCGCACGGGTGGTGTCCTGGGCCAAAGCTCTGGCTCCGTGATTATGCGTGCTTTTGCAGGCTTGGTGGGGCCGTCTTTGAGTGTCACCCCTGCTGATAGCTTTTCTATGGCGCGTGCAGAAAGAGTGCCTTCAACCTGAACCAAATAGGTTTTAGGCATATTTTGCCCGGGCGATGCAATTCGATGCTGAAGAGCCCCATCACTTGTAAGTAATAGTAGCCCCTCCGAATCGTAATCCAGCCTGCCAGCAGGGTAGACGCCTGGAATGCGAATCCAGTCGGCCAGGGTGGCCCGTGATGCTCGCCCATCAGCCATAGGCTCGTCGGTAAATTGGCAGAGTACTTGGAAGGGCTTGTTAAAGAGAATAAGTTCAGCCACAGAGGTGTCTCCAAGGCGGGGAAATGAGGTTAGGAAGGGAGGTTACGGAGAAAAGGCGGAGTTTGGAAGCACTAGGCAGGTTGAGTGCTCTGCGCACAAACAAACAAGAGCCTGCCGGATTGCTCCGGCAGGAAGGCTCACTATGTGCACGGTTAGTGTGACAAAGCCGCCTTAGCCGTTCATGGCGCGAGGAGAGTGGTCCTCGTGCTCGGCTGTATCTTGCCCGGCTGTGTTTGACGAAGCCGGATGCTCATCTGGCACTATGTTTACGGCATGCACGCCTTTGTCGCTAGGTTTCTTCTCGAAACTGACCGTCTGGCCGGCTTTGAGCGTTTTATACCCATCTATCTGCACGGATGAAAAGTGGGCAAACAGGTCGTCACTGCAGCCATCTTCAATGATGAAACCGTACCCTTTGGCATTGTTGAACCACTTTACCTTGCCTCTTGGCATGATGAACTCCCTTGTTCCTTTGCTGTCACTTGTTGTTGTTAGCTTCAAAACCAGCTTTGAATATTTTTTTCCGGTTTTGGCTCTACGAGACAGTTACATGAACTGCTCATATATTTACATTATTTTACACGGTAGGTTAACTGTCGGTGAAACCCGGGGTCGAGTCAATAGCTTGTATTGCGGTATTGTGTGGTTGAACGCAGTCCGGAAGCGGTATCATGTTCGTATTGTTAATTATCTCACGCTCGGGTTTGGATTTGACTTGAAAACCCGGTACCAGGCAACCACATTAATGAAGGACACCGATAACCGGTAAAGAATGATGCGGACTATCGAAAATTCTCTACTAGTATTAAATCAGGGGGAGGAAGAACTGCCAGGACGTCATGACGATCTGAGCGTTGCTCCCGAAAAGCCTGCACTGAAGCGTCCGGCACAATATAAGGTGATGCTTCTGAACGACGATTACACACCCATGGATTTTGTAGTGGATGTGTTGATGACCTTCTTCGGTATGAATGAAGAAAAGGCGACACAGGTGATGCTGCTCGTCCATACGCAGGGAAAGGCGGTATGCGGGGTGTATACCCGAGACATCGCGGAAACAAAGGCGGCACAGGTGAACCAGTATTCCTCTGAATGCGACCATCCGCTCCTTTGCGAGATTGAATGTGCAGACTGATACAAGTTGGGGTGGCCCATGCTGAGCAAAGATCTTGAAATTACGCTGAATTCGGCCTTTAAAAGTGCCCGCGACAAGCGCCATGAGTTCATGACCGTAGAGCATTTGTTGTTGGCTCTGCTGGAGAATGAATCTGCAGTGGGTGTTCTCAAAGCCTGTGGTGCAGACCTCAAGCAGCTTCATGATGAGCTGGTTGAATTTGTGGACTCCACAACACCATTGATTCCGGGTAGCGATGACGAGCGCGAGACCCAGCCAACACTAGGGTTTCAGCGAGTATTGCAGCGCGCCGTATTTCATGTGCAATCTTCTGGCAAGAAAGAGGTTACCGGTGCCAATGTTCTGGTCGCCATTTTCAGTGAGCAGGAAAGCCAGGCCGTGTATGTGCTCAAGAAACAGAGCGTTGCACGCATTGATGTCGTCAACTTCGTGTCCCATGGCATATCCCGTGTTCAAGGCGCTGAAGATCAGGATGGCACTGAGCAGGCGTCACTTGAAGATTCTGGCGAAGAAGGTGGGCAGTCCAAACCTTTGGAGACATACGCTACCAACCTGAATGAACAAGCCCGTCAAGGACGGATTGATCCGTTGATCGGTCGTGAACATGAGGTTGAACGCGTGGTGCAGATTCTTGTGCGCCGGCGCAAAAATAACCCTTTGTTGGTCGGTGAGGCTGGCGTAGGCAAGACTGCTATTGCAGAAGGACTTGCCAAGCGCATCGTCGATGGTCAGGTACCGGATATTATTTCCGACGGCGTCGTGTATTCGCTGGATCTTGGCGCACTTTTGGCAGGAACCAAGTATCGCGGTGACTTCGAGAAGCGCCTGAAGGCACTGCTGGCGGAGTTGAAAAAACAAAAGCACGCAATTCTGTTTATCGACGAGATTCACACCATTATTGGAGCGGGATCTGCATCTGGTGGCGTAATGGATGCCTCGAACCTGCTAAAACCAATGCTGAGCTCAGGTGAGATTCGTTGTATTGGATCCACGACGTATCAAGAATTCCGTGGCATTTTCGAGAAAGACAGTGCGCTGGCCCGTCGCTTTCAGAAGATCGATGTGAACGAGCCGAGCGTTGAGGATACCTACCAGATTCTCAGGGGGCTCAAGTCGAACTTCGAAAAGCACCACGATCTGAAATACACAGATCGGGCTTTGCGCGTCGCTGCAGAGCTGGCGGATCGTTACATCACTGATCGCCACCTGCCGGATAAAGCCATTGACGTAATTGATGAGGCTGGCGCAAGGCAGCGTCTGATGCCTGAGGATAAACGCCTGAAAACGGTGGATGTCCCGGAGATTGAGGATGTGGTTGCGAAGATCGCTCGTATTCCGCCGAAGAACGTGTCTACCAGCGACAAGGATCTGCTGCGCAATCTGGAGCGTGATCTCAAGATGGTGGTGTTCGGACAGGATCCCGCCATTGAATCGCTGACAATGGCAATCAAGCTGGCCCGTGCCGGTTTGAAAGCGCCAGAGAAACCCCAGGGTTCCTTCCTGTTTGCCGGGCCCACGGGCGTTGGTAAGACAGAGGTGACCAAGCAGCTTGCGAAAGCGCTTGGGGTCGAACTGGTTCGGTTCGATATGTCGGAATACATGGAGCGCCACACAGTTTCTCGTCTGATTGGTGCCCCACCGGGGTATGTAGGATACGACCAGGGCGGTTTGTTAACGGAATCTGTTAACAAACACCCGCATTGTGTTCTGCTGCTGGACGAAATCGAGAAGGCGCACCCGGAAGTGTTCAACCTGCTTCTGCAGGTTATGGACCACGGTACCTTGACCGATAACAACGGGCGCAAGGCTGACTTCCGCCACGTGATTCTCGTGATGACCACCAACGCCGGAGCTGAAAGCATGGCTCGCCGCTCGATGGGCTTTAGCGAGCAAGACCACAGCAGTGATGGTATGGAAATTATCAGCAAGACCTTCACGCCGGAGTTCCGCAACCGTCTGGATAGCATTATCCAGTTCGGGGACCTGCAGAGGGACACCATCACTCACGTTGTGGACAAGTTCCTCACCGAGTTGCAGGCGCAGCTGGATGAAAAGCACGTGGTTCTGCATGTGGATGATGCGGCCAAGTTGTGGCTTGCGGATAAGGGTTATGACGTCGCGATGGGTGCACGCCCCATGGCGCGGTTGATTCAGGACAAGATCAAGCGCCCACTTGCTGAGCAGATACTGTTTGGCAGGCTGTCCGAGAAGGGCGGGGATGTATTTATCCACCTCAAGGATGATGAGTTGGTGTTCGATTATGAGGATGAACCTGCAGAAGCCGTCTGAGGCGGCTGGCAGGCCAGCCAAGCAAAGGCACTAACAAAAAAACCGCTGCAGTGATGCAGCGGTTTTTTTATTCGTCTTCGAAGTCGGCCGTAATATTAACGGGCGCGGTACACAATTCGGCCTTTGCTCAGATCGTAAGGCGTCAATTCAACCTTGACCTTGTCGCCGGTCAGGATGCGGATGTAGTTTTTACGCATCTTGCCGGAAATGTGAGCGGTAACAACGTGCCCGTTGCTCAGCTCAACGCGAAACATGGTGTTCGGAAGGGTATCAAGAATAACCCCTTCCATTTCAATAGCATCTGTCTTCGCCATTCAGTAAAAACCTCTGTTGAAAATACTTTCCGTAATTTTAAATTGCGCAATTCTGCCTTATTTGTAGCCGTTTGGCAAAGTGAGTTCATTATTGGCGGCAAATAAAGCCGCTTATTACCGGTTTATATCGGTATTTACGTGTCATGCCGTGTTATTCGGTTGTCAGGACTCGCCACTGACCATCATGGAGCGCTTCCAGGGGCTTGAACCGCGTTTTATAACTCATTTTGTTGCACTGCTTTATCCAGTATCCAAGATAGAGGTGCGGCTGTTTGCGTCTTTGCGTCTCTTCAATTTGCCAGAGAACGGCAAAGGTGCCCAAACTACGGCCCTCTTGAGCCGGATCGAATACGGTATAGATGGCGGAGAGCCCGTCATCCAGAACGTCGACTGCGGCCAATGCTAGCAGTTCTCCGTCTTTGCGCATTTCCAGGAACCAGGAGTCGGAGTTTCCTTCCACCAGAAAGGAAATGAACTGCTCACGGGAGGGCGGGTACATGTCACCGTCTTTATGGCGCAGTTCCACATAGTTGGCATAAAGCCGATAGTAGCTCTCATTGAAGGCGGCCGGCACCAGTGTGCATTCCAGATCACTGTTCTTTTTCATGACCCGGCGTTGGTTGCGATCCGGTTGGAAGTGATTCACGTTCAGTCGCACCGGGATACAGGCGTTGCACGCTTCACAGTGCGGGCGATAATAATGTGAGCCGCTGCGCCGGAAGCCCAGTGCGGTCAGTTGGCTATAGAGTTTTTTGTCGATTTGGGCGCGCGGGTCGACAAACATAGTTGTCGCTTCGCGATCTGGAAGATAGCTGCAGTCGTGGGCTGGTGTTGCGTAGAACACCAGAGTTCTCAGACTACTCATTTACGCCTCCGGCCGGTTCCACTGCCAGTCGAATGTCCAGTTGCTCTGGTTCGGTTTTTTGTCCGCATACTCACTGATTATAGATAAGAACTCGTTTCTTGGTAGGGTGCGTGCGCCCATGCTGAGAAGGTGAGAGCTTTCTACCTGGCAGTCCATGATTCGATAGCCCCAGTCTTGCAGTTGGTGGGCAAGATGGACCATGAGCACTTTGGATGCATTGGTTTCCAGGGAAAACATGGATTCGCCAAAGAAGCATTGCCCAATGGCCAGCCCGTACATGCCGCCCGCCAACTCGCCTTTCTGGTTCCATACTTCGATGGAGTGGGCGACTCCCTGGCGGTGCAGGGCTGAGTAACTTGCGATCATGTCGTCGGTTATCCAGGTGCCTTCGCTGCGGGTGGAGGCGCACAAGCGGATGATTCGGCTGAAGGCTTGGTCTGTAGTGACGCTGAAGCGCCTCTGGTTGAGCGTTCTGCGCAGGCTTCGGGATATGTGTATGTTTTCGGGGAAGAGCACGCAACGGGGGTCTGGGGACCACCAGAGTATGGGTTGGTCGTCGCTGTACCAGGGGAAGATGCCGCTGCGGTAGGCGAGGATTAGCCGTTCTGTGGAGAGATCACCACCCAGCGCGAGGAGGCCATCGGGGTCGTCGAGGGCTTCATCGGCTGAGGGGAACCACAGCTGGTCGGGGTCTAGCCAGGGTAGTGAAGTCATCCTGTCTTTTGCCGATAACTCTTAAGCTTGCTGATCCAGAAACTTTTCGGCATCTAATGCAGCCATGCAACCGAAACCGGCGGAGGTTACGGCCTGGCGGTAAACGTGGTCGGCTACGTCGCCGGCGGCGAATACGCCCGGGATGCTGGCTTGTGTGGCCATACCTTCGAGGCCGGACTGGATCTTGATGTAGCCGTTTTCCATGTTCAGCTGGCCTTCGAACAAGCCGGTGTTGGGCTTGTGGCCGATGGCGATGAACACGCCCGCCAGGTCGAGATCCTGTTTGGAGTCGTCTTTCATGCTTCTGATACGCATGCCGGTTACGCCGGTGCCGTCGCCCAGAACTTCGTCGAGGGTGTGATCCCAAACGATGTTGATGTTGCCGTTTTCCGCTTTGTCGAAGAGTTTGTCCTGCAGGATTTTCTCTGCGCGGAGGCTGTCGCGGCGGTGTACCAGGGTGACTTCTGCGGCGATGTTCGAGAGGTACAGTGCCTCTTCAACAGCAGTGTTGCCACCACCGATCACGGCGACTTTTTGTTTTTTGTAGAAAAAACCATCGCAGGTGGCGCAGGCGGATACGCCCTGGCCTTTGAATTTTTCTTCCGACTCCAGGCCGAGGTACATGGCAGACGCACCGGTAGCGATGATGAGGGCATCGCAGGTGTATTCGCCGCTGTCGCCTTTGAGGCGGAAGGGGCGGGTCTGTAGGTCTGCTTCGTTGATGGTGTCGTATACGATGTTGGTCTCGAAGCGCTCAGCGTGTTTGAGCATGCGCTGCATGAGTTCCGGGCCTTGTACGCCGTCGTTATCGCCTGGCCAGTTGTCTACGTCGGTGGTGGTGGTGAGCTGGCCGCCGACTTCAATGCCAGTAATCAGGGTCGGGTTGAGGTTTGCCCTGGCTGCGTAGACAGCGGCGGTGTATCCGGCGGGGCCGGAGCCGAGGATGATTAGCCGGGAATGTTTGGTTTCGCTCATGGGTGTCTCTCGTTTGTTCGGTACGTGTCGGGCTCATTGGGAGCCTGTATTGCGAGGAAGGGCAAAAGGCTATCACGAAAGCAGCAAGCTTCCATTTGTTTTGCTCAATTCCTCCGATAAAGCAATGCTATCTATGCGGTTACTCCAGTACCGAAACGCTGGCCAGCAGTTGGCGTACGCGTTCAGAACTTTTTCCGGATTCGCCTTGTTCGAGGCGGTGTTCGGCAATCGACGGGAATACTGCTTGTATATCATCAGGTAGTGCGTGGCGGCGGCCTTCCATCAACGCCCAGGCTTTAGTGGCTCTGAGCAACCCAAGCCCGGCTCTGGGTGACAAACCATAGAGCAGTCCGGGCATGCGGCGGCTTTGTTCCAGCAAGCGTTGGATGTAGTCCAGCAGTGCCGGGCTGGCGGTTATGCGGGTTACCTCTTCCTGAAGTTTGGCGAGCTCGGTCTCGGAGAGCAGGGTGCCGAGCCTGTCTGTCATTACTCGGCGATCTTCGCCTTCCAACAACTCCCGCTCTGCTCTCGGGTCGGGATAGCCAAGCCGAATACGCATCAGAAAACGATCAAGCTGGGATTCCGGCAGAGGGTAGGTGCCGCCTTGTTCTGTAGGATTCTGGGTGGCAATTACAAAAAACGGATGGGGTAGTGGTCGGGTTTCGCCTTCAATGGATACTTGGCGCTCTTCCATTGCTTCCAGCAGTGCGCTCTGTGTTCGTGGCGACGCGCGGTTGATTTCGTCTGCCAGGACCACCTGGGCAAAAATAGGGCCCTGGTGGAATACCAGACTCCCTGCTTGTTTGTCGTACATGGAATAGCCCAGCACATCAGCGGGCAACAAGTCGTTGGTAAACTGAATGCGCTGGTAACTAAGCCCCATCACTTTGGCCAGTGCATGGGAGAGGGTGGTTTTGCCCATGCCTGGAATGTCTTCAATCAGCAAGTGACCACTGGCGAGCAGGCCACAGAGGGCCAAGCGAACCTGGTGCTCCTTGCCAAGCAGGATCTGGTTCAGTTCGGTAACTACGTTGTCCACCAGGTTTTTCATGCCGGGTTCAGTCCCTCACTCTTTTTAGAATGTCGCCGTAGGCGTCGATGCGACGGTCTCTGAAGTACGGCCAGATGCGACGAATAGATTCAGTGCGATGGCGATCAAGGGTGACACTCAATATGCATTCGCTGCTGTCGTCGGCCCGGGCGAGGAACTCGCCTTGAGGACCGCAGATAAAACTATTGCCCCAGAAGAGTATACCGTCGGAATGCCCGGTGGGATCCGGTTCAGTGCCTACCCGGTTGGGCGCAACTACCGGGAGGTTGTTGGCCACGGCGTGGCCCCGTTGAACGGTGACCCAGGCTTCCAGTTGACGGGCTTGCTCATCCGGAGTGTCTGTTATGTCCCAGCCGATGGCGGTGGGGTAAATCAGAATTTCGGCGCCGGCGAGCGCCATCAGGCGTGCCGCTTCCGGGTACCACTGATCCCAGCAAACGAGAACCCCAAGCTTACCTACCGAGGTTTCGATGGGGGAGAACCCGCTGCGGCCGTCGTTGAACTCGGCATCACCCGGGGTGAAGTAAAATTTCTCGTAGAACCCCGGGTCGTCCGGAATGTGCATTTTGCGATACAGGCCAGCAATGGCCCCATCGGTCTCGATGACCACAGCGGTATTATGATAAACACCGTTCATGCGTCGCTCAAACACAGAGCCCACAATAACGACGTTCAGTTCCCGAGCCAGGTCTGAAAGCTTTTCGCTGGTGGGCCCAGGAATGGGTTCGGCCAGGTCAAATATGCTTGTATCTTCGATTTGGCAAAAATACTGGGTTGCGTGAAGCTCTTGCAGAATAACCAACTCAGCGCCACCGGCGGCCGCTTCGCGAATCAGCATTTCGGAGGTGGCGAGGCTGGCGGCTTTGTTTTCACTGCACGCCTGCTGAATTGCAGCTACTACAAGCTGGCTTGAATTCCGGGTTCTGCCGGGGTTATGACTCATAGCGTGACAACTCCTTCCGGGATCTGCATGGTGACGCAGTGCAGGCTGCCGTGCTGTTTGACCAAGGGGCGGCAGTTAATCGGGATTATCTCCCGGTCAGGAAATATCCCGCTCATAATTCGAGTGGCTTCTTCATCCTGAGGTACATCGTATACAGGTAATAGCACCGCGCCATTAATGATCAGAAAGTTAGCGTAGGTGGCTGGCAGGCGTTCGCCTTCGTCACCGAATACCGGGTCAGGCCAGGGGAGTGCTGTGAGCTTGTAGGGCGAACCATCCCGCTGGCGGAACTCCTGAAGGTCTTCTTCCATGGCTGCGAGGGCACTGTAATGCTCATCTGCCACGTCCGGGCAGGCCACGTAGCAGATATGGTCCGGGGCGCAAAAGCGGGCCAGAGTATCAATATGGCTGTCAGTATCGTCGCCGGCCAGATAACCATGGTTTAGCCACAGAATCCGATCTGCCCCCAGCATTTCAGTCAGCAGCTGCTCAATGGCACCGCGGTCCATGGAGGCATTGCGTGAGGGGGTCAAAAGGCATTCGCTGGTGGCTAGTAAGGTGCCTTCACCATCCGATTCGATGGAGCCACCCTCCAGGACAAAGTCCACCGCTTGCATGGGGGTAGTACCAAACACTCCAAAATTCGCAATATGACGGTTGAGTGCATCGTCTTTCTCCCAGGGGAATTTGCCCCCCCAGGCGTTGAAACGAAAGTCCAGCAGGGTGGGCTCGCCATCGGTTATTACGGTAATCGGGCCGTGATCGCGAGCCCAGGTGTCGTTTGCTGGCGCAGGGACAGCGCGCACCCGTCCGGGCAGGTTTTGTTGGCTGGCCCAGGCGTTTAGCTCGCGCTCAAGGTCTTGCAGTCGAACCACGTGCTCACAGCTGATTACGAGATGTTGGAAATAGAGAACCGAGCGGGCAATTTCCAGAAATACGGGCTCTACCTCATCAATAATCCCTGCCCAGTCGGTACCCGGGTGAGGCCAGGTAAGTACAACGGCGCTTTGGGGTGCCCACTCAGCGGGCAACACGCGTAGGGATGTCACTTTACAGTCACCTTAAAATTGCAAAAGCCGCCATTCTATAAAAAAGGCGGCATGTCGTCTGAATGTGTGCCCTGAACAGGTGGGCGGGAAGAACACCGTGTCGAAAAATGTCAGCGCTGAGGTGTCAGGACCGAGTGTATGACACGATCATTTTCGAAATAGACCACAAAATTACCGTAATTCCACTGGCTGATCGGCGGATGGCCGATAGGACCCTCAATGGAAGCTGGCTGGCCCCATGAGGCTTTTACCGAAGCCTGTGTGGTACCTACCCGGGGCACGCTTTGGTCGCTTCTGTCTGCTTGGCTGCCTACAGGTACACGGAGTTCTTCCGCAAGTGCGCCGGTAACCGGGGCGAAAGCCATAATAAATAGTGCCGATACCAGGGTGCTGGTCAGGACTCGCTTCATTGTCATTGATCGTTCTCCACTCATACTTGAGCCTCCGGCAAGCACTCCGGAGACATGGATAAAACGTAATATCCGAGAATTAAAGGCAAAAGTCACATGTTTTCGCCAGTCTACTCTTTTTGGCGCTGACGAATCTGCCAACGCATCACATGTCTGGCGATTTGCTGACGATCCCCATCTTGTATCTGGATAAAGCCCGTATGAACCCTTGCTCTGCCTGTTTCGGTGGCCTGCACATCCAAAACCTGTGCCACGGCTCGGGGCTGGAATAGTTCTGGCGGCAAAGTCATGCGGACTGCAAGCTTATCGCCAGTTTGCCATGCTTGTGGGCTCCCCGAAAAGGCCAGACCACCCTCGCTCAGAGTTACGTCTTGCCAGTCCTCCGGTTGCAAGGGATTTTGCTGAAAGGCCATAATGCGCGCTAGCGTATCCAGCTTCCCATTCAAGGACTTTACCAGACCGGTAAGCAGGCGGTCTTGGTCGGCAAGACTGGCGAGCTGAGATTTGATGTCCTGATCCAGTCGTCTGAAGTCTGCTTTCAGCGTCTCGATATGGTCGTCGTTGAAAGGGTTGTCGCTAAACTCGGCTGAGTGCGACAGCTTCCGGACTTCCAGGCCAATCCGGTCTTCGATGCGGAAAAATTCCCGACGCTCAGGTAGATTGTCTGTCGGTTCGAAAGGCGTATCTTCGGTGTGCATTCAGGGCTCCGCGAGCAAGGATTTCAGCCAGTAGTAAAAGTTTAGCAGTTTCCCACCGCACTGAAAGGCTGCGAGGGGAATTCCAGACCACGACCGATCTGAAGGTAGCGACAGGCACCTCTCCATGTTCAGACCCTTATCGTTTTATATCGGCTTGCGTTACACCGCGGCCAAAAGGCGTAATCATTTTATTTCCTTTATATCCCTCACCTCCATGATCGGGCTGATGCTTGGTGTGGCCGTACTTATTATCGTGCTGTCCGTAATGAATGGTTTTGATCGTGAGCTCAAGCAGCGCATCCTGGGCATGGTACCCCATGCAATCATTCAGGGCAGTGGGCCGATTGCAGACTGGGAATCAGTGGATGCTCAGGTGCAGCGGCACCCGAGAGTTCTGGCTGCGGCTCCGTTCATTCAGGGGCAGGGCATGGTTACCGGCGGTGGTGAAGTGCGGGGCGTTATGCTCAACGGCATACTTCCGGAGGAAGAGCGTTCTGTCTCCATCATCGAAAACCACATGATTGAAGGCAAATTGGACGATCTGGTTTCCGGTGAGTTTGGCATTATTGTGGGCCGTACCATGGCGGCGAGCTTGCGTTTGCAGCTAGGCGATAAAGTGACCGTGGTGCTGCCTGAGGCTTCAGTTACCCCCGCCGGCGTGCTGCCCCGCCTCAAACGGTTTACCGTAAAAGGCGTTTTCAGTGTTGGCGCAGAACTCGATGGCAATTACACGCTGATTCACATGGATGATGCGGCGAAGCTGATGCGAACCGGAGGTAAGGCGCAGGGTGTTCGGCTATTGGTTGATGATCTTTTTGCTGCCCCCAAGGTTGCAGAAGAGGCTGCAAGAGAGCTCTCTGGCCGTTATTACATTTCAGATTGGACCCGCACCCACGGAAACCTGTTCCAGGCCATTCGCATGGAAAAAACCATGATCGGCTTACTGCTGATGTTTATTGTGGCAGTGGCGGCGTTCAACATCGTGTCCACACTCGTGATGGTGGTGACCGATAAAACCGCGGATATCGCCATTCTCCGTACCATGGGCGCAACGCCCGGGCACATCATGCGGATTTTTATCGTACAGGGGGCGGTCATCGGTGTGTTTGGCATTCTGATTGGCACCACGCTTGGCGTCTTGGGTGCCCTCAATATCAGTGCGTTTATTTCCTGGCTTGAAGGCGCCCTTGGGCAGCAGTTCCTGAGTGCGGATGTGTATTTCATCAGTTACTTGCCTTCCCAGCTGCAATGGAATGACGTAGCCATAATCAGCGGTGCAGGGCTTGCTATGAGTTTGTTGGCGACTATCTACCCGGCGTGGAGAGCGTCGAGAGTGGATCCTGCGGAGGCTCTTCGATATGAATAAGGAACCTGAAGCCATGAAGGATACGCCTCTGGTGATCGACTGCCGTCAGGTTACCCGCACCTACACACAGGGGCCGGAAAAGCTGACAATTTTCTCCGACATATCGCTGGAAGTTACAGCCGGCGAAACGGTAGCGATTGTAGGGAGTAGTGGTGCCGGCAAGACAACGCTGCTTAATCTCCTTGGCGGGCTCGACAAGCCGTCTACCGGGCAGATTTCGATCTGTGGCAAGGATATCCATCGCCTGTCCGAATCAGGTCGGGCCCGTTTCCGTAATCGTCATCTGGGGTTTGTGTATCAGTTCCATCATCTGCTGCCAGAGTTCACTGCACTTGAGAACGTCATGATGCCCTGCGCGCTTGGCGGGATGGCCGTTAATGATGCCCGCGCCCGGGCGCAATCAATTTTGCAAAGGGTTGGGCTGGCAGAGCGTCTTGAACATAAGCCTGGGGAGCTATCTGGCGGTGAGCGTCAGCGTGTTGCTATAGCCCGGGCGCTGGTGAACGAGCCGGATTGTGTGTTGATGGATGAGCCCACGGGCAACCTTGATGAGCACACGGGTGAAGGGGTTCGGGCACTTATAGAATCTTTGAGGGATCAGTTGGGGATTGCGTTTGTCATGGTAACTCACGATATGAAAATGGCGCGGAGTCTGGGGCGGGTGCTTAGGCTTGAGCAAGGTCGGTTGGTTCAGGAGGTCTGATCGCGGGAACGCCGGAGCTCTCTGCGGACCCGGCGGCGCAGTTGCCAATCGGTGCGAATTTTCCGACGCCAGATAAACTGAATCGCCAGATACGCTATACATGCGGAAACCGTGGCGACTATCAGCGATCCCAGGTAGAGGGGGATGCCGATATCCACCAGGCGCTCACTGAGCCACGACCATGAGAGATGTAGGTCAAAACTTAGAACGGGCCGATTTAGCGCCCAGGCGCCCACCTTGTAATTGAAATAGAACAGGGGGGGCATGGTAATCGGGTTGCTGATCCAGACCAGCACCACGGATAGCGGCAGGTTGGCGTTGAGCCAGATGGCAAAGAAGGCAGCGGCAATCATCTGGAAGGGCATGGGGATCAAAGCGAAAAACACACCGATCAGAAAAGCCCGGGAAACACTGTGACGGTTGATATGCCACAGGTTGGGTTCATGCAGGATATCGCCAAGAAAACCAAGCGATTGCATCGCTTGCACCTTCTCAGGTGTTGGCAGATAACGTTTCATGAACTTCTTCGGCATTGGGAATGCTCTACCTTCAAGTAGAATGAAACATCCGGCGTCAAGGAAGCCGCCGACGGATAAAGACATCGGGAGGACAAGGATTGTCCGGAAGCTCTACAGCAATAGGCGTTTTCGCTTTTTCCTGCGGCGTCATCTTACTTTATAGATTGGCGGTGTTGCCAGCTCAAGTGTGCCAGCTCCTGGCCATAGTCCCGGCTTTATTGTGGTTTTTGCCCGTTCGCAGGTTGTTGCCTGGATCGGTTTGGGCGCTTGTGATTGGCCTGGCATTGGGTATCGCCTGGGCATCCATGTGGGCCAGTGAACGCCTGGGGCACGGGCTCCCCGAGGGCCTAGAGGGCGAGCGAGCCAAGGTTTCAGGTTATATCTGCAATCTTCCATCAGCCGGCAGCTTTAACAGCATCCGCTTCAGCTTTTGCGTGACTCGTTGGTACGGGCTTTCACTAACCCAAGAGGCCTACGATTCACTCCCCACAACATTGCGTCTGGCTTGGTATGGTCAGCGTGAAGTTATGCTCCCGGATCATCGCCTGCGCCTTGAGGTAGTCCTGAAGCAGCCCCACGGTACGCTGAACCCCGAGGGGTTTCGCTACGAAGACTGGTTGTTCCGAAAGGGGTATCGCGCAACAGGCAGCGTGCGCAGTGCGATTCCGGATCCATCCGTCGTTTGCGCGCTAGAGTGCCGGTATCATCGCCTTCACGCCCAGCTGGCGGAATGGGTAGACAGGCAGTTTGCCGAGGCCCGCCACCACCCGTTGATTGCATCATTGCTGATTGGCAACCGCGGCCATTTGTCATCGGAGCACTGGGGCGTTCTAAAAGCGACAGGAACCATTCATCTGGTTGCTATATCGGGTCTTCATCTGGGGTTGGTTGCTCTGGGCACAGGGTTCGCGACACGTCGTGTTCTATTGGCAGTGTCCTCTACCCGGTTCAGTGAGCGATCCGTCCGCGTATCAGTGTTTAGTGTAGTGCTTGTTTGTAGTCTGTTGTATGCATTGGCGGCAGGGTTCACGGTGCCAACACGCAGAGCCTTGATTATGGTGGCGGTCGGTAGCTGGTTTTTGCTGAACGCCTGGCAGGTGCCTGTTTGGCAGTCGCTTGTGATCGCGCTTGGGCTTGTGCTTCTGTTCGATCCGTTTGCTCCGCTGGATCAAGGGTTCTGGCTGTCGTTTGGAGCCGTCTCTATTCTCATGTGTACGTTTGCGGGTCGCCTGGGTGGTACAGGGTGGCTGGCCGGCTTGTTTATTGCTCAGGGAGCCGTATTTGCCGGGCTTTGGCCGCTACTTGAGCTGGTAGGCCAGGGGCAGCCAGTTGCGGGATTACTCGCGAATATTGTTGCTATCCCTTGGGTTTCCCTCGTACTTATGCCGGTGCTTCTCGTAGGTGGGATTGCTGTCGCGGTGTTTCCGGCTTTGGTCGATCTGGTTATTCCGTTGATGGATGCCTTGCTTGGAGTTCTGTGGAGCTTTCTTGGCGTGGTCGCCAGCATGAGTTGGCCCGATCTTCATGGCAGCACCTTTGAAATTGTCGCGTTTGCCTTGTTGGTGTTGTTGGTTGTATTGGTGCCCATTCGGACATTTCGGGCGGTTGGGATAGTTATTTTGGCGAGCTGGGGGGTTGCCGCGAGTTTTCCGGGTAAGCCCGGTAATCCAAGCCTTGCACAGCCTGAAGTCAGAGTTTGGGATGTTGGGCAAGGCCTCTCTGCTATGTTGAGGGCGGGCGACCAGGTGTTGCTCTATGACACAGGGCCTGAAGTGAAAGGCGTGTTTTCAGCTGCGGAATCTGTGCTGATACCCAATCTCAAAGCCTTGGGGATAAAACGCATCAATACATTGGTTATAAGCCATGCCGATGGTGATCATTCCGGCGGGATCAGCCAGATCCTTGAGCAATTTGATGTTGGTCGTGTCGTAACCGGTGAGCCAGCTGCTGTTCGTGCCAAGCTGGAGCATGCCGAGGCTGTGAGTGTCCTTGGATGTGCGGGCGAGGAGGTACTGGGAGGTGAGCTGTTGATTTCATTCTGGCGTGCCGGGGGCAGGGTCGAAGGCAATGATGCATCCTGTGTTCTTTCTGCCCGGCAGGGCCACGCCGCGGAATGGCTGTTTCCGGGCGATATCAGTTCACCTATCGAGGCTCAATATTTGAAAGTGTCCAGAAACCTTCGGGCTGAAAGTCAGCCCCGTGAGCGCGTTGTTATTGCGCCGCATCATGGCAGTAAAACGTCGTCGTCCAGTGCCTGGGTTGAGGAATTGAAGCTTGACATAGTGATCTATACGGCCGGCTACCGGCATCGATATGGACATCCTCACAGGGATGTAACCGCACGCTACCGGAGCGGAGGCGCCACAGCGTTTAACACGGCATGTTCGGGCGGGCTGGTGTTGGCCGTGGATAATGGCGCTGTAAAAACGACAGAAGCCCGCCACTCAGTACCCTTCTGGATTGGCGGCCCGGGCCTTACCAGAGCCAAGTGTGAAATACCGTGACATTGCGGGTGTGGCCTCGACCTGCAGCTATGCTAAAGTAGCGCGGCTTGTTAACAATCAGGGAGATCAAGCGTGTTCGAGCTGTTGAAAGCTGGTGGCATTCTCATGGTGCCAATTATTGCCTGTTCCATTCTGGCACTCGCGATTATTCTGGAACGTTTCTGGACGCTTCGTGCGTCACGTGTTGCACCGACTCAGACCATTAATGAACTTTGGCGCTGGATCAAGAAAAAAGAGCTTAATAGTCGCAAGCTGAAGGCACTGCAAGGCTCATCACCTTTGGGTCGTATTCTTGCGGCGGGTCTCATGAATGCCAAGCATGGCCGTGAGATTATGAAGGAGAGTATTGAGCATGAGGCTACCCAGGTAATTCATGAGCTGGAACGCTTTTTGAACCCTCTGGGCACCGTTGCAACCATAACACCCTTGTTGGGCCTACTTGGCACTGTGATCGGCATGATCAAGGTGTTTGCTGAAATCCAGCTTGCCGGTGTGGGTAATGCCGGCAATCTTGCTGGCGGCATCTCCGAAGCTTTGATAACCACCGCAGCGGGACTGAGCATTGCTATTCCTGCTCTGATTTGTCACCGCTATTTTATCCGGCGAGTAGACGAGCTGGTGGTAGGTATGGAGCAAGAAGCCATCAAATTGGTTGAAGTTGTTCACGGTGATCGTGAAATCGACGTAGAAGGGGCCTGAACGCCGTGAAGTTCACACGCCAGAGAAGCCAGGAAGTTGGGGTAGACCTGACGCCGCTGATCGATGTGGTGTTCCTGCTGCTGATTTTCTTTATGGTCTCAACGACTTTCACCCGGGAAAGCCACCTTCAGGTGGTGCTGCCAGAAGCCAGCGGCGAGCCGTCTGCAGCATCCGAAGTGAAGCAGATAGATGTTGTTATCAATGCTGAAGGCCAGTATATCCTTAACGATAAAGCGCTCGTGAATAATCGCCGTGAGACGCTTGAACGGGGGGTGAGTGAGCTGGCTGAAGGCGACACCGCCTTACCATTCGTGATTACGGCAGATGCCCGGACTCCCCATGAATATGTGGTCAGAGCTATGGATGTTGCGGGGCGCCTTGGTTTTGCCAAGCTGAGTATTACGACAGAACGTGAGGCCGAAACCCAGTGAGCCAAGCCGTACCGCCACCAGAACCCCAAGCGGTTAAACCCGGCGAAAGCTGGGAGACCTACAAGCGCCTACTTGCGTATGTAAAACCGTTTTGGTTGGCGTTCTCGCTTGCAGTTGTTGGTAACATCATTTACGCGGCTGCCTCCACGGGGATGGCCGCTGCGATGGAATATGTTATCGCGGCCATCGAAAACCCCACTGAACAAAACCGGATTTTGCTGACAGCCTTGATCATAGGCATGTTTACCTTCCGTGGAATCGGGACGTTTCTAAGCCAATATTTCATCAGCTACGTCGGCCGACAGGTTATCAACTCCCTTCGCACAGATGTGTTCAACCGCCTGATGACTCTGCCATCCCGTTACTTTGACGAAAATGCTGCCGGTAGGTTGGTTTCCAAACTGACTTTTAACGTAGAGCAGGTGGCGGAAGCCACCACAAATGCCGTCACCATAACCTTGCGGGAAGGCCTTACAATTGTCGGTCTTCTTAGTTTTATGCTGTATACCAACTGGAAGTTGACTCTGATATTTCTGGCGGTTGGGCCACTGATTGGGGCAGTTGTGAGTTACGCCAGTAAGCGATTCCGCAAAATCAGCCAGCGCATTCAAGGCTCTATGGGCGACATAACCCACGTGGCCTCTGAGTCCATCACCGGGTATCGGGTTGTCCGAACGTTTGGTGGTGTGGAATACGAAAAGCAGCGTTTTCAAAAGGTTAACGATAGAAATCTGAAGCAAAGCCTGAAGATGGCCTCTACCCAGGCAATCAGCGTGCCGGTGATTCAGACGTTGGTGGCCGTGGCAATAGCTGCGTTGGTCTGGACCATGTTGTCCCCGGAAATTAGAGGTGAGATGAGCACAGGGCAGTTGGTGGCCTTCATTACTGCCGCCACCACCATGGCCAAGCCGATTCGTCAGGTGACCTCGGTTCACGCGCAAATTCAGAAGGGTGTGGCAGCGGCCTACGATGTGTTTGAAACCATCGACGAGGCCCCGGAGCAGGACCCCGGTACCTTTTCGCCTGACCGTGTGGAAGGCAACATTGAATTTGATGATCTCGCGTTTCGCTACCGTGATCAGCTCGATAATGTATTGGAAGGTATTTCCATTGATATCCCTGCGGGTCAGAGCGTGGCGCTGGTCGGGCGCTCTGGCAGCGGTAAATCAACCTTGGTGAGCCTGCTGCCCCGGTTTTATGAATATACCGGTGGCGATATCCGCATTGATGGGCGCTCCCTCAAAGACTTCTCCCTTAAAGCACTGCGAAGCCAGATTGCACTGGTGACTCAGAACGTGGTGCTGTTTAACGATACTATTGCGGCCAATATTGCCTATGGTGCGCTTCGGGACTGCAGTCGGGAAGAAATTCGTGAAGCGGCGGCCAAAGCTCATGCATTGGAGTTTATCGACCGAATGCCTGAAGGGCTCGACACCATGATTGGTGACAATGGCGTGATGCTCTCAGGTGGTCAGCGGCAAAGGCTGGCGATTGCCAGGGCCTTGTTGAAAGATGCGCCCATATTGATTCTGGATGAAGCCACCTCCGCTCTGGATACTGAGTCTGAGCGTCACATACAGAAAGCATTGGAAACCGTTATTCAGGGCCGAACCACGTTGGTTATTGCCCACAGGCTTTCAACCATTGAGAGCGCAGACCGAATATTGGTTATGGACAACGGTCGTATTGTTGAATCGGGGCGCCATGAAGAGCTACTCGCACAGAAAGGCGCTTATGCCCAGTTGCACCAAATGCAATTCAGCGAGCACTCATGACATCCCTGGTAGATCGCCTCTGGTATGGCAAAGGTCGTCCTTTGGTCTTGTTGTCACCGTTTTCATGGCTTTACCGGGCCATTGCTGAAGCGCGGCGGCGCAAAGCGATGACGGCTTATACCGAAAAGCTACCGGTTCCGGTTGTGGTGGTGGGTAACATCACAGCCGGGGGTACGGGTAAATCCCCGTTAACAGCTTGGCTGGTCAGCATTATGAAAGCTGAGGGTTGGCACCCTGTCGTTCTTAGCCGTGGGTACGGTGGCAGCGCGTCTGAGCACCCATTGTTGGTAACCCCGGACACCTTGCCGTCACTTGCCGGGGATGAGCCAGTTATGTTGTCTCAGGCAACCGGCGTACCCGTGGTTGTTGACCCGGATAGGCGCAGGGGTGCGGCGTTCGTGCTCGATAATGCGCTAGGCGATGTGTTGATCAGCGATGACGGCCTGCAGCACTACAAGCTACCACGGGATGTTGAGTTATCAGTGTTTGATGCTGCACGTGGAATAGGCAACGGTGCGTTGATACCTGTGGGTCCACTGCGTGAGCCAGTAAGTCGGCTGGATACGGTTGATTTTGTGATCGTTAACGGCGCAACCTCTGTCGACGAAGCGGGCCAGGTGTCTCCGGAAGTACTGGCGGGCCTTAAGCACCCACATATGTATGCCATGAGACTTCAGCCAACGCGCCTGGTCAACCTCAAAACCGGTGAAACCCGCTCACCCGAAAGCTTGCAGGGCCAAAAACTTCGGGCCATAGCTGGCATAGGAAACCCCACACGTTTTTTTGATACGCTCAAAGGCTTGGGGGCAAAGTTAATTGCTGTGCCTTTTCCCGATCATCATCGCTTCCGCCCGGAAGATCTTGGCTCCGAGGCGGGTCACATGCTGGTGATGACGGCCAAAGATGGCGTCAAATGCAGCAGTTTTGCACCGGATAATGCCTGGGTGCTCCATGTTGAGGCAGTGTTGCCTGAGGCGTTTAAAGCAGCTGTTCTTGAAAAATTGCGGGCGAGCTCCGGAGCGCCTGCTTCCTAACTGTCAGTGAGATAGCACTATGGACAAAAAACTCGTGGCTCTGCTTGCCTGCCCGGTATGCAAGGGCGAGCTGAAATTGAATGAAGCAAAAACCGAACTGACGTGCTTTGCGGACGCCATGGCGTTTCCTGTCCGCGAGGGTATTCCGGTTATGCTGGCCACTGAAGCGCGCACTCTAAGCACCGACGAACGTCTTCACAAAAGCTGAGCAGGCTCTCTGCAGGATCGAATCCCCATGTCTTTTACGGTAGTGATTCCGGCTCGTTATGCCTCTACCCGGTTACCTGGCAAACCGCTGCTGGATATAGCCGGCAAACCCATGATTCAGCACGTGTGTGAGCGTGCGTCGGAAAGCCGGGCAAGTCGCGTAGTTGTTGCTACGGATGATTCGCGTATTCAGGCCGCCTGTGAAGCCTTTGGCGCTGAAGTTGTCATGACTTCCCCCAACCATGTTAGTGGTACCGACCGCCTTGAAGAGGTGGTACGTAAGCTGGGCCTGGACCCAGACCACCGTGTGGTGAATGTGCAGGGAGACGAACCCCTGATCCCCGCCGAGCTGATTGATCAGGTGGCAGTCAACCTGGAGCGCTACCTGGATGCGGCAATCTCGACACTCTGCGAGCGGCTCCATGACCTCGAACAGGTGTTCAATCCCAATGTTGTGAAGGTTGTGTTTGATGCAGAGGGTATGGCCCACTACTTTAGCCGCGCCCCTATTCCCTGGGCGCGGGATCACTGGAGCGGTATAGGTAAAGACAATCTTGCGTCACCCAATGCGGCGGCGGCCCTTAAAGATGGTACCGGGTACTTTCGCCATATTGGCATCTACGGTTATCGCGCGCGGGTGTTGAGCCAGTTTGTGTCCTGGGCGCCAGCGCCAACAGAGCAGGCCGAGTCTTTGGAACAGCTAAGAGCATTGTATAACGGTGCCCGCATCCATATTGAAGTAGCCGCGGGAACACCACCAGCGGGCGTTGATACAGAGGCTGATTTACAGCGGGTAAGAGCCTGGATGGCTAAATCGGTTGAAACAGGAGAAAGTAAGGCATGAGCATGCAGGTCAGTGTCCTTTTTGTGTGTCTTGGCAATATTTGCCGATCGCCAACGGCAGAAGGACTGTTTCGGAAGCTGGTGCAGCAGGCTGGCTTGCAGGACAAGGTTTACATCGACTCCTGCGGAACCAGTAACTGGCACATAGGAAAGGGGCCAGATGCGCGCTCAATTGCAGCTGCCAACAACCGTGGCGTTGATATTAGTGTCCTTGAAGCGCGCCAGTTTACTGAAAAAGATCTGGATACCTTCGATTATATAATCGTAATGGACCGTCAGAATCTGGCCGATGTAAAGGATATATGGCACCAGAATGGCGGCACTAAGCCGACGCTTTTTCTGGAATACGGCAGCTCAGATCTCACTGAAGTTCCTGACCCTTATTATGGTGGTGAAGAGGGTTTTGAACATGTGCTTGATCTGATTCAGGATGCCGGCGAGGGCCTGCTACGGGATATTCAGGAGCGCATGTCGTGAGTTTTGGAGCGGAACTTCAGGAGAACGTGGGGCTTTTGAAGCTCAACACCCTGAGCGTGTCCGCTACCGCAAGATACTACATGGATGCTCAAAGCCTGGATGACTTGCGCAGCGCACTGGCATGGGCCCATGAAAACGACCACCAGACACTGGTCCTCGGAAGTGGCAGTAATCTGGTTTTTGCCGGAGACTTTAACGGCCTGGTGATTCGTGTACGAATAGCAGCCCGCTATTGGGAGCATGTGGACGAAACAGGCGCTACGTTGGTTCTGGGAGCTGGAGAAAACTGGCATGGGGCGGTTCTCTATGCAGCTGGATCCGGGTACAAGGGTATAGAGAACCTGGCGCTTATTCCTGGAACGGCCGGAGCGGCGCCAGTGCAGAATATAGGTGCCTACGGCGTAGAACTATGCGATACGCTGATTTCCGTAACAGCCTGGGACCGCGAATCTGACCAACTGGTTTGTCTTGATAACGCAGACTGCGGCTTTGCCTATCGGGATAGCCTGTTCAAACGCTCGCCTGGGCGTTACATCATTACCGAGATCAGGCTCCGTTTGTCCCGTATCAAACCCCTAAAGCTAGGATACCGCGATCTGGAAGAATACTTTGGGGATGCTGCCTCTAAGGATCTGGACGCACTGGCCGTGGCTGAAGCCGTGATGGCGGTGCGCCGTCGGAAATTGCCAGATCCTGAGATGATTCCTAACGTAGGCAGTTTTTTCAAAAACCCCGTGGTACCCGTCGGAAAGTTTGAAGAGCTGCAAGCCATGTATCCGAACGTGGTTGGCTATCCGCAGACTGAGGCCGTAAAGCTGGCGGCAGCATGGCTGATTGATCAATGCGGTTGGAAAGGCTATCGGAATGCTACGGTGGGTGTTCATAACCGGCAAGCACTGGTTTTGATAAATCATTCTGGCGGAACAGGGAAGGATGTACTGGAACTGGCTTCAGATATTCGCGAGTCGGTGCAGGAACGTTTTGGTGTAGCTTTGGAGATGGAGCCAGGAATTGTAGGGGGCTGACAGCCTCAAGCAACTTCCAGCCCCACACATGCTGACAGTAGCTCAAGGCCATTCTTCAGGCCTTGAACCCAGCTTGGTCACTTCTGCTTTTATCAGCCTTTCTGTGGTGATGCCTTGGCAAGAACAGGCAGAGCTTCTTCAATCGCAATGTCCTGCTTGTCAGCGTCTCTGCGGCCCTTATATTCCAAAGTGCCGGCCGCTAACCCACGATCAGAAATAACAAAACGATGGGGAATACCCATCAGCTCCATATCGGCAAACTTCACGCCCGGGCGCTCTTTACGGTCGTCCAGTAGTACATCGTAGCCAGCCTGCTGCAATTGCTCATAGAGCTTCTCGCCAGCTTCCGCCACCGCAGGGGTTTTGTGGGCATTCAGCGTAACGATGGCCACCTGGAAGGGCGCAATCGCATCCGGCCAGATAATGCCTTTGTCATCATGGTTTTGCTCGATAGAAGCCGCTACGATGCGGGATACGCCAATGCCATAGCAGCCCATATCCATGATCACGGTTTTGCCGTTCTCATCAAGTACCGTCGCGTTCATGGCGGTGCTGTACTTGTTGCCCAGCTTGAAAATATGGCCAACTTCAATGCCTCTGCGGATCTCCAGAGTACCTTTGCCATCCGGGCTGGCATCGCCTTCAACAACGTTCCGGATATCTTCAACCCGGCCCAGGGGCAAGTCGCGCTCCCAGTTAACACCCGTCAGGTGGTAGCCTTCTTTGTTGGCGCCGCACACAAAATCTGCAAGATGCGCTGCGCTGCGGTCCACAATTACTGGCACATTCAGGTTTACCGGCCCGATGGAGCCGGCTTTACAGCCGATAGTGGATTCAATCTCTTCATCGGTGGCCATGGTCAGGGGTTCTGCTACGCCTTCCAGGTTCTCTGCTTTTATCTCGTTCAGCGTGTGGTCGCCACGCAATATCAGGGCGATCAGGCCAGCATTGCCTTCCTCATCAGCTTGCGCTTTAACCAGCAAGGTTTTCACCGTGCGGGTAGCGTCAATACTGAGGAATTCGGAGATAGCTTCAATCGTGCGCTGATCCGGCGTAGCAACTTCCTTCAGCTCTTCACCCGGAGATGTGCGCTCGCCTGCCGGGGCCACGGCTTCGGCTTTTTCAATGTTGGCCGCGTAATCGCTTTCAGTGCTGAACACAATGTCGTCTTCACCGGATGAGGCGAGTACGTGGAATTCATGGGAGGCACTGCCACCGATGGCGCCTGAATCAGCCTGTACCGGGCGATAGTTCAAGCCCAGGCGGTCAAAGATAGCGCAATAGGTGCGGTGCATTACCTGATAGGTCTCATCCAGGGATTCAGAATTCACGTGGAAGGAGTAGGCATCCTTCATGATGAACTCACGGGCGCGCATAACGCCAAATCGTGGACGGCGCTCATCACGGAACTTCGTTTGTATCTGATAGAAGTTAGCCGGCAATTCCTTGTAGCTTTTCAGCTCATTGCGGATCAGGTCAGTGATGACTTCTTCGTGGGTAGGGCCAAAGCAGAACTCACGCCCGTGTCGGTCGTTCATTCGCAGTAGTTCGCCGCCGTATTCTTCCCAGCGGCCAGACTCCTGCCAAAGTTCCGCTGGCTGAACTGCGGGCATCAGAACTTCCTGGGCGCCGCTTTTGTCCATTTCTTCACGAACAATCCGTTCAACCTTGCGCAAGGTTCTCAGGCCCACGGGTAGCCAGGTGTAAAGGCCGGCTGCCAGCTTTCGAATCATACCTGCACGCAGCATTAATTGGTGGCTGATAACCTCCGCGTCAGACGGTGTCTCTTTCTGGGTTGCAATCAGATAACGGCTTGCTCGCATTGTGGTTTCCGTTCATTGATGTTTCGTAGAAGGGTGTTTCGTAAAGTGGCGTTTATTGTACGGAGCCTGCGGCACAAGGTACAGATTGCCAGCCATGTATCAGGACAAATAGCCTAAGGGCAGGGCCGTAGTGTCGATCACCCGTTTGAGAACAAAGCTTGAGTGAACGCCACTAACTCCCTGAATTCGGGTAATGCGGTTCAGCAAAAAGTGATGGTAGTGATCCATATCCGGTACCACCACCTTGAGCATATAGTCGGCATCGTGACCGGTAACCAGATAGCATTCCAGAATTTCCGGATATTCGTTTACCTGCTCTTCAAACGATGCAAATCGTTCAGGGGTGTGCCTGTCCATTCCGATGAGAAGGATCACCGTCAGGGACAGTCCCAGCTTTTTATGATCCAGCACAGCTGCAGTTCGCACAATAATTCCGGCATCCTCAAGAGCGCGAACACGCCTCAGGCAAGGGGAGGGGGATAGACCCACCTTCTCCGCGAGTTGCTGATTAGTGAATGAGGCGTCTTTCTGTATTTGAGCCAGTATGCGTCGATCTATTTTGTCAATTTGTATGAGGGTTTGCTTGTTTTGAAGCATAAAATTGCCGTCAAATAGGTTTTGGGGGAATGATTATCTCTAAAATTACGCTTTCGGGTTTGAATTCGCAATCACCTGCTGATGGGAACAGGTTAAACTATGTGTTCTTACCGGAAACACCCGAACCGCTACGGAGTACAACAAACATGGCTTTTGATCATCGCAAATACGTGCCCTTCCAGCCGATCGCTAAAACTGACCGCCGCTGGCCTGACAAGGTTATCGAAAAAGCGCCAACCTGGTGCGCGGTGGATCTTCGCGATGGTAACCAGGCACTGGTTAAGCCCATGAATGTTGCCCAGAAGCAACGCATGTTCGATCTGTTGGTAAAGCTCGGGTTCAAGGAAATCGAAATCGGCTTTCCGGCCGCCAGTCAGCCGGATTTTGATTTTTGCCGCAAACTGATTGACGAAAACCGGATTCCAGAGGACGTGAAAATCCAGGTTCTCACCCAGGCGCGCCCTGAGTTGATCGAGCGCACTTACGAAGCGCTTAAAGGCGCCAAGCGCGCCATCGTTCACGTTTATAACTCTACCTCAACGGTGCAGCGGGAGCAGGTGTTCGGGCTGGATCGTGCGGGCATTCGCGACATCGCAGTTAACGGCGCGCAGGTGGTTAAAGATTTGGCTGCCCAGCACCCGGAAACCGAGTGGACGTTCCAGTATTCTCCTGAGAGTTTCACTGGCACTGAGCTGGACTTTGCCGTTGAAGTTATTGATGCGGTATCTGCGGTATGGCGACCGGATGAAGGGCAGCCAGTTATCATCAACTTGCCTGCAACCGTAGAAATGTCCACGCCAAACGTGTTCGCGGATCAGATTGAATGGGTGTGCGACAACATTCGCCACCGGGAACACATCAGTATCAGCGTTCACACCCACAACGACCGAGGCTGTGGTGTAGCTGCGGCTGAGCTGGCAGTGATGGCCGGTGCCGATCGTGTCGAAGGTACACTGATGGGTAACGGTGAGCGCACAGGCAACATGGACCTGGTGACCATGGCGATGAACCTTTACTCCCAGGGCATTGACCCGATGCTGGATTTGTCGGGCATGGCGGAAATTACCGAGGTTGTAGAAGCCTGCACCGAAATCTCTACCCATCCGCGCCATCCTTACGCAGGTGAGTTGGTGTTCACAGCCTTCTCCGGTAGCCATCAGGATGCCATCCGCAAGTGCCTGGCTCTGAGAAAAGAGGGCGATGCATGGAATGTGGCCTACCTGCCTATTGATCCGTTTGATTTGGGTCGCCGGTACGAAGAGGTTGTTCGTATCAATAGCCAGTCGGGTAAGGGCGGAGTGGCTTATGTCCTTGAGCGGGACTACAACATCAGCTTGCCACGCTGGTTGCAAATCGAGTTCAGTAAGGTGGTCCAGCAAGCGGCAGAAACGAACGGTGGCGAGATTGACTCTATGGCCATCCACAACTTGTTTGATCAGCGCTACCTGAACGTTCACGATGACTGGGCGTTGCGCGGCTATGATCTGCGCAGAGATGAGCAGGGCGTGCACGCTGAGGTAACCTTTGGTCGCGAGTCTGCACCTGTACGGCTTGAGGGACAAGGACTGGGGGCGGTGGAAGCAGTTTCTGCCGCGCTGGAGAAACGTTTCGGGTTGGCAATAGCGGTAGAAGCTTACGATGAGTTTGCGCTGGGAGAAGGTACCCGTGCCAATGCGCTCGCCTGCATACGCCTGACAGCCGGAGATATGCATTGCAGCGCAGCTGCTTTAGCTGAAGATACAACGTCTGCAACGCTGCAAGCACTGTTTTCAGCTGTTGCCCAGGCAGTCGGAGCTGTTGGATCGATGGAAGGTAAGTCTGAGAAAAATACCGAAGGCGCTATAAGCGCCTGATCAACAACACTAAGCCGGCACAAAGGCCGGCTTAGTGTTGGGTCTCATACCCGTGAGGGGCAGAGGGAGGAAAAATAACGCCTTAAACAGGTGTTACGTTTTCCGCCTGAGGGCCTTTAGGGCCCTGTGTTACGGTGAATTGCACCTGCTGACCTTCTGTCAGTGTGCGGAAACCACTTGAGGTAATGGCGCTGTAGTGTACGAAAACGTCACTGCCACCATCCTGAGCAATAAAGCCGAAACCTTTGGCTTCGTTAAACCACTTAACCGTTCCTGTTACTGTATCTGACATTGAACTTTCCTGTATCTCTGAGATTTTCCCCCCACGGGGCACTGAAGATTTTCCACAGCAAATTGAGTATAGACCGACTTTGAAGGTCGTCAACATCAATCTCAGCGGCGGAGCTGCTCACTGATTTCCTCGAGAATTGCCGGGTCATCGATGGTGCTTGGAACCGCATATTCCTCGCCATCAGCGATCTGGCGGATAACCCGACGCAGAATCTTTCCAGAGCGGGTTTTCGGTAAGCGGTCTACCACGAGGGCTCTGCGGAAACAGGCAATTGCGCCAATCTTCTCCCGCACCATCTCAACCAGCTCTTCTTCCAGCTCGTCGTGGTCGATGGTTGCACCGTCTTTGACAAGCACCAGGCCGAGAGGGACCTGGCCCTTCATGTCGTCCTGGGCACCTACCACACAGCATTCTGCTATCGCCGGGTGAGAGGCAACCACTTCTTCCATTTCACCCGTAGAGAGCCGGTGACCGGCAACGTTGATTACATCGTCAGTTCGGCCCATCACGAAGATATAGCCGTCTTCATCTACGTAACCACCGTCGCCTGAGGTGTAAAAGCCAGGTATCAGGTTGAGGTAGCTGCTCTGGAAGCGCTGATCATCACCCCAAACCGTAACCAGACATCCTGGTGGAAGTGGGAGTTTGACTGCGATCTGGCCTTGCTCGCCGGCGGGCACCTGGCTGCCGCGAGTGTCAACAACCTGTACGTTGTAGCCCGGTGACGGAAAGGTTGCCGAACCCGGCTTGGTAGGCATGGTTTCAATGCCAACCGGGTTGCAGCAAATCGCCCAGCCGGTTTCGGTCTGCCACCAGTGATCCAGTATGGGGAGTTGAGTATGCTCCCTTAGCCAATCGTAGGTTGGGGGATCCAAGCGTTCACCAGCCTGATAGATGCTTCTCAGAGAGCTAATGTCATAGCGCGAAAGCTGATCAGCCTCTGGATCTTCCTTGCGTACAGCCCGGAACGCCGTTGGAGCGGTAAACAGCAAGTTTACGTTGTGCTCCTGCACAACTCGCCAGAATGCCCCGGCATCGGGGGTTCTAACCGGCTTGCCTTCGTAGAGTATGGTCGTGCAGCCAGCAAACAGCGGGGCGTACACAATATAGCTGTGGCCGACTACCCAGCCCACATCTGAGGCTGCCCAGAACACGTCGCCCGGGTTGGCGTCATAAACCAGTTTCATGCTGTATTTCAGGGCCACGGCATCGCCGCCGTTGTCTCTTACCACGCCTTTGGGCTTGCCGGTGGTGCCGGAGGTGTAAAGAACGTAAAGCGGATCGGTTGCCTTTACGGGAACCGGATCGACCGGCTCAGCGCTGACCATCAAGTCGCTCCAGTCGTGGTCACGACCATCCTGCATTTTTGCCTTCACCTGAGGACGCTGGTACACCACACAAAAATCAGGCTTGTGGGACGCCTGTTCAATGGCTTTGTCCACTAGTGGCTTGTACTCGATGACTTTCGCCACTTCTATACCGCAGGAGGCTGTAATCACTGCTTTCGGCTGTGCGTCGTCAATTCTTACTGCGAGTTCGTGGGCCGCAAACCCGCCAAACACTACTGAGTGAACCGCTCCAATGCGGGCGCAGGCCAGCATCGCAATGGCGGCTTCTGGGATCATCGGCATGTAGATAATCACCACATCGCCCTTGCCGACCCCTTGAGCTGTTAGAGCGCCGGCAAAGCGTGCAACTTCATTGGTCAGTTCCGTATAGGTGTAACTGCACTTGGTGCCCGTTACCGGTGAATCGTAGATGAGGGCTTTTTGATCCCCCCGCCCAGCTCGTATGTTGGCATCGAGGGCTACGTCAGACGTATTTAGAGTTGCGTCAGGAAACCACTGTCCATGACCATTATCAGTAGCTTTCCAGATGGCCCCAGGCGACTGTATCCAGTCAATATCGCCTGCCTTTTCACGCCAGAACTCTTCCGGCTTATCAATCGATCTCCGGAACTCTGAGTTGTAGTTCATACAATCTGCCTCGTAGTACCTGCTGGAATTTTTGTTGTCAGTTGTCCAACTTTAGGCGCTTTGAAGCAGTGAGCCAGTAGACCATCGGATTAGTCGAAAGGGTTTCGGGGTTAGTCGTTTCCTTGGCTCACGGATGTTACTTCGGCTGTAATTGTACCGTTTGCAACCCTTGTGGAGATTTGATCGCCAGCTGCAAGGTCTGCTGCGTTGCGGATGATGCAGCCCTGATCATCGCGAACGATGGCATACCCTCGCCCCAGCGTGGCTAATGGGCTTACAACGTTGAGCGTGCCTGCGGTGTGTTCCAGTCTGTCCTGAAGCTTTGCCAGGATTCGCTCCATGGCTTTGCCCAGTTGCAAGGAAGAGCGATCAAGCGCTTCGCGGCTGTTTGCAAGTTGTTTGCGGGGGGATTGCATGGCAAGCCGTTGGGTCAGATGCGTGCTTCGCACCTGGGAGCGATCCATGCGTTGCGCTATGGCTTTACCAAGGCGCATCTCCAGGTCATCCAGCCTCTGGGCCTTCTCCAGCAGCTCCCGTCTTGGGTCACGCAAGCGTGCATAAAGGTGTTCCAGTTTTGTGCTGAGGCGCTGGAGGGCGCGTCTGGCGGCATTAGCCAAGCGGAATTCTCGATCATTCACCTGTCGGAGCATGTCGTTTTGGTCGGGGGAAATTTTTTCTGCAGCGGCCGATGGTGTCGGAGCTCGCAGATCCGCCACAAAATCGGCAATGGTGACGTCTGTTTCGTGGCCAACGGCGCTGACCGTGGGTATGGCACAGGCTGCAATGGCTCGGGCTACGGCTTCTTCGTTAAAACACCAGAGATCTTCCAGAGAGCCACCACCGCGCCCTATAACCAGAACATCGGCCACACCGTGAGCTTGCGCCATCTCTATCGCTCGAACAATTTCCGCTGTAGCCGGCTTGCCTTGCACGGTTGTGGGGTAGAGGGTGACTGGTATGGCGGGACAGCGCCTTGCCAGAACGGTGAGAATATCGTGTATGGCGGCGCCGGTAGGGGAGGTGACAACACCGATATGGGCAGGCAAGGTCGGGATCGGTTTTTTACGGCCCACCTCGAACAAGCCTTCTGACTGCAGTTTATGCTTTAGCTCTTCAAACGCCTGTTGCAGTGCGCCAAGGCCGGCGGGTTCCAAATGTTCAACAATAATCTGAAAGTCGCCCCGGTTTTCGTACAGGGTAACTTTGCCGCGAATACGAACCTGGTCGCCTTCCTTTGGTAGGGGGCGAATGCGCTGATTCAGCCCCCGAAACATGGCGCAGCGAATCTGGCACTTTTGGTCCTTCAGGGAAAAATACCAATGCCCGGAGGAAGGCCGGGAAAAGCCTGACAGTTCACCCTCAACCCACACCTGCATGAAGCTGGATTCCAGTAGGTGTCTGGCCTGATGGTTCAGCTCGCTGACGGAGAGCGCCCGGGGCCGGGTGTCCGGAAACACGTTTTTCACCAAAAACTCCTAACCGGCTTATACGCAATAGCCGAATAATATGAGTGTAAATTACTGGAATTTCAAAAGCATGCGGTAAATGACAGGAAATTGTGCAGTTTACTGACCTGCTACACCTCTTTATAATAGGCCGATTACGCATTTTACTTTGCGACTGCACCCTGTTTATTCATCGGTGCTGTTCGTAGGGTTTAAATTTAGCACGTTCAAAAGGCCGATCCCAATGCTGCGAATTGTCGAAGAAGCTCTCACATTTGATGATGTTCTATTGGTGCCCGGTTATTCCGAGGTTTTGCCACACCAAGTCGATCTCCGCACCAAACTTACTCGGGATATTACGCTGAACATCCCTCTGATATCTGCGGCCATGGATACGGTAACCGATGCAGAGCTGGCAATTGCCATGGCCCAGGAAGGTGGCATAGGCATCATGCACAAAAACATGAGCCCGGACTATCAGGCTGCCGAAGTACGCCGAGTGAAGAAGTTTGAAAGTGGCGTAGTAAAAGATCCGATTACTGTTAGCCCGCAAAACACAGTGCGCGAGTTGGTGGAAATCACCATGGCCAACAACATTTCCGGTTTGCCTGTGGTTGATGGCACTGAGCTGGTTGGCATAGTGACTGGTCGCGATATTCGTTTTGAAAGCAGCATGGATACGCCTGTACACCAGATCATGACACCGAAAGACAAACTGGTGACGGTGCAAGAAGGCGCAAGCCTGGACGAAGTCAAAGAACTATTGCATCGCCACCGCATTGAAAAAGTGTTGGTGGTTAATGCGGAATTCCAGCTTCGTGGCCTGATTACCGCTAAAGATATTCAAAAGTCGAAAGACTACCCGATGGCGTGCAAAGACAGCCAGGGGCGCTTGCGAGTGGGCGCTGCGGTTGGCACCGGCGGCGACACCGAAGCACGCATTATTGCTCTGGCTGATGCCGGCGTGGATGTGATTGTTGTAGACACAGCTCACGGCCACTCAAAAGGCGTAATCGAGCGCGTTCGCTGGGTTAAAAAGCATTATCCGGATCTTCAGGTGATCGGCGGTAACATTGCCACTGGGGAAGCGGCTATCGCCTTGGCCGACGCGGGAGTGGATGCTGTTAAGGTAGGCATAGGCCCGGGTTCCATTTGTACTACCCGTATTGTTGCCGGCGTGGGTGTACCGCAGATTTCTGCTGTATCCAGCGTTGCCGAAGCGCTGAAAGACCGTGATATCCCTATCATTGCTGATGGTGGTGTACGCTTCTCCGGTGATATCTCCAAAGCTATTGTTGCCGGAGCACACTGCGTGATGATCGGCAGCTTGTTGGCGGGCACCGATGAGGCGCCTGGCGAAATCGAACTCTATCAAGGTCGTAGTTACAAAGCCTACCGTGGTATGGGGTCGTTGGGCGCTATGGGGCAGGGGTCAAGCGACCGTTACTTCCAGGATGCCAGCAAAGGTATTGAAAAACTTGTACCGGAAGGTATCGAAGGCCGTGTTGCCTGCAAAGGCCCCATGCGCAATATCATTCATCAGCTGATTGGAGGTCTGCGGGCATCCATGGGCTACACAGGAAGCGCCAACATGCCTGAAATGCGCACCAAGCCCAAGTTTGTTCGCATTACCGGTGCTGGCATGCGTGAGAGCCACGTGCACGATGTCACCATCACCAAAGAAGCGCCAAACTACCGCGTTAGCTGAGAACAGACTGCCTGAGTGCGGCTCAGATCTGGGCCGCACAGCTTATTTTTTTCGAGGACTCTATGGCCAATAACATTCACGACCACCGTATCCTGATTCTGGATTTTGGTTCTCAGTACACTCAGCTAATTGCACGCCGTGTGCGCGAAGTAGGTGTTTACTGCGAAGTTCGCGCATTTGATATTACTGATGAAGAACTGAAAGAGTTCAACCCGAAGGGTATTTTGCTGGCCGGTGGTCCTGAATCGGTGACAGAGCTGGATTGCCCGCGCGCCCCGGACGGGCTGTTTGATCGCGGCATTCCGGTACTGGGCATCTGTTACGGCATGCAGACCATGGCCGAGCAAATGGGTGGCCGGGTTGCCAGTTCCGAAAAGCGTGAGTTTGGCTATGCTCAGGTAAAAGTGCGCGCCAAAGGCCCACTGTTGCAAGACATTACTGACCACCTGACAGTAACGGGCGATTCCCTGCTCGACGTGTGGATGAGCCATGGCGACAAGGTTGTGGCTATGCCGGAAGGCTTTGAACTGCTGGCTTCAACCGAAAGCGCGCCGATTGCGGCCATGCAAGACGTGTCTCGCAACCTTTACGGGCTGCAGTTCCACCCGGAAGTGACCCACACCCTGCAAGGCAAACGCATTCTTGAGCACTTTGTGCTGTCCATTTGCGGCTGCGAAGCTTTGTGGACCCCTGCCAAGATTGTTGACGATGCGGTAGCGAAAATTCGTGAACAGGTGGGTACGGACAAGGTTCTGCTCGGCTTGTCGGGTGGCGTCGACTCCTCGGTGACTGCGGCACTGCTGCACAAGGCCATTGGCGATCAGCTTACCTGTGTGTTTGTCGATAACGGCCTGCTACGCCTGAACGAAGGCG
Source organism: Marinobacter sediminicola (assembly GCF_031157525.1). GTDB lineage: Bacteria > Pseudomonadota > Gammaproteobacteria > Pseudomonadales > Oleiphilaceae > Marinobacter > Marinobacter sediminicola. Next base: position 360,002 of record NZ_JAVIXR010000001.1, read on the forward strand.
ATCAGGTAATGGATATGTTCGGCAACAGCATGGGTGTCAAAGTCATTCGCGCTGATGCGGAAGATCTTTTCCTTGCCAACCTCAAGGGCGTCAGCGACCCGGAGAAAAAGCGCAAGGTGATTGGTAATACCTTCATTGATGTGTTCGATGAAGAAGCCACGCGCATTAAAGATGTGAACTGGCTGGCCCAGGGCACCATCTACCCGGACGTAATCGAGTCGGCCGCCTCTAAAACCGGCAAGGCCCATGTGATCAAGTCCCACCACAACGTGGGTGGACTGCCTGAAACCATGAAGCTGAAGCTGGTCGAGCCCCTGCGCGAACTGTTTAAAGATGAAGTTCGCCGCATTGGTCTCGAACTAGGCCTGCCATACGATATGGTCTATCGTCATCCGTTCCCGGGGCCAGGCTTGGGCGTGCGCATACTGGGTGAGGTGAAAAAAGAATACGCTGAAATTCTTCGCCGCGCCGATGCCATCTTCCTTGAAGAGCTGCACCGTGCAGATTTTTACCACAAGACCAGTCAGGCGTTTGCCGTATTCCTTCCGGTGAAATCGGTGGGTGTTGTGGGCGATGCCCGTCGCTACGAGTGGGTGATTGCGCTACGTGCCGTTGAAACCGTTGATTTCATGACAGCTCGCTGGGCGCACCTGCCGTACGATCTTCTGGAGACTGTGTCTAACCGCATTATCAACGAGATCAGCGGTGTGTCACGGGTGACTTATGATGTGTCTTCCAAGCCGCCTGCGACGATTGAGTGGGAATGAGTCTGGAGCCTGCAAGGGCAAATGCATAAACCAGGGTAGAGGCTTTGCCTGACAGGATGGCGACCGTTTCAAGGCACGCGCTGCGTGCCAGACGTATTTATATCCTGCTCGTTATCCTGTTTTTGCAGGGGTGCGCTCAGCTGCCCCCTCAAAATGCACCGTCGCCGTCATACGCCTTTGATCGCCCAAGTGAAACGCGCTTGGGCCGTCAGATTCAGCCCCACCTGCAGGACCGATCAGGTTATTCCGGGTTTCTCATTCAGGATACTGGTCGCCAGGCTTTTCTACAGCGAGCTGCGCTGATAGAGACTGCCGAACAAAGTATTGATGCCCAGTACTACATCTGGAATAAAGACGTGTCAGGGACTTATCTGGCACAACGTCTGTTGGTGGCAGCTGACCGCGGTGTGCATGTGCGGCTGTTGCTCGACGATGTGAACCTGGACGGTCGCGACACCATGCTCGCCGCGCTGGACCACCACCCCAATATCGAGATTTCCATTTACAATCCCTTTGCGGTTCGCTCAGGCATTGGTAAATGGCTGAGCTTCGTAGTCGACTTTCAGCGCCTCAACCAGCGTATGCACAACAAGACCTTCGTGGTCGACGGTGCATTGGGGATCATGGGCGGGCGTAATATCGGGGATGAGTACTTCGATCTACACCCACAGATGAATTTTCGTGACCGGGATGTTCTGGTTGCAGGGCCGATTGTTGCTGACCTTTCGGAAAATTTCGATGCGTTCTGGAGCAGCGCATCAAGCTACCCCATTCGCCAGTTGGAGCCTGATGCTGAGCAGGAACTGAGTTTAAGCTCACAGCTGGACCAGCTGCGCGCGAGCGCTTCCGGTACAAGTAGGCTCACCCAGGTGCCGCCGCAAAATGCAGCTCAAGCGCTTGAGTATATGGCCCGAGTGTTGTCCGAAGTAACTTGGGCGGAAGCGGAGCTGGTGTTCGATTCGCCGGTGGTAGATGGTGACACGGATACGGACCACCCCCAACGCGCTGCCGAGACGCTGCTCCAACTCGTTGAGCAGACCGATGAGGAAATTCTGGTGGAATCCGCGTACCTCATTCTGGGCGATGAGCAGCTCGATATACTGGAACAGATCAGCGAGCGCGGTGTTCGTGTCATGGCCCTGACCAACTCCCTGGCCTCTAACGACCTCACCACGAACCATGCGGGCTACGCACGCCGTCGCGGCGCGATGCTCGATAATGGGCTGGAACTTTATGAACTGCGGCCGGATGCGGCAGCCTGCTCCAACTGGATAAAGATGCCGGGTTTCTGCACTGAAGGAATGGTGGGTTTGCATGCAAAATCCGCAGTATTTGATCGTAAAATCGTGTACATCGGTTCGCTTAATATCAACCTGCGTTCGATCTACCTGAATTCTGAAACCGTGTTAGTAATCCACAGCCCCCAGCTGGCAGCGCAGCTTGCGCACGACATTGAAGCCGCAATGGCGCCGGAGAACAGCTGGCAGGTAACCCGAGAGGCCAATGGGGAGTTGCTTTGGTCAGCGGGCGAAGAGCAATCCTGGACCCACGAGCCAGCCACAGGATTCTGGCGGCGATTCAAATCCGGCTTCTTCAGCTTGTTGCCCATCGAGAAATATCTGTAGTTTCAGCTATTAGCTTGCCTGGCCATGGGATACGGCACGCATTACTCTGGCGCACTGCTACTATAGTTACTTGAGGCAAGTTCCCAGGCGACTGAATCTTGCACTGGCAGGAGCAGTTTCACATGCCAACAGGACAGTTCAATGAGTGACGCCAAAGCCGATCGAAATACCGCCTCCGGAAAGAAAGCCGGCAAATCTTCAGATGATCAAGAGGCGAGTGCCAAGGCGCAGGATCGAGAGTCTCGCGAACAAACGCCAACGCCTAGTGAAAAGTCGCTGACGCCAAAGGAGCGCGATTCTGTTGCTGAGCGTGGCAACTTATCACCTCTGACGGTCTACTCCATTGTTTTGCGGGAGGGCGAAGATGAGCTGCAACGGCCAAAAATGTCACTCTGGTGGTCGGGTGTGGCGGCGGGTGTCGGAATTTCCACCTCGGTTCTCGTTGAGGGAATAATTCGCTCCAATCTTGGTTCGGATCACCCCTACCTTACGTTGATTGAAAGCTTGGGTTATTCGTTCGGGTTTGTACTGGTTATCCTGTGCCGGCTTCAGCTGTTTACTGAAAATACCATTACGGTCGTCTTGCCGGTTTTGGCTAAACCGACGCGGAACCTTCTTGCATGTAGCGCTCGCCTTTGGGGGATTGTGCTCACAGCCAACTTATTCGGTACATTCCTCACCGCAGCCATGGGTGTTCACAGCGGGATTATTTCCACCGAAACCCTCGCAGCGATTCTTGAGATATCCCATCACTTGGCAGCGCTGACCCCGGTCGAGACGTTCCTGCGCGGCATTCCATCCGGATTCTTTATTGCGGCAATGGTGTGGATGCTGCCTTCAGCGAAGGGGTCTGAGGTGTTTGTGATCGTCATGTTTACCTGGTTGATTGCAGCAGGCGGCTTTACCCATGTGATTGCCGGATCAAACGAGATTTTCACTCTGGTACTCAATGGAGATATGAATATGTTTACCGCACTGGGCTATCATATTTTCCCGGTACTGATTGGCAACATCCTGGGAGGCACAGGTTTATTTGCCATGCTGGCCTATGGTCAGGTGCATGAAGAAATGTAATGCGGCTCCGCGTACTGGGAGAAGGCCTTTCCATTAGTACACTCATGGTTATAATGTTTCGCCTCTACCTGGGCTATCCCTAGGTCATCCGAGTACCAGCGTACCTCCCGAACCTTCGTGAGCAGATTTATCTATGCCCGCTTCAGAAAACAGTGATGAGTACTGGATGGCCCGAGCGCTTACATTGGCAAACCGGGGGGCGTCGTTAGGAGAGGTGCCTGTTGGTGCGGTTGTTGTTCTCGACGGCAAGGAGTTAGGTTCCGGCTTTAATGTACCCATTTCAGGTTGCGACCCTACTGCCCACGCAGAGATTTGCGCTTTGCGTGATGCGGCCGCAAGGATAGGGAACTACCGCCTTGCCGGGGCAACCCTTTACGTCACCCTGGAACCCTGCACCATGTGTGTTGGCGCCATTGTGCATAGTCGCATAAGTCGTCTTGTATATGGAGCTCTCGAGCCCAAGGCCGGCGCGGTTGAATCTGCACGGCGCACATTGGACGAGCCACAGTTAAACTGGCAAGTGGAAACGCTGGGCGGCATCCTGCAGAATGAATGCAGCCAAGTGATCAGCGACTTTTTCAGCCGTAGGCGGGCCGAAATCCGGCAACGGCGCAAACAGAATTCAGGGAAGGAGTAGTTCTGCATGAAAGTACTAGTAACCGGCGGCGCCGGGTATATCGGCAGCCATGTGGTGCGTCAACTGGCCGAGGCCGGTCATGATATTGTCGTTTTTGATAATCTCTCAACGGGTTACCGCTGGGCTGTCACTGCTGGCGAGTTGGTTGTGGGTGATCTGGCCAACGAAGCCGAGATTGACGATGTGTTCTCCAGCCACCAGTTTGAGGCCGTTCTGCACTTCGCGGCCAACATTGTGGTGCCGGAGTCTATGACCAACCCACTCAAGTACTACAGCAACAACACCCGTAACACTCTGAACCTGCTGAAGGCTGTTGATAAGTACAAAGTACCGTACATGGTTTTTTCTTCAACGGCCGCGGTGTACGGAATGCCCGAACAGACGGTTCTTACGGAAGATTTACCCCTTGCCCCCATTAATCCGTATGGCGCATCCAAGATGATGAGCGAGCGGATGATTATGGATTTGGCTGCCGCGTCCGGCCTTAACTACGTTGTGCTGCGCTACTTCAACGTGGCTGGCGCTAATCCGGACGGATTACTCGGCCAGGCAACACCGGAAGCCACTCACCTGATAAAAGTGGCCTGTGAATGCGTGACCGGACAGCGGGATGGCATGAGCATCTTTGGCACCGACTATGACACCAGTGATGGCACCTGCGTGCGGGATTACATTCACGTGGAAGATCTCGCAAGCGCCCATGTTATGGCGCTGGATTATATGGCCCGTGGTGGCGAGTCGAAAGTCATGAACTGCGGTTATGGCCGTGGGTTTACGGTGCGTGAAGTGATTGATGTGGTTCGCAAGCAATCCGGTGTTGATTTCCCGGTAGCTGAAACGGGCCGCAGGGCGGGTGACCCCGGTGCGCTGATGGCAGATAATGCACTGATTAAGAAGACCCTCGGTTGGCAACCTGCCTACGATAATCTGGAAACGATTGTTGGCACTGCGTTGGCATGGGAAGCGATCTGGCAGAAGAAGAAAGAAGCGGCTGGCCAGTAATAGACTGTTTTTTAATTTAAAATATCGGGATTTAACGGATGAAAATAACGATTTTTGGTACCGGATATGTCGGGCTTGTGACCGGTGCGTGTCTGGCGGATGTTGGCCATGAAGTACTTTGCATGGACGTTGATCAGGCTAAGATCGATAAGCTAAAGAATGGCCAGATTCCCATTTTTGAGCCTGGGCTGGATAATATTGTAAAGCATACCGTAGAAGCCGGTCGCCTGGCGTTCACAACGGATGTTCAGGAAGCTGTGAAGCACGGTACGCTGCAGTTTATCGCAGTGGGTACACCGCCGGATGAAGATGGCTCTGCGGATATGCAGTACGTGACAGCGGTCGCTAAGTCTATTGGCCAGTACATGGATGACTATAAAGTTATCGTGGATAAATCCACGGTGCCGGTTGGTACTGGCGATAAGGTAGCCGCTGCAGTAAAAGCGCAGCTTGATAGCCGTGGCCTGGACCTCGAGTTTGATGTGGTTTCGAACCCCGAGTTCCTCAAGGAAGGTGCGGCGATCAACGATTTCATGAAGCCCGACCGCATCATCATCGGAACGGACAGCGAAAAGGCATCGGACCTGCTTCGGGAAGTCTATTACCCGTTCAACCGAAGCCACGATCGCATGATTTTCATGGACATTCGCTCTGCCGAGCTGACCAAGTACGCCGCCAACTCCATGCTGGCGACCAAAATCAGTTTCATGAACGAGATAGCCAACCTGGCTGAGCGTTTGGGTGCCGATATTGAAGCGGTTCGTCGTGGCATAGGCTCAGACCCCCGGATCGGCTACCACTTCATCTATCCCGGTTGTGGTTACGGTGGTTCGTGTTTCCCCAAAGATGTTCAGGCGCTGGCTCGGACCGCTGCAAACTCCGGGTACGATGCCCGTTTGCTCAATGCTGTAGAAGCAGTGAACTACGCTCAGAAACACGTGCTGTTTGACAAGATCAGCCATTATTTCGATGGCGACTTGAAAGGGAAGGTCGTCGCAATCTGGGGTTTGGCATTCAAGCCAAATACCGACGACATGCGCGAAGCTTCAGCACGCACGTTGATGGAAGATCTCTGGAAAGCGGGTGCAACTGTTCAGGCGTTTGATCCGGAATCCATGGAAGAAACCCAGCGCATCTACGGTGATCACGAAGGTTTGACGCTTTGCGGTACGAAAGAGCAGACACTTCGCGGTGCAGACGTACTGGCGATTTGTACGGAGTGGAAAGAATTCCGTTCTCCGGATTTCGACGCCATCAAATCTGCACTGCGCGAGCCTGTCATATTTGACGGCCGAAATCTTTACGAGCCGGAAATACTGGATCGCCACGGATTGATTTACTACGCCATCGGTCGCGGACGCAATCAATTCCAGGTGAAGTGAACCGGCAGGCAGGAGCGAGGTGATGCAGGATCAGGAATTTCGTCTTCATGAGCGGCTGGCAGCCGACACCGTCAGTCTTGGCCGTACCAGCCTATGCGAAATCCGGCTGATGAATGATAAAACCTGGCCCTGGGTTTTGCTGGTGCCGGCGTTGGTCGGCATTCGTGAGATCTACGAGTTAAGCCCGGATCAGCAGCATCGGCTAATGCGCGAATCCTCAGCGCTCAGTCGTGGCATGATGGTAGCCTTTGGTGGTGACAAAATGAACGTGGCCGCGCTCGGGAATATGGTTCCCCAGCTACACCTGCATCACATCGTCCGTTTTGAGGGTGATCCGGCCTGGCCGGGGCCTGTGTGGGGTAAGCAGCCGCCAGTTCCTTACGAAAAGCATGAGCTGGCGGAAGTCAGGCTTTCTTTGGCGACTGTGTTGTCTGAAATTGCCGCTTGCTGAGCATTTTTTGCTCGCCAGCGGGCTTTATCGAATGGACGCGTGTCGGGCCATCATTTGCGAGCCGATCAGAATCATCCTGAGTTCGGTTTTTAGTTTGATCGTCAGCTCCTCCCGCTCTTTCGGCGTCGCATCCAGCGCGTCGGCTCCCTGGTTGAATACCAGTGTTACCATCGCCTCAGCGACCACTCGTGCATCAGACAAAGGCTTGTTTTGCTCTTCCGCAAATCGCCGCAAGTCGTCGGCCAGCTCGGTTACGAAATGATCAATCTCGGCTTTGATGGCCGTTCGAAAGGGTTTGGAGCCGCCCGTGCGTTCACGGAGCATTAGCCGGAACAGATTGGCGTTCTTGCCAAGATACTCCATGAAGGTGTCAACAGAGGTTGAGATAGCACTGCCATCCCTCGCAATGCGTTTGCGGGCCTGGCGCATTAGCTGCCGCAAAGCCACGCCGCCTTCGTCTACAAGCACCAGCCCCAGTTCATCCAGATCGACAAAGTGGCGATAGAAAGACGTTGGCGCAATGCCGGCCTGCCTTGCGACTTCACGCAGGCTAAGGCTTCCAAATCCTCGATCGGGGCTCAACTGGGCGAGAGCCGCATCCATAAGGGAACGCCGGGTGAGGAGTTTCTGCTCGGCTCTGGTTGACAAGGTTGCGGCTCCAATCATGCGTGAGAGCAGTAGTCTAGCGGTCTGTTCACCGCGAGGGAACCTTTGAGCAAAGACTGCGTCGGGGTATTTTGCTGTTTTTTGTTCGGGGCTAAACAGGCCTGATTTTCACTGCCATTATGTTTATAATGGGCGGCTTTCGGACTTTATTCTCAAGCACCAAACACTTACACCAGACACTACGGGAACCGGTATGCGCAGTCATTATTGCGGTGGGATCAACGAATCTCACATTGATCAGGAAGTTACACTTTGCGGATGGGTACACCGCCGCCGCGACCATGGTGGGGTTATCTTCCTTGATCTGCGCGACCGGGACGGTATTGCGCAAGTTGTGGTAGACCCGGACACTGAGGAAAGCTTCGCGCTCGCCGAAAAGGTGCGCAGTGAATACGTGGTGAAGGTTACCGGGTTGGTTCGTCGGCGGCCCTCCGGCACTGAGAACAGCAATATGTCCACAGGCCAGGTTGAGCTGCTTGGCAAAGAAGTGACCATCCTGAACGCTGCAGCAACACCGCCGTTCCCATTGGATGAGCACGTAGACGTAGGCGAAGACGTTCGCCTGCGCTACCGCTTTGTGGACCTGCGCCGCCCGGAAATGCTGAACCGTCTGCGCTTCCGTTCACGGGTTACCAGTTATATCCGTAACTACCTCGACAGTAACGGCTTCATGGATGTGGAAACCCCCATTCTAACCCGTGCAACGCCGGAGGGTGCCCGCGACTATCTGGTGCCCAGCCGCACCCACGAAGGTTCATTCTTTGCGCTTCCGCAATCGCCTCAGTTATTCAAGCAGATGCTGATGGTGTCGGGTGTGGATCGCTATTATCAGATTGCCAAGTGTTTCCGCGATGAAGATTTGCGTGCCGATCGCCAGCCTGAATTTACCCAGGTGGATATCGAGGCATCATTCATCAACGAAGAAGATTTGATGAGCTTGAACGAGGGCATGATTCGCGCTCTGTTCAAAGATGTTATGGATGTTGAATTGCCGGCGTTCCCGCGGATGCCTTACGCAGAAGCAATGGATCGTTTCGGCAGTGACAAGCCGGATCTGCGTATTCCTCTTGAGCTTCAGGATGTCGGCGACCTGGTTGCTGGTGTTGATTTCAAGGTGTTTGCCGGCCCGGCAAATGATCCAAAAGGCCGTGTTGCAGCCCTGCGCGTGCCCAAGGGCGGCGAGTTGAGCCGTAAGCAGATCGACGAATACACCAAGTTTGTTGGTATATACGGTGCAAAGGGCTTGGCGTACATCAAGGTGAACGAGCTGGCCAAAGGCGTGGAAGGCTTGCAGTCGCCCATCGTTAAGTTCCTTGGTGACGAAGTTGCCATGGCCGTGATTGAGCGTACGGGTGCTGAAGACGGCGATATCGTGTTCTTCGGCGCAGACAAAACTACGGTTGTTAACGAAGCGCTCGGCGCGCTGCGCATCCGTGTTGGCCATGACCTGAAATTGCTTACCTGCGAGTGGGCACCTATGTGGGTAGTGGACTTCCCGATGTTTGAAGTTCTGCCGGACGGCGGACTGACTGCCATTCACCACCCGTTCACGGCGCCAAGCTGCAGCCCGGAAGAGTTGGCTAAAAATCCGGAAACTGCCTTGTCACGCGCCTACGACATGGTTCTTAACGGAACCGAGTTGGGTGGTGGTTCTATTCGTATTCACAATGACACAATGCAGAAAGAAGTGTTCCGCATTCTGGGCATTAGTGAAGAAGAATCTCGTGCCAAGTTCGGGTTCCTGCTGGACGCACTCAAATACGGTTGCCCGCCCCATGGTGGCTTAGCGTTCGGTCTGGATCGTCTGATCATGTTGATGACAGGTTCCAGCTCGATTCGGGACGTGATTGCCTTCCCGAAAACCCAGAGTGCAACCTGCCTGATGACACAGGCACCGGGCGAGGTAGATGAAAAGCAGCTGCGTGAGCTGCACATCCGCTTGCGTAAGCCGGTAAAGACCGTTGAAGGCAAAGCGCCAACCACTGGCGAAGAGTAAATAAGGCAATAACAGGGCTCTGATGTGGCAATTATTCTGGGTGTCGATCCCGGCTCAAGGATCACCGGTTACGGTATTATCCGTGCCGAGGGCCGGCACATAGAATATATCGACAGTGGTTGCATCCGCATGGGTGAAAAACCCATGCCGGAGCGCCTGAAAATCATCTTTCAGAGCTTGGTGAGTCTGATTGCCGAATACCAGCCACAGGAATTTGCCATTGAGCAGGTTTTTATGGCTCGAAACCCGGATTCAGCTCTCAAGCTTGGGCAGGCCCGTGGTGCGGCTATTGTTGGTGCCGCAACCAGTGGTCTCGCTGTTCACGAATACTCAGCCCGACAGGTCAAGCAGGCGGTGGTTGGCAAGGGCGGTGCCGAAAAGTCCCAAGTCCAGCACATGGTTCAGGTGTTGCTGTCACTCTCCCGTAAACCCCAAGCAGACGCTGCCGATGCGTTAGCTATCGCGTTGTGTCATGCGCACATGAATCAAAGCATACTGAGAGTGGCAGGTGGTGCGGGTAAGGCGCGCAGTGGGCGCGTGCGACAACAATAAACTGCTCTACGGAGCGGCAGGAGGCAATCCTTGATAGGTCGTATCCGAGGTATTCTGGTCGAAAAAACACCCGGGCAAGCGTTGGTCGAATGTGGCGGTCTGGGTTACGAAGTTGATATTCCTTTCACTGCTTTCTATCACCTGCCAGAACCCGGGCAGGAGGTTACCCTTCATACACATTTCGTCGTTCGAGAAGACGTTCAAAGCCTGTATGGATTTGCTTCAAGGCTTGATCGGGATCTATTTCGGTTGCTGATTAAAGTGAACGGTGTAGGTCCTAAGATGGCTGCCGGTATTCTTTCAGGGTTGGAGGCGCAGCAGTTTATTCATTGCGTGGAGGCTCGTGACATCAAGTCATTGGTAAAGCTGCCGGGTGTCGGCAAGAAGACAGCTGAGCGCCTGCTGATTGAGATGCCAGACCGCATCAAGCAGCTTGAAGGGCAGTTTATACCTGCATCTGCAGGTACAGAGGCGGGTGCAGCAGACTCAGCCCAGCATGCAATGTCCTCACACAATCCTGCCGACGAAGCAGAGGCGGCGCTCATAGCACTTGGGTATAAACCTCAGGAAGCTGCGCGGGCAATTAGCAAGGTGGCAAAAGAGGGGGTGACCAGTGAGGCCCTGATTCGTCTGGCCCTGCGCAATATGATACCTGTTTGATGACGTGACTTTAATATGTAGCCTGTATGGCGCCAAACCTGTAGAGAGCGTAACGTGACACGCAGGTGGCTGTTTGTACAATTGGGTCACTTTTGGTTTTAAGTGGCAGTCTATTGATTCCCGATAAGCGGATAAGTTCATGATTGAATCCGACCGACTGATCTCAGCCAGGGCCGGTGACAACGAAGAGGTTCAGGATCGCGCTATCCGGCCAACGTTGCTTGCGGAGTATGTTGGGCAGCCCGCGGTGCGGGAACAGATGGATATCTTTATCTCGGCGGCTCGCGGTCGTCGGGAAGCCTTGGACCATGTGCTGATCTTCGGGCCTCCAGGGCTGGGGAAAACAACCTTAGCCAATATCATTGCCAACGAGATGGGCGTGTCGATAAAGACAACGTCCGGGCCGGTGCTTGAAAAGGCCGGAGATCTCGCGGCCATGCTGACTAATCTGGAAGAGGGCGATGTTCTCTTCATTGATGAGATCCACCGCCTGAGCGCTGTGGTAGAAGAAATACTCTACCCGGCGATGGAAGACTATCAGCTGGATATCATGATTGGTGAGGGGCCTGCAGCGCGTTCGATCAAGCTGGATTTACCGCCTTTTACACTGGTGGGTGCAACCACTCGGGCTGGCCTGCTGACATCTCCGTTGAGGGATCGATTCGGAATCGTTCAACGTCTGGAATTTTATAATACGGCGGATCTCACGCACATTGTTGGTCGCTCAGCGCGGCTTTCCGGTGTTGATATGGATGAAGAGGGCGCCTACGAAATAGCGCACCGCTCCAGAGGCACGCCCCGGATAGCCAATCGGCTGTTGCGGCGGGTGAGAGATTACGCGGAAGTACGAGCGGATGGCCACATCAATGCAGCGATAGCCGATCAGGCCTTGAACATGCTGAAGGTAGATAGTCAGGGCTTTGATCACATGGACCGTCGACTGCTGCTAGCGATGATCGAAAAGTTTGATGGCGGACCAGTGGGCGTAGAAAGCCTGGCGGCAGCAATCAGTGAAGAGCGCGGAACCATCGAGGATGTTCTCGAACCGTTTCTGATTCAGCAGGGCTTTATGGTGCGTACACCCCGAGGTCGCATGGTGACATCCCACGCGTACCAGCATTTTGGCATTGTGCCGCAAGCACCGGATGCCCCTGCCTCTGAAGGGGGTGTTCTTTGAGCGGGGGCGAGGCAGCTGCAACCTTTGCGCTGCCAATCCGGGTATATATTGAAGATACAGACGCCGGCGGCATTGTTTATCATGCGCGTTACCTGCATTACATGGAGCGCGCACGCACGGAGTGGGTGCGAAGTTGTGGGGTAGGGCTTCGGGCGGGGTTGGCTGAAAACATAAGCTATGTAGTACAACGTTTGTCGATTCACTACGCCATTCCAGCCATGCTGGATGATGAGCTTACCGTTACCGCAGAGCCAGTGGCCTTTGGGCGCGTCTGGATGGATTTCCGTCAACAGGTAGTGCGGGTAAAAGATGGCAAAAATTTGTGTGAGGCAAGCGTACGAGTTGCCTGTATAGCACTTGATAGTGGGCGCCCAAGGCGCTTACCTGAAAACATGCTGGAGCTTTTGGGGCATAACTGCCCAAAGCTTTAAAATCGAAACAAAACACGAAATAACCCAGGAGTAAGTGGTGGATTCGGAACTGTCAGTCTGGAGTCTGATTGCAAATGCCGGTGTGTTGGTTCAGCTGGTTATGTTGTTACTTGCCGCTGCATCGGTAATGTCCTGGGCGCTTATTTTTCAGCGCTTGCAGGTATTTCGCAAAGCCCGACAGGCGCAGTTGGCGTTTGAAGAGCGCTTCTGGTCTGGCATGGATCTGGGGCAACTCTACCGTGAGGTAAATGCCGAGCCCACGCCTTTCTCGGGCATGGAAGCCTTATTCCGTGCCGGCTTCAAAGAGTTCTCGAGGCTTCGCCAGCAAAGCCGCGATGCCGATGCCGTTATGGAGGGCACGCAGCGCGCTATGCGGGTGGCATTCTCCCGTGAGCAAGAGCGACTGGAAACCCACTTGCCGTTTTTAGCAACGGTAGGCTCAACAAGCCCCTATGTAGGTCTGTTTGGCACTGTGTGGGGCATTATGAACTCGTTTCGGGGGTTGGCCCAGGTTCAGCAGGCCACGCTAGCAACGGTTGCGCCGGGCATCTCGGAAGCCCTGATTGCAACGGCCATGGGTTTGTTCGCAGCGATTCCAGCGGTTATCGCGTACAACCGGTTTTCCGCTAAATCAGATGCGCTGCTCAAAAACTACGAAACCTTCGCCGAAGAATTTTCCAGCATTCTGCATCGCCGTGTCCACAGCGCCGAGAAGGGCGCAGCTTGATGATATTTACGGTTAACAGACGGAGCACAGCGCTATGAAAGGCATGGGGATGATGCCCGAAAACCGCAAGAAGCCGATGTCGGAAATCAACGTTGTTCCGTACATCGATGTGATGCTGGTGCTATTGATTATCTTCATGGTGACGGCACCTATGCTTACCCAGGGCGTTAAGGTTGATCTTCCGGAGACATCGTCTGCGCCAATTACCGCCGACAAAAATGTGGAATCCATCATAGTGTCGGTGGACTCAAATGGTGCCTATTACGTGGAAGTGGGAGATAAGGGGAGTGATCCAATGCCCCTGGCTGAAGTTCGAGCGCAGGTGGCAAAAATTCTTTCCCAAAGAACCTCCAGCGAAATTCTTGTGCGTGGTGATGAAAACGTTGATTACGGCACCGTTGTTCGCTTGATGGCGGCTTTACAGGGTGCAGGTGCAACCAGCATAGGGTTGATTACCGATTCAGCCCCGGACGAAACGTGACACCAGCGCAGGCGGATTTGTTGTGAAAGGTCAGGAACGGGAATACACCAGCACCGGAGTGCCGCCCTGGCGGTCGCCAGTTGCGCTCTCAGTGGCTTTGCATCTGCTCATTGCTGGCGTGGCTCTGGCTGGTTGGTCGTGGTCGAATCCTATTAAGGAGCCGCCTCCCAGTAGTATTTCGGCGCGTCTGATCACCCAGCAGAAGCCTGAGCCAAGCCCGGTTGTGGAGCCGGTTGACCAGCCAGACAGAGAGCAGGAACGTAAAGAGCTGGAAAAGCAGAAGCAGGCGGAATTGCAGCAGCGCCAGAAAGAAGAAGAGGCGCGTAAAGCAGCCGAGAAGAAAAAGCGCGAAGAAGCCAAGCGCAAAGCCGAAGAGCAGGAGCGCAAGCGCGAGCAAGCCAAGGCTGAAGAGTTAAAGGTTCAAAAGCAGCGAGAGGCTGCGCGCCAGAAAGCCGAAGCAGAGGCAAAAGAGCGAGAGCGCCGCAAGGCAGAAGCAGACGCTGAGAAAAAGCGACAGAAAGAAGCCAAGCGCAAGGCGGAAGAGGAAAGACAACGCAAGGAAGAGCAGCGTAAGCGCGAAGAAGCTGAGCGTAAGAAGCAGGAAGAGCTTGCCCGCAAAGAAGCAGAGCGCAAACGGTTGGAAGCAGAACGCAAGTTGCAAGAGCAGCAGTTGGAAGCTCAGGCAGAACAGTCTCGCAAGGCCCGTGCAGATGAAGCGCGTCGCCAGGAGCAAGCAGCAGCGGCGAAAGCCCGCGAGAGCCAAATGTTGTCTGAAAGCCAGAAATATCAGGCGTTGATCCGTGAAAAGCTTAGCCAGGCGTGGTATCCGCCTTCATCGGCGACCGAAGACATGACTGCGCGTTTGCAGATCACCTTGCTGCCAACCGGCGAGCTGGCAAGCGTTAAACTCGTGGCCAGTAGTGGAAATACTGCGTTCGATAACTCCGCTCTGGGTGCGGTAAAGTCACTAAACCGATACCCGGTGCCATCTGAGCGAGACACGTTTGAAACCTATTTTCGCCAGTTTACGATCGAATTCAATCCTAAACGATTGAGATAAGGATACGGGTAACACCATGAAGCAGAAAATCTCATTCAGGCTACCGATAACGATTATCGCAGCGTTTTTCGTGATGCTGACAGCCGCTGGAAGTGCTCAAGCTGAGCTGTTGATTCGTATCACTGAGGGTGCAGACTCCGCTATTCCGGTATCTGTGGTTCCGTTTGCTGAAAATGGCAGCATGCCTGTAGGGGATAAACTAAGCAGCATTGTGCAGGCCGACCTGGCGATGAGTGGCGAGTTTCGCCCCCTGCCACCGGAGAAAATGCTAAGCCTTCCATCAAAACGATCGGATGTGTATTTCCGGGATTGGCGCTTGCTTGGCCAGCGCTATGTTTTGGTGGGTGAGCTCACACGCACGGGTGACAGGGTAGAGGCTCGTTATGAGCTGTTTGATGTTAACCGCGAAGAGAGAATACTTGGGGAGACCGCTGGCGCTCCAGCCTCTAATATTCGCTCACTGGCTCACCACGTTAGCGATAAGGTGTATGAGGCGATTACGGGTGCACCCGGTGCTTTTTCTACCAAGCTGGCGTACGTAACGCTGGAGCGGGAAAACGGGAAATCCCGGTACCGGCTACAAGTCAGCGACATAGACGGTAAGCGAGCCGGAATTCGCCTTGAGAGTAAAGAACCGATTCTTTCCCCGGCCTGGTCGCCGGATGGCAGAAAGTTGGCGTATGTGTCTTTTGAAACCGGCAAACCCGCTATATTTGTTCATGAACTCAGTTCGGGGCAGCGTACCAAGGTGGCCGATTTCCCTGGGTTGAACTCGGCGCCAGCATGGTCACAGGATGGTCAGTCGCTGCTGATGACCTTGTCTAAAGACGGCAATGCCGAGATCTATCAGATGAATCTTCAGTCCCGTAAGGTGACGAAACTCAGTAACCACTGGGCGATTGATACTGAAGCCGCATGGGACAGTGCGGGTAAGGGCATTTTCTTTACATCGGACCGTTCAGGTGGGCCGCAGATCTACTACATGGCAAAGCCGGGAGCTGAGCCGCGGCGGATAACTTTCGGCAGCCGCTACAACGCTCGCCCGCGTCCCGATAACACAGGTAAATATGTGTATTACGTGCACCAGCGCGATCGGGCATTCACGATTGCTCGCACGAATCTTGAGACCGATGAGGAAACCGTCCTCACTCGCACAGAATCCGATGAGTCTCCCAGCGTGTCGCCAAACGGCCGCATGCTGATATACGCCACCAAGCAGAGCGGTGAAAGCGTGCTGACTGTTATCTCAGCAGATGGCGGTGCCGCATATAGCCTTCCCGCTTCGGAAGGGGATGTCCGCGACCCGGCCTGGGGGCCTATTGTTCGGTAGTAGATGGGTGCAACGGCATCCATCTGAAGAGTCGAAGTTCAAATCAACCAACGGAAAGGAATAAATCATGAAGTTGTCAGTCCAAGCCAAAGTAGTTGCACTGCTGTTTTCCGCAGGCCTCTTCGCCGGTTGTAGTACGACAGGCGAAAATATGGATGACGGAGCTTACGGCTCCGATGTTCAGCCTATCGATCAGGATGGCGGCTCTACCGTTTATGGCGGTGGCGATCAGGGCGGCATTTCTTCGTCGTCAATGACCGAAGACGAGCGCATGGAAATTGAAAAGCAGGCAGAGCAGGCTGCTCTGCGGGATATTACAACCTTCTATTTCGATTTCGATACCTCTGAGATCAAGCCCGAAGCCCGTGATGTACTCATGGCGCACGCACGCTATCTGTCCAGCAATCCTGGCCAGAAGGTTCGTCTGGAAGGTCACGGTGATGAACGCGGTTCAAAGGAATATAACCTGGCACTGGGTGAGCGCCGTGCGAATGCCGTTCAGCGTTTCCTGATTGTGAATGGTGCTTCACGGGGCCAGATGGAAACCGTAAGCTATGGTGAAGAGAAGCCGGCGGTTATGGGTTCGACAGAGAGCGCATGGGCACAAAATCGCCGTGTGGAACTCGTATTCGAGTAAACACATATACAACATCAGGTTAAACCCATGAGAAAACAGCTCATGGCGGCAGTGATTTTCCCGCTTGCCTTAGGGCAGGCGGGGACAACGCTGGCGCAGTCATCTACCCCCGCATTCCAGAGCAATGCCTCTGAAGCTCAGCGCAAGGCCAATGCCAGCCAGGCTACGTCTGAGTTGTTTTACATGATTCAGCAGCTTCAGGGTGAAGTCAGGCGGCTACAGGGTGAATCGGAAGAGCAGAGGCATCTGATAAAGCGTCTGCAAGATCAGGGGAGGGATCGTTACATTGATCTCGATCAGCGCATACTCGATCTTTCAGAGAAGGTATCTGCTCAACCCCAGGCAGCAGCTAGCGGCGACTCCGGAAAGAGTAAGCCTGCAGCTATACGTGAGTATCGTCAGCCCGAAGCAGAGGAGCGGAAGGCGTACACCGCCATTCAGGATCTCATTCATAGCCAGAAAAAATACGACGAAGCCATCAGCCGTATTTATGAATTCATAGATAAGTATCCCGAAGGCGATCTTACGGTCAATGCGTACTATTGGCTGGGTGAGGTGTATCTGGTCAAACCTCAACTTGAGCAAGCGCGTCAGGCCTTCTCCATTGTTGCAACCCGTTATGCGGACCACCGTAAGGCGCCGGATGCCGTCTACAAGCTGGGAGTAACCCTTGATCGGCTTGATAAGAAGGCCGAAGCCCGTCAACAAATGGAGCAGGTTGTAAACGACTATCCCGAGAGTGATGCTGCGGGGCTTGCCAGAAAATATCTGGGGTCTGCCCAGGGTTAATAACACGGTAATCGGAAAAATATTAGAAAACATGGCGAGAGGGGGTTGATCGTCAGGGAAAAATCATTACTATATGCGCCTCGCTTGGGTCGTTAGCTCAGTTGGTAGAGCAGTTGGCTTTTAACCAATTGGTCGATGGTTCGAATCCATCACGACCCACCAATTCGAATTCCGGAGCAATTGCTGAGCCGCTCCGGGATCGATCAGGGTCACCAGGCACTGATCACCTGTTTAGGGTCGTTAGCTCAGTTGGTAGAGCAGTTGGCTTTTAACCAATTGGTCGATGGTTCGAATCCATCACGACCCACCATTATCAGCAGTACGAAGAATCAAGGTTTGTTAGTTTACAAAGCTTGATTTGGAAGGATCGAAAGCATTGCGAGTTAAAGCTTAAGGGCTGCAGAAATGCAGTCCTTTTTTTTTACTTGCCGGTTTTTCAGCAGGCAAAACGGAATTTGCGGGCTCGGTATAGTCCCTACAGCGCTATCGGTATCTGAAATGATATACTCAAGGGCAGAATGTAGCTGGCGGAAAGTATCTGGTGCCACGTAATTGGTTTCACGTGATTGCTTCCTGTTGATTGAGAGTGACCGTACATGACTATAGCTGAAGACCGAATTCTTGTTCAGGAACACCTGGCCCATGCAGCGGAGCCCAAGCCGCTCAGCGCTGATGAGAAGGCGCGGCTTGAATCCCGCATCAAGGAAGTCCTCAAGGAAAAAGACGCCGTACTCGTGGCGCATTATTACACCGACCCCGACATCCAGCGTCTCGCTGAAGAAACCGGCGGTTGCGTTGCAGACTCACTTGAAATGGCTCGTTTCGGAAATCAACATCCGGCCTCTACAGTGGTCGTGGCGGGCGTCCGATTCATGGGTGAAACTGCCAAAATACTGAACCCGGAAAAACGCGTTTTAATGCCCACCCTTGAAGCAACCTGCTCACTCGATATCGGGTGTCCTGCCGATGAGTTTCAGGCCTTCTGCGATGAGCACAGTGACCGTACCGTTGTGGTTTATGCGAATACGTCCGCCGCTGTCAAAGCCCGTGCAGACTGGGTTGTAACCTCCAGCTGTGCTCAGGCTATCGTTGAAGATCTTGATTCGAGGGGAGAGAAGATACTTTGGGCCCCTGACAAGCATCTCGGGCACTACGTGCAGAAAACGACCGGGGCCGACATGCTGCTGTGGGATGGTTCCTGCATAGTGCACGAAGAATTCAAGCACCGTGGCCTGGAAGACCTCAAGGCTCTATACCCGAATGCGGCCATACTGGTTCACCCTGAATCTCCCGATGCTGTTGTGGAAATGGCGGATGTTGTTGGCTCAACCTCTCAGTTGATTCACGCTGTGCAGAACCTGCCAAATCAGGAATTCATCGTTGCTACCGATAATGGCATTTTCTATAAAATGCAGCAGTTGGCACCGAATAAGACGCTGATAGAGGCGCCTACAGCTGGCAACGGGGCTACCTGTCGCAGCTGTGCCCAGTGCCCGTGGATGGCCATGAATGGCCTGGAGAACCTTCTTGCTGTGATTGAAAAGGGCGATCAGGAAGTGCTTGTGGATGCACAAACCCGGGAGGCTGCACTTAAACCCTTGCGGCGTATGCTCGATTTCACTGCGGGGATGAACCTGAAAGCGGCGGGTAACGCCTGATTTCAATTGTTTCTGCGGGCTTGGTGGCGGCTGGTGATCTCGGCTAGCCGCTCACTTACCACTTGTCGTTGAGCTGAGCCGGCAGGCAGTTTTTCCTGAGCCTGCCTGAGCTGCCTCTGGGCAGACTCCAGATCCCCCATAAGAGCGTCATATTCCGCCCTGGCGCGGTGAACTCCCACGATGTTCCTGGCCATGCCTTCGGCTTCTGCCAGGCGTAACCATAGATATTCCTGTTGCGGCATTTTGCGGGTTAGTTGCGTCAAATGCTCGGCCGCCTTAGTGCCGTTGCCTGCCGCTATTTCCACATCGGCGAGTGTTGATGTAATTGGGTAGTTGCCCGGGTTCCTGCTCAAAGCATCTTTTAGAACAGATCGAGCCTCATCCAGCTTGTTTTCCTGAATATATATCTCTGCCAGGGTTACCTGCAAAGTTATCCGCCCCGGGCTGTTCTTCAATAGCTCGTTGATGACTTTTGCTGCTTTTTCAGCCTGGTTGTTGCTCAGGTAGGCGACTGCCAGTCCATAACGAATGACTTCGTTCGTTTCCGCATCCGGTTTTTTCAGGTAATTTTCGAAGGTGTCCACCGCTATTTCGGGAGACGCCGCGTAGTGAACTTGTAGGCGGCTGCGCATCAGGTGGTATTCCTGGCCATCCCGGATGGTTTTCTCGGGGTATTGTTCCGCACGGTTACGGGTATCGGCCACCCGGCTTTGGGTCAGAGGGTGAGTTGAAAGGTACTCAGGCATGTTGTTGCCCTGCAGCCTGTTCTGCCGCATCATTATTTCGAACATTTCAGGCATGCCCCGTGGGTCCATTCCCGCAGTAGCGAGAATATCCAGCCCCACTCTGTCTGCTTCCTGCTCGTGGGAGCGGCTGTAGGCCAGCATGTTTTGTATGGCCAGTGCTTGTGTGCCGGCAATCGCCGCAATGCCTATATCGGATTGAGTGACCGCAGAGAGCACGATGCCGGCAATCATACCCGCAAGCGTTAAGGGTGCGCTGGTCTCCTGCTGCTCAAGACGACGGGCGAAGTGCCGCTGGCTAAGGTGAGCAAGTTCGTGAGCGAGCACCGATGCAAACTGTTGTTCTGTGGCGGCGTTGAGAAACAGCCCGCCGTTTACACCGACAATGCCCCCAGGCACTGCGAAAGCATTGAGGGCCGGGCTATCAATAAGCGCGAGCGTAATATCGCGATTTTCCAGGGGAGCTGAGGGCACCAGCCGGTAAACAATGGCACTGAGGTAGTCGTAAATAAGTGGGTCGGTGATACGCGGAGCGGATCGGCGGATCGACACCATAACCTGTTGCCCAATGTCACTCTCCTGATGCCCGGAAATAAGCCCGCCGCCTGTTCCACCAATATTCGGCAGCCGGGTATCCTGAGCGTGCGATACAGAGCTCAAGGCCAGTAAGAAAGCCAGAATGGTTGCTGTTGAAATCTTCCGGTACCCACGAAACTCCGATAGAACGTCATTCATGTAATGCAGTGTGCTCCTGGTTCTGGCTGCTGTTGAGACAGCGTATCCCGTCAAAAAATCCGGATCTGCTGATTAACAGGTATTGTGATGCAATACAGTATCACTGGAGGCATAATGCCGGCTTGCGAATTTCATGTCTTGTGATGGTGCACCTTCTTTATGGCTGATCGTACACTGGATACGTCCGGGCTTCGCTGCCCAATGCCCTTGCTGAAAACAAAATTGGAGCTCAACGGTATGTCTCCGGGCGATATGCTTGAGGTGATTGCCACAGATGCGGGCTCCGCTCGCGATATTCCGGCCTTTCTGGAGTTGTCTCGCCACCATTTGGTGAACTCTACGCAAACTGATGGCCATTTCCGCTTTGTGATAGAGTGCGGCGGTTAATTTTCCGGAGTCATTGATGTTCAGAATTTTACGCGGTCTTGCGCACAAATACTTTTCAGATGAAGAAGCTGTCATTCTTTTTCTGATTTTGGTGGCAGGCACATTTTTCATTATTTTTTTTGGTGCCATGCTCGCACCCGCGATCGCCTCGCTTATTGTGGCGTTTATTCTGCAGGGGCTGGTTACTCGGTTGAGTGCCTATGGTGTTCCGGAAGGTTTAGCGATACTCAGTGTGTTTCTGGTGTTTCTCGGTGTATTGGTAGGGTTTATCTTTGGCCTTTTACCGCTGATATGGACTCAGGTCAGCACGCTTGCAGGCGAGGCTCCCCGAATCATTGGTGAGCTGCAGTCATACCTTGAGCTTTTGCCTGAAGAGTACCCACATTTGATCTCGGCTGAGGCGGTGCGCAGTCTTTACCAACAAGTGAATACTGAGGTGGGCCACATGACTCAGTGGCTGGTGTCCTTCTCGCTGTCGAGCATCCCTGATCTTGTCGCACTGCTCATTTACATGGTTTTGGTTCCTATACTTGTGTTCTTCTTCCTGAAAGACCGGGAAGTCCTGCTAGGGGCCATTTCCAGACTGCTTCCACCTCAACGTCCGATGATGGTTCAAATCTGGCATGAGGTTAACCTTCAATGTGCAAATTACGTGCGTGGGAAAGCGGTTGAAATTCTGATCGTTGGTGGCGCGACCTATATTGCGTTCAAACTCCTTGGCGTACCTTATGCTGCCTTGCTATCGCTTCTGGTGGGCTTGAGTGTTGTAATCCCATACATTGGTGCGGCAGTGGTCACGATTCCGGTTGCGGTGATTGCACTCTTCGCCTTTGGGTGGGGTAGCCATTTTATCTGGGTAATGGTGATATACGGCATAATTCAGGCATTAGACGGTAATGTGCTGGTTCCCGTTCTGTTCTCAGAAGTGAACAGTCTGCACCCGGTTGTTATTATTATTTCGGTATTGTTCTTTGGCGGTATTTGGGGCTTGTGGGGCGTGTTCTTTGCCATTCCGTTGGCCACCATGTTGAAAGCTGTATTCTTTGCCTGGCCGGTAAAGGGTCCTGCTTTCTCAACCAGTTCGGACGAAGTGTAATTTAATTTCCTTGTGTCACTTCGTGCCCAACATTACCATATTCGTTTTATTCGGATGGAGCTTTTATGATTACGGGTAGCCTTGTCGCACTGGTCACGCCCATGCATCCAAACGGTGACATTCACTGGGAGCATCTGGACAAACTGGTCGACTTTCATCTGGACAACGGCACCAACGGTATCGTTGCGGTAGGAACCACCGGCGAATCCGCAACGCTCGATCAGCAAGAGCACTGTCGGGTAATTGGTTACATCATCAAGCGCGTAAATGGGCGGATTCCCGTTATCGCCGGTACCGGTGGCAACAGCACGCGTGAAGCCATCTATCTGACAACGGAAGCTCATAAACTGGGCGCGGACGCCTGTCTCCTGGTTGTGCCTTACTACAATAAGCCAACTCAGGAAGGCCTTTATCAGCACTTTAAAGCCATCGCTGAAGCTGTACCCGGTATGAGCCAGATGCTCTACAACGTACCCGGGCGCACGGCGTGCGACATGCTAAACGAAACCGTTTTGCGTTTGGCCGACATCCCGAACATTGTTGCCATCAAAGATGCGACGGGCAATATTCCCCGGGGAGCAGAACTGATTGAAGCTCTCAATGGTCGCCTTGCCGTTTATTCGGGTGACGATGCTACTGCAGCAGAACTGATGCTCGCTGGCGCAAAAGGCAACGTTTCGGTTACTGCAAACGTGGCGCCCCAAGGTATGTCTGATCTTTGTGCCGCAGCGATTGCGGGCAATCGGGAAGAAACAGAACGCCTGAACGAGCTTCTTATGCCTTTGAACCGGAAGCTGTTCCTGGAAGCAAATCCCATCCCTGTTAAGTGGGCGCTTCAACGTATGGGTATGATTGGTGAGGGTATACGGCTTCCACTGACCCAGTTCAGTGAGAAATTCCACGGAGAACTGGAAGAAGCAATGAACGCTTCGGGTGTTCTCTGAATTTGCCGATACCAGCAGCCCTGAAACAGACCCATACAGAGAGAAGGCCAATGCAGGTTCTTTCAAGAACCCGTAAGTTTTTTGCAGTCCGACGCTTGGCTGGTGCCTCCGGGCTCTTGCTTATTATGGCAACAGCCGGATGTGGCGTGCTTGATGATCGTTCTGAAAGCTATGTGTATGAGAAAGAAGGCGATGAACTGGCTCTGCCAGAATCAGCGGATTCTTCCCGTTTTTCCCAGGTGATGCCTATCCGGAAAATAACTCCGGCTGATGGCAGCAAAATGTATCCATCTGACATCCCTCGTCCTCCGGACATGACCTCGGAAATTCTCGAAGAGAATTACCTGGTTGAAGAGCTTGATGGTCGCGCCTGGTTGTTGGTAAATGATGTGCCGGGGCGTATTTGGCCAGCGGTCACGACTTATATGAACGATCAAGGCCTTGGTGTAGCCCACGACAGCCCTCAGCTGGGGCTGCTACAGAGTGAGCTGGCCAACTTCAATATGCGTGCTCGCGACCTTCTTGAGCTTTCCACCGCTCCTGTCGATGCAACCTCAGCTGAACCGAAAGTCATTCTTCAAGTTCGTATAGCGCCAGGTGTTCGGCGGAAAACCACGGAAATCCAGGTGCGCAAGCTTACTTCAGTGCACGGGCCAGACGTAGGCTCGGCCTGGCCGGGAGAGCTACTTTCCTGGAGCGGAGTTCCCGAGTTTTCCGCCGAGCAACTTGCGTTACAGAAACGGCTGCTTGCCGACATGGGTGAGTTCCTGAAAGCCCGTGAAGAGAGTAAGTCCTTCTCGCGCGCAGCGTCGGGCATGGATACAAAACCATTGGTTAAGCTGATATCTGAAAACGACACGGCACAAGCCATTGGCATGGATCTCGACTACGGTCGCTCCTGGGCCGAGGTGAACCGCGCGCTGAGCGAATCGGATATTGTCGTGCTTGACCTCAATCGGAGCGAAGGTTGGATTTTCGTCGATTTCCGCAGCGCCGATGAGCGCGACCCGGGATGGTTTAGCTGGTTTAGTGATAAAGAGAAGCCCCGCCATACTCATACAGTGAATCTGGTCGAGCGTGATGAGCAGGTCAGGGTTACCGCTGACGCTGTAGATGGATACAGCGGCGACAAGCGGGCAGAGGGTTTGCTCAAGCAGCTATTCGATTACCTATACTGATCTAGAAGGGGTGCCTGCAGTGCGTGCGGGCCTCCATTTCGGAGACTTAAGATGGAAAAACGCGAAGAACTATACGCAGGCAAAGCCAAATCTGTATTCCGCACCGACGATCCAGAGCGCTTTGTTCTTGTCTTCCGTGATGATACCTCGGCATTTGACGGCGAAAAGAAAGAACAGCTCAATCGTAAAGGAATGGTGAATAACCGTTTCAACGCGTTCATTATGGATAAGCTGGAAGCCGCCGGTGTGCCAACGCACCACGAGGGCCTGTTGTCTGCGACGGAATCACTGGTTAAAAAGCTCGATATGATTCCTGTGGAGTGCGTTGTTCGAAACGTATCTGCAGGTAGTCTGTGCCGTCGCTTGGGTGTCGAAGAAGGGCTGGAGCTTACCCCGCCAACCTACGAGTTATTTTTGAAAAATGACGCGCTGCACGACCCTATGGTTAATGAGTCGTTGGCCATTAGTTTTAATTGGGCGACCGAGGCCGAACTCGCGCGCATGAAAGAGTTAACCTACAAGGTAAACGGCGTTCTTAAAAACCTGTTTGATGAAGCTGGAATGTTGCTGGTGGATTACAAACTGGAGTTCGGCCGTAGTGGCGGTGACATTGTGTTGGGTGATGAGTTCAGCCCCGACGGCTGCCGCATTTGGGATAAGGAAACCCAAAAAAAGATGGACAAGGATCGTTTCCGCCAAGGCTTGGGCAGCGTTATTGAAACTTATGAAGAAGTTGGTCGGCGCATCGGTATTAACTTCGACTGATTTCATTGCCAGATAATCAAACAGACAATAAAGATACAGGTGCACCATGCGAAAACTCACACTTGCATTAGGCAGTTCATTAATTCTGGCCACCCCTTTTGCCCAAGCCGACATTGCGGGCCTTGGCGCTAGCGTAAGTTATTGGGACTCGAGCGCCTCGGGTACAGCGTCATCCGGCAATAGCACAGTCGATATGAATGACGAACTAGGCTTGAAGGATGACGGTAACGTCAATGCCAGTATTTATCTGGAGCACCCGGTTCCCGTGTTGCCTAATGTGCGTCTGTCGTACACGCTGATTCAACAAAGTGGGCAAGGTGAGCTCACCAGCAACTACGGTATTTTTACTGCAGGTACTCAGGTCTATTCAGAGCTCGATCTTGAGCAACTGGATTTAACACTGTATTACGAAATTCTCGATAACTGGGTCAATCTTGATCTCGGACTTACAGTGCGAGATTTTTCCGGCGAGCTGCTTGTGCAGAAAAGTGCTGTTGTAGACCGTACTGAAGCGGATGCTGTTTTACCTATGGGGTACATTTCCGCTCGCTTTGACCTTCCGCTTACCGGAGTTGCGGTTGGTGCTGAGGGCAACTTCATCAGCTTTGATGGTGATTCGATGCGTGATTTCAGTGTTTACGGGCAGTACAGCCTCTCACTGCTGCAGCTGCAAGCGGGTTATCGCCAGTATGCAGTGGATTATAAAGATGGCGATGATGCCTTTGACGTTAAAGTTGACGGGCCCTTTATAAGTGCAGGTTTAACCTTTTAAGGCGCTTTAAGAGGAGCGAAAAAATTGTGAAGATTCTGGTAACGGGCACCGCGGGATTCATCGGCGCGCAGCTAGCGCATCGATTGCTTGAGCGGGGAGATGAAGTAATTGGCGTTGACTGCGTTAACGACTATTACGATGTTAATCTCAAGGAAGCCCGGCTTGCACGCCTGACCGGACACCCTGGATTCACAGAAGTACGCGAGGACATTTCCGACCGCACTGTGATGGCAGACATCTTCGCAAAGCATCGCCCTGAGCGAGTCGTGCACCTGGCTGCCCAAGCAGGTGTGCGCTACTCAATCGAAAATCCAAACGCCTATGTGGATGCCAACCTTGTTGGTTTTATGAATATCCTTGAAGGCTGCCGCCATAATGATGTGAAACACCTGGTTTACGCATCCAGCAGTTCTGTTTATGGCGCCAACGAGGCTATGCCTTTTGCTGTCCGCGATAATGTGGACCACCCGTTAAGTCTGTACGCGGCCTCAAAAAAGGCCAATGAGCTGATGGCCCACACATACAGCCATCTGTACCGGCTGCCAACTACGGGTCTCCGATTCTTCACGGTATATGGCCCCTGGGGCCGGCCGGATATGGCGTTATTTATCTTCACCAGGAAAATACTCGCGGGTGAGCCGATTGATGTATTCAATCACGGCAACCATAAGCGCGATTTCACGTATATAGACGATATTGTAGAAGGCGTTATTCGCACTCTCGATCAGGTGGCAGAGCCTAATGAGAAGTGGAGTGGGGCAGCGCCAGATCCGAGCACCAGCAAGGCGCCTTATCGTATTTACAATATTGGCAGTAACAATCCCGTTGAGCTGTCTCGCTTCATCGAAATTATCGAAGAGAGAACGGGTAAGAAAGCGATAAAGAATCTCCTACCCATGCAGCCAGGTGATGTGCCTGCCACCTACGCCAATGTCGATGACTTGATCAGTGACGTAGGGTACAAGCCAGAAACCCCGGTGGAAGAGGGCATCGCAAAGTTTGTGGACTGGTATCGCGACTTCTACCAGGTGTGATTCAGGCTGGGTTTCCGAAACGCTGCTCTAGCCAGGTGTTAATGTCAGAGGAATCGTACATCCACTGCTCACTGCCATCCTCATTCTGAATCCGCAAACAGGGCACTTTTATATTGCCCCCACCTTGCTCCAACTCAGTCCGATGGGTTTCGTTGTGCTGTGCATCCCGCTTTTCAATATTGAGATTCAATCTCGCAATTTGCTTTCTTACTTTCACACAGAAAGGGCAGGTCTTGAACTGATACAGCGCAAGGTTCTCGCAGGCGGCATCAACTTCCTTCTGGTCTTCTGGGCTACGCTCCATGGGCTTTCCACCACCAAGCTTTTCGCTCAACAGAACAAACGGCGTGAGAATAAGACGCAACGTCCGGAAAAAATAACGGATGACCACTCGCATTGTATAAACCTTTAATTTGATACGTGAAATTCAGTGGGCAGTATAAAGCAAAACCGGTATGGTTTCGGGTATTAAGCCTGTCTATGTCAGTTTTATAAGGAACCGAAAATGAAGTCGATCGCTTTGTGGGATCTGCCCACACGACTCTTTCACTGGCTTCTGGTGGTTGCCGTTACAGGTTCGCTGGTGACAGTCAGCCTTGGGGGTACCTGGATGTTGTGGCATGAACGCTTTGGTATCACCATTGTGGGCTTGATTAGCTTTCGATTGGCGTGGGGTGTACTAGGCTCGACTTACGCCCGCTTTTTGCACTTTGTTCCGAAGCCATCTGCCATTCGCGTGTATCTGAAAGGTGACTGGCAAGGACTAGGGCATAACCCTTTGGGTGCCCTTTCAGTTCTGGCCATGCTCGTATTATTGGGCTTTCAGGCGGTTACAGGACTGTTTGCTACAGACGCCATAGCGTTCAATGGGCCACTTTACCGTGCAGTGTCTTCGGATTGGAACGACACCATTACTTCCTGGCATAAGTTCACTGAATGGTTTATCTACGGCCTGATAGGCCTGCATATTGCCAGCGTACTTTTTTATACGCTGGTTAAAAAAGATAATCTCATCACACCAATGGTCAGCGGGCGTAAAAAAGTCGAAGAAACGCAAGCCGAGGAAAGGGCAGGCGGTGGGCCGTTGGCTTTCGTTGTCGCATTGGCGGTGGCAGCGTTCGCAGTATGGGTAGCGACTGGAGGGCTTTTGTCGCCCCCTCCGCCGCCGCCACCCGATCTGGGGTGGTGAGTAGCCATAGAGAGGGCTCCAAGAGTATGGCTTACTCGGCGCGGAACTCGTCGTGGCAAGCCTTACAGGACTTACCTACTTCACTGAACTGAGCCGCTAGGGCGCCCTTGCCACCGCCGTTGGCTGCGACTTCCTGAAGCTTGGTCGCGGCTTGGGCAAAGCCAATAGCAACTTCTCGAGCTTTTTCTGGCTTATCAAAAAACACAGGCAATAGCCTTGTGTTCTCATTTTTGTCGTTGGCAGTACCGGGGCCAAAAAGGCCACCCAAACCTGAGTTTGCCACCGCGGCAATGGCATTGGCTGCAGCCAGCATCTGCTGCTCGTTATAGGCAACGCTGCCATCTATTGCCTGAGCCTTAATCTTTCCCATATTCCAGGCTGCAAACGTAAATGCACTCTGGCGTGTTTCAATCTGATCTTCTACATCCAATTGGGCAACAGCCGGTGCTGATACGGCGGCGCTCATTGCCAAGGCTAGAATAAATGGTGACTTACGCATGCTTCACTCTCTCATTGTGTAAGGTGCTGTGGCTTGACTGTTGTAATGATTCCATAGATACAGCCCGATTTATACCCTAATAATCTTACCTCTGGACGCGGATCCAAGCCGGTCAGTCCGTTCGTTGTAGGTTCAGCCCGACTGCGTTCGTCCCCCCGGCATACAGAAAGCCCATCAAAAAGACAGTGGCAGTATTGGCCAGTGCTCGGGTAACAATATGCCCTTGTAGTCCCCCAGCTTGGTTGCAAGAATGCCGGATTGTCGAACAACATCTACGCAAAAATTCTAATAAAACAAGGAATGGTGGACATGGCAAGAAGTGCGGTGTGGCTAATATGCACCACGGTAGTTTGTGGACTTGCCTTGCCATCGGCGCAGGCCGGTATGGGCAACCTGGGCACCAGCTATGGGCTTATGCCCCAGGACATAGCAACTGCGCAGGGGCTTTCGATGTTTACCGAGGAAGTGTCTGCAACCTACTACAACCCTTCCTACATTACCGCCGATGAGCGTGGAGAGTTGACGGCGGGCATTCTCCACGCAGAGCAGGAGCTTCGAACCACCCGGTCGGATGCCCGTGGAAATGTGCTTGCAAACGCACCAACACAGCATGTTCTGTTAGGGTTTAAATCGAATCTCGCCTCGCTCACCCGTGACAGGCACCCTCTACACGTGGGTATTATTCTTGGCCTGGAAAAGTACGGCAAGGAAATGATGGCGTTTCGGTCGGAGACGTCGGACACCGGGCAGTATTTACAGTTTGGAAAGCAGCCCATGTTTCTGAATGCCGGCGTCGGAACCCATGTTGCTAAGGGTATCTCCGTCGGTGCTTCGTTCAGGTTAACCCTGAAAGCATCCGCCGAACTGGAAACCCAAACAACGCTCACGGGTGATATGCGCCAGGAGCGCTTGAACGTCAACGCCCAGCCGTCGCTGAAGGCGATTCTGGGTACAACCATAAAGCCTGCTGAGCTGTTTTGTGACGGCGATTGTTTTTGGGATGGCTGGGAATTAGCCCTCGTTTACAGAACCAAGTCGTCGTCGTCCACGTCGGTCGAAGCCAATGTAGTGGTCAATAACACAGTTCCGGATCCGGGGCTATCGGTGGCCGTAACGACGATAGAAGCGTTTCAGCCGGAAACTTACTCCGCTGGATTGCAGTATTCAGGTGAACGCTGGCGAGCAGCGGTGTCGATTGAACAGCAGCGTTGGTCTGAACTTGTTGATGAGTTTGCCGGGGATACCATTAAGGACCAAGCCGAGCTTTCCCCCTCTGAACGCATTCAGTTCGACGATGTGTTGATTCCGCGAGTAGGGGCCGAATACCAGCTAAACGGAACCTATCTGGTCAGTGCGGGCCTTGCTTACGAAACCTCCCCGCTTCGCACTGAACGCAACCCGGGTCTCAATTACTACGATACAGACAGGGCTGTTATCGGGCTCGGGTTTGCAGCCGTGTATGACCGCACGCACGTTTTCAGCTACCCCGTACGTCTCGATTTTGCGTATCAGTATCAGCAGTTGATTGATCGGGATTTCCTGATTGTTGATGGAAGTGGCAACGAAACATCTGTCACAGCCGACGGCAATATTCATGTCGTCAGCACTTCAATTACGCTCAAATTTTAAGGTGGGCTTCGCTGTGAAACATAGACTTCTGACGTTGCCTCTTCTGGCTTCGCTTATCGTTGCCTGCAGCGATAGTGACACTCTTGAGCTTACGCCTAAGCTCGCCAACCCTGATCTCGTTTACTCATACCCTACGGATGGGCAACGCAATGTTAGCCCGGCCACCGACGTAGTTCTCAGGTTCTCTGAACCCGTCGACTCTGACTCGTTGCAGCGCAGCGCGAGATTGCGCTCTGAGGTAGGCGATGTCGATTATGTCATCACAAGCATTGATGATGGGTACAGTGTGCTATTAACGCCTGCTGAGCCTCTGGTGACGGGCACCAACTATGAAGTGGTTTTCAATAATCCGGTTCTGGCTCAGGATGGTCGGGAAATACGGAACCTGAATGACAATCTCGCCAATGATGCGCCAGGCATTCAGTTTATAACCCGCGGAGGCTTCACCGGATTCAAAAATGTTGATTCCGCAGGGCAGGACTTTGCAGTGGCCACTATAAATCCTGCACCGAACACCCTGTTCGAACCCTCTGATTTCGCCTCATTTCGTATAGAGCTAACTCATCCTGCGCATCCTGATTGGCAGGTGCTGGGAGGCACCATTGAGCTTCTGGACGCGCAAGGGGATAAAGTTCCCGCAAACGTGTTTGTTCAGGATCGTCGTATCACATTAGACCCCTGCATCGCTGAAGGCGCAGATAACTGTGGTTTGCCGGGTGATAATTTAACGGGCGGCGAACGCTATACACTTTCAGTTAAAGATTTCCCGGCAATAACCGGGGAGCGCCTAACCTATGCCAGTCAGTTCCACGCCAAATCAACCAAGCCGACCGTTGTCCAGTTTCAGAATGTGACCGATCCGGGTATCACTGAGGGCAATGCAGAACTGGTGTTGTCCAAGCTGAACGGGCAACCGGTCAACGGCGTTATATTGAACTCGGTTTTGCTGGGTAACACTGACGTATCCGAAAGCAGTGGCGGCCTGTACAGCGAACTTGCGTTCGCGCCAGCATTTGGCGCAGATGAAGCCTTGCCGATCCGTGTGCCAAGGGGCACGCGCCTTACGGGCAGCTCCGTTGGTGTAAGGGCTAATGGAACCGTGCCTGTTCTGGATGAGCGCACGGGGCAGACCCAGACCACCGGTGCACTTGTCATAACGATGATCACAGATGCAACGGGTTATCTGATTCCCAATCCATACACAGATGATATACATGCGCCTAGCCACGTGCGGCTGTTTATCGATGTCTCCATGAGCACCGAGATGGCGAGCCCAAACGCGGCGTTAACGCAGAACCTGCTGCATGCGGAGCTTGTTGGAATTGCACAGGTTGAAGACGGTCTACTCAAGATTGATGTACTCGGTGTACTTGAACCAGCCCTTTTGGGCAGGGAAGTTGCGGACTCCACGATCGCTTTTCAGATTACGGGTGATACCTCAGTTGACGCGCAACTGGCGGCGTTTGATGACCGGGAATCTGATCGGGAACCGCCTGGATTGTTGAGTTGGTCTCCCGGCACCCTTGGAGAGAAAGACTTCGCGCTTGACATGGGCAAACTCCACAGGCCTGGCGACCCCGTGACATTGTTTTTCGATGAGCCGATTCTGGAATCTTCTGTGGCAACTGGTGTCATCCTGAAAGCTGGAGCAAGTGAAGTACCGGTCAACTACCGTGTTGATGGCTCATCGGTGAGCCTCAATCCGGAGGGCGGGCTGAAGCACGGTGTGACCTACTTTGTAGAGCTTAATTCCAACCTGACCGACCTCGCAGGTAACGGGTTCCCCCAGCAGGTTCTCGAGTTTGAATTGCCCGATTTGGGAACGGGTGTTGCAAAGGTCTCACCACTTCCTCTAACCACCTACCCGGGTTATCCCTGCGTGACAGTGGGTTTGGATCTGGCAAATAACAAGCATGGCCAGTGTGTAGATGGCGCAATTGACGGGCCTTTGGGAGAAGTGATACCTCTAAGCAGGTTGCCTGCAAATCGCCCGATATCGGTGCTGTTTTCCCAGTCCCTGGATGAAAGCACGGTGCGGTTAGGGGAGACGTTCAAGGTGGACTCGGTTAACGAGGATGGCACCGCGCGTGTCGAAAACGTGCCCGGTCGACTGGAGTTCAGCAACCAGCGCATTCGGTTCTTCCCGACCGAGCCATGGCAGAGGGATGCGTTGTATCGATATACATTGGCGTCTAGCCAGGGCGGGGGGTGCGATAACGCAATCTGTTCCGAGACAGACCAGAACGGACTTGGGCTCCCTCTTCAAACAGACCTGCTTGTCAATTCAGAAGACATTGGCGGCCCGGATCTGGAAATATATTTCCGCGGTGCACCTCAGACCGACCATGTATTTGTACCACTACGCAGTGTGCCTGTGCGGGATGCGAACTCCAATTACGTCATTGATTGCAACTCCGCATCTGACTGCCTGGAGCCCTTCGACCATGAACCTTACCCTGCGGGGCAGAGCGCACCAACGGTGTACAAACCCAGTAAAAATGCGACCACAATTTTGTCGGGCGGCCCTGCGAAGGTCGTGGGGTTGGAGTTACTGCCGGCAAGAATTGGGTGTAAGCCATCGCAAAGCGGGGATTGCCCGGAGAACAAGTTTTTGTATAAAACCTACGGGCTGAACATTGATTTGGCAGGGCCGATTGACCCGAGTGTTTTTGGAGACGAAGGAATTGAAGTCAAAGTCTACCCTACGGTAATTGCTACCACCCCGATCAGTGTGTTTTTGGAAGTGTTTGGGGAGCAGGTAACAGGGCCGGCCATTGTCAGGATGCGTCACGTTGTGACTGAGGATAATCCGGAAGGCCATATAGTAGGCATGATTGATCAGGGGGCGGACGGCAGGCTTCGATTCAGAACCACGGCACCAGCCTACCTGGACGCTCCGAATCTCAAGTTGTTTGGGCAAACCGACAGCCTGTTGAAGCATGATATCTACAGCACAGAGTTTGAACTGGAGCTTTCAGGGCCTGTCCGGCTCATCGATGATGGGCGCTTGCTGGTGACACTGGAGACCTTGAATGTGGTCAATTTAAAGGCAAACGTGGGGTTTGAAAAAGTGCTCAAGGGCTTGGTAGAGCTATCACTAACCATCCCGGCAGGTGGCGCAAACTTGAATTTAATATCGCTGCCGGTCAAGCAGATGCCAGAGGGGTTTCAGGTGGCGCCGTAAAAGGCGCCCCAAAACCAAAAAAGTCACTTGGCTTGCGCCTAAGTGACTTTTTTCATGTCTGCTTGCAGGAATTGGTAGGACCACCCAGATTCGAACTGGGGACCTCTACCATGTCAAGGTAGCGCTCTAACCAACTGAGCTATGGTCCTATGTTCTGCAACGGGGCGAAATATACTGATTCTAAGCTTTGTGGTCAACCTCTTTAGGAAAGATGGCCGATTCGTTGTGCAGGTAGGATGTGGGGCGATAGGTTTGGGAGGTAATCAGAGGTGTAAAATAAGCCGACGGGATCAGGCGACCCCATCGGCTAAAGGTATCAAGAAGTAGCTGTGAACTTGCTCAGGCGCCTTCTGAATACTAGTCCACCAAGTGCCAAACTCAACAGACCAAGAGTGCCAGGCTCAGGAACATCTTGAGTCGGCAGGCATGCGGGATCAGTCGGGTTCAGGTCACAGAAATCTAGCGTTTCCTGCAACTTCTTGTTGGCGAAATCAGTAACAAAAGCCGTCACAACGCTGGCGTCGTTAGTGTTAAACAGATTCAGGTCGAATACGGTACCACCATGACCAGTTATCAAGCTGCTGTACGAGTTGATGGTGCTCGTTCCTCTCAAAACGCCATTATAAAGCGCGTTGTTGTCGGTGAGGATGCTGTCGAGAACAGAGCTATCTACGTTCGCGCCGCCGACAGTTCCATAAAATGAGGAATTGTTCGGGTTGTTCGGCTCATCTGTCAAAATGATGATGTTTTTTACGGCATTAGAACGGAAGGAAAAGAGGTCTGATTGACCGTCGAGCGCGTTTAAAGCGAAGGCTGTCGCCAGATAGCCAGGCTCAGTGCCTCCGTTGGTACGCAATCCATTTGCTGCGGTTGAAAAGTCGCCAGCGTTTGCGAAGTCGGTCAGCATGCGTGGCGACACGCCGCGGTCACCATAACCTACCAAACCATACTGGGCATCAACCTGGCCTGTTCCGGTCAGGATACTGGCAAACAATCCAATGTTATTTCTAAGGTTGGTTTGAACATTTCCCATAGACCCCGACTCGTCCACAACGAATACGATGTCACTGAGGATGGGCGCAGCATGAACAGGCGTTGCGACAATTGCGGCTCCGAAGACTAGTCCGGACAGTAATTTTTTTAGTTTCATGATCGTCATCTCTTCCAGATTGAGTGCATAGCAGGCTTCCGGCCGTACATCATGAGATCGGGAAAGCTTGCGTTTGGCTGGATCTCAGCTCAATCAGAACCTTGCATGTTTTGTGCCTACTTTATTGGCTGTCTATAAAGGGTAATAAAAACAGCAAGTTGGCGTGCTTTCGGGTATCGTTAGGAGATGATTTCGACGAAAAGTGTATGATTTCCTGACGTTGCTTAGACTATGACGGATCAGTAGGTTTTACCCTTTCTAAGTGATGCCCTAAGCGCTTTGCTCAAAGCACTCCACCGGTTAACAATCAGCGCCGCGAAGATTAATCCGCAACCGGCGAGTTGCATCGGCGCCATGGTTTCGCCAAACCAGCCAGCCGCAAACAGCGACACCCATACAGGCTCCAATACCAGAATAACGGCACCATGACTGTGAGTAGACAGGCTTTGGGCATAGGTTTGTACAAGGAAGCGCCCGGCTGTTCCTACAATTGCGCTGGCGAGCACCCACCAGATCAGAAGAGGGGGTGGGTCACTAAAGGTTGGCCGCCAAGGCTCCATCAGCACCGATTCAAGCAGAGTTAGTGCTCCGACGGTTAGCAGTGCGATGGCTGTTAAAGGCAGGGCTGGGATGCGATGCTTTTCGACCGACTCGCCCTTGCGGTTTATAGTCGAGCGCTGATTCGCCGCCCGGGTGTTGAGAGTGAAATACAGAGCGAAAATCGTTGCGGCCACTACAAAGAAAATCTGGCCGGGCTCCGGCTTAAATCCGTTTTGAAGGGACAGCAGAGCGAGCCCCGCGATGGCTACAGGAATGGCCAGCCAGGTACTCGCGGGCTGAACCTCTTTGAAAACCAGCCGCGCAATAATGGGTACGATCACAACGCCAAGGCTCGTTAAAAAGGCCCCTTCACCCATGCTGGTACCGTGAAACAGGCCCATGACCCAAAAGCTCATGGCGATGCCAAACACAAGGCCGACGCCAATTGCACGTTTGAGTTGGTCGGCGCTGAGGTGGGCGAGGGCACGCCATGCGAAGAGAGACAGAAAGCCACCGGCAACCAGAAAGCGCAGTGCCATAAACAGCAGTGGCGGCATGAGGAGAATGGCTTCTTTGGAAAAAATCCAGCTTACGGCGGCAAGCAGGGTGACGGCTACGAGGAGCAAATCAGATTTGTGCGAGTCGGACATGGTGTAGGGAAGCACCAGAGTTTTGGAAGTGGTATTGCCCCACAATGTATAGTTTGCGAAGTAAAAAGGAAAGCGGGCTCGTCCTTGAACCCTGTGGACTATTTAGAGTCGGTGGCTGTTAATTGTTAAGTGTCGTGTAAACAAGTGCAGACATATCGATCTGATCCGAGCCTGGCACTTCTATATATTGGTCTTTGGATCCCCACAGTTTCCACCAGGGGCGCTTACCATAAGTTCTGCTGGCAAAATCAACCTGTAAGCCGTTTAGAGTAGTGTTGTTCACAACCGGTACCGAGATGTTTCCGGTTTCAGAACCCAGTACGCCGCTATGGCTCACTCCCTCATTCATAAGCACCGGGTAGTGGTTGTAATAGAGGCCGGAAGGGCCATTCTGGGAGCTTACTTTGCCTGCGAGGCTGAGATTACCAGAGCAGGAATCGATACCCTGCGCAGAGGTGGCGCCGCACGCTGAATGGGTTGGGACAACCCCATCGTCGGTGCCTGAAATAAATGGTTTGGTGATGCCGCCGTAGGATGAGCCGCCTGCGACGAACCTGAGCCTTGGGATAGAGTTGGGGCTCAGCGCAAGATTTCTTGCGGTGTTGGTCTGCAGATCATTGACTACACCGAGTTTGCCAGGCTCTGGATCTATTCCCGTGAACGCCTGAACCGCGGCGCGCAAAGGCCAGTTATACCAGGTGGGGTTATACGCGAGATTTACGGCCAGGTTAGCTAACTCGGTACCACCCCCTGCGCCAGAGTAATCTATGGAGGCCAGGATCTTCAGCGGAGGCAAACCTTCGTTCTGTAGCCAGCGTGCCTGGTTCTCCAGTAAATAACGTGTAACCAGGTCGCCGGTTGAGTGCGACACGATTATGCAAAAATTGTCGCACAAACCCTGCTGGCTGATTTCGCGCATTTGTTCGTAGGCTCTTTGCGCAATGCTGCCTTCTACACGGCCATCGCTGGGCCAGTCAATGCGCGCTTCAGACCGTGACAGCCAAAATGTTCGCCAGTAATCCTCTCCCGCGTCTCTGATCGCCTGTAGATCGGCGGGAGGAGTCGCGAGATCTTCCATCTGGAATCCGTGGACCAGTATAACGTTGTGCCCGGCGATTTGGGCCTGGGCAGTTCCGGCCATCATGCTGCTGGTGAGAGCCGCAGCAAGCGCAATTTTACAGGCATTTCGGTTCTTTTTTATTGTCATGATTGCTCCGTTTGCTTGGTTATTATTTTGCTAACTCAGAACTTGTCAGCCAACTGTTTCAGTAAAGCTGCACGCTGTTCTGATTCGGGATTTACCGCTGGAGTGTCACGAAGATCATCAAGACTCGGCGGCTCAAAGTCATATCCTTCATCGGGACCGTAGGCGTAGTGAGTGCGGTCACCAGGTTTTGCTGGCAGTTGCCTTATCTGCAAGTTGCGCAGTTGGAGTTTTCCATTGAGTGGTTTGTTGGCAAGCACAGTGCCGTGAGCTTTTAGTGAAATGGTGTCTGAAGTGCGGTCAAGCCGTCTCTCGGCTTGAAGCTGGGCGACAGGCTGCTGGCCGTTATAGAGCTGGGCAGACAATGCAAAGAAACCGGGATCCTGCGGCGAAAAGGTAACCGGAATTACAAGGTTGTTGTTACTCAGATAAGAATCCTCAAGCCCTTCAAAGTCTCCTAAGTAAGGCTCAATAGTAAGACTGGAGACGTGCCGAACAGGTTTGCCATCCACCGTCGCCTCTACGAGGAGCCGGTAGTCTCCAGGCTCTTGGTCGGAGCTCAAGCTGCCTTGGTAGTACCCGGTTTGGTCATCCTGCTCCAGAGTTGTGCTGCCTGCAGAATCTCTGGAGTCTGTGTGTTCGAGGCTTGCATCAAGCGAGTAACCCATTACTTGTGGCCCCTGCAGCGATGCGACAACAAGTATGTCCTCGCCTCGAGTAAAACGGAACTTGTCGAGCGTCACAGTAAACTGGCCGCTATTTTCAAGCGGCAGCACCACGGGTTCGTAATGGTTGCCACGATAACCTTTTGCCTGGGCTTCGGTTAAGGGCACCGACCAAGGTGGATAACGAACAGACTGAGCATATTCATCTGATACTTTTGCCAACATAAACTCGACAGGATTGCTTGAGGGTGGCTTTTTCTGAGAGGCGGCCAGCGGTGCTAAAGCAGACTTGGCGGTTACAGAGCCCGGGGTTTCGTGTTTGCCTTTGTTTTCTTGAGTCTTTGAGTCCCAGCTAAAAGCAAAGCGGTTTTCCTCCGACAATAGATACCCGGCGCCTATCACTGTGGAGGCAACAGCTAATAAACTTATTGTGAGTGCCTTCGGGAGCATCCATTTGACCTTCATGGTTGTTGTGGTGTCCGACAGGTGTAGTGCCGGTTAGTCCGTACTGGCTAAAATATAGTCAAGAAGTGCCGGTTCGCCGAGAATTCATGTGACATGCTCCACAAAAGCGTCAAAACCACCGGGACTCATTAATTTCCTATAAAGTTGTATGTAGGTTACATTTCCTTATTAACTTATTTTCCGAACAAACGTGCAGAGGCGAATACCATGCGTTACCTGCAGACATTCAACAGTCGGTTGCGTCAGTTGCGTGAGGCAGAGCGTTTGTCTTCCCGGGATGTGGCCGAGATCTGCGGCGTTGAAGAAGCGCAAGTTTTAAGTTGGGAGGCGTCAGACGCAAGGCAACGCACCTACCCCGACGTATCAGCGTTACTGGATTTCTGTATAAAAACCGAAACGCCCCTGGAGAACATGCTGGATCTCACTGAGCCGGGCGGAGGCGGGCAGCTTGAATTGCCGGGGTTGGCTTTCAGCCACAGCGATGATCTCTCAACAGCATTGAAAGAACTGGAGCGGGAATTAGACCGGGTTCAGATATCTGAGGAAGAGGGTGAACTGCTGCGCCGCTTCCGCAAAACAAGTGCAGAGAACCGGCGCATGATATTGCAGATTCTGGGCGCCTGAGCGCCCTGGAATAACGTGTGGGTTCCGATCCCCATTACTGCTTTTTGTAGATGTTCTCGTAAACGTAGTTTGTCGCTTCTACAAACCCGTCAATGCTTCCGCAATCAAAGCGCTTGCCTTTGAATTTGTAGGCCAGCACGCAGCCATTCTTCGCTTGCTCAAGCAGAGCATCGGTTATCTGGATCTCTCCGTTTTTACCTGCGGGTGTACGCTCAAGAATATCGAAGATGTCTGGAGTGAGGATGTAGCGGCCAATGATCGCCAAATTGCTTGGGGCATCTTCCGGAGCCGGCTTTTCAACCATGTCTGTCACGCGATACAGGCCGTCTTTCATGGACTCGCCAGCAATAACACCGTACTTGTGAGTTTCATCTTCCGGTACTTCCTCAATGGCGACAATGGAGCAGCGGAACTGGTTATAGAGTTTAACCATCTGCGCCAGTACGCCATCTTCGCCTTCATCCGGGCCCACACAAAAGTCATCTGCCAGTACCACCGCAAATGGATTGTCACCGATCAGATTTCGACCACTCAGGATTGCGTGCCCCAGCCCTTTCATCTCAATCTGACGGGTAAATGCGAAGGTATTGTTGTCGATCAACTCGCGAATGGATGACAGCAGATCTTCTTTTCCTGAGCCAGCAATCTGGTGTTCCAACTCATAGCTGATGTCGAAATGGTCCTCAATCGCGCGCTTGCCGCGGCCGGTCACAAAACCGAACTCATGAATGCCGGCTTCTGAGGCTTCTTCAACCCCATACTGCACCAAAGGCTTGTTAACAATTGGCAGAATTTCTTTTGGCATAGCCTTAGTGGCCGGCAGAAAGCGGGTACCGTAACCGGCTACGGGGAAGAGGCACTTTTTGATCATTTGATTCATCCTTTGGTCGGGATTTGCAGCATATCCATAAATTTTGGTGAGTTTACCAAGTTATTTGCATTAGTGGAGAGCGCAGGCGGGATTCATTACATTTTGTAATCGGCGGGTAAGACCGGGATTTTCGATGAGCATGGTGCTGATATCTAACGCAATGCTTTTAAATGTCGCTATAACCTACTGTTTTTGCGATCATTAAAATTGTAATTTTTGGAAAGCGCCGCTGGATTATCCTGTCCCTTTTTTTTAAAGTAACTCGCCGGATCTTAGAAGGATCGTCATTCTCATTTTTCATTGTACTGAGGCTTTTCGTGAGACCCATTCTGCTGACAACCCTGATTTTTGGCCTTGCTGCCGGCCAGGCTTCAGCTGCCAGCGTGAAACCCCAGGCTGAATCCCCCTTGTGGGATCTGTACCCCGCCGACCTTCTGCAATCTGTTACCCAGTACGTTGCCTCGCATGTTGAGTTTTCTGGCGACTCGAACCAAAGCAACGACAGATCCGATGGTCGCCTGAACCTGACCAGCAACAGCCTGATCTGGTCCCAGCACGTGCTTGGTCTCAATTTTAGTGATTCAGTGGCAAGGGAAGGAAGCGCAGAATCTACGACACTGGCGCTGCGCTATTCGTTTCCATTAGCGGGCAGTGATTTTCGGATTGACCTTGAAAACCGAGACTACGCGGGCGCAGTAAATGGTTCGGGGCATCGGTACGATTCCTATGGAGCGCAGCGTAATCTCAGGGTGACCGGTAAACGAGGCCTCTGGTCCTGGCAAGGGATTGAGGTCGGCAGCTTGTTTTCCCACTCCAGTAGCAAACGCAGTGCCTTTGAAGACGAAGTTTGGATTGAGGACGCCGCTCACAGTCTTTCCAGTGTTGGGCTTCAAGGCAG
Organism: Marinobacter sediminicola; assembly: GCF_031157525.1. GTDB lineage: Bacteria > Pseudomonadota > Gammaproteobacteria > Pseudomonadales > Oleiphilaceae > Marinobacter > Marinobacter sediminicola. Next base: position 400,326 of record NZ_JAVIXR010000001.1, read on the forward strand.
CGCCTCTCGAGAGTTGATTGGCGGGTTTTATGCAACAACATCGTTAACCGCCATTGGAGGGCTGGATTCAGAAGAGACGATAGGGGCGTCGGGTTACAGTAGCGATTCCGATGGCTTTCACAAATTAGCGGTGGCGGCATCGCTCAGCAGGGAAGTGTTGAGCTGGAACCTGGGACTTAACGGGCGATATCAGTTCGCACCTGGAGATTTGCCGTCCTCCGAGTACATGGTCGTGGCAGGGCCCAGCCTCATGAGGGGGTTTAACGGCCAGAGCGTGCGGGTTATTGAAGGAGGTTTGCTGCGGATGAATGCGCGCAGTCCTGGCTACCACTGGCCGTTTGCATCCGAACTTAACTCCTCCATTACGTTTTCCCTGTTACAAGGTTGGGCGCCCTATTCAGAGGCGCAATCAGACCGGTTTGGCAGCACCAGCACGGGCGAAATCTCGCTCCAGCTTTATTCCAGAGATTTCCGTGCAGACTTGAGTGTTGGGCAGATGCTCAATGCCTCCAATACTGCTCTCCTTATGCCTACGAGCCCGGATCTCTCGTTTTCCATTTCAGTCGGTATTTAATTACCCCTTACCAAGATGTCACTTGAAGCCTTCCGTGTAGCTGATGCTACATTAATAAGCTGGCTTACAAGGAGTTCTGGTATGATTGGATCACGGCGAACCGGGTTTCTATCTGCACTTGCGATTTTCATGGTGCTATCTGGCAACGCTCAGGCGTTCGGTTTCAAAGATGTCGCAGATAAAGCGCAAGCCTTGGCCCGCGAAAAATATGAGCAACCAGCTCAAGCACCAGACTTCCTCGTAAATCTTAGCTATTCAGACTACCAGTCTATTCGGTTCAAGCCTGACCAAAGCCTTTGGCGTTCAGGCAAGTCGCGCTTTCAGGTGATGATGATCCCTCAAGGCAGCTTCTATTCCCATGCGGTCAAACTGAACGTTATCGATAGTGAGGGCGTGCAACCCGTTGGGTTTGATAAAACCCGGTTTGATTATCCCAACGCTGAAATGGCGAAACGCATTCCCGCCGATCTTGGTTACGCCGGGTTCAAGTTGACCTATCCTTTGTCGGAGAAGGGCACACAAAACCAGTTTCTGGTGTTTGGTGGCGCGAGTTATTTCCGTGGCGTGGGGGCAAATCAGAATTTCGGACTTTCAGGGCGTGGAGTCGCCATTGACACTGGCCTGCCATCCGGCGAGCAATTCCCTGCGTTCACTGAATTCTGGATGGAGCGCCCCAAGGCAGATAGCGATGTAATGGTGGTGTATGGCCTGCTTGACGGTGCCAGCCTCACCGGTGCATACCGTTTTGAAATTCATCCAGGGCAGAGCACCCGGATGGACGTTACCGCACAATTGTTTTTCCGGAATGATATTGACCAGCTGGGTCAGGCACCTCTCACATCTATGTTTTTCTATGGAGACAATACGTTGCGTCCGAGGGGAGAGTGGCGCCCACAGGTTCATGATTCGGATGGTTTGCTGATCAATGATGGCGAAACCGGCGAGTGGCTCTGGCGCCCGTTAGTAAACCCGGCAGATCTGCAATTGAGCTATCACCATGTAGAAAAGGTTAACGGCTTTGGCTTGATCCAGCGTGACCGTGAGTTCGACGATTTTCAGGACAACGAAGCCCGTTACGATCGCAGGCCAAGCATGTGGATAAAGCCTGGCGTTGAGAACAGGGAGAGTTGGGGGAAGGGCGAGGTTGTACTTGTCGAAATTCCTTCTGGAGCAGAGTCTAACGATAATATTGTCGCTTTCTTCAAGCCTGCCGAGAAGGTGAAAGCGGGTGAAAGTCGGCGCCTGCAATATTCCGTAACCTTTGGCGATCCAGGCATCACCGGGCAGCCAAATGCGCGCGCTGTGCGCACATTTGTTGGTACAGGCAATACGGATGGGGAATCTGGAGAGGCCTTACGCCTGATTGTTGATTTCGAGGGTGGTGACCTTGCCGAATTGCGACCGGGAGCTGCCGTTGTCAGCCAGGTTAGTGGTGGGGAAGGTGTGGAAGTTCTGGAGCATTTTGTTGAATATGTGGAAGCAACAGATTCATGGCGCCTGTCGGTTCTTGCAAAACCAACCGCAGGAAAACCTCTCACGCTGAGAGGGGGCCTGACTAAGGATGGCAATGCCATTACCGAAACATGGACATACTTACTGGGCCCTAAAACAGATCTTCGGAGCAACGCGCAATAGCTATCGGATAGGCAGAACAGACAGCCATTAACAGGCAAGGAGACAAACATGGAGGATATTTCCTTCCAGCATGTATTCAGCCGTGTGTATAACTATCTGTGCGAGGCCGGTGTTGAAATGACCAGCGAGCGATGCCGCCAGCTACTTCAGCTCATTGACGACGCTGTAGCCGAAGTTGGTTCGGGTGCTAATCAAGCGGTTAAAATCGAGTCATCCCCGGATTCCCGAACTCTCGACGGCCATTGTTTATTGGCAAATGCCATGGACAGGCTGCCCGACTACTTTACTCTTCCTGACGCAAACATCCCCACACCGGTGCCTTCCCTGTGCAGAGGCAGTATCGGGTATCGCAGCCGTGGATGAAACCGCAACGCTAACTCCCCGCAAACACCCATGGCGATTGGTAGCCAATCTTCGCCGCGCCGTTTTGATGCTCTTTGTATTCGGCCAAACAGGTATCGCAAGCTACTACCTGCTTTGGGTTCTGCCCTATCATGGCGGAACGGCACTGGAAATCGGCATGCTGGCATTGTTCGCCATTCTCTATGCATGGATCGCTGTGGGTTTTTGGACGGCCGTGTTCGGGTTTGTAGTCCGGCTGATGGGTGGGGATAGACACTCCATACTCAAGCGCCACACGGATGCCGAATTGGAGCAAACAGCGCTGGCGAAAACCGCCGTGTTGCTTCCGATTTACCATGAGCCTGTGCACTGGACCCTGAGCGGTTTGAAGGCTGTGTACCGGGATATTGAGCGCACGGGCCAGATAGAACATTTCGAGTTTTTTATACTCTCCGATAGCCGTGATCCCGACGTGTGGCTTGAGGAGCAGGTGGCATGGAACAAGCTTGCAAAAGAGCTGGGAGGTGAGGGTCGAATCTTCTATCGCCGGCGACCCGTGAATCTCAACTACAAAAGCGGAAACGTAGCAGATTTTCTTCGTCGCTGGGGTAAGCGATGCAAGTACATGGTAGTGCTGGATGCAGACAGCCTGATGACCGGCAGCACCATCGTTCGCATGGTACAGCTTATGCAGAGAGAACCCGGCGTAGGCATCCTGCAAACCAACCCGAATATCATAAACGGTCAGTCATTGTTCGCTCGCATTCAGCAATTCGCGAACCGCTTTTACTCCACACTGTTTGCCACCGGCCTGGCGGCTATCCAGATGGGAGACGCCGCATTCTGGGGTCATAACGCCATCCTGCGCATAGAACCCTTCATGAAGCATTGCGGCCTGCGCAAGTTGCCAGGCATTGGTATTTTTGGCGGCCCCATCATGAGCCACGATTTTGTTGAAGCGGCCTATATGGGGCGTGCCGGTTACGAAGTCTGGTTGGAGCCGGGATTGAGTGGCAGCTATGAAGAGTCGCCTCCAACGCTAGCAGACGAACTCGCCCGCGATAGCCGATGGGCCAAAGGAAATCTGCAGCACCTTTGGGTCATGCTGCGGGAGCCAGGGTTACGTTTTGCCCACCGAATGGCGTTTCTCAATGGCATCATGGCCTATGTGGCATCACCTTTATGGCTTGGTTTTCTGATTCTTACCACTATCGCTGCCGCTAACATGACCTTGTCGCCCATCGAATACTTTCCAGATGGGCACCAGGGATTGTTTCCGTTGTGGCCGGAATGGCGGCCAGAGTGGGCCCTCGGATTGGCTCTGAGTACCTTGGCTCTGCTGTTTTTTCCAAAATTTCTGGCCATTATTGATGCCGTAGTGCATCGGTTTACCAAGGATTTTGGCGGGTTGTGGCGCCTGTTCTGCAGCGTGATGTTGGAAATCGTTATTTCGGTGCTGTTGGCGCCGCTGCGAATGTGGGCCCACAGCCGTTATGTGGTTTCAGCCTTATTGAATGTGTCCTTGCAGTGGGCGGGGCAGAACCGCACCGAGGAAACCACCTGGAAAGAGGCGTTGATTACCCAGCTCCCGGGCATGGTGCTGGGCGCTGGTTGGTCCGCCTTCGCTTGGAGCTTGGACACTATGTTTTTCCTGTGGTCTTTGCCTGTGGCCTTGCCCTTGATTCTTGCAGCACCTACCGCCGTGTTCCTTAGCCGGAACTCATTAGGGCAGGCTTTGAAGAAACGCCGATTACTGCTTATACCGGAAGAAAACACTGCCATGGCGTTGCTTGAAGACGCCGTTTGGTATCGGGCGCAAGAGCCAGAAAATTCCCCCCTCACACCTCTGGAGCAAGCTGTACTGAGGCTTGATCACAACCGTTTGCATCAGGCGCTGGCATGGAATCACCGGCGAGGTTCCCGTAAGGCGGAGCTGGAATCCTGTGTCGCACGGTGCCTTGAACTGGGCCCTGATGCGCTGTCACGTTCCGAAATGAGTCAGATTGTTCGAGATCGAGAGTCTTTAAAGGTTCTCCATGATGGTGCCTGGCGAGCATTGCCCGGGAGTTTTTGGGGGCACTCTATCGCTCGGCTGAGCGCTCAAGCGAAAGGCCCGTAACTTCGGCCAGTGCTGGTTGCCCGCGCCCACTCGCAGTTACAGAAGGAGAAACGCTATGGATCGACGCACGCTAATGAAAACCCTGATAGCAGGGCTTGGCGCCAGTGCGCTGCCGCTGACCCCTTTGGTATTTGCGCGGGAGCAAAAGCTGGAAGGCGGTAGCAGTGACAAACCATTCAGCTATGCATGGTTGAAAGGCCACGCCCGTGAGCTTGCCAGCCAGCCCTATGTCTCTCATGAAGGCGAACTGCCCCAGAGCCTTAAGCAGATATCCTGGGACGATTATCAAGCCATCCGGTTTCGTAAAGATCATGCCCTTTGGGCTGACAGTGACTCTGCGTTTCAAGCGCAACTCTTCCATTTGGGGCTGTATTTTCAATCCCCTGTGAAAATCCATGAAGTAATCAACGAAAAGGCCAGGCTACTGCAATACAACCCGGAATATTTTGCCTACGAAGGCAAAGAGCCCCTTGGCGACCTCCCGAGTAATCTGGGTTATGCAGGTTTTCGCCTCCATTATCAAACCGACTTTTCCCGAGATCTTGCCGCTTTTCTTGGCGCCAGTTACTTTCGTGCAGTGGGTTCCGAGATGCAGTACGGCATGTCTGCCCGTGGGTTGGCCATTGATACCGCTATGAACGGTGAAGAAGAGTTTCCCCGGTTCAGTGCCTACTGGTTGGAAAAGCCACAGCCAGGCAGCCATGTACTACGAGTGTGGGGGCTACTGGATTCGCCCAGCATCACGGGGGCATACGCCTTTGTTCTCGACCCCGGTCGGAACATGGTGATGGATGTAGACATTGCCCTTTACCCTCGTACCGAAATGAAAAGAGCCGGCATTGCGCCACTGACCAGCATGTATCAGGTGGGTGAAAACAACAGGCGCATGGATTACGACTGGCGCCCGGAGATTCACGATTCAGATGGCTTGGCCATGCTTTCGGGGAGTGGCGAATGGCTCTGGCGGCCCCTCGAAAACCCCGCCCATCTGCGCTTCAACAGCTTCAGCGATAACAATCCCCAGGGTTTTGGCTTGTTGCAGCGGGATCGGAACTTTGATCACTATCAGGATGATGGCGTGTTCTACGAGCGCCGCCCCAGTGTATGGGTGCAGCCGAAAGGTCAGTGGGGCGAGGGAAGTATCGACTTGGTGGAAATCCCTACGGTAGATGAAACCTTCGATAACATCGTGGCGTTTTGGCACCCGGATAAGCCACTAAGACCGAATCAGGAGTACTTGTACGCCTATCGCTTGCATTGGGGTGAGCAGGCTCCTGTTACCCCGAATGAACTTGCAACGGTGCAGGCAACCCGCACGGGCCTTGGCGGTGTGATTGGCCAGAAGCGTGAGTATTTTTCCTGGCGCTTTGCGGTGGATTTTGCTGGCGGCGTGCTGAGTATGCTGGCGGATAACTCAGAGGTAGAGCCGGTTATCACGGTAAGTCGGGGCGAGGTTGAAATTACCTCGGCGCGGCCATTGTCTGCAATCGACGGGTATCGGGCCATGTTCGATCTGGTTCCGGGCGAGTCGGAAGAGCCCGTTAATATACGAATGTATCTACGCTTGGGCGATGAGCCGCTCACGGAAACCTGGGTCTACCAATACACGCCGCCACCGCCTTCAGAGCGAAAGCTGTACTGATAGCTCGGAAATCACAAGTCCACATTACGGCGGATTGTTTACAATAGATGTCTTGGATTGTTGACAATCTTTCGTGGTCGGCGTAGATTTCGACACTATCAAGCCCATATTGTCGACAAACTATGCTGGACACTACACCTCAAACCTATACGCGAGCCGATGAAGCCTTTGATTGTCTGCAAACAGCAATCGTAAAAGGAGATCTTGCACCGGGTGACAAAATCGGCGAACTGGATCTTTGCTCCCGCTTCGATCTGACCCGTGGCCCGCTCCGGGAGGCCCTGGGCCGGCTGGAGTCCCGCGGGCTGCTAGTTCGACGCCCCCATGCGGGTGTGCGTGTGGTCTCGTTAAGCACGACGGAACTGGTGGAGTTGTACCGCATACGGGAAATCATGGAAGGTCTCGCCGCACGTCAGGCTGCGGAGCGCATGACCGATCAGGAGATTGCCGATCTACAAGCCACGCTCGACGCTCACGAAACCATGATCGATGAAGCCCACGGGCAGGCGTATTATCAGGCAGAAGGGGATTACGACTTCCATCACCGTATTGCCACTGGCAGCCGGAATGTCAAGCTGGCTCAGATGCTGCTGGGCGATCTTTATTACATGGTGCGAATGTACCGCTACCGGTTAAGCACTTCCGCTGGGCGCCCCCATCGGGCCCTCGGAGAACACCGCCGCATTGTTGAAGCCATCGCGCAGCGTGATGGTGAACTCGCAGAATTTCTGATGAAAAGACACATCAACGCCGCTCGAAAAAACATCGAGAAAAAAATCCAGGAAGGCGTTTTAACGATCTGACCGTACCAATCATTTAAAGAGAGGGAATAATCATGTCCAACAAGCTCTCCCCGGGCGCGCGTTTTCGCAAAGCCCTGAACGACAACAAGCCCCTGCAGATTGTAGGCACGATTAACGCATACGCCGCCATGATGGCCGAACGCGTAGGTCATCAGGCTATTTACCTGTCTGGCGGCGGCGTAGCAAACGCCTCTTACGGCTTGCCGGATCTGGGCATGACCAGCCTGAACGATGTGGTAGAAGATGTACGCCGTATCACTGCAGCAACCGAACTGCCGTTGTTGGTAGATATCGATACGGGTTGGGGTGGGGCGTTCAACATTGCCCGCACTATCCAGCAGATGGAACGCGCAGGAGCCGCCGCTGTTCATATTGAAGACCAGGTAGCCCAGAAGCGCTGCGGACACCGCCCGAACAAGGAAATTGTCTCCAAAGAAGAAATGGTTGATCGAATCAAAGCGGCAGCCGATGCCCGTGTAGACAAAGATTTCTTCATCATGGCCCGCACCGATGCCTTCCAGAAAGAAGGCCTGGAAGCAGCCATCGATCGCGCCAAGGCCTGCATTGAAGCCGGTGCTGATGGTATTTTTGCAGAAGCCGTTACCGAGCTGGAACACTACAAAGCCTTCTCGGAAGCACTGGGCGACGTACCTTTGCTGGCCAACATTACCGAATTTGGCGCTACACCGCTTTATAATCGCAAAGAGCTGGGTGAAGCAGGTGCGAGCATGGTTCTGTACCCGCTGAGTGCCTTCCGCGCCATGAACAAAGCGGCCGTTACCGTGTACCAGAACATTCTTGAGAAGGGCGATCAGAAAGACGTAGTTGATCTGATGCAGACCCGTATGGAACTCTACGATTACCTGAACTATCACGACTTTGAACAGAAGCTTGACCAACTGTTCCAGCAGTCAAAATAATTAGAGGAGAGACATCCATGGCAGAAGCAAAGAAACTCGGTGGCGCAGGCCTTCGCGGACAGGTAGCTGGTGAAACAGCATTGTGCACCGTTGGTAAAACCGGAACCGGCCTGACCTATCGTGGTTATGACGTAAGCGATCTGGCAGACAATGCCCAGTTTGAAGAAGTGGCGTACCTGCTGCTGCGCGGCAAGCTGCCGAACCAGCAGGAACTGGATGCGTACAAAAAGAAGCTCCAAAGCCTGCGTGGACTGCCTGCAGCACTGAAGACCGTTCTTGAGCAGATCCCGAAAGACGCTCACCCCATGGACGTCATGCGCACCGGCGCCTCCATGCTGGGCAACCTGGAAACCGAGAAGGACTTCAGCGAGCAGGACGACAAAATCGACCGCATGCTGGCTCTGTTCCCTGGCATTATCACCTACTGGTACCGCTTCGCCCATGAAGGCGTGCGCATCGAGACCGACAGTGATGTGGATTCCATCGGCGGCCATTTCCTCGAACTGCTCCACGGCAAAAAGCCCAGCGAGCTGCACGAGCGCGTGATGAACGTCTCCCTGATTCTGTACGCCGAGCACGAATTTAACGCCTCCACCTTCACGGCTCGCGTGTGTGCTTCTACCTTGTCTGACATCCACAGCTGTGTAACCGGCGCCATCGGTACCCTGCGTGGCCCACTGCACGGCGGCGCCAACGAAGCGGCGATGGAACTGATTCAGAGATTCCAGACACCAGAGGAAGCGGAAGAAGGCCTGATGGGCATGTTGGCCCGCAAGGAAAAGATCATGGGCTTTGGCCACGCGATCTACAGCGTGTCTGACCCCCGCAACGTGATCATCAAGAAGTGGTCTGAAAAGCTGGCCAAAGAAGTAGGGGATACGGTTCTGTACCCGGTATCCGTGCGTTGTGAAGAAGTTATGTGGCGCGAGAAGAAGCTGTTCTGTAACGCCGACTTCTTCCATGCATCGACGTACCACTTCATGGGCATTCCTACAGAGCTGTTCACGCCGATTTTTGTTATGTCCCGCGTATCCGGTTGGACGGCACACGTGAAAGAGCAGCGTGAAAATAACCGGATCATTCGCCCAAGTGCGGATTACACCGGGCCGGAGCATGCTGAGTGGGTGCCGATTGAGAAGCGGGCTTAAACACTGAACACAAGAGTACTCTTAATGAACACCAACTACCGTAAACCCCTACCAGGTACCGACCTGGATTATTTCGATACCCGCCAGGCCGTTGAAGACATTCAAGCCGGCGCGTACGACAAGCTCCCGTACACCTCCAGAATTCTGGCGGAACAGCTGGTGCGTCGCTGCGATCCCGATGCGCTGACTGATTCCCTTAAGCAGTTCATCGAGCGCAAACGTGATCTCGACTTCCCCTGGTACCCGGCTCGCGTGGTTTGCCACGACATCCTGGGCCAGACAGCTCTGGTGGATCTCGCAGGCCTGCGCGACGCCATTGCAGAGAAGGGTGGTGATCCCGCTAAAGTGAATCCTGTTGTGCCAACCCAGTTGATTGTGGATCACTCTCTGGCTGTTGAGCACGCCGGTTTCGAGGAAGACGCGTTCGAGAAGAACCGTGAAATCGAAGACCGCCGCAACGACGACCGCTTTCATTTCATCAACTGGACCAAAAAAGCGTTCAAGAATGTGGATGTTATCCCGCCGGGTAACGGAATCATGCACCAGATCAACCTGGAGAAAATGTCTCCGGTAGTTCAGGCCCGCGCAGATGGCGAAGGCAAGAAGGTAGCTTTTCCAGACACCTGTGTAGGTACAGACAGCCACACGCCAATGGTGGATGCCCTGGGTGTTATATCCGTAGGTGTTGGTGGTCTGGAAGCCGAGAGCGTGATGCTGGGCCGTGCCTCCATGATGCGCCTACCGGATATTGTGGGTGTTGAGCTCACCGGCAAACTGCAGCCAGGCATTACCAGTACCGATATGGTTCTGGCCCTGACTGAATTCCTGCGTACAGAGCGCGTAGTAGGTGCTTATCTCGAATTCTACGGCGAAGGCGCAGACAGCCTCACCATCGGTGACCGTGCCACCATCTCCAACATGACACCGGAATACGGCGCTACTGCCGCCATGTTCTATATTGATGGCCAGACCATAGACTATCTGAAACTGACCGGCCGTGAAGACGAGCAGGTCGCTTTGGTAGAGAAGTTCGCCAAGCACACAGGCCTCTGGGCAGATGCCCTGAAGACAGCCGAGTACGAGCGGGTTCTGAAATTCGATCTTTCTACCGTTGTGCGCACACTGGCAGGCCCCTCCAACCCTCACGCGCACCTTCCAACCTCTGAGCTTGCGGCACGTGGCATTGCCAGTGAGTGGGAGCAGGAAGAAGGCAAAATGCCGGATGGCGCTGTAATCATCGCTGCTATCACCAGCTGCACAAACACCAGTAACCCTCGCAACATGGTTGCTGCCGGCCTGATTGCCCGTAATGCCAATAAATTAGGCCTTACCCGCAAGCCTTGGGTGAAGTCCTCTCTGGCACCGGGTTCTAAAACCGTTGAAATGTACCTCAACGATGCCGGGTTGTTACCTGAGCTGGAAGATCTCGGCTTCGGCGTGGTGGGCTTCGCATGCACCACCTGTAACGGCATGAGCGGCGCGCTGGATCCGGTTATCCAGAAAGAAGTGGTTGATCGCGATTTGTACGCGACGGCAGTGCTCTCCGGTAACCGTAACTTCGATGGCCGGATTCACCCCTACGCCAAGCAGGCATTCCTGGCTTCACCACCTTTGGTGGTTGCTTACGCCATCGCCGGAACCATCCGATTCGACATCGAGAAAGATGTGCTTGGCTACGATAAGGACGGCAATGCTGTCACCCTGAAAGACATCTGGCCGGATGATGCAGAAATCGACGCCATCGTAAAAGAATCGGTGAAGCCCGAGCAGTTCCGCAGCACCTACATTCCGATGTTCGATGTAACCCAGGAAGCCCACGCCAACATTAGTCCACTGTACGATTGGCGCCCGATGAGTACCTATATTCGTCGCCCGCCATATTGGGAAGGTGGCATGGTTGGTGAGAAGCAGCTGAAAGGTATGCGCCCGCTGGCGGTTCTGCCAGACAACATCACAACGGATCACCTGTCGCCTTCAAACGCGATCATGATGGACAGCGCAGCCGGTGAATACCTGCACAAAATGGGTGTGCCGGAAGTGGACTTCAACTCCTATGCAACCCACCGTGGCGATCACCTGACAGCTCAGCGCGCTACCTTTGCCAACCCGAAACTGTTCAACGAAATGGTGTTGGACGAAAACGGCAAGGTGAAGCAGGGCTCTCTGGCTCGGATCGAACCGGAAGGTAAAGTCACCCGCATGTGGGAAGCCATTGAAACCTACATGGAGCGCAAGCAGCCGCTGATCATCATTGCCGGTGCCGACTATGGTCAGGGCTCCTCCCGTGACTGGGCCGCGAAAGGCGTTGCGCTGGCGGGTGTTGAAGCTATCGCAGCTGAAGGCTTTGAGCGTATTCACCGTACCAACCTGGTGGGTATGGGCGTGATGCCCCTGCAGTTCGAGGAAGGCACTACGCGCAAAACGCTGAAAATTGACGGCACTGAAACCTTTGATGTGGAAGGCAAGCCAGCACCTGGCGGCAAGCTAACGCTGATTATCACCCGCAAAGATGGTAGCTCTGAGAAGGTGCCCGTTCTTTGCAGATTGGATACCGCAGAGGAGTTGCACATCTATTCTGCAGGTGGCGTGTTACAGCGGTTTGCTGAGGACTTTTTGCAGTCTGAAGGTGCGGTTTGAACAATGAGGACAATGAAATGAGTCACGCACCGCAAATCAAAGTCCCCGCCACGTACATCCGTGGCGGCACCAGTAAAGGTGTGTTTTTCCGTTTGGACGATCTCCCCGAGAGGGCCCGTACACCGGGCCCGGCGCGGGATAACCTGTTGCTTCGTGTAATCGGCAGTCCAGACCCCTACCAGAAGCAAACCGATGGTATGGGCGGCGCCACATCCAGCACCAGTAAAACCGTGATCCTGAGTAAAAGCACTCAGCCAGACCACGATGTGGATTACCTGTTCGGCCAGGTAAGCATCGACAAGCCCTTTGTGGATTGGAGCGGCAATTGCGGCAACCTGACTGCTGCTGTCGGCGCTTTTGCGATTAACAGTGGTTTTGTCGCAAAAGACCGCATTCCGGAAAATGGCACGGCGGTGGTGCGCATGTGGCAGGCCAATATCCGCAAGACCATCATTGCCAACGTGCCCATCACCAACGGTGAAGTGCAGGAAACCGGTGATTTCGAGCTGGATGGAGTAACCTTTCCCGCAGCCGAAGTGCAGGTGGAATTCATGGATCCAGCCGATGGCGAAGGCTCCATGTTCCCCACCGGAAACCTGGTGGACGAACTGGAGGTTCCCGGTGTTGGCACCTTGCAAGCCACCATGATCAATGCCGGTATCCCCACGGTGTTTATCAACGCCGACGCTGTCGGCTACAACGGCACGGAACTGCAGGACGACATCAACAGCGATCCCAAAGCCCTGGCGATGTTTGAAAGCATTCGTGCCCATGGCGCTGTGAAGATGGGGCTGATTCAGAATATCGAAGAAGCTGCCGCCCGACAGCACACGCCAAAAGTGGCTTTCGTAGCGCCGCCTGCGGAGTACACGTCGTCCAGTGGCAAGAAGATTGCTACAGGTGATATCGACGTACTAGTGCGCGCGCTCTCCATGGGCAAGCTACACCACGCCATGATGGGCACAGCCGCGGTGGCTATCGCAACCGCAGCGGCCATTCCCGGAACACTGGTGAACCTGGCCGCAGGCGGCGGTGATCGCACCTCAGTCACCTTTGGTCATCCCTCAGGCACCCTGCAAGTTGGCGCAGAAGCCAAAGAAATAGACGGCCAGTGGACAGCCACCAAGGCCATCATGAGCCGAAGTGCCCGCATCCTGATGGAAGGATGGGTGAGGGTGCCCGGAGATAGCTTCTAACAGTAAGTGAAAAACGGGTAACCGGCTCCTTTCGGTCATTGAGCGCTAAGTTTGCTAGGCTGTAGTAAGCAGACACTCAAATCGAAGGAGCCGGTGCTATGTCAGCCACATTCGATCTCAACGAACGCCCCGATTACGACGAAGCCCTCCAGAAGATCGCCGATTACGTCCTCACCTATGAAGTAACGAGCAAGGAAGCCTGGAACACGGCGCGCCACTGTCTTATGGACACCCTTGGCTGTGGCCTGCTGGCTTTACGCTTTCCGGATTGCACCAAACACCTTGGGCCGATTGTGGAGGGCACGGTTGTTCCCCACGGCGCCCGGGTTCCCGGTACCTCATTCAGGCTCGATCCTGTAAAAGCAGCCTGGGATATCGGCTGTATCGTGCGCTGGCTCGACTATAACGACACCTGGCTGGCGGCGGAATGGGGGCATCCTTCGGATAACCTCGGTGGCATACTGGCTGTAGCGGATCACCTGTCGCAAAAGCGCGTTGCGGAAGGGAAGGCACCGCTAACCATGCGCGACGTTCTCGAAGCCATGGTTATGGCCCACGAAATCCAGGGCGTGCTCGCTTTGGAAAACTCCTTCAATCGCGTGGGTCTGGATCACGTTATATTGGTGAAAGTGGCTTCAACAGCCGTCACCGCGAAGCTCATGGGCGCCACTCGTGAGCAAATGCTGTCTGCGCTCTCCCATGCCTGGGTTGATGGTCAGGCCCTGCGAACATACCGCCACGCACCCAATGCCGGTTCGAGGAAATCCTGGGCTGCCGGTGATGCCACGTCCCGTGCCGTTCGACTTGCAGACATCGCCATGCGCGGGGAAATGGGTATCCCAAGCGCACTGACCGCGCCTCAGTGGGGTTTTTACGATGTGCTATTTAGCAAAACCAACAAAGACCAGGCTTTGAAACCGGAAGACAAGCGCCAGTTTTCGTTACCTCAGGAGTTTGGTTCCTATGTGATGGAAAACATACTTTTCAAAGTATCTTTCCCCGCAGAGTTCCATGCCCAGACGGCAGCCGAAGCCGCGGTAACGCTTCATCCACAGGTTAAAGGTCGTCTCGAAGAGATTGACCGAATCGTAATAACCACACACGAATCTGCCATTCGCATCATTTCCAAGGTCGGTAAACTGGCGAATGCTGCAGACAGAGATCACTGCCTGCAATACATGGCAGCTGTGCCGCTTATTTTTGGTGATCTGGTGGCTGAGCATTACGAAGACAGCTTCCACGAAGCCAACCCACTCATCGATGAGCTCAGAGACAAGATGGAAATCGTTGAGGATGAGCGCTATACCCGTGAGTATCTCGAGGCAGATAAGCGCTCTATAGCGAATGCCATCCAGGTGTTCTTCAAGGATGGCTCCAGCACGGAGAAAGTGGCTGTGGAATACCCGATCGGTCACCGCAGGCGCAGAGAGGAGAGCATTCCACTTCTATCTGACAAGTTCCGGGCTAATCTGGCAACCCGTTTTCCGGCGCAAAGATGCGAGCAGATCTTCGGCGCCTGCAAAAACCAGAAGAGCCTGGAAAACATCCCGGTTCACGAGTTTGTGGGCATGTTCGTTATCTGATCGGGTCGAACAGCGTCTACTTTCTGCCCGGAGATAGGGGTTTTACATTATCCGGCACACCATGGTTTTCCCTGCGGGCAGATTGCTCGTCGGGGAAAATGTTGGCTAGCCTGCTATCAATACGCTCCAGTGCTTCCGCCATGCGGACGAGCGCCTGGCCCACACCCGCCAAATCGCCAGAGGTCCCGGTTTGTTCTGGGGTCGCGTGCTCCCGCTTCTTCAGGCCAGTCAACTTCGGCGTGTTCACCGGCAGATCATCACCCAGCAAATCCTTACGAATGGATTTCAAGTCATGGGGATCAATAAACGGCCGGTCTTCCGAGTAAGCACACATCATCATGCCGTCACACAGCTTGTTAATCAGACGTGGGATGCCCTTGCTCAGCTTGTGAATCTCGCGAACCGTGTCCCCATCAAACAGTTTGTTGCCGCCGTGGCCGGAAACCAGGAGCCGGTAATCAATATATTCAGCGGTTTCTTTTGGAGAGAGGCCTTCCAGGTGGAAGAACAGCTTTACCCGCTGGGCCAGCTGCGGGATATCCAGTACGGCCTGTTTGAGTTCTGGCTGGCCCAGGAGAATAACCCGCATTGAGGGCCCGCCCATGCTTTCCATACCGGCCAGCATACGAATATCTTCAAGGTTTTCCCGGGTGAGGTTCTGGGCTTCATCAATGGTCAATACCACCGGGGTACCCGCTTTGGCCATTTGCTCAAGGTAGTCCGAGATCTGGAAAAGCATGGCTACTTTGCTCTCGTCCTCCACCTTCATCCCCGCCTTGCGAAGAATGAGGCCAAACAGATCCTTGGATTCAAGGTTGGTGTAAGAGATGTTGAGCAGCTTCAGATTACCTTCAAGGTTGCGGATGGTCTTTTTCAACAGGGTTGTCTTGCCAGACCCAATCTCACCGCTGATAACCACAAAGCCCTCAGAACTCCAGATCGCTGAAGACATGTATACATAAGCCCGTGAATGTTGCTGGCTCATGTAAATGAAATCGTCTTCCGGCGTAATACGGAAGGGATGTCTATGGAGACCGAAAAATTCCAGATACATAGTCAATTCCTGTTCAGCTCATTGCCCTGAATCAGGCGAGGCGGATCATCTGATCGCTGCGCAGCAGGGTTTTGTCTGGTTCGTAGGCATTATAGCTCTCACTCACAGTTCCGAATCGGAAATCCCCAAGCAAGCGCTCAAGGCGACCGTAACATTGGTCCAGATTAGTATAATGTCGGAAGCGGGAAAACCAGCTTGCGTTATCGTAACGTGGCTGGTCCGGGTCTATTTCCCAAGGGTGCAGGTAAAACATTTGCGGTCGCGCCCCAAAACCGGACGCATTGCGAAACAGATACCGGAATACCGGGTAAGGGAACTGGCGAAAATAGCCACCCCCTGCAGCGGGAATAGAAAGCCCCATGATGTGCGCCGTGGTTAACGGGAACTCACGGATAATCGCCCCGCTGGCGGTTTGGATAGAGTAGGGTGCGGTTGGAGAATCGGGAATGCCGTAATTATCATGCCGAATAGGGAAAATACTCGAATCCCAGGTAAATCCTGCTTCGCTTAATATATCCAGCGCCCAGAGAGACTCACGGGTAATGGAATAGCTTGCAGCGCGGTAACCGTCAACAGATTTGCCAGTGATATCTTCCAAGAGTGCTTTGGAGCGAACCGTTTCTTCCCGGAACACATCTTGAGTCTGGTTGTAGATGAGTTGGTGGCTGTACCCGTGGGAGGCGATTTCGTGGCCATGGTCGGATAATGTTCGAATCAGGGCAGGAAATCGTTCGGCAACCCAGCCAAGCACAAAAAAGGTCGCCTTCACATCGTGCTTTTCAAACAGCGCCAGCAGCCGTTCGGTGTTCTGCTCCACCCGGGAGGGTAGCGAGCCCCATTGCTCTGGGCGGATCACACCAGAAAGAGCCGCAACGTGGAAGTAATCTTCTACGTCTATGCTCATGGCGTGCAAAGGTTGGGGTCTATCCTGACTTGGCATGGGTGCTCCTTTCCAGTGGTACCAATAAAAAAACAGTACCTAGGCCTTAATTTTCACTCACTGCCCGCGCAAATACAATTCTTGATGCAAGTAAAGTCTGCTTGCAACGAAAAACAATGTAAAACTGTGTAACCAAAAGATACAATGTGTTGAGATTACTTGCTGGCCAGCGCAAAATGGGCCACTAAATTAAAAAGGAACCAGTGGAAAGGGTGTCGCTCAAAGCTAAGTGAGCGTGATCTGCTGGAGAATTTGATGTTGGTCTGGCGCAGGTTGTTGTGCAGACGACAAGGAAGTTCGGCGTGACGTATATACGGTTCAGAAAACACTATCTTCATATTCCCTATCTCGCGCTTGCTGCGCTGGAATTTATCGTTCTTTATGCGATTTTTTCCTCTCTGGGATTGCTGCTCTCCATTGCGGGGGTCGGTTACCCATCGGTTGACACAAATATCCTTTCAGCGAGCCTGTTCGCTCTGATCCTGAGTTGCGGAACCCTTGCCATGGGCGGCTACCTTGCCATGGTTCATGAAAGCTTTTCAGCCCTGTTTTTTCGCACCCTGGTTGCCTATTGCTTTGTCGGCGGAATCGGCCTGAAACTGCTTTATCTAATCGTACCAACGGCAAACCCCGGCAGCACAAATCTGTTTTGGGCGGTTATTTGCGCATCATTGGTTGTCATTATTTTGCGGCTGACGTTTTTACGAGTGGTGGATTCGGAGACGCTGGTGCGCCGTGTAGTGATCTTCGGGGCTGGTGATTTTGCAGCCAATCTTCTTGATGAGTACGAGCGCAATATGCGCGCATTGGGCGTGCGAATCATCGGCTGTATTTCGGATAATCCGAACGGAGCGGTCGATGCCGACAAATTATTGCCTACGCCTTACGATTTCTACCAGTTCTGTCGGCAAAACAAAGTGTCGGAAATAGTTATCGCGCAACAAGAGCGCCGCCGTAATGAGGGCGGATGGCTTCCTGTTCCGGATCTGATGGAGTGCAAACTTCGCGGTATTGCCATTACCAACGGCATAGATTTTTACGAGCGGGAGCTGAAGAAAGCCAAGCTCGATATGGTTCACCCATCATGGATTGTGTTTTCCGAAGGGTTTAAGGCATCAAAGTCACGTGCTTTTGCAAAACGATCTTTGGATCTGTTGATCAGCCTCACGCTTCTCGCCGTCATGATACCGTTTATTATTCTTACCGCGATTGCCGTATTTTTGGAAACCGGCCGACCTATCCTCTACAGCCAGAACCGTGTAGGTATGCTGGGTAAGGAATTTCGAATCTACAAGTTTCGGAGCATGCGGCAAGATGCCGAGAAAGATGGCAAAGCCCAGTGGGCGTCAGCGAATGACAACCGTGTTACCCGGGTAGGTGCGTTCATACGCAACACGCGCCTGGATGAATTGCCGCAGATCTATAACGTGATCAAAGGTGAAATGAGCATCGTTGGGCCACGCCCGGAAAGGCCAGAGTTTGTCTCTGAACTGAAAGAGAAAATTCCGTTTTACGATACCCGACATTATGTAAAGCCTGGCCTGATGGGCTGGGCGCAACTTAAATATCCCTATGGTGCATCCGTTGAAGACGCCCGGGGTAAGCTGGAGTACGATCTTTACTACTCCAAAAATCATAGCCTTTTGATGGATTTTCTGATCATGATCCAAACAGTGGAAGTGATCCTCCTGGGTAAAGGCGTACGGTAACGGTTCTGCCATACTGAACTACAGAACAATAAGGGATTGGAGGGCATTTATGACTAGCTTCACGTTTATGCGGATGGGTTTGATTGCAATTCTGGGTCTGTTTATTACGGCCTGCGCAGGTTTGCCGTCTTCCGCCGACATGCCTCCGGCATCCGAGTTGGAGGCCGAGCCCTATGAGATTGGGGTGGGCGACACCATCTCTATTCACGTATGGCGTAACCCCGAGCTGGGGCAATCCATTGTGGTTCGCCCGGACGGGTATATCTCCATGCCCCTGATGGGCGACGTGAAAGCTGAAGGTAAAAAGCCCGAGCAGCTGGCGGCTGAAATCAGTGACAACCTGGGCGAGTTTATTCGCACGCCCGAAGTAACCGTGATGGTTACCAATCCGCTCAGTAAAGAGTTCCGTAACCGGGTTCGCGTGACCGGACAGGTGGGAGCGCCACAATCGGTGGCCTTTCAGCCAGGCATGACCGTGCTCGACGTTGTACTGATGGCAGGTGGTGTTACTGATTTTGCAGCCGATAGCCGTGCTGTTCTGCATCGCCAGATCAACGGCGAATATCAAAGTTTTGGGCTGGATCTTGAGGCCATTCTGACCGATGGCGACATGCGCACAAACCATAGCTTGCAGCCTGGGGATGTCATCAGCGTACCCCGGAAACAGCTGTTTCGAGGCGAGCTCTAATGGACATACAGTTCATTCTCGACACCCTTCGTGCGGTAAAGCTTGAGCTTTACCGGCACAGACTGGCTGCGGTCATCATTTTTATGGCCGTGACTGCAGGAGTGTTGACGCTGGGCTATGTAACACCTAAAAGCTATACCTCCCAAGCAGTTTTGTACGCCGACCAATCCAATATTCTGCAGCCCTTGTTACGGGGCCAGGCAGAAGTGACTCAGCTTGATCGTATTAACGAAGCTCGCGAGATGATGCAGAGCCGGACATTTCTTGAGCAGGTTGCTCTGGATACCGGGCTGATCAGGGGCGGTGAAACGGACGCAATTCGGAACGGAAAAATCAGCGATTTGCGAAAGCAGGTCGGCATTCGGGTATCCAACCGAAATTTCCTTGAGTTGAGCTATACCAGTAGAAGCCCAGACGAATCCTTCCAGGTTCTCAGCGCGGTATTGAACCGTTTTATCGAGCGCACCGTGCGAAAGAAGCGTTCCGAAAGTCAGGGGGCGTTTGAGTTTATTGATTCCCAGGTTAAGTCCTACCAGCGCCAGCTTGAAGAAGCCGAGCAGCGGTTGAAGGAATTCAAATCCGGTAACCAGGATGGCACTGAGAGTAGCGTTCTCGCACGAATAGAAAATCTGCGCAGGGATATTGAAAACCTTAAGTTGGAGATCCAGCAAACCGAATCTGAGGTAAAGCTTACCCGCAGTCAGCTGGCGAACGAGCAGCCGGTACGCCGCATCACTGTAGACCCAGGCAAGTCCTCTGCCGAGAGGCGGTTAGTCGCTATGCGGCAGGAATTGGACTCGCTGTTGTTGCGTTATCATGAACGTCACCCCGATGTGGTCAGCGTTCAGGATCAGATTGCCGATCTCGAGAAGCGCGTATCCACGCAAACCGATGATGATCGGGATGGTGGTGTTACCGAGGTGATGGAAAATCCGGTATACGAAAACCTTAAAATTCAACTCTCCGATAGCACAACCCGGTTGGCCGTTCAGAAAAACCGCCTGGCATCCCTGGAGCGACTTCTCGAAGAATCGTTTGTTCGCTCGCAACGCGTGGCAGAGAACCAAGCACAGCTTTCAGAATTAACCCGGGATTACGACGTGACCCGTGGTGTTTACGAAGACATGCTGCAGCGCCGGGAAAAAGCCCGGTTGTCGATGACGTTGGACGTTCAGGGTGAAGGCGTAAGCTACAAGATTCAGGAGCCAGCCACATATCCTACTCACTGGGATGGCCTGCAATTGTATCAGGTCGGTCTTGCGGGCCCGTTCCTGGGTAGTGCCATGGTTTTGGGTCTGCTGGTAATGCTCGTGATGTTTGATCAGCGTGTTCGCTCGCCCCGCGCACTGCAATTGGCCCTGCCGGAATCCATTCCCGTGCTGACCAGCATTCCCCATTACAGAAGTACCTGGAAAGATCGCTTGCTGCGCAAAGATGTGTTGTCGATTCTGCTGATGCTGGCGGTGTTTATGACAGCGTATCTGGCTGTGCTTGTGTTCAGCGTGATGGGCATTACCCCCGAACAATTGATCAACAAAGCGGGCGAGTTAACCGGGCTGGGGGGAGGTCGCATCTAATGGAAGACAACAAACTCTATAATGCCCTGCTTAAAAGCCAGGAAGAACAACGCCAACTCAAGCATGGTCGTGGTGAAGCAAATGCGGACGACAACTTCCGCACAGAGCGCCCCTACGCAGGCTCCGACAGAGAAAAGCCAAACTGGACCCGGGTGGATACCAATCGGAATGATCACCCTCCCACGGTTTACGATGCATCGGTCTCTTTGTCATTGATTGGTAATCCGCGGCCCTGGAGTCGTGAGCAGTTACGCGAGCGCAAAATAATCTTCTCGGGTATGGCCGATAAAGAAGTCATGGATGCATACCGGGAGTTGCGTATACAACTGCGCAACCGGGCGGGTGAGGGGAAAAGCTTCACGGTTATGTTCAGCAGTTTAGGCAGCGGCCCCGGTGGCCTGCTGACGGCTTACAACCTGGCAGCCGCGTTTGCTCTGGACTCACAAACCTCTGCTTTGCTTGTGGATTGTGATCCTTACAGTAATGAATTGGCAGGATTGGTTTCCAGCCCTATGGATGCGGGTGTGACGGATTTCGTTGCCGATCGCTCCATGGCCATCAAATCCATCCTATATTCCAGCGGTGTAGAGCGGCTCACAGTGATTCCGGCAGGTACCCAGGCCTCTTCTGCGGTTGAGTTGTTCTCCGCCGTTCGTATGCGGGAACTGATTACTGAATTGAAGGCTCGTTATCCTGATCGCTGCATTGTCCTCAATGCGCCGCCTTTCAGAGAAAATACCGAGGCGCGGATTCTTGAGCGTTTCGCAGACCAGATAGTATTCGGCGTTCCATTTGGTGAAGTCACAGGGGAAATCATTGAAGATTCCGTGGATGCGCTTGGATCTGACAAATTCTCCGGCCTGATTTTTCAGGAGTAGCACAGTGGAGCGAAGAGCAGGGACAGGGATTGCAAACAACTACCGCCTCGCCAGTATATTGGTTGGCGCTTGCGGTGTTGTCTGGTCATTCGCAGCAACGGCGCAGGACCCCAGTGACGACATTTCAGTGCTCTCCGGTTCTGCCTCTGTGTTCACCGCTGTTACTCACACCCGCACAGATCAAGGCACGTATACGGATACCAATACGGAGCCGGGAGTGGGTGTATCCGGGGTTATAGGAGGCTCTCTGGAGAAAGGCGCCAATGCGCTGGTGCTTCAGTATGGCGGTACGGTTGATACCAGTTGGCAATCGGCGGATTCGGATCAGTCCGACAACAGCACTATTAATGGCGCAGCCCGATACACCCATCAAGACCCCAGTAGCCGGTTAGACTTTAACCTCGGCCATACAGTCAACTCAGTGCGTAACGACACAGGGTTTGTAATCAACCCGTCGAGTTACGACGTGCAGAACAGCCTCAGCGCAGGCGCAGGGCTGCGGTTTTACCCGGGCGAACTCACAACACTAAGATTCTCCGGCCAGGCTGGCCGCACGTTTGGCGAAGACACTCTGAACGACCAGAAATCGGTAACCGCCAGTAGCCAATTATCACGTAGGCTCACTGAGCGCTCCACTGGCAGTCTCAACGCCAGTCGAAGCTGGTCTGAGGAGCAGCGTACCGATATCACCATCGACACAGTGCAGTTGGTATACAGCTACGATGCGGAAGGTGGCTTTTTCAGTAT
The DNA here is from genome assembly GCF_031157525.1 of Marinobacter sediminicola. Classification (GTDB taxonomy): domain Bacteria; phylum Pseudomonadota; class Gammaproteobacteria; order Pseudomonadales; family Oleiphilaceae; genus Marinobacter; species Marinobacter sediminicola. The sequence goes on from NZ_JAVIXR010000001.1 coordinate 422,518, forward strand.
TGGAGGCGGCGGTAGCAAAGCAAATTCGGAATACCCAGACGGTACACTCAGCGAAAATGAAGCGATAACCGGCTTTTTGGAACGCTCCTGGGTTACGTCCGATTGGCGTACAGCCATCAAATACGACCGCAGCATGTCTGACAGCGCCACAGATCTTTCTACAGGCTTCCCACCGGAGTTTTCATTCCTGCCCGAGACCATTCGGTTGCGAGAACTGGTTGTTACCGACGCACTGCTATTTACCCACAACAACCAACGGGTTTGCGATGTATGTGATCTTGGCATCTATGCAGAGGGTTCAATTCTGGAATCCCAGGTTTCCGGTGCTACCACCCATGAATACCGCGCCGGTACCACGCTTGGTTTTCAGCTGACGGCGCTTCAAAGGCTAACCCTGGGATACAGCTGGAACGCCGAAGCAGATGAAGACGCCAACATAATTATTGAGCAAATTCATCGTTTTACTACTAGCTGGAGTAGGCAGCTGGCTGAAAATACAACCTTTGGTGTGGAGTTCAACCAATCGTACTTGCGAACGCGCCTGGCCCGAAGCGATGAAGAACAATTTGAACTGCGCTTTGTGCTGACTCACGGTTTTGCACTGAGCAGGCAGCGTTGATAGCTGGCCAATAGAGCTATGCACAGTAGCGCGGCGATACGACAGTCAGGAATGGAATCATGTTTGAACAAAAGAAGGAAATACGGCTCCCACCGGAGACACCACCACAACTTATCGTGGTGATTGATACCGAAGAAGAGTTTGATTGGAGCGCCGAGCCAGACGCCAAGGCAAATCGGGTGACCGCCATGGCCCACATCGACCGTGCTCAAAGCATCTTTAATGAGTATGGCATTCGCCCGTGTTACGTCATTGATTATCCGGTCGCCAGCCAGCCGCGTGGTTATGGGTTGCTCAAACAGTTTGCCGAGAAAAACCAGTGTGAAATTGGGGCACATCTCCACCCCTGGGTGAACCCGCCCCAGGAAGAAATACTGTCCCGCTCGAACATGTACCCGGGTAATTTGCCGGAAGGTCTTGAACGGGAAAAACTTCGCGTGTTACGCGACACGATCGAGAAGAACTTCGGCAAGGCCCCTGTTGCCTACAAAGCCGGGCGTTACGGTTTTGGGCCTAATACCACGGGCATTCTTCAGGAACTGGGGTTCACTATTGATTTATCTGTTTGCCCACCCCTGGATTCCCGTGAGGATGGCGGGCCGGACTATCGCAGGTACAACGCACACCCGTTCTGGTTTGGTGGGTCCGATAAACCCATTTTGGAGATTCCCTGCACCGGTGGCTTTATCGGCTGGGCCCAACCTGTGGCTGTCCCGCTGTACGAGGCGGCGCAACGGCTGCGTAAGTTTAAGGCTCCGGGCATTCTCGCTCGGGCCGGCGCGGTAGATAGGCTAATGCTTTCTCCGGAAGGGTTCACACCGGCCGAACACATCAAGCTTACAAGGGCACTCTACAATCAGGGCGTACGCACGTTCACTTGGAGCTTCCATAGCCCCAGCGTAGTGCCGGGTAACACGACTTATGTACAGAACGAGGCCCAATTAAAGGCGTTTCTGGACAGCTTTCGACAGTTTTTCGATTTCTTTTTCAACGAATTAGGCGGTCAGGCTTCATCGCCCACCCGCGTTCGCCAGTATATGGAGAGTAAGGCATGAAGGTGCTAGGGATATCCCCGCTAGACAAAGACTCAACAGTTTCAATTGTTGAAGATGGCAACATCCTCTTCGCCGCGGGTGAAGAACGGTTTACCAGAACCAAGCAGCAATCCGGTTTCCCGCGCTTGGCACTGGAGAAAGCACTTGCGTACACCGGCCTCTCCATGAGCGACTTCGACCTGGTGTGCTATCCGTTCCTCACCTGGGAGAACGAACAGAAGCTGTTCACAAAAAACCTGGAAGATGAGAAGACCTTTATCAAAGGTTTTCAACCCAAGGATCTAAGCCCACAGATCAAAGATGCATTGGGCAGAGTGCCAGATCGCAATCAGCCGATTCACGGCCTTCAGCACCCCAACGCCATTATGGAAAAAGGGTTTCTGCATAACTCTTATTACAACATGGCTGGTGTGCAGAAGCTGGCGTCTAACAACGCGGCTCTGAAATCCTCCCGGCAGTGGGGTGAGGGTGCAACCGAATCGTTCCAACAGTGGGAAAACGAACTCGTTCAAGGCTTGAGTGAAATGGGCTGGACCAAGCCAGTCAAGCGCATGGATCACCACCTGTCTCACGCTGCCAACAGTTTTCTGTGCAGTGGCTATGAGCGTGCACTGTGCGTGACTCTGGATGGCTACGGCTCCGGCTTGGCCGGTTCGGTGAGCGAAGCGCGGGATGGTAAAATCCACCGCTTGCATGGACTGCCATTCCCGAACTCGCTCGGTACCCTCTACGAGCACGTGACATCCAGCCTTGGTTTCAAGCCCAGCCGTCACGAAGGTAAAATTGTGGGGTTGGCCTCTTACGGCGACCCAGAAATCCTCGGCGAAATTCTTCTCTCCCGCATTGAGCAGAAGCCGGGTGACTTCCGGATTTACGAAGCAAATAACGTATTTTTCTCCCGTTATCTGGCCTCCAAATTCCCGAAAATCGATGTGGCAGCCGCTTACCAGTATGTGCTGGAGAAGGTAGCGACCAACTACATTCGCTACTGGGTGGAAAAAACCGGTATTGACACCATCGTGCTGTCTGGCGGTGTAACGGCAAACGTAAAGCTGAACCAGCGTATTTTTGAAATCGAGGGTGTTAACCACATCTTCGTGTACCCGAACATGGGCGATGGTGGCTGTGGCACAGGCGCTGCGCTCTATCACAGCTGGCCAGGTGGGGTTAAACCCTCCATCGTGAATGCCTACATGGGCCCGGATTATTCCGAAGCCGAAATGGAAAAGGCGCTCAAGGCGGAAAACCTGCAGTATCGCCGGCCTGAGAATCTGGCGGCTGAAGTCGCCGCGTTGATTCACGGCGGCGAAGTGGTCGCAAGGTTCGATGGCCGCATGGAATATGGCCCAAGGTCCCTGGGTAACCGCTCCATTTTGTACCACGCCCGCGAACCGGAAGTGAACCAGTGGCTGAACAAGCGCCTTGGTCGCACCGAGTTCATGCCGTTCGCACCGGTTACGCTCTACGAAGCCCGCGAGAAGTGCTACCTCAATATCAAAGGCGCTGAGCATGCAGCTGAATTCATGACGGTTACATTTGACTGCACCGACTTCATGAAAGAAAACTGCCCGGCGGCCGTGCACGTAGATGGCACAGCCAGGCCGCAGCTTATCCAGCGTGAAGCCAACCCCGGCTATTACGACATATTGAGTGAATACGAAAAGCTCAGCGGCATCCCAAGCCTGATCAACACCAGTTTCAATATGCACGAAGAGCCCATCGTCAACTCTCCGGAAGACGGGGTAAGAGCCTTCATTCAGGGTGCTCTGGACTATCTCGCTATAGGCCCATTCCTGGTAAAACACCCGAACCCCGGGCACTGAACAGGCAACGGACGTAGCACCATGACAGCAGGACGGCTGACCGTGACAACAGAACCAGCCAGCCAATGCGCAACCTTGCGCAGCGACTGGCTGGATCTGGAACACCGTGCACAACCCACGGTGTTTCTATCCTGGCAATGGCTGGGGCATTGGCTGAACGTTTATAAGCCAAGTGCCTTGGTACTTCGCGTAATGGAAGGCGAGCGCTTGGTTGGCTTGGGATTGGTGGTAGAGAGCGATGAGCGCCGACATGGCCTGCTGAAATCCCGCTGCCTGCGCCTGCATCAAACCGGCCACAAGCTGCTTGATCAAATCTGGATCGAGTACAACGGTTTTCTGGCTGAACGCGGTAAAGAAGACGCCGTTGCGAAAGCCTGCTTGGAGCACCTGTGCCGTACCATGCCTGGCTGGGACGAGTTTATTCTGGGGGCCATTGACGCCGACGAAGCCGACCGCTATGCGAAAATCACCGGCTTGTACAAGCATCTGCGTTGGGAAGCACCTTGTTTTGGGGTCGATCTTGATGGCTTGCGCCAAAGCGGAGGAAACTATCTCGCTACCCTTTCGCGCAACACTCGCCACCAGATAAATCGTGCGCACCGGCTTTACAGCGAGCGAGGTGAAGTCACCCTGGTTCGCCCTGAATCCGTAGACCAAGCGTTGGCCGTATTCGATGCCATCGGCCCCAGGCACCTCGAACGTTGGGGCAAAGGGCCGGACCAGAGCGGGTTTGCCAACCCGGATTTCGTGCGATTCCACCGGGAGCTTATCCGTGAACAGTGGGCGGAGGGAGGCGTTGATCTGATTTCCGTGATGGCAGGCGATGAGGAAATTGCTTTTTTCTACAACCTGCTCCACAACAAGGTGGTGTATTTTTACTTGGGCGGTATGGCCGTTGAGACTGATAACCGCCTCAAGCCTGGTTTACTGGGCCACGCGCTGTGTATTGAAGATTACCGCGATCAAGGGTTCGACTATTACGATTTCATGGGCGGCGATGAGCGTTACAAGTCCAACCTTGGCCATTTTCATCGCAACCTGGTGCAGATTGCTTTACAGCGGCCCCGCTTCAAACTGAAGCTTGAGGATGTTGCAAGGCGAGCAAGAAACCGCTGGCTTGGGGAGGCAAGTGCCGACAATGAGCGCTGAACTTCATATCCGGGCCTCCAGGTTTAACGCATTCCCTGCAGATGAGTACAACCGGTACGTTGCAGAGCATTCTGCAGCCACGCCCTATCACCGAAGCGGCTGGTTGCGAGCGACTGAGCAAGCCTATGGCCACATGGGCTGGGTGATCAGCGCGCACCAGAACGAAATACTGTGCGGTGTACTGCCCTTGGTGGAAGTAAAGCCACCCATCGGCACCAGCAGCCTGGTGACACTGCCATTCTGCGATCTTGGCGGTGCACTGGCAGACAGCGCAGAAATCCGGGAACGATTGATTGCCGAAGCCGGAACCCTGACTAAAACAAACCGCATTAAAATCCTCGAAATGCGTGAGGGTGGTGAAGCGTTGAACGCTGACAAAGACGCCTCTGGCGAACAAAAAAAACAGAGCGTTGATGCTCTGCCCGGAAGCACAAAAGTACGAATGCTGTGTGACTTACCGGAAAACAGCGAAGCCCTGTTCAAAAGCTACAAACCCAAGCTGCGGAGCCAGATTCGCAAGGCTGAGAAAAATGGGCTGAGAGCTGAATTGCGCACAGAAGCGGATGCGGTCGATCTGTTTTATGAGGTATTCGCCCAGAACATGCGCAGGCTGGGCTCACCAGTGCATAGCCTGCAGTGGTTTCAGGAATTGAAAGCCGCCTACGGCGAGCACATGCTGATTGGTATTGTTTTCCAGGCCGATAAGCCCGTGGGCGCGGGCATCGTATTGCTGGGGGGTAAAGAAGCCTGCATTCCCTGGGCATCCACCCTGGAGGAGTTCAACCGGCTTGCGCCCAACATGCTGCTGTATTGGACCTTGTTAAGCCATGTGTGCGATCTGGGATACACCCGGTTCGACTTTGGCCGCTCAACACTGAATGAAGGCACCTACCGATTCAAGAAACAGTGGGGCGCTCAGCCCTATGAGCTGATCTGGACAGAATACCGCAGCGGCATGGTAAATCTGCCGGGCAACGAATCTTATAGCACCGGGGCATCCGTTGCCTCCCAGCTGCGGCCCCTCATAGAAAATATCTGGCGACGCCTACCGCTGTCGTTTGCCAACTGGCTTGGCCCAAAATTGAGACGATACATTACCTTATGACGTTAGTACTGCTGTTAACTCTGCTTTGCCTTGCCGTGCCCGTGTACGTGTATTTCGGGTACCCGGCCATATTGTGGTTGCTCACCCGGGGCCTGCCGGATACCACCCACCGCCGGGGCGAGCACAAACCTTCAGTGGCGCTGATTATTTCCTGCTACAACGAATCAGACGTAATTCGGGAGAAGCTTCTAAACGCACTGGAGCTGGACTACCCGCAAGAGCTGCTTCAGATCATAGTGGTGTCAGACGGTTCAGACGATGGCACCGATGAGGCCGTAAAAGAGTTTGAAAACGATCGAATCCTTTTGATCCGTCAGGAAGGCCGATTGGGCAAAACCATGGGCATCAACCTTGCCATGGAACAGGTGAAAGCCGACATCACCGTGTTCAGCGATGCCAACGCCATGTACGCCAGCGATGCCATCAGCAAACTGGTACGCAACTTTGCAGATCTCGATGTGGGTTACGTGGTGGGCGCAGCCCTGTACACCGACGGCAACGAGGGCGCCAGCGCCCGCAATGAAAACCTCTACTGGCGCTACGAGCTGGCCATCAAAGCCATGGAATCCCGCCTGCATTCTGTAGTGGGCGGAGATGGCGCCATATACGCTATTCGCACCAAACTGTGGGAGCCGCTGCAGCAGCAAGACATCAACGATTTCGTAAACCCCCTGCAAATCATCGCCAAAGGCTACCGTGGCGTGTTCGATGCAGATGCAAAGTGCTTTGAAGAAACCGCCGGCGATTTTGATCGGGAAGTGGCTCGCAAAGAACGCATCGTAAACCGCAGTATTCGTGGGTTGATGCGAGTAGGGCGGGTAATGAACCCAGGAAAATCAGGCGTGTTTGCCTTTGAGGTTATCTCTCACAAATTACTGCGCTGGCTGATTCCCTTGTTTCTGCTAGTAGGTGTCGCAGGCAGTGTACTTCTCGCGTTTTCAGGGCTGGGCTTATTCAAGCTCATTACGGCAGGCACGGTACTTATGTTAGTGCTCACGCTCGTGGGGCATCTTTCGCAAAATCGCAACGAATTGCCAACCTGGATTGCTACGCCGTATTACTTCGTAATGGTTAACGGCTATGCAGTCCGAGGCATTGTTAAGGCGCTACAGGGGCAGACTCAAGTAACCTGGAGTAGCGCCAGAAACAACGAAACAAGGAATTCCGGAGTGTCAGACCAGTGAGTAAGCTACGAGTACTTCAGTTCATTACCCCAGCGGGTTTTTACGGGGCAGAACGTTGGGTTCTCGCGCTGGCCAACAACATCAACCACGATGATGTGATCTGCGATCTTGCTGTCACCCGGGAATCTCCGGATCAGGATCTTTCCGTTGCCGAATACTACCCACGCACCGATGGCCAGCAGGTGAACTACCTGGACATGAAAGGCCGTTTTGATTTTCGGGTAGTTAGCAGGTTGTGCGAAGTGATCCGCAACAACAAAATCGACGTTATCCATACCCACGGATACAAATCCGACATATTAGGGCTGCTGGCTGCCAAGCGGGCGGGCATTGCTTGTGTCAGCACACCACACGGATTCTCCGGTAACGTTGGCTTCAAGCTCGCCACATTCATTCGCATCGGCACCTACATGCTTCGCTACTTCGACCGGGTTGTCCCGCTGTCGGAGGAACTGATGGACGACATGAAGCGATTCAAAGTGCCCGAAGCCAGAACATCGTTCATTCGCAATGGCGTAGATCTCAAAGAGATTGATGCGGCTCTGGCAGCCCTGCCTCAGGTAAACACCGCTGATAAAGAAACCCCCGTCATTGGCTTTATCGGCCAGATGATTCCCCGCAAGGGAATACCGGATCTTATAGAGGTTTTTGACAGGATCTATCAAGCGCAGCCAAACCTTCGATTGCAACTGCTGGGCGATGGCAGTCAACGATCAGAATTGGAACAGCAAGCCGCACAACTGAAGAGCGTTAATGCCATAGAATTTTTGGGCTTTCGCAGTGACCGACTGGAACTGCTTTCCAAATTCAGCTTGTTCGTCATGACCTCCTCACTGGAGGGTATTCCCCGCTGCATGATGGAAGCCATGGCAGTGGGCATTCCTGTAGTCGCCTATGATATTCCCGGCGTTGATCAGCTAGTAGAGCATGGCAAAACAGGCTTACTGGCGCCCTTTGGTGACAAGGCTGCGCTGGCTGGATGCTGCAAACAGGTTCTGGAAGATCCCGCGCTGGCGGCCACCCTTAGTCAAAATGCCAGGGAAATGGTGCATGTGCGCTACTCCGCTGCCCGTATGGCCGATGAATATGAAGCCTTGTTCCGAGAGCTGACTGGCAAAGCCAAACCCGTAGCCGCGACACAGTCCCCAGAAAAGCGAGAGGTGGGCTAATGTGCGGGTTCGCCGGCTTCCTTCGCACTGCTTCAACACCTGGTAGAGAAGCCCATCAGGGCTGGCTCGACACCATGGGGCAGGCAATCCTTCACCGGGGCCCAGATGCGGGCTCAACGTGGCTCGACGACGCAGTAGGCCTGGTACATCGCAGGCTGAGTATTCTTGATCTCAGCGATGCCGGCACCCAGCCCATGGTATCCACCTCCGGGCGTTACGTGATTGCCTACAACGGCGAGATTTATAACTTTCAGGAACTGCGCGACGACCTGGTTAGCCAGGGCCATAGCTTCCGCACGCGCACGGATACCGAAGTTCTACTCGCGCTCTACGAGATTCATGGCCCCGATTGCCTCCAACTACTGAATGGCATGTTCGCTCTGGCCATTTGGGATCGCTCAGCCCGAAAACTATTCCTGGCACGGGATCGCCTTGGCAAGAAGCCACTGTACTTTTACGAAGCCAATGGGCAGTTTGTATTCGCATCGGAGTTAAAAGCTCTAACACCCGCCCCCTTCGTTAAAACCGAATTGCGGCACGATGCCATCAAGGACTTTTTCGCTTACCAGTACGTGCCAGACCCCAAAACCATCTACAAAAACGTGCACAAACTGGCGCCCGGCTATTGGTTGGAAACAGATGGCACCCACACACACCAGCAACAGTACTGGGATGTGTCTTTCGGTTCGCCTTCAAATGCCAGCCTGGATGAATTGCAGGATGGCCTCTACAACCTGATTGACGATGCCGTTCGCCTGCGCATGGTGAGCGATGTGCCTCTTGGGGCCTTCCTCAGTGGCGGAATTGATTCAAGCGCTGTGGTTGGCTTGATGGCAGGCCACACCAGCACACCCGTGACAACCTGCGCTATCGGCTTTGATTCAAAACGGTTTGATGAAGTGCACTGGGCCAAGAAGGTTGCCCAGCAATTCAAAACCGATCATCACGAATTCACTGTGAAAGACAATGTCGCAGACAGCCTTGCCAGCATTGCACGGTTCTTCGATGAGCCCTTTGCCGACCCCTCGTTTGTACCCACGTATTTTGTATCGCAGTTAGCCAGACAAAAAGTAACGGTGGCGCTGGCGGGAGATGGTGGCGATGAGAACTTTGCGGGCTACAGCAAATATTACACAGATCACGTTGAAAACCGACTAAGGGGCCTGTTTCCTGCCGGAATTCGCCACAATCTATTCCCCGGGCTCGCCCGCCTGGCAGGCTTGATCAACTCCGGCCCTACGCGAAAAGCAAAATCCCTTCTCGGAACTCTGGCGCTTGACCCGGACGAAGCATTTTATATAACAAACAGTTTTTTTCGTAGAGATGTGTGGAATGATCTAGTTACAGGGGAGCTGAAACGAGAAACCCAAGACTACGACCCTGCGGAGATCACCCGCGCCCATTACAAGAATGCGGACACGGACGACCACCTATCAAGCATTCTGTACACCGACATAAAAACCTACCTTCCCGGCGATATTCTGGTGAAAGTAGACCGAATGAGCATGGCAAACTCTCTGGAAACCAGAGCACCGCTGCTGGATTACCGAGTGGTGGAGTACGCGGCCCAGATACCTTCGGCGCTCAAACTCAACGGCAAAGAAAAAAAATACATTCTGAAAAAAGCCTTTGAGCGGATGTTGCCGGAAGACATTTTGTATAGAAAGAAAATGGGCTTTTCGGTGCCCTTAGCCCATTGGTTGCGCCATGAACTGAGGCCTACGGTTGAACAGCTTTTGCTGTCTTCAAATAGCGGTGTGGCCAACTTCTTTGAACCTGCAGGTATCCACAAACTCTGGCAAAAACACTTGGCAGGGGACGACCAGTTCACACAGGAGCTATGGTCGCTATTGGCCTTTGAGCTTTGGTGGCAGCAGTACCAGGTGGGTGTATGACAGTCGAAGAGAGCAAGCCAACAACAAAACCAGCCAAAAAGCCGCTGCGGGTACTACACATTACCTTCAATATGGGGATTGGCGGTACAGAACAGGTTATACGCCAGCTTGTCCAAGGAATGGCCAATGAAAGCGTCGAGTCTGAAATTCTATGTATCGATGGTCACATAGGGCCTATTGGCGAAGCACTTCAGCAGTCTGGTGTTCTGGTTCATAAACTTGCACGCAAGCAGGGGTTTGACTGGGCGTTGATAAAAGCCATCCGCAAGCGCTTGAGGGAAGGGCGGTTTGATGTGGTGCATTGCCATCAGTACACGCCCTGGATGTATGGATGGTTAGCGGCATTGCCTACACGCGCCAAAGTGGTATTTACCGAGCACGGCCGTTTTTATCCGGACAGGTATCGCTATAAAGCCATGCTCATTAATCCCATAATGGCGCTGTTCACTCCATCTATCGTCGCAATTTCGGAGGCGACCAAGGATGCGCTCGTAAAGTATGAGTTTATTCCAAGGCATAAGATCCAGGTTATTTACAACGGCATTGCCCCGTTGGTGCGAGACAAAGAGGAAGCGCAAAAGGTCAGGGATAGTTTGGGTATCCCAAAAGATGCCTTTGTCGTTGGCACTGTCTCCAGGTTAGACCCGGTTAAAAATCAAGCCATGATGCTCAGAGCGTTTAAGCAGTTTTCTGAGAAAGAGCCAGGCAGCTATTTGTTGATGGTTGGAGATGGCCCAGATAAGGCTAAGTTGGTATCGCTGGCGGAAGAGTATGGTATCAGCGAGAGGGTTATATTTACTGGTTTCATTAACAACCCCGTTCACTATCTGGCTGCTATGGATGTGTTTCTACTGTCATCTCATACAGAAGGCACGTCGATGACATTGCTGGAAGCGATGAGTCTAGAAATGCCGGCGGTTGCTACTCGGGTGGGGGGAAACCCTGAAATAATAGAGGATAACGTAACGGGAATTCTGGTCGAGCCAGACATGGCATACCCTTTTGCAGAATGTATTGAGCAACTTCTTCAAAAATCGATTCTCAGGCAGAGTATGGGACAGGCAGCAAGGCTGAGCTTTGATAAGCGGTTTAGTGCAAACGCGATGGTCTATCAATACAGCAAAATATACGGAGACCCCGATTCAGCCCCCTATTCGCTACACGGCAGTACGGATGAAATAGAGAATGGGTAAGTTTGCACTACTTTTCATTTTTCTGTTTTTCGCAGGTATCTTCGGCGCTCTATTTTTTGCACCTGTCTTATCAGTGCTTGTTTACCAATTAATCTATTTTGTAAACCCGGATAATAGTTGGTGGGCGGCAAGCATTCCTGGCCTGCAATACTCTTTTATAGCAGCTCTACTGATGCTGTTTATGTTAATGATGCGCTACAAAGAGCTATCTGAAATTTCTCCGTGGGGAAAACAACCTGTATTCAAGTGGATGTTTGGGCTGTTAGCAATTTATGGTTTGATGATATTTTTTGCCATCGTTCCAGAAGTCCATAAACCATTCACTTATGATTTCGCGAAATTAATAATTATTATGCTTGCCGTGTACAAACTTGTTAACTCAGAAAAGGCTTTGGATGCGTGCCTTTGGACCTATGTTCTGGGTGTAACATATCTTGGCTATATCGCGTACTCAGTAGGCCGTGATGGGCAAGGACGGGTAGAAGGTATTGGTATGATAGATACTGGCGGTGATGGAAACATGACTGCTGCAGCGATGGCGCCCGCATTGATTATTTTGACCTACATGGCTTGGATGGGAAGCAAAAAAATAAAATTCCTTGCGATCTTTTGTGGTGCCTTTATTGCGAATGGTATTGTCCTAATTAATAGTAGAGGTGCCTTTCTTGGAGTGGTGGTCGGAGCATTTTTCTTTCTCTTTTTTATGATCTTTTCAAGGCATCAGCGCGAAGGGCAGCGCGGTATGGCTATTTTAATTATACTTATCGGCATGGCTGGCACTGCTTATGTTGCCGATGAGGCCTTTTGGTCACGAATGGAGACGCTCGAGAATATTGATGATGGATCTAAAAGTGGCTCCCATCGAATCGATTTTTGGATTGCAACATTTGATGTGTTAGAAGACTATCCAATGGGCGTAGGCATTCAAGGTTATATTGAGCTAAGCCCTAACTACCTTCCCGAACACTATTTCGAAGGTCGAAAAACTGGAAAAGCAGTTCACTCGACATGGTTTCAAGCTCTCGGCGAAGTTGGCTGGTTTGGATTTGCACTTCTATTAATGCTTCTTATTTCGACGTTCAGGCTGTCCAGGAACACAAAGCAGCATCTAATAGCGAATAAGAGCTATAATGCATACTTCAAAATGTTGGCGCTAGAGGGAGCATTACTAAGTTTTTTGGTTGCGGCGAGTTTTATAAATCGTGCAAGAGCTGAGATGCTTTACTGGTTAATTCTTTTTATAGCGATCGCTTCTAATATTTATTATTTACGATTCACGGAACCAAAGCGAAAAAACATGAAATCTCGCAGTGCAGTTGGAGGCGGTGAAGATGAATAACTTGGTGTCCGTTATTGTGCCGGTCTATAACCGGGCACACCTCGTGCAAGCAACCATTCAAAGCATTCTTGACCAAACCTACCATTTTTTTGAAATTATTCTGATCAACGACGGCTCTACAGATGGGTCTTTAGCTATCCTAAACGACTTTGAGCGAAAGTTTCCTGAAAAAATCCGTGTGATTGATCAGGTAAATCAGGGACAAATCGTTGCTAGGAACAACGGAATAAAAATTGCCAAAGGTAGCTATATTGCGTTTCTCGATAGCGATGATCTTTGGCTAAGGGAAAAGTTGGAACGTCAAATACCTCTATTTGAGCCTGGCGTAGGGTTAGTGTACTCCGGAACAGAAATAATTGACGAAGGCGGCCAAACAACTCGGGTCGAGTTTGCGGATGAAAGCATGTCAGGTGATATTTACCCTCAGTTATTAGTGAAAAACCGCATGACAGGTGGAACGGTTGTGGTTACGGCAGAAGTTCTGGATCGAGTAGGGGTGTTTTCAACTGATTTTAAAGCTGCTGAAAATTGGGACCTGTGGTTGCGCATATGCAAGGTTTCCCAAGCTCGAGTTGTAGCAGAACCACTGGTCAAGTACAGGATTCATAGTGACAACATGTCCGGGGACACACAGTTGATGCTCAATGCAAAACTAAAAATCATGGAGAAACACTGTGATTTGGGCTCAAAGGATGCTGTTATTGCCCGCTATTCTCGCTTGGCGCATGCAGACTATCACTACCGTGAGGGTTTGCACTTTTTTTCGGGTGGGGAGTTTCATCGAGCCAGGAAGGAGTTTATTTCTGTGCTGAGATTTTCACTTTTTTATCAGGACACATGGATGCGCCTTGCTCGCACCCTGTTAGGCCAACGAGGCAACCAGTTACTACGCGGTCTTAAGTAAGGGTTATAAATGGCTAATGTCAGGCGTGCTGTAATTTTTTCGTCTCTTGGACGGTATCTCCTGATGTTTATCGGACTCGCCAGTTCGATGGTCATTGCAAGGCTATTAACGCCCACTGAGATTGGCGTTTTTGCTGTTGCCAGTTCTTTAGTTATGATAATGGCAGAGTTCAGGGTGTTGGGAGCAAACGCTTACCTTGTTAGGGAGAAGGAGCTAACCAACGATAAGATCCGGTCATCTTATGGGCTTACCCTGCTCGTTTCATGGTTTATGGGTATTTCGATTGTTATTGCAGCTTTCCCTCTGTCAGATTTTTTCGAAATAGAAGAGTTGGGTGGGCTTTTTGTGCTGCTTTCTGTGAGTTTTTTTATAGCACCCTACATAAGCATTCCCCACGCTATTTTAAGCCGAAAATACAAATTTGGTTTGATTTCCAATGTATATATCGCTGCGTCAATTTCACAGTTTGCCATAACGGTAATATTGATTTTATTTGGATTTAGCTTTTACTCTTTGGCGATTGGTAACTTGGCGGCAGTGTTTGTTCAAGCTGTCTTGTTTCTATACGCTAGTCGTGATGTGAGCATCTATCGACCAAAGTTCAATAATATGAGAGTTATTGCCAAAGTAGGTGTATATACTTCGTTAGGGCACGTGATTCGAAAAGCCCAGCAAACAGCCCCGGATATGGTGTTGGGAAAAATGGGAACTCCAGCAGAGGTCGGAATGTTTTCGCGAGGACTTGGGCTGATGGTTTTTGTGACGGAAACGATTATGTCTGGTATATATCCTGTGGCGGCTCCCTATTTGGCGGACATAAATAATCGCGGTGGCGATGTTGTGAAAGCGTATCTTAATGCTTCACAGCTTATTACCGGTGTTCTATGGCCTGTACTCGCAGTTGGGAGTGTTGCCAGCCTCCCGGCGATAAGGCTGATGTTTGGCGATCAGTGGGATGCTGCGGCACCGATTGCGTCAGTCGTAGCAGTATGGGCGATGCTGAGGGCACCGCACATTCTTGCTCCACAGGCGCTCATTACACTTGGCTATGAAAGCTCAATGTTTGCTAAAGAGCTTATCGTTTTTATTGTGTTTTTAGCAGCAGTCATTTTAGGTTACCACAAAGATGGAATGCAGGGAGCTGCCTATGGTTTTATAGTGGGTGGTGTTGCCGATTTTGTAGTTTCGGCATTTTTTGTGAAAACTCGAATAAATATTAAAATTTTTAAGCACTTTCTCTCTTTAGTTCCTAGTTTAATGGTTGCGATATGCTGTTGGTCGGCTGTTCAGGGAATTGCGTACGCTTGGCCCTTCAGGGAGATAGCACCATTTTATTCGTTCCTTCAGATAATTTTCTTATTACCTTTTATATGGCTTCTATCTTTATTTGTTTTCAGGCATCCGTTGCGAACTGAGCTTATTAAAGCATTTCCTGATAACTTTTCATAAAATAAAAGTGAGCTATTATTAACTCCAGATCTATGAAAAATCTTAGGCCAGATTAATTGTTAAATTGCGCTAATTTTACTTTAATGTATGGGGTAATAGAGTATGTTGAATAATGATATTGAAAAAGAAGAAAACATCTTTCAAAAACTCTATCGTGTTTTTTTGGTCGAAAGGCGGCTTCCGATATCTATCGAGCATCGTTACCAAAAACTTTTATACGCTAATCGGCTAACCAAAATCTTACGTGATATTTCTGACGGTCCACCTATAGCGTGTGCTAAGAACGCGGATACCGAATTGCATATGCTAACCTGTGAAAGAGATTTATATATGGCGATAGCTGCTTGTAAGTCTTTTTTAAGGTATTATCCCGATATATCAGTAGTGTTTCATGGTGATGAGTCTTTAGATGAGAGCATGTCTGATTTGATAAAATCCGCAATCCCTTCATCGAGGTGCATCAGCTATCAAGGCGCAGAGGATATAATAAAACCAAACACTGATGTCTTCCAGTTAAGGCAAAAGATTGCTGGAAGATTTGAGCTGCCTCCAGGATATGAGAAGCAGCGCAGAGCTTGGGCATTAAAGGTTTTTGACTTTCATGTTCTATCAGAAGCAAAGAAAATAATTGTTATGGACTCTGATATCTTATTTGTTAAGCGGCCGGATGAACTAATTGATTGGATAAAATCTGAGAAAAGTAGTGCGTTTTACTCTATTCCACAATTTCCAAACCTGAAGGTAGAGCCCAAAAATTTCAGCAGAATTTTTCCAAACGGAACGCCTGTTAATAGCTTTAATGGCGGGTTGTACGGCTACAAAAAGGAAGATGTCAGTTCAGAATTCTTGATGGATGTTGTGAGAAAGTTGATTTCAGAGAAAGATTATCCAATTCTTGGTGATGAGTGCTTTTGGAGGGCTGTATGCTCATTAATTCCTTCTGAGCCACTTTCATTTGATCTTTATCCCTTAATTACTCCGTATTATCAGAAAAATAATTTTATGCCCGACTTGAATAAGGCAAAATATATACATTTTATTTGTAAGCACAGAGGTGGGCTATACGGAAAGATCGCTAAGGAAGTGTTTCGATAAGCGATCTTTAAATCCAATTGCGAACACCAAGGCCTGAATTTTTTTCTGGGTTGGCCGTATATATTGACGCACTTCTAAAGCTCGTTGGTCAAGTCATTTTTCTCATATTTTTGATTGAAGAGAAAGCTTTCTAGTACCTTTATAAGCCATATGCGATAAGACTTTCTTTTTACCCCTGTACTCCATGGGCCTAGTCTCAGCAGAAGGTGGTGAAGGAAATGCCATTTTATAGTGTTCTCTGGAATATCAATAATTTGCGCATTGTTGACCAGATTTCTGTTTGTGATAACTTGAGCCGCACTAAATGGCGATGGTCCGCATGAGGGAAGTGATAGAGCCAGGGTAAAGTGGTCATACATTGGCATTGCCGTAATGGCGAAATCCTCAAAATCAATCACAGTGATATGACCAGTGTCGATAATCAGATTGTTCAGACAAAAATCGCCATGTTGAGGTATCGATGAGCAATTGGGCATTTGTGAGAGATCGTTAATCGCAAGTTCGACGAGCTTTTCGAGTTCGGTATTCTCCGTCTCGCCCGTGCTCTGATATTCCAAAAAGGCTTTACGTAGTTCTTCGTGAGGCTTGAGCTTGTTGGTTTTGTTCTCGATCTTCTCTTTCGCCCTAATCGCCGCGTGAAAGTTCGTAAGTGTTTGCCACATTCTTGTTTCGAGGAGTTTCCTTTCATCCTCAGAACGGATTTTTGATTTTACTTGAAACCAGGGGGCACCTTTTACACCGCGTTGCACATCATACTTTTCGCTGGCATGTTCATAAATTCCCACAGGCTCGGGAACTAGGTTGCCCACTAGGCTATAGAGTTCGCTGTGAATATGGTTGGAGTGGAAAGCGTGGGCGTCGTCTAGCTTACGAACTACGTAGGCTGGATAGTCAGAATTTATATTGAAGACCAGATAAATTGGCCGACTGGTACTTACGCACGCAATTGAGTATGTATCTGCATGGTCATCCAGCAAGCCAGCGGTGGACAGCAGATGTTTAATGAAATACATGGCTATTCTATTCCCTGCTCAAAATGAGGCCTAAGCCGCCAATTGCTGGATTGGCTCCGAGAAGCTTCGCGACCACATTTCTGATCATTCTTGCCAAGTTAGAATGATCGTACGGCAAAATGTTGGCTGAAACATACAGATCTGCGCTGGTGTTAAGCTCATAAACGCATGCTGGGTAATCCAGTGAGGGATAAATACCAACAAGGTTTGCATTCGTCAGGGGGTCTTCGTGAGAAAAATCCTGTTGTAGCTTGTTGAGCGTAGCCAAACTGTGGTAGAGCGTTTTGATGTTTTTTAATTTCCGGTTGCTCGTACTGGTATTAGTAATGATGCAGCAGCGCTTGGAAGCTTGAAGAAGTTGTCGGACTTTAAGAGTAGTTGCCGCAGAATCAGCGAGTTGCAGCATTACAACAGGGCTTTGTAATACATCTTCAAGTTGGGAAAACTGCTCTTCCTTTGCAGTGTGGTCAGGCATAGAGAGCTCGAAATATGAAATTTTGAAAAGGAATGGAAAATATGACGTTTTGTCGTATCGCCAATACTAGAAGCTTGTTCACCGCATCTCCAGTTCCAGTTGTTAAGTTATAGATAGAAAGTATAACCCCGCCTTGATACTGGGGGGATTACATTTGGTAGTATCACCTCTATGCTGGCTTGACGTTTGGAATCATTCAGCCATTTCAGGCTTGTGAACCCCAAGCTCTGCGCTTGCAACAGAACACCTCACATCCGGAAATGCATCAAAATGTCCTATCGACACTTGTCCGTACAGATGATGCTATAACGAAATGTTACTAAAGGATGCGACTCACCATCATTACTGAAACGATTCCCCGCAATTTGACGCTATTTTACAATATGATTGCCTATGGGTTCTCTGCTAGCATTGGTACATATTGGTTGGGTTTGGCGGTATCCTACTGTGTTGTGCCCAACATTACATTGGTTGATGAGTTTTCCGTATCGGACAAGAAATGGGGGAGATAATCCCATTCAAGAGTTCGGCTGAAAGCTTGGTAAAGGAAATAGCTATGCTCTTGTTGAAAAAGCATTTTGTTCATGGGCTTTTAACGTTTGGCGCTCTTCTGGTATCTCCGGTGCTGCATTCAGAAGTGATTTTTAAAGAAAGTTTCGACGGCCAGCCAGATTGGACTAGTGCCATGCATAGTACGGACACCGTACAGAGGGCAACAACTCACACAATTCCAGAAGGTTGGTACTCCATTCGGCAAGACCCGACATGGGCACCATCCAAAGGCTATCAAGACAAGCATGAAACAATCGAGATACTTGCGTCCAATGCTAACAAGGCCCGTGGGGGTAAAGGTAAAAGTTTTGTGAGTTGGCGAGACTCTTATGATAGAGGATGGAATTACTGGGCCTCTGAGTCAATCTTGCTCAAATATTTTCCAGAGGGTTATGACGAGCTTTACGTTGAGTTTTGGATTAGATTCGACCCTAACTGGACGCGTGAACAAGTCCCTGGCAGACCCAGCGCTGCCTCAAAAATGTTTAGGGTATCCAGTTGGAGTGGTGATGGGGAAGAATATGGTGCATTTTCCGACGGTAATGTTGGCCCTATTGCGTTGTGGGATCACTCGGTTAACAAATACGGCCTTCGTAACGCATTGGCCTTCAGAGGGGGCCCCCACAGTGATAATTACAAACTCACCGGCGCTGACATCCCGGATGTAGGAAATTCCATTATCTCCGGAAGTCTGGGCGACTTTAATTTGAACTTCTCCAGTAGCCTGGCGGGGAGGGGGCCCACTGGAGCCGATCCTGTTATTGCTGATCGTCTTAACGGCGGTTTTATAACCAAAAATACGTCAGGTTTGGTGGGGCATGATCAGATTTTTGGCCCCGGCGACTCGTGGACGAAGATGGCGTTTTACGTAAAAATGAACTCGGCTCCCGGTGTAAAGGACGGTGTTTTCCGCCAATGGCTGAATGATAAGCAAATATTTGTGAGCACTGAGATTCCTTGGATTCGTCCGTCGGAGACTCGTGACGAAAATGCAAAGTGGAATTTAGTCGCAATCGGCGGCAATGATTTTTTCCAAACCTATCCCAATGAAGAGCGCCATGAGGAGTGGTACTCAATAGACGATCTGATTATCCGCAATGATATACCCGATTATGTTGATTCTGGAAGCGGTACCATTGTTGTTCCCCCTAATCCACCCGCTGGCTTTGACGTGAGGTGAATTGTAAGGCTGTTTTCCATAAGCTTTTGAAGAGCCCAAGAATACGACCAGATAGATAGACAGCGTCGAGGAAGTAGATAGCCAATAGATTACGCAGGTTTTTCTCTAAGTTCTTTGACCTGCGTAATCTCTTAAGTGTAAAGATTAAAGGAATGCCGAAAATAAAAGGCATTGATATTAGAGCGTTGGATATGTTTCGATCAATTAAGCTCGAAATAAATGACATTATAGCTATTAGAAATAGAATAATAAAATAGAATGTTGGATCTGATCTAGTTCCACTCCAGTTTTGTAGGTAATTCTCTGAGTGCCATACTTGCCTTAATAAAAAATTCTTGAGAGTGCTCGGATTACCGAGATGGATAATGTTAATTTCCTTTGTCATTATTACATTGTAGTCTTGAGCTTTTAAATAATTAGATAATTTGGTGTCTTCACCGGATGTGATTTTCTCGTCAAATAATCCTACTTTTAAAAAATCAATTTTTCTTATAAAAATGCAACATCCCAAGAGATCTTTGGGTGGCGACTTGTTTTCCAACAACCAAGCTTTTTCTATCCAGTGAGGTTGCTTTCGGAGATCACAATCACCTCCGTACACCGTGCCATGCGTATTTAGTAGGTTGGCTCCTTTAGAAAGCCAATCAACGGGCGCAACGCAATCTGCATCAATGAAGGCCAGCAACTCGCCGTTAGCCAACTTCGCGCCAGTATTTCTTACCGCGCCGACAGGCCCAGATGTCTGCTGTACTACTTTAACTTCGAAATTATTTGCTATTTCACTGGTTTGATCGGTTGAATTATTATCTACAACAATTACCTCGTATTTGTGTTTTGGGTAATCTTGAGCAGCAAGAGACTTGAGGCAATGTGATATATATTGTTCTTCATTGTGCGCAGGTACTATGACACTAATAAATTTGAAATCCATTTTTTAATCCTACAATGCTCTCTTTTTCGGACCTGTGGTCGATATAAGGTTTGTTCAACTAACTCGGAGAGATACTTCTAAGGACGCTTTTGAATTTCCCATTGGGCCCCCGCGGTATTGAGGAAACAGTCTCTACGGTAAGCTTAAATGCTCCACCTGTACGGGCTGAAAAGTTGGTTTTTAGGGCCTCTCTATCCATCTCCGATAAGGCTGACTGGCTGGTGATCTTAATGGTGCAATGGTCTGGGGCATCCTGAATAACCTGGGCTTCCGAAATACCCCCTAACCCTTTAAAAATGTGGTCTATACGGCCAATCTTTCTTCCATCTGGAGTTTCAACATAATCATCTATCCGGCCATTGATGGTTCTGAGTTGATGAACGACAGTTCCTGAATGGTGTTCTGATGGGCTTTCAGCTGTATCGCCAAGGTCATAGCGGAGTAAGGGCATTTTTGTATTGGTTATGGTCGTTGTAATTAGTCTCTTTGCCTCACTATCGCCAGGTTGCGCTAGGAGTTCGGTTATCCCTATTAGTGGGTTTAAGAGATAAATCCCATTCTTGTCCTGGCCAGCAAAAAGCACGTATTCCGCGGTGCCATAATAGTCGCTGACTTTACAGCCGAATACGTCTTCAATGACTGCTCGTTGCCATTCGAGGAGGGTCTCTGAGTTAGTAACGATAGCGGCAGGGCGGAACGCTGGCGAAACGCCTGCTTCTCTGTACCGTGTCGCAAGATCGCAGATTGCTGAGGGATAGCCAATAAGTTCAGCAGGTTGAAATCGGTCCAGTTCTGCTCGGTACCAAGGAAAGGTTTGGCTGTTGAGGTGATAGCTGGAAAACAACTTCTGGTTTTCTGCCCGGTTCATCCTGGCAAACGGTGGCGTCATATCGGTTGCTGGTTGAATCATTCTTCCAGCGAAGGTTGCCCGCTTTGCGCCAAATGGAACGCCGTGGTGTTCTTCATGATCCACGAGCAACGCCATTGCAAGCTTGTAGGTTTCTTCGTTGACCATTAATGCAAGAGGTGTGCCGGTGCTACCGCTTGTGTGCTGAAGCATGAAGGGTTTTGTGCCGGGTTCGGTAAATAGCTGAGAGTGTTCTTTTAGCTTCTGTTTTTCGAGAATGGGCAAGCGTGTAATGTGTTCTGTCGAAGTAATATCATTTTCGTGGATCCCATGTTCAGCAAATTGTTGCTGGTAGTAAGGGATGTTTAGCCGACAGTGCTTTACCATTTCATGCAGACGTTCGCTTTGATATGCCTCGATCTCTTCGGAGTTCCAGGAACGGCAGAGGCGAACCTTCTCCATAATCTCGCGATAGAGTGGTCCTGAGTAGCGTTTATGATATAGCTTGTATCCATACGCAGACACCAATAGGTTCTGTAGGAAGACCGGTGAGCGGTAGTAAATTGCTTCTATGATGCCCTTCATTATTCGGCCACCTCTGATTGCTGGTGTGCAGAGGGTGAGCTGGGCTTAAATCGATTGCTGATACATTTCGCGGGGTTGCCCACGAGAATATCTCCCTTGGCAGAAGGTTTTGTCAGGACACTGCCAGCTGCAAGTATACTGTGGTCTTCTAGGCTCGCCATCACTAGTGCAGTGTTTCCCAACCAGCAGTCTGCTCCTATCCGGACTTTTTCAAAAGTGCCGCCTTGCTCCTGAATGGGCTTTGTAATATCTGTGAACTCATGTTGGCGACTACCGCTAAGAACATGCACGCCACTGCCAATCAAAGTGTTTTCCCCAATGGAGCACATGCCAATATTGCACTGTGGCCCGATATACACCCCTTTGGCGATACTGGTGTTGCGGTGGGACAGTATCGTCAAAAAGCCAACTGAGATTTCGTCAGAGGTGGCTGGGCAGGAGAGGTGGTAGAACGCAGCGCGGACGTAGGTTCCGAATTTTCCGGGTATAAGGCTTAGACCCTGCGAAAATGACATGAACACGCTATCGATGCTGCCCAGTTGAGCGAACAGCAAGAAGAGCAAATACAGCGGGAATGCAAGTGCCAGAAAGGCTAGCTTCAGGAAACGTTTTAAAGTTCGCATATTAAGTACGATCCAATCGAGCTTGAATCCAAGCGCGCTCCTTTGCAGGCCTGAACGTGAGTGCGCCTCTTACTAATCTGGTTACTACTCTAGCTAGCAGCTCCCCCAATGTAAGTACCGGAAGCTTATTGGGCGTTGCTTTTGAACGCTCGCCTGTTAGTGCTTCGGACACGCCTTCCCTGTAACACGACTGATGAGGCCCATAATTCTGCATCAATATAATCAGTATCCGTGAATAGTGCTTTTGTTCGCCTTTGGTTAGAGTTTCACAGGTCTCTGTTAACCACAGCCGCCCTCTATTCTGGAAGCTTTTTGCGTCTGCCGGGTTTAGCTCTGCTGCTTGAAACATCAGCATCGCTTTGCGTATATCCTGGGCTACCCATGTGTCGTTGGGGAATTCGAGTTGCTCGGGATCGGACAGAAAAGGCGCTCATTCTCCAGCATCCAGTTCGCATAATGCATGAACGCATCGTACGCATAGGTGAAGTGGGTATCAGTATCGCCGAATTCCCTTTTGATGTGCAGGTAGCGTGCAATACTTGTCATCAGTATCAGGTATGACCAGCCAGTTTCCACCTCTAACAAGTTGCGATCTTCTATAGTATCTGCTGAATGGATGGTTTTGCTAATGACCACCTCTGCCTGTTTCAGCCAGTCCTTGCCAGGTTCCAGTAGTGATGCGTCCAGCAAGGCATTGAGATAGTTACCAGTGCCTCTGGTAAACGGGTATTGGTGTGCGGAGGGGCGCTGTCCTTTCAGTAGAGCTTTCAGCATTGGCAGTTCGTTTTTCTTCAGGGCCAGGATCTGCTCCAATAGCCCGCCTTGGCCTTCGTGGGAAGTGCGAATCCAATTAGCTAGTTGCAGAACTGCATCCCGTGAGGCTTGCGAGCCTGTCATGTAATGGTGGTAAAGCAATCCGGTAGTGTAGCAATGCTCAGCCGCTGGCCCGCCGCCGGTCTGGCCGGGCGTTGAGCTGGTGTCATTGTGCTTGGAAAAGGTCCTGTGAGTAGCTGTGTAGGCATCCAGATAATGGTCGGTATGCCAGAACAGGCCGTTATTGTATTCCGCTCGGTCTTCCTCAGTATGATAGATGTCTATATCTGAAACGTGGCTGGCGAGGTCGTCCATCAACTCGAACCAGCGCCTATCTCTGGTCAGCGCGAACTGTCGTGCGAAGCCGTATATGGCGTCGTACTGATTGTTGTAATGGGAGATAAACGATTCTTCACCTGCGGCTTGGTAAAGGGTTTCATGGTCTGCAAAGATATCGCCAAAGTTGCGCCAGCCAAACTCGTCAATTACTTCTCTTTTAGCAAAGAAGTTGGATTCGCCTTCAAGGCCCTCGGCAATAAGTTGGTCTAGTGGGCCGGGTTGTGCATTGGCTTTAAACCAAGGGAAAGCCTCAGCTCGCTCGTAGCACTCTGGGGCGATTATTGGTGTCAGAGGTGTGTAGGCCAATGTAGATAAGCTGGTGTTGCACTGGTGGCTCATAAGGCAGCGCAGAGTCTTTCTTTCGCCGCCTTGTAGCTCGTAGGAACTCATGGAATCTTTCGGAAAGAGTCCAACAGTTACTTTGCCTCCTTCTTTTCGCAGACTTGCTGGAAAATTCTGCCAGAAGTGAGGTACTGCAAGCTGTAGCTGTCCAAAATCGTGCTCAATGCTCACTAGTGGATTGGCGCGCTTACCTTCGAGTTCGAGTTTGCCTGCGCTAGTGAGACGGTAACCACAAAATTGGGCAGTGATTTCACCGTTCGCGTCTACGTGATTTCGGCTTTGCCAGTTTTCGCCGCCGCTAGAATCTTGATAAAGGTTGAAGTCAGCAAGATTTAAAACGCTTGGGCTTACATCTGTTGCCTGTGGTGTGACCTTGGCGGTACTGGAGCCTGGAATTATTGTTTCTACAGCGAGTTCACGGAAGTGTACGGAGCCTGGATCCCCCAAATCCCACAATCCGCCAGGGTGGCGCGCCCGCTTGGGGTTGTGTGTTATCAGCTCAACTTGTACTAGCCCGGTTTCCAGAAAAATACGCAGTTCGCATTCGAATCTTGCAAGCGGTTGGCTGGATTGCTTTAGCCATTGGCCTTTCAATGTGGCCGCTACAAAAACGGGCCCTTTGTGGGTGATTTCCCAGTTGGACTCGGCTTTTGCTGTGCAGGTCGCTCCTGCGTCGTCACTGAGGATTACCGAAGAGGGCACGACTTCATCGTTTGGGTTACGAACCTGCCAAGCCAAGCTGCCCGGTTGCAGAATAATGCTGCCGGTTGCTGTAGTAATCTGAAGACCACCTGCTGTTTGGTTGCTAACTGGTTTAGTTGGGCTGGGGGAGGGTGTTTGCAGGTGGGCAAGCACCAAGTCTTTCTGGTTGTTTAGGGTCAGATCTACCAAAGTGCTTACATGAACCCAGCGTATGCTGCCGTCTGGCCAATGGGCAAGGGGCTGTAGCTGCACAGTAAGAGGCTTATCACCATCCATCAGTGTGAGTTGCTGTGCAATTCTCACGGTGCCTTTAGGCAGAGGGATGCCTAGGCCAACAGGCTCTCTAATACGAGTCGTACCGTTTTGTTCCCTTATTTGAATGGCTACTTTTTCCATAAGCTTGCCTACTGCTTAACTCCCTGTTTGATGCCTAGAATAATCTGCCCGCGAAGTAACATAAAGCCCCATTTTGCTGGTGCAGGAACTTGTTTCCACTCATTTACCGCGGGCCTGATTCAGAAGATAGCGGAGTTGCCCCCACTCTTCAGTTCCTCTAAGTAAAGCCAGTCCGGTAATACCTGTAACGAGTGCCGCGATTGTGACATGCAGGGTGCCTAACGCTATAAACTGCACCAGGAAATGACTGCCGGAAAGGTCTATTGACTGAACTGCCAAAATCCCTAGCGATGTTCCTGTAAGAGCGGGAATGCACAAGAACAGAAGTTTGGCGGATGAGAATCCGGTTTGTTGTTCCAGGATGAGTAGCAGTGCGATAGTGGTTGCGACAGCCAACCAACCCCGGGCCCAAGCCATGATTTCCAGACCACCTGTGGCCGTTAACCAGAGGGTTACAATGATGATGGCAGTTGAGATGACATCAAACCAGAAGAGCAGTTTTACTCGTCCTTGAGCGATGATGGCATCGCTAATCAATGCAAAAAGACAGAAGGTAAAGAAGAACAATCCGAAGGGTTCCAGTAAAGAAGCGAATTCATTCCAGTCTGGTCCCAGAAGAACACGAATGATGAGTTCTGGGTACATCATTATGAAAGCAGTTATCGGGGTGAGCACGGTTATCATAAGTGCAAGGCTCAACCGTATACGGTAGGCAAGTGCCTGCTTGTCCGCTTTGCTTTCTGATATGGCAGCGAGCAACGGTTCGCTCATCGGAATTATGGCTGACAGTGCTGGCAGGAGGCTGACCTCGCGTACCAGGTTGTACCCACCAAGTTGTGCGGTGCCAAATAGGCGTGAAACCATCAAGTTGTCTATTTGGGATCGTGTAAAACCAACGATTCCTCGCAAAAGCAGCCATTGAGAAAACTGCCACTGTTGGCGAAAGTGAATGAGAGTCCAGCGGGGGCGGAAGTCGTGAACACCATACGACCCTATGGTGAAGATCAGCCCTGATACAACGGTGCCCGATATGATTGCCCAGTGGCTTGGGCTGATGAAAGCCCAGCCGATCACAACGATAAACGAGAGTCCTTTTTGCCAAAGTGTGAGCTTAAAGATTGGGCGATAGTTTATTTCTCGTGCTAACAACATCATGCCAGGGCTTTTTAGGGCTCTGAGCGGCAGCGTAATTGCGGCAACGGCTAATGCTGTTGAGAGCTCCGGGGTGCCAAAGAAATCGGCTAGAAAGGGCGCCAAAATGAGAATTAACGCGAACATGGTGGACTTGATAACAATGTCCATGCTCCATGCGGTGTTGAGGTCTGCTTCTGTGACATCGGTTTTTTGAATGATGTACTGCTGGTTGCCGATCTCAACCAGCAGCTCAAAGAACTGCAGCGCAATGATAACGAGGGCGACAACACCGAAGTGCTCGGGTAAGAGTAGTCGGGCGAGAATCAGGGTGCTGATTATGCCGAGGCCGCGCTGCACAAGTTGCATGCCTAGCAACAGGCCAGCGCTTTTAAGCACTCTCAAGCTGGTTGTCATTGCTTGCTGGGTGTCAGGCGACTATTGATAAGCGGCATTTGGTGATCCAGCTTTGCAACCGCTCTGTCACACTCTGTTTGTCCACATTCAGCCTGTAGCGTCACAAGGGCAAACCGCTGTTCTCCTTTCAGCATTGCTAAAACCTGTAATAGCTTTGCCTCGCTGTATGTCCAAGCGCGATATGAACCAACCTGATACCACTGCCCAACAATAACTTGCTTCCTGTTGAGGATATTCCGAACGCGCACTAGCCCTGGGGCGTAGGTTTCCTGAATCTGCCAGAGTGAGTGGTCGAATGGTGGCCGCAAGTAGGGCACAAGCTTTTCTTTAGCGGTGGTTTTCTGGCTTTGGGCGAGGGATATCCAAGCTCCATCGAAATTCCATACCTGCTGGGTAAGCGTGCTTGGCAGTGTGAGCGGTATTGGCATCTTGTCAGCACTTGCCGGTGTGGTGCTGGCTAGTTCAAGGATCCAGGGGGAAACTGCTTTATTTGAAGGCTGAATGATGGTTAGGGCGATGGGGCCTAATACTATGGCGATAATTACGGCGGCGATGCCAGTCTTTTGAAAGCCGAGCTTTGTATGGGGCTCAGCCGATTCTGAATTTCTTTTACGGACGGGTGAGAAGTACAGCGCCGGCAAAACGAATAATCCGTACACAACCCAGCCCATGGTTTCATGATCGGAAAGCATGTCGCTTTGCATGTCGGTTTCGTAGGCAACCACCACTAGAATCGTAATGCGCACCCAATTCGCGATAAGGGCGAGTGTCACGGCTATCAGCAGAGTGGTCAGCCAATCACGCCAGCGATAGTCGTTAAGAATGGAGGTCATCATTGCCAGTAATATGGAAATTGCAAAATACCGGATGCCGGAGCAGCCATCGGCAATGAGGAGACGGCCGTAGGGTAGGGTGATGCTGTTGCCCTCAATCAGGGCTGTCATACCAAACCAGCTAACCCAGGTTCCTACTACTATGCTGGCCAGGTCTACCAGTGCGGGAACCATGTCTGCCCATATAGGCAGTGATAGCGACAAAAGCAAAACGTAGGGGAGGAAGCTAAGGGTTCGTGCGAGCCCGAGCAGTGCCCAGGCAGCTGCTATTACGCCAGCTGGGAGCATCAGGTAGGCAAGGGTGTCGATGCGAACGAGTTCGAGCAGTGCCCACGCTAGTGTTGTTACAACCAGCAGAATGGCACCTATGAGATGATAGGGCTTGAGCTGTGTGTGGTTGGTTGCGCTTTTGGGCGGGTGGATTAGTAGTAGCCCGATAAAAATCAGGGCAGTAGCCAAGCCATGGGCGAGAACTTGCTCGAATTCCAGCCATGCTTGTGCGAGCCGGATCCAGGTCGGATAAAAAATAAGCACCGCAATAGCGGTAACGACCAAGTAAGGCCTGGAAAGAGGTAGGTTGTCTAATGTCTTCCTTAACATCGTTTCTCCGCCGCACTACTGACCAATCGACAGGATACTGTGTATAGCTACTACATAGAACTCAAATTCAAAACAAAAAAAAGCCAGCCGAAGCTGGCTTTTCATTACTCAACCGAAATCAGGCTTTCTGACGACGGCGAGCTGCACCAAGTCCTGCAAGGCCAAGGCCGAGGAGGGCCAGGGTGCCGGGCTCTGGTACCGGCATAGCCGATTCAATGAAGACTACAAGGTCGTTGAAGTCTTTGTCAGAATTGCTATAGAGCTGGTCTTCGAACGCTAGCAACCAACCGCCGGCCGTCCATGCTGCGTCACCACCAAAGCCTGGAAGGTTAATGGTATCGGCGCCAGTGCCTTGGAAGGCAACCATCTGGTCTTCACCACCGTTCTTACTCTTCTCAGAGTAGAAGGTGTCGGTGCCATTGGTCATAAAGAAACCAAAGGATGTCGATGAGAAGTCAATGCCGGTATCAGAGAATCCGCCGATGTCGGCATATACACTGCCATCACTGTCGATACCGAAAGAAGTCATAGCACCGGCAGTAGCGCTGCCACCGAAGAGAGTGTAGTTCTTCGTGATGTCGTTGGGGTCGTATATGCCAAAGCTGTTAATTGCAGCGTTGCCGGCTATTTCTGCGACAAAACGAGTAGGCGTTTGACCTGAGTCAGTGTTTACCCAAACTTCGTCTGGAGCAGCCTGATTTAGGTTTACGTCGATCGAAGAAACGCCGCCAACGGTAATGCCGTTGATGATGTCTTGCAAAGTTGCTTCGCCATTGGCACCACTAACATCCACAGGCGTCGCGTTTACTGCGAATGCGCTGGCCGATAATGCAACAGCAGCTGCTAAGAGTTTAATTTTCATAATAATTCTCCGGTTGTCTAGCTCTAATTCCTTGTAGTTTGCTTGCAACCAGGCTGTCTCTTGTTGTTTTCGAGATCCTTGGCTTTCCGTCCCACCCTCACAGATGGTTTGGCATACGACCGGTAGTACCCGATCCTATGGGTAATACTAAGCGATTCGCGTGCCAAGTTTTTAAGGTACTGATGTGTATGTCTATTTCGTAATCGGCGTCAGCGATATGTAAAAAAAATCGACGAGCGCTTTAAAAAAAGGCCTGAAGCGCTATTGCCTCAGGCCTTTTGTGTATTCGAACCCGACAGGGCTGTCGAGGTTCTTTACATTGCTTTTTTTACAGTCTCAAGGTGGGCTTCAATCTCTGCATTGCCTGGTGCGAGATCCAGTGCTTTTTCTATCACTGTTTTGGCTTCGGCATGCTTTCCGGTCAGGTGCAGTATCCAGCCATAGGTATCCAATACGGCTGGGCTATTTGGTGCGAGATCGCTGGCTCGCTTGGCCATGTTGAGTGCCCGTTCGGGATTTTCTTCACGAAGGGTCCAAGCCAGATTGTTGAGTGCAGCCACGCTGTTTGGCTGTTTGGCTATCACTTGCTCGTAATGGTTTACAGCAGCTGCCTCCTGGCCGTTAGTCAGTAGCCAATCAGCTCGCGCCATGTGTGCGGCAAGGCTTTGCGGTGCTTCCTGTACCCAGTTTTGGGTTAAACCATCCATTGAGTCGGGTGCGCTCGCTTGTGCAAGCACAATGAGGGATGGCATCAAGTTAAGATCTTTGGTGGCTTGCCATCTGTCTGCAAGATAGTCGTAGGCGCCTTTGGGGCCCTTTTGTTGTTGCAAAAGCCTGGTGCGCGAGAGAATTGTCGCGGGCAGTTCGCCGTGTATCTTTTCTACACCATCGAGCGCGGTAAACGCATCGTCGAGTTTGCCTTCCATCTGTGCGATGCCTGCGGGAAGGAGCGCAAAGCCTATGTTCTCTGGCTCAAGAGCTATGGCTTCGGCCGCTTTCGCTCGGGCTTTTGTCCAGTCGTTTTTGTCGGCGGCAGCCTTTGCCTCTGCCAGCAGCAACTGACCGTGAGCTCGCTTTACGGTGATGGAGTCGCTGTCTTTCCATTGCGATAGAGTTTCTCTGGCGGATGCCAGTTCGCCTTGGGTTATTTCGATCAGTGCGGTGAGTGTGTCTGTGTTCCGTTCGAGTTCCGGGTGCGTTTTTGCGACATCGGCCAACCAGTTTTTGGCCTCCGGCACTGTGTGGTCCTGCATGTAAATTTGGCCGGCTTGCTGTAACGGACGTATTGCGTCGGGGGTCATGACAGCAGCTGCTACCAACAGGTTAACGGCATCATTGCGTTTGCCGGTTTGCGCATAGAGGCTTGCTAGCGCCACTTTCGGAGCCTGTAGGTCGGGGCTTTCTTTTGATAGTTTTTCGAGCCTTGCTATTGCAGCATCGGGGTTTCCAAGCCTGGCATCTGCAAGGCTTGCTAGTAATATTGCCCTGGGTTGATCTGCATAACCGTTGATGAGTGAGTCGCGGATTTCTGCCGCTTCCAGCTTTTCATCCTGCTGGATCAGCACGTTCAGATAGGTGCTGGTGGTCGACCAGTCTGAAGGGTCGGAGGTGAATGCCATGCGCAATTGGCCTAGGGCCTGCTCAGGCTGATCGTTCTGTAGATAGTGCCTTGCAAGGGCGAGGCGCAGCCTTACGCGCCCCGGTTCGTTGCCAATGGCTTTACTGAGGCTGGCGATACCCGCGCTTTCGTGGCCGGGCAGGCTAAGGGCCAGAATGCCGTGCATGGCCAGCAGCTCGTTGTCATTGGGGCGAGCTTCTATCGCACGGGTTAAGGTTTTAAGGGCAGCTTCTCTGTCGCCGGTATCAATCTGGGCCATGGTGGCGGCCCGTATGAACTGTACGGGGGTTGTTTCCGGGTCGAGGTTTTCTTTGAGTAACTGGGCACCTTCATCCAGATCGCCGGTGCCGGCGGATATTGCACCCAGCATCAGGGCGACCTGTTCGTTTTCAGGATCAAGCTTCAGCGTGTCTCGCAATATGGCTTTAGCTTCCTCAAAATTCCCTTCTTTAAGGGCCGCAACCGCGGCTTCAGCCTGTTCCCGGGCGCCGGTGTTGATGTTTTCGGCGAGTATCCGGTTATAAATTTGGGCTTCGGTTATTTTCCCTTGCTCGGTAAGTACTCGAGAGAGGGTGGTCAGTACATTGCGCCGGATGGGCAGGAAAATATCCGATGTTGGTAGTTCGCCAACCGCATCCGTCAATGTGGCGGCCGCTTGGTCAAGTTGATTCAGCCGGTATTGAGCCTGTCCTTTCCAGTACAGCACTTCTGGAGCTGCTTGATTTTTTGCAAGCCAATTCCTGGCCGCCTCTACGGCTTGTTGGTTTTTACCCAGATTGATCTGAGCCTGGAGAACACCGGTGATTGCCGGGATATTAGAGCCGTTACTTGTGGCCAGGCTGGTGTACAGCGCAAGGGCTTCGGCTACTTCGCCGGATCTGCGCAAGGCTTCTGCGCGGATCAACGATGCTTCCAGCTGGTCTTCTGGGGAGCTTGGGGTTTGCAGTGCCAGAGTTTCAATGGCTGAGAGATGTTTTCCTTGTTCTACATAGGCGCGGGCAAGGGTGAGGCCTACCGCGTTGGGCTGTTCCTTTACCCAGGGGGCAAGGAGTTCAGCGGCTTCTTTGGCGGCGCCTAGTTCCAGATACAGATCGGCAAGGCGCACAATGTGCTCAACGTTGTCCGGATCTTTTTGTATGGCGTTTTTGATTTCCAGCAGGGCCGATCGGAATTGGCCCTGGTTGGAATATGTCTCTGCACGCGTAATGTGAGAGAGCGCCTCTGATGTATCTGGCCCACTGTTGCAGCCGGATATTAGCAGCGGTACTGCAAGCATAAGGCTGCCTGCCAGTACCAGCCCGGGAAGTGTTTTCTTTTTTGTGTGCCTTGTGATCATGTAAAACTGCTCCTTGAGCTTTGCGCTGCCATCGTGTGCCGGAGGGCTATTTATACTTCCGGGGCCACTGCCGATGTGTCGATTTTATATTTGTCGGTAAGGTTGTAGAGAGTGGGGCGGGTAATGCCCAGAAGCCGGGAAGCCTGAGTCATGTTGAAGCCACTCGTTTGAAGCGCCTGCATTATTGCTCGGCTTTCGGCCTGTTCCCGAACCTGGCGCAGGTTCAGGTGGCTTACGGCAGGCTCATCGCACCCTGGGAGCTCAAGATCTCCGGCGGTTATGCGCTTACCATCCGCCATGATGGTGGCCCGCTTTATTTTGTTGATCATTTCCCGAACGTTGCCTGGCCACGAGTAGCTGCTTATGGCGTTCACAGCGTCGTCTGAAAAGGACAGGTTTTGTCTGTCCATCTGTTTGCTAAGGGATTTGAGCAGGGATTGCGCAATAACCAATGCATCTCCCTCTCTTTCCCTCACAGCGGGAACATCGAGGGTTATCTCGCTGATTCGGTAGTATAGATCTTCACGAAAATCGCCACTGGCAATCAGTTGGGCAAGCTTTTGGTGGGTGGCGCACACTACCCGTACGTCCACGGGTATGGGTTTTACAGAGCCCACCCTGTCAACAACACGCTCTTGCAGGAAACGCAGCAACTTGGATTGAAGCGACATAGGCATGTCGCCAATCTCATCAAGAAAGAGGGTGCCGCCGTTGGCGCTTTCAATTTTGCCTTTTTTGGCTTGCGTAGCCCCGGTGAAGGCGCCTTTTTCGAAACCGAACAGCTCGCTTTCCAGAAGGTTTTCAGGAATGGCGGCGCAGTTAATAGCGGCAAACACATTGCCGGACCGAGGGCTTAGATCGTGCAGTGCGCGGGCGAGTACTTCTTTGCCTGTGCCGGTTTCACCAATAATAAGGGTGGTTACATCGGTAGGTGCAACCTTCTCCAGTGTGCGGCATACGGCCATCATTTGCGGGCTGGCGGCGATGATGCCTTTGATGCTGGTGCCGTTGTTTTGCTGTGATAGATCCTGGTTTTCCCGTTCCAATTCAGCTAAACGAAACGCGCGGTTGACCACAAAGGTGAGGATGTCGGCTTCCAGGGGTTTCTGATAGAAGTCGGATGCGCCCATGCCGATCGCCTTGACGGCATTTTCTTTGTCTTCTCGACCGGTGACGACAATCACTTTGGTTAAAGGCGCAAGCCGCAGAATTTCTTCCAGTAGGGCGAATCCTTCTGTTGCGCCGCCGGGGTCGGGCGGCAAGCCGAGGTCCAGCGTTACCACGTGGGGTTCTTCGCGCCTGAGCGCGGTGAGGGCGGCTTCCCTGTCTGAAGCGACAGTCACCTCCAGATCGTCGCTGAAGCACCAGCGCATCTGGCTTTGTAGGCCCGGGTCGTCTTCTACTATCAGTAGTCGTCTAGTCACAACAGCAACAAGTCCTTTGTTTTAATGTTCCAATATATCTGATTCTTAACTGAACATTGACACTTTGCAATGATCGATTCAGTTGTTGTGTCTGGTCGCCATTTAATTGACGAATTCCGGCGGGTTCGGTAGGTCGATAATCAGGTGTTTATTGGTCTGATTACCGTGTTCCGACTTTTCCGCCAGGGGTATGCGCACAGAAAAACATGAGCCCACGCCTGGTTCACTAGTGGCATCTATGGTTCCGCCCAGTTTTTGTATGTATTCCCTGGCCTGGTAGGCGCCAATTCCCATGCCAGTAAGCCCTTTGGTGCTTTCAAATGCTTTGAACAGTCGGCCATTAATGAAGTCATCACTCATGCCGCATCCGGTGTCCTGGATAAATAGCACAACATTGCCCTTGGCAATTTTTAGCGACAGGCTGACTTCCCCGTCTGGAGGGGTGGCATCTTGGGCGTTTTGAATAAGGTGGCCCAGCACGCTTCTTAGTTGTTCGGGGTCGGCTTTGACAATTATTCGTGGCTGGGCGCCATCAAGTACCGGTGCTGGTTGTTGCTTGCTGTAGTGATCAACAAGTCCGCTTACCAACTCTGTCAGATCCAGCTTGTTGTTAATTTCCATGTCATCTGCTGTTGGTTTACGAATGTGGGCTAACAGATTGGACATTTTGCGAACCGCATGATCTGTGGTGTTGATCATGTCTTCAATAAACGCAGGGTTGTTCTTGTGTTTCTGGGCATTGTTGACCAGCAGTGTCAGTTGCGCGACGACCGTTTTCAGATCGTGCACCATGAATGCAGACGCTTTGCTGACGGCCTCAAACTGCATGGCACGGGATAGTCGGTTCTGCGCATCGGCCTGAGCCAATAGGTTACAGGTTTGTCGGGCGACCACTTTAATCAGGTCAAAGTTTTCCCAGTTAAGGTCGACCCGGGCATAAGGTCGGCCAATCATTGCTATGCCGTAGAGCTCGTTGCTGAGATATAAGGGAATAATCAGCCAAGCGTCGGGAGTTTTGGCAATGGCGTCAGGAATTTCCAGCAGGTCGTAGCTCACTGGGTCGGCTCTGTATTCGTCGAGATTGACGATCCATTCTTTCTCGTTAAACAGGCGCACCAGTTCGGCATCTTCATCGATAACGGTGTATCTGGGCGTGGCCAGATTGGCGGACTCTCTCAATGTGTAGGAGCCCTGGTCGCTTTTAAGCCAGATAGCGCCGGCGTTGCTCTCCACCAGCCCCCCCAGAATGCGGATAACGCGTTGCGCCAACGGGGGCTCATCGCTCAGGTACGCCAACTCTTTGGTCAGTTTTAGCCATTCTTCCCGGTAATCGTATTTGTAATCGAAGAAGTTCTGGCTGATCAGAACCATAAGTTTTGCCCGAATTCGACGGGAGAGGACGAGCGTTGTCAGGAACACCAGAGCAACGGCAGACAGGAGCACTTGTAAGGCTTCGCCCCAGTCGCCACCGAGAATGCGCACGTAATATCCGCTCACAGATAGAAGCAGCAAATAAGCGCCGGCCATGATTAGCGTGCCGGCATGAAATACTGCTGAGCGGGATAGTTGGAAATCGATCGGTTGTTTGCGCGTGTTGACAACGTTGATTGCAAACAATGGCACCAGTGCAGCGTTAACGAAGCCTCGCGCGTTCCAGAAGGAATCGGCAATTGAACCAAAGAGCAATGCGTCGGCGTACATCAGGAAGTCGAAGATAAATATAGTTGCCGTGCCGATGCACAGGTACTTCATGCTGGAGCGCCCGAACGCGGGTGCATTGCGCCAGATTTGTTCCACCAGGGAGAGGCCGAGAAGCGACAGTGCAATCTGTCCGATGAGCTTGGTTTTACCATCCACCAAGGCGATGCCAAATATGAATTCCAGGCTTCCAAGGAGCAGTAGTGTGATGAGCAGGACCGTTGTCGCGCCCCCAAGGAATTTCTTTAATTGCCCACTAAGTCGCCCATGGCGAAAGGTGTCTCGCAACATGGCGAACAGAAGGAGGATCCAGGCGGTGTCGCGGAGCAGTTCCAATAGATAGCGAATAAAGAAGCCGGGGTGGCCCCACAGGCTTTGGGTAACCAGGGTTGATGCCCAAAGAGTGGTGACCGTGGCAGCAAGGAATAAGGCCCGATCTATGTCGCGACGCAGGTAGCGAGTGCCTACAAGCACCGAAAGTATTGCAAATACCACAGCCGCCGCGCCGTGGCTTATCACGCTCATATCTGGAAGCATGCAATCTACCTATTCCATGGATACGTGTAGTTTGAGGTGGGCGGCGGTTCTGTGCAACTCCTATGAGTGCATGCTTAACATGCAATCAATTAATATATGTCAGTAATTCTTACAGTTTTGATGGGTTTCGAATGATTTTCGTCTTTTGGTTCATTCTATGCGAATGAAAAGCGGGCAGTTTATCCGGTGTGGTTTGACGATTGCTTAGTTAAGGCTGTGATAAATGAACGGGACGCCAAAGGATCGCGCTATGAAAATAAAAATGAAGTGTCTGGCTATTGTTACGCTGTCTGGAGCCATGTTTACGGGTAATGTGGCCGCCGGCCCCACCATTGATTTGGATTATCAGGGCGCCACGCACGGTTTCAATAACGGAAGCATGTCGAACACGGCTACCAGTAGCACCTACAGCAACTATAACGCGGGTATGTTTAACTTCACGACCAGCAATGCTGTCGGAGCCTCGCCAGTTGCTTGGACAGGTGCACTCGATGCATTTTGTATCGATCTTGATGTGTTTTTGGACAAGACCAACAGAACTTACGAGCTCAAAACAGCTGATAGTTACTTCAATAACGCAAACCTGGTGTCCTCTATCGGCAAGCTTTATACCGGATACCAAAGCAGCGTCGTTGATGAAGATTCATCTGCGGCTTTCCAGCTCGCTTTGTGGGAAGTTATCTATGAGACAGGTGGTTCTTATGGCCTTCAAAACGGTAACTTCCAGGCTGATACCGGTTTTAGTGGTTCCCGCACAATGGCTGACGGGTGGCTAGCGGGGTTGGCGGGCCAGTCTGAGGACTACGTAATGTATGTTCTGGATGCGGTTACCGTTCCCGACGGTAAGGATTCCCAAGACCTGTTGGTGTTCACACCAAAGCCTCCAGTAAGTGTGCCTGAGCCTGGCACTCTCGCCCTTCTGGGACTGGGTTTGGCGGGGCTGGTTGCGCGCCGTAAAAAAGCCTGACATTTTTGGTTCAAGGATAAAAGCCACCAAATTATGGTGGCTTTTTGCATTGTGGCTCACTGGTTATAAAGACGTTTTGTTATCTCTGTAAAACCGGAAAATCTCCTTAAGTGAACGCTTTGGCGTAAAACCAAACTCCTTCTCAAAGGCTCTGCCATCTATCACCACCGGATACTTGAAGAAGTCCATCAGGTAGGCAGGGAAGCGTTTTAGCCCCATGGTGCGCAGTATCAATCGAGGCAATACCGGGGGAATAGACGGGATGGGGATTCGTGTGCAGCCGCACAGATCCAGTGCTCGTTGGTAGGCTACCCAATCGCTGGGTGCCACGTTGAATATTCCCCGGGTTGGCTTTTGGCTCGCCAACACTATGGCATCTGCCATGTCGTCTATGTGGATAAATTGCATCATGGGGGAGAAGCCGGCCATTACTGGTGCCAGAGGGCTGGCGAGTAGCCTGCCCATTGTATTGCGCACGCTGGGCCCGACAATGTTGCAAGGGCGCAGAACGCTGATGTTCAACTCTGGATAGCGCCACAAATAGATGCTTGCAAGGCTTTCGAGCTCTACCGAATCAATCAAATCGGCGCTTAAGCCTGCGCTTTTGAGGGGCGCGGACTCGTTAATCAAGGCCGGGTTATAGGCCATGGCCCCATATACGTGGTAAGTGGAAAGCACAACAACCCTGCGTACGCCGTACTTCTGGCTGAGGTCCAGCAGTTTTTGCGTGCCCAGCACATTGGCGTTGTAGCGCCGCATGCGGGAGAGTTGGCTTGAGCGGATGCGACCCAAATGGATAACGCTATCAAATTTATAACGGCGAAACAGGTCTTCGAATGTGCGCTTGTTGAAGTCGATGCAGTAGCTTGGAATGTCGTCGCCAAGTTCAACTCGTTTACGGGCGTCTACTGCCACTAGGTTGCACGTATTCCGTAGCCGCTCAATCACTTGCTGGGTGAGCGCCCCGGCGGCGCCTGTCACCAGAACGTTGGGCTTGGGTGGCTGGCTAGTGTGAGCCTTCATCAGAACAACCTTTTTCTTTCTGTCAGGCCTTTTTCAATAAGGCGGTTGATTTGGGTTTTTACCTTCTCAACTCGTTTGTCTATTTCGGCATCTGATAGGTCTCCGCCCTCAAAGTACATGGGCGGGCCGAAGTTCAGGTGAACCTTGGCCGGCAGTACGATCGGCAGCGCAAGCGGAGCGTAGGGTACACCCAGGGTTTTGGCCAAGGGCTTGATGTTGGCAATGGCCGGTATGGTTTCTTCGCAGCCCACTACGCCAACAGGCACGACCGCCGCATTGTATTTCATGGCCAGGTGCATGAACCCGGAGCCAAAGCGTTGGAGTTTGTAACGATCCCGGTAGAGCTTGCCAGAGCCGCGCACACCTTCCGGAAACACTATGATGGCTTCGTTGTTGGCAAGCATTCTGGCGCAATTAACCGGGTCGCCCAGTACAGCGCCTACTTCATTCAACAGGTTGCCCAGCCACGGTACTGTCGGGAAGAAGCGTTCGATCATGGCGCGGGGGATGCGGGGGTTTTTCTTGCGGGAGGCCAGGGCATAACCAACAAGTATGCCGTCAATCGGGAGTTGCCCGCTGTGGTTGCCTATAATCAGAACAGGCCCCTCGGCAGGAATGTGATCTACGCCATGGGCTTCTGTGCGAAAGTACTTTTCGTAAATCGGCTTAACCAGCGAGAACCCGAATTTGACGGCCTCGTTATTATAGCCCCAGGGGTCGTAACCCAGTGTGCCTATGGGTTTTCGGATGCGGTTTATTTGCTCGTCCAGTTCCGATGAGATCAGTAGGGATTTCACAAAGGACAACAAGCTCATGCGCACTCCCTTTATTGTTGTCAGTTTTTGCCACGCCCGATGAGAACGCCAAGTGTGTGGCTCTGACCACTATTAAGCACTCTATAATCGCTTGCTGCATTGGCAGTTTCGACACACAGCATTGTCTGCCAGGCAGGGTCGGGGAAGTCGCTTAGCTTTATGGCTTTGTCCGGGCCGGGGTTCCATACCACAGTAGAGTCGCTACCAATGGCGGTAAGCTTGCGGCTTGCGTTGGGTGTCACTACGGTTAGCGATTCACCACTTTCGTAAATCCGGTCGATTTCACCATCAAAATAGACGGGGCCGTCCTGAGTGCAGTATTCCCAGTTTTTCAGGGTGTCGATGTAGTGGGCACACCCTAAGCCCAGAACCCGTGAGCGTGTGATATCGCTTGTTGGTAAATAGGTGTGTAGTGCCTGACTGAAGGCGAGGGGCTCACTGCCGGGATTAGTAGTGGTAAGCGCTAGTTGGTAGCCCCGTACAGAAAAATTGAACGTGAGCAGCGCCAGGGCATGACCACGCCAAATGTCGTCAAAGTCCTGGTTTGCATCCAGCGACAGGGATATTTCTACTTCATGGGCGCTTTCGCTTACATCCTCCAGCTTCCACAAAGCAGTGCGGCCAAACCCGTGGGGTTCTTGGGTTTTTACCCGTTTTCGTACCTCCGGCGCATTGCGGGCGGGGTCGCCGAACCAGGGCCAGCAGATAGGTATGCCGCCGCGTATCGCTCGGCCGGGTTCGAATCGAGCGGTCGGGCTCATCCATAGCCAGTCCTGTTCTCCCTTTGGGGCAAATCGGGTGAGATGTGCGCCCTGCAGAAACAGAGTGGCTTCGAACAGTGGGTGGTGAACTTCCAGCGCTTCCAGTTGGCCGATTGTCTTCCAGCGGATAAAAGACCATTGGCCCGGGGAGAGGGATAAAGTCGGCTTATTACTGCTTTCGGACATAAGGCTCTGTTCCGTGCTTAAGTGCATCTGCGTACTGAAAGAGTAAATCAAAACCGTGTTGTGGGCGACTCCTGCCCATACAATAGCTTTCGGCTTAATAGGAAATGTCGTTGGACAAAATACAGTGGTTTGATGAGCTTGCCTGGGGCCTCAGCGAGCGGGGTTGGATAAGCTTTGATGCTGTGCCCTGGTTCGGGGTGGATCTTTTGCGTTCGCTTCAGGATGAGATCATGCTTCTTGATCAAAATGATGCGCTTAAACGAGCAGGCGTAGGGCGGGGTATTGCGCCAATTCGGGATCGCTCCATACGCCGCGACAAGATTGCCTGGTTGCAAGGTGTGTCTGAGCCGCAGATGGCGCTGTTCGGGCTTCTCGAGAGCCTGCGTATGGAGCTGAACCAGCGGTTGTTTTTGGGTTTGAGGCGCTTTGAGGCCCACTATGCCACTTATCATCCCGGCGATTTCTATAAGGCCCATGTGGATAGCTTTCAGGGGCGGGCGTCTCGCATTGTAAGCTTGGTGCTTTACTTGAATGACGACTGGAAACCATTGGATGGCGGCGAGCTTCAGGTGTTTAATCGGGAAAACCCGAACGAGGTGTGCGGGCTGGTATTGCCAGAAATGGGAAGAGTGGCGCTGTTCATGAGTGAGGAGATCCGTCATGAGGTTCTTGAAGCTCACCGCACCCGATACAGTCTTGCGTGCTGGTTCCGCCAGGATGTTATTCCGCTGCCGTTG
Organism: Marinobacter sediminicola; assembly: GCF_031157525.1. Classification (GTDB taxonomy): domain Bacteria; phylum Pseudomonadota; class Gammaproteobacteria; order Pseudomonadales; family Oleiphilaceae; genus Marinobacter; species Marinobacter sediminicola. Next base: position 462,240 of record NZ_JAVIXR010000001.1, read on the forward strand.
TCGGCGCTTCTCTAATGTCTATGGGCATTATCTGGTACCAATTTGATGGTGTTGGGGATTTGCCGTTGTAGTCCGCAAACCCTTTTGTTAAGATTCGCGCCGCTTTCAGGGAGTTTGTCTTGAAACGCCGATATGGTGGCTCCATTGGTGCCTCCGCAACATGAAACCGCGAACCCGGTCAGGCCCGGAAGGGAGCAGCCGCAGCGGTGGAATTGTGTGCCGGAGTGTCGCTGGTGGGGCCACCCCCAGTTTTGCCTTCAGCTTTTCTGTAGAAATCCCCATCAAGCTTTCATTCCCGCACCCTTATAACTTCTTATAAATCCGTGTCCATGCTAAAGTTGCAGGCGTTTTTCTCAGCATTTGGCGGATCATGAGCTATCAGGTACTTGCCCGTAAATGGCGCCCTCGCACCTTTGAAGATATGGTGGGCCAGGAACACGTTCTCCAGGCGTTAATTCACGCATTGGAAAACCAGCGCCTGCACCATGCTTATCTGTTTACCGGCACCCGTGGCGTTGGTAAAACCACCATTGGGCGATTGCTCGCTCGGTGCCTTAACTGCGAAACCGGCATTACACCACGCCCATGCGGCACCTGTTCCAGCTGCGTGGAAATTCAGGAAGGCCGGTTTGTTGATCTGATTGAAATTGATGCTGCATCCCGCACGGGTGTTGATGATATGCGGGAGCTGACGGATAACGTTCAGTACGCACCCAGCCGCGGCCGCTATAAGGTGTACCTCATCGACGAGGTGCACATGCTTACCAATCAGTCGTTCAACGCATTCCTCAAAACCCTTGAGGAGCCGCCGGAGCATGTGAAGTTCCTGTTGGCGACCACCGACCCCCAGAAGCTGCCGGTAACCGTTCTCTCACGCTGCTTGCAATTTAACCTCAAGCGCATGACGCCGGAGCATATTGCCGGGCACCTCACGAATGTTCTTACGGCTGAAAATATTCCCTTTGAAGAGCCTGCGCTCTGGCTGCTCGCACGCGCTGCCGATGGCAGTATGCGCGATGCCTTGAGCCTCACGGATCAAGCCATTGCGTTCGGCAATCAGAAGCTGTCTGCCAGTGATGTCAGCAGCATGCTCGGCACGATAGATCAGCGCGATATTGAGCGTATTGTCAATGCGCTGGTTGAGCGGGATGGCCCAGCCTTGCTGGCGGAAATCAGCCGTATTTCGGACTTTGCGCCGGATTACAGCATTATTCTTGCGGACCTTCTCTCACTGTTCCATCGAGTGACCATGGAACAAGTGGTTCCGGGCAGTGCCGATAATGCACTGGGTGATGCAGCTCAAGTGCAGTCGCTGGCTCGCAAACTCAGTGCCGAGGACGCCCAGTTGTTTTATCAGGCTGCTCTGATCGGCCGAAAAGATCTGGCCATTACTCCTGATGCCCGTATGGGTTTCGAGATGACACTGCTTCGTATGCTGGCCTTCCGCCCCGGTTCTGATCGCCGCGCACCACCCGCGGTGAGTAGCGCGGGCTCTGGTGTTGAAGGGGAGTCCAGAGACGAACCTGAGCCCGCGCCTGCAGCAGCACCTCAGCCAAAGGCAATTGAGCAGCCCGCACAGGAGGCTGACCAGCACAATGAAGTGCCGAGAGCGACTGAGGCTGAACCTGAACCTGAACCTGAACCTGAACCTGAACCTGAACCTGAACCTGAACCTGAGCGGCCCGAGGCTACAGAGCCAGAATTTACACCAGAGCCTGCGCCTGCACAGGGTAGCGAGCCGCAGGGATACGCCGATGCGCCTTCCGATGATGCATGGTTAGCGAGCCTTGATGCTCAAGCGGAAAATCAGCCAGATTATCCTGAGCCTGAGCCTGAGCCTGAGCCTGAGCCTGAGCCAGAAGTAGCGCCAATTGAAACACCCATAGCCTCAGCTCAGAACGCACCAGCTGTAGATGGCGAGTTTGTGTGGGAGCGGGATTTTCGCAGCCTCGGTATTGTAGGAATGCCCGGCAACCTCGCTGGCAATGGTGCTATGGCACGCAGCGGCGATACCATCACATTGTTGATAGATACTGGCCATGCCCGGTTGTTGAATGCCAGGCATGAAGAAAAAATACTGGCCGCCTTGAGAAATCACTTTGGCGACGCCATTCAATTAAAGATAGAGCAGGGCGACCCTGGCCCGAACACGCCAGCGGCTTTTGAAGAACGCCAGCGGGTGTTGCGCCAAAACGCGGCGGTAGAGTCCATTCGTAACGACCCACTGGTGCAATCCATTGTGGAACGGTTTGAGGCGCGGGTAGTTGAAGATAGTATTCGGCCAGTACAGGACAAACCGACAGAAGCAGTCAGGAGATAAGACATGATGAAAGATATGGGCGGCCTGATGAAAAAGGCCCAGCAGATGCAAGAACAAATGCAGAAGGCTCAGGAAGAGGCTGCGAAAGCTGAAATTACCGGTGAATCCGGCGCGGGCCTGGTAAAAGTGACCATGAACGGCCGTCACGATGTCCGTAAGGTGGAGATAGACCCCTCCCTGATGTCAGAAGAGAAGGATATTCTGGAAGACTTGCTGGCGGCGGCGGTTAACGATGCAGTGCGCAGAGTTGAGGCCAACCAGAAGGATGCGATGTCGGGCATGATGTCTGGAATGGGTATGCCCCCCGGCTTCAAGATGCCATTTTAAAGACTCTATTCAGCTCTGCAGTTTGAGGAAGTTTCATGGCGTTCAGCCCACTGGTTGATGAACTTGTCGAATCTCTTCGGTGTTTGCCTGGCGTTGGTCAGAAAACTGCCCAGCGCATGGCGTTCCACTTGCTTGAGCGCGCCCGCTCCGGTGGTACGCGGTTGTCCGATGCGTTGAGCAACGCCATGGAGCGGGTTCGCCGCTGCGAAAGCTGCCAAAACTTCTCCGATACCGAAGTGTGTGGTATTTGTGAAAATCCGGCGCGTATCAACGGCACTCTCTGCGTAGTGGAAAGCCCCTCGGATCTATTGGCCATCGAGCAAGCGGGAGATTACAAGGGCAGTTATTTTGTTCTTATGGGGCACTTGTCTCCAATAGACGGTGTCGGCCCGGATGAGATTGGCATTGAACGGCTTTTGCGCCGGGTTCGCTCAGAAGGCGTAACAGAGCTCATTCTGGCCACCAACCCTACGGTGGAAGGCGAAGCTACTGCACACTACATTTCTGATCGACTCGATGGATCCAACATATTGATCACGCGCCTTGCCCATGGCATACCGGTAGGCGGTGAGCTTGGTTACGTTGACGGATTTACTCTCACACATGCGTTTCGCGGCAGAAAACCTCTGCTGGACTGACTCCGCACTGGCGCCTGTACGGCGTTTTTGACTGGCCTTTTCTATGACTCTTCCTGCAACCGCTATTGACGTTCCTCCAGCTCCTGAAGTCATCACATGGATTTCACAACCGGAGGCATTAAACGAATGGCTGGACAGTGCTCCCGGTGTACCGCTTGTTCTTGATACGGAATTTGAGCGGATAAACACCTTTTACCCCATACCAGGGTTGGTTCAGCTTGGGCTTGGCGATAGCTTTTGCCTGGTAGATCCGGGCGTGGCAGAGAAGTCTACCCGTTTCCGGGAGGTTCTGGCGGATCCTTCGGTAACCAAGTTGCTTTATGCCATGAGTGAAGATCTTGAGCTCTTTCGTGACTGGCTAGGCATCAACCCAAAGGGAGTCGTGGACCTACAGATAGGCGCTGCAATGGCTGGCGCTGGCTTTTCACTGGGTTACGCGCGGCTTGTTGAAACGCTGTTTGGTGAGGCGCTGGATAAATCCGTTACCCGGTCCGATTGGATTTCTCGTCCCTTGAGCGAAGCACAGCAACGTTATGCCATTGAAGACATACGTTTTCTGGCGCCCATGCACGAATGGGTAGTCGGCCACCTTAGGGAAAGGGATCTTGAGGCAGCGCTGGTGGAAGAATCAGCCCGCTTCGCGGATGAGCTAGCGGGGCAGGACAATCCGCATCATCACTACCTGCGATTGCGCGGCGGTTGGGCCTTAACGGCCGAACAACAGCTTGTGCTAAAGGAGTTGGTTGTCTGGCGAGAACTGGAGAGCAGAGAGCGTGATCGTCCACGGGGCAGGGTGCTGGCAGACCCATTGCTTATTGCTATTGCAGAGCGAATGCCCACAAACCTCAGCGAGCTTTCTGATATCCAGGGCGTGCCCGGGGGTGTTGTTCGGCGCTATGGCGAGGCTTTGCTCAAGCTTGTTGAAAATGGGCGAGATGCCGATACTTCCGGGCTCGAACGTATCGCGCCACCGCTAACCAGAGATCAGCAGGATTACTTTAAAGGTCTTAAGCGGTTTTTCAGAAAGGCAGCGGAAGCTGCTGATATTCCCATTGAATTGCTTGCACCGAGGAAGCGGCTTGAGAAGGTTGTTCAGGAAGGAAGCCTGACTGGAAGCCCATTTTTTACTGGCTGGCGCTCGAAAATTCTAGCGTTGGAAATGAACGACATTGAGGATTACCTGCAATCATGAAAGATCGGGAATTTGTGTCTGTTTTCCGAAGCAGCAAAAAAAGCGACACCTATATTTTTGTTCGTCGGGGGCAGAAGTGGGAAGAATTGCCTGAAAGCCTGAGATCCGTTTTTGGCACCCCTGTGCACTCAATGGATCTGGTCATGACGCCGGAGCGCAAGCTGGCAAGAACCAGTGGTGAGCAGGTACTTAAGGCGATTGAAGAAAAAGACTTCTTTTTGCAAATGCCTGAAGAGCAGGATTCGTACGTTGTGGACTTTCGCACGAAGCCGGGAATGAATCATTCATGATCGCCCAAATCCCGTTCTGGCAGCGTAAACGCCTGAACGAGATGACACAGCAGGAATGGGAGTCGCTGTGCGATGGCTGCGGTAAGTGCTGCCTGAATAAGCTGGAAGATGAGGATACGGGTGAGGTTTACCACACAGATCTGGTTTGCCGATTTATGGATGAAGACACATGCCAGTGTACGGTTTACACCGACCGGCTTGAAAAAGTACCAGGCTGTACGGTGCTGACACCGGATAGGGTGAGCGATTACCATTGGCTTCCCCATACCTGTGCTTATCGCACTCTGGCAGAGGGAAGGCCGTTAGCCGATTGGCACCCGCTTCGTAGCGGGAGCCCGGATACGGTACACGAAGCCGGTGTTTCCATACGTCACAAGGTAATCCGAGAGGATAAAGTGGCAGAAGAAAACTGGGAAGAACATATTATTCACTGGGTTCTGTAATGATCGATACTGACGCACAAACTGCTTACGCCGTCTTTTGGGGCGCTTATGCCATAGCCTTTGTCGTGTTTTTTTACATGATGAAAAAGCTGTTCCGTTTTTTACCTTTGTACGGTTTGCGCACACTGCTGCTCGCTGCGTTGGTGGCTGTGTTGCTGACACCTGTAGAGTCTCCCGAGTTGGCGGGTTGGTGGATACCCGCATGGTTGTTCGGAGGGTATGAGATGATTCTCGGTGATGCAGATAACGCAGGCCGCGCGTGGCTCAACCTGGGCATTGGGGGGCTTGTGATGCTGCTTGTCTGGATTCTGGATTTGGTTCGCTATCGACTATCCAGACGCTGAAAAACCCCATTCAATCTCCCGAGAAAAACAATGCCAAGATTTTTCACGCTGATTTTTTTCACTGTTTTATGGCTGCCCGCAGCTTTGTGGGCACAAGAGGCCGTAAAACTGACGCTGCCAGAGCGCCCGGATGTCCGGATTATTGTAGACATCTCAGGCTCCATGAAAGAAACCGACCCCAATAATCTGCGTCAACCTGCCGTACGGTTGTTGGCCCGGGTTATCCCCGAAGGCAGTACCGCCGGTGTGTGGACCTTTGGCCAATACGTCAACATGCTGGTTTCCCATGGGCAGGTAGACGACGCCTGGCGCCAACTGGCGGTTGATCATTCGCGGCAAATAAACTCCGTGGCATTGCGTACTAATCTTGGCAAAGCCATTGAAGTTGCCAGCGACGGTTATGTAACCGGTGGGACTCTCGACAACACCCACTTCATCTTGCTCACAGACGGCAAAGTGGACATCTCGGACAGTGCCAAAGTAAATCAGGCTGAGGAGAAACGCATTCTTGGCAATCTGCTGGATGGCCTTGTGGCTAAAGGTGCGACCTTTCACCCGGTTGGCCTGTCAGACCAGGCAGATGCCGCTTTTTTGAAAACCCTTGCGGAGAAATCAAACGGCAGCTTCCGTATTGCGGATTCCGCAGAATCTCTCAATTTGGCGTTTCTTGATGCCCTGAATACCGCTGCCCCCCAGGAACAGATACCGATTGAAGGCAACGCTTTCATTGTTGATGCGGGAGTAAAAGAGTTCACCGCGTTAATTTTTCGCGGTGCAACGGAAGCGAACTCAGAGCAGGGTGAAAACACACCTGCTGTGTTTGAACTGATCAAGCCTGATGGTGAGACGCTTCTCTATACCGCACAGCCCGACAACGTGCGTTGGGCCCGGGAAGCGGCTTACGAACTGGTGACCATTACCGAACCTGCCGCTGGCGAGTGGCGCGTAACCGGCGAGTTGGGTGAGGGTAGCCGTGTTACGGTGGTCAGTGACCTGAGGATGGTGGTTAGCCCCATACCGGCAACGTTCACCGTTAGAACGCCTGTGGATATCGGGGTGGCATTTTTTGAGAAAGCGGAAAAGGTAACCAATCCTGAATTTCTCGACGTATTGAGTGTGACACTCAGCCTGACATCTGAAGACGGCCGCAGCGGCAGAAAATCGCTTTCCGGCGATGAGCCGCCTGCGGATGGCGAATACACGGATACCATCAGCAAGCTGCCGGCCGAAGGCTTGTACCGGATAGACATTGTTGCAGATGGTAAAACCTTCGCCCGAAAATTTACTGCCACAACCGAATTTATAGTGCCTACAGGAATGGTTGAATCCACCATTGGGGCCCCGATAGATATAAGCATGGCTGAAGAGGCCGAAAGCGCACCACCCGCCCCAGCGGCAGAAGAACAGATCGCCGACCCCGAGCCAGCTCTGGAGCCTGAGGTTGATGTTGAGCCGTCAGTCCAAATAGAGCCAGAACCTTTGGCTGAAGTTGAGTCGGAAGACGAGCCAAGTAAACTGCCAGTGCCGTTATGGATGATCGGCGCAGGCGCCGGAGCCTTGGTGGTTCTAGCATTGTTGATTTTTCTGCTGATGCGCAAACGCCGCAGTGGATCCTCAGCCGATGTCACAACCGATGAAGAGGCTGAAGGCCTGAATGAATTGCAGCAGGAAATGGCAAATATCGAAGCGGAAACTCCGATAATAATGCCGGAGCCAGAGCCAGAAGAAGATATACCCGTTGCGGTAACTTTGGTTGAGCCTGAAGAGGTGATTCCCGAGTTGACGGAGCCAGCGGAAGACGACGATGACGAAGAGTTCGGTCTGGATGACTTTGACCTGTCTGAATTCGACGATCTACCCGACTACGATTTACCTGATGATCCGGATGAACAACCGGATGATGAACAGAAAAAGTAACCAACAGGAATTCTACCCATGAAGTTTACCGGTACCGAAAATTATGTAGCCACCGATGACCTGCAAATGGCCGTGAATGCCGCCATTACGCTGCAACGCCCACTGCTGATCAAAGGCGAGCCCGGCACCGGCAAAACCCTGCTGGCGGAAGAAATGGCCAGCTCGCTGGGTATGAAGTTGATTCCCTGGCACATCAAATCTACCACCAAGGCCCAGCAGGGTCTTTATGAGTACGATGCGGTGTCCCGTTTGCGGGATTCTCAGTTGGGTGATGAGAAGGTTAAAGACATCAGCAACTACATCGTGAAGGGTAAGCTTTGGGAGGCTTTCGAGGCTGACGAGCAGGTTGTTCTGCTGATTGATGAGATCGACAAAGCAGATATCGAGTTCCCTAACGATCTGTTGCTTGAACTGGACCGCATGGAATTCTACGTTTACGAGACCCAGCAGTTCGTAAAGGCGAAAAAGCGCCCGATCATCGTAATCACCAGTAACAACGAAAAAGAACTGCCAGATGCTTTCCTGCGCCGTTGCTTCTTCCACTACATCAGCTTCCCGGATCACGACACCATGAAGAGCATCGTGGATGTACACTTCCCGGGTATTCAGCAGCAGGTAGTGAAGGATGCACTGGAGGTCTTCTTTGATGTGCGTAAAGTGCCGGGCCTGAAGAAAAAGCCCTCAACTTCTGAGTTGATTGACTGGCTGAAGCTGCTGATGGCCGACGAGCTGACCGCAAAAATGCTTCAGGACAAGGACAGCAGCTCGGCGCTGCCACCTCTGTACGGTGCGCTGGTGAAAAACGAGCAAGACGTACACCTGCTGCAAAAACTGGCGTTCATGGCCCGCCGTCGCGGCTGAAATTCGGCAAGAGTGCGGTTTTATGTTGATTGATTTTTTTCTCGAAGTGCGGCGGGCCAAGGTGCCTGCCAGCCTGCGCGAATTCCTTGATCTGCTTGAGGCGCTGCAGCAGCGCCTGGCGTTTGCGGATATGGAAGAGTTCTATTATCTGGCGCGACTGTGCCTGGTGAAAGACGAGCGACACTTCGATAAGTTTGATCTGGCCTTCAAATCCTATTTCGAAGGCATCGAACATCTCGATCAGATGCTGGAAGCGTTGATTCCCGATGATTGGTTGCGTGCCGAGTTCGAGAAAAACCTGACAGAGGAAGAAAAGGCCAAGATTGATTCGCTGGGAGGCCTTGAAGAACTGATTGAAACCTTCAAGAAACGCATGGAAGAGCAGAAAGAGCGCCATGCGGGTGGCAATAAATGGATTGGTACTGGTGGAACATCGCCTTTTGGTGCCGATGGCTACAATCCTGAAGGCTTCCGAATAGGGCAAAAGAAAGGCCGCCACGGTCGTGCTATAAAGGTTTGGGAAAAACGTGAGTTCAAGGATCTGGATGACAGCGTTACCCTTGGAATTCGCAACATCAAGGTAGCGCTCAGGCGGTTGCGAAAATTTGCTCGTCAAGGCGCAGCAGATCAACTTGATCTGGATGATACCATCCGCTCAACAGCACGCAATGCGGGTTATCTGGACCTGAAAATGGTCCCTGAACGCCATAACTCGGTGAAGGTTTTGATCTTTTTTGATGTGGGTGGCTCCATGGATCCCCATGTGCGGGTCTGCGAAGAGCTGTTCTCCGCTGCACGGATGGAGTTCAAGCACATGGAGTATTTCTACTTTCACAACTTCGTGTATGAAAGCCTGTGGAAAAGCAATATCCGGCGCATGAATGAGACAACCAGCACCTGGGATATCCTTCACAAGTACTCGCCAGACTATAAGGTGATTTTTGTGGGCGATGCCACCATGGCACCCTATGAAATTTCCCATGCAGGCGGATCTATCGAGCATTGGAACCAGGAGGCCGGTGCTACCTGGTTTCAGCGCATCAGCGATCATTTCCGAAAGGTGGTCTGGATCAACCCGTTACCTGAGGGATATTGGGGTACCGGTGGCTCCTTGGCGATGACCAGGCAACTTGTGAATAATCACATGTATCCACTCACGGTTGAGGGGTTGGAATCGGCCATGAAGCATTTGAGCAAATAAAAAAAGCCGATGCGGTTGAGACATCGGCAAAGCTCGGCATATCAAGCGGGGGGCGTTAAAAAAACGTATCCCCGCTTTTTATTGTCAGCAAATATAAGGCCAGAAAGATAAAGTCTTCATTAATCAAGTGCTTATAAGGGTATTGAGCGCTTTCTCATTTCGGTCACACTCGCAACTCAGCGGCGGTGTGTTAAATAACTCGACGCCTACCAAGCATGGAGTTTGCCCACGATCGCCAGATTTCTGCATTCCGATTTGGTGATCTGCATACCGTTCTTCCCGGTTACCAAGTGTTACTCTTCCTATCAGCTTGTTACAGAGACGGTGGGGGCAATTGGCTTATGTTTGGCCAACATAAAACACAAGGATGCCGGCGCGGCCAGGGAAGTGGATTCATTGCGGCGTTATGTGTCAGCGCGATCGTGCTGCTAAACGCTCTGGTTCCGGTTGCAGCTGCACCCCTCGATGATGAAATCGGCACACTCGCTACAGACACCTCTGCTACTGCAAAAGACATCGCTCAGCTTGAACAAGAAGTGCGTCAACTGATTGATACCCGAATTTCGCTATTCCTAACGTTAGGCAGCCAGAACGGACTGGATCTGGATTCGGTGGAATTGTTTGTTAACGGAAGACCTGCGGTTTCTCACCTCTATACTCCCAATGAAAACGGTGCCTTAAAGCAGGGAGGAATGCAGAAGCTGTTCATGGGGAATCTGGTCAATGGCACTCACGAACTGAAGGCTGTGATTACGGCTCGGGCAGCCAATGACCGTTTTGTGCGACGAGAATCTTTACACAATTTCAAGAAACGACCGGGCGAACTTCGGTTGGAGATGGCCCTTGAAGCCAGGGCGCCTGATTACGAACCCCATGTTTCATTTGTTGAGTTTGAGCAATCTCCCAACGCCGTCATTGGCTGGAATTCGGGTACTCAAAGCGGTACTGCCTCAAAATCACATCAACAAAATCTTTACGAAAAAGCCGAAGTGGCCCGGGCCAGCGGCGATGCCGAAAGCGCAGGCAAAATCCTTGCAACTATGGATGAAGGCTACTGGTCTGCGGTTGGCTACCTGAACCTTTCGGCAGATTATGCGCGCAACGATCTAAAACCTTCACGGGCTCTGGTCGCATTGCGGGTGGCCCTTGCCATGGCCGACAAGGACGCTGATGCACAGCGGAGGACGGCACTGCGCAGCCGCATTTTGCTGCGTGCTGGCTACCTGGCCTATACAAGCTCAGATTATGAGAAGGCCATTGGTTTTCTGGAAAAAATACCACTTGATAGTTACAAAACACCCCAGGCGCTTTATTTGCACGGCTTGGCATTGGCGGAGCAAGGCAATCACCGTGCAGCAATGCAGAGCTGGCACCGCGCTAAAAAATACCCATTAGCATACCCCGGTGTTGCTTATGCCTGGATAGGGATGGGGCGCGGCTATGATCTTGCCGGGTATCTTGGCCAAGCGGGCGAAGCATATCTGGCAGCGAATGCGGCCTATGAAGGTGAGCGGGTTACGTTGCGGGCTCTGTCGAGCCAGATTGAAGAGCAGGGTGCCTTCAAAGCATTGGTGCTGGATGCAAGAAGCCAGAGTGCAGGCACTGCAGGGAGCACAGTGGCAGGGGTTGGTAAAACCACGCTTGGTAGCCCGAAAGTGGAATGGTTTCTTGCAGACAGTCGCACACTCGCCCAGCCGCGCATGGCCTACCTTCTCACCTTGATGGAACAACCAGCTGCGCAGTTGGCCGTTGATCGGGTTGCAGATCTCGCGCAAATGGCCGTAGACCTTCAGCGCAATACCCATGATCTTGGCGTGTTTATTACCGCTATCAAGGAAGAGTTGGCCAAGCCCGGCAGTAAAGCAGAGCATCAGCCCGACAATGCTCGGAAACTGCTTGCTGACAGCCAAAGGCTGCGAGAAACATCACTTGCGCACCTTGATACCGTTGTAGCGTTGCGTGTTCGGGCCGAGGCCGTTTTGGATCAGATTGCGCTGGATTTTGTTGCAGCTCAGGATCAAAAAATGGTCTTTGCCCTGGATAAAACCGAGCAGCAAATCGCGCATCTATACGAATACCTTGCATTGCAGGAACTGGATACCGGGGGGGCGGCGCGATGAAAGGATTAAAGGCTATATTGCTGCCGCTTTGTTTGTTCTGTGGCGCGGTAAGTGGGCAGGAAGCGTTTCGGGTAGAACTGGGGAAAGATGGCGAAACCATTGCCGATATGCGCCCGGTCTTTTTGAAATTTGAAACCAGGCCGCTTCCGGCGATTTCCCCGGCAGAAGTTGCCAGGCGCTATCAAAAACTGTTCAGCACAACGGATGAACCCTCTGTACGGGTGGATGCGTTGAACCGCCTGACCAATATTCGTGATCGCTCTGGCCAAGACATAGGATTCAGCCCTGCCGAAGAAGCGGCAGTGTATCAGCAGGCCATCGAAAGCTATGAGTCTATCCTTGAGCGGGGTGCGTTCGGCGGCCGTCTGGACGAACTCTTGTACCAAATGGCCAAAGCCCATGCTCTTACCGGTCAGAACGATGCCTCTGTGAAACGCCTTCAGCAGTTGGTGGGTCTTTATCCGGACTCCCCTCTGGTTCCAGAGGCTCGGTTCCGTGCTGCAGAATCCGCGTTTTCTTCGGGTAACTATGTGGAAGCAGAGGCAGGTTACCGCAATCTAGTTGATGGAAAGGCCGATATTGGCGATCTGAGAAACAAAGCGCGGTATATGCTTGGGTGGTCGCTCTACAAACAAGGGCCACAATCCTGGGAGCGTGCTGGCAAACGATTCGTGTCGGTGTTGGATGAATCCCTGCCCGACGAAGAGAGCCTGTATCACGTATCGGAATCCAGTGTGGATAGCATTGATGACACCCTTCGCATCCTTGCGTTGATGGCCAGCCAACGCAAGGGTGCTGAAACCTTGATGGCATGGCTACAGCCGACCCCTTTGCGTTCGTGGACTCCGCTGGCGTTTGATCGCCTTGCGGATCTATACGCGGTACAAGGTGATGCAGAGGCCAGTGTGGCCACCAATCGTGCTTTTGCGGCGTATTTCCCCTCACACCCACAGCGTGCTGGCTTTATGGTGCAGGTGGTTGATGTATGGCGCCAGTCCAGCCAACCGGAACAAGCCAGATCTGCCATGGCTGACTACGTTGCTCTGTTTAATGCCCCAAGCGATTACGCCGCTCTTGAAGAGAGCTATCGTACAAAATGGCGAGAGTTCAGTCGGATTCTTGCTGATTTCTACTACACAGAAGGCGCGGCCGGCAGTGGTAGTGTGGCTCTTCGCAACTATGGATCAGCCGCTACCTATTATGAGGGGATGGCAAGCCGCAGCCCCGATGCTGGGGAGTTCTACCGTCTTGCTGGCGATGCGTGGCTGCAGGCAGAGGCGTACCCGGCCGCACTTGAAAACTATCGGTTAGCGGCCTACGAAGTACCGGGCTACAAATACACAGCAGATGCTGGTTGGGCAGCGGTTGCGTTAATCAGGGCAGGTGTTAGTGGTGAGCTGGTGGCTTCAGATTATACACCCGGCCTGAACGAACTCTCCGCTGAAACGGATCGTTTTACGGCCCAGCATGGCGCCGACGCACGTGCGCCAGAGTTGCTGGCCTACGTGGCCGCCCGTTGGCTTGAGGTGGGCAATAACGAACAGGCTTTGAACTATGCTGTGCGAGCCGTTACCCACGAACAGGCTGGGCCGAAGGTGCGCTATGCCGGCTGGTTGGTTACGGCGCAGGTGCGTCAAAATATATCGGAGTACGGTCTTGCCGAAAGAGCCTGGCGTGAAGCCTTGGCTCTGGCTGCCAGTGCATCCGCAACCCTCGCCATGGAACAGGAAAAGCCAGATCTGCAACGGCAACTTGCTACGGTGATCTATCGTCAGGGGGAGCAAGCCGCCGAGGCGGGTAAGCCTGGAATTGCAGTCGCTCATTTTCAGCGGATCGAGACGGTGTTACCTGGCTCGGAAACAGCTATAAAAGGGCGTTTTGATGCAGCTAATACTTTACTCAGAGCATCAGAATGGCAGGCAGCAATCAACGAATTGAATCGTTTCAGGGCAGATTACCCAAGTCACGCTCTGGCGTCGGATATCGGTGAAAAATTGGTCTTGGCCTACACCGCTTCTAGCCAGCCCATTCGCGCAGCAGGAGAGCTGATGGATATGGCGGAGGGGTATAGTGATCAGGCGGTTGTCACAGCTGAAGATGCTGTGGCTTACCAGCTTCGGGCGGCGGAATTGTTCCACGCAGCAGAAGCAAATGATCACCGCGATGTCATATACATGGATTACCTTGCAGCCAACCCTGTGGCAGTGGATGCCAACGAGCACATTCGCCTGCAGACCATGCGGCAGCGTTTGATAGAGAGCGATAGTCGTTCCGCACAGTGGCGTATCGATCTGGTTTCTGCCGAACTGGACAGCCGCTGGCATTCAGAACAAACCTTGCAGTGGGCAGCACAGGGCGCTCTGGTTCTTGGTGCGGAAGCCGCGGCGGAGTTTGCCGGAATTGAACTTGATGTGCCGCTTGAGAAATCATTGGTTCAAAAGCAAATGGCTATGGAAAGAGCGCAAACCTATTTCCGCAATGCCGAATCCCTTGGCGGCTCTGAGGTGTTACCGGAATCCCTGTATCGTAGAGCTGAACTTCATCGCGTTATGGCTAACGATTTAATGGCCTCCACGGCACCGGCTGAGCTGAACGAGCTCGAGCAGATGCAATACGCCATGTTGCTCGAAGAAGAAGCCTACCCGTTTGAAGAGCGTGCAATCGCACTTCACTCAGAAAATCATCAGGGAATCGCTACCAATGGTTTTAATGTCTGGGTAGAAAAAAGCCTGAATGTTCTGGCTGAGTTGCATCCGGGTCGTTATCAGCGGTCTTTGCGTTGGATGAGTGTGTCTGTTGAGGGGGGTAATGACGGTGCGTGAGACTTTCCTTCGGCTTGTGGTCATGGTTTTCCTGGTGGGTTCAACGGCTCTGCTATTCGGCTGTGCAGTTAAACCGTCGGAATCTGAGAGCAAACCGCCTGTGCTTTATCCCCAGCAGGCTGAAATACATGTGCAGCAAGGTTCCGTCGCCTACGAGAACGGGGATGTTCCTGCGGCGATTGAGTCCTGGAATCTGGCGGTTGAACTTAATCCCGCTGACGCGGTAACGGTCAATAATCTGGCGTTGTTACTGAAACAAGATAACCGCTTTAATGAGGCCGCAGAGTTGCTCGAAAAGGGGTTGGATTTGTCACCTGAGGTTGCAGAGCTGCACTACAACCTCGCGATTATTTCCGAGCTCTATTTACTGGATCTCGACAGAGCGCTTGTTCATTATCAGCGATATCAGCGGCTTTCTGAAAGCGAAGACAAAAAGGTAACCGGATGGATCGCAGATCTTGAAAGGAGGCTGGATTAAATGTTGATCAGTGTTTTCGCCCCGATACGCCACAGCGCCCCTTTTTACTTGATTGGGATACTTGTATTCATTGCACCTTCTTTGTGTGCAGCCACTGGCTCAGGAAGTGGGGTGCGGGCAGATAGTATTGGTAGTCGCTCACCTGCACGATTGAGCATAGAAGGCATTTCTGCAAATGTAGGAGAAGATGAGCCCCGGGTGTTGACCATCCTGCCCTGGCGGGCACCCACCTTGCCGCGCCGACCAAGGGCAGAGCTGGAGAGCACCGTGCCGGAACTGCTTGAGCCACTCGATGCCCTTGTGCTTGAACGCCACCGGGCATTTCGCCAAAACCTGGGCGTTGTGAATTCTGGTGGGCAACCGGGAGCGCGGCGATGACTGCTATGAATGCAATGCCAGCCAACAGTAGTTTTGGTCTGACCCATACGTTGGGAAACGTGGCTTTGTCTTCGCTGTCCTGGAGCAAGGAAGAGGGCGAACGCCTGCGTCTGACCGTGATCACCTTGGTGGCACTTCTGCTTTTTATACCCTTGGCAGCCGTGATTACGGCGATGGATGTCCCTGAACCCGCCCGGGAAAAGGCAGAGAGCCTGCCGCCCCAACTCGCCAAATTGCTTGTAAGACCGGAGCCAATCAAAAAACCAATTCCCAAACCAATAGAAGAGGTTGTGCCTCCGGTGCCGGAACCAGTACCTGAACCCGCACCGGCAAAACCCGAATCCCAGGTCATAAAACCAGTTGTGAAACCCTTGCCGGTAAAGCCTTCGCCAAACTCGGTAACCCAGAGCGTGGAGCAGGCGCGGGAAAAAGCTTCTCGATCTGGTTTGCTGAACATGAAAGATCGACTGGCTTCCATGCGCCAGCCAACGGTTGAAGCTGCGCCTGTGATTACGGCCAACACCGGAAACGTGTTCAGTGGCGGGAGTGGCGCTCAGGCTGGCGTGATACCGGGGGACAATGCCCTTAAAGGCAGTGGTGGGGTAACCGATTCACAAGCACCACGAGCTGAAGTGGCAGTTGCCGGGCACGACGTAAGAAAGGTTGAAGCTGCTCCTCAATCCGCACCAGCTGTGGCAAGCGCCCCTGTTGGCAAACAGAAGCCTGCGGCGGGGGAGCGGGCAATGAGCAACATCCGTCAAGTGTTTGACTCAGGCAAAACAGCTCTGTATTCCCTTTATCAAAGAGAATTGCGACAGGACCCGACCCTGGCCGGTAAAGTTTTGCTTGAGCTGGTCATACAGCCAGACGGCTCAGTGTCTGCTTGCAAGGTTGTTAGCTCAGAACTGGAAAATCCGGCTTTGGAGCAAAAGCTTGCAATGCGCGTACGCCTTTTTAACTTTGGTGCAGCCAATGTGGAAGCGCGAAAGGTGAGGTTTCCGATCGATTTTCTTCCAGGCTGATGCAGCCAATGGATTTGTCAGTCGTAGCCATCAATGGAGATTTTCGGGAGCGTTGGTTTGTAGAGATTCACCTTTTCTGACGGCGCAATGACTTTGGCTTCTCCAGTAACAACCTTTTGATTATTCTGGTTGATCACATCGCACTGGAAGATCACCCGGTTTTTGGGCTCTTTGCTTAGCACCGTAAGATTAACCGTAAGCGTGTCGTCCAGTTTCACGGGGCGCTTGAATGCAAGGCTCTGTTCCAGATAGACCGTACCCGGGCCTGGCATAACGGTGGCAAGTGCTGCGGAAATCAATGATCCACTCCACATTCCATGGGCAATACGCTCCCCGAACATAGAACCGGCGGCATAATCCTGGTCCAGGTGCACCGGATTATAATCCCCCGACACAGCCGCGAACAACACGAGCTCTTTTTCTGTAAGTGATCGCGTAAACGTTGCGGTATCGCCCTGATTTAGCTCGTCGTAAGTGATGTTTTCAAGAGTATCCAAGGTGTCGCTCATCATCTGCTCCCTGATCAAGGCGTGTGACTGCTGGTGTTTGGGTTAGCGTTTGAAACTACCTCATCGATAGCAAAACTGCTATTCTCTCCCCACTTTTTTGAGGCTGATACTTATGTCGAGTTGACCAGGCTGTCGCTCGATGTACGTGAATCACTATAAATAGAAGCGCTAGACAGGAGATGGTGATGGATTTCGAGAAGTTCTATCAAGACAAATACCCTGCCAGTATTCCCCGTGACGTGGATTTGCACAAATACAGCAGCATGGTGGATGTATTTGAACAGGCGGTTAAAAAATACGCTGACCGCCCAGCCTTCAGTGCTGTGGGTGCGACTCTTACCTATCGTGATCTGGATACCCAAACACGGAATTTTGCTGCCTGGCTGCAAAACAATACCGATTTGAAACCTGGCGACCGTATCGCCGTACAAATGCCCAACCTGGGCCAGTACCCGGTTGTCGTATTTGGTGCCATGCGCGCTGGCTTGATTGTGGTTAACACCAACCCGCTTTACACCACTCGCGAGATGGAACACCAGTTTAACGATTCTGGCGCCAAAGCATTGGTAGTGCTGGCTAACATGGCCGAAAACGCTGAAAAAGTGTTGCCTCATACCAGTATTGAACACGTAATCGTAACTGAAATTGCGGACATGCATTCGCCCATCAAGCGCACACTGATGAACGCGGTTGTAAAGCATGTGAAAAAGATGGTGCCACCGTTTAACCTCCCACAAGCTCACAAGCTGCCGGCTGTCCTCAGCGCGGGCGCCCGTGAGACGTTTACTCCGGTTCAGGTCAAATCCGACGATATTGCCGTGCTTCAGTACACCGGTGGCACAACCGGCGTGGCCAAAGGCGCGATGCTCACCCACGCTAATTTGGTAGCGAACCTGCTGCAGGTCCGCCCGATGATGGAAGATACCGTCATAGAAGGGCAGGAAATCGTTATTGCGCCTCTGCCTCTTTACCACATCTATTCGTTCACCCTGAACTGCGGCATTATGCTGGAGGCCGGCGGTCACAACATTCTGATCCCGAACCCACGTGATATTCCAGGTTTTGTGAAAGAGCTGAAAAACCACAAGTTCACGGCATTTCTGGGGCTCAACACCTTGTTTGTTGCCCTGTGTAATAACAAGGAATTCCAGGAGCTGGATTTCAGCCACCTCAAGCTCACATCCTCTGGCGGTATGGCGCTGACCAGCGACACTGCCAAAATGTGGGAGCGGGTAACTGGTTGCCCAATCTCCGAAGGTTACGGCATGACCGAAACCTCACCGGTGGTGACCTTCAACCCCCGCAGTGCCATCCAGTTGGGCACCATTGGCCTGCCAGTGCCATCCACGATGGTCAAGACCATTGATGACGATGGCAACGAAACCAAGCTGGGCGAGCCCGGTGAGCTTTGCGTGAAAGGCCCACAGGTAATGCGCGGTTACTGGCAGCGCCCGGAAGACACCCGCAAATCCTTCACCGAAGACGGTTACATTCAGACCGGCGACGTGTCCGTGATTCAGGAAGACGGCTACATCCGTATTGTCGATCGCAAGAAAGACATGATTATTGTTTCCGGGTTTAACGTTTACCCGAACGAGATCGAGGATGTGGTAAGCAGCCACCCGAAAGTAGTCGAGTGTGCTGCCGTGGGTGTTCCCGATGCCAAGAGTGGTGAAGCGGTTAAGGTGTACCTGGTTGCTACCGCTGAGGGCGTCACTGAAAACGAACTCAAAGAGTTCTGCCGTGAGCGCCTGACAGCGTACAAAGTACCTCGCTTCTTTGAGTTCCGCGATGAGCTGCCAAAAACCAACGTAGGTAAGATCCTGCGCCGCGAGCTGCGCGACGAGCCAGAGAATAAGCAATAACGGTGACTGCTCGAGCTGATATCCGGGCGGCCCTGCACAAACCGATCAGTTTTCCGGCAGGGCTGCCGGTTTCTGATCGTGTGGATGACATCCGTAAAGCGATCGAAAACCATCAGGTTGTCATCGTTGCAGGGGAAACCGGTTCCGGTAAAACCACCCAGATTCCCAAAATCTGCATGAACATGGGCCGCGGCATTCGCGGCCTTATCGGTCATACCCAGCCAAGACGTATTGCAGCCCGCAGTGTGGCAGCCCGTATCGCCGATGAACTTGGCGAACAGGTGGGCCAGCAGATTGGCTATCAGGTACGTTTTACCGATAACACCTCCGACCAGACCCGTGTCAAAGTCATGACTGATGGGATTCTGCTGGCCGAGGTTCAGCACGACCGTTATCTCAAGCGTTACGACACGCTGATTATCGATGAGGCCCACGAACGCAGCCTGAACATCGATTTCCTTTTGGGCTATCTCAAACAACTTCTGCCCAAGCGCCCTGATCTGAAAGTTATTATCACGTCTGCGACCATTGAGGTGGAGCGCTTCAGCGAATTCTTCAACAAGGCACCGGTGCTGGAAGTCAGCGGCCGAACCTTCCCTGTAGATATCCAGTATCGCCCATTAACAGGCGACGAAGACGATCGCGATCAGGGCTGGAACGACGGCGTGCTCACGGTGATGGATGAAATTGAGCAGCATGAGCGTAGCGCTAAGTTACCCCCGGGCGATGTGCTTGTATTCCTGCCAGGTGAACGGGAGATTCGTAACCTGAGTAAGATGCTGCGACATGCGGAGTTGAGGCACACTGAAGTGCTTCCTCTGTATTCCCGGCTGAGCAATCAAGAACAAAATAGGGTATTCCAGAATCATCGTGGTCGTCGGATTGTGCTCTCAACCAACGTGGCGGAAACCTCACTGACAGTCCCGGGTATTCGCTACGTTATAGATACCGGTGTCGCACGGCTTAGCCGGTACAGTGTTCGATCAAAGATTCAGCGCCTGCCCATTGAGCCTGTATCCCAGGCCAGTGCTAACCAGCGGGCAGGGCGCTGTGGCCGGGTTGCGCCCGGTATCTGTTTTCGCCTGTATGACGAGGCCGACTTTCTCAATAGGCCCGAATACACAGATCCCGAAATACTCCGCACCAATCTGGCTGCCGTAATTCTGCAAATGGCCACTTCCGGCCTTGGAGAAATTCGCCACTTCCCGTTTATAGAGGCGCCCGATAAGCGCCTGATTAATGATGGCTACAAGTTGCTGGAAGAGCTCAGTGCGGTGGACGACAAGCGCCGGGTAACAAAGCTTGGTCGTACTATGTCCAAGCTGCCGCTGGATCCACGACTCGCACGGATGCTGGTAACCGCCGCAGATCACGGTAGCCTCACAGAGACGCTGGTGATTATTGCAGGGCTGACGGTGCAGGACCCGAGAGAGCGGCCCCAAGACAAACAGCAAGCAGCTGATCAGGCCCATGCGCCGTTCAATGACAAAGAGTCCGATTTTGCCACCCTGCTCAATATCTGGAATTTCTACGAAGAACAGCGCCAGGAACTGACACAGAACCAGTTAAGGAAGCTATGTCAGAAGAACTTTCTTAGCTGGATGCGTATGCGGGAATGGCGAGATATACACCGACAGCTCACGCTGATTTGCCGTGAGCAAAGGTTGTCACTCAATAAGGACGCTGCGTCCTACGAAGCCATGCACAAGGCGATTTTGGCGGGACTGCTCGGGCAAGTAGCCACCAAGGTAGAGAAAAAGGAATATCTGGCTACCCGTAATCGCAAAGTAATGATCTTTCCGGGGTCGAAGGTTTCCAAAATCGGACCCAAGTGGATTGTTGCCGCAGAAATCGTGGAAACCAGCCGAGTGTTTGCCCGTATGGTCGCGTCAATTCAGCCTGAATGGATCGAGCCGTTGGCTGGGCATGTGGTGAAGCATCACTATTTTGAACCGCACTGGGAGCAGAAACGAGCTCAAGTGATGGGGTATGAGAAAATCACCCTGTACGGCCTGGATATTGTGCCCAAGCGCAGCATCGCATTCAGTAAAATAGACCCGGTTGAGTGCCGAAACCTGTTTATCCGCCACGCCCTCGTGGAAGGTGATTACCGGTCTAAAGCACCGTTTATTGCACGCAACCGCGAAATGCTTACAAGCGTAGAAAATCTTGAAAGCAAAACCCGTCGGCGGGATCTGCTGGTAGACGATGAAGTGCTGGTCAGCTTCTACGACGAACGCTTGCCAGCAGAAATTGTTAGTGGTCGTCACTTTGAAAGCTGGTGGAAAGGTCTGACTGCGGAAGAGCTGCGCAACCTTGAACTGACAGAAGAAGATGTTCTGCAGCGCCCGGTGGATGCTCAGGCGGCCGAGCTTTACCCGGATTTTCTGGAATGGGAAGGGGTGCGCTACCCGCTCAGCTATGAGTTTGAACCCACCAGCGCGCGTGATGGCGTTACCCTTCATGTGCCACTTATGGCGCTTCGACAGATTCCATCACGGCGCCTGGAATGGCTTGTGCCAGGGCTGCTCAGAGAAAAGTGCATAGCGTTGGTGAAAGGGCTTCCGAAGGCGCTGCGGCGAAATTTTGTTCCGGTGCCAGACTTTGTCGATGCAGCCATCGCAAACTTGCAGCCCTCTAACGAGCCTTTGGCTATCCAACTGGGAGAGCAGCTGCGCAGAATGACGGGTGTGCGCATTGATCCGGAAATCTGGCCGAGGGATGAGCTGCCACGACATCTGCGGATGAACCTGAGAGTTCTCGGAGACGGCGGTAAGGTTATCGCCGAAAGCCGTGAGGCAGGGGTACTTCAGGATCAACTGGAAGGTCGTGCCGAGGCGGCATTGGCATCAGCAACGAGCGAAAGCACAGAACAAAAGCCTGCCAGTGAATACACCGAATGGGAGTTTGGTGAGTTGCCCGTCAAGGTTCAAACTGAAAAAGGCGGCATGCAGATTACGGTGTACCCGGCACTTGAGGATATGGGTAAATCGGTCAAAGAAATTCGCTGTCTGGACCGACTTAGCGCTGCGGATACAACCCGTAAAGGTGTTGCGCGCCTTATTCTCAACAGGTTTGGCAATACGCTGGACGATCTGGAGCGGAAACTCCCGCGCTTCAAACAGTCCGCCTTAATGTTCGCACCTATTGGCAAGGCAAAGCTACTTCTCGACGATCTGCTCTTGTCCACGGCGATGGCGCATTTTTTACAGGATCAGGTCCCTGACTCCCGGACGGCATTTGATGCGCTGTTTGACCGGCACAGGGGGGATTTTATTCCGGCCCTTGAGCAAGCCGACGAACGCCTGTTTCAGGCCATGACTGGCTACCAAAAGATTGCCAAGAAGCTGAAAGGCAAAATCAACCTCGCCTTGGCAAACAGTATGGCGGACTTGAAATTCCAATTGCAGAATCTTGTCTATCCCGGTTTTTTGGTCGCTACACCGCCTGAATGGCTGGCGGAGTTTGGCCGCTATTTTGAAGCTGCGCTGGTTCGGCTTGAAAAAATGCCAAGGGAAATGGGCCGTGAGCGGGAATTCCTTCATGCTATGGAGCCGCTATGGACGCGTTACGTCAGCAAGCGGGATGAACAGCAAAAGCAGGGTGTGCGGGATCCGGAGTTAGTTATATACCGATGGATGCTCGAGGAATTCCGGGTGTCGTTTTTTGCCCAACAATTGGGCACCGCCATGACAGTATCCGCCAAGCGTCTTGATAAGCAGTGGCAGTTAACCCGCGTATAACAAGCGAGTGCCCGCCTTTGGTCGGAGGCAGTGGGGCGGGCAAATTCTGCGGACTGTGTTAGTATTTCTGAAAGTGCGATTTTCCTTTCTTCTTATTTTCATATTCATGACGTGGGGTTAGCGTGATTAAAGCCGTCATTTCCGGAACCGGCCTGTACACACCGCCGGCAACCATCGATAACGATGAACTGGTCGAAGCCTTTAACCAGTATGTCGAACTGTATAACGCGGAGCACGCTGACGCGATTGAGCGCGGTGAAATCGAGCCGTTGCAGCCGTCCTCTTCAGCGTTCATAGAAAAAGCTTCAGGTATCAAACGCCGGCACGTTATCGACAAAACTGGCATTCTTGATCCCAAACGCATGGCTCCGTATATTCCCGAGCGTGGGAACGATGAGCAATCTGTGCAGTGTGATATGGCCGTTGTGGCGTGCAAAGAAGCACTCGCTCAGGCGGGCAAGACTGTCGACGATGTAGACGCAGTTATCGTTGCCTGCTCAAACATGCAGCGTGCCTATCCCGCCGTGTCGATAGAAGTTCAGTCTGCATTGGGTATTCAAGGCTTTGCCTACGACATGAACGTGGCGTGCAGCTCTGCAACCTTTGGCCTGCAAGCCGCAGTGAACTCTGTCGAGAACGGAGCTGCCCGGGCTGTGTTGGTTGTAAGCCCTGAAATTTGTTCTGGCCACCTGAATTTCCGCGAGCGCGACAGCCACTTTATTTTTGGTGATGCGTGCACGGCTATTCTGGTAGAGCGGGAAGAAAATACTGAACCAGGGCAGGGCTTTGAAATTCTTGGTACTCGCCTGACAACCACCTTTTCTAACAATATCCGGAACAACTTCGGCTTTTTGAATCGTGCGGATGAATCGGGAATTGGTCAGCCGGATAAACTATTTATCCAGCAGGGTCGTAAGGTATTCAAGGAAGTTTCGCCGCTGGTTGCTGAAACGATCCAGAATCATCTTCAGAGCTTGTCGCTTGCGCCGGACGATCTGCGCAGAATGTGGCTGCATCAGGCAAACCTGAATATGAATCAGCTGATCGCCCGCAGGGTGCTTGGCCGCGATGCTGCTGAAGATGAAGCGCCGGTGATTCTTGATGAGTACGCTAATACCAGCTCCGCAGGTTCCATTATTGCGTTCCATAAGCACAAAGACGACCTGAAAACCGGTGATACGGGTGTTATATGCTCCTTCGGTGCAGGTTATTCCATTGGCAGTGTTGTAGTACGCCGGCGCTAAAAGTCGACAATCCAAGAGTTGAGCATGACAAAACTTTTACCCCGGAGCTGGCATGCTGCCATGCAACTTATGGCAGTGCTGGCACTGGTGTTGGTCGCTGGCACCGCCAAAGCTCAGAACGCAGCGGAGCCTGCCCCTGAAGGTGCGCGTACCGTTAACCCGCAGGACCCTTACGAGAACTGGAACCGCAAGGTTTACACATTCAACGACACAATTGATCGCTGGGCGTTGCGGCCGGTAGCTCAAACCTACCGAACGTTCATGCCGGATATTGTCGACCGAGCCATCACGAACTTTTTCAATAATTTGTCGGAAGTGCGAAATTTCACTAACAGCATATTCCAGTTGAAGGGCGAATCGGCTGTTGTCGCTGCCGGGCGTTTCACCTACAACACTGTGTTTGGCCTGGGTGGATTGATTGATGTTGCTACAGCGTTTGATCTCCCTGAGCGGCCCGAAGATTTCGGCCAAACTCTAGGATATTGGGGTGCGGGTTCTGGCCCCTATCTGATGCTTCCATTCCTTGGGCCATCCAGCCCACGGCACCTCACTGGATTGGGTGCGGATGGGTTTGCGTTACCATCGCTGTGGGACAACGTTGACAGCCCTTATAACTATTATGCCCGAGGCGTCCAGATTGTTGATAAACGGGCAGACCTGATTCCCGCAGAGGGCTTTATTTCTGGTGACGTATATATTTTTGTACGCAACGCCTTCTTGCAGCGCAGAGAATTTCTTATTAATGATGGCAGGGTGACCCAAGATCCATTTGCCAGCGAAGACGATGATGACTTGATGCTGGACGACTTCTGATTCGGATTTCTTGGTGAAGGAGACACGCGGTGCTTAAAGATCCAAGGATTAGTAAATTCCGCAAAATGCTGGCTGAGGCACCAAATTATGAGGTGTGGAAGGCTGCGGCTCTGGAGCTGGATTTTCTGGAAGGTAATGCTGAGTGGAAAGAGGATTTTGTCTCAGAGCATTATCACTACGAATTGCTGTATGACCGTCTGAGCAGCATTAAACAGTATCGCCAACAGAACGATTTTGAACGCCTCAAGCGCGCACTGCGTGAGGGGCTCCATCACGATCTTGGCAATATGGGTAACCCGGCGCTTTACACACGTTCCCGGGTTGGGACCAAGCACCTGATTGAAGAGTACATCGCGCAGGCCTGTGAAGCCCTGGATTTCCTGTGCGATCACCCGGTGCCCGGTTTTCCGGTTGCTGACAAACTTCAGTTTTTTCGCGACACCCTTACCAGTTATGGCAGACCAACACTTTTGTTAAGTGGTGGTGCCAGCCTTGGCATGTTTCACTTCGGGGTTATCAAAGCACTGTGGGAAAGAGGGCTGCTGCCTCAGGTGGTTACGGGCTCTAGCGCCGGCGCTATTGTTGCGGGCATGCTGGGCGTGCATACAGACGCTGAAATCCCTGAGATGCTGGTTCCGGAGAACCACAATCTGAAAGCCTGGAAGTGGCGGGGCATCATCAGTGCCATGCGCGGTGAAGGTTTAATGGATCAGGAGCAGCTGCGCTCGTGCCTTAGAACGAACATTGGTGAATACACGTTTGAAGAGGCCTACCAGCGTACGGGCCGCTCGATTAACATGAGCGTGTCGCCGGTGCAGGCCCATCAGAAGGCGCGACTGTTATCTGGTTACACCTCACCTTATCTGATGGTGTGGAGCGCTGCGCTAGCCAGTGCGGCGGTACCGGGTATTTTCCCGCCGGTTACATTGATGAAAAAAGATCTTCAGGGTCAGGCATTGCCTTATATGCCAAGGCTGAAGTTTGTGGATGGTTCTGTTGTGAGCGATCTGCCCATTGAGCGGCTGATGCATCTCTATGATGTGAATTTCACCATCGTGAGCCAGACCAATCCCCACGTTGTTCCTTTTTTGAGCGATCGTGGCACTGATGACAAATTGTCTTTGGCCAGGTTGCCACTGCACTTGCTTAAATCCGAGATTCAGTTTCATGGGCAAGGAGTGTTCGATTACCTCCGAAAACGTGCTCGCCCTGAACTGTTGCGGCAGATATACGGCCACATGTACACGATCATGGCCCAGCGGTACTCTGGAGACATAACCATTGCGCCCACCTATGGCCTCATGGATTACACCCGAATGCTGGCCGACCCGAAGCCGGAGTTTGTGCGTGAAATGACCCTGGCAGGCGAGCGCGCAACCTGGCCAAAAATTTCAATGATCCGTTCCCATGCGCGTATATCCAAAACGCTGGAGCGTTGCGTGCGCCGCCTGAAACAGAAAAACAGCCAGAGTGCTGCGGATCTCAGGCTGATAAACAGTGCTGATTCCGGAACATCCTGAGATGACAGGCTGGCGAGGCGGGCGGTATGATACGCAGCTAAAGAGCCTGGCTCGGTAATTTACCGATCAGCCCGGCGCCTGAGCATTAGACTGGACGCCCATGTATTACGACTTCTTCGGCTTCAGAGAGCCTCCGTTCTCTATTGCGCCTGATCCCCGATACCTCTATTTGAGCGAACGCCATAAAGAAGCGCTCGCGCACCTGATGTATGGTGTTCAGGGGCAGGGCGGCTTTATTGTGATCACCGGAGAAGTGGGTACAGGGAAAACCACTGTAAGCCGATGCTTCATTGAGAATGCGCCGGCTCACGCAGACATAGCCCTGATTCTGAATCCACGGCTTTCTGCCCGTGAGTTACTTTCGTCTATTTGCGACGAGCTGGAAATAGCTCACCCGGCCGGCGCCACCATCAAGCAGATGGTAGATTTGATCAACCGGGATCTGCTCAAGGCCCACGCAGCCGGCCGGCATAAGGTTCTGATGATTGATGAAGCTCAGAATTTGTCAGCCGATGTACTGGAACAACTGCGCCTTCTGACCAACCTCGAAACCGCAGAAAAGAAACTGCTGCAAATTGTATTGTTAGGCCAGCCAGAGTTGCAGCAAATACTCTCGCTTCCAAAACTCCGCCAGTTGAACCAGCGGGTAACTGCACGCTACCACCTGGATGCCATCAACCGCGATGAACTGCCAGCCTACCTCAGCTACCGACTTGGCGTTGCAGGCATGCGCGGCGACGTTTTCGCTCCGGCGGCTGTCCGTAAGCTCTATCGCTTGAGCAACGGGATACCTCGGCTTATCAACCTGATTAGCGATCGTGCGCTGTTGGGGGCCTATGCCGAAGGTGAGCACGAAGTGTCGGTTGCACACATACGGCAGGCGGCGAAAGAAGTTGGAGGCGGTAAAAACATAGGGCCAAAGCCAACCAGGGGAGCAGGCAAGCCGGACCTGCCCGGCATCCTGTTGGTCACGGCATCATTAATGCTCGCTCTTGTGAGCAGCTATTGGGTGTATAAGCAGTGGTCAAGCCCGGATGTGATATCCGAGGTAGACGCAGCCCCCGTGCAACTCGCCGGCACTGTACAGCGTGAAGACTCGCCGGATGTCCAGCTGTCACCACAAGATGAAACAGACCCGCAACTGGTGCCTTCTTTCAGGTTCTCAGATCAGGCGATGAATCTGTCCGAGGCATTTCGCGGGCTGTTCAGTATTTGGGGTTTATCATACAACTCGCAGGAATCGCCGATTGCCTGTGAGTTTGCTCGCAGCTCGGGTCTTGATTGCCTGGAACGTCAGGGGAGCCGTCGTAGCCTGGCGTATCTGGACAGGCCGGCCATGCTGATGCTTCAGGACGACAACGGCAACCGGGGTTATGTTGTGCTGCGTCATCTTCAAGGCGATATGGCGGAAATTGTGACGCCTGAGGGCTTAGCGGAAGTGTCATTTTCCAGCATTGAGCCCTTCTGGTTTGGCGAGTACCGCGTGTTCTGGCAACTTCCGAACTACGTGACCTTTCGGGCCGATGCCAGAGACGTAGCCGGTGAGGAAATGTGGATAGGGGTTCGCATGATGGAACTTGCGGAAGCCTACGGCGAATCACCCGCCGACACGGCAAGAATCAAGCGCATGACTGCACAACAGCAGGTGCGTTGGTATCAGTCGTTAAAGGGGCTCACGGTTGATGGTATTGCCGGTGCCATGACCGTTATTCAGATCAACAGCGACCTCAATGCAGATGTGCCGAGGCTGATGATCAAAGGGCCTGAGGGGAAGGGATAACGCATGTCCTACATTCTTGATGCGCTCAGAAAATCTGAAACCGAGCGCCGCCAGGGTAAAGTCCCTGATCTAGGGCAACAGGTGCAATTGATACATCGCCCTAAGAAAAAACGTACATCCTCAGTGGTGTGGGTGGTCCTGGCGTTGCTGGTGAATGCTGGAGTGCTGGCCGTTGTATTCTGGCCGAAGCCAACAGTGGAAACAGCGCAAAAGCCATCACCGAAGCAAGAGCAAGCATTGGCGGCGATAACCGAGCCAGCAGCCGAAAAAGTAGAGCCTGAGCCAGCAGCCCAGGCTGAATCTACCCAGGCTGTTGTTTCCCCCCCGCCTGTGTTGGAAAACAATCCGGTATCTGAAGCTGAACGCCAGTGGCCTGCCATTATCACACCGTCTGTGCGCCAGCAACGCGAGCAGCCGGAAGTGGCCGAGAGTGGACCCAAAATGCGTGTGCCACACTTGGTTGAGTTACCCCTTTCATTTCAAAAGAGTATCCCGGACCTGATGTTCAACAGTCATCTCTATTCAACAGATCCCTACGCCAGCCGAGTGATGATTAATGGCCACTATCTTGGTCAGGGTGATGCATTTTCAGGGATCCTGGTAGAAGAAGTGACAGAAAATGGCGTCATTCTCAGCAAGCAAGGCAGAAGTTTCCGCGTGGGTATTGTCCGCGACTGGGTGAGCCCGCGCTAATGGCATTAACCGAGGACGTAAAACAGCAGATTCAGCAGGCGTATCGCGATGTGTTGGCCGGTAAAGAGGTGCGCGCCCGTTATGGCCAGCGCCTGATGATAGCTGAGATTGCCCGGTATATGGGTGAGATTACCGACAACGACGGCCAGCGCACATCACCACCAGCGGCCTGCGTGGTTGAGGCTGGAACGGGTACCGGTAAAACACTGGCCTATCTGATTGCAGCCATTCCCGTAGCTCGGGCCTTGGGCAAAACCCTGGTGATCTCCACCGCAACCGTGGCACTGCAAGATCAGATCGTTCTTAAAGATCTGCCGGACCTCAAAAAACACAGCAAAATGAATTTCAGCTGGACCCTCGCCAAAGGCCGTGGAAGGTATTTGTGCATGTCCCGTCTGGAATCGCGACTGCACGATGAGGGCAACGGCGACAGCGATACCATGCCTCTTTTTTTGCTGGATAGCCCCGGCACCGAAGAGCCTGGAACCCGAGCTTTCTTTGAAGAAATGCTGGCAAGCTATGGCTCCCGCAAGTGGGATGGAGACAGAGACCACTGGCCTGAACAGATACCTGACGATGTTTGGCGGCAGGTAACCACCGATCATCGCCAGTGCACGAACCGGCATTGTAGTTATTTCGATAGCTGTGCGTTTTTCGACGCCCGCAAAGATCTGGATGAAGTAGATATCGTGGTGGCGAATCACGACCTTGTGCTGGCTGACCTTGCGTTGGGTGGAGGCGCTATTCTTCCAGAGCCTGAAAACGCATTGTTCATCTTTGATGAGGCTCACCACCTCCCCGATAAAGCATTAAATCACTTTGCGGCCTCTGTGCCTCTGAACTCCACCCGCCAATGGCTTAAACAGCTATCCCAGGCATTGGTGAAAATGCAGCCCTACCTTGCGCCGGCTACGCAAGCCGCTAAATCGGTTGAACGCATCAGTACTGCCTCGCGGGATGTGGATCTCATTCTCGCCCGAGTTTATGAAGAGGCCGAACACAATACTGGCTGGGAGTTCAATGAAGAGCGCCGATCTGCGCAATGGCGGTATCCCGAAGGTGAGCTGCCAGACGCCTTGGCAGAATTAGCCGCTGAAAGCAGAATTGTGACTGCAAATCTGGTCCGTCACCTGGGCGCCTTGGCAGATGAACTGCAAGGCGCTTTCGATGAGCGCAAGCAACACGAGATAGACCGGGACACTGCCGAAGCCTGGTATCCAGTCATTGGCGCCTTCCACAGCCGTGCCGAAGACCAGTTGCGGCTATGGGCGGCCTGGACTGAGCAAGTCGGCAGTGCAACAAAGGCGACGGAAAGTCAGCAGGGGGTCACTGAGGGCGCATCACAAAATACTCAGGATGACGCCACTGGCTCCGCACCCGAAGCACGAGGCCGGATACATAGGAGCCCTCCTCCAGCGCGCTGGAGTGTGCGGCAGAAGTGGGATCATGCCGAAGATATCACCCTGTTCAGTTCGCCAGTGCTGGCAGACAACCTGCTATATTCCCGGCTGTGGTCGCGAGCTTATGGGTCTGTGCTCACAAGTGCCACACTGACCGCCCTCGGCCGTTTTGACCGGCTACAGGCCAGAGCCGGGTTGCCAGAAGCAAGCCGGCTGCTGGTGGTTCCCAGTTCTTTCAGATACGCAGAAATGGCAACCGTTGAAGTGCCGGCCATGGCTTGTATGCCCACTGATGACGGCTTTGCTGATGAGCTGACCAAACGCTTACCGGATTGCTGGACCGGGGAAACCGCCACACTTGTGCTGTTCACCTCCCGCCGCCAGATGCATCAGGTTCGGGATGCTTTGGCACCAGACTTTCCGGATTTGATCATTACCCAGGACGATATGTCCCGGGGTGAAGTGCTGCGCCAGCACCGTAGCCGCATCGATGAAGGCAGGGCCAGCGTGTTGTTTGGTGTGGCGAGTTTTGCCGAGGGTATCGACTTGCCCGGTAAGTACTTGCACCACGTGGTGATTACCCGGTTGCCGTTTTCGGTTCCGGACGACCCTATTGAAGCTGGCCTGGCGGAATGGATAACCCAGCGGGGCGGCAATCCTTTTATGGAAATAACAGTGCCGGATGCCTCCATAAAGCTGGTTCAGGCGGTTGGCCGGTTGCTTCGCACAGAAGAAGACACTGGCAGGGTTACTATTCTTGATCGCCGTATTGTCGCAAGGCGTTATGGACAACTGCTGCTGGATTCACTGCCACCGTTCCGGCGCATTATTGAAAGGTAGTCAGTTAGAAGAAAATGAGCTGGATGGTGAATTTTTGGCCAAAAAAAGAGCCAGCCCGCGGGCTGGCTTTTAAGAATAAGAACACTGAAGGCCTGAAGTTTCAGAATTCGTAATGAGGGGTTGCCTCACCTTGGAAACAATAATAAGGGAGTAGGGGGCGTAGCCGAATCGTCCAAAGGGCGTAGCATGGATAGAAACTTCCTATACAATGTGATGCGCGTCACAAAATCACCCGCCTAGAATGCCCAATTCCCGCGCCCGGGCTAGAGCTTCTGTTCTCCGGCCCACGTCCAGCTTGCCGTAGAGGTTGCGTATGTGGGCTTTTACCGTGGCCGGTGCCACACCCATGCGTACCGCAATGTCCTTGTTGGAATAGCCGGCATTAATGAGCTCCAGTACTTCGAGTTCACGTTGGCTCAGAGGCTCTGCAAGTGCCTGAGCTGATGAGCCTTGGGTGTTAGTATCGCTAGCGGTTGGCGGAACGTTTTCGATGGGCTTACTGTTCGGACTCAAAAGCATCTCGGTCAGGTTACGCTGCCAGCTGCCGCCATTGTTGAGGGTGAGGGATTTCATCAGTAGCGCCTGCAAACGCGGACCTTCTTCAGCAAACAGTCTCAAAAAACCAGCCTCGGCAGCGACAGCCACTGCCCGTGCAAGGCGGTCCTCGCACTCTTCAGGACGGTTTAGCTGGTCCAGCGCTTCAGCTGATACGAGCAAGGCTTCAACAACGTGCCGGGTATGCTCGTTATGCATCGCGGCTGCCATCAGTGCATCGAGTATATCCAGTGCCTGTTCCGACTTGCCTTCATCAACCAACAGCCGCGCATAGCTGATGCTGTTCTGCTCCCTGTTCAGCGGGTTAGTCAGCGTATGGCTCTCGACGGATTCAAGAATGCTGCGAGCTTGGGCGGTTTGCCCAGCCGCGAGGTAGCAGCGCGCAAACAAAGCAGAGCTGGCGGGTGGCTCAAACACAATGTGCTCCCGGCGTTTACGGCCGACTTGCTCCGCGTCTGCAAGATACTCTATGGCTTCCTGATAACGGCCATCGCTGAAGGCCAAGTGCCCGCGCACATGCTGGATAATTATATGCTGGCCTGGCTCAGCGCCCTTGTTTACGTGTTCAAGTAAAGGCTCGAGGTGAGCGGCTGCGTCCCGAAGTTGGTTTCGCTCCCGGAAAATTTCCGTCAGAGAAGCGCTAAGCCAGCAGGAAATAAGCCTTGGTTGGCTTGGGTCTGCGTAGTGTTGATCTACCCACTTGCGCACCTCTGTACAGGTCTCGAGGGCCAGATCCATGTCGCCACGGTTGTACTGTATCCACGCGAGCAAACCACCGCTTGAGAGAACGGTGCTTGGCTTGCGTTCAACCTGCCCGTAATGAACTGCAGATTTCAGGGCTTCTTCGGCCCCTGGCAAGTCACCTTTACCGTAATCGTCCAGGCCGAGGCCATAGTAGGTTACAGATTTGAGGGGGATTTGCGTGTGGTCTATTTCTGCAAGCACCTGGCGAGTCAGGTCACTGGCGTTCTTGTCATCGCTACGTGAGCGGGCAAGGTAGGAGCGTATCAACGTTATCTCGCTTTGTACGCCAAGTGCGCCTTCGGCATCTGGAGCGGAATCAGCAACGCGCTGATCAAGCAAATCTTCTACATTGGCGAGCAGGTGTTCCAGATTATCGAGTCGATTCGCGAAAAAGTGGCCCCACACCCGCAGCATCTGCAACTGAGGGCTTTCTTTAACGTCATCCACGGGCAACTCATCGAGCCAGTTCAGGACCGGCAGGTGAAACCCACCATGAATAAGGTTGTTGCCGTGTGTAGCCAATACCCTCGCCAGCCAAGGCCAGTCTCTATTCTGCACAATCTGGGCAATGGCACCCTGAACTTGCCCATGGTCAAGCAACCAGTCTACCGTTCGTTGCCAGAGGCGGTGCGCCCTGGTGGGGTCGGCCTGTGCAATCCGCTGAAGTAAGGCATCTCGAAACAGATCGTGGTAACGGAACCATTCGTTGTGATTGTCCAGAGGAATCAGGAACAGGTGCTGCGAGAGCAAGGTTTCCAGCATCTCCTGGCTGTTGGCAGTGTCACGAATAGAGTCGCACATGGAGGCGCACAATCGTGGGCAGCAAGCGGTGTCGAGCAAGAAGGCCACAGTTTCAGCAGGCTGTTTGTCGAGCACCTCGCTGAGCACGTAGTCACTGATGTGTCGTTCGTCAATGCTCAGTGCGGTGGAAGAAATACTTTGGTCTGCGCCCGATTTGATCTGCTCAAGACCACTGTCATTGCCTGATAGAGCGGAAAGCTGCAGGGCCGCTACCCAGCCTTCGGTACGGTGGCAAATGGCCTGCACATCCTGGTCTGAAATGGCCATGCCCATAGTGCTGTGAAAAAATTCCCGGCATTCATCTTCAGAAAATGCCAGGAGTGCCGGGTGGACCTCCTGCACCCAACGGCGCACACGCCAACGAGCCAGAGGCAGCGGAGGTTCGGAGCGGGAGATCAAGGTAACGGTCACGCCAGCAGGAAGGTAGTCCACAAAGTACCCAAGCTGCCGGTGAATACGGTCGCTGCCAGCAAACTGAAAATCATCCAACACTAGAATCCAGGGGCCACCATCCGCTGCCAAGGCATTAACCAGTGCGGTCATCGCGCTGTTAATGCTGTCATCCGTGCTACCCGAAAGGCTTTTATGGCAGGGTTCAAGCCCCGTGAGGCCGGCGTGTTCAAATGCGCTGGCAACGTATTGCCAAAAACGCTGGGGGTCATCGTCGTGCTCATCGAGGGAGAGCCAGGCAATGGGTCCGCTGGTACGTGCGCACCACTGGCTTACCAAGGTTGTTTTTCCAAACCCTGCCGGGGCCAATACAAGGTTGAGCCGCTTCGGATGGCCTGGCGCTAACAGTGAGCTAAGTCGTTCGCGCTGCACGGCTTTGGGATCGGTGGCTGGCCTTAGGAATTTGGTGGTTAACAGCATTGACGCCCTGTATGCCAGATAGAAAGTTGAACTGGGATTGTGTGCTTTGTGTATCTCAAGTCAATGGCTGGAGAAACAAACACCTGCGTTACAGGCTGCGCAGGCGCAATTTTGGTCTAAACTGAATCAAAGTGCTCATCTATACTAAAAAAGAATGAAAAACGGATCTGTTATGCGTATTCTTAGTTACTGTTTTTCCGTGTACACCCACTTGCAGTCCGCCTCAGGCTAATAACTCAGGGAGCGACAAGGCCAATGAAGTTACAACAGCTGCGCTATATTTGGGAAGTTGCGCACCATGATCTCAACGTGTCGGCAACCGCCCAGAGTCTATTTACATCTCAGCCGGGTATTTCCAAGCAAATTCGCCTTCTTGAAGATGAACTGGGGTTGGAGATCTTTGCCCGCAGTGGCAAACATCTCACCCGTATTACCCCGGGGGGCGAAATTATCGTTCGTGAGGCTGGTGAGATTTTACGCCGAGCGGAGGGAATAAAAAAGATCGCTCAGGAGTTCAGTAATCAGCGCAAAGGTGAGCTGAGCATCGCCACTACTCACACCCAGGCGCGATATGCTCTGCCGCCAGTGATCAGTGGCTTTATAGAGACCTACCCGGATGTGTCCCTGCATATGCACCAGGGCACACCCATGCAAATTTCTGAAATGGCCGCAACGGGTGCGGTCGATTTCGCCATAGCGACTGAAGCTATGGAGTTGTTCAACGACCTGATAATGATGCCTTGTTACCGTTGGAACCGCACGGTGATTGTGCCCAAAGACCACCCGCTGGCCAAATTGCCTGAGCTGACTTTGGAAGCACTGGCAGAGCATCCGCTGGTCACTTACGTGTTTGGTTTTACGGGGCGTTCGAAATTGGATGAGGCATTTAAATCGAAAGGCTTAACGCCGAAGGTGGTATTCACCGCAGCCGATGCCGACGTTATCAAAACCTATGTACGCCTGGGACTTGGGGTTGGGATTATCGCGAGCATGGCGTTCGATCCGAAAATGGACCCGGATCTGGTCGCATTGGATGCCAAAAAGCTATTTAGTGCGAGTGTTACCCGAATAGGCTTCCGTAAGGGCACCTTCTTGCGAGGCTACATGTATGAGTTTATTCAGCGCTTCGCACCACACCTGACAAAAGATGTGGTTGATGCAGCGGTTGCTCGACAGAGTAGTCGCAGTGAAATAGAAGCCTTGTTCAAAGACATAAAACTGCCAGTTCTCTAGGCGCTTGGTCGGCAGTCGCCCGCCAGTCTTTACTGGCGGGCAATCAGGTTTCCTGCATGTAGGCCACACTCTTTTTGTGTGGCTTCTTCCCACCACCAGCGGCCTTCCCGCTCGTGCTGTCCTGGCAATACAGGGCGGGTGCAGGGCTGGCAGCCAATACTGACAAACCCCTTTTCGTGCAGCGCGTTGTAGGGGGCTTCCGATATACGGATGTAGTCCCACACCTCTTTGGATGTCCAGTTCGCCAGGGGATTAAACTTTACCAGTGCCTTGCCGGGGCCAGAGAAGGTTGCGTCTTCTTGAACAACAGGCACTTCATTTCGGGTTCCCGGGCTTTGATCTTTACGTTGGCCGGTAATCCAGGCATCAACGCTTGCGAGTTTGCGCTTTAGCGGGTTTACTTTCCGAATCCCGCAGCACTCGCTGTGGCCGTCCTCAAAAAAGCTGAATAAACCCTTTTGGTTGACCAGACTCTGCACTTCATTGGTATCTGGAAACAACACTTCAATGGCTATGCCGTAATGCTTGCGAACCCGATCCATGAACTCGTAGGTTTCCGGGTGAAGACGGCCTGTATCCAATGTAAACACTTTCAGGTTGTCCGTCAGCTTGTGGGCCATTTCGATAAGCACCACGTCTTCGGCGCCACTAAAAGAAATAGCGATGTTGTCATAGCGCTTGAAGGCCGCCTTCAGAATTCCCCTTGGGCTTTCACCGGCCAGTTCGCTCTGTAGCTCGTGGATATTGCTCATAAAATACGAATACCTTGATGCGGGTTTCGTGCAGGTTAGCATTAAATGACTAATTCCATGAAGGAATGACAATCTATATGGTTATAGCCAAGTGGGCGAGTGAATCCTGGATGACTTGGTGTTTTATCGGGATGCACGATGCTTTTTGCCCGGATATTTCTTATGATACCGCGTCATAATCAGGGGGCAGGCCATGCTCTCATTCAGACTTAACACTTGAACCATTGAATCAGGAGATCACTGTGGAACTGGCATGTCTTGACCTTGAAGGCGTATTGATCCCGGAAATCTGGATCGCATTTGCAGAAAAAACCGGTATTGAAGAGCTCAAGGCCACCACCCGTGACATTCCGGATTACGATGTTCTGATGAAGCAGCGTCTTCGTATTCTGGATGAGCACGGATACGGCCTGCCTGCCATTCAGGAAGTGATCGGCACCCTGGACCCGCTGCCAGGCGCCCGTGAGTTTCTGGACTGGCTGCGCGAGCGCTTTCAGGTGGTGATTCTTTCAGACACCTTTTATGAATTCGCTATGCCGCTGATGAAAAAGCTGGGCTACCCAGCGCTGCTGTGCCACAAGTTGGAAGTTGCCGAGAACGGCCAGATCACCAACTATCTGCTGCGCCAGAGAGACCCCAAACGCCAGTCGGTGCGTGCCTTCCAGCTATTGAACTATCGCGTTATTGCAGCGGGTGATTCCTACAACGACACCACCATGCTGGGGCAGGCGGAAGCAGGCATTCTGTTCCACGCACCTAAAAACGTGATTGATGAGTTCCCGCAGTATCCGGCGGTACATGAATTTGAAGATTTGAAGAAAGAATTCCTGAAGGCGAGCGCTGTTCACAGCGTTTGATCGTAAGGTGTTTTTGAGGAGCCTTTTGTAAAGGGCCTTCAGCCCAGTGCGGTGCTACTCGCTCTGGGTAAGATTCTCCAGGAAATCCATCAGTGGTTTTACTTTGGTGAGGGTTTCCTGGTATTCGCTTTCCGGGTCTGAATCCGCAACGATCCCGCCACCGCCCCAACAGCGGATACTTCCTTGCTCCTGTGCTTGCCCCGTAGCCTTTTCTTTCTCACATAGCATAGTGCGAATAGCAATATTACTATCCAGTGTGTCGTCCAGGCCCCGATAAAACACGGATCCGCAATAGGGCCCGCGCCAATGGGGCTCAAGCTCCCTGATAATCTCCATGGCTCGAATTTTAGGTGCGCCGGTTATAGAGCCGCCTGGGAAGGCATCGAACAGCACCTGCATGGGTGAAACGCCCTCCGCCAACTCGGCGCGAATGTGGCTGACCAAGTGATGCACGTTCCGGTAGGACTCAAGGGCAAATAAGCTGTCCACGGATACGGACCCGGCCGCAGCGTGCACACTTAAGTCGTTCCTTAGTAAGTCGACAATCATCAGGTTCTCGGCACGGTCCTTCTCGGATGCTTCCAGCTCTGCCGCATAAGCCATATCGTCGGATGGTGTTGTACCTCTTGGCCGAGTGCCTTTAATCGGGCTGGTTTTCACGGTGCGGCCGCGAATTTCCAGGAAGCGTTCCGGTGAGATCGACAGAACCGAGGCATAATCGGTTTTCAGAAAAGCGCTGTAAGGTGTTGGGTTGGCTTCGGCCAGCGCCTGAAATGCCGCCCAGGGCGCTCCTTGATAGCAACCCTGAAACTCCTGGGAAAGATTCACCTGATAACAGTCGCCAGCATTTATGTAGTCCTTGATCACGCCGACACCGTTAACGAATTCTTCGGCTGGTTGGCGCGACTTGAACGGCGAAATCATTTTCCAGCCTGCCGTCTCCCCAGTCACGGTTTCGCTGGGCACAGGTGTAGTGTGCTGCCACCGGTGAAGGTTGCTGCGCACCCACTCTGGGCATTCGGGGTGAACCCAAAGGTGATACGTATCGGTGGTTCGGTTGTGGCTTGCAGCCCAAAGATAAAAGCCTGCAAATAGCAGGGGAGTTGCACTTGCAGGACACAGTGGAACAAGGCGGGGTTCTTTCATGTAGCCGAATTCGTAACTCAGAAAACCCACCCAGCCACCTGTCAGGTAGGTTTGCGGCTCTTGCGCCGAGCTTTGGTAGCGATGAACCAGGCTTTCCATTTCTGTGGCGAGAGTGTTTGTGTCGAGTACCAAATCAGTATCCGGCTCAATGATCTTTGTGGCAATCGCACAGGCCGTAAACCCACTAAACGACCCGCGGCCGTTACCAGCCCCAATACTTCCCAGGTAGGCAAAGTCTGATTGGGTGGCGGCTCGCTCGAGTAGTTGTTGGTAGTCTTCGCGACTTAACATTGAGGAAACAGGAAGTAGCAAATTAACTCCGGTTAATTGGAATAATGATACTCAGGCCACAAAATTTGCATTGTCGGACCTAGAAGGCGGCTGGTCTAATGAAAATACAAAAAAAACGAAGACTGCCTGCTCGGAACTGGAACGTCGCATTCTAGCCGAGTTGCAAGTCTTAGCGTAGAAGCTACCGCCAATAAAACAGGATCAATAATGACGTCTTATCTTGGAAAGTCGCTGCAAACCGTTCTTCTACTTACTGTGTTTTTTGCTGTTCCGGCCGCAAGCGCCGAGGAAGCGCCCCCGGCTGAATTAACCCCAGAACAGGAAATGGCCATAAAGCTGGAACTGTCGAGATACGCAGTTCTTGGCCAGCAGCAGATACTTAATTTGACTGAGCAAGCAACCGATGAGTATACCGGGACATTGGCCGACTCAGAGCCCAATATGCCGTCGGCCTGGATGCTTCTTGAGGATGGCGTTACCGTCAAGCGAATCAATATAGATGAGCAGGCAAAGGAGGCGCCGGCTCAGATTCGTATTCTTATGTATCGTGCGGCCCTTAAATCTGTGGCGCGTCACGGGAAGATTCATGGGTCGGTCATTCTCTACACAGGGAAAATTCGAGAGGGTAGCGATGATGAAGCTTTGGTGATTGAGTTTGAGCACCGCTTGGGCATTTCAGGTAACAAAGTTGTTCCATATCAGGCGGAAAATGGCCAGGTGACCTATGGGGAGCCGGTTACTACTGAGAAGCCTTTTCAGATTTTTCATGACAGCAAGCCCGAAGCGAACACCGCGAATTGATGTGAGAGCCAGTCGTCATTCGTTACGGCATGTAAGTGCAGTGTTAACGAAGTGTGAATGCGGTCACGGACTAGGACTGTAAAACAATCTTAAATGGAATTGTGGATTAACGATCTCCACACCCAAAAGTAAAAACTCAGCAAGAAAAACAAAATGAGTTTATAAGGAGAACAATATGAAAGGCCTGAAAAGAATTGCTCTGATCACTGCTATGGCTGCTGCCCCTTTCGCAGCTAACGCAGAACTGCAAGCTATGAACGACACCGCAATGGGCGACGTAACCGGTCAGGCCGGTGTCACCATTGAGCTGGAAACCAAAGTGTCTATTGGCCAGTTCAAGTACACCGACGAAGGTTCCTTCGCAGTGAACGATATCGTTCTTGGTGGTGCTGGTGTGACTACAATCGGCGCTGGTGCTGGCTTTAATGACCTGCTGGACCAGATCAAGGTTGATATCGACATTGCTGACGACGGCGACGCGATCATTCACGTTAGTACACTTGACAGCAATCCGATCGATTGGGGTCTGAACATTGGTTCCATGGAGTTGCTGGCTGGTAATACTGGATCAGACAGCACAACTCTGATTTCGAATCTGAGTGGCTTCGGTATGTTGGCACAGCTTGACATTCGTGTTGACACTGCAACTGATCACCTGAACCTGGTAGCAGCATTTAGCGTTGAAAATATGGACTTTGATGTTGATTTCTTGGGTGTGGGTGTTCGTGGTCTGAAGATCACCGGTGCTGGAGCTGATGCTGATGCAGTAGCTATGTACACAGCTAATGGCTATGATTTTGGGAATATGCCAGCGGCGCAGCAGGCTGTATTTGCAGGGTTTGCCAATGCTAACCTTGACGTATACAAAGGTAACGGCCTAGGCGCCTCCACCGCAACAGACGTACTCCGGATTGATGTTAAAAACATCTTCATGGATGTGTCGGTTGCCAGCATCGAAATCGGTGGAGCTTCTATCGGTTCCGTTGCACTTGACAACGTAGCAGTAACTAACACCAAGCTGGCTGTATACGGTCACTAATCTGACCTGAACACCAGTAGTGTTAAAACGCCCCGTTCTTCGGGGCGTTTTTTGTTATTGGAAAAATAAAAGCGCAGTGCGTACGAAAAGCAATAAAAAAACGGCAGCTTGCAAATACAAGCTACCGTTTAGTTCACGCCTGTGTCGGGAAGGGTGCTGCTACTTACTGATCAGGCACCCTGATAGAAAGATCAAACCCACCACCCGGCCTTGGCGTTAGCTGAATCGGCCCTTCATTTATCCCTTGTGGAAGATGAATCTGATCAATCCCCGGCGGGTTGCCGATGGAGAAGTTCAGGTTCTGCCCATCAAAACCTATGCCCAACTGATCGTTAAGAAACGATTGGGTGAAGGGTTCATCCGGAATCTGCATCTGCTGGCCGAAGATTAAAGGTGGAAGGTTTGGCGTGAAGTCTGCCGGCGGCTGGGCCCTGGCCAGTTCCTCCTGGGGAAGCAGCAGCGCCCGGCGAAGGAATTCCTCTTCAGCGCTAACCAGTGCATCGGATTGGTTTTCGTCGGTAAGGCGTTGCAGACCTTCGCGGTAGGCTTCTTCCTCCGCTTCGGTAACAACCGGCTCACCCGGGGAAATGGTAAGAGCGCGGATGATGCGCTGACGGTCGGCTTCCGATTTGCGACCTTCTCTGGGTACAACAATAACCGCAGAATCTTTAACGTAGGTATCAACCATCTCATCGGAGGTCATGGTCTGAACGCCCGCAAACACCGGTATTGAGGCGGCTGCAAGAGTGGCCGCAATGGCCGCTGCGATAGGGGTTGAACTTTTATCAAGGCTGGCCACGCGGAGCTTGTGCGCGCCTGGCAGGTGTTGGTGGTTCATAGTCTGGCCTCTTGCTGCGATAAACTCAGGTACGAGGCGTGTCTGAGGTTACAGCAATCAGTACGCATCTCACTATTTAGCAGTATTCGGGTTGTCCTGCATCATTTCAAGAGTGTGGGTGTTAGTTTGTGATCAGAATCCTCGATTGGTCGTAGAGTTATAAACCGCTGCGTTGCGGGGTAACATGGCAATGAATGTTCGATGTGCTGAACTTCTATTCAATCTTCTCGCTTCAGGGACATAATGAGCAGACTAATCCGTAGCCGTTGGCAGCGCTGGATCAACCGTCGAATTCCGCGCTCCGACGTGCAGCGATTCACCCAGAAAAATCTTTTCATCTTACCCACGGCGGCTGGCGTGGTATTCGGCGTGCTGTTGCTGATTATGCTGCTTACCGCCATTAATTATCAGAACAGTCTGATTTATCTGGTTACTTTTCTCCTCGGGACCGTGTTTGTGGGTGCCATGCACCAAACCCACCGAAACCTGTCTGGTCTGGAGCTTACCTTGGTTCAAGCGGGGGAGGGATTTGCTGGGGATGACATTATCTTTCGATTACGGGCCGCTGCCAGTAAAGACGACGCCATAGCCATTACGCTTTCGGATGGCGACACACAGGTAAGCTTGGGCCATGTGCCTTCCCGGCAGTCTGCAGACGTGGCTTTGCCGGTGGGTTCGGCCTTCCGGGGTTACCTGCGGCCGGACAGCATTCGAATTGAAACCCGTTTCCCCTTTGGTTTACTCAAGGCCTGGTCCTGGATGAGGCCGGTTTCAGCGGGTGTTGTGTTTCCCAGGCCGGTTGCCGCTCCCGATGTTGCTAGCGCCGTAGATGATGGCGATCAAACGTCAAGCACCCGTTCGCCCGAGGGTAATGATCATGCGGAATTACGGCCTTGGCGTGAGGGGGATATGAGCCAACGCGTTATGTGGAAACGATTTGCACGCAGCGGCCAGATGGTGGTGGCTGATTGGGAAGCCGATAAGGGCAGCCCCCATTGGTTGGATTTTAATGCGTTTTCCGGCACTGACCACGAACTACGGCTCAGTTACTTGTCCTGGCTCGTGATTGAGCGCGGCAAGAGTGGGGCACGCTTTGGTTTGAACCTGCCGGGGCAAGTTATAGAGCCAGATTCTGGCCAAGCCCATGCAACCCGTTGCCTTCGGGCGCTGGCGGTTTGGGGTGAAGAAAAACCAAGGGATATGCTCAGAGCGGCCCACGGAACACGCAGCAATACAGATTCGGGTGGGAAAGCGATGGCAGGGGCCAGAACATGAGTTTTTGGAGCCGGTCGACGCCAGAGCCTGAAAAACAGAGCGACAGCCTGCCATCCCAGGCGCTGCTCTGGTTGATGGCGAGTTTTGCGTTATTGCTAACGCCTCAGATTGATCGCCTGCCCCTGTGGCTAATCCTTGTGTGCGTCGCGCTTGCCGGCTGGCGATGGCTCGCCCAGCAGGGCCGTGTGCGTTTACCTGGGCGCTGGTTGCGAACCGGGATTATGTTAGCGCTGATTGCGGTTTACCTGGTGCGAGTCCAAGGAAGCTTTACCGTGGATACGGCGGCATCGTTCTTTGTATTGACCGTTGGTTTGAAATGGCTGGAAACCCGCAGCGCCCGTGACTTCTACGTGCTGTTTTATATTCTGGTGTACCTGGCCACAGTAAACTTCCTGTTTCATCAGGAAATTCATTGGGCGCTGGTAAACATCGGTTCCATCGCCTTACTGTTGATTGGGTTGCAGGTGCTTAATGCGCCGGATTTACCTGGAGGAATAAAAGCGGGGTGGCGCAGGCTGGCAAGCATGTTACTGAAAGTGCTGCCAGTTGTTGTGTTGTTGTTTGTGTTCTTCCCGCGCATGGAGCCGCTTTGGAGTGTGCCATTGGTGTCTGGTCAAGCCCGTAGTGGAATCAGCGACACCATGCGACCGGGAGATATTTCAAACCTTGCGCAAAGCAGTGCGCGGGCGTTCCGGGTGACCTTTGGTGGTCCCATTCCCGCACACCGAGACAGATATTGGCGTGGATTGATCCTCGATACCCTCGATAATGGCACTTGGCGCCAGAGTGGCTACGAGCCTTTCCGTCGACCGGGGCGGGTTGATGTTGACGGCGGGATTGGAGCGATGGAACCCGGGCAGTACGATGTATTAATGGAGCCAACCGATAAGCGCTGGGCGTTTGCACTCGAAAATTCCGTAGCAGTTTCAGACAACGTAGTTAAAGAGGCCGATGATCTGTTTCGCTTCCGCCGGCCTGCAGATAGCGCAGTTCGTTACAGATTGGCGTTGAACGATTCCACAGAGCAGGTTAGCGAAGATCTAAAACCCGGCGACGCGCGTCGCTATTTGCAGTTGCCCGCATCGGGAAACCCGAGAGCCCGTGAATTGGCAGCGAAGCTGAGGCAATCCACGGATGATATGGGTGTTATCCGCACGCTGTTGAACCGGTTTCGGGAGCAGCCCTACTTCTATACCTTGCGCCCACCCAGAATGCCGAGCGACGGAATAGACAGTCTGCTTTTTGATGAAATGCGCGGGTTCTGCGCCCATTACGCGGGAGCCACCACATTTGTGCTGCGCTCGGCCGGAATTCCGGCAAGGGTTGTGGTCGGGTATCAGGGTGGCGAAAGCGGGGCGGGTAATGAGTACCTGGTTGTGCGCCAATACGATGCCCACGCATGGGTTGAAGCCTGGGTTGAAGGTGAGGGTTGGATTCGCCTTGATCCCACGGCTGCTATCTCGCCAAGCAGAATCGAATCTGGCTTGCGGGA
Source organism: Marinobacter sediminicola (assembly GCF_031157525.1). GTDB lineage: Bacteria > Pseudomonadota > Gammaproteobacteria > Pseudomonadales > Oleiphilaceae > Marinobacter > Marinobacter sediminicola. Next base: position 505,694 of record NZ_JAVIXR010000001.1, read on the forward strand.
AGCGGTGGCCGACGAAGGGTCCTTCCTTGAAAACAACTGGGCATCTGCACAGCGGTATGGGAATGTGGCTGCAATAAGATGGATGAGCCAACAGCTTGATCGAGTGAATTATCAATGGCAGCGCTGGGTGGTGGGTTATCAGGGTCAAAGCCAATTGAACCTCATGTCCCGTTTGCCCGGTGGGTTCGGTATGAAAGAGTTAGGCTACCTCACCGCCGGTATTGTCGGCGTAGGCCTCTTGATAGCAGGCCTGATACCGGCCTTGCAAATACGCAGAGGGCGCAGCAAGGACCGCTATACTCGATTGCTGGATGGTTGGTATCAGCTGTGCGGGCGTGCAGGGGTGCCGGTAAGAAGTGGCGAAACCCCGGCCACTCTGGCTTCAAGGCTGGCGGCGGCTGAGCCTGCGGTAGCCGAATCGGCACGTCTTTTTGCCCGGATGGTGAACAGCCATTACTATAGTGCTGCATCGGCTCCTGGTTCTGGCAACGGCGATAACGGCCAGCACCAAGATGATGAGCTGAGGCGTTTGCGCCGATTGCTGAGTACTATGAAGCGGCAGCTTCGCAGGGCCGGCAAAGCTCAGCCGAAAATACCAAGCTCCAATGCCCATTCAGGAAAACACAGTGACTGATATTGCTCTAGAAATGCCGTGGCTGGAGAAACCCTGGCAGATGATTCAACGACTTCTGTCTGAGGGCCGGCTTCCCCATGCGTTGTTGGTTACTGGTGAGTGTGGTGTAGGCAAGCGAGCTTGGGCCGATGCGGTTTCCGGCTTGTTACTATGTTCCGCGCCTTCGCTCAAGGAGGGCGATGCGCCGGTTGCCTGTGGTGAGTGCCGTCAGTGCCAACTTCTTTCGGCATCCAGTCACCCGGATGTACGGGTGTTTTCGCCGGAAAAATCCCGGATGATACGAATTGAACAGATAAGGTCGCTATCGGCGTTCGCCGTGTCGTCACCGCAAGTGGCTGGTCGCAAGATTGCGGTGATTGATCGAGCCGATCAGCTCAACATAAATTCTGCCAATGCGTTACTGAAAACCCTTGAAGAGCCGGTGCCAGACTTCGTGCTTATACTTTTGCAGGAAAGCGGCCGGCCTGTATTACCTACTATTCGCTCCCGGTGCCAGGTGTTGTCTATTCCACTGCCGTCGACGGAGCAGGCTGATCAGTGGCTTGCCACCAAAGTGACGCATTTAGAAGGCGACAAAAAACCATCTGCGGAGCTTCTGGCCAAGTCGCTGATGCTGGCGGGTAACGCGCCCCGGTTGGCGTTGGAATATGCAACAGGTGAGTTTCCCGGGCTACGGGATGACGCATTCGACAAGTTCCGTCAGTTCATGAGAGGCCAGGTGGCAGTGGCGGAAGCCGCCAAAGCGTTCAAGGCGCTTGGGCTGGAAGATATGCTGTGGTTATTTGAAGGCTGGGCCGCCGATTTGGCCCGACTGTGTGCAGGGGGTAAAGCCAGCGACCACGAAGCCGGAGAAATGATCGGGTTCCTGGCCAGCAACAACCCGGCCTGGCGCGCCCATGAGCTGCTGGACATGGTTCGAGAGGCTCGCACGGCGGGGGTCTACAATGTAAGCCCCGAGCTTGAGGCTAGCCGGTTGCTGATTGCCTGGCGCGACCTCATGCCCACAAAGCGCCGAGCGTCCTGATTACGCTTTTCGTTAGAACTCCTGCTATCATCGGGCAATATAAAGAGTTTTTATTTAATCTTAAAATAATCAATTTCAGAAGGTGTCAGATATGGGGCCCGGATTCGGCGCACGCAGCGGCATTCTTACCCTGACGATCAAGGATAAAGCGGTTTTATACGCCGCCTATATGCCATACATTCGCCAGGGCGGTCTGTTTATACCTACGCAAAAGCAATATCAGCTTGGCGACGAAGTGTTCTTGTTGCTGAACCTGATGGATGAGCCAGAGAAGTTGCCGGTTGCCGGTAAGGTTATCTGGATTACGCCAAAAGGCGCGCAGGGTAATCGAGCGGCCGGTATTGGCGTTCAGTTTAACGGTGATGATGAAAGTGCCAAAACCAAGATTGAATCCTATCTTGCCGGTTCTCTGAGCTCTGATCGCCCAACACATACAATGTGAGGGGCTTTACACAGATGAATGACCTTGCCTTAACGCCGAACGCTCAAGGCAGCGAGCCTGTTGTGCGCGAGATGGTGTGGCCACTGCAGCACATCACGCTTGCGGGCCTGAACTGGTGCAAATCTCCACAGTCTGCTGAGCCCGCTAACCCACCCATTATATTGCTCCATGGATGGCTGGATAACAGCCTGACTTTTTCCCGGCTAGCACCAGAGTTGGCGCAGCAGTCGGCGTTGTACGCGGTGGATATGGCGGGCCACGGTCATTCCGGGCACCGCCCCCCAGGGCAAAGCTACCAATTGATGGATTACGTGGCAGACCTTGCCGAGTTGATAGAAACGCATTTCAGTGGCTTGGATCAGCTCGACATTGTTGGCCACTCATTAGGCGGTATTGTGGGTGCGCTCTATGCAGCTGCGTTTCCTGACAGGGTGCGCAAGCTGGTCATGATCGACAGCCTTGGCGCATTGAGCCATCCGGCAGCCGAAACCATTCCACAGCTACGAAAATCCATTAAAAAGCGGATCGCCGGATCTGGCCGCCCAGCGATCTATGCTGATATTGCCGCTGCAGCTAAAGTTCGTGAAGGTGGGTTTAGCCCCTTGAGCCATGAAGCAGCACTGGCTTTGATCTCCCGTAACGTGAAGCCTGAGGAAGAAGGATACGGTTGGCGAACCGATGCTCGTTTGCGGCACCCTTCGCCATTGATGATGACCGAGGAGCAGGTAGTGGCTTCTTTGAAGGCCGTTAAAGCGCCTACTCTGTTTGTGAGGGCCAAGGAAGGACTGCTGACCACGCGAAAAGGGCTTGATAGTCGTGCGGAAGCGATATCGGATCTGAAAATGGTTGATGTGCCTGGAGGACATCATTGTCACCTTGATGGAGATACCCGTCCGGTTGCCGATGCTGTCAGACATTTTCTTGAGAACGAGTGATACCTTGTCAAAGAATCTTGTACTTAGCTTTTTGGTTTCAGCGTTGCTATCAGCAGGCTCCGGTTTTACCGCTGCGGCCTTGCCTGGCGAAGCACCGCAGCCATTTACCCAATCAGTGCTGGAGGTGACCACCCGGATCGACTCAACTGGCCACCTTGTGTTGTTTAGTCCTGTGCGCGAGGTTAACAACGAGATTCGCTCTGAAACTATGGCCCGGTTGCCAGTTTCCGGGGAGGGACGTCTTTATCAAATTTCCCGGGATGCCAATCGTCGAGAGGCTCTGGAACATTACCTTGGGCAGCTTAACGAGCGTGGCGCGCAAATTTTATTCGAGTGTTCCGGCATTCGCTGCGGCCGAAGTAATGTGTGGGCAAACCAGATATTCAATCAGTCTGTACTTTATGGCCGTGACGGCACCCAGGATTACCTGGTTGCAGGTGTGGTCACCGAGGATGGCTCCCGGTGGCTGACCTCTGTTTACGCTGTTACCCGGGGCAACCTCAGGGAGTATGTTTGGGTGGAACACCTGAAGGTTGCCGCTGGCGCGGTTGTTCCTGGCCTTGGTTCGGTTACAAGCCGGGTTGAGGGGCCTGTGATTGTGCCTTGGCAGGGTGGTGTTACATACCGATTTAACTGGCAGGCTACGGATCGTCGTAAGGTCAGTGAACTTGCCCGAACTGAAGGTGCAAAAGTGGTGCTCGTGGGATACTCCGAGCTCGGTGAGAGTGAATCGTTCAGTGCTTCCATGGAGCGTGCCCGCAGGGCTGTCGAATCGCTTTCCGAAGTGCTCGCTAAAACAGGCGTTTCGAGGCAGCAGCAGGAGTTGGTTATTGTTGGGCCATCTGTAGTTGTATCTGATCCGGCTCGCCAGGGGGATCGGGTTGAAGTAATGGTTATAGCTCGCTAATTGGAATGAGGTAGTAACGTGCCGGATAACCCTGTAACCAAGGTTCCCGATAGCTCAGACATATCGACCACCAACTCAAACGTTAGTGACGAAAACAAAGCTCCGGAGAGTAAGCGCCAAACGGTTGCCCTCACGCTGGGCAGTGGTGGCGCCCGTGGTTATGCCCATATTGGTGCCATCGAAATTCTGGCGGAGCGCGGCTACAACATTGTGGCTATTTCTGGTTGCTCCATGGGTGCCCTGGTTGGCGGAATGTACGCTGCCGGCAAGATGCAGGACTATAAAGACTGGGTGACCGGGCTGGGCCAGTTTGATGTGCTCAAGTTGCTCGACTTGACCTTCAATGCCGTTGGCGCGATTCGGGGTGAAAAGATTTTTTCAATCGTTCGGGAAATGCTGGGCGATACCCGTATCGAAAATCTGCCGCTGCACTACACCGCTGTCGCCACTGATTTGCTGGCACACAAGGAAATCTGGTTTCAGGAGGGCCCGCTGGATAGGGCAATCCGGGCTTCCGTTGCTATTCCAAGCGTTGTCACGCCCCTTGTTCTTGACGGCCGTGTGCTGGTCGATGGCGCTTTGCTGAACCCACTACCCATTATGCCGACTATTTCCGCTCACGCGGATCTGGTTGTGGCGGTGAATCTCAGTGGTGAAAATGACCGCCACCACCGTATTCCCGACGCTGCCTTTAGCGGATATCAGGGTGGCATTGGAGGTGATGGCCCTGATGCCATGGCGGATACTTTCCGCGACAAAGCCTCTCGTTGGCTTGACTGGGATTCCCTGAGATCCCTTGGTGGTGGGAAAGCCAGTGCGAGCGAGCATGAGAGCCCGGAAGAAAAAATCCACAAACAAGTGGAAAAAGAGCGTAGCAAGAAGAACGAGAGGAAGCAGCAGGAAGAGCACGAAACGATCAACTGGGATAAGTTGGGTATCGGCAAGTTTGATGTGATGAACCTGACTATCGAAACCATGCAAAGTGCGTTGGTACAGTACAAGCTTGCGGGCTATCCGCCTGATTTGTTGGTGAATGTTCCCAAAAATGCCTGCCGGACCTACGACTTCCACAAAGCCCCTGAGCTGATTCAGTTAGGACGCGAGTGCATGGCTGCAGCTTTGGATCGTTTTGAAGAGAACCGGAGCAGCTCTGGGCCATTGTCAGTTTAAGCTAATGGCATGGTGGCAATACCATGGCTGCAGTAGAGCATTGAAACAGCGTATAATCCGCGCTGAATCCGACCTGACAGGAAACAGTGTTTGTGACCAGCCCGATTGAAGACCTTCACACCGTTCGCGATTACCTTCGCTACGCCTCTTCGCAGTTTGCAGCTGCGCCGGTTTTTTTCGGCCATGGCACAGACAACGTATGGGATGAAGCCGTGCATCTGGTAATGCGCAGCCTTTACTTGCCGCTGGAAAACAACACCCTGTTTATGGATGCGCGGCTGACCCGGGATGAGCGCCAGCTTGTGCTTGAGCGCATTCGACGCCGTATTGATGAACGCGTTCCCCTTGCTTACCTTTTGCGCGAAGCCTGGTTTATGGGGATGCCATTTCATGTGGATGAACGTGTGTTGGTGCCGCGCTCTCCCATTGGAGAGTTGATTGAAAACGGTTTCCAGCCATGGCTGGGAACCAAACCGGTTGAGCGGATTCTTGATCTTTGCACCGGAAGCGGTTGTATTGGTATCGGTGCGGCAACGGTATTCGAAGAAGCCACCGTGGATTTATCGGATATATCACCAGACGCTTTAGCGGTTGCCGAATCGAATATAGAATTCCATGAGCTGCAAGACCGAGTGCGTACTGTGCAGTCAGATGTGTTCGCGAATATAAGCGGGCGGTACGATATTATTGTGAGCAATCCACCCTATGTTGATGCGGAAGATATGGGTGACATGCCCGACGAGTTTCACCATGAGCCCGTATTGGGGCTTGCTGCCGGTGATGATGGGCTGGATATTGCGCACCGTATTATTGCCGGAGCAGCAGAGCATCTTACGCCCGGCGGCTTGCTGATCGTCGAGGTAGGGAACAGCTGGGTGGCGCTGGATGAGGCTTATCCGGAACTCCCGTTTACCTGGCTGGAGTTCAGCAATGGCGGCGACGGTGTCTTTGCGATTACGGAGCAAGACCTCCGCCAATGGCAGAGTAAAGGTTAAACCAAATTATTCAAATACCCTAATAAGATATTGAATTATGTCAGGAAATACTTTCGGAAAACTCTTTACCGTTACCACCTTTGGTGAAAGCCACGGGGCTGCATTGGGCTGTATTATCGATGGTTGCCCTCCCGGGCTGGAATTGTCGGAAGCGGATATGCAGGCGGATCTGGATCGGCGCAAGCCGGGCACGTCCCGACATACAACCCAGCGCCGTGAGGCTGATGAGGTTCGTATTCTGTCTGGTGTGTTTGAGGGTAAAACCACCGGTACGCCGATCGGGCTGATTATCGAGAATACCGATCAGCGCTCGAAAGATTACTCCAAGATTTCTGAGCAGTTCCGGCCGGCACATGCTGATTACACCTATGCCCACAAATACGGCATTCGGGACTATCGTGGTGGTGGTCGTTCTTCAGCCCGTGAAACCGCTATGCGAGTTGCAGCTGGCGCGGTTGCCCGGAAGTTTTTGCAGGAGCGCCTGGGTATCCGTATTCGCGGGTATTTGTCTGAGCTTGGTCCGGTTCGTGCGGAGAAGCTTGATTGGGATCAGGTGCACCAAAACCCGTTTTTCTGTCCCGACGCCGATAAGGTGCCGGAGATGGAAGCCTATATGGATGCGCTCCGTAAGGAAGGGGATTCCATTGGCGCGCGCATTAATGTTGTAGCTGAGGGTGTGCCTCCCGGTTTGGGCGAGCCGGTTTTTGATCGTTTGGATGCAGATTTGGCCCACGCGCTGATGAGTATCAATGCGGTGAAAGGTGTAGAAATTGGTGCAGGTTTTGGGTGTATCACTCAAAAAGGTACTGAGCACCGGGATGAGATGACGCCCGAGGGCTTTTTGTCCAATGAGGCTGGCGGTGTACTTGGGGGCATTTCTTCGGGGCAGCCGATTCTGGCCAGCATTGCGCTGAAGCCCACATCGAGTTTGCGTTTGCCGGGGCGTAGTATTGATGTGCATGGCAATCCGGTGGAGGTTATTACCACCGGGCGTCACGATCCTTGTGTGGGTATTCGAGCTACGCCGATTGCGGAGGCTATGATGGCCATTGTATTGATGGATCATTACTTGCGCCATCGTGGTCAAAATGGTGATGTTGTTGTTAAAACTCCGGTTATTGGGCAGCTCTGACCTTTCCGGCTTTTGGTTAAAGTGCGGACGCTCGGGCAGGCTTTTGCCATGGCAATTGCCATTGTTATCACTGTGGGAGGGCTTCACGCGCCGCCTGAGCCTCATTCCGGGTGATCCTCTTCTTGCAGAACTATCCCCAGCAGTGCCTTGGCTGCGTTACCGGGTTGTCGATCAGTTAAGCCTATGCCGCCAAGTACCCGGCTAACAGGTTGTTTAACGTTGAGTACTTTAAGGCTTTCGTCGACCATTCGTAGTGGTAGTACGCTCCATCCCAGGCCAACGCTGGTCATCATCTTCAGGGTTTCAAGATAGTTCGTGGGCATTTGTGGCTGCAAAGGGAGGTTTTTCTCCAAAAATAGCCGGCTGACAGTGCGGTAGGTTGATGTGGCTGTGTCCGGTAATAATGCTGGGTGTTTTGCCAGGTCGGCGAGCTTTGGTTGAGCCACTTTGGAAAGGGGGTGGTCGACGCCAGCCACAAAGGCCATTGGGTCGCCCCACTGCGCATATACCTTGAAGTTTGGGAGCATGCTGTCGCTCAGAGTGACGAAGGCCAGGTCAGCATTTCGTTTACGCATTTGTTCGTAGGCTGCATCGGATTCCATAAATTGCAGGTTTATGGTTATCTGAGGATATTCGCGTTTGAATCGCCTTAACCATTTCGGTAGGTGGTGAAGGCCTATGTGATGGCTGGCGATAATCTGTAGTTCACCTTCAAGCAAACCCGACTCCGGTGACAACGCAATGCGTGCATTGTGAATTTCATCGAGAATCTTGCGGGCATGGGGTAAAAGCCGGCTTCCTGAATCAGTCAGACGGATTTGACGATGACTGCGATCGATCAGGGATGTGCCTAGTTGGTTTTCCAAAGCGGCAAGTCGCTTGCTGATTGCAGGCTGGGTCAGGTGGAGTCGCTCGGCAGCCTCAGAGAAAGAACCTTGGTCAACAATGGTAAGGAAAGCTTTTAGCGCGTTTGAGTCCATGTTTGGTATTCCTTATGTGCTTTCCTTGAAAGGCTACTATATAGCCATTTGGAATGCGATGAATGCCAAACATGAATTGCGGTTATCTGAGCGTGGGCGGTATGATGGTATCAATATCGCAAATGCCTTATATGGGGCAGCATTAATAACTGTACCTCCTGAGAGTGAGAGAAAATCATGGCGGGCAAGACCTTATACGACAAATTGTGGGACGACCATGTGGTCAAGCAGCGTGAAGACGGTTCTGCGCTGATTTACATTGATCGTCAATTGCTGCACGAGGTGACATCGCCTCAGGCTTTTGAGGGGCTGCGCCTGGCTAATCGCAAGCCTTGGCGTATCGACGCTAACCTGGCAACGCCAGATCACAACGTTCCTACTACTGATCGTGCCAAGGGCATTGAAGGGATTGTTGATCCGGTTTCCCGTATCCAGGTAGAAACTCTGGGCAAGAACTGCGATGAGTTCGGGATTCTTGAATTCAAGATCATGGATCAGCGCCAGGGTATTGTTCACGTTATCGGGCCTGAGCAGGGCGCAACCTTACCTGGTATGACCATAGTATGCGGTGACTCCCATACCTCTACCCATGGTGCATTCGGTTGCCTTGCTCACGGAATTGGTACCTCCGAGGTTGAGCATGTACTGGCAACCCAGTGCCTGGTGCAGCAGAAAATGAAGAACATGCTGGTGAAGGTCAACGGCACACTTGGCAAGGGTGTAACTGCCAAGGATGTTGTGCTGGCTATCATTGGCAAGATTGGTACTGCTGGCGGAACGGGTCACGCCATCGAGTTTGGCGGTGAAGCGATTCAGAATATGAGCATGGAAGGCCGTATGACCGTCTGCAATATGGCTATTGAAGCCGGTGCTCGCGTTGGGATGGTTGCCGTTGATGGCACGACGATCGACTACGTAAAAGGTCGGCCTTTTGCACCAACCGGCGAAGCCTGGGATGCAGCCGTAAAATACTGGCGTACCCTGCACAGCGATCTGGATGCGAAGTTCGATAAGATTGTTGAGTTGGATGGTTCTGAGATTATGCCGCAAGTTAGCTGGGGTACCTCCCCGGAGATGGTGGCTGATGTTACGGGCAATGTGCCAGACCCCGCCAAAGAAGAAGACCCTATCAAGCGCGAAGGCATTGAGCGTGCTTTGAAGTATATGGGGCTGGAAGCAAATCAGGCGATTACCGATATCAAACTCGACAGAGTATTTATCGGTTCTTGCACCAACAGCCGAATTGAAGACTTGCGTGAGGCGGCGGCAGTCGTTAAAGGCCGTAAGGTTTCAGCAAGCCTTAAGCAGGCCATGGTTGTTCCTGGTTCTGGTTTGGTAAAAGCTCAAGCAGAAGAAGAGGGTTTGGATCGCATATTCCTGGAAGCCGGGCTTGAGTGGCGCGACCCGGGTTGTTCCATGTGTCTGGCTATGAACGCCGACAAACTGGGGCAGGGTGAGCACTGTGCGTCTACGTCTAACCGTAACTTTGAAGGCCGACAGGGCTTTGGTGGGCGTACCCATTTGGTGAGCCCGGCGATGGCAGCGGCTGCTGCAATAACCGGTCATTTTGTTGATGTTCGCGAACTGCTGAACTGAGCCACAGGAGAGAACTGAACCATGCGCGCATTTACGCAACACCAGGGCCTTGTGGCCCCCATGGACCGTTCCAATGTGGATACGGACATGATTATTCCCAAGCAGTTTTTGAAATCCATCAAGCGCACGGGCTTTGGCCCGAATCTGTTTGATGAGCTGCGCTATCTTGACGAAGGTAAGCCGGATCAAGACAGCTCTCAGCGCCCGCTGAATCCGGATTTTGTGCTTAACCAGCCCCGTTACAAGGGTGCAAGTGTTTTGTTGGCTCGCAGCAATTTCGGTTGCGGGTCGAGTCGTGAGCACGCTCCCTGGGCGCTTGATGATTATGGATTTCGAGTTATTATCGCTCCAAGTTTTGCAGATATTTTTTACAATAATTGCTTTAAGAATGGCTTGTTACCAATTGTTCTTGAAGAAAAAATTGTGGATCAGTTGTTTGAAGAGGCTGAGGTTTCGGAAGGCTATCAATTGACTGTGGATCTGGAGGCAAAAACAGTGATCACGCCATCTGGCGAATCCTTCGGCTTTGATGTGGATGATTTCCGCCGTCATTGTTTGTTGAATGGGCTGGATGATATTGGGGTGACGCTGGAAGATGCAGAACTGATCAAGTCATACGAAAATCAGCGCCGCAAAACGGCACCCTGGTTGTTCGGTGCTGGCCAGTAAAGGCTCTCAGGTTTACTGCGTAAAAGCTGAAGCTCGTAACAGTCCGGGTGCGTAGTACCACACCCGGCAATTTTTAATTCGCCGGCCTGGTCAAGGACGGCTTATCAAGATTTGGAAGCGCATCATGTCCAGAACAGTACTTCTTTTGCCGGGTGACGGCATAGGCCCGGAAATTGTTACAGAGGCAGAAAAGATCCTGCGTGCTATCAATGAAAAGTTTGACCTTAAGCTAACGTTTGAGACAGGCCTCGTTGGAGGGGCGGCTCTGGACGAAGAAGATAATCCGTTACCGGATGAGACTCTTGAGAAGGCGCGTAAGGCTGACGCCATCTTGTTGGGCGCAGTTGGCGGCCCCAAGTGGGATGCGCTTCCAATGGCCAAGCGGCCCGAGAAGGGCCTGCTGGGTTTGCGTTCCAACCTGAAGCTGTTTGCCAATCTGCGGCCAGCTATTCTTTACCCTCAGTTGGCGTCCGCATCCTCTCTCAAGCCTGAGGTGGTTTCGGGTCTGGATATCATGATTGTGCGTGAGCTTACTGGTGGTATTTACTTCGGTCAGCCACGCGGTGTGCGCCAGCTAGAGAGTGGCGAGCGCCAGGGCTACAACACCTACGCCTATACCGAGACCGAGATTCGCCGTATTGGCCGTGTTGCATTCGAAGCAGCGCAGCAGCGAGGCAAAAAGCTGTGTTCAGTCGATAAAGCCAACGTGCTTGAAGTGACCGTGCTTTGGCGCGAAATTATGAATGAGCTTCAGAGCGAATACCCAGATGTTGAACTGTCCCACATGTACGTGGACAACGCAGCCATGCAGCTGGTTCGTGCACCCAAGCAGTTCGACGTGATTGTGACTGGTAACATGTTTGGTGATATTCTTTCAGATGAAGCAGCCATGCTGACTGGCTCCATTGGTATGTTGCCATCGGCATCGCTGAACTCCGAAAAGCAAGGCATGTACGAGCCTTGCCATGGTTCTGCGCCGGACATTGCCGGTAAAGGCATTGCCAATCCGTTGGCAACGATTATCAGTGCCGCAATGATGTTGCGGTACAGTCTGGATGAAGAACCGGCAGCAGCGGCAATTGAAGCGGCTGTACATAAGGTGTTGGACCAGGGGCTGCGTACAGCCGATATTATGTCGGAAGGCGGAAGCCGGGTTTCAACCCGTGAAATGGGTGATGCGGTACTGGCAGCCCTGTAAATTACGATCATCCCCGACAGCAACACGATGCGGTTGCTGCGGGAACATTCATCCTGTCCCCGCCAGCGATATAGGCTGAGGGCGGGCATAAAGCGAGGTTCAAAGATCGCACATGAAGCGAGTTGGACTTGTAGGTTGGCGCGGTATGGTGGGCTCTGTCCTCATGCAGCGCATGCGCGAAGAAAATGATTTTGCTGATATCGATCCGGTATTTTTCACCACCTCTCAAGCTGGTCAGCCAGCTCCGAATGTGGGCAAGGAGGGTGTGCCTCCCTTGCAGGATGCGTTTGATATCGAAACCCTCAAAACTCTGGATGTGATCCTCACTTGTCAGGGTGGCGACTACACCGGTGCGGTCTATCAGAAGCTGCGTGATGCAGGCTGGGAAGGCTACTGGATTGATGCTGCTTCCACGCTGCGTATGGCAGACCATTCTGTCATTGTGCTGGATCCGGTAAACCGCAACGTTATTGACGATGCGTTAAAGCTCGGTGTTAAGGATTATATCGGGGGCAACTGCACAGTGAGCCTGATGATGCTTGCGCTTGGCGGTCTGCTCGAACAGGATCTGATTGAATGGGTTTCCCCCATGACCTATCAGGCTGCTTCTGGCTCCGGTGCTCAGAATATGCGTGAATTGCTTAACCAGATGGGTGAGCTCAACCGCAGTGTGGGTGATGAGCTTGCAAGCCCATCTTCCGCGATTCTGGATATTGACCGCAAGATCACTGATGCCATGCGCTCAGATACGTTTCCTACTGAGCATTTTCAGGTGCCCTTGGCGGGCAGCTTGATACCGTTTATCGATAAGCAGCTTGATAACGGCATGAGCAAGGAAGAGTGGAAAGCAGGGGTAGAGACCAATAAAATTCTTGGTCGGACAGATAACCCGATTCCTATTGATGGCATTTGCGTACGGATTGGAGCCATGCGCTCTCACAGTCAGGCGCTAACCATCAAGCTCAAGAAAAATCTGTCGGTTTCGGAAATTGAATCAATTCTGGCGAAGGCTAACGACTGGGTTAAAGTAATTCCCAACGAGCGTGATGCAAGCGTTACGGAACTGACGCCTGCAAAGGTGACCGGTACTCTGAGCATACCCATTGGTCGAATCCGTAAATTGGCCATGGGTCCGGAGTATATTTCTGCGTTTACAGTAGGCGATCAACTGTTGTGGGGTGCCGCTGAGCCCTTGCGCCGCATGTTGCGAATCCTTCAGGAACGTTAAGAATTGTTACACAGAGGCAATAAATGCCAACTGTGTCCGGTTTCAGGAAGCCGGTTAGGGGGCGGAGGCTGATTTCAGGCTCCGCCCCTGTTATTTTCAGGGCTAATAGAGAGTTCCGTGCAACTGATAAATATTTGGTGCAAGGATTGCGGCTGATTGATTGATAAAAGAGGCTTTATCAACAATACTTGCCGGACTAAGAACTGAAAACGCGACATATTAATCGGGAATTATCCAGACGGAAGTCACCCTACCTCGTCCGGTTCTGTTTAAAAAAACAGTCGCGGATAACGGAGACTTGAAAGGAAAAAGCATGAAGGTACGCAAGCTTGCGGTTGCATTGGCGTTGGCAGGAGGACTCGGATCTGGCGTCGCTCAAGCCCTGGGACTGGGTGAGATTGAACTTCAGTCCTATCTGAATGAGCCAATGGATGCGGAAATTGTTCTGCCACAAAGCCGGGGCGTTGATCCCGGAGATGTGTTTGTGAACATCGCTCCAGAAAGGGCATATCAGAGACTGGGTCTGCAACGGGGCCAATTTGTTGGCAAGCTCCGTTTTAATGTAGCTACGAGCCCTGATGGCAGCCTGGTTGTGAATGTATCCTCCCGGGAGCCGTTGAGAGAGCCGTACCTCAATTTTCTGCTGGAACTGACCTGGCCTAATGGTCGGATCATGCGTGAGTACGCAGTTCTTGTGGATCCCCCAGTTTTTGCCGAAGATTCCGGCGTTGCAGAACAAGTAAGAACACCTTCTGCACAATCTCGTCCCGCTGCTGCGGGACGCAGTGCTGAGTCAGTTCGGCGTCAAGCCAGGGTAGAGCAGCCCCGAAGCAGTGGGTATGGTTCAGGCACATTTGGGCCCACAGGCCCTGCTGATACGCTCTGGACGATCGCAGCTACCGTTCGCCCCGATAACAGCCTGTCCATGCAGCAGGTAATGTTGGCGTTACAGGATCTGAACCCCGACGCGTTTATTGGTAACAATATCAACCGACTCAAGCGGGGCCAGGTTCTTCGTGTTCCAACAGCGGATCAAATCCGCAATCGCAGTCGTGCTGAGGCAACCCGTGCGGTGGCTCAGCAGAATCAGGAGTTCCAGCAGCCTAAGCGCACCGTTGACGCAACAGTTGCCCAGCAGTCTGCTGCGGGCGTTGCTGGAGCAGGTCAGGCTGGTGGAGATGAGCTCAAATTGCTGGTTGCCGACGATGAAGGTAATCGCAGCCAGGTTGATGGCGGTTCTGCGGGTGGTGATGGCCAGCTTGCCGGAGGTGTCGATGCAGGTTCTGCCGTAGTCATGGAGCAGCTCGAAAGCACGCGCCGTGAGAACGACGAGCTTAATACCCGTGTTGACGACCTTCAAGACCAGGTGCAAACCCTTCAGCGTCTGCTAGAACTAAAAAATACTCAGCTTGCAGAAATGCAGCAAGGTGCAGCTGCTGGCGACGCCACGGTTGAAGCTGAAACAGCACCAGTGGCTGATACAGCTGGAGTTGATGCGACTGCTGTTGAGAGTGGCACCGCACCCGAACAAGGTGAAACGGCAGCAGAACCTGAGCAAGGTGAAACTGCAGAAGACGCCGCTGAAACTGAGCTGGCTGGTGAGGCTGGTCAAGAACAATCAGCAGCTGAAACTGACCCTGCCGGCATGGAAGGGGCGGCAGGCCAGGCTGAGACCTCAGGTGAGACCACAGGTGAGACAGAAGCGACGGAAATCACTTCTGATTCCGAGCCGACTGGGGATGTGGCTGAGGTTGGCCAGGAAGCAGATGTCGCCGGCAGTGAAGCAATGCCTGTCACTGGCGAACCGTCAGAGCAGCCAGCCCAGCCAGCAGAGACAGACGCTGCTGAAGCCAAGCCCCAGCCAAAACCTGCACCCGTTGTTGAAAAGGGCTTTCCCGGAAATATCATCGATGCCATCACTGGCAATACGGTGTATCAGATTGCCCTTGGTGGCGGCCTGATTCTGTTGCTTCTGCTTCTTCTGCTTCTTGCGCGACGCAGTGCAAACAGAGAGAAGGCATTTTACGAGCAGCTGAACAATGACCCTGAGGGGCCCGAAGATACCTTTGATCTGACCCTGGACGATGAAGAGCCTGTTCAGAGCGAAGTTGCCAGCGATGCTCTTGAAGAGGCTGACACCTACGTAGCTTACGGTCGCTACGATCAGGCAGCACAGGTTCTGGAAGCCGCGATTTCCAAAGAGCCAAGCCGCACAGATCTGCGTTTGAAGCTTCTTGAAGTGTATGCCGACAACCGGGATCGCGAATCCTTCGAAAAGCAGTTTGGTGAAATTCAAACGCTGGACGATGACGAGGCTTTGGCCCGAGCGAACGAGCTAAGCGCTCGCCTTGAAGAGGCTGAGTCAATGCCTAGCATTGATGATCTTGAATCCCAGCTTCGTTCCGACTCCTTCGGTGAAGAACTCGAGACGCCAGCACCTCTTTCCGATGAGCTTTTGTCCGATCAGGCTGAGTCAGCCCGCGAGGAACAGGTTGAAAACGAATTCGGTGATTTCGACGCCGATCTTGCTGACTTCGATCTCGATACGCTGGACACCGAAGAAAAGAATAAATCCGACGACCCGATCGAATACGATTTGTCAGGGCTTGAGTTACCCAAAGCCGATGAGGAAGAGTCAGGCGTTGCGGAGGAGAGTGACTTTTCTTCTCTTGAGATAGATCTGGACGATTCCGATGAATCTCCAGAGGAAGCTCTGGATGAACTTGACGAACTGGGCGATTCCACAGATCTGGAACTTGATGATGCTCTCGAATCCGATTTCAAAATAGAGCCTGAAACCGCTGTTGAGTCGGAAGTGGACGCGGAATCGGATGTCGAAAGCCTGGATCTTGATTCCCTCGATGAAAGCTTCCTGGACGAACTGGATGCCGAGCTCGACAAAGTCGCCGGTGAAGATGATGAACTGGCTGGCGATGAGTTGGAAGAATCGACGCTTGATGATCTTGAACTGGATGTATCGGATGAAGACCTTGCCTTGATGGGAGAGTTCTCCGATGCGGCTGAGAGCGACAGCGACAGTCTGGAAGGTGATGAACTCTCATTGGATGATGAGTTGTCTCTCGATGATGAACTCGGGCTTGAGGATGCGCTGGAGTCAGAAGCTGACGATAGCCTTCTCGATGAAGATCTGCCTATCGCTTCCGAAGAAGTTCGGGATACCGTTGTAACGCCACCGCTTTCCGAGATTAACGAAGACGATCTTGGTGACGATGATGACTTCGACTTCCTCGCTGGAACGGATGAGGCCGCTACCAAGCTTGACTTGGCAAGAGCTTACATCGAGATGGGTGACAGTGATGGAGCCCGTGATATTCTCGAAGAGGTTGCACTTGAGGGGAATGACGAGCAGAAAGCTGAAGCTCAGGACTTGCTTAAAAATCTGTCCTGATCCGTTATAATCGGATTATTGAGGCAGCAAGCGCCGGCCGCCGGGGATTCTCCTGGCACTCAGCCGGCGCTTTGTTTTTACAGCAACATACTTTCCGGATTCACACTTGTTTCTTTACCCTCAGGAACTCACAGCGGACAATGCGATTGGCGGCGGGCGGGTTGCCTTGGCTTTCGAGTACGATGGCCGAAGTTTTCACGGCTGGCAGTTGCAAAAATCCGGAGTGCGCTCGGTTGAAGCCGAACTTACCAAAGCCGTTGCCAAGGTGGCAAACCACCCCGTAAACCTTGTCTGCGCCGGCCGTACTGATACGGGGGTGCACGCAAGCTATCAGGTCGTGCATTTTGAGACGCCTTCTGTTCGTAACCTCCGTTCCTGGGTTATGGGCATTAATACTGCATTACCGTTTGATATTGCTGTGCACTGGGCTGGAAACGCCTGCGAGGACTTTCATGCGCGCTTTTCCGCCGTGTACAGGCGTTATCGCTACGTTATATACAACAGCCCGGTACGCCCCGGTATTCAACGCGGGCAGGTGAGCTGGACCTTTCGGGAACTGGACGCGGAGCGAATGCACGAAGCGGCTCAGGCGCTGGTGGGGGAACATGATTTCTCCTCATTCCGTGCTGCAGGTTGCCAATCACGAACCCCGATTCGCTTTCTTGAGCAGATAAAAGTAACCCGCAAAGCAAACTTCGTCGTAATAGATGTGCAGGCCAATGCGTTTCTTCACCACATGGTTCGGAATATCGCAGGGGCTCTTATGGCGGTAGGTACCGGAAAGCAGTCGTTGTCCTGGATTCATGACATACTGCTTGCGAAGGATCGCACCTTGGCCGGAGTAACCGCACCGCCTCACGGCTTGTATCTGGTTGATGTTGGCTACCCTGACAATTTTGAAATACCGCAGGCGGAATGCGGTCCGGGGTTTGTCCGGCCTTGGTTTAGCAAAGCGGATAACTATCCGGTGCAACCAACGCACATTCACCCAAAGCAGAAGCCGGTGCAAATACCATGAATACCCGAGTGAAAATTTGCGGTCTGACCCGTGCTGAGGATGTTTTGGCAGCGGTCTCCAAAGGTGCGGACGCAATTGGGTTCGTGTTTTACGAGCCGAGCCCTCGTGCTGTTACGATTGAGCAGGCTGAGGTGCTTGCCCGTTATGTTCCCGCCTTTGTGTCCGTCGTCGGACTGTTTGTTAACCCACAAGAAGAGCAGGTCAGAGAGGTACTGAGCCGTGTACCTTTGGATTTGTTGCAATTTCATGGGGATGAAACCTCGGAGTTTTGCGAGCAGTTTGATCGACGCTGGGTCAAGGCAATTAGGGTTCAGCGGGCCGGGCAAATCGAGCAGGCTTTTAACGATTACAGGCGTGCCTCCGGGCTTCTGGTCGACGCCTGGGACCCTGATCGCTATGGCGGCACCGGCCACTCATTTAATTGGGATCTGATTCCGCTCGAGCGTGCTTTACCTCTCATATTGGCCGGTGGCTTGTCATCTGATAACGTGTCTGGCGCCGTAGAGAAGGTGAGGCCTTGGGCTGTTGATGTCAGCGGTGGTGTTGAAAAGAGCAAAGGCATCAAAGACATCGAAAAAATCACTGAGTTTATTAGAGAGGTTCACCGTGTCTGTAAAACTGACTGAAGAAATGCTGACGGCACTACCGGATGCGCGAGGACACTTCGGCGCCTTTGGCGGACGATTTGTTTCCGAGACGCTGATGGATTCTTTGATGACGCTTGAACGGGAATACTTGCGGCTCAAGAACGATCCTGAGTTCCAGTCCACGTTTGATAAAGATCTTGCAGACTATGTTGGTCGTCCCAGCCCTTTGTACTTTGCTGAGAGACTGACCCGGGAAACCGGTGGTGCACAAATCTGGCTAAAGCGGGAAGACCTGAATCACACCGGCGCCCACAAAGTAAATAACACGATTGGTCAGGCCTTGCTCGCCAGTTTCCTTGGTAAAAAGCGGATCATCGCAGAAACCGGAGCAGGGCAGCACGGGGTTGCTACAGCTACGGTTTGCGCTCGTTTGGGGCTGGAGTGTCATGTATTCATGGGTGCCGACGACGTTCAGCGTCAGTCACTTAACGTGTACCGCATGAAACTTCTTGGTGCACAGGTCCACGCGGTTCAGAGCGGTAGCCGTACACTTAAAGACGCCATGAACGACGCCATGCGTGACTGGGTTACCAATGTTGAAGATACTTTCTACATTATCGGTACCGTAGCTGGGCCTCATCCTTACCCTTTGTTGGTGCGTGATTTCCAGTCGGTCATCGGGCGTGAAACCCGCCGTCAATCTCTTGAAAAAACAGGCAAGCTGCCGGATGCGCTGGTGGCCTGTGTGGGTGGGGGTTCCAACGCGATTGGTATGTTCTACCCGTTCCTGACCGATGAATCTGTACAGCTTTATGGCGTAGAAGCCGGCGGCCATGGCATTGAAACCGGTGAGCACGCGGCTCCCTTGTGTGCTGGCCGCCCTGGAGTGCTTCATGGTAACCGCACCTACTTGATGGAAGATGATGACGGGCAAATAGCCAGCACCCATTCCGTCAGTGCCGGGCTGGATTACCCCGGAGTAGGGCCAGAGCACAGCTGGTTGAAGGATATCGGGCGGGCCAATTATGTGTCGGTAACCGATGAAGAGGCGCTCGAAGCGTTTCGCATGTTGACTCTCGTTGAAGGTATTATGCCGGCACTGGAATCGGCTCACGCCGTGGCTTATGCAGTCAAGCTTGCAGCCACAATGGACAAAGACCAGATGGTGGTAATTAACGTCTCCGGCCGCGGCGACAAAGACATCCATACCGTTGCCCAGCTAGATGGTATT
Organism: Marinobacter sediminicola; assembly: GCF_031157525.1. Classification (GTDB taxonomy): domain Bacteria; phylum Pseudomonadota; class Gammaproteobacteria; order Pseudomonadales; family Oleiphilaceae; genus Marinobacter; species Marinobacter sediminicola. Next base: position 524,849 of record NZ_JAVIXR010000001.1, read on the forward strand.
GAACTGTAAATATTGGTCTGATTAATCGACAGGAGCAGGCATGAGCCGAATTGAAGGGGTTCTCCAAACCCTCAAAGGACAAGGCCGTAAGGCACTTATTCCCTTTATTACCGCCGGTGATCCGCACCCCGACGAGACTGTGGGGCTGATGCATACCATGGTAGACGCGGGTGTCGATATCATCGAGCTAGGTGTGCCGTTTTCAGACCCAATGGCCGATGGGCCGGTGATTCAGCTGGCCTGCGAGCGCGCACTCAAACATGGCACATCGTTGCGTCGTGTGCTGGCAATGGTAAGCGAGTTCAGAAAAACCAATGATGCTACTCCAGTGGTGTTGATGGGTTACCTCAATCCGATTGAGGCTATGGGTTATGAAGCCTTTGCAGACGCGGCGGTAGAGGCAGGCGTAGACGGTGTTCTGACTGTGGACTTGCCCCCGGAAGAAGCCGATGACGTTGCACCTATGTTTGCAAAACGCGGGTTGGACCCGATTTTCCTGCTAGCACCGACGACGACCGATGAAAGAATTCGTGCAATTGCCGACCACTCTTCGGGCTATGTGTACTATGTTTCATTTAATGGCGTGACCGGAGCTGCCAAAATAAATGTGGATGAAGTTGCCGCTAAAGTGGCCCATATCCATGAACTGACTGCGCTACCGGTTGGTGTTGGCTTTGGTATTCGTGATGCTGAGACAGCTGCCGCCGTGGGAAGGGTATCCGATGGTGTAATTGTTGGCAGTGTATTGGTGGATACAATAGCCAGAAATCAAACAGATATCGACGCGCTTAAACGAGCACTGACAGATCTGCTCAACCCTATGCGTGAAGCACTGGACAGCCTGGCCTCCTGACCTGAAAGTTGGAAGGTGAGGGCGGACAGGAATCAAAGGACAGGATGAAACCATGAGTAACTGGCTGGACAAGATAATGCCGGGCAAGATTCGCTCGGAATCCAATCGCAGAACAGGTGTTCCTGAAGGGCTTTGGAAAAAATGTCCCAAATGTGGAGCCTTCCTCTACAAGCCGGAGCTGGAGAAGAATCTGGATGTTTGCCCTAAGTGTAATCATCACCTGAGGGTTGCCGCCCGTCGCCGTCTTGATATTTTTCTGGATCCGGAAGACCGCGAAGAAATCGGAGCAAACCTTGAGCCGTGGGATCGTTTGAAGTTCAAGGACACCAAGCGCTACAAAGATCGCCTCGTGCAGGCTCAAAAGGCCACAGGTGAGAAAGATGCTCTTGTTGCCATGAAAGGCAAAACACTGGGTGTTCCACTGGTGGCCTGCTCCTTTGAATTTGGCTTCATGGGTGGTTCCATGGGTCAGGTAGTTGGCGAGAAGTTCGTTCAGGCTGCCAATGTAGCGCTTGCCGAGCGTATTCCTCTGGTTTGTTTTTCTGCCAGCGGTGGCGCACGGATGCAAGAGGCCATTCTTTCGCTGATGCAGATGTCCAAAACAGCAGCCGTGCTCGAGCGCATGAAGCAGGAAGGCATTCCGTATATCTCTGTGATGACCGATCCGGTTTTCGGTGGAGTATCTGCGAGTTTGGCGATGTTGGGAGATCTCAATATTGCCGAGCCCAACGCGCTCATTGGGTTTGCTGGTCCTCGAGTGATTGAACAAACTGTTCGTGAAAAGCTTCCTGAAGGCTTTCAGCGTAGCGAGTTCTTGCTTGAACACGGAGCTATCGACATGATCCTGCACCGTCATCAGATGCGTGAGCGTATTGCCCACGTGTTGGCGAAGTTCACCGGCCAAGACCGTCCGGGAACCGACGAGCCCATTGAATTTGAGATAACGGAAAAGCCAGACGCTGATGTTCCAGCCGAGTAAATCGCAATCCCAGCCCCCGAAAGCACCGGGGGCTGGTGCTTCCCTTAATGACTGGCTGTTCTGGCTGGAATCGATCCACCCCACCGAAATTGATCTTGGGCTCGACCGGGTACTTGTGGTTCTGCGCCGGATTTTCCGTAACAAGCCCAAAGCGCGCGTAATTACGGTTGCCGGGACCAACGGCAAGGGCAGCACAGTGGCAACCCTTGAGGCGCTGTTGAGGGCCCGAGGCCGTCGCACCGGTGTCTATACGTCACCGCATCTACAAAATTACAACGAGCGTATTCGCGTTGATGGTCAAGATGTTGATGATGCGACTCTGATCTCTGCATTTGAAAAGGTGGAAGCAGCTCGCGGTTCAGTAACTCTTACATATTTTGAGTTTGGTACCCTGGCCGCATTTGTCGTTCTGAATGATGCGGGTGTCGAGGACTGGATTCTTGAGGTAGGCCTGGGTGGTCGTCTCGATGCCGTCAATGTGATTGATCCGGATCTTGCGATTATTACCTCAGTGGATATTGACCACGTGGCGTTTCTTGGGGACAACCGCGAGGTTATCGGGTTCGAGAAGGCCGGTATTCTTCGGCCCGGCATACCCGCGGTGCTTGCCGATACGGACCCACCGCGTTCAGTAATCCAGCAGGCAATTGCGCAGAAGGTCATGCTGGCAAGAGTAGGTGAGAATTACACAATTGATGAGCTTACCGGCAGTACAGGTGAGCCCGGGTTCACTTTGCATGTTCAGAATCAAGCCATAAGATTGCCGGCCGGACCCTTGCCTGTTCCGAGTGTGGCAGCTGCTGCGGTGGCAATACTGACACTTGAGCCGGACATGCCGATAGTTTCAATCGAGGCTGCCTTGGCTGAGGTGTCTTTGCCGGGACGGTTCGAGCGCCTTGGGCGCAAGCCTGATATATACGTTGATGTGGGCCACAATCCCCATGCCGCCCGCTGGCTTTCCGCAAAGCTAAAGGCCCTGAAAGGTGCAAGCAGCAAAGTGCATGCGGTGTATGCGGCGCTGGCCGATAAAGATGTCGTGGGCGTCGCCCATACCATGGCCCCGGCGGTTGATCACTGGCACCTTGCCGGGCTGAGCGTGCCCAGAGGCTTGAGTTCTGAAGCCCTTCGAACCAAGCTTGGCCCTTGCGAATTACCCGCTGTGTGTGTACACGATTCCGTAGCCAGAGCCATTGAAAAAGCCCGGGTGGATGCTGGCCCGAATGACATTATTATTGTTTTTGGTTCGTTTTTTACGGTCGCAGAGGCGCGCTTGATACTTGTGCGAGCATTAGAGGGTGAGCCTTAAACTTTGTCCATAGCTTGCCGCAGGGCTTGGAGTTATGGCTGGCGGGCAGTTAGTATGACTCTGGGAAAAATGAGCGAGGAGCCAAGAAACGTGGATGGACTGAAGCAAAGAATCATTGGGGCGCTGGTTCTTATTTCGCTGGCTGTTATTTTTGTCCCTATGGTTTTCGATGAGCCTCATTCGGAGCGCACCTCCACCTCAATTAATATCCCTGAGGAGCCTCCTTTCCCGGAAGTTGAAACGCCGGTGTCAGATTTGGCAGCGCCACCTGCTTACCAGCAAGATACTGCGGGTAGTTCAGGTTCCGGTAATAAAGGCTTCCGAATCCTTGAAGACGATGGATCTGCAGCGCAGCCTGTACCAGATGCTCCTGCAAACCCCGCCGCCGATGTGGCAAAGCCTGTACAGGCGGAACCTTCACAGCCGAAGCCGGTTGCGTCTTCTTCCCAACCTGCCGCATCAGAGTCAAAGACACCAGAGGCTGATACTGATCAGAAAAATGCAGAGTTCACCCGCTCGTTAGAAGGTGCCTGGGTTGTTCAGTTGGGTAGCTTTGGTGATGGTGACAATGCGCGCCGCCTCCGTGATAACGTTCGCAAGGCGGGATACAGTTCCCATCTTCAGGAAGTCGTTCGTGGTGATAGCACGCTCACGCGGGTTTTTAGTGGTCCTTTCGCTGAAAAATCCAAAGCAGAAGCTGCCAAACGCGACCTTGATGAAGCCTTCAAGTTGAACAGTCTGGTCACTTCGGGCGACAAATAGCGCTTTTGGTCTGCTTTATGTCAATCAGGCGTTTTGGCACACAGCCGTTTCCTGATAGAATTCGCGCTTCCTTTTCTCCACCGGGACTTCCATGGAAGCGCTGATCTGGATCGACTGGGTCATCATTGCCCTCATTACAGTTTCCACTCTCATCAGTCTGAAGCGGGGCTTTGTCAAAGAAGCTTTGTCGCTCGTGACGTGGGTGGGCGCGTTCGTACTTGCCCGAACCTTCCACCCCCAAATGCAGGCGTTGCTCGAGAACACGGTAGAAACGCCGCTGGTACGCCTGATTGCCGCGTTTGCCATTCTCTTTTTTGGCACTCTCATTGTTGGCGCTATTATCAATAACATGATTGGTCATCTGGTTCGTGCTACGGGGCTGTCAGCCACTGATCGTGTTCTCGGCATGGGGTTTGGACTGCTGCGCGGCATTGTTGTTGTGATTGTTGCGATAGCATTCATTCGTTACACCCCTCTGGCCCAGGACACCTGGTGGAGGACATCCGTCATGATAGATCGGCTGGGGGTGGTTGAAGACTGGTCCCGGCGAACATTCGGTGACGAGTTTGCGCGTTTTCTGGCACCAGAATCTCAAAAGGCCGTGGAACCCACGTCCGCATCCCGATAACATTCAGAATTAACACCCGGAGATCATCTTATCCATGTGTGGCATTGTCGGCATTGTCAGTAGTTCCCATGTCAATCAGTCGCTTTATGATGCGCTGACTGTACTTCAGCACCGAGGCCAGGATGCGGCGGGTATTGTAACGTTCCAGGATGATCGATTTTTTCTGCGTAAAGACAATGGCTTGGTGCGGGACGTGTTCCATACCCGTCATATGCACCGTCTTGTGGGCAACGTTGGCATAGGCCACGTACGGTACCCCACCGCAGGCAGTTCCAGTTCGGCTGAATCCCAGCCTTTCTATGTAAACAGCCCTTACGGTATTACTCTGGCTCATAACGGCAACCTGACGAATGCCGACGAACTGAGCCAAGACCTGTTCCGCACAGACCTGCGTCATATCAACACCAACTCGGATTCAGAAGTGCTGCTTAACGTTTTTGCACATGAACTGCAAAAGCTGGGTAAGTTTGATCCGACCAAAGATGAAATTTTCTCTGCGGTTCGGGCCGTACACGAACGTTGCCGCGGAGCCTATGCCGTTATTGCCATGATCACAGGCTACGGCATTGTTGGATTTCGCGACCCGAATGGCATACGCCCGGCGTGTTATGGTGAGCGCACAGATGAGAACGGCCGTAAGGAATATATGATTGCGTCCGAGAGTGTTGCTCTCAGTGCTGCGGGTTACACCCTTGTGAGAGACATCGCTCCTGGCGAAGCGGTTTACATCGAAACTGATGGCACACTTTACACGCAGCAATGCGCCGCCGCACCGAAGTTGTTCCCCTGCATTTTCGAGCACGTTTATTTTGCGCGCCCTGACTCCATTATGGATGGTGTATCGGTCTATAAAGCGCGACTGCGTATGGGTGAAACCCTCGCAGACAAAGTGCAGCGTGAGCGCCCGGACCACGATATCGATGTGGTTATGCCAATTCCTGATACCAGCCGCACATCTGCTATGCAGATGGCCCACAGGTTGGGGTTGAAGTTTCGTGAAGGCTTCATAAAAAATCGCTATATCGGTCGCACATTCATCATGCCTGGCCAGACTATGCGCAAGAAGTCTGTGCGCCAGAAACTGAACCCCATTGAGCTTGAGTTCAAAGGTAAAAACGTCATGTTGGTGGATGACTCCATTGTTCGGGGTACCACCTGTAAGGAAATTGTTCAGATGGCCAGGGATGCCGGTGCCAGAAAGGTGTACTTTGCCTCTGCCGCACCCCCGGTTCGCTATCCTAACGTGTACGGCATCGACATGCCGTCAGCCAGCGAACTGATTGCTCACGATCGAACAGTGGACGAAATTCGCGACCAGATTGGTGCCGACTGGCTGCTGTATCAAGACCTGGAAGACCTTGTGACCTGCGTCAGTGATGTAAATGACAACATTGATGGCTGGGAATGTTCCGTGTTTACCGGAGATTATGTAACCGGAGATATAGATGCGGCCTATCTGAATCGCCTTGATGAAACGCGTAATGACATCCAGCGTTCAGGTGGCGGAGATGGTATGTCTGGTGACAATGGCGTTATTGACCTTCACAACGACGAAGACTGATTACCGAGCCTGACCAGGAGACGCTCATGACTTTTCACCGCGAAGAAACTGCCCAGATTCCCGAATCGGATCTTGAGGGTATGTCTCTGGATACTCTGGCGGTGAGGGCAGGGCAGTTGCGCACGGCTCAGCTAGAGCACAGCGACGCCATTTTCCCTACGTCGAGTTTCGTCTACGCCAGTGCCGCTCAGGCAGCGGCACGGTTTGGTGGTGAAGAGCCGGGTAATATCTACTCCCGCTTTACTAACCCGACGGTTCAGGCCTTTGAGGGACGCATCGCTGCGATGGAGGGCGGAGAACGGGCGGTCGCAACCTCATCTGGTATGGCTGCTATTCTCAGCACTTGCATGGCGCTGTTGAAGACGGGCGATCACGTCATTTGCTCCCGTGGTGTATTCGGAACCACCAATGTGCTGTTCCAGAAATACATGGCGAAATTTGGTGTTGAAACGTCGTTTGTGAGCCTTACAGATGCTCAGGAATGGGCCGGAGCAATGCGCCCGAACACACGCATGCTGTTTGTTGAAACCCCGTCCAACCCGCTTTGCGAAGTGGCGGATATGGCGGCATTGGCAAAGCTTGCCCATGACAATAACGCGCTGTTCGTGGTGGACAACTGCTTCTGCACGCCGGTACTGCAGCGGCCCCTGGAACACGGAGCAGATATCGTCATCCACTCCGCGACCAAGTATCTCGATGGCCAGGGGCGCTGTGTAGGTGGTGTTGTGGTTGGTCCGACAAAGCTCATGGATGAAGTCTATGGCTTCCTGAGATCCGCAGGCCCGACAATGAGCCCATTCAATGCTTGGGTCTTTCACAAAGGCTTGGAAACCTTACCAATCCGTATGCGAGCCCATTGCGACAATGCGCTAGAGTTGGCGGTGTGGCTGGAAGAGCAGCCAGCCGTGGAGCGGGTATACTACGCCGGGCTTCAGAGCCATCCACAGCATGAGCTTGCAAAAAAGCAGCAGAAAGGATTTGGTGGGGTGTTGTCATTTTGTCTGAAGGGCGGTCGGGAAGAGGCCTGGAAGTTTATCGATGCCACCCGGATGATTTCCATTACCGCTAATCTGGGCGATGTTAAAACCACGATTACCCATCCGGCCACAACGACTCACGGGCGCTTATCGCCGGAAGATAAGTCCAGGGCCGGCATCACCGAGAATCTTTTGCGTGTCTCGGTGGGTATAGAAGCAGTCGAAGATCTGAAAACAGACTTGTACAGAGGCTTTCAGGAACTTCAGAACGCAAGCAACACTTAACGTTTGAGTATTCATGGCCGAATCTGCAAAAGCGAAGCAATCACCACAGAACCTGACAGAGAAACAGCTGCGCTTCCGTCGCCTTGCTGCACAGGGTGCCCGTGAAGGTGCGGTGATCGGGCTTATTGCCCTTTGCATCTATTTGGCCATGGCACTTGTGACCTTTAATCCTGCAGACCCTGGTTGGGCGAGCATCGGGCACGACACTAGCGTGTTGAACGCGGCGGGCCGCTCTGGTGCTTGGCTAGCAAGCCTGCTGATGGACTTTTTCGGTCACGTCGCCTACCTGTTCCCGATGATGGTGGCAGGCTACGCCATCATGCTGATCCGTAGGCGTAATGATTCTCTGGATCTGCACTGGCCGCTCTTTCTGATGCGATTCGGTGGCTTTCTGTTGATCTTGTTGTCCGCGACCAGTCTTCTCTCACTCTACTCTGTATTTGGTCTTGGTGCCTCGTCAGGGGGAGTGCTCGGCACCGCTGTTTCAGACGCAATGATTCGCTTTTTTAACCTGCCGGCAACCACGCTTTTGCTTATAGCGATCTTTCTTTTTGCCCTGACAGTGACGGTTGGTTTGTCATGGTTCTGGCTTATGGACCAGCTTGGCGGGCTTACCCTTCGCTTCGGGCAGTACCTTAAAAAGCTTGTGCAATCAGACAAAACGAAGACGGCCCCGGAGAAACCTGCCCAGCCTGAGTTGAGTGCTGTCGAGAGAAAGCCAAAATCAACGGCCCGGATTAGCCAACCTGACAATGATGCTATGCAGGACAAACCAGGCAAACGATGGTGGCATAGTATTCCCGGGTTTGGGCCAGCCAAGGCTCCCAAGCCAAAAGCCCGACCCAGCGAACGGCAGGAACCTGCGATTGACGGTTTTTCTGCCAATGAAGATTCGGAACCTGCACGCCTGGAAAGTTTCAGCTCCCGGGACGATGCGCCGGCGAAAGCTCGCAGCCAGTCATCGGAATCAAACAAGGGAAAAACACCGCCAGCCGCCGGTGGGCGCGCTCTGAAGATATCCCCGTTCAAAAAGAATGAGCAACCACCGACAAGCAATGGCAAAAACACTCAGCCTTCGCTGCTGGAGGATATAGAGAGCCCGATTCCGCCTATATCCCTGCTTGACCCACCCGAGGAGCATAAGGAAAGCGGTTATTCCGAAGAAGCTCTGGAGCATATGTCCCGATTGCTTGAGGAAAAGTTGGGCGATTTTGGTGTGTCTGTAGAAGTGGTTGAAGTTAACCCCGGCCCGGTGATCACTCGCTTTGAGATCAAACCGGCAGCAGGCGTCAAAGTTAGCAGAATTTCCAATCTTGCCAAAGACCTGGCGCGCTCACTTGCGGTATTGAGTGTGAGGGTTGTAGAGGTTATTCCCGGGAAATCAGTAGTCGGCATCGAGATTCCCAATGAAAAGCGGGAAATCGTTCGGCTTAGCGAAGTCCTCGGTTCTCGTGTATTCAAAGAATCCAGTTCGGCGCTTACCATGGCTCTGGGTAACGATATTGGCGGCAATCCCATGGTTGCCAACCTCGCCAAAATGCCTCACCTGCTGGTTGCCGGTACCACTGGTTCTGGTAAATCTGTCGGCGTGAACGCCATGCTGCTCAGTATGCTTCTGAAGGCAGGGCCTGAGGATGTTCGCTTCATCATGGTGGACCCCAAGATGTTGGAACTCAGCATCTACGATGGTATTCCCCACCTGCTGGCGCCCGTTGTTACCGACATGAAAGAGGCCGCAAATGCACTGCGTTGGTGCGTGGCAGAGATGGAGCGTCGATACCGGTTAATGTCCACGCAAGGCGTACGAAACCTTGCCGGCTACAATCTTAAAGTTAAAGAAGCCGCTGCCGCCGGTGAGCCATTGCTGGACCCGCTTTGGAAGCCTGACGAGTACCTTGCGGACGATGAGCAACAACGCCCGGAGCTTGAGCATTTGCCGTTGATCGTTGTTGTTATCGATGAGTTTGCCGACATGATGATGATTGTTGGCAAGAAGGTAGAAGAGCTGATCGCGCGTATCGCCCAGAAGGCGAGAGCGGCCGGTATCCACTTGATCCTGGCGACGCAGAGGCCCTCTGTGGATGTAATTACCGGGCTTATCAAAGCAAACATTCCAACCCGTATTTCGTTCCAGGTATCGTCCAAGATCGACTCGCGTACTGTTCTTGATCAGGGCGGCGCAGAGCAGCTTCTCGGACACGGCGATATGCTTTATTTGCCACCAGGATCCGGGCTTCCTGTGCGAGTTCATGGGGCCTTCGTGGATGACGATGAGGTTCACCGGGTAGTAAGTGCCTGGAAGGCCAGAGGCGAGCCGGTGTATGTCGACGACGTACTTAATGGCGCTGAAGGCGAACACCTGCCAGGCGTGCCCACTCTATCTGAAGGGGGTGACAATGAAGGCGACGCGCTATTTGATGAGGCGGTCGCTTTTGTAACCGAAGGGCGTAGGGTGTCCATTTCCTCGGTGCAGCGTAAATTCAAGATAGGTTATAACCGGGCGGCCAATCTGGTTGAAGCAATGGAAGCATCCGGAGTGGTCAGCTCAGCCGGCCACAACGGAGCCCGTGAAGTTTTGGCGCCGCCCCCACCCAGAGATTAGGAGTCGTATTTTATGCAACAGCTTTTCCTGAAACGCCTGCCGGCATTGGTTGCGACACTGGTGGTAGCATTCACATTCAGCAATTCACTGATGGCGGATGGTAAAAAGAGCTCAGCAACGGAGCTGGCCTCCTTGCTGAAAAGCTACGAAACCTATCAGGCAGACTTTATCCAGATCGTGGTCAGTGAGAACGGGAACAACGTTCAGGAAACCCGCGGTTCCCTGAAAGCCAAACGGCCAGGGCTGTTTTACTGGGAAACCCGCGCACCTTTGTCCCAGTTTATTGTGAGTGATGGAAGCAGTGTAGAGGTGTACGACCCGGACCTTGAACAGGTAACTGTGCACAATCTGGATGACCGGGTGCAAAACACACCGGCGCTGCTGCTGAGTGGCGAGGTTGATAACCTGGAGGAAACCTACCGGGTTTCTGGCCGCCAGGTCAGCGACGACACCCGTGAATTCACGCTGGAGCCTAAAAATGAGGATTCGCTGTTTGTATCGCTGCGCCTGACCTTCTTCAAGAATGAACTGCAGGAGATGCGCATGCAAGATTCTCTGGCGCAGCTCAGCGTGCTGAGTTTTGATCACATTCGGCTGAATGAATCCGTGGAAAAAAGCGTGTTCAAGCTTGAGTACCCGGAGGGCGTAGACGTAATCCGGGACGAAGGCTGATATGCAGAATAGCCTGTTCACAGAGCAGGTCGGCTTCCGGCCTCTCGCGGCCCGCATGCGCCCTGAAAGCCTCGACGACTATGTTGGGCAGGCGCATCTTGTGGGGCCTGGGAAACCACTACGCAGGGCGGTAGAGCAGGCGCAACTTCACTCCATGATCCTATGGGGGCCTCCCGGAGTTGGGAAAACCACTTTCGCACAATTGCTGGCAAGCGTTGGCGATCTGAGCTTTGAAACGGTGTCGGCGGTTCTCAGTGGTGTTAAGGATATTCGCGCCATTGTTGAACGTGCCCGTAACCGCAAACAATCACAAGGTCAGGATACGCTTTTGTTTGTGGATGAAGTCCACCGCTTTAACAAAAGCCAGCAAGATGCCTTTCTGCCGCACATCGAAGACGGCACGTTTATTTTTGTCGGTGCCACCACCGAGAATCCTTCATTTGAACTGAATAGTGCGTTGCTGTCCCGCACCCGTGTATATGTCCTCAAAAACCTGGACGAAACCGACATTCTGAAACTATTAGGCAGGGCCCTCGCTTCAGAAGAGGGGTTTGGTGGCCAGCTTGCGGTATCGGATGATGTGTTGAAGGTAATGGCCACTGCATCCGGCGGGGATGCGCGCAGAGCGCTGAACATTCTGGAGATTTCGGCGGATCTGGCTGAGCCTGGCAGTGATGGGAAAAATCGGGTTAATGCCGAACACCTCGAACAGGTGATGCAAACCAGTTTGCGGCGTTTTGATAAGGGCGGAGACGTATTCTTCGACCAGATATCAGCTCTGCACAAGTCTGTAAGGGGCTCAGACCCCGATGGCTCACTTTATTGGCTGTGCCGGATGCTCGATGGGGGTTGTGATCCACTGTACGTTGCTCGCCGCCTGGTGCGGATTGCGAGTGAAGATATAGGTAATGCCGACCCTCGCGCACTGCAGTTGAGTATGGATGCCTGGGATGTTCAGGAGCGCTTGGGCAGTCCTGAAGGAGAGCTTGCCCTGGCACAGGCTGTAACTTATCTCGCGCTGTCGCCGAAAAGCGATGCAGTTTATAAAGCGTACAATCAGTGCATGGCTGACATACGGAGCGATCCGGATTATGAGGTTCCGGTGCATCTGCGCAACGCCCCCACCAAACTCATGAAAAGCCTGGGCCATGGCGACACCTATCGCTACGCGCACCATGAGCCGGACGCCTTTGCGGCTGGTGAGTCTTACCTGCCGGAGGCCATTCACCAACGCAGGTACTATGAGCCCGTCAACCGGGGTCTGGAAATCAAACTTTCCGAAAAGCGCCAGCGGCTGGATGCTCTCAATCAACAAAGCCCAAGAAAACGCCATACCTGAACCCCGAACAAGGTTTCTGCAGCGGTAGCCACCGGCGCCGGCACGGGTATAATGGCGAGTTATTCTACATACATCGCAAACCGAAAAATTCAGGATACCCATGCTCGATCCCAAACTCGTCCGTAACCAGACTGAAGAGATCGCCCGCCGGCTGGCCATCAAGAACTTCGTATTTGACATCGCCGCTTTCGAAACTCTGGAAGAGCGTCGCCGCGCCCTTCAGGTAAGTACAGAAAACTTGCAGAGCGAGCAGAATAAAAAGTCGAAGTCCATCGGTAAGGCGAAAGCAGCAGGTGAGGATATACAGCCTCTGCTGGACGAAGTAGAGAGCCTGAAGTCTCGTAAATCGGAGGCGGAAAAAGAGCTGAATGCCCTACAGCATGAGATCAATGACTTCCTGGCCGGCATTCCGAATCTTCCGGATGCAGAAGTAACCCCTGGCGACAGCGAAGAAGACAACGTTGAAGTTCGTACCTGGGGTACGCCCAAGGCGTTTGATTTCGAGCCTAAGGATCACGTTGCACTGGGGGGTGAACTCGGTGGCCTGGACTTTGAAACCGCCACCCGGCTTGCACACTCCCGGTTTGCGGTTATGCGGGGGCAAGTCGCTCGACTGCACCGAGCTCTTGCGCAGTTCATGCTGAACCTGCACACAGATGAGCACGGCTATTCTGAAACCTATGTACCTTATCTGGTGAACGCCGACGCGCTTTACGGCACAGGCCAGCTACCGAAGTTTGAAGACGATCTGTTCAAGATGCAGGGCGAGCCATCGCTCTATCTGATACCGACCGCGGAAGTACCGGTAACAAACCTGGTATCAGACACGATTCTTGACGCCGCCGAGTTACCTCTGAAAATGGTTTGTCATACACCTTGCTTCCGGAGCGAAGCGGGCTCTTACGGCCGTGACACCCGTGGCATGATTCGCCAGCACCAATTCGATAAGGTTGAGTTGGTTCAGGTGGTTCGTCCCGAAGAATCCGATGCGGCACTGGAAGCACTTACCGGTCATGCCGAAAAAGTACTTCAGTTACTTGAATTGCCGTACAGGCTGGTCGCTTTGTGCGGCGGCGACATGGGATTTTCAGCTGCAAAAACCTATGACATTGAAGTCTGGCTGCCGGGGCAAGGCAAGTACCGTGAAATTTCTTCATGCTCCAACACCCGCGACTTCCAGGCCCGCCGAATGGGTGCCCGCTGGCGCAACCCGGAAACCGGAAAGCCGGAGCCAGTGCATACACTGAACGGTTCCGGTCTGGCAGTTGGCCGAGCCCTTATTGCCGTTATGGAGAATTACCAGCAAGCGGACGGAAGTATTCTTGTTCCCACGGCCCTCAAGCCATACATGGGTGGCGCCGAGCGTATTCAATGAGTGACAAACACGGGCAACAGGTTGGATCAGGTGTGGGTGCAACGCCTGCACCGGTCCGCTACAGAACGAATCCGGTTACCTCTAACCCCAACAGTTCGGCGGGTGAGGTTGCTCTGGTGGGCGCGGGCCCCGGGGATCCAGAGTTGCTCACGCTGAAAGCATGGCGTCTTATTACTGCTGCAGAGGTGGTGCTATACGACCGATTGGTGTCGCCGGAGATTCTTGCGTTGATTCCGGATTCGGCAGAAAAGATCCATGTTGGCAAACAGCGTGCTAACCACACGCTACCCCAGGATCAGATCAACCAAAGATTAGTAGATTTAGCTAAACAGGGCTTTCGGGTCGTCAGGCTAAAAGGTGGAGACCCGTTTATCTTTGGCCGTGGTGGTGAGGAAATCGAGACGCTGGCCGGGGCTGGCATTCGGTTTCAAGTTGTGCCGGGAATTACGGCAGCGTCCGGGTGCGCGGCCTATGCCGGCATACCGCTGACCCATCGTGATTACGCACAATCCGTGCGCTTTGTGACGGGCCATCTTAAAAATAATACCTGCGATTTACCCTGGAAAGATTTTGTACAAAACAACCAGACGCTGGTGTTTTACATGGGCCTGGTTGGCCTCCCGATTATCTGTGAGCAGCTGATAAAGCATGGAATGGCACCGGACATGCCGGTTGCTCTGATTTCCAAAGGAACGACCCGTGATCAACTGGTCGTTACCGGCAATCTGGAAACCATTGTGCAGCGGGTAAACGATGAAGGCGTGCAGGCACCCACTCTCGTTATCGTCGGCCATGTCGTTGCTTTAAGGGATCGGCTGGATTGGGTAGGCGGCTTGCCAAGCCTGACAGCCTGACTTTCAGAATCGGGCAAACAAAAAAGGGGAGCCGCTGGCTCCCCGTTTTTTTATACCCTGATTAAAAACTCAGGTTGTTTTTCTCTTCGGCAACACGTCTTTCAGTTTATTGCGCATGTCGCGAATGGCTTTCTCGGTGGTTTCCCAGTCGATACAGGCATCGGTAACAGATACACCGTATTTAAGGTCTGCGAGATTCTCAGGAATAGACTGGTTACCCCAGTTGATGTTGCTTTCAATCATCAGGCTTTGAATAGAAGTGTTGCCTTCAAGGATCTGGTGGCTGACGTCCTGCATAACCAGCGGCTGAATGGCCGGGTCTTTGCTGGAGTTAGCGTGGCTGCAATCAACCATGATGGATTTGCGCAGGCCGGCCTTGTCGAGTGCTTGCTCGCACAGGGTCACACTGACTGAATCGTAATTAGGCTTTCCGCCTCCGCCACGCAAAACCACATGCCCATACCGGTTACCTTTGGTGCGAATGATCGCCACCTGGCCTTGCTGATCGATGCCCAGGAAGTTATGGGAGTAGGAAACAGACTTCATGGCGTTTACGGCAACATCAAGGCTGCCATCTGTGCCATTTTTAAAGCCGATGGCCATGGAAAGACCGCTGCTCATCTCACGGTGAGTTTGGGATTCCGTGGTGCGGGCGCCAATGGCGGACCAGGCAATAGAGTCCTGGAGGTATTGGGGCGAAATCGGATCAAGCGCTTCGGTGGCAACAGGTAACCCCAGCTCGTTAATGTCGAGTAAGAGGCGACGACCAAGTTGCAGACCCCGTTCGATATCAAAGGTGTCGTTCAGGTGCGGGTCGTTGATCAAACCTTTCCAGCCTACGGTTGTGCGTGGCTTTTCAAAATACACACGCATAACGATCAGCAGGGTGTCGCTGACTTCATCTGCAAGTTTTTTGAGCCGGGTGGCGTAATCACGGGCCGCGTCCACGTCGTGAATAGAGCAGGGGCCCACCACCAGGAACAAACGATGGTCTTTACCGTCAATAATGTCATAAATCGCCTGGCGGCCATTCGTAACGGTTTGCGCAGCCTTACCAGTGAGCGGCATATCCTGTTTGAGCTTTTCAGGGGTAATCAGTGTTTCCTGGCTCGCCACGTTCAAATTTTCAAGTTTATTGCCGGACATTTTTTGCGGTTTCCCCGATTCTTTTCATTGTAGCCTGGCTGTACTGTGAAATAAGCCAGCAGGACTGCAGATTAACGCGAATAACGCCGGGCGCAGTTGTGGTGAACCCCGGCGAGTTCGTTATACTGCTTTATTTACTGGGCCTTTTCAACGCTTCTTGAGCATGGGGAATGGATGTCACAAAATAGGCCGAAGTCCCACCAGGTGGCTTCGCGGAAGGCGGTTGCCGAAAAAATTGATGATGTGCTTGCCGGTATCCGTGTTCCCAACCTTCCTTACCCCGCGGGTAAGTTGTCGCCAGAAACCGCCAGCGATTGGAAGTCGCTGCTGTTCTCATGCTGGACAGAGCAACGGGATGAGCGAGTAACCCACGTTATTCGTTCTGTGCACCTTGATTGGTCGGTGCGTCAGATCAATGCCGCTTACGTGGCCGATCGCATCATGGATGTATTCCTCAAAACAAGTGGGTTGCATACCGAGATTTCCCGGCGCATCGCCCGGTTGCGCTTCTATCTTGCATGGCGGATGAATATTGATGGTCACCAGGCTTTTAGTAACATGTTGCTGGAGTGGCTTGACAGCTTGCAGGAATGGCGTGGATGGAGTGATTCTGGTGGTCGCTCATCAAAAGCACTTCTCGATCAGTTAGACACGTTGGTTGTTGCGGTTTCTGCATGTTTCAGTTCTGGCTCAACCAACGCTGTGGATGCATTTTGTGCTCAGTGGCAGGAGGATACAGCCAAGCGTGATGCCCAAACCGGAAAGCTACGCCAACGTTTGCAGGAAACCGAGCAGGGCGCTGCGCGCCAGCGACGTGCAGAGCAGACTTCAAGAGCGCTGATCGGACGCGCTCTGCAGGGGCGGAAGTTACCGCAGCCAGTACTCGATTTTATTTTCGATCATTGGCAAGGCCTTCTTAAACAAGCTGTGTGGGATTCAGGCGTCAACGGTGAAGCGTGTCGCCACGGCAGCAAGTTGTTGGAGTGGCTGGTATGGGTAGGTGACCCCTCCCTGTCAGACAAAGACAGAGATCGTTTGTACCATGTTGGTGAGCAGATTGGAGACCGACTGGTGGATGTATGGAACCGCGTGTTTGATCGCCCTCTTACACCTAACGCGCTTGCCGGCATCGGAACGGTAATGATGTCTAGATTGCGTGGTGAGACCCCCGAATTGACCAATGCACTGCCCGAAAGTCGCAATTTCACATGGAACCCATCCTGGCTCAGCTTTGAAACTTTACAGAATAAACAGTTTCAGCCGTTTGAGGGAATGTGGTTCGTTGAAGGTGAAGGTGCATCTGAACAGCGTCGTTTTTTCTGTGTTTTGCTGGAAGATACAGCTGAAATACTCTGGACTAACGGTACGGGTGTAAAGCTTGGTGTTCAGCCCTGGGATGCCTTCTGTGAAGCCAAGGAGAGCGGCAGCATTCGTCCTCTCCCTGCAGCGACACCGTTTGGTGATGTGCTTCAAGAAACCGTGCTACTACTTTCGGCGGCATATCAGAAGCAACGGGTTCAGCGTGAGGCTGCTGCTGCGGCGGCGAAAGCCCGTGCAGAAGCGCTGCGCAAAGAAAAGGAGGCGGCTGAACTAGCGCGCAAGGAGCAGGAAACTAAGCGCCTGGCAACGCAGGAGCGTCAGCGACAGGAAGCTGAAGAACAGCGGCTGGCAGATGAGCAGGCGGAGCAGGAAAGGCTCTACAGGGAAAAGACCCTGATTGCGCAAAAACAGGTCGATGAGATAAGTCTTGGTGGCTGGATTGTAGTGATTGCAGAGGAGCCCGAAACTGAAGACGCCCGGCTCAAACTTGCTGTCCGCACCAATGCCTCGAGAAAGCTGATTTTCGTCGACCGGCTTGGGCTTAATCGCTGTGAATTTTTAGAAGATGAGCTGGTGCTGGGAATTGTCGAGGAACGGATTCGTATTCTGGGTGGTGCTGCAGAGTTTGATGACACGCTAAGCAGGGTGGTTGGCCGTATTCGTGTCGGGCGTAACTGATTGGTCCAAAAACAAGAAGCCAGGAAAAATAATGAAAGACACTGACTACACTTTTGGAACACTGGAAGATCCTGCTGGCGGGCAGGATAACCGTATGCAGTACCGCCTAACGGCCCGTGCACAAATTACTCTTGAGTTGGAAGCAGAGTACCCTGCATCGGAAGGCATACCTGGTTCCACAGGGCGAGAAATGGCATGTGACATACGTGATATTTCTGCCAGTGGGCTTTGTCTGCTTTCCGAGGAGTGTCTGTCGGCTGGGGCCTTGTATCCAGTGTCAGTTTCACTGGGGAACCATGAGGAACCGTTTGTACTGACTGTGGAGGTTGTCTGGTGTCGCCCGGAAAGGGCTGGCTATCTGGTAGGGGTGCAAATTGTTGAATCTGCTCAGACTGCGTATGTGGAATGGATAGAGGCTGTGGCTAGCGCAATGGAAACGCCCTAGTTCAGACCATTTTGCTTAAGCTGAAGGAAAGCCAGCGCAAGGCTGGCTTTCCCCATGATACGCAACGAATTACTCTTCCAGCTCACCCATGCCGGTGATATTGAATCCACCGTCTACATACATGATTTCACCGGTAATACCGCTGGCCATATCTGACGTCAGGAATGCGGCTGCATTACCCACTTCATCAATGGTTACGTTGCGACGAAGCGGGGCGCGACGGGCGTTTTCCGCCAGCATCTTACGGAAACTCTTGATGCCAGAGGCAGCCAGGGTTCTGATCGGCCCTGCAGAAATACCGTTCACTCGAATACCATCGCGACCGAGGCTGGCGGCCATGTAGCGGACGTTTGCTTCCAGAGAAGCTTTGGCAAGCCCCATCACGTTATAGTTCTGAAGAACCTTCTCCGCACCCAAATAGGTGAGAGTCAGGAGGGAGCTGCCTTCGTGCATCATAGGGCGCGCGCCCTTTGCCAAGGCAACGAAGCTATAAGAGCTGATGTCGTGGGCGATCTTGAAGCCTTCACGTGTGGTCACATCAACATAGTTGCCATCAAGCTCGTGCCCAGGCGCAAAGCCAACGGCATGAACAATAATGTCAATGTTGTCCCAGTGCTTGTTCAGTTCCTTGAACACATTTTCAATTTCTTCATCACTGGCTACGTCGCAAGGGAATATAAGCTTGCTGCCCCAGCCTTCGGCAAATTTCTCTACTCGCGGCTGCAACTTGTCGTTCTGGTAGGTGAAAGCCAGTTCCGCACCTTCGCGGGCAAAGGCGTCTGCAATACCGTAAGCAATGGACAGTTTGCTGGCTACGCCAACAATCAGCGCTCTTTTACCACTGAGTATACCCATGGATCTTTCTCCCTGTGTTCCTGATTTTAGAGCATTATCCCCGAAGTAAGGCGGCAGGAGTAACGCTCAAATAGTCGTAGTGATATTGGCATTTTTCATCTGGTAGAAAAAAGCCGCGTGCAGCAACTCGTGCGTGTATTCTTCTGCGGGAGCCCGGAAAACGTCGTCGGCCTCTCCAATTTCTACAATCGCACCTTGCCTAAGAACCAACAACTGATGGCTAAGCGCCCGGACAACCGCAAGATCGTGACTGATAAAAATATAGCTTAGACCATAGCGTGCCTGAATATCCCGAAGCAGTTCGATGACCTGTTTTTGTACCGTGCGATCCAGCGCCGATGTGGGTTCATCCAGAATAATAAGGTCTGGCTGCAAAACCAGCGCACGGGCAATGGCAATGCGCTGGCGCTGGCCACCAGAGAACTCATGGGGGTAGCGGTGCCTTGCTTCAGGGTCTAGCCCTACATCCTTAAGCGCCGTAATCACCTTGCTGTCGTGGGTATCTCGGTTATCAGCATCGTGTATCTCAAGTCCTTCCCGAACGATTTCGGCAATAGACATCCGCGGGCTCAGGCTGCCAAAAGGATCCTGAAAGACGATCTGAACACGCCGGCGCCAAGGCCGGAAGGCGTTTTGATTCAGTTCCGACAGTTCCTGACCGTCTAACTTTATGCTGCCAGTGCTTCCCGTTAGCTTCAGAATGGCATGGCCAATGGTGGTTTTACCACTTCCGCTTTCCCCCACAATCCCTAGAGTCTGGCCACGATCGAGGCTGAAGCTGACGTGTTTGACTGCATGGAAATGCTCTCTAACCTTGCCGAACAGCCCCTTGCGGGTGGGGAAGCGGACATCCAGGCTACTCACACTCAATAGTGGCTGGTCACTCTTTGGGGCCGCCTGAGGAGCTTCTGGTGGCTCGGCGCTAAGAAGTTTGCGAGTGTAAGGGTGGCTGGGAGAAGCAAACAATGTAGCCGTTTCAGCTTGCTCGACCAGCTTGCCATGCTCCATGACCGCAACGCGGCTGGCATAACGGCGCACAATGGTGAGGTCGTGAGTAATCAGCAAAATGGCCATTCCGAGCTTCTTCTGCAGATCCTGCAACAGCTCCAGCACTTGTTTTTGAACGGTTACGTCCAGCGCGGTAGTCGGTTCATCCGCGATCAGCAGGTCCGGTTCGTTGGCCAGTGCCATGGCAATCATCACACGCTGCTTCTGGCCACCCGAGAGCTGGTGCGGATAGGCGCCAAGGCGGCTCTCGGGGGTTTCGATACCAACCAGCGTTAACAGTTCCAGACAGCGTTTTCTCGCTTGGGACCCTCGCATGCCCTTGTGCAGCTCCAGGGTTTCGCTGATTTGCTTCTCGATGTTGTGAAGCGGGTTCAGAGAGGTCATGGGCTCCTGAAAAATCATGCTGATTTCGCGCCCACGAACCTGGCGTAAGCGTTTATCAGAGGCCTGCAGAAGGTTTTCACCCCGATACCGAATTTCGCCTGTGGGATAGCTTGCGTAACGTTCGTCCAGAAGTCGCAAAACCGACAGTGCAGTAACGGATTTACCTGAACCGCTCTCACCAACCAGTGCCAGAGTTTCTCCTTTATTCAGGCTGAGGGATATGGAATCCACGGCCATTGGCCCCTTGTTGAAGGAGACCGAGAGATTAGTGATTTCTAACAGTTCACTCATATCAGCGCGCTCTTAACCGTTCTTGCGGGGATCAAATGCATCCCGCACGGCTTCCCCTACAAAAACCAGTAGAGTCAGCATCAGTGATAAGGAAGCGAAGGCTGAAATACCTAGCCAGGGCGCATGCAGGTTCGCCTTGCCTTGGGCGATCAGTTCCCCTAGGGAAGGCGAACCGGACGGCAAACCAAAGCCCAGAAAATCCAGTGAGGTCAGGCCAGTAATGGCGCCAGTGAGGATAAATGGCAGGAAGGTCAGGGTTGCCACCATGGCATTGGGTAAAATGTGGCGGAACATGATTTTCCGATTGTCCAGCCCCAGCGCCCTTGCGGCTTTGACGTATTCAAAGTTACGTGCCCGAAGAAACTCGGCGCGAACTACATCAACCAAACCCATCCAACTGAACATCAGCATAATACCGAGCAGCCACCAGAAGTTTGGTTGCACAATGCCCGAGAGAATAATCAACAGGTACAGAACCGGCAGCCCCGACCAAATTTCGATAAAACGCTGACCAATCAAGTCGATCTTGCCGCCGTAAAAGCCCTGGATGGCACCAACCATCACACCAACAATACAACTGGCAAAGGTGAGCGTCAGGCCGAACAAAACCGAAAGGCGGAAGCCGTAAATGACTCGTGCGGCAACATCCCGCCCCTGGTCGTCAGTCCCCAGCCAGTTTACGGAGCTTGGCGGTGCAGGTGAGGGCACCTTAAGGTCATAATTTATGGTGTCGTAGCTGAACCGGATTGGCGGCCAGAGCATCCAGCCATTAGCCAAAATCTCCTCAGCTATAAAAGGGTCCCGGTAATCGGCATCTGTTGGCAAGAATCCACCAAATGTCTCCTCGGGTACGTTCTCTATTACCGGAAAGTAAAGTGTGTCCTGATACGAAATGACCAGAGGTTTGTCGTTTGCAATTAGTTCGGCCACCAGAGTCAGCCCAAAAATTGCCAGAAACGCCCACAACGACCAGTAACCTCGGCGGTTATTGCGAAAGTTACGCAAACGACGTTGTTGAATGGGAGTCAACGCCTTCACGTTACGCACCCTCCCGACTTTCAAAGTCGATGCGAGGGTCTACAAGCACATAGGTAATGTCGCTGATCAGCTTCAGGGCCAGGCCCATCAAAGTAAAGATAAAGAGAGTGCCGAAAATAACCGGATAATCCCGGTTGAGCGCCGCTTCAAATCCAAGCAAACCAAGGCCATCGAGGGAGAAGATTACCTCAATCAAAAGAGAGCCAGTAAAGAACAGTGAAACAAGAACACCGGGCAGGCTGGCAATTACAATCAGCATGGCGTTGCGGAACACGTGGCCGTAGAGAACCTGTTTTTCATCCAGACCCTTGGCTCTGGCCGTAACGACGTAGTGCTTACCGATTTCATCAAGAAATGAGTTCTTGGTGAGCAGGGTGAGTGTGGCGAAGCCGCCGATCACGTTGGCGGTAACCGGGAGTGCGAGATGCCAGAAATAATCGCCAACTTGCTGATACCAATTCATCTGATCAAAGTTGGAGGACGTTAATCCCCGTAGAGGGAACCAATCGAAGTAGCTACCACCGGCAAAAAGGACGATGAGCAGGATTGCGAACAGGAAACCCGGAATGGCGTAACCGATGACAATGGCTGAACTGCTCCATACATCGAACCGGGAACCGTCTGACACCGCTTTGCGAATACCTAGAGGTATGGAAATGAAGTAGATGATCAGGGTAGACCAGAGCCCAAGCGATATGGACACGGGCATCTTGTCGACAATAAGTTCGGTTACGCTCCGCTCCCGGAAAAACGAATCACCGAAGTTGAAGGTGGCGTAGTCTTTGAGCATTTTAAAGAAACGCTCGTGGGCGGGTTTATCAAAGCCATACATCACTTCGATTTCTTTCAGCATTTCATCAGGAATGCCCCGGGACCCCCTGCTGTCACCGGAAGCACTGGAAACCTCACCACCTGTGTCGCCACCACCCGCACGGGCCAGGGCGCTGCCGCCATGACCTTCCATTTCGGCAATCAATTGCTCAACTGGTCCACCAGGCGCAGCCTGAATGATCACGAAGTTGAGCAGCAGAATGCCGATCAGGGTAGGGATGATCAGCGCAAGGCGCCGAAGTATATAAATGCCCATTTAGCGGTTACGTCCTCAGGGCTCTGCCCACCAATCGTCGAGGTCGGTACCGTTTTTGGGCGTCTTATCCGGATGCTTCAGGTGGCTCCAGTAGGCAACGCGATCTTTAGCAAGATGCCAGTGTGGTACCACGTAATGCCCTTGAAGTAGCACTCTATCGAGGGCACGTGTGCGCTGTACCAGCTCGTCCCGGTCCGGGGCCTGAATCACCAGGCTTACCAGTTCGTCCACCACTGGATCATTTACGCCGGCATAGTTACGGGAGCCGTTGGTGTCTACAGTAGATGAGTGCCAATACTCGCGCTGCTCATTGCCAGGGGAATCTGACTGGCCGATGGCTTGGGTAATCATGTCGTAGTCGAACTCACGCACGCGTTGAACGTATTGATTGCTGTCTACCAGGCGCACAGACATGTCAATACCAAGGCGGGCGAGGTTGTTTTTGAAAGGCAGTACAACTCGCTCAAAGGTTTTCTGGAACAGCAGAATCTCGAAGGCCAATTGTTTGTCTGTTTCTGTATGAACCATTTTCCCGTCGCGAACTTCGTAACCTGCCGAACGTAGCAGTTCCATCGCTATTCTGAGGTTTCCTCTCAGGCCTTGCTTGCCATCGGTGGAAGGGGCTTCAAACGCCTTGGTGAAAATGTCCTCATCCAATCTGTCCTTGTAAGCCTCGAGTATTTCGAGTTCCCGGCCAGTTGGCAGGCCGGTTGCAGCCAGTTCGCTGTTTTCGAAGTAACTGTTGGTGCGGTCGTATTGACCATAGAACAGATTCTTGTTGGTCCACTCAAAATCGAAAGCGTAAGTGAGTGCTTCCCGTACCAAGGCATCGCTGAACACCTTTTTGCGGGTGTTGAACACGAAGCCCTGCATGCCGGTGGGGCGATGGTGTTCAATGGCTTCGGTAATGATAGTGCCGTTATCAAACCTTTCACCGGTGTAGGCAGTTGCCCAGTTTTTGGCAGAGGTTTCTACTCTGAAATCAAAGCTACCCGCTTTGAAAGCCTCCAGAGCCACGGTGTCATCGGTATAGTAGTCATAGCGAACACGATCAAAATTCAACCGGCCTTTGCGTACCGAAAGATCTTTCGCCCAATAATCGTCCTGCCGCTCATACTCAATTGTGCGGCCTGCTTCAAAACTACCGATACGATAGGCGCCGCTGCCGACAGGTGGAGTCAGGCCGTTCTTTCCAAACTCGCGACCTTCCCAATAGTGGGCAGGCAGAATGGGCATCTGGCCGAGAATCAGCGGTAATTCACGGTTGCTGGTTTCCTGGAAGTCGAAACGGATACGGTGAGGGTTTTCGATAGTGACGTTGCTCACATCCGCATAGTAGTTCCGGTAAAACGGGTGCCCCTTGGTCGTCAGGGTTTCAAAGGAAAATTTCACGTCCTCAGCGTTAATGGGCTCGCCATCCTGGAAGCGCGCTGTTTGCCTAAGGTTGAAAACCACATAGCTTCGGTCTTCCGGCGTTTCCAGGGATTCCGCTATGAGCCCATACATGGAGAAAGGTTCGTCTGCTGAGTACTCAAGTAGGGTGTCGTAGAGATAGCTACTGATACCGGCGGCGGAAACCCCGCGAATAACAAAGGGGTTGAAGGTATCAAAACCGTTGGCCACTACGGCCATTTTTAGCGATCCGCCTTTTGGGGCCTTGGGGTTAACGTAGTCAAAATGCCCAAACCCTTGCGGATATTTCGGCGCGCCGTGCATGGCCATACCGTGGACCGGTTGTACCTTGAGCCCTTCTGAGTCGGTTGATGATTCGCTGGCATATAAAGAAATTGGAGAAGCCAGAAAAGCCAGAACTGAAAGAAATGTTGTAAGGCGTGAGGCAGAAAAGGTTCTTGTCATGGGTCTCGCACATTCAGGTGTTTCAAGCCGACGCGGGGGGCATCCTGCCCCGCGCTCCTGTCTGCTAAATTTTTATGATTCTTATACTTACTGAAAGTTCCGGCCCTGAAAGGTTAACAATCAGGGGCTGTTCCGGATGTCGACGTAGAGTACCAGACTTTGCCCCGGTTGCAGATAACGGGAGGTATTCAGATCGTTCCAGCTTGCGATGTCGCGCACGTTTACCGAGAAACGATTGGCAATGAGAGCAAGGGAGTCGCCTTTGCGAACGCGGTATCCCACCTTTCGGACCATGGCTTTGCCACGGGTGCTACCAGCTGAGGCTATAGTGGGTTGTGCGGTATTTGACCCGATCACCAGTTCTTTTCCGGGGATCAGCGGGTCTCCGGGTGCCATACCGTTCCAGGCCGCCACCTGGCGCACTGAAACCCGATGTTCGCGCGCAATATCCCAGAAGGTGTCGCCACGGCGGACAGTGTAACGCAGTTTACTTCCCGACCGCTTTTTGTCCTGTTTGCGCTCAAGCCGCTGGGATGCGCTGAGAGCGTAAGCGTCGGATTTCTTTGAAGCTGAAGGGATCATCAGCCGTTGGCCAATGCGGATTAGGTCGCCGTTGAGGTTGTTGACCTGCTGCAGCACCGCAGGGGTGGTGGAAAACTTTCTGGAGATAGTGTTCAGACTATCTCCGGATTTGACGACATAGTTGCGCCAGGACACTCGTTTTTCTGGTGGAATGTTCGCTAAAGCCGTACGGAAGCTTTCGGCATTCTGGTGGGGCACGAGCAAACGGTGCGGACCTTCTGGAGAGGTCGCCCAACGGTTATAGGAAGGATTAAGCAGATAGATTTCGTCAATGTCGACGCTCGCAAGTTCTGCAGCCTGGGCGAGATCCAGTTGCCCACCGGTTTCGACGATGTCGAAATAGGGTTCGTCTTTGAGCGTTGGAAGCTCTATGCCGTAGGCTTCCGGGTCATCGAATATCTTTGCCAGCGCAATCAGCTTGGGCACGTAGTGGCGTGTTTCCTGTGGTAATTGCAGCGACCAGAAATCCTCGGGCTTGTTGCTGTTCCGGTTCCGGCGCATGGCAATTGAAACGGTGCCCCCGCCACTGTTGTAGGCGGCCAGTGCGAGTGTGTAGTCACCACCAAAGCGGTTGGTCAGGCGGTCGAGATAGGTGAGGGCAGCATCTGTGGCGGCTATTACATCGCGGCGGTCATCATGCCACCAGCTTTGGGTTAGGCCGAAGTACTTGCCTGTTGAAGGAATAAATTGCCAGAGCCCGGCTGCCCGGCCGTGGGAATAGGCAAACGGATCGAACGCACTCTCCACGACGGGTAGCAGGGCGAATTCAGCTGGTAGACCACGTTTCTCTGTTTCATTAACAATGTGGTACAGATACCGGCTTCCGCGCTCAACGACGCGGTTAATGTAGTTTGGATGCCGTGCGTACCAGTTCAGCTGGTCTTCTACGCGCTTGTCATCAACATCGTGGTCGAGCATGAATCCGGCCCTGAGCCGGTCCCACATATCCGCCTCTCCGGCGGCGTCTGCGGTGATGTTCTGTTCAGGATTGTCCAGTTTTTCCCGTGCATCCCGTGCGGCTGCTTTAAGCTCTGGCGCGATTGCGTCGTCCAGCGGCTCATTGCGCACTGCATCACTGTCTTTGCCGGTTTCAACAGACTCCTTAAGCTCTTCATCACCGGCAGCGAGGGTTACTTCCTCAGACTCCAGCGGACTTTGAGATGCTGAATCTTTAGACAAATAGAGAGAGCTGCAGCCACCCGCCAAAGCACCGAGAATAAAAAGCAGGGGCAAACGTTTGACCAACATAGGCGGATTCCGAATCTGATATTCCGCTGGGCTTATGTCTAAAAACCCGGCATATTTAATGAGTTACGAGCAAAAGTTTAAAGGATTCTATGGGAGCTCGTTTAATAGGGTCAAGAAACCTCTCGTTACGACAATGAGAGGTTTTGTTAACCGATCAAAAGTTATCTTTACCGTGGCGTATGGCTGCGAAGATCGCACTGTCCGAATCCGCCGGCAGACCTTGCCCGGCAGCGTAGCGTTTGGCCGCACTTACAACCTGGGGATCGTCCCAGCGCAAAAACGGGTTAAGCTGTTTTTCTTCATCAAGTATCGACGGCACAGTTGGCTCACCTGCATCCCGCTTGTCTTTGCACGCACGATCAAAGGCTTCAAGCTTGCTGTCATCAGGTAGCAAGCTGCGGGCGAAGCGTAGGTTTGAAAGAGTGTACTCATGGGCGCAATAAATAGCGGTTTCACCTGGGAGTTCGCGAATAGACTTGAGAGACTCCAGCATCTGGGACGGAGCGCCTTCAAATAATCGGCCGCAGCCAATAACGAAAAGCGTATCGCCACAGAATAGAGCGGGACGTCCATTAATTTTAGTGTCTGTGAAGTAGGCAATGTGATCGAGAGTGTGTCCCGGAACACCCATCACCTGAAAAGTAATGTCTCTCCAAACCACTTCATCGCCCGGATGAACAACGTTGGTGCTACCTTTAAAGGGTGATTCTGCAGGCCCGGTTATACGGCAGTCGTGATTGCCCTGAACGAGGTCCTTGATTCCCCCTACGTGATCAGGGTGGTGATGGGTAACGAGAATGGTGTCCAGTGTCAGCCCCTGTTTTGCAAGGTGTTCCTGAACCGGCTTCGCCTGGCCTGGGTCCACAATCAGGGCTTTACCGGTATCTGTATCGGCAATACACCAGATATAGTTATCGCTGAATGCCGGTATGGCAGAGATGGTGAGCATCAGATGTCCCCGTAAATACTTGGCAAGTGTGGCTAATATGATAGAGCATTAAGGTCGTAGCCCCAACAGCCGGTGAAACCCTGGTATTCAGTCCGTTTATCCAACGCGGGAGTATAGGCAGTGTGAAGAATGCCCAGATGGTTGATTATTCATCAAGGAGCGAGAGCTTTGAAAATTGGTTTCAGACACCGCTTGGGCGCAGGCTTCTAGCAGATCAACGGGCCTTTCTTGAGCAGCGGCTGGAGAGGTTGACCGGAGCGCGGCAACTTCAGGTCGGCGTCAGTCACCGGCTTCCCTTGGCTAATGGGACTGACTTTTCTCAAAAGATCATGACTACCCCCAGTTGTTTTGCCAACATACCTGAGGGCGTGGTTGTGTGCGATGCGGACGAGTTGCCTTTTCCCGGGGACTCCATGGATCTGGTGGTACTCCATCATACTGCGGACTTTTCGCCCTATCCCCATCAGGTTTTGCGAGAGGCTGCCCGAGTGTTGCGAGGTGATGGCAAGATTGCGCTGATTGGCTTTAATCCTGTCAGTTTTTGGGGAGTGCGAAAGTTGATGTCGCGTCATTATGGAGGGCCCTGGGGTGGGCGGTTCCTGTCCCGGGGGCGAATGGAGGATTGGCTTCACTTGCTGGACTTTCAGATTGAAACATCCCTGACCCGATTCTATCGATTGCCTTTGCAGCGCAGTGGTCGCAAAGGGACAGGGGCGCTGGGCGAGCGCATGTCAGGTTACGGGTTTCTGCCGGTTGGTGCCTATTACTGTATCCTTGCAAAAAAAAGGGTGTGTGCCCGGATTCCACGGCGTCATGTTTGGCGACAAAGCAGCGTTCTGGGTCTGTCGGGAAAAGGCACAGTTGGGGCGGCGAGAGGGTCTCCGCAACAGAGCTGCGAGCACTCTGAAGACTGACCGGCCTTAAAGGGCCGCTAAACCGAAATGCATGCGGGAGTTTGAATGTCCGGAAAGGTAATTGTGTATACCGATGGCGCCTGTAAAGGGAATCCGGGGCGAGGTGGTTGGGGTGTTGTATTGCGTTATGGTGACGCAGTAAAAACCATGCACGGTGGAGAGCGACACACTACGAATAACCGCATGGAGTTGATGGCTGCAATTCAGGGGTTAAAAGCTCTCAAGCGCGATTGTGAAGTGGAGTTGTACACGGACTCCCAGTATGTACGGAAAGGAATTACAGAATGGCTTTCCGGGTGGAAGCGTAACGGCTGGAAAACTTCTGCAAAAAAGCCGGTTAAAAATGATGACCTATGGCGTGAACTGGATTCGGAAACGAAGAAGCATAAGGTTAACTGGCACTGGGTAAAAGGCCACGCAGGTGTGCCGGATAACGAACTCGCTGACGAGCTTGCGAACAAGGGCGTTGCTGAACTGGATTAATGTGGGATTTATGAGACAGATAATACTGGATACAGAAACAACCGGTATTGACCCGGCACAAGGTCACCGGATCATCGAAATCGGGTGTGTCGAGATGATGGAGCGCAAGCTCACAGGGCGCAATTACCATGTGTACGTGAACCCTGAGCGGGAGATCGAAGCCGAAGCTATCACTATTCACGGGATCACCAACGAATTTCTCGTTGATAAACCCAAATTTGCAGACATTGCTGACGAGTTTTTCGAGTTCATCAAGGGTGCAGAGCTTGTTATTCACAATGCCGCGTTTGACGTGGGTTTCATGGATTCGGAGTTTGGCCGGATCAAACCTGTGCGCAAAACTGCGGACCATTGTGGTGTTGTGGACTCGCTTGCGATCGCTCGAGCGAAGCACCCAGGGCAGAAGAATAACCTCGATGCCCTGTGCAAACGCTACGGCGTTGATAACAGTAACCGCGAGCTTCATGGAGCTCTGCTGGATGCCGAGATCCTGGCAGAAGTGTACCTGCTACTTACCGGTGGCCAGACAGCTTTGTCACTGGATGCCGGGTCGGAGAATGGAGGCTTGGGCGGAGGTGTTCGCCGGTTGAACTCAAGCCGTCCTGCGCTGCCTGTTGTTGGCGCTACAGATGCTGAATTGGAGGCACATCAAGCGTTCATGTCTGCTATGGAAAAGAAAGCAGGTGAAACTGTCTGGAGTAAACTTGAAGGCCTAGAATGAGAACTGTGTCGGCCTGTACTAATTGTTACACGCCAGCCTTGTTGAGGTACTCGAGTTTTATGTTATAAGTAGTGATAAGTACGTCAGTTTTTTCGTGCAGAGTGCACGGGCTCAGGTCAGGAGAGTTTGAGCCGGCTCCATAACAAAAAGGTCTGGCACCCACCCTTGCCGGCCTACAGTTCACTAGGAAGGTGCGGTAGTTTCCGCAGATTAACAGGAAGCGTTTATGGTTCAATCGTCTCTTGCGACGAAATCGCAGTCGTTTGATCTGGTCAAAAGTGAAATAGAGCAGACCATCAAGCAGGCAGAATCCAGTCTTGAGCGCTTTCAGGAAAACCGTGAAAGCGGAGAGGATTTGCAAAACTGCCTGGATTTCCTCAACCAGCTTCGTGGCATCTTTATCCTGGTGGAGCTTCGCGGCGGTACGCTTTTGTGCCAGGAAGCCGTGGCCATGGCCAACGATGTTCCTGTCGGCGCCAACGATGACAAGAACATATTACTCACCACCTTAAGCAATGCGCTGTTTATCCTTCGCCGCTATGTGGAGTACTACCATCAGCAGCGCGCAGATCATCCCGAATTGTTACTGCCTGTTATAAACGAGCTTCGTGAAGCTCGCCGGGAAAAGCCTTATCCCGAGTCCTGCTTTTTTGATGTCGACATAAAAGATCAACGGAATTTTTGCGCTGGTTTAAAAGTTCCTGAGTTTGAGGGTAACGAGGCCGAATACGAAATTGTTGCTCGGCGGATGCGCCTTACTTTTCAGGTAGCTTTGTTGGGTATTCTCAGGGATCGAAACCCCGTGGTGAGCCAAAAGCTCATAAGCCGGGCCGCTCGTGGTTTTGTTCGTTTGTGTCAGGGTGCCCCAATGGGGCAAATGTGGTGCCTCGTTGCTATCGTGGCTGACACCATGCTTGACCGTGCCATGCCGTTTACCAAAGCCCGCAAGCGTACGTTCATGCGCATTGAAAAGTACTCACGGGAACTGGTGTACGTTGGCAAAGTAGCAACCGCAAAAGATGCGCCGGACTCGCTCATTCGCGACCTGGTATATCTGCTCTACCGCAGTGGCTCCGGCAATCCCGAAGTGACGCGTGTGCTTTCAGAATTCCAGCTCGCACCAGCCGAATTTCCGGATTCCATCCTTGAAGCCCACGCAAGACGATTGTACGGCCCGGGTACAGATGTACTGACGTCGCTATCCGAGGCGCTGCAAGATGAGCTCAACCAGCTGAAAGATAAACTGGATATTATCGAGCGCGGCATAGAGCCGGATCTGGCCGAACTTTCCTCCATTGCAGATGCGCTGGAACGCCTTTCTAACACCCTGGTTATGCTGGACCTTAATCGCCTTGCCACCATAGCCCGCGAAGAAGCAAGTAAGCTCCGCAACTGGGAAGCAGAATCACGGTTGCCTGGAGAGGAAGAGCTTTTCCGCCTTGCGGATTCGGTGCTGGGTATTGAAGACGCTATTATGCAGATCGTCAGCCGGGGCATTACCGCTGAAACTGACGCACTGGCGGGGACCGAGCGCAGCCATGAAGAGTCTATGTACTTCAAGGAAGCCGTGTATGTGGTTGCGGATGAAGCCCGTGGAGCATTAACGCTGGCGAAGCGCGCGATTACCGCGTTTGTGGAGTCGGATTATGACAAGCTTCATTTGGCGAATCTGCCCGCAACCCTGCATAGTATTTGGGGTGGGTTGCAGATGATAAATGATCCGGGCGCTGCCCACGTGCTTGAGCGTGTGGCAGCCTCTATTCAGGAACGCATGCTGGATTCTCGTGAAGCGCCGGGGAACCAGGTTCTGGAAGCGTTGGCGGATGCTCTGACATCCCTCGAGTACTACATTGAGGGGATTGGCAAGCGTGAGGAGAGCAACGTAGATCTGCTTCGTTTGGCGGAAACATCTCTGGATGATGTGGATCTTTAATGGCCGTCTGAAAACTCTTCTTCAGAAAACAAAAAACCCGCGCTAAGCGCGGGTTTTTTTATGAGCTTTAATCTGCTCAACAGGGCCCAATCAACCCATGTTGAAAAGCTCGCCCAGCTTGGTAGCCAGCATCATGTCGCCTTCAGCGCGCAGCTGGCCAGCCATAAAGGCTTGCATGCCATCGGTTTCGCCGGAAACGATACCCTGAAGAGTTTCTGAGTTCATGATCAGTGTTACAGAGGGATCGTCATGCGGGCCTTCGTGCAGTTTGCATGTGCCGTCTTTGATCACCAGGTGGTGAGTCTTGTCGTCTTCGATATCAAACTGGAATACCAGATCCAGGCCCTGCGCGGCATCTGCGTTGAAGTTCTGCTCGAGCTTTTCAAAGATTTGATCTACAGACATTTGTTTACCCTTTGTTTGGTGGTTGTCTTGTCTTTAAAACTGCTATGTATGCTTGGCTACACAAGCCATCGTTGGCAGCTGCCGGATAGAGCCGACTTCGCTTTCCGACTTTATGGTGAGACTTAATCCCTGTCAAGCCCGATCGAACGCTTGTTTTAATAATTTTGCTCTGCTTATCACCAGAGTTTCGGTAAGTTACACTCTCGTGCTTGCTTAACTCGCTGGAGAAGTGATTTGGAGTTCCTGACAGAATACGGTTTGTTTTTGGCCAAAGTGGTCACCTTTGTTATTGCGGCAGTGGTTGTTGTCTCTATTATTATTGCAGCCACCCATAAGGATAAAGATGGAGAAGATGACGACGGAGAGTTGCAGATCCGTAAGCTCAACGATAAGTACCGTAAATTGCGTGAGTCCATTCAGGCACGCCTGATGACTGAGCAAGAGCAGAAAGCCTGGGGCAAGGCTACAAAGAAAAAAGAGAAAGCCGAAAAGAAGGCTGAGAAAGCAAAAAAAACGGATTCAGATGAGCCCGAAGCAAAGCCGGCACGGCTTTTTGTGCTGGATTTTGACGGCGATATCAAAGCCAGTGATACCGATCCACTGCGCAGGGCGATCTCTGCCGTGTTGAGCGTGGCCGAACCTGGAAAAGATGAAGTCGTCATCCGGCTGGAAAGCGGAGGCGGGCTGGTGCATTCCTACGGGCTGGCTGCTGCACAGCTTGATCGTATCCGAAGCAAAGGCATTCACTTGACAGCTTGCGTCGACAAAGTCGCGGCAAGCGGTGGGTACATGATGGCCTGCGTGGCAGACCGCATCATTGCGTCGCCGTTTGCGATTCTTGGTTCGATTGGTGTTGTCGCCCAGTTGCCGAACTTCCATCGCCTGCTCAAGAAAAACGACGTCGACTTCGAGATTCTGACAGCGGGCGAGCATAAGCGCACCATGACCATATTTGGTGAGAACACCGATAAGGGCAGGCAGAAATTTCTGTCGGATCTGGAAGACACCCACGACCTGTTCAAAGACTACGTTAGCGAACGCCGGCCAGAGTTGGATATAGCAGCGGTAGCCACCGGTGATATTTGGTTTGGAAAGCGTGCACTGGACGTAAAGTTGATTGATGAGATTAAAACCTCCGACGAATATCTCATTGAAGCTTGTGAGAGGGCAGACGTAGTATCGGTGTCATTCGAGCGCAAAAAAACCTTGCCTGAAAAGCTTGGGCTCGCGACCAGCGCCGCCCTTGAGCACACCGTATGGAAAGTGTTGAGCGCATTTCGCAACCAGAAAATTCAGTAGCTAATAGAGCGTGGAGAAGGCTATGACCAGCAATGTCGAATTCAAAGCCTGGCGAGTTGATGAGCAAGATGGCAACTATAAAGGCACAGAACAGACCCTGAGCACGGCCGATCTCCCGGCGGGCGAGGTGCTGATAAAAGTCAGCCACTCCTCGCTGAACTACAAAGACGCGCTTTCGGCCTCCGGAAACAAAGGCGTTAGCCGGTCGTTTCCGCACACACCCGGTATCGACGCCGCTGGAGAGGTTGTTGAATCTGCCACCGGCGCTCCGACTGTTGGCAGTCAGGTTATCGTAACCGGCTACGACCTGGGCATGAACACCGCTGGCGGTTTTGGCGAGTACATCCGCGTACCCGCCGCCTGGTGCGTTGCCACACCTTCTGGTTGGGATGCACAAACCGCCATGATCTACGGCACCGCCGGCCTCACAGCCGGCCTGTGCGTACAAAAAATCCTGACCATGGGTGCCAAGCCAGAACAAGGCAAAGTAGCCGTCTCCGGCGCCTCAGGCGCAGTTGGCAGCGTTGCTGTAGAGCTGCTGGCAAAACTCGGCTTCAACGTCGTCGCAATCAGCGGCAAAGCCGATCATGCCGAAAGCCTCAAAGCCCTGGGCGCCACAGAAGTTCTTGGCCGCGACGCACTGTCCGAAGACAAGAAACCCATGCTGAAACCGACCTTCGCTAACGCTGTAGATACAGTAGGCGGATCACCTCTTGCTGAACTGCTAAAGCAAATCAAACCCGGCGGTTCCGTATCCTGCTGCGGACTGGTTGCTGGCCCACAGCTACAAACAACGGTGCTTCCATTCATCCTGCGGGGGGTAAACCTGCTGGGTGTTGATTCAGTTGAAATTCCGCTGGCGGACAAAGAATCCGTATGGAAGAAGTTTGCGGGTGACTGGAAGTGCGAGAAGACGGAAGCGTCTGCAAAAAGGATTGGCCGTGCTGAACTGGAAGGTGCGCTAAACGCCTTTCTGAAAGGCGAGTCATCAGGAAAAGTCGTTTTAGATCACGCGGTCTAAAACGCCATAGTTTGAACAGTCAGGGCCTTGCGGCCCTGACTGTGGACTCAAACGTTTAAGGTTAAGAAGCCCGACGCCGAAACAACGGCAAATCCGTATCCGTAGCAGCCTGATACCCCTGACTGAAGAAATTCAGACATCGAGCCGCCTTGCGAATATCCTTATCAGGGCGCAACTCATAAGTATCAAAGCCACAACGCTTCATAAACTGAAGCTGATCCAGCAGCACATCCCCAATCGCCCGCAGCTCATTCTTGAAGCCAAACCGCTCCCGCAACAAACGGGCAATACTATAACCCCGACCATCACTGAACTTGGGGAAGTTAACCGCAATCATCGGCAGTTCATTCACATAATCTGCCAGAATCTCCGGCTCATCATGACTATCAAGCCAAACGCCAACGTCCTCATTGCCAGCAAAGCGCTCACGGTTTTCAAGCCAAAGATCCGCCGGAATCAACACACGCTTCTGCTCAGGAACATCCAGAGCTTCGCCACTATCAGGGCGGGACACCACATTCCACTGGTTCTGACGGATGCTGCCATCCCGGAAAATAACGTCAGGCATAAACCCGCTCCTTGAAAGGATCAATTCCAACACGACGGTAGGTATCCAGGAATGATTCCTCCTCCGTGCGCTTGTTAACGTAAACATCAATGATCTTGGCGATTACGTCCGGCATATCATCCTGAGCGAAAGAGGGCCCCAGAATCTTGCCAATTGTTGCATCGTGCTGTGACGCGCCACCCAAGCTAACCTGATAGAACTCCTGACCCTTTTTATCCACACCCAGAACACCGATGTTTCCAACGTGGTGATGACCACAGGCGTTCATGCAACCGGATATATTCAAATCGATCTCACCAAGATCGTACAAGAAATCCAGGTTATCGAAACGACGCTGAATCGCTTCAGCTACAGGAATAGACTTGGCATTGGCCAGCGCACAGAAATCGCCACCGGGGCAGCAGATAATATCCGTAAGCATGTTCAGGTTTGCTGTGGCAAATCCCATGGGGCCCAACTGCTCCCACAGCTCAAGCAACTGATCCTGGCGGACATCCGCAAGAACCACGTTCTGCTCATGGGTTACCCGTACCTCGCCGAAGCTGTATTCATCGGCCAAATCGGCGATTTGCTCCAGTTGGCGATCGGTTACATCTCCAGGTGGAATCCCGGTTTCTTTCATGGTCAGAGAAACAATCGCGTACCCGGGCTTTTTGTGAATATCCACGTTGTATTTAAGCCACTGGTCAAAGCCACGGTTTTCGAACCTTTGCTGGGCGAGAAGTTCCGTTGCGTTGTCCAGACTGGCATAGGCCGGCTCGGTAAAGTAGGCCTTGATGCGATCGATCGCCTCAGGAGTAAGCCGGCTAGGGGAGTCCTTGATGTGAGACCACTCAGCCTCAACCTTCTCCGCAAAGCCCTCAGGCGTTAACGCCTTCACCAGAATCTTGATGCGGGCTTTGAATTTGTTATCACGACGGCCATAGCGGTTATAAACGCGGAGTACCGATTCCAGATAGGTCAGCAGGTCGAGTTCTGGCAGGAACTCACGAATTACCGGAGCCACCATGGGCGTGCGCCCAAGGCCGCCACCCACGTGCACGCGGAAGCCCAGTTCGCCTACTTCATTGCGTACAATCTGAAGGCCTATGTCGTGAACCTGAATGGCCGCTCTGTCGGTTTTCTCGGAGGCATTTACTGCAACCTTGAACTTCCGGGGCAGGTATGCGAACTCCGGATGGAAAGTGGACCACTGACGAATGATTTCGCAGTAAGGCCGAGGATCTGTAAGTTCGTCGGACTGAACACCTGAAAACTGGTCAGTTGTGGTGTTTCTGATGCAGTTACCACTGGTCTGGTTGGAATGCATTTCGACTTCCGCCAACTCGGCAAGAATATCTGGCACATCTTCCAGGTTGGGCCAGTTTAGCTGAATGTTCTGGCGCGTTGTGAAGTGCGCATAGCCCTTGTCGTAGTCCCGGGTAATCCGGGCCAGACGACGCAGTTGAGTAGAACGCAGCATGCCGTAAGGCACACAGATACGCAGCATGGGTGCAAGCCGCTGAACGTAGAGCCCGTTCTGCAAGCGAAGGGGCAGGAACTCGTCTTCTGCCAATTCTCCGGCCAGCGCCCGTTCGGTCTGGTCCCGGAACTGTGCAACCCGCTCGGCGGCCATTTGCCGATCGTGCTCGTCGTATACGTACATAGTAGGAAAGCCCTGGATAGTAGCGTCGTAATGGCATGCGCCCGGAAGCCCGGGCTTATATCTGAAACGCAGGATAACAGTCGCTCCTTATACTAGAAACGATTATTTCAAGATATGTTTATCGATTAAGGTGATAAGGGAGAGTGTTGTGGGCTGGACGAATATCAATTTGCTGCTTTACTGATAGGGAGAAACCAAGGTGAGCGCTAGATGCGCTCAACGTCAACCTGACAGATTCTGCAAATAGGAGCAGGGAATGAAGGATTCGATGCAATCAGACAGCAATATCGACGCTATAGCTGCAGTGGTAATTATCGCACTTGTTGTCGCATTCGCGGTGTTGTGGGTGTCTGGCCAGTAACGGCTGGACTACCGGCCAGACAGAACAACCTGCACAACCACAATGAGGGTACCAATAAAGAGGCCCGTGAACAGAAGGGCGCCAATCACATAGGGCCATGGGCTGTGGCTGCCGAAATCTTCTTCCCGGCGCTTACTGGACTGAACACCCAGTGCGCCGGCAGCCACGGTTTGTATTACCTTCAAAACACCAGGCCCTTGAGGCTTTTTGCTTTTGTTTTTTTTCATGCCTGCCGTGTCTGCCATAAAAACTCATCCTGATTGGGTGCGACTCTGGGCTTTACTCCGCTGGGTCGTACGCAAGGCTTGGTGCCAACCAGCGCTCTGCTTCCGCTTTGGAAAGACCTTTACGCTCAGCATAGTCTTCAACCTGATCTACGCCAATTTTACCTACCGAGAAAAACTTCGATTCAGGGTGCGAGAAGTACCAACCCGAGACCGCAGCCGTTGGGAACATCGCAAAGCTTTCTGTAATCTCGATACCAGTTTGGGCAGTGGCATCGAGTAGCTTGAACAGAGTCGCCTTCTCTGTGTGGTCGGGGCAGGCGGGGTAGCCAGGCGCCGGACGGATACCGTGGTACCGTTCTTTGATCAAATCTTCATTGGCCAGCTGCTCATCGCTGTTGTATGCCCAGAACTCTTTGCGTACCCGCTCATGCATGCGTTCTGCAAAGGCCTCGGCCAAGCGGTCGGCGAGGGCTTTGACCATGATCGCGTTGTAGTCGTCGTTGGCGTTTTTGTACTCCAGCGACAGTTCTTCGGCGCCGATACCGGTGGTTACTGCAAAGCCACCAACATAGTCGCAATGCTCAGAACCTTCTTCTGCAACAAAATCTGACAGCGCCATCATTGACTTATTCGGGGCTTTATCATCCTGCTGGCGTAAGTGGTGCAGGGTGGTTAGCTCTTCAGTACGGCTTTCGTCTGTGTATACCACTATATCGTCGCCACGGCGGTGTGCTGGCCAGAAACCAATTACACCAGAAGCACTTACGCGTTTTTCATCAACCATTTTTCGAAGAATTACCTGAGCGTCGTCAAACAGGCTACGAGCGGCCTCGCCACGCTTGGGGTCGTCGAATACCTGTGGGTATTTCCCAGCTATATCCCAAGAGATAAAGAAAGGCGTCCAGTCGATGTAAGGCTCAAGTTCCTTCAGGTCGTACGCTTCGAACCGACGTATTCCGGTAAAGGTCGGTTTGGGCGGAACGTAGTTATCAAAGTTAATTTCCGGAGCGCGTGCCCGCGCTTCTTTCAGGCTGACGAGCTTGGTACGATCACCGCGCTGCTTGCGGCGCTCGCGGATCATGTCGTATTCCTCACGTGCATC
This sequence comes from Marinobacter sediminicola, assembly GCF_031157525.1. Classification (GTDB taxonomy): domain Bacteria; phylum Pseudomonadota; class Gammaproteobacteria; order Pseudomonadales; family Oleiphilaceae; genus Marinobacter; species Marinobacter sediminicola. The sequence goes on from NZ_JAVIXR010000001.1 coordinate 562,609, forward strand.
GCTAACCAGCTTAGGCTTGGCGGTTTTGCTGAGCAGTTGTGAAGCAACGTTCACGCAGCGAGAGGCGTCAGACACGTAAAGGGCAATGTCGTTTTTATAGTGGGGCTCAATTTTAACGGCCGTATGTGCCTTGGATGTGGTGGCACCGCCAATCATCAATGGCAGATGGAAATCCAGGCGCTGCATCTCACGGGCAACATGCACCATTTCATCCAGTGACGGTGTGATAAGGCCACTCAAGCCGATGATGTCGACATTGTGCTCTTTGGCCGCCGCCAGAATTTTATCGCTGGGCACCATAACCCCAAGGTCAATCACTTCGTAGTTGTTGCACTGCAGCACTACGCCAACAATGTTCTTACCTATATCGTGAACATCGCCCTTAACCGTGGCCATCAGGATTTTGCCTTTAGCCTGCTGGTCTTCGGATTTCTCTGCTTCAATAAAGGGGATAAGGTGGGCAACCGCCTGTTTCATAACGCGGGCACTTTTAACCACCTGAGGCAGGAACATTTTACCGTCGCCGAACAGGTCGCCAACAACGTTCATGCCGTCCATCAGTGGGCCTTCGATTACGTGAATCGGGCGCTCTGCCTGCAGACGGCATTCTTCTGTATCTTCGATAATGAAGTTGGTAATACCTTTTACCAGTGAATGCTCTAGCCGCTTGATGACCGGCCATTCGCGCCAAGCGAGATCTTCTTCCTGCGTTTTGCCGCCTTTACCCTTAAAGCGCTCGGCAATCTCGAGCAAGCGATCTGTGGCGTCTTCGCGACGATTGAGCACAACATCTTCTACCAGTTCTTTTAGCTCTGGCTCAATCTCATCGTAAATAACCAGCTGCCCGGGGTTTACGATACCCATGTTCATGCCGGCTTTGATGGCGTGGTAAAGAAACACGGAGTGGATCGCTTCACGCACCACATCGTTCCCGCGGAAAGAGAAGGACACGTTGCTCACACCACCTGAAATAGATGCGTGGGGCAGGTTCTTCCGAATCCAGCGACAGGCGTTTATGTAATCCACTGCGTAGTTGTTATGTTCTTCAATACCCGTCGCGATGGCAAACACGTTCGGGTCGAAAATAATGTCGCCCGGATTGAAGCCAATGCCGACCAGAACCTCATATGAGCGTTTACAAATTTCGGTTTTACGCTCAAATGTGTCCGCTTGCCCTTCTTCGTCGAAGGCCATAACCACGACAGCCGCGCCGTATCGCATGCAGATCTTTGCGTGCTTGACGAAGGCCTCTTCGCCTTCTTTGAGGCTGATTGAGTTAACGACCGCCTTACCTTGAATACAACGTAGCCCGGCTTCGATAACTTCCCATTTCGACGAATCAAGCATGATGGGAACGCGTGAGATATCCGGCTCTGAGGCAATGAGGTTCAAAAAGGTGACCATCACCTCTTTGGAGTCCAGCATGCCCTCATCCATGTTGATATCGATAATCTGCGCGCCGGTTTCAACTTGATCCCGCGCAACGCTCAGTGCTTCCTCATACTGCTCTTCTTTGATCAGGCGCAGAAAGCGCTTCGAGCCAGTAACGTTGGTGCGCTCACCTACGTTGATGAAAAGGGTGTTTTCGTCACCCGTGAAAGGTTCCAGGCCAGAAAGACGAAGTACTTCCGGGCGTTTCGGAATCTTGCGGGGAGGGTACTTGGCTACGGCTTTGGCCACGGCTTCGATATGCTCAGGGCGGGAACCACAGCAGCCACCAACAATGTTAAGGAAGCCGTCGCGAGCAAAACCCTCGATGATTTCGGCCATTTCTTCCGGTGTCTCGTCATACTCACCGAATTCGTTGGGCAGGCCGGCATTCGGGTGTGCGCTAACATAGGTTGTGGCTTTGCCCGACAGTTCCTCTACGTACGGGCGCAGGGCCTCTGCGCCCAGTGCGCAGTTTAATCCCACCGAGATCGGCCGAGAATGGGCCACGGAGTTCCAGAACGCCTCAGTAGTTTGGCCGGACAGGGTGCGGCCAGAAGCGTCGGTAATGGTGCCGGAAATCATGATCGGCAGTTCTATGCCGCTGTCTTCAAAATATTGCTGAGTAGCGTAAATAGCAGCTTTCGCGTTAAGCGTATCGAAAATGGTTTCAATCAGGATGATGTCACAACCGCCTTCAACCAAGCCTTCGACCGATTCGTAGTAGTTATCTACCAGGCTCTGGAAATCTGTGTTGCGGAACCCAGGGTTGTTCACGTCTGGCGATAAAGAGGCTGTGCGCGACGTAGGGCCAACCGCGCCTGCCACAAATCTCGGCTTGGAGGGATCTTTGGCGGTATACTCGTCCGCGACTTGCCTGGCCAGTTTGGCGGCCGCTACGTTCAGCTCTTTGGATATCTCTTCAAGGCCGTAGTCCGACTGAGACACGCGAGTTGAGTTGAAGGTATTGGTTTCAATAATATCCGCGCCCGCATCCAGATAATCAGCGTGTATATTACGCAACAGGGCAGGCTGGGTAACGTTGAGCAGGTCGTTGTTACCCTTTACTTCACGATCGTAATCGGCAAACCGATCGCCCCGGAACGCTTTCTCGTCCAGTTGCAGGTTCTGGATCATGGTTCCCATGCCGCCGTCGAGAATCACAATGCGCTCTTGCAGGGCTTTGTGAAGTTGTTCCAGGCGAGTATTGCGATCGGTCATAGTCAGTATTCCGGATGTCGTCATTAACGGCGTGTTTGGTCCAATGGCGCGGGATCATAGCAAAAATGCTGGCGACAGTCGTAGCTCCGCACCCAGTTATTCTTTACTTGCATCAAGTTCGTGTGCAAAGCCTATGGTAAGTGAAAGTCACTACCCTGGGAAAGACCAACTAATTTGGTTGGTCTTTCATGTTGCCACGAACTCCCTTAAAATGAATCTAAACTTACCAACGGGTTGATAACATGGCATTGGTTACTGTGACAGATCCCGCACGGGATTATCTTGCACAACTTATCGAAAAGCAGGATGTGGAAGGCATGGGCGTACGAATTTTCGTAACCCAGCCGGGCACAAAAAATGCTGAAACCTGCTTGGCTTATTGCCCACCCAACGAGATTGTACCGACGGATGAGCAAGTAGATCTTGAAAAGTTCACGCTGTATCTTGATCACAACTCTGTACCCTTCCTTGAAGAAGCCTTTGTAGACTATTCAAAGGATCAGATGGGCGGCCAACTAACGATCAAAGCGCCTAATGCCAAGGTTCCCAACGTTGATGAAAATGCGCCCTTGCCAGATAGAGTGAACTACGTTCTGGCGTCGGAAATTAATCCGAACCTGGCAGCCCATGGCGGTGATGTGTCACTGGTAGAGATTGTGGATGGCTCTGTCGCGGTGTTGCGGTTTGGTGGCGGCTGCCAAGGTTGTTCTGCAGTTAGCCTTACCCTCAAGCAGGGTGTAGAAACCACGCTCAAGGATAGAGTGCCAGAAATTACAGCGGTTCGTGACGTAACGGATCATACGAAGACCGAGAACGCATACTACCAATAAATAGTGCCCGAAGGCCTGGAGTCTGGCTGCCACTGTTAGGGTGATCTCGCTTTAAATACCGGGATATCTGCTGCACGCTTCGCAGGTATCCCGGGCGCATGATGCATTTCCTTCCAGCTACACTTTTATTTCTCCTACTGTTTAATTCGACATATCTTTATCATTTCGCTGCCACAGTTGCTGTATAACAATGGCTTCTCGGCCAATGTCACATAATGCTGGCTATCGCATCATTCGTTCTACAATCCGAGGCGACACCTAATCGCCCGTCCGTTCACTAATGATGACACCTGCAGGTTAATTGCCTGTATTTGAAAACCGGGGTTCCGCTTGTTTGATGCTGCGTTTGTTTCCGTGCCCATAGTGGCTGCCTTGGTAGGCTGGTTTACCAACTGGCTTGCTATACAAATGTCTTTTTACCCGGTTCAGTTCTTAGGCGTTGGTGTGATCGGTTGGCAAGGCGTTATTCCTCGCAAAGCCGAGAAAATGGCCCATATCTGTATAGATCGAACACTTCGGCAATTTGGTGATCTGAATGCCGTCTATCAAAAGTTGGAGCCTCAAAAGATTGTTGAGCAGGTTCTTTCACAGGTAACGCCAAGGCTTGATGAGTACATTGATGAAATGATGTATGAGATTCAGCCGGTGCTTTGGGATAACTTGCCGATGTTTTTGCGCCGGCGGATTTATCAGTGGGCGCGGGAGCAACTGCCGGCACGTATAGAAGGCCTGGTTGAGGATTTTGGCGATGATCTCGATGAGTTGGTTGATCTCAAAGCGTTGCTAAGCAGAGAGCTCAAGCAGCACCCTGATCTGATGAATCGCATATTTAAGCAGGCTGGCGCGGTTGAACTCAGATCCGTCATTAATCGTGGCGCCGTTATCGGCGGTATCCTTGGGTGTGTTCTTGCTCCGGTCTGGTCCATCTATCCTGAACCCTGGCTGCTGCCCGTTGGCGGGTTTGCAATCGGCTTTGTCACCAACTGGCTTGCGATTAATCTGATTTTTGCGCCCCTGAAACCTCGTCGTTTTTTGTTCTGGAAAATTCAGGGGCTGTTTCTGCGGCGCCAGCCTGAAATCAGCGACATATGGGCAAAGCTGGTAGCAGAAGAGCTGATAACGGTCGAGAAGGTTGCGGATGCGATGATAAACGGCTGTCGGGGCGATCGCACCCGTGCAATCATACAAAAGCATCTGCGGCCACTGATGGACAATTCCTTGTTGATGAAGCTTTCAGCTCAAGTAACGGTTGGGATGAGCGGCTATACCGATTTGAAAAAGGCGATGAACCAGCAAGCCCTTCATGCAACCCAGGATGTCTTCAGCAACCCTGCTTTTAACAAGGAGCGGGCACCCGTTGTAGCCAGAGTCCTGGCTGGGCAAATGAAGGCACTTCAGCCTGCAGAATTTCAGGACATACTCCGCCCGGCATTCCGCGAGGAGGAGCTACAGCTGATGTTTGTTGGCGGCATATTTGGTGCGGTCGCGGGAACCATACAGTTTCTGGCGCTGATTCAATACGCGCTTTAGCCACTTCATATTGATTCAAAGGAGAGCATCATGCCTGCCTGGGTAATGCTGGTCGCACAGTTTGTTGTTACCGCCGCTGCGGTTCTTTCAGTACTTTTAAGCTTTTGGCTGCTAGTGATTCGACCTTATCTTGATCGAAAAGTGGCAGAGATTGTCGCTATGACTGACGAAATTGAGCCACGTGTGGCCCAAGGCGTAAAGCTGGGTGTTGCTGAAACGCTGAGGGAGCTACCCGAAAACGCCTGGGATGGCACCGTTAAGGAGTCTACACGACAGTTCCTGAAGTTTGGTTCCGGTATCTTCGAGAACGGACTCAGCAGTTTCCTTGGCGGCGCAGCAGACCTTGAGCGGCGCAAGCCCTAGAGGCAATTCGTCGGCCGGGGCAGGCCAGCTATCCGGCAGGCTGTTTTGGCAGGGGTGCCAGGAAAAAGCCGCATAAGATATATGCTGTTGCCTTTGTCCTCACCCAAAGCCTCTTTCACTGATCTCACAAACAGTCGGTTTGAGGGTGGCGACATTTCATGTTTTTTATAAAACTCCCGCAGAAGCCCTATGATTTCCCAGTGTTTTTCACTGAGATCTATTTGATCTTCTGCCGCAATGATAGCGGCGATTTCGGGCGACCAGTCGCTTGAGTTTTCGAGAAACCCTTCATTGTTTCTCTCAGGTGATTTTGCTTTTGTCATGGGTTACCAACTTATTACTTTCTGTGCCTGTACGGTCAGTTCAACCATGGCAGCGAAATCCACAAGGGAAGCTTCCGCAGTGCTGTGGGCAATGCCGCGCGCTAGCACGTCTGGTGCCAGTGCATAAATTGTGATGCCCGCTTGCAGATCGCTACAGGTCGCAAGTGTCAGCACCGCGCTTTCAATCAGAAGCAGGACATCCCCGGGCTCTATAGCACGTAGGCACTCCGCCGAACGCGGGTGCTCAGGCGCCTTGTTCAGAATGTGAAGAGTGTCAATCTCGGTCATAACGGGTTCCGGGCCTGTCTTTGAGTTAACCTGCAAAGGCGATGTGTGAGTGTTGGCGTATTACCTCAGCACTGTTTTCAGCCATGGCGACGCCTGTCACCATGTTGTCCGGCACAAGTCCATAACGGGCGCAGGCTGTTGCATCTGCATATAGAGCTTCAACACCAAAAATCAGCGCGGCCGAAAGGTTTTTCTCTACGGACTTTTGCCCAATTCCCGTAGTTTCCTGAGATTTTCGTAGCCAATTAACACCGGCACCTGTAAACAGCAGTGCAACCGGTTGGTCGAATGCTGCAAGGGAAAATGCCATATCGAGAGCTTCGCGGCCTGCCCATGTGCCGTAAGGAGGCTGGTCGATCACCATCAGTGTGCCCATGTCAGTCTCCGCCATGGAAATAGAGTACCCGTGAAGACGTCATGCTGCCCTCTACCCACTCGCCAAGCCCGGCAATGATGAATGGCTCCCGGATGTTGTTGGCAGGTAACTCGTAACGCTTTTGCTCTGAGTCATTTACCAGGCCACGTCGTAAGGCAGAGGCAATACAGGCGACGCCAGATATGGCGTTATCACTCAGAAATCGTGACCATTGGTCTGCCCAGTGGTGTTCGTCTGAGGGAGGCGCAGAGAGCGAGGACGCAAGGTGAACGCCCTCGCCATAAAGAAACACTCTGTCTACCGTGTGGCCCGCTGCTATCGCTGCCTTGGCAAACGACAGAGCTGTTTGTGGCGCTTGAGAAGAGTAGGGGGCTCCGGTGATGACCAGTGTGTAGTTTTGAAGAGATATGGTAGCCATGGGTGCGGTTCTCGCCTGATGTGGGGCCAGTGTACCAATAGCAAAAACCCCGGCAAAGGCCGGGGTTTTTGCAAACTACGGAACGCCTGGAGTACTCCGGGCTGTTTGATCAGTCGTTGGAGAAGGCACCAATGAGGTGTAGCAGGCTCACGAACAGGTTGTAGATGTTCAGGTACAGGCCCGTGGTAGCCATGATGTAGTTGGTTTCACCACCGTTAACGATACGGCTGGTGTCGTACAGGATGAAGCCAGACATCAGGAATACGATCGCTGCGCTCAGGGCCAGGCTGAATGCAGATACTTCAACTCCGAACATGGATGCAACCATGGCTCCCAATGCTGCAACCAGCACCACAACCAGACCGGCAACGAGCATGCCGCGCATGAAGCTGAAGTCTTTCTTGGTGGTCAGCACGTAGCCGGACAGGGCGAAAAACACCAGGCCGGTGCCACCGAGGGCTTGCATGATGATCTCACCACCATTTGGGAACTGCAGGTAGTAGAACAGGATTGGTCCAAGGGACAGTCCTAGCAGGCCCGTGAAAGCAAATACTACGGCAATGCCGGCAGAACTGTTCGCGGTACGCGGGAGAACAAACCAGATCAGAGCGAGTGCGCCCAGGCTGCATACAAGGCTCGCGCCCTGACTCAAGCCAATGGACATGGATACGCTCGCCATGACAGCACTGAATACCAGCGTCATTGCCAGCAGGGTGTAAGTGTTACGCAAAACCTTGGTAGCTGATGCACTCATTGGTGCAGTCGCGGACCCACGGGCAATCATGCCATTGCGGTTCTGCTGAGCGTTGAACTGTCTGTTTTGCATTCTGATCTCCGGTTAAATGCAACTTGGTTGGCTAAGGGCGTCAGGCGCAAAGCCTGATAAACGCCAGTCACCTGGAATTACACTCCATCATAATGTCGAATTCTCAACTTTCAATCATTTACGACACGAAAGTCGTCCTTAGATTCCATTAAATGCAGTTAATGTTGAAATTTGCATGGAGTTTTGTGCAGGGCGTTGACAGCACAGACAATTCCGGTATCATGCACACCGCTGTCGCTAGGCAGCAATGGAAAAACGGTGGGCTGGCAGAGTGGCCGAATGCAGCGGTCTTGAAAACCGCCGAAGGTTTGTAGCCTTCCCGGGGTTCGAATCCCTGGCCCACCGCCATTTTTCCCATAGAATCAGAGAGTAAACCTCCCAGCAGCACCCCTCGTAATCGCCAAATAAAACCTCAGTTTGCCTCTAAGACTTTAAACTTGGCTGTTCAACCCCCATCTATCCCTCTATGCCCAGCTTTGCATTTAATGTGCCGCCAACCGGGAGATAGTTATGCCTGACGATAAATCCGATACCGTGAAAAACACCGACGTTGCTGATCGCCGCGATCGTAAATTTTCTGTATCCACGAACCGCGGCCAATCCAGCCACCGGGTGCGCTACGTTGAGGCGGGCGGAGCTGGCGTGGATATCGATGAATGTACGTTTTGTGAGGCCATGCCGGATCTGTCTGGCCCGGCGCAGAAGTCTGAAGACCAAACCGACAAATAGAAGTGCGGCTCAGCAGCGGGCTTGATGAACGCCACTGAGCCGTTGTTTCAGAGGCAGCGGCCGGGATAGATCGCGTTTTTTTGATCATCTGCATGCTGGTTACGAGCGGCCAGCGTTTCAGGTTGGTTGTCTGGCAAGTCCCAGCCTTTCAGGTTTTCTTCAATCAGTTGCACCAGGGCCCCAATGTGCCCGGGTGTCGCATTCAGCGCAGTGATGTAGCTGAAGCCTTCGCCGCCTGCCTCCATAAAGTACCCGCGGTTTTCTTCATCGATTTCTTCAATAGTCTCCAGGCAATCAGAAGAAAAGCCTGGGCAAAACACATCTATCGATTTGATTCCCTGACCGGGCAGCGCTTTCAGCATCTCGTCGGTATAGGGCTTCAGCCACTCCTCTCTGCCAAATCGCGACTGGAAGGTGGTCATATAGTCGTCTTTCGCCAGGCCAAGCTGTTCTGCAAGCAGTCTTGAGGTTTTGTGGCACTCGCAGTGGTAAGGATCGCCTTTGGTGAGATATTTAAGGGGCACTCCGTGATAGGAGAGTATCAGTTTCTGGTTTCGGCCTTTCTCTGCCCAGTGGCTCTCAATATGGCGTGCCATTGCCTCAATGTAGGGCGGGTAATCCGGGTAGTGTGAAATAAAGCGTAGATCCGGTAACCAGCGGCGCTTCGAGAAATCTTTGGCAATGGCGTCGAACGTCGAGGCCGATGTAGAAGCGGAATACTGCGGGTAAAGTGGCAGGACTATCAGTTTCCTGACACCCTGCTGTTGCATTTCATCAAGTACTCTTGGAATAGAAGGGTTGCCGTAGCGCATGGCAAAGCCTACAACCACGTCATTGCCGTATTTCTTCCTCAGAACCTCCTGAACACCTTCAGCTTGCTTGGCCGTATGAATCAGCAGGGGCGAGCCCTCAGGTTGCCATACACTGGCATAAGCCGCAGCGCTGCGCTTGGGGCGTATGCGAAGGATAACTCCGTGCAATATCAGCCACCAAAGGGGGCGAGGCAGTTCAACTACTCTGGGGTCAGAAAGAAACTCACCCAGATATCGTCTTAAGGCTGAGGGTGTTGGGGCATCAGGTGTGCCCAGGTTGGTTACCAGCACACCAATCCGTTCCGGTTGGTTGTGCCGGAAGTTCTCTGAACCTATGTATTGCATGGGGAGGTGGATCCTGAGCGTTGATCGTAAAGAACGAGGTAATATTTACTGGCTGCGAGCTTGCTGCGCCATGCGAGGGGCCAAGCCACTGATGTCGTAACCGGCGCCCCGAGCCTTGGTGAAAACTTCCTCGGCGTTAGTGCTGCGGGCAGCATTAAGTGCCCAAAGGACCGTGCAGCGGGTCCCGCTTCTGCAGAAAGCTAATACGGGCTTGTCGGAATCCTGGATCATGGCGCCAAAACGATCAACATCGGCATCTGTTACATTCCCCGATGCGACAGGCATGTACACCCAGGTCATGCCGTTTTCCAATGCCGCTGCCTCAATATCCGCCATAGCAGGCTGGCCAAATTCTTCCTGGTCGGGACGGTTTGCAACCAGGGTTTTGAAGCCAAGTCTGGCGGCTTCTGCCACATCTCCATATGTGATCTGGGGAGACACAGAAATCGTGTCATCAATCTTTCGGATATCCATGGGGGGTAGTCTCCGGATTCAATAAAAGAGCGACGTTATCATCTCATAGGTGATGGCGCCTGTCAGAATGAAGGGCCGGATCTCATGCGCTCAGCCATCTCGAATATCCCCATCCCAGCAATCATGGATGCTACAAATACAACAGCTTTGATCTCACCCGCACCCAAACCCACAAGCCCAGGCCCCGGGCAGAAACCGGCAATACCCCAACCAGCACCGAACATCAGGCCGCCGATGATCAGGCGTTTATCTATGTGAGTGTGTGCCGGCACCTTCATGCTGAAGCCAAGGAACGACAAGGTTCTTTTGCGAGCAATGGCAAATGCAAAAAGCCCGACCAGAACCGCTCCACCCATGACGAACGCAAGAGATGGATCCCAGAGACCTGTAATATCAAGAAAGCCCAATACTTTTTCCGGGTTTGCCATACCAGATACGATTAGACCAAAGCCAAACAGCAAGCCTGCAAATAAAGAGGCCAAAGCAGATTTCATGAAATTACACTCCCAGTACGTGTCGGATAATATAAACAGTCACAAACCCGGCGAACATGAAGCTCACAGTTGCAACAAATGATCTGGGCGACAGCCGCGATAGTCCGCAAACGCCGTGGCCGCTTGTGCAGCCGGACCCATATCGCGTACCAATGCCCACAAGGAGACCTGCAATTATAAGGGCAGGGTATCCAGCCTCTATCTCAATGGGTGGCAACTCCGCGACGAGCATCCAGATAACCGGTGCACCGATGATTCCGGCGAGAAATGCAATTCGCCAGCTGATGTCGCCGGAAGATGGAGAGAGCAACCCTCCGAGAATGCCACTGATTCCGGCAATCCGGCCGTTTAGCAGTAGAAAGCTTGCAGCGGCGAGACCTACCAATACGCCACCAATTAGTGCCGACCAGGGAGTGAAACTACTCCAGGCGATGTCAATCATTCAGTAACTCCTGTAACGCGTCATTTCAGTAAAGGTATACCAGTTGCTTATGATGCAAGCGGCTTTAATGGCACATAATGGAATAAGCTTATAACTAGGGTTAATCATACCAAAAAAAAGCCCGGCGGGAATGCCGGGCAGAGGCGTGCGAGTAGTATCCATGAAAGGCTTCCAGACAAACCGGCGTCATCGAGGACTCCGGTATAAGCAAGTATTGCCTATATTTTGAACACTTCAAGCTGGCAGCCGCTTTGCGTGGGAACATTTTTGCATATAAACCCCGCTGTTATACTGAGCCCTGCTGCAATGGGGCTTTCAGCCCGACTGAAATTGCCTGCCAGCTGTAATATAATGGGCTTTGAGTGAATTATCCCTTCCCAGAGGTTGTTACATGTCTGATGAGAACGACAAAAACCCGGAAAATGATCCGCAACTGGCTGCAAAAATAAAGGACTCAGCACGGCAGATCTGGCTGGCTGGCCTTGGAGCCTATACAAAAGCTGAGGAGGACACAGGCCGCTTCTTTGAGCGCCTTGTTCAGGAAGGCGAACAGTTGGAGAATAAAACCCGGGGAGCGGTGGAGAAACAAATTCGCTCCGTGGAAGATCGGGTTGAGGGTGTTCGTGAGCGAGCAACAGGCACTTGGGATAGGCTTGAACATCTTTTTGATGAGCGCGTGTCGGGCGCATTGCGTAGGCTGGGCATTCATCGCAGGGAGGATATAGCGGCCCTGGAACACAGGATTGAAGCACTGGAAGCGGAACTCTCGATGCTACGTGGCGAGAATCGCGCAGACGAAGAAGAGTAAAGGCGCCTTACATCAGGTAGCCTTGGCTGATCAGTTTCGCATGCTCCTGAACATCGGGAGCGAAATAGGGCAGCATCAGGTGCATCATCTGATATACGCCACGACCGGGGTCTACCAATTCCCGGTCCTCAAGGTGGGATAGTGTGTCGTACGCACTCCAATAACAGGCAGTCAGGGTGAGCTGCTCACACAGCGAGCCCAGATCATCGTCTGCAATTCTCATCATGTTCTGGTTTCGCAGGCTTTCGCAGATGCTACGGAAAGCCCCGGTCTTCTTTTTAAGTATCCGTTTGAACCGCAACTGCAGGCGTTCGTAGCGGGATAGTACATTTACCAGATCCTGGTACAGGAACCGGTACCTTGCTACAGCTTCAAATAACATGTGCAAGAAGAAACTCTGTTGATCAAGGCTGATATCCACATCTTCAGGAACACTCAGCAAATCCAGCACTTCGGACTCAAATGCAGAGAACAGCTCCTCTACAATGTCGCCCTTACTCTTGAAGTGGTAATACAAGTTGCCAGGGCTGATATCCAGCTCATCCGAGATCAGTAACGTCGTGACGTTGGGCTCACCCAAACTGTTGAATAACGACAGGCTTGTGTTGAGTATTCTGTCCCGGGTTTTAATTTTTGTCATATCGGCCCTGGCCAGGTATCAGAGTTCAAATGTAGCCCACACCGGGCAGTGATCGGATGGCCGCTCCATGCCGCGGAACTCGTAAGATACGCCAGCTTCCTTCGCTTTCGTTAACAGGCCGTCGCTGGCCATGATCAGGTCTATGCGCAAGCCCCGCTTGGGTTCCCGATCAAACCCTTTGCTGCGGTAATCAAACCAACTGAAGGTTTGTGCTTCATCAGGGTATAGGTGGCGAAACACGTCGGTGTAGCCGCGGGCTTCAACCTGGCCTAGCCATTCCCGTTCTTCCGGGAGGAACGAGCATTTGCCGGTGCGCAGCCACCGTTTAGCGTTGTCCGGGCCAATGCCGATGTCTTTATCGGTAGGGGAGATATTCATGTCTCCCATGATCACCACGTGGCCGTCCCGATCGTTAAGCTCGTCGAGGTAGGCCATCAAATCCGCATAAAACTTTTCTTTGGCGGGGAACTTCACCGGGTGGGCGCGGCTTTCGCCTTGGGGGAAATAACCGTTGAGGACAGTGAGCTTTTTCCCGTTGATGGTGAACTGGCCGGTAATCATGCGTCGCTGGGCGTCTTCATCATCTCCGGGGTAGCCTTTAAGAACCTGGTCTGGCTCCATACGGGATAGCAGCGCAACACCGTAGTGTGTTTTCTGGCCGTGGAAATGCACGTGGTAGCCCAGTTCGCGAATGGCCTCAACCGGGAACTCCTCATCTCTTACCTTGGTTTCCTGAAGCCCGATGAAATCCGGGTTATGGCTTTCAATCAGCGCTTCAAGCTGGTGCAGGCGGGTACGTATACTGTTGACGTTAAAAGACACAAACATCATGGCTAAAAACTCTCCGGCGTTGGTTGCCGCAGAAGTTTACCACATTGACACCGCTGAGCTGCGTCCACAGAGACGGCAGGTTCAGGGCGTGAGGTCACATTCCGGGTAGTTGCTCACGGCATAATGAATGGTTGCGGTGTAGTTCTGATCGGCGTTCTCCCGCACGTTGGTAAGGCCCGAGTAGGCGGTGAGAGCGCCTTTGCTGTCGTAGCCAAGAACGATGGAGTCCACCAGAAACTTGAGCACAAGGCTGTCCGGCCGGATTTACACCAGATGATTTCGGGCAAACAACAACAGCGGAAACACCAAAAGCCAACCTAACGCCAAGGCGGCCAGAGAGAGCGGCAGATCAGGCAGGGCAACGTCTCCCAGTTTGCTTGCCGACCAGTAGGCGAACGGACCTGCAATGGGGGCAAACATAAAGGCCAGCAAGGTTTTGCGGCTGATCCAGTTCAGGGAGTGGCTGAGGGTAGTCATGAAAATTGCCCAGATAGCCACCAGCCATGGCGGGGTAACTCGTAGCCCATCGCCTGTGCTACCGTCACTCAGAATGCCGGTATTGAGCCATAGCCCGTCAAGCAAGGAGCCAACGAGGACCCCTAGCCCTATAAACTGCAGCTCCGTAAAACGTTTCTGGCTCACCAATACAAAATGGATAACCAGAAACGCAACAACCACCAAGGGTCCAATCAGATCGGGATACACCACGCAGTTAAACCAGCCGATCTGAAAGAGTATAAAGTTCAGTACATTACGAGCCGTTTCTGAAGTAATCATACACTCAGTATGTTCTGCCGCTTGTTGCCGGGTTTGGCGAAAACCAACTGTGATACCCCGATAGCCCGCTCGCTGAACCCTGCTTCGCAGTAGGCGAAATAGAAGTGCCAGAGCTTGCGGAAGGCTTGGTCATAGCCCATAGACTCAAGGGTTTCACGGCTGGCCATAAAGCGTTCGCACCAGTCCCGAAGCGTGCGGGCGTAGTGAAAGCCGGTATCTTCTGAGTGGGTCAGAACAAGATTTGACTGATTGCGCACCGATTCCAGAATGGCACCGAAGGAAGGAATAAAACTCCCGGGGAAGATAAACCGCTGGATAAAATCCACGTTATTCAGGGCGCGCTGGTAACGTTGCTCCGGCATGTTAATGGCCTGAACCAGGGCCAGCCCATCTGGCTTCAACAATGCGTTAATCTGGCTGAAATAGCTGTCGAGAAACTGCGGCCCTACGGCCTCGATCATCTCGATGGAAACCAGCTTGTCGAACTGACCTGCCAGATCGCGATAATCATCGAATAGCAGAGTGATTTTGTCGTCCAGGCCCTCGCTGCGTACCCGCTCTTGTGCCAGTTCCAGCTGTTCTTTGGAAATCGTGGTGGTGGTTACGTGGCATCCGTAGTGTTTGGCAGCATGGATGGCAAAGCCTCCCCAGCCGGTGCCTATCTCGATCACCCGGTCGCCGGGCTGTAAGTCCAGTTTCTTACAGATGGTGTCCAGCTTATGAACGGCAGCTTCTTCCAGTGTCGAGTCAGCGCTGGGGTAAATCGCAGAGGAATACATCATGGTGGGATCGAGGAAGATTTCGAACAGATCGTTGCCCAGATCATAATGGGCGCTGATGTTCTTTCTGGAGCCGTCTTTTGTATTGCGGTTCAGCCAGTGCAAGCTCTTCAGTGCAGGCTTGGTGACCCAACTGAACTTGTCTTCAAACTCGTTCATCCGGTCTATATTTCGGGTAAAAAACCGGAGCAGGGCAACAAGATCCGGTGAAGACCAGTCTCCAGCCACATAGGCTTCTGCCGCACCAACACTGCCGCCAGTCAGCAGGTCACGCCATGTGCTTTGGTGGTGAACAATCAGCTCTGCGGGTGGGTGTTCAGAGTTGCCATCGCCAAACACCAGGTCGTCCATGCCGGATTCACGAATGGTGAGGGTACCTGCTCCCAATTGCTTTAGCTGTTGGATAACCAGGTTGCGCGCTATCCGGCTAACCAGTGACGCGTTGCCTTGAGAGTTGGCGATAATATTGGCCGAAGTGTTCATGTTCTCCATGAGCTTACCTTTCCTCGAGTCTTGTTTGAGTCGCCTGTGCTGGTCACATCGACCCCCTGATCTGTGCCTCCCAGCCTGTAGGCGGGGTCACTGTCAGCGAGTTTGTCCGGGTGCGTGTAGAAGGGCGCACCCTTGAATTTCAGCTTCAGCGCGTGCCAGTAAATACCGGCCGCAACCTTGAATGCTTCCACCGGGAACTGGCGCAGACTTTTATGGAGGGTTTTACGAGTGAGAGGGGCTCTCTGGACTACCAGGGTGGCATCAAAATGTTTATTGCCTTCTTCCAGAACGTTCATGTGGACTCTCAGCTCTGGCCCGCGAAAGCTGAATGTCCATTCGTAGTGTTGCGCCATGGCGTTGAAGGGCGATACATGAAAACGTTTGGAGAACCCGAACTGCTCTGTGCGCCATCCGGCTGCATTTGCTTCGCTGCCAATGGTTTCCAGGCAATACACATGGCGCTCATGCCAGGGCGTATTGGTTATTTGTGCCATGATCACAGCAGGAACATCGCCGTTGGCACCGTTTTCGCCAGCGCGATAACAGAAGTAAAAACTCACAGGGTTAAAGATATAGCCCGCGTAGCGGGGGTGGGTAATCAGTTCCACTACACCATCAGGAAACCAGTCTGTTGCAGTTTTCACCTGATCCCGCACAGCTGCTGAAAGATCGCCGGCCTCCGGCCGGAAGTAATCTTTACGTTTCAGGGACATCCAATTGAAGCGTTCAAGTGAAAAGAAGGGGCTCACCTGGGTAACCTGATGCCACTCATCCGTGTCCAAAGCCAGCATGCCTGTGTGGTATTCAAACTCGTGCCGAACCGGATACAGACGTCGGTGGCGGATTGAGCCTTGTAACCATTGGCTGGCCATAGTCAGAGCTCCATTCCAAAATCACCTGTTACCCGCAGGGCACTGCGCACGCCATCTTCATGGAACCCGTTAAACCAGTATGCGCCGCAATAATGGGTACGGTTTTGGTTGCCAATCTCTGTGTAGCGCTCCTGCGCCTGAACGGCATCCAGCGTAAATACAGGATGGGCATAGTTGAAGCGCTTGATCACCTTATCCGGAGCAATGTCTTTACTGCGGTTCAGGGTGACACAGAAAATTTCCGGCGCCTGATCGAAATTTTGCAGGATATTCATGTTGTAGGTAACCGAAACCGGCTCCGAACTGTGCTTTGGGATGTAGTAGTTCCAGGCGGCCCAGGCTCTTTGGTTGTTTGGGAGTACGCTGCTATCGGTATGCAGAACAACATCGTTTTTCTGATAGGGAATGGCGCCCAGAATATCCCGCTCCTGTTCGCTGGGGTCGGTTAGCGTCTCCAGGGCCTGATCGCTATGGCAGGCAAATATAACTTGATCGAACTCATGGGATTGGCCTTGAGCGCTCACCGAAACGCCGCTTTCACTTCGGCTGACAGCGTCTACGGGCGTACTCAGGCGAATGCAGCCTCCAAGCCGATCCATCATTGCCTTGACGTATTGGGCAGAACCGCCGGAAATAACCCTCCAGGTAGGACGGTCGTCAACTGACAGCATGCCGTGGTTATTGAAAAATTGCAGGAAGAAGCGGATCGGGAACTGCTCCAGCACAATCTCGGGCGCCGACCAGATGGCTGCTCCCATAGGCACAATGTAGTAGTTCCGGAAGTACCGGGAATAGCCATTCCGGTTGAGGTAGGCGCCCAGAGTTTCGGTGTTTTCGATCTTTCCAGCCACCATATCGGCCCGGGTTTCCTTGTTAAACCTGAGAATCTCACGAACCATATTCAGGAATCGTAAGTTAAGCAGGTTTTTACGTTGGGCGAACAGCGTATTCAAGCTGGTGCCATTGTATTGCAGGCCTGTGGAGCTGCTGTCCACACTGAAACTCATGTCGCTGACTTCCGAAGGCACACCCAGGCGCTCCATCAGGCGCATGAAATTCGGATAGGTCCAGTCGTTGAACACAATAAAGCCGGTATTCACAGGCCAGACTCGCCCATCTGCCTCCACATATTCGGTGTTGGTGTGCCCACCTGCGTAATCACCGGCTTCAAAGATTTCCACATCGTGTTTTTCTGCCAGAAGCCAAGCAGCCGTGAGGCCAGACACTCCGGCGCCAATCACGGCAATACGCTGACGTTCGTTATTCATCGATTATTTTCCTGTTCGCTGGAACTTTTTCGGGCCATGGAGGCTGCCATTCGGTCGATCAGTGACTGCGGCAGGGCGCCCAAGCATTTAAGAATCCACGTAAAACGCTTTGGGAACGCGATTTCGTTATGGCCCTTGGCAAGACCACTCACAATCCGTTCTGCGGCATCTTCGGCAGTGACGAGAAATGGCATCGGGAAATCGTTGCGGTCAGTCAGTGGCGTTTTTACAAACCCTGGTGATACCAGGACCACATCAATGCCCTCTGCTGCCAGATCCGCACGCAGGCTCTGGGCGAAGTACGCTAATGCCGCCTTGGATGCGCCATAGCCTTCAGCACGAGCGAATGGAAACCACCAGGCTGAAGAGCCCACAATAACCAGGGTGGCTGGTAACCCTTTGGCACGAGTACGGCGAAGTGCAGGCAAGGCGATGTCGACGCAGCGTGCAGTGCCGATCACATTGGTTTCAACATTCTGGGTAATCACATCGCTGTTGTAGTCGGCAACATCAAGGTATTCACAGGTACCCGCGTTGAGGATAGCCATGTTCAGATCGCCAAAGGATTCCAGTACTGGCGCCAGCGCTTGTAGATCCTCTTTGCGGGTTGTGTCCGCCACTGCCGGAGTGATTTTCCCTGCTGCAAGTGTTTGCAGTTGTGCCAGAGGCTCAGCTCGGCGCCCGGTAACGACTAAGCGATGTCCGCCACGCGCGAGGGCCTGGGTTAATGACTCGCCAATCCCTGAACTGGCGCCGGTAATCCAGATGTTGGATACGGTTTTAAGACGCTCACTCATCCTGCGTGCCCCTTCACCCAGCGAATAACACCGCCGATCACCGGCAAGTTTTCATACAGCAGTTGCCCGGCATCAAAATAGTCCCGGTGGTAACAGATCTTGCCGCATTTCACCGCCACATGACTGATGCCTGCGACGTGTATCTCATTGCCGCCGCGAATACGTTTGTGGCGCAAATGCATTACCCAGGGAATAGTGGCAAAGCTGTCCTGAACCACGGCTTCCTCAAAAACAAACTGGCAGGAGATCACGTTGGAATAGGCGCCTGCGAAGTAATGAGTGAGTGCATCAAGGCCTTCTACAGCACCAAGGGGGTCCTGAAACCGGATATCTTTGCTGTACACAGCAGGCAGTTTATTCAGGTTACCCTTGTCCAGCTGGTTGAACAGCGTTTTGAATGCTTCCAATGTGGCGGGCACAGCTGAATTGGGACAGCCAACTTCGATTTTCATTTCTGCACCTTCCTGAGTTCGTCACGCTGTCGGGTTTCTTCCTGAATATGCCTGGGGATCGGATTCAAATCCCAGATGATGCCTAATTTCGATAGAGCCCAAAGCCCATACCAGGTGATGTCTATTTCGTACCAGCGGAAGCCTTGGCGTACAGACTGCGGCCACCGGTGGTGATTGTTATGCCAGCCTTCGCCCAGAGTCAGCAGTGCTAACCAAAAATTATTTCGGCTATCGTCGGCTGTCTCAAACCGACGTTTGCCCCACACATGGGAGAGCGAGTTAATTGAAACGGTTGCGTGAAACAGCGCCACCGTTGATATGAAAAATCCCCAGACCAGCATTTGCAGGCCGTTGGTGCCAAGCCCTGGCGCCCAGGCTGCCAGCGCCTCACCCAAGCCGTAGATCAAAACAGCCGAAGCAGCGGGTACCAAGGCATCAAAACGGTTCAGAAGCTTGAGTTCCGGGAATTTTAGCCAGTCGCGTATGCGTTTTTCATCAGTAATAAAACCTGCATCACAGGTAAACCACCCCATGTGGGCCCACCAGAAACCGCCTTGGTGAGGGGAGTGCAGGTCTTGTTCCCGGTCAGAATGCTGGTGGTGGTGTCGATGGTGCGCTGCCCACCAAAGTGGCCCTCGCTGAGCGGCACTGGCGCCGAGTACACCAAATACAAATTGTGCGGTGCGGCTGGTTTTGAAGGTCTTGTGGGCAAAGTACCGATGATAGAATCCGGTAATGGCGAACATTCTCAGCCAAAAAAACACCAAGGCGAAACCAGCAGCAAACCCACTAACGCCTGTGTAGAAGGCCAGTAAACAGGCCAGGTGCAAGGCCAGAAACGGTATGACCCGCACAATGTTAAAGGCGCGGGATGTTGCATCAATGTGATCCGAACCGGCGTCGGAATCGAACCATCTTTGAATGTTGATAAACAAATTTTGCACTCGGGTCATACCCTGATTGCCCTTTTGCTCTGAATGGAACCTGCACAGCGAGGTGTTCGGAAAACCCGGGCCCTTTCGCTTGCTGGTTTGTACGCTCTGACCACAGTCATTGGATGCACCTTAAACCATGTTTAATGAGACGATTTGTGGAAATGATATACGCCGTATTGCGATAGTTGGTTCAGGCCTTGCGGGTTTAACTGCCGCCATCAAACTGAAACAGCAGGGTCACGACGTAACAGTCTTTGAAAAAAGCCGGGGGCCCGGAGGCAGGCTCGCATCAAAAAGGGTTGCTGGCGGATCCGCAGACATTGGTGCTCAATACTTCACTGCCCGGAATCCGGACTTTCTGCCATTTCTGACAGAGTTTGCCGGGAAGAACAGCTTTGGTGTGTGGAAAGGCCACCTGGGATTTCAGGACAAGCAAGGCCAGTGGCAGGGATTTCCTGACGAACTTCGTTATGTTGGTACGCCGCGAATGACCGCTATTTCACGTGCGCTGGCGGCCCATGTAAATGTGGTGGCAGAAATCCGGATTGAGCAACTTACCCGCAACAAGGGTAGGTGGTTACTTTGGGATACCAGTGGAGAGCAGGTGGGCCAATTCGATCAGGTTATTATCACTGCGCCGCCGGCCCAGGCCAGAGATTTGCTGGTACAGAGTGATTTGCTTGAACTGGCCGCACAGCTTGATGATGCAGTAAGCCGGGTTTTACCTTGCTGGGCTGTGGCCGCCAGATTTGAGGAGAATCCATGGTCGCGCCACGTTGGCATGCGGTGTGATCACCCCGCTCTTTACTGGGTGGCCAATAACTCCAGCAAACCTGGGCGTGAGAATGCAGATTCCCAGGATAAAGGCGTGTGGTGGGTGTTGCATGCAAACGCAGACTGGACGGAACAGCATGTCGATGCAACGCCGGAGCAGGTAATGGCGAACCTGATCGCAGCCTTCCGGGAGCTGACCGGAACAGACACGAGCGTGACCGATTCAGTCGCTCATCGCTGGCTGTATGCCCGATCAGAAGGGGGTGCCAACCCGGGCCACCTTTGGTTTGAAGAGCAGGGGATCGGCCTTGCGGGCGATTGGCTCTGCGGCGGCAGGGTTGAAGGCGCTTTCGACAGCGCCTCTAGCTTGGTATCTGCCTGTTCGGGAAAGCCGATTAACCGCTAATTTCTGTGCTGGGCTCTATGGTGGAGTCCGGGCGGGTATAAAAGTGTGTGATGGTTCCGTCGCTGAACTTGCTGAAAAAGGCACTGACATCGGTGATCTTCTTCAGGGAGCGGGTACGGTTCACCGGGTCCCGCACCAGCACCTTTATGCCGTTGAAGTTATCCTGAATGTTGGAAAAACGAGCCCGCATGGAGCAAGTAACCACGTGGGCCGGATTCAATTCCATAGCTTCGGCCAGCCAGTCGCTGTGGCTGGTAATGCCACTGGTTGACAGATCTTCCCGGGTATCCAAATGGTTCAGCTTTACTCGGTTGACGATGCAGAAAGAAAAACTGTCGGGGCGCTGGCGGGCAACCTTCCGGAAAGCCTCCCAAAAGAAGTTATCAGTGAGCTCTGCAAAGTACTGCATGTTGCTAAGGCAGGTATCAATCCACTCAAAGCTCTCTGCATCCTCCAGAACTTCGTTGATGGCCTCACGCAGCAGCCAGTCGAATCCCAGTGCTGTTTTGTGGGCGTATACCTTGCGGTACATCTGGTAGCGGCTGTATACAAAGTCTTCCAGCGCCCCCAAACCTTTCTGAGTAATAGCCAGCCCAAGCCAGGGTTCGGATTCGTCCCATCCAATACGCAGGTTGCTCAGCAGGTGGTCGAGGTTGAACCCACCGATGGTCACCGACGAGTGAAACCCGTCGCGGAGCATGTAATCCGCGCGATCGGCATCAATTTCCCCGGATACGATGGATGAGAGCAGGCCAAGCACCAGCTGTGGAATATTCTCGCTGATCAAAGATCCGGCTTCTGCATCTGCTCCTGCGATAAAGCCCCAGAAGGTTCTGGCATGGCGGCAGAAGGTTTCGCTTGGTGTCACCTCGGTGGTTTCCATAATGCCGATAACATCTTCGGCATGAAGCCCGGCTCCTTCCATATCTACCGCTGCGAGCACATCGTGCGCTACCCGCACGGAATAGTGCTCATGCTCCAGTTCCTCTGGTTCGGCACGGTGGTAGGCGGAATAATCGACACCTTCCCACAGATCGGCAAAGCGACCTGGGCGGCTCATCAGATCACGAATCCGCTGTGCCTTGGTGAACTGGTGCGAGAAGCTTGAGTGCCCGCTGTCATGAAGCAAGCACCCCATGCGAATGGTTTTTGCCAGGTAATCAATGGCGTCCAGTTGGCTCAAGCTGAGATCTGTCTGGTTGCTAAGCTGACGCTCGCGCAGGTAGGCGTCGATCATGGAGCGGAACATTCGTGTGCCAACGTGCATCACCCCAATACTGTGCAAAAACCGGGAGTGTGTTGCGCCGGGGAATACCAGGCTGAGAATGTCGTTTTGGCAGATGTTCCGCAGGCGTTGGAACAGAGGGTGGTCAATCACCTGCACCTCATGACGGTATAACGGAATCGCGCCGTGAACCGGGTCCATAATCAGCTTGTCATAAGCGCCCAACAGGTCATTTACTGCACTTCTCATTCGCAGGAATCTCCGGGTTTCGTGAAACTGGCCTTGTTATATCACAGAGGCGTGCCAAAATAGGTTTTGAAACGCCAATTTTCCTTTATCGCTGGTAGTTTAGGGCAGCAGCCATGACCTCGCGCACCGGGCGCCTACTCATTCGAATCCTGATCATTGATGCAGACGAGAAGACTCGCGCTGAACTTGCGCGCTACCTTGAAACCAGGGGCTTTTATGTGTCTGGCTATCGTGATCTGGCCACGGCAAGTGCAGTTATTGAAGATAACATGCCCGATGTTATCTTTGCAGACCTCATGCCTCCTCAGATCGAGAGCTTGGCGGATCAGTTGGAAGAAGCCGAATCACCCACGCCAATTGTTGCATTCTCCGCCACTGAATCGAGCAAAGAGGTCGTCGATGCGCTTCGTTCAGGGGCCTCGGATTTCGTACTTAAACCATTTGGTAAAGATAAAAAGTCCCTGAGTGATGTAATTCGCAAATTACTCGACCGTGTAAGGTTGAGTCGCCTTAATCAGCTGTATCGCCAGGAACTTGAAGACGCCAACCGCGACCTTCGAAATGGTATTGCCGAACTGCGGGCTGATCAAAGGGCAGGGCGAAAAGTCCAGATGCGCATGTTGCCCGAGAAAGAGCAGTTTACCGGTGGCCTGTATGTTGATCACTTGATTAAACCTTCGCTCTTTCTGAGTGGTGATTTTCTCGATTACTTCCCGCTTAGTGAAGACAAAACGCTGGTTTATATTGCCGATGTGTCTGGCCACGGTGCCAGCTCTGCATTTGTCACTGTGCTGCTGAAAAACCTGAGTAACCGTTTACAGCGAAATCTTCGCCGCGGATCCACCGATGACATTCTTTATCCTGATCGGTTTTTGCAGCGCATTAACTCCGAGCTGCTCGACACGGGTCTCGGAAAACACGTAACGATGTTTGTTGGTATCATTTCTCTTAGCGAGCGTAAGTTACGGTATTCGGTGGGCGGACATTTTCCGATGCCGGTGCTCTCTTTTGATGGTGGAGAAACGGCATTTCTCGAAGGCAGCGGCCTTCCGATCGGACTGTTTGAAACCCCGGAGTGGGAAGTATACGACGTTGCTTTGGACAAACCGTTTCATCTGATTCTGTTTTCAGATGGGATTCTGGAAGTCATCCGGCAAAAGAGTCTGGATGAAAAGGAGCAGAGACTACTTGAACTCGTATCTGGAGGTCGTCACACTGTCGCATCTCTAAGCGAGGCTCTCAATCTCGATGAGATCACGGAGTTGCCGGACGATATCGGTATAGTGACGGTTACTGATACAGTGAAAGTGTCAGACAACACATCGTTGAAATAATGGCAGTGTGAGAGACATGGCTGGTTACAAGATCCTACAGGCTGAAAAACAGGGCATTTATGTCCTTAAGTTTATTGGAGAAATCCGGCTGAACCTTTGTTGCACGCTGGACAATCTGGTTGATTCCATTACCCTGGATCCGCATTTTAAAACCGTGGTTATTGATCTCACGGAAACCGAAATTATTGACAGCACTACCCTCGGCCTCCTCGCCAAAATTGCGATGGCAGCCCAAAAGCAAAGCCAGTTCTTACCTACGCTTATTACGACCAACCCCGACATTACCCGTATTATCACCTCCATGGGCTTTGATAAGATCTTCATTATCGTCCGTGAGCCTGCCTCCCGCATCGAAGAACTCGAAGAAATACCTGTACTGAGAGCGAGCGAACAGGACGTGCGTGACAGGGTACTGGCTGCTCATAAGGTTCTTATGGGGCTGAACAGCCAAAACCGGGAAGAGTTCAAGAATCTTGTTCGCGCTCTGGAGTGCGAAGAACCCGGCTGAAATGCTGTGTTTGCCTCATCAGGGCCCCAACAGATTCGAACCTGATTCAAAACAGACGGAATAACTATGCCCGAAAAAAACGAGCCTCTAAAAAATGGGGCCGAAGAGCCGGTGCACGATGTAGCGGTTCTCGGAGGAGGCAGCTTTGGCTCTGCCCTGGCAAAAGTACTTGGTGAGAATGGCCACCGGGTGCACTTCTGGATGCGTGATGAGGCCCAGGCCGAAGAAATACGCACAACCGGCATTAACAGCCGTTATATGCCAGATGTCGTTATCAAAGGCGATATACAGCCGACCACGGACCTGGCCAGCGCTGTAAACAAAGCGGAAATCGTATTTGTCGCCATCCCCAGCAAGGCATTCCGTGCCGTAATCAAAGAAAACAGTGGCAACTTTCCTCAAGGGCAGATTGTTGTAAGCCTGACCAAGGGCATCGAAGCCAATGGCTTCAAGCTCATGAGCGAAATTCTCCAAGAAGAAATCCCTCATTGTCGCATTGGGGTTCTAAGCGGCCCGAACCTTGCGAGCGAAATTGCAAACCGGGAGCTTACCGCCACGGTGATTGCAGCCAAAGATCCCCAGGTAAGAAGCAGGGTTCAGGATCTTCTCGGATGTGAGTACTTCCGTGTGTACGCCAACGTGGACATCTACGGCGTAGAACTAGCAGGCGCACTCAAGAATATCTACGCCATTGTTTCTGGTTTAGCCTCCGCCTTGAATATGGGTGAAAACGCCAAGGCCATGCTGATTACCCGCGGGCTTGCCGAAATGAGCCGCTTTGCTGTCAGCCTTGGAGCCAACCCGATGACCTTTATGGGGCTTGCGGGCGTAGGCGATCTGATTGCTACCTGCACTTCTTCAAAAAGCCGAAATTACCGGGTTGGCCATGCTGTAGGCCAGGGTAAGAAACTGGATGATGCTGTGGCCGAACTGGGCCAGGTAGCGGAAGGCATCTACACGCTGGAACTGGTGAAAGAAAAGGCTGAAGAGCTAGGGATCTACATGCCCTTGGTTCGCGGGCTTTTTGAGATTTTGTACGGAGACGCGCCCATCAGTGCCGTAATCAACAAGCTGATGATGTCTGTGCAGAACTCCGACGTGGAGTTCATACTGCCCAGGACAGTCGCAGAATAAAGAGTAATACGGGAGCCACTATTGGAGGTTAACTGTGCATCTGCTCATTATGCGTCATGGCGAGGCTGGTTGGCACTCGCTTGATCAGGAACGAACGCTCACCGAAATTGGCCGCAAGCAGGTTGCGCAGTGCGCGACGCAGATCGCCTCGTCGCCTTGGCGCCCAGAAGTAATCTGGAGCAGCCCCTACATACGTGCACGGCAAACAGCGGCCATTGTTTCAGAGATTCTGAACTGCCCTGTGGAAGAGAAAGATTTCATCACACCGGATGACGACCCTGGGGTTTGTCTGAATGCTCTGCTTGAAAACAAGCACTCACCGTTAATGTTGGTATCGCATATGCCTTTGGTGGGAGCCTTGTCTACATTGCTTATTGATGGGCATCGCCGGGGCATTCCCTTTATGACCTCGCAAGCAGTGGTCCTTGATATGCCCGTTGTAGGCCCTGGCTGCGCCGACTTGAAAACCCAGTTTTTGCCCTGATTAAATTAGGATCAGGGTCACTTCTTTTGTTTGAGTACATACTATGTACAGCTTTCCTATTGATTATGTTGAGCCCGTTTTCCGGCCACCCAGCGAAGCAAAATCGCTGATTCTGCCGGTAACCAACGGCTGCTCCTGGAATAAATGCACCTTCTGTGAAATGTACACTCAGCCACAGAAAAAATTCCGCGCCCGCAAGCCGGAGGATGTCCGCAAGGATATTGAAAATGCAGCCAACAGCCTGGGCGGAGTAAAGCGGGTGTTTCTGGCGGATGGTGACGCCATGGTGCTGCCCACCCGGCGATTGCTGGAGATACTGGGGGAGTTGAATGCGGCGTTCCCGGAATTGCAGCGAGTGTCCAGCTACTGCCTACCCAGAAACCTCGCCAAGAAGACTGTGGAAGAACTCAAACAGCTGCGGGAAGCCGGGCTAAAGATTCTCTACGTTGGAATGGAATCCGGGGACGACGAGGTCTTGCAGCGCATCAATAAAGGGGAAACCTGGGAATCAACGCGCTCTGCCTTGGTGAAAATTCGTGAAGCGGGGCTAACCAGTTCTGTAATGGTGCTGAATGGTTTAGGTGGCGAAACCCTTTCCCGCCAACATGCCATCAATACGGCAACCCTGTGCAACGAAACCCAGCCCGATTACCTCTCTACTCTGGTGGTCAGCTTTCCCCAGGGAGAAGAACGTTTCCGTGAAGGGTTTGGTGCGGATTTTGTACCGCTTTCCCAGCAAGGGCTGTTTGAGGAGATTAAAACCTTTCTTGAACACCTTGAACTCGATAAAACCATATTCAGAAGCGACCACGCCTCAAATTATCTGGTCCTTAAAGGAACCCTGGGGCGGGACAAGCAGAAATTGTTGGATCAGGTTAACCTTGCCATCACAAGCCCGGGCGCAGTGCCGCTCAGGGCCGAGTGGCAGCGTGGGTTGTAAATTACCGATTAACGGAGCTGAGATATGAGCCAGAGCCCGGACAATCTTGTTGAACAGGTGCAAAAAGCTGGAAAAAATCTCAGCCATCCACCGTTGGAAAAGTGGCACCCGGAACTTTCCGGAGACATGGATTTGCGGATTAGCCGTGATGGCCTATGGATTCACAAGGGCGACCCAATCGGCCGGGAAGCTATCGTGAAATTGTTTTCAACCATACTCCGCCGTGAGGAAGACGGGCACTACTACCTGGTAACGCCTGTAGAGAAGTGGCGGATTCAGGTTGAGGATACGCCTTTGCTTGCTCACTCTCTTACCGTTGAGGGAAGCGGCGAGCAACAGATCATTAAGTTAACCACCAACGTGGGCGAAACTATTGAAGTTGGCGTGGACCATCCCCTCGAAGTCGGCAGCTATGAGGCGTCGGATCAACCCCGGCCCATAGTGCGCATACGCCATGGTGTCGACGCCCGCCTTGTAACCGCGGCTTACTACGATTTGGCAGAGTATGTTGTGGAACAAACCATCGACGGAAAGCCGGTATTGGGCGTATTCAGCCACGGAAATTTCTACAAAATCGGGCAGGGCGGTTGAAAAGCCTGGGGGCGCCCCCAGAAATGACGGTGGAAAACGCACTCTGTCACTTGTTAAACTGTGTTTTCATTCTTGTTACGAGCCTGGCTCTCAAACGAGGCCCGGTGGTCGTTAGTCCCTCTGTTCAGTCTGGCTGTTCATGATTACTTTCGATTGCCCTTAATCAATCAAACAGTCATTGCGACACTCAAGGAGATCACATGGCCCAACCTCGCGTTGTTACCATCCACTACACGCTCACCAACAACCAGGGAGAAGAGCTGGACTCCTCCCGTGGCGAAGGTCGCGAGCCTCTGTCTTATCTGGAAGGTGCACAAAACATCATCGGTGGGCTGGAAAGCGCACTGAACGAGAAGAACGCAGGCGACCAGGTTAAAGTTTCTGTTGAGCCTGCTGAAGGCTACGGCGAAATCAACGAAGAGCTGGTTCAGCCAGTTCCACGTACCGCGTTTGAAGGTGTCGACACCATCGAACCAGGTATGCAGTTCCAGGCACAGACCCCGGGCGGCCCCCAGGTTGTGCGTGTTGTGGAAGTAAGCGAAGAAACCGTCACCATCGACGCGAACCACCCGCTTGCTGGCGAGACTCTGCACTTTGATGTTGAAGTCATCGAAGCGCGTGACGCCACTGAAGAAGAACAGGAACACGGTCACGCTCACTAAGAGTGTAAGTGCCGGTTCTGAAGAGGGCTCCTTTGGGAGCCCTTTTTTTGTCCGCCTATAAAGCGAGAATAAAAAAACGGAGCTGCGGATTCAACCGCAACTCCGTTCTTTCAAAGCATCGGGTAAATCGATGCTTTAGGCTACCACGCCAACTTACATGTTGGGGTAGTTTGGACCACCGCCGCCTTCGGGCGTTACCCAGGTAATGTTCTGTGCAGGGTCCTTGATATCACAGGTCTTGCAGTGAACACAGTTCTGAGCGTTGATCTGGAAGCGCATTCCGCTGCCGTCGTCCTTTTCAACCACTTCGTAAACCCCTGCAGGGCAGTAGCGCTGAGCAGGCTCATCGTACTTCGGCAGGTTGTGGTTAATGGGGATGTCAGGGTCGGTCAGCTTCAGGTGAACCGGCTGGTTTTCCGCGTGGTTGGTGTTGGAAATAAACACCGACGTCAGGCGGTCAAAGGTCAGCTTGTTATCCGGCTTGGGATAACTGACCTTTTTGCACTCAGCCGCAGGTTTCATTGTGGCGTAGTCAGGCGTCAAGTCACGCAGGGTGAACGGCAGGCTTCTGCGCAGAATGTTCTGCTCGAAGAATGCGACTGCACCACCAATGAAATTGCCGAACTTATGCATCGCTGGACCAAAGTTGCGCTCATCGTACAACTCTTTATACAGCCAGCTCTTTTCAAAACGGTCTGCAAAACTGGTGATTTCCTCACCAGTCTGGCCATTCTTAAGTGCTTCAAATACTGCTTCAGCGCCCAAAAGGCCAGATTTCATAGCAGTGTGAGACCCTTTAATCTTGGAGCTGTTCAGGGTGCCCGCATCGCAACCCAGTATCAGGCCGCCGGGGAAGCTCATCTTGGGCAGGGCATTGTATCCACCCTTGCTCAGGGCCCGCGCGCCATAGGATACCCGCTTGCCGCCGTCCAGGTACTTTCGGAATTCAGGGTGGAGCTTGAGGCGTTGGAATTCTTCAAACGGGCTCATGTGTGGGTTGCTGTAGGAAAGATCAGCAATCAACCCAACGTAGACCTGGCCGTTCTCAAGGTGATAAAGGAAGGAGCCACCGGTAGAGCCGGTTTCTGTCAGAGGCCAGCCGGTTGTGTGAACGACAAGGCCCGGCTCATGTTTGGCAGGGTCAATGTCCCACAGCTCTTTAATACCGATGCCGTAGTGCTGGGGGTCTTTGCCTTCGTCGAGATTGAAATCTTTAATCAGACGCTTGCCCAGGTGCCCACGACAGCCTTCGGTAAACAGTGTGTACTTGGCGCGCAGTTCCATGCCCGGCATGTAGCCGTCTTTTTCAGAGCCATCGGCTGCAACGCCCATGTCACCGGTAATGATGCCTTTAACCTGGCCGTCTTCTACAATCGTCTCAGCTGCAGCAAACCCTGGGTATACTTCTACGCCCAGGGCTTCCGCCTGTTCACCAAGCCAGCGGCACAGGTTACCAAGGCTGATAATATAGTTGCCATGGTTGTGCATGTTCTTCGGTACGAAAGCGTTTGGTATCTTGGTTCCCTTATCCTGGTTCTTCAGCAGGAAAATATCGTCACGGGTAACCGGAGTGTTCAGTGGGGCGCCTTTCTCTTTCCAATCGGGAAAGAGTTCATTGAGGGCGGTGGGTTCAAATACGGTACCGGCCAGAATGTGCGCGCCGATCTCGGAACCTTTCTCTACTACGCACACCGTCAGTTCTTCGCCAGACTCTTGTGCCAGCTGCATAACTCGGCAAGCTGCCGACAAGCCAGCAGGGCCGCCGCCGACGATAAGAACATCAAATTCCATCGATTCGCGTTCCACGTTGGTCTCCTCAAACATCTTTTAATGGATTTTGTATGCCCGTAGGCTTTTTTAAAATTCTGGGGCGCCATCATACCGGTAAATGTTTGCCCAGACGACTACCCACAGGCGAATACTCAGCCTTTATAAGCTTAAAGGATAACGTATTTGAGGATTCAAACAAACGTTTGTTTGAATTTTAGCCAAAGGTTTGGCATTGTAGATTCGTACTGTAAAACAGTGCGCTGAGCCGCCCGGTGCGTGTGTTTCTGCCCTTATCAGCAGTTGCTGTATCGGTTAATTGGCTCAGAAAACATCTGTGGCGCGTCTAACTGGACTATTGACCCGTTTAATCTTTGCCTTCAGTATTAGTCCGCCGTGACGGATGGCCCCAGTGCGAGGCCGCTGTTTGTAACGTTCGGTCTGTATACCAGTTTACCGGTATCTTGCCGAGACGCAGCAATCGAGAATGCTCTGTCACCCGCCCATTCAGGGCCTGTCTAAGAGTATTTTTTGGTTGAGAGTCATTAACCCATCGTAGAAGAACGAGGAATCTATGAAGGTTCTGGTCGCTGTAAAACGAGTAATCGACTACAACGTAAAGGTACGCGTCAAGCCGGATAACACTGGTGTTGATCTCGCCAACGTCAAAATGGCAAT